>NZ_JACXXN010000001.1 GCF_014904695.1 Nostoc sp. MG11 | reverse complement strand
CTAAAAGTCTCCGGATGCACACCACATAAGCGTTTGAATTCTTCTGGCTTAAGGTTTTTTACCTTTTCGTACGTCATAGATGTCAAGAATGCTCTAACCTACTTGTCCCACCCTCATGGGACTTTTGCAAGAGGTCTACTGAAGTAACCTAATAATGCAACGCTGCTGAGGGCGAGCGCTCCAACTGCTAAAATTGCACCAGCCAGAGAGGGGCGGTTTTTTCTTAGAGCTGCATTGATAAACATCAATGCTATTCCGACCAGAGTAAAGCCAAGAGCTGTATTCGGTGCAGGACGACCCGCTTGTGGGCGATTTATAAGGATAAACCATTGTTGATTGCTGTCTATAGCGATGGCTGAACTACTTCCAGGTGGATAGAGCGTGTTTGTCAGATAATCCTGCATCAGTAGTTGATCAATACCAAGATCAACTGTGAATGCATACTGAGCTAGGATCAGCAAACCCAATCCGGCAACCATAACGCTGAACACACCTGCCAATTCTCGCTGTTTGCATCCCAGCATCATTAATGCCAACCCACTGACTAGAAAAGCAAGGGCGGTATTATAACGCATAGGTGCAGCACCAGGTAGCAGTTGCACAAGTGCAGTCAGGTGGAAATGCCACGCGATCATTACTACCAAACCGATTAAAGCGACGATTCCGCCTAATGCGATCGCAATCTGATTGTATATCTGCACCTGTGTAGCCACTCTAGTTCTCATCTGGAAAATGCCTATAAAAAAGTTATTTGCTGCGTTCAATCGAATCGCATCTAAAAAATCGCCCACTCTTCGCAGCATCTCCTGTGAAAGTTTCAAGGCGATCCTGAAAGGCTGAGCAAGGTTGTTTTCCCAATGATTGATGCTTTAGGGCAAACGCATTTAAATAAGTCTTGACAAAATACTATATTTATGAATCTAGCGTTAAGTTGAAAATTTATCGTTCAGTATTAAGCCTGAAATGCTTATAAAAGTTTAATCAAGTTACTCTGTCTCTTGTGAGAGTTTCAGTAACATTACCCCTACCTCATTCAGTATTCCCATACCCACTGCAACGCTAACAATTTCTGTTTTCGCCGTTGCACGTAGCAATTTTCAAATCCGTGGAATACAAATTAACGTGCGCCTCCGTTGGAGACTCACGTTAATGCGATCGCCAAATCATATTCGGGACTATGTATCCTAATTACAATTAATCCCTATATACTACAGCCCGGCCCTTCAAGACCCTCGGCAAAACTGATTAATTCCAACGAATCAGGGTTTGCTAGTAACTGTTTTGCGGCTAGCAATCCAGCAATACTCCAAGTTTGATAAATCCGAGCTTCTTTACCAATCAGCCGCCCATTATTACCATCGTAGTATTCGGGAAATTGATCCTGAAATAAACGGCTTTCAGCAATGGCGATCGCTTCTTGAGCAAGTTCTATTCGACCTGTTTTCTGTGCCGCCGCAGCAAATAACCAAAGTAAAACAGGCCAGTTACCGCCATTATGATAAGACCAAGGAATATTTTTAGGGTCACATCCTGTGACAATCTGCCACTCTAAACCTTCCAAAGCGGGAAAGCAGATTTTAACAGGCATATAGCCAATCAAGTCTTCCCAGCGTTGAGCAAACAAATTCATGATGCTTTGAGATTCTTCTTCGCTAGCTAAAGAAGATATGATTGCCATCAAATTCCCCAAGGCAAAAAAGCGAAAATCCATCCGTCCCGGCCCTAGATTTCCTGCTAAATATCCTCCATTTTCGGGTAACCATTCGGTTAACCAACCAGGTATTGATTGTGAGTAGATATTAAACTTGTTGGCAACTTCTTTACCAAACTCATCACCTTTGTAGCGATATATTTCTCGCAATCGCTTTAGGTCTAGCCAGTAATAGTTACGGATGTGATATTTTAAAGTTCCCAATCGCTGAGCAACGTTGCGAAGATAGCGATCGCCATTTCCATCTGGTAAAAGTAATTCACTAGCAGCCCTCAGAGACGCATAGAATAATACTTGAATTTCTAGAGGATGTTCGTAGACTCCCATCCGACGGTCAATCATAAACGCGCCATCGGGAACTAACATCGTGGGGTACATGGAAAACCGATGTACCAAGCAAAGATCTAGAATTAGCTTGATTCCTTCTTGAAAGTTTGGCTGACGCGCTAAAGCTAAATCACCTGTCGCTTTTTCATAAGCCCGTAGCAGCAGAATCCACCACATACAAGAATCAACTGGAGGAACACGAGCGATCGCCTGTTCACCAAAATCAGCGATTAAAAATTCCTCATTCCCACTGCATACTACTTTAAAACTCGCAGGCATCAACCCTGCTCCCGGTTCAAAGCAGTCTATCTGCTTTTCATGACTTTGTAGCTTCAGTGTTTCTATTAAAAAGTTGCGAACAATCTCTGTTTTGCCATGCATGAGAAACACTAAGGCAGAAGGCACAAAATCGCGGAGAAAGCACTGGTCATAATTGAGTGCATTTGACTCCGGATCGTGGGCGGCTACAGTACCAATGGGTTTTCCGTGGTAATAAATTATGGAGTTTTCTAGGAGTTTCCAGGCTTGTGTTTCTAGTAAATTGTTCTTGTTGATCGCGCGAGTCATAAAGCGTTTAATTCCACTACTAGTCTCGATTCAATTGTGGAAAGCACGCCAGCCAAACTCTCAAGCTGACCAGGCTTCTCGGAAGTCAGCATAAAGAGTTAGTCCACCGTCTACAAACAAGGTTTGTCCAGTGATGTAAGCGGCTTCATCCGAAGCTAAAAAAGCTACTACTGCTGCCATTTCTTCGGAAGTGCCTGCACGCCCCATTGGAATGTGGCTTTCCACGATCGCCTTTTTTTCGGGGTTATCTGTCCAGTCTTGATTAATCGGCGTAATTGTGGCCCCGGGCCCAATGGCGTTTACACGAATACCCCGGTTAGCATATTCCAACGCCAGGCTTTTGGTCAGGTTTTCCATACCGCCTTTGCTAATTGAATAGCTGATATACATCGGTCGAGGAATAATTTCGTGGACGCTGGAAACATTGATGATTATCCCCGGACGATTTTGGGACAGGAGGTGTTTAATAGTTTCACGGGCGCAAAGATAAGCACCCCGGAGATTTACCGCAATCACCCGATCAAAGTCTGCCGTGGTAACTTCGTGAGATGAAGATTCTGTTTGAATACCAGCATTGTTGATGAGAATATCTACACTGCCAAATTCCTCAACCACGGCATTAACCATTTCAATAATGTCTGACTCCTGGGAAACATCTCCCTGGACTAGAAACGACTTCACACCACAATTTTCGATATTTCCGCAGGCTTTTTGCATTGCCATTTCTTCCGTATCAACCCCGCCTTCGGGGTCTTTGCGGTAATTAATAGCGATGTTGCACCCCTCTTGGGCAAGTCTCACAGCGATCGCCTGACCAATACCTGACGTTGCGCCTGTAATTAAGGCGTTTTTGCCATTTAATCCTATCATATTTCTTCCCTCGTCTGTCTGTGCTTTAACTTGCATTCAGTTACAAGCTAAGAGTTTGTCATGATTGCATTTGTATTACTTTAAAGAAAATTCTGAGCGCTAACTTTCAACGCTCAGAACTTTAGTGATTTTAAATTGCTTATACGCAGTTGCATTCAAGCTTCGCTTTGAACGAGTGGTCTGTTTGTAGTAAGGACTTTAGTCGTGGATTTTTTAAGCACTTTAGTGCTTACTACGAATCTCTCAAAATTACTACAGACTATTAGGACTGAATGCAACTTGGTGTTAGCCCCTATTGCAAATTCGCTGGCACCTTTTCGGGAACCACCCAGTAGTAAATGGTTTTTCCTTCTACGTTCAATGTCTGCTGTGGTTTCCAATCACCCATATCAAAAGCGTGGGAGACAATCCGAGTACCGGGTTTGAGTTCTTTCAATAACTTGGGGCGAAGTTTGAGGTTAACATCAGGCAATAGGTAGAGTGTGACTACCGTTGCATCACTAAAATCAGTGTTGAACAAGTCTTGTTGAACAAACCGCACGCGATCGGTTACTCCTGCTTGCTTGGCATTTTCGTTAGCTTCTTGAATGCGTTCGGGGTTAATATCTATACCCGTTCCGCGTGTACCAAACTTTTGCGCGGCTGTAACCACAATGCGCCCATCACCACTACCAAGGTCATAAAGCACATCATTTTTGCCCACTTTTGCCACTTTCAACATTGCATCTACAACTGGCTGGGGTGTTGGTACATAGGGAACATCGCCAGGGCGTTCTTGAGGTTGAGTTGTGGAAGCTGGTGTTTCAGTCGTCGGAGCCGTTGTCGAAGTAGGTACTTGCGCCCCTGCTTCAAAGTCGCGCTGTTGTGTTGTACATCCCGCAATTCCTAAGCTGGTAATGCTAGCTGTTGTAGCCAATAAAAACAGAATTTTTTTGAAGCCCATGAATTTTCTCCTTTGTCTTTGTTAATGGTCAAGGGACTGGGGATTGAAGACTGGGGATTGGGAAGAAATTCTTTTATTTTCCCCTTTGCCCCTGCTCCCCCTGCTCCCACTCCCCTCATCTCACGCCCTACCTTGGCGATAGTTATTCCAAAGCAGCATTGGGATACCTGCGGCTACAACTACAACCCCGACAACTGCCCCAACGCCGGTATAAACCAAGCTGGAGTAAAGCAAGTAGCCGCAGACGGCACAAAATAGTAATGGAGTGAAAGGATAAAATGGCACACGAAATGGTCGTAGTATGTGGGGTTCACGCTTTCGTAATACCAGCAGCGATATGCCCGAAAGCAAGAAGAAGAACCAAAACACGGGGGCGGTGTAATCCACCATCGTTTCAAAGCCTTTACGGGTAAAAGTGCCTAAAAAAACCAGTAATAAGGCGATCGCTGCTTGCAACAGTAAGGCATAGGTAGGAGTGCTGGGGCGTTGTTGCCAGCGTCCCATAAAACCGAATAGTGAGAAATCCTGTCCTAGAGCGTAATTAGTACGCGCTCCAGTAAAAATCGTGGCGTTGGTTGCTCCTAAGGTAGCAACTGCAATCAGTACGCTAATGAACAAAGCTCCAGGTGCGCCCCAAAGCGATCGCATTAAATCTGCGGCTACCGCTTCTGACTGGGCCATATTTGCTAATCCTAGTCCCCGTAGGTAAGCTAGATTGATCAGCAGGTAAATGGCGGTGATTATGCCAATACTCCAGAGTAGCGATCGCACGATGTTACGCTGTTTATTCTGGATTTCTGCTGAGATATAAGCGGCCTCGTTCCAGCCACCGTAAGATAGCAGTACAAACACCATCGCCAGTCCCCAAGCTCCTGATGATGCAGATTCTACAAGGGGGGCAGAATTAGGGACAGCCATCAGCCCAATAATTACTACCAGCAACAAACCCAGGACTTTCGCTGCACTTAGCAAGTTTTGTGTCCACTTACCCTGCTGCAAACCGATGATATTTAGAGCAGTTAAAAGAGCGATCGCTATGGCTGCATAAACAGAAGATGAAAACGTACCCAGTCGCAATATTTGAGAGGCGTAGTCACCAAAGACAAATGCCAATAGAGCAATGGAACCAGTTTGAATAACTGTCATCCGCGCCCAGGCAAACAAAAAGGCGACTCCCCTGCCAAAAGCCCGCTTCAAGTAATAGTAAACACCTCCAACATTGGGATAAGCCGTCGCCAATTCTGCGTAGCACAAGGCTCCCACGAGAGAGACTACACCGCCGAGTAGCCAGAAAAGCAGTACAGCAATATCACTACCTGCTTGAGCCGCCACCAGTGCAGGGGTTTGAAAAATCCCCGCCCCGATGACAATACCGACAATCAGCGCGATCGCGTCTGGTAAAGTCAGTGATGGTTTAGGCGCTGCAGCTTCCGTTGTCACTGTTTGATCAAGTAAACTGTGGTCTTTACGTCTACCCACATTGGCTCCTCACTAGTTTTGACTTTTGAGTGTTGAGTGGGAACTCTTGGCTTTGTTTCATTAGAAAACTACTCCTCTGTAAAATTCGGACTTTGGAACTCGCTACTCAGCACTACTTTTTGGGTTGGGGACTATGTTAATCATTTAACAGGTGTATGTAGCCTAGTTAATGTTTCAGCAGTAGCGGGGAATGCACTCAAACCAACTATTGCAGTCGTAAGACCAAGTAGATAAAAACTTCTCTTGAGGAAAGAAATAATCATGAATAATCCTTGTGAAGCATTGGTCAACAACTGAAAGTTGGTACAAGTTTTTGGAACGTGGTTTATAAGCAATAGATTTGAGAGAGCAGTAATCTATTTACTTGAGGCTTGAGGTGGGAGTACTAAGTTTTATCTATATCTTTATTCTTGAATATAAATGTGACGTGAAAATGACATTCAAGTATTCAAAATTAAAATAATCTGACACATAATCTTGTAAAATATTTTTGTCTTCTATCTTATGCCTGATTTTAAATCCACCATTTAGTAGATTTATTATTTGGAATCAAACTTGGCTTAACAAAAACAAGAGGACAATTCGATTAATACTACTATTTGTTAATTTAATGGCAACTCAATCTGAAACAGAGAACCTTGCCTCAGTTCGCTCTTAACGCTCAGATGTCCGCCATGTGCTTCAATGATTTGTTGAGCGATCGCCAATCCTAGACCAAAGCCACCAGCCGCACGCGTCCGCTGCTTATCCACCCGATAGAACCGCTCAAAGATGTGGGGTAAATCTGCCGCAGGGATGCCAATACCATTGTCTTCAACTTGAATAACTACCCGATGGTACTCTGTAAACAAGCGCAAATTCACTAAACCGCCTGCTGGAGTGTACTTACAGGCATTGCTAAGAAGATTCAGAACTGCCTGATAAAGCAGTTCTGAGTCTACTTTGAGCACAATTGGCTGTTCTGGTAAATCACTCTTGAAATCCAAATGCTGAGCAGCAATTCGAGTAGTTTGTGAGCCTATGAGTTCCCGCAGCAAATCGTTTAGGTCAGTTTCATGTAGAGATTCAGGCGCTAAACGTCCCACCTGACGCGCTAAAAATAACAAATTCCCAATCAAAGTATTCATTGACTTGGCAACTTCTGCAATCTTTTCTAAACGCAGATGTTTGCTATCGGCATCGTCAATGTTTGCTAACAATCCAACCTGAGCATTACTGAGTATGGCCGCTAAAGGCGCGCGTAATTCATGAGAAGCATTAGCGGTGAAGCGCTGGAGTTGTTCGTAGCTGTAGCGGATTGGCTGCATGGCCAGTCCTCCCAAGAACCAACCTGTGAGACTTGTCACTCCCAAAGCCATTAACACTGTCAACACCAACAATAGCAGAAACTTGCTCAGAGACTCTTGGGCGCGAGTCATCGGCATTGCCATTTGCAAATAGCCGATTAAATGACCTTTATACTGAACCGGAAGAGTGATTTGACGCAGCCAAATAACAGGTGATGATGAGAAACTCAAGTAATTGGTGGTCTTAATCGTTTGAAATTCAAACATCTTACTTAAATGTTCTTGTGGAGGTACACCAAAAAATTGTTTTAGTTTGCCTTTTGCATCGTACCAACGAGCATAAATAATTTCACTATCTGGCGGTGGTGGGTTGCTTCCTAAAAGTGGCACGTTTCTAAGAAATACGCGCATTTGACCTTGATGCATTTTATACTGCACATTTCCGGCAATTACTCTAGCTTTTTTATAAAGTAGTAAATCTATAACCTCTAGCTGCTCGATCGCTTCTTGGTAATAGAGTATCCCAGCAAAAACTACCAGAATACTACCCATTGAGAGGGTAAACCAACAAGCCAAGTTGCGACGGCTACGGTTGAACATGAAAAATGCAAAATTAATAATAAAAAATTAATTCTTAGGACTAATTCGATAGCCCATACCGTAGATAGTTTCAATCCAGTCTGCTGCACTTACTAACTGTAACCGTTGCCGTAGACGACGTACTAGGGTTGTTATTGCATTACTCTCTGGTTCATTTCCCCATTGCCACAATGCCTGTTCTATTTGGTCACGACTTAAAAGCTGACGTGGGTGACGCATCAGGTACTCTAGTAATTGAAACTCACGCGCAGATAATTCGACAATCTCCTGTCCTCGTTCTACTGTTAGGGTAGAAATGTGCAATTGCAAGTCAGCAAGCTGGAGGGTTTCACCTTGCCACTGAGGCGATCGCCTGCCTAATGCTCGCACTCTTGCCAATAGCTCAAACACATCCGTAGGTTTAACTAGATAATCATCCGCTCCAGCATCTAATCCTATAACTTTATCAAGAGTGGTATCTTTTGCTGTCAGCATCAATATAGGTGCTTTTTTACCAGCTTGCCGATATTGACGACACAAATCCAAGCCGCTAATTTCCGGTAACAACCAGTCCAAAATTAATAGGTCATAGTCCCTTTGAGAGATAACCCACTGAGCGATCACCCCATCTTCTATACCGTCTACAATATGTCCAGCTTGCAACAATGCTGTTTGCAGAGGTTCTAATTGTGCCTGATCGTCTTCTACCAGAAGTATTCGCATTATTAGCTTGTTTTTATTTTTCTAAGATTTAGGGTAGAATATCTGACTCAATAATGCGTCTTCCAACAGTGGGATTTTCAACAAATAGAAAATCCATAACTGGTAATAGATAATCTAGCTCTCAAGCAGATCCATTACTAGTTAACGTTACCATAACGTTTTAAGCATTTAATAGTATTAATTACCCGGATACTTCCCATAATTTAATTTTTATATTGTGAATTTTTAATTTTTCAGTCTCTATGTCCTCACATAAATGTTTGAAATTATTGCATTTTATAGGGTTAGAATTTTGGCTTCCTCTTCCTATTTTAGGTGTTGCTTTTTGGTTTGGCGGTAACCATTTGACAGAAAAGGTGTTGAGCCGACCTTACAGTACAGTGAATAAGCTTCAGGCAGATATTGAACCAGAATTCTATCTTTCAATGCATGTGCTGTTCATTCAAGCTGAAGTTAATAGGAAGGCTGGAGTTACTAAAGTTTTCGTTCAACCAATAAATGCCTCACTAAAAAAATCAAAATTTCAATTTTCCACCACAGATATAAGTCAGATAGAGATAGCGATCGCCCAAAAGTTAGGAATGTCAATTGACAATATCAGAAAAATCGTCCGCTATCAAATAATAGAATAAGTAGGAAGAATATTTAATCTGACTCAAAATTATCTCCTCCACTGCCATATTGAGTAACCTGAAGTTGAATTTAGATTAGTATCTGCTGCTGGGTAAAAGTAAAATATCAACTATTTCACCCATAATCAAACCCAATCCTGCTAAGACTGTTAAAACCCAAAAAGAATCTAGTTTATTGAAGCCAGCAAAGCGCATTTCTAAATCAGCTAATAATGTAGTTGCTATGGGTATAAGAAAGAGGCTAAATATTAGTGACCAAGTTGCAACTAAAGCAATTGATGCACTTAAAAATAAAATGATTACTAAGGCTCTAGACCCAAATGCAACCAAATACTCTAACCAAGAAAGACTCTTTCGCACTATAGCTATAGCAACAGCGGCTACAAAAGCTCCCGCCAGCCAAATAATGTGATGAGCAGCAAGATCCCAGCCTAACAAAGCGTAAGCTAGCCAGAGTAATATCAGAGGCATCAGAGGCATCTTGTGCAAAAATTCCACATTCATATTACTAATGCTTAGAAAGCTGCTGAAATCGTATCTTAATCTTAATCAAAAAAGATTACTAGCTAAAATTTTAGACATAGCAAATATGCTCAAAACATAGCATTACTATCTCTCTACCCATGTACCTCATTCAAATGAGAATCGCTATACATACTCTGACTTTGACCGAGGTGTTATGCATGACTAAGTTTTTGTCATAGACATCGCTTTTACCTAAATTCGCAACTCACCAGGAAATTTAGTCTGACTTTATAAAGTTAGACTAAAGAAATCATGTAGAAAAAATAAAGCAAACACTTATAGGGTATGTAGTGACAACAGATTAATATATGTTAAAGTTTATACTGTAAATTTAACTATGGCTTTATTTGATGCGATGTCTAACGATAAGCCACTATGTGTCTACGCTTTTAGTCTTACAGCAGTTTTCAATTCAATAGATCACAAGGAGCACAAATACTACATACGTGTCAATTTAACCTCAAATC
This sequence comes from Nostoc sp. MG11, assembly GCF_014904695.1. GTDB lineage: Bacteria > Cyanobacteriota > Cyanobacteriia > Cyanobacteriales > Nostocaceae > Komarekiella. The sequence continues at coordinate 600,390 of NZ_JACXXN010000001.1, read as the reverse complement.
CATGCTGAGAATAGCTTTAAATACTTCTATTCTTTTCTTCTTTTGTGTCCTTATACTAAGTAAATATGGCTAAGCATTAAGTAATAGTTAAACATGAATACTCAGTTAGGAGATAAATATATGATGAATATATGAGGTTTTAAAATCACGGTAATGCGTAAACAAATTAACTTTATTTGTTAGTTAGTTTTAGCTAGTTGCTCTATATTTTTGTATGAGAGGTATTGACGATTCACAGTGTTCAACTTTTATAACTGTCCATACAATTGTTTCGTGCTTCTACCTAGTGGTAGAATCATTCCACTAAGTAAAGATGTCTTTTATACATCAAATAGCAAACGTGCTGAAAGGGTTAGTTAGGTGTGCAATCTCCAAAAAACAAAAAATTATTCAACCCACTTAGGGAAATCAACAAGATCACCAACTTGCAACACAAAGAGTCCTGTCGAAACTATTGGTATTCCTTTGTTTCAAGTATGGTTATATAACGATTTACTAAGGAACTTCCAATTAAAAAAATATCCAACTTGTAGGGTATGTTATGCCTCTAGTTAACGCACCGTGACAGATTAGTCAAGATAGTGCTTATGACTACAACGCACCCTACAAATTAAGATTGGATGATTTATTTTTTGGTAATCCCTAAATTAGGAATAAAGCCCTTATTTAGAAATAATGCCAATCAATAAGGTAAACCAGAAATCCTTGTCTTAAATTGCAAATAAGCAAGGACAAATAAGATGATTTTGACAGAATGTTACTTTGCTTTTGATATATCAAAGATACCGAAAAGCTAGATTTTTGCTTTCAAAAATACTTGAATTTTTGCATTAAGCTATTACGCATTTAATTTGTGATTGACTTGTATAAGTGTTGCCCTATAATCTAAGTGTTTAAGCATGAATAAGCGTCATACCAATTCTCAAAGAAGATGCATCTAATAAAAATCGGGTGTTGCTGAATCAAGGGATGAAATTTTATGTCTTGAAATCTAAAACTCCTTATTTTCTCTGTGTCTTTGTGCGACGGACACTTTCCTATAATGACAAAGACGCTGCGCGAACAACGGGGGAAACTCTCTGTTCGCCCTTTACGCCTCCATCCGCATGGAAGTATCCTCCTCTGCGTGACACAAATTCATCAACTTTCAACCACAGGATAGAGACTTAAAAATATTATGTTTAGTGCCTAACTATTTAACATATCAACATTTATTTAGTAAAAACTTGATTACTGACAACATCAGCAAGAGTATAAGGAAAAAAGATGAGTATCATTGTTCGTTTGTTTAGAGCATTTATTCTTCCAGTATCTACATTTTTTATGGCGGCGGTACCTTCTACCGTGAATTTTCCTATAGAAGGCTCCGCGATCGCTAACGCACAGACAACTCCTATTATTCCTCAACAGAGAACAACTCAAAGGATTTGCTCTTTAGATCCAGTTGAGGATTTATTACCTCCACTACCAAGCAAATCAAGTAATTCTTTGCTTTCCTACCTAGCTGAGCAAGGTTTTACACAAAATCAAGAAGGTTCTTGGGTCTGTTATGCAAACGATCCGAAGAAAGAAGGGCGTTACTTTACTCTCTTCAAAGTTCAAGAGATGAATGGAAGGCTTATAGGAAGTTCTTTTTTAGACGAGGGTAGTCTGATTGAGGGACAAGATAACCGTAGCTTGGACTTATTTATGATGCTGATCGAGCGTCATATGAATGCAAGCCAAGAGAATCGTCAAGGTATACGTAGGTATCTACAAGCTTTCATTTCCTTAGTAGAGCAAGGAAATATAAAACCTACGCGTCGCGGCTTTCTTTTTGACCAACCAAACCGTGGATTAGTTTTATATCATACACTCTCATCAGGAAGTCTTAAAGGTACTGCAATCACTGTTAATATCTACTTGCCTAAGAGTAAAACCTGAGCTTCTAAATCAACTTCTTACTAACTTGAAAAAAGACTTTAAAACTTAATCAAAGACTAATCATGATGCCCAAACAAGCTTCTTCTGTCGTTTGCTGGAGATGGATATTGTCAAAGTCAACCTTCCAAAAGATTGTAATGCCGAAGGCAGTTCGCTTTGTGACCATCGTCTCATCTTTTGCAGTATTACTAACTGTATGCGAGTCTGCTTCCGCACAGCTAAATGTTGGGCGCTATGGTATCCAACGAGGACTGGAGTCAGAGTATCTTCAATACCAGATCAATAATCAAAATCTCAACCAGATGCGAGTTATTCCTGCATGTGATGTAGGATTTGGTCTGAGCTGCAACAAAACCGGATCGGTAATCCAGCAATTACTTGAGTTAAATGGCGGCCCTAGTTATCAAGACTTGCTAGTGCGAGCGGCTGGCGGCACACAAAATTTCCAGAATTTCGCTGGCTTTTATGGTAACAATCCCAATGTCTCTCAAGCGCCCTATGCCTCATTTTGGAGACAAGATTCTCCTGCAATTATGGACGGATATGAGTACGTCATGGGGCAAAATTTTGGACGCACTCCAGTAGAAGGACTTGGACTTGTAACTAAAAATTTTTATTGGACACCATATTCGGGAGTAGGTGACTCCCTCAGCCTCCGTAATGGATTGCTGAACTTAAAATTATCCTATGGACGTTTGCTTTATGAGGAAGCCTCAAAACTTCCTAACGTTGAGCAACAGATTCAATCTCTGAATCTGCCGCCAGATATGACAAAGTTTTATTTAAATAACCTCTCTAGAGGCTTAGATGCGCTGAATTCTGGAGATAAAAACCAACTCCAAACAAGGATTTTTGAACTACTCTCTTATCCATATTCTGAAGATGGTGGAGAACTCGGACGCCCGAATAATGGAATTCCGCAGGCGTTGAGCCAGCTTGCTGGCGAAGATATTCCAGGAGATACCTTGCTGGGCGCTAATCCATTAGCATTAGAAGGAGAGGCGATCGGCCTCGATATTGCCGCTCCTAGCTCTTTAGGAGATGTCTTAGTCGCTGGTAGTTCTGAATCCTTTCCAGTCTGGCCTCTACTCTTAGGTGTCCCTTTACTTTTTCTTCTATTGTCTGGTGGAGACAGCTCATCCGGTCAGCCCTCGGTTCCCGTGGCGGATGTACCTCCGTCTATTCCCGTAGCGGATATACCTCCATCTATCCCTGTAACGGATATACCTCCGCCTGTCCCTAACCCAAATGTGTGCGTTCCTACTCCCGGTGGCAATGGTTCTAGTAATAACCAGGTTATTGAAGTTCCATGTAACCCCGTTGTTCCACCATCCCAACCGGAAGTGAAGAAGGTGGTAGAGCCATCAATGATCAAAGCTTTTATATTGCTAATTGTTATGCTCAGTATACTTCGCTATAAACAGCGAACCATCAAGACAAACGGTTAAGTGAAATAACCTTTTGAGTTTTTTACAGCGGGTTTTATATGAATAAGCCACAGTAGGGTGGGCATTGTAATGCCTACCCTAAAAGCTGCTTTTAAAACATCCTCTAAGATTTGCAGCGTGCAGCGTTTTCCTAGAACATTCAGTTTTTTTAGTTTGCCTCACATAGTTCCTCAATTAATTAGGCAACTTAGTCCCACACCTTTTACAAAAACCAGCATCTACATCGTGGAAAGCCAAACCACAACTCAAACAAACTGTTTCTACCTGATTAGCAGTTTTCACCAATCGCTTAATTAAATCCCCTACTTGCCAAGGAATCAGTGCAATTCCTGTCAAAATCATCAATACTGTGAGCAAACGACCTAATTCTGAAATTGGAACAACGTCACCAAATCCTACAGTTGTCATTGTGACAACTGAGAAATAAAACGCATCCAAAAATGTACCGTAATTTTGAGGATTAACTGGATGCTCTACTTGATAAATTAATCCAGAGTAAATAAAAATAATTGCAAATAATGTAAATAATATTCGTGCAAAAATCACACCATCTTCGGTGCTGATACTAGCGAATAAGAATTTTCTATCGATAAACCTGATTAACCGCAAAATCCGAAACCATCGCAGTAGACGAATAAAGCTAATATCTACTGCTCCCAGAAAAAATGGCAAAATCGCTATTAAGTCAATAATCGAGTAAAAACTAAAAATATACTTAATTTTATTTTCTGCACTCCACAGACGAAGTATATATTCCACTGCGAAAATTATGACGATCGCAATATCTGCTACATTCAACTGGAAACGAACAAAATCAGGAATTTTATAAGTTTCTGCAACAAAAATTACTGATGATAACAGAACAAAACTAGCAAGAGTTAAGTTAATAACCCTACCTATTGGCGTTTCCAAGTCTGTTAAATAAAATTCTGTTTGTTTTCTGCTCAATAACATATTTATTCACAATAAATTAGAAGGCATCGTATAAATTTCATTAGCAATACGATATTATTAACCAGTATCTTTCTTAACTCCCGCTAATATGAACCAGGAATATTTTATGCGCTTAGCACTGGCAGAAGCAAAAAAAGGCGATGCGCCTTACGGTGCAGTGATTGTTAAAGATAACGAAGTTGTTGCCGTAGCTCATAATACTGTAAGTAGAGATAGCGATCCATCGGCTCATGCAGAAATTAATGTCATTCGCAGTTTAACAGCTAAATTAAAAAACCCTTCTTTAGAAGGTTATAGCATATATACAACTGGTGAACCTTGCCCAATGTGTGCAACTGCTTGTGTTTGGACAGGTGTTTCAGAAATTGTATATGGTGCTTCAATTCAAGATTTAATTTCAGTCAATCAGTCGCAAATTAATATTTCTTGTGAGGAGATTATCGCTCAGTCATTTAGAGAAATTCAGGTAATCAAAGGAGTTTTAAAAAATGAGTGTTTGGAGTTATTTAAATAAGATATTGTAATCTTGTTTGAATTATGATATTTTTCGTAAAGTTTGTCATTAGTTATTTGTGGTGAATTATTACAAACATTTTAGGGGGGTACTATGTCTAAATTTTATTTAGTAGATAATTTGGATGTAAAACCACAATTTTGAATTATTTAGTCTGGTTGATTCAAATAGGACAAAAATGTATTGGCGAAAATAGCAGCTTGAGTGCGATCGCGCAAATCTAATCTGTTTAAAATATTCGTAACATGATTTTTTACTGTCCCCTCAGAAATGTAGAGTTCCTGAGCAATTTCTCGATTACTAGCACCTGTAGCAATTAACCGCAAAACCTCTTTTTCTCTGGGAGTAAGTTCAGCTAAACTAGGTGGTGCAAGCGGGGATTGGATTGGCGCGATGCTAGAAAATTGAGTCAATAATTTTTTAACTATTCCTGGGCCTAGTTGAGTGTATCCTTTGTGAACGGCGCGAATCGCAACAGCTAGTTCTTCTGAGGGTGTATCTTTAAGTAAATAACCCATTGCCCCATTTTGCAAAGCTGCTGTCACATATTCATCATCATCAAAAGTTGTTAGCACTAAAACTTTAATTCCAGCATAACGTTTTTGAATTTCTCGTGTGGCTGCAACTCCATCCATAATTGGCATTCTAATATCCATCAAGACTACATCTGGATGTAATTTTGCGACCAAATTAATCGCCTGTTCGCCATTTTCTGCTTCTCCCACTAATTCTAAATCTGATTCTAGTTCTAATAATGCTTTTAATCCCTGACGAATTAAATTTTGGTCATCTACAAGCAACACTTTAATCATGCTGTTAACCTTGGTAAGGGAATATTAACTGTAATTTTGCAACCAGAACCAGGAGCGCTGTTAATATTAAACTCACCTCCAAGTGCTAAAGTGCGATCGCGCATACTTTGAAGTCCATAACCAGTGGTATTTTGCTTTAAATCAAAACCTCTACCATTATCTTGAATCGTTAACCGTAAACTTCCTTTTATTGTAGTTATTTTTAATTTAACTTCAGTAGCGACAGCATATCTAGAAATATTTGTCAATGATTCCTGGATAATGCGGTAAATAGCAGTATTTATTTCAGGGGGTAGAGAATATTCAAGGTTGTTTTGACAAATTGGTAAAATCCCGTTGGAGCGGTGAAAATCTTCTGAAAGAATTGCGATCGCCCGTTCTAAAGATTGCTCTGACAGAGGATTAGAACGCATTGTTGAAACAGATTGGCGAACATCTTTTAGCGCGTTAGAACCTAATTCCTTTGCTCTTGCTAGAAACGTTTGAGCCTTAGTTGGATTAGATTGCCACAGTTTTAAAGCGGTTTCTAATTGGAGATTTAAAGCAGTCAAAGAATGCCCTAAAGAATCATGAATTTCACGAGCAATTCGGTTACGTTCTTCTAAGGTAGCCTGATTTTCAATTCGCATAGCATATTGACGAAGTTTTTCGTTAGCAACAGCTAGCTTTTCTCGACTTTTTCTTTCCGATAATACAGCATTCATCATCAACAACACAAAAACTAAACTTAAGCCAAATACTAATGACCAACTCAAGCTAAAAAACCGAAAGCGTTCTTGGGCTTGTGCTGATGCTTGAAAGCTAAATAATTGATATTTTAGTTGTGTTGTAAGTAGAAATAAGGTAAATGATAAACTTGTAACAAATAAACGCCCGGGTAATTGAAAAATTAGACAACTACGAGTAACTAGGATGATGTAAAGAAAAGGAAAAAGACGAGCAAACCTCCCACCAAAAAGCCCAGTTATTAAAATCAATAAAATTTCAATAACTGTGTAAATTACCTTAGTTATATTGTTCTTTTTTGGCAAAAATAAGCCCATTAATGCAAAAACAGCTAGGCTAAAAATTGATAGTTCTGGCGATATACTACAAATTGACAACTCTGGAAATGCACCACAAATTGATATTTCTGGAGGCTTAGGACGAAATCGCGGTGATGGAGATGGTAAAAAGGCTGTTAATGCAGTGATTGCTAGTAGTATCCATTCTAAATAAAGTAGAGATGGAAAAGGATGATTCTTAATTTTAATGAGACGGCTCATAGGATTTCAGATGTGGAATTTGAGCTTATTAATACAGTTGTTATTATTTAGTATTCTGGTGCAATTTAAATGCAATAAGGTAAATATATCTGCTTTTATTTATATATTTACTGTAATTTATATATAATCGCCAGTCACATTCGCCAGTATTCAATCATGACTAAAGTCATGGGTGTAACCGTGACTTTCTTCTCATGTGGTTACTGGAGATAAGTTTCTATGATGGTGACATCCAAGCAGGAAAAAAAGCGCGAGATTAAGAAATGAAACTCAAGACATTATCACTGGTAGCTGGTGTGATCGCTTTAACTTTAACTACAATTCCCTTTGCTGTTCAAGCAGAACCAACCTCCTCTTCACCTCTGCTACTTGCACAAGTCCCCAAAAAAGGCGCTTGGCAAGAACTGGGACTAACAGATGCACAAAAAAATCAAATCCAGACAATTCGCCAGAATACTCGCGCCCAAATTGAAGGTATTCTTACTCCAGAGCAAAAAGCACAATTGGAAGCTGCAAAACAAGAGCGTCAGGCTCAGCGCCAAGCCGGTCAAGGTCAACGACAAGCAGGTCAACGTTCAAGGAATAAATTTGCTGAGTTGAATCTCACTGAACAACAAAAAACTCAAATGCGACAAGTTTGGGAATCGTCAAAACAACAGATGCAAGCAGTGCTGACTCCTGAACAGCAGGCTAAACTCAAGCAGTTACAGGAGAGCAGAAGACAGCGTTGGCAACAACGCAATTCCCAATAATCCCGAATCTTTTAAAAAGAGTTAATACTGGGGTGGGCAATATTGCCCATCTCATCTCAAGATAAATTATGGTGCAACCCTTGACTACTTCCGCGAATCCCACTCCTCACCTGCAACGAGTTTTATATTTACTTGATCGCATGGCTGAGGCACAGGGATTAAATGTTGCTCAAATTGTGTATGTAGAAAAATTGCGATCGCTTCCTACTGGTACTTTTGGTAGAAGTTGGGCAGATTTTCTTGATGAACATAACTTAAAACCCTTCACCACAGGTAGTCGTCGCAAACAACTCCATGATGGGGTTCATCTCCTCACAGGTTATGGTACAGACCCCATTGGTGAAGCGGAAATCCAAGCATTTTTGTTAGGGGCAAAGTTTAGACTCACTAACTTAATGTTGGGGCTAGGACTGTTGCGAGTCATCCATAAAAACTTGAATTATCAACAAAAGTTTAGCTGGCCTAGACTTTGGCAAGCATATCAACTCGGTCGTCACTCTCTCTTCAACCCAGATACCTGGCAACCTGAGTTACTTTGGCACTTACCCTTGACTGAGGTGCAAGCATCATTTTCCACAGTCAAGGTATAGACTTCTTGCAGAAGATGGGGAGAGGGGAAGAAATTTTTTCCTCTCTCCTTTTCCCTCTTTCCTACATCAAAATAGAAAATTGGACAAACCCCTAGTAAAAGTTAGGAGTTATGAGTTATGAGTTAATCAAAACTCCTAACTGTTTCAAAATGTCCAAAGAATTCGCTATTGGCAGTAAAGTCCGTGTTGTGGCACTACCACCCTACGTCAAAACAGCAGATCCCATGCCCATGTTGCGTCCTCCCGATGTAATTCACATTGGCGAAGAAGGTATAGTTCTTGATCGTCGTCCGGGTGGGTATTGGGGTATCCGCTTTGCTAAGGGAGCTTTTCTATTAGATAGTCAATACATAGAAAGCACAGACACCCCTATCGAATCTCATACAGAGTCAGAATAGCAGCTACCAAGAATTGTAAACTTTTATCAAGTTGTGATTCTGGTCTGCACCATGATTTCTCGTCGCACTTTTTTAAGCACATTATTTGCCAGCTGTTTTGCTGTCATCAGTTGGTTGAATTTTACGCCTGCTGCTGATGCTTTAGGTGGCAAACTCCCTACAATTAATCAACCTGCGCCAGAGTTTACTTTACCAACCAACACAGGTGATGGCAAAATTTCTCTCTCTGACTTGCGCGGTCAATGGGTAGTGCTCTACTTTTATCCTAAAGACTTCACTTCTGGTTGCACTATAGAAGCTCGTCGTTTTCAGCAAGACTTACCAAAATACCTAGAAAAGAAAGCTCAGATTATTGGCGTTAGTGCTGATGACATTGATTCACACGCTAAATTTTGTGATTCAGAGGGACTAAAATTCCCTTTGTTAGCTGATACTGATGGTTCAGTGAGTAAAGCTTATGGTTCTTGGATCGGCTTTGTATCTATGCGCCACAGCTTTATTATTGACCCTCAAGGCATCTTGCGCGAGACTTTTGTCAAAGTCAACCCAACCATTCACAGCGCAGAGGTACTGGCACAACTAGAGAAGTTGCAGTCTAGCGAATCTTAGTAATATGCGGTGAGGTAAAGGGGAAAGAGGAAAGGGGAAAGGAAATTTCATTCTTTTCACCCTTACCTCTTCACTTTTTCCCGGCTTCTGTAAGAAGTCTATTGTTATGCTTCTAGTTTCTTCAACATCACAATCCCAATTCTTCTGGAAAACCCAGCATGATGTTGAGGTTTTGGATGGCGGCTCCCGATGCGCCTTTGCCTAAGTTATCGAGGCGAGCAACTAACAGCGCTTCTTGGGTTGCGTCATTGGCGAATACGAAAACTTGAACAATATTAGTGCCATTCATTGCTGTTGCGTCTAAAAACATTCCATCGCGCAGCAGACTAGAATCTTGGAATGGAGCAACCTGTACGAATTTTTCACCTTGATAGTAGTCAGCGATCGCCTCATAAATCATCTCACCTGATGGGGGATTCTTCAAATTCCACAGCGGTAAGGGCACTTGTACTAACATTCCTTGCTCAAAATCCCCTACTGCGGGTACGAATAGCGGCGGTGATGCTAACCCAGAGTACTGATGCATTTCCTTGACGTGCTTATGTCCAAATTGCAAGCCATAGATGCCATAGGGATAAAGCGAGGTTGCTCCAGGTTGCTGCTCGTGGAAAGCATGGTACTTTTGGATAAGATTTTTGCCGCCACCAGAGTAACCGGACACTGCATTAATGGTGATTGGCAAGTCGTTAGGAAGGAGTCCCTTGGCGATTAACGGCAAGACACAGGCTAGAAATCCAGTAGGATAACAACCTGGATTGCTGACGAACTGAGCGCTGGCGATTTTGTCTCGTTGTCCCGGATTTAGTTCCGGGAAGCCATATACCCAGCCCTTAGTTGTTCGATGAGCACTACTAGCATCGAGGATTTTAACCGTAGAATTGCTAACCAAGCTAACAGCTTCGCGGGCGGCGTCATCAGGTAAGCAAAGAATGACAACATCAACAGCATTAATTAATTGCGATCGCTCAGCTGCATTTTTACGCTTAGATGCTTCAATACTAACTAACTCAATATCATCCCGTTGTTTGAGGCGCGAGTGAATCTGTAAGCCTGTGGTTCCCGATTCCCCATCAATAAAAATTTTAGGTTTAGCAATCATGCGATCGGCATCCTTATGCGTGACGGCTACCGTTAACTGAACCGTATTCGGACATAATATCATTTCAAATAATTGCTGGGCATTACTACCTTAAAAAGCATTACAAAGCTTCTGCTTTCCTGGTTGTGAACAATAAAATTCCCAACTTCTTAACAAAAGTCGGAATCTCAGAGATGTTTCGCTTTGCTTAAGATGATATTTTAAGAATTTATGCAAGAGACTCCATAAGCTGCGCTCACAAGGAACAATGAAAATGATGTTGTTACGATTCTGCGTTGTTTCAGCCTCTATTTTCAAGTTAGGTCTATGGAACTCCGAGTTCGGAACACGAAACTCCGAGTTCAGAACACGAAAGGCCGAGTTCGGAACACGAAAGACCGAGTTCGGAACACGAAACTCCGAGTTCGGAACACGAAACTCCGAGTTCGGAACACGAAACTCCGAATTCGGAACACGAAAGACCGAGTTCGGAACACGAAACTCCGAGTTCGGAACACGAAACTCCGAGTTCGGAACACGAAACTCCGAGTTCGGAACACGAAACTCCGAGTTCGGAACACGAAAGGCTATTTTCTTGCTAACAACTCTTTGCTACTTAGACAGACGAGTCATTTCAAATAATTGTTGGGCATTACTTCCTAAAAAAGCATCGAAAAGTACTTGCTTTCCCGGTTCTATTTCCACTGGGTAGCGCTGGGCAATTTCGTAATAAGCGTAAGTCCAGGGAATCTGAATTTCTGCACCACTAATATTATCTAGCACAGTTACCATCTCTGTTACTGCTTGAGTTGCTGTTTGACGCAAACCACAAGCAATATTTCCCTCTATCTCTGCTTTCATGGGTACACCCAGATTAGCCAAACCGCGGGCTGTAGTATCTATATCTGGATATGCTGCTGTATTTTGGCGGTTGACGTAACCTGTGAAGTGGTTGACTGCGTAGCCATGCAGCAACACCCAAGCACCATACTGAGTAACCTGATTCACTTCCTCTACAACTGAACGCTGGGGAGGTAGCCAAGGACGAGTAAAGATTTTCTGGAGTTGTTGGGCAATACTTTCACAGTTCCCCTGCGATTGTAAAACAGAGATAATTTCAGGTTGGCTTGAAAATGAGGATACCGTTTGAGCAATGAGTTGAGCAATATCAGCAGGCAATTCATCAACAATCAATTCGCTGATAAATAGCTTGGGTAAGTCAAATTCTTCTTGCTGAGGATGGCGATAATGTCGAGCGTAAAGATGGGTTTGAGCAAAAGTATACTCCCCAGCCACCACGTAACCCAAAGCTTCGGCAAGTTGTCCAAGGTAATCAATTCCCAAGTTAACTTGACCCTGTGGGCTATCTACTAATAAACGTAAAGACCGAAAGGCGATGTGGTCATTGGCGACAGTCCCACCCGCAGCAGTAATCATTTGCTGGTAGGTACGCGCATGACTGACTCTGGCGCTGTATTCTTGCCAAAGTAATGAATATAGATGAAGCGCAATTTCAGGTTTCATAAGATAGGAGTTAGGGATAGCCCTATCAAGGTGTAACTTAAACATTCAGTTTCCTCTGTGTCTTTGTGTCTTTGTGGTTAACGAATTAATTTTTGTCACCACAGAGACACCAAGACACTAAGTAAGTGATCATTAGGATGAAAGCAGATTTTTGATTCACTGCCTCTCTGCTTCATCTCTTAGGAACCAGAACTTACGCACTCAGATCCCCCAACCCCCTTAGAAAGGGGGCTTTAGACGTTCCCCCCTTAAAAAGGGGGGTTAGGGGGGATCAGGGTTTCAGGCTTCAGTGCGTAAGTCCTAGAACTTAATATTTCGCTGATAATCTGAAGGGCTATCTGAATTTGGTGACTGTCAATAACTAGAGGCGGGCAAAAACGAATTGCTGCTTTACCGCAACCTAGCAATAATAAACCCCGCAAGAAAGCTTCTTGGATAATGCGATCGCGCAACTTATGATCAAGATTACCTTCTTCATCTAATAAATCCACAGCTACCATCAAACCCTTACCTCTTGGCAAGGACATTCTAGAAAATCTTTCATGTAATCGGGTAAGACCAGCTTGTAATAATTCTCCCATCTGGGAAGCGTTTGCCATCAAATTGCTTTCCAGTAGTTGCAAAGTGGCAATACCAGCGGCACAAGCCACGGGATTACCGCCGAATGTGGTAGCGTGAGAACCGGGGGGCCAAGTCATTAATTCAGGTCTGGCAAGAATCGCACCCAAAGGCAGACCACTGGCGATACCTTTAGCTGTGGTAATGATATCCGGCATTACGCCCCAATGCTCGATCGCAAATAGGCGACCAGTACGCCCCATCCCCGATTGCACTTCATCAACTACCATCAGAATGCCATAGCGATCGCACATTTCCCGAATTCGTTGCAAGAAGCCATCTTCTGGAACAATGTAACCTCCCTCTCCTTGAATCGGTTCGACAACGATCGCCGCTACTTCTTGCGGTGGTAAAATTGTTGCAAATAGCTGTTTTTCTAAATAATCCAAGCTAGCGTGAGTCCCGTAGGGGATATGAGTTACCCCTGGAACTAAAGGGCCAAAATTGGCTCGCTGTACTGCTTTGGAACCTGTGAGGGACATTGCACCGTATGTGCGTCCGTGGAATGCTCCCAAGAATGCCACAATTAGCGATCGCTTGGTGTAATATCGAGCTAGTTTGATTGCACCTTCATTAGACTCTGCCCCGGAATTGGTGAAAAATACCCTTGCTGGATACGCAGTTTTAACATTTTGAGGATTGGGAAAGGGAGCGCGAATAGCTAATTGTTCGGCTAGTTCCACCATCGGCTCATAATAAAAATCTGTCCCCGACATGTGCAATAGACGCGCCGACTGTTCTTGAATTGCCCTAACAACTTCTGGGTGAGCGTGTCCGGTAGCGGTGACGGCAATACCTGCGGTCATATCCAGGAACACATTACCATCTACGTCTTCCACCATACAGCCCTGACCACGAGCCACGACTAGGGGATAATCGCGGGTGTATGAAGGAGAAGTTACAGCGCGATCGCGTTCTACAATAGCTAAAGCACGAGGCCCAGGTAAGGAAGTCACTAAGTGGGGAACACGAGGTAAATTTAGACTAACAGGGATACTTAACATAGTTTTTTACATTTTTTTAAGATTATTTGTGATTAAAGTCCGAAGTGCGATCGTTTACAGTATCATTTGATTCTATTTATGTAACATTTACGCATTGATAAAAAAATCAAAATATTACGTTATTTATTTTGTGAAACTCCCAGAAAGATTTAATCAAAAACTTTGTAGCTCTGCTATTGCTGACAGGCTATAGTCAAAAACGACAAATACTTTCTAACTTGACAACCTAGACTTCTTATAGATATTTAGTGATTAGAGGTGCAGCGGTATAATACACTGTTAAGCTGATCCCTTTATAACTAGAGCAAGAATGATGCCCCCATTGTATTCAGGGTTAATACATTAGCAAATTAATATATTGATCTTGGGTCACTACAATTATTATGTATCAATAATTTATTTTCCAACTTATGAGTAACCTATTTAGTCAAAAACTCCGTCTCATTGTAGGTGTTGCCGCCTTATCATTCATTAGTTTAGCTAGCCTTCTATATACTCAGTCAAAAAATAAACAGCTAGCCCAACAACATCAAACCGCACAGAATTTATCCTTTACTCAACAGGAAAATTCTATCCCACCTCAATCACAAATTTCCCTTGCCTCAAGTCAAACTGCTCGTGTATCTACACATTTTCATAATTCATTTATTGCTCAGCCAAAATCTGATGAGACTATAAGCCAGCAAGGCACACCTTCATCTGAGAAATATTCGGTATCAGCATCTACACCATATCCGGTAATTGATGAGTGGAAAAAATATAAATTTAGTGTTAATGGCAATCAGATTTTATCTCAAATAAAACTGCCAACAACTAAAGTTAACTTTAATCAAACAGATTTATTAACTGTTCTCATCAATACTAGAAAATATTACCAAGACCACGCTTCAGCAGACCCAGATATTCTCCGTCCAGGGCTTTTGAGTACTAAGGGAGTTACTGTCCAAGATATTCTTAAGACCTTAAATTTCATGATTACGGTCTTAAGGGAGGATATTGCTAATAAACGAACAACTCGTTTACAAAACCCTAATTTTATTAATACGCATTTTCGAGTTATCAAATGGTCTGCCTATAATCCAAAAGCTCGCAGTCAAAAGCAATTAAGAATTACAAAATATGCTGTCTTTACTCATACAGGTTCTCGCAAAAAGACTTCTACTTACAACACACCAATTTATAGCTTAAAACAAAATAGTAACAATAACTTTTATACTAAATACACAAAACAGGATGTTTTATCTGGTATTTATGAACCAGGCGGAAAAGAATTTGGAAAAGTTGAACCTCTAGCTTATTTGACCCGTACTGGACTAGAAGAAGCGCTAATGCAGGGAACTGTACTAGTTAATTTTACAGATGGTTCTAAGGCATTTTTTAATGTAGATAAAAACAATGGAATGTCTTACGTTCGGGGATTAAAAGCAACAGCCCAAAAGCGTTATTGGTATTTTAAAAAGGTTGATGCTATCAAAGGCTACGGTTACAAGATAGATGCAAAAATTTCTATCAAACCAGGAGTAACTTTTGCTGGAGATGTTCTAAATATCGGTTTAGGTAGAGTAGTTATTATTGAACATACAAAAGCTGGACGTAAACATCTGCAAATGGGAATTATTGCAGATACAGGTGGAGCATTTTTACCCAATCTTTATCAACTCGATTTTTTAGCAGGTATTTTTCGGAATCAAAAAGATTTTGGGCAAAATATTAGACAACTACCTGAATATGCTACCACTTATTTTCTAGTGAAAAAGTGAAAACCTCAAGCTATATTTACTGCTTCTCTATGTTCTCTATAATTAATAAAAATTAGGTGTTCTTGAGAGCTAACTTAGTATTATTCGCGTTGCTGAATAAGGTAAATTCCTATTATCAATCAGCAACGCCATACTATTAAACTTGAGCAAAATATCTACGCACGAGTTAACAATTCTAAGTTATGCCCATCAAGGTCGTAGAAATAAAAGCCACGACCTCCATCTCTATAGTTAAGCTGACCTTTATTATGATGCATGGGGTCGCTACTATATTCTAGACCTGCGTCTTTGACTCGTGCGAAGATGGCATCAAACTCTTCATCACTGACATGAAATGCATAATGATGCGACTCAAATCCTTCTCTGTCGGCAAAGTCTAGGGTCAGCTTATCATTGACATGCACAGCAGCGAAATGACCTACGGGAGCCTCAACCTGGAGTCCAAAAATTTTTGCAAAAAAGCGTGCTGATGCTTCCTTATCGTATGCAGGCACTATGGTGTGATTCAAAGTAATTGTCATATCATACCTCCGCTCTTAATTTGGGCGGTAATCAATATCAACTATCTATCAAAGCTAATAACAACAAAATTTTTTGATTAGCGTTGACGTAAGTTTTCTTCTATCTTATCTTTTCCCCACCCTAACCTAATGCAGTTTAGACTACAGTAAGGTGGGCATTGTAATGCCCACCCTACAAGCAACTACTCAGTTGCGTCACCATGACAAGAAGTAGGAGAAAAAAATTATTAACTACGATTGTCAATCTGGGCACGCTGCAAACTTCCAGAAAAGTCAACATAAACACTTTTCCATTCAGTGAAAACATCCAAGGCTGTAGTTCCAGCTTCGCGGTGTCCGTTACCAGTGTGTTTCACGCCACCAAAGGGTAAGTGTACCTCAGCACCGATAGTAGGGCCATTAATGTAGGTGATACCCGCCTCAATGTCACGCATAGCAGTAAAAGCCCGATTGATATCGCGAGTGTAAACTGAGGAAGAAAGACCGTAATTGCTATCGTTGAGGATTGCGATCGCTTCATCAAAAGAGCTAACCTCAATTAATGCCACCACTGGCCCAAATATCTCTTCCCGCGCAACTCGCATATTTGGAGTTACATCATCCAAAATTGTCGGTTGAAAAAAGTAACCGTTTTTCAGTGTCCCTTCATTGGCAATTTCCCCACCAATTAATACCTTTGCTCCTTCCTCACGAGCAATATCTAAATACCTACCCACCTGTTGAAGTTGCTTTTCATTAATTATCGGCCCGATATCCGTATCAGGGTCAGTGCCAGCACCCAGGCGTAACTTACTAGTACGCTCATGGAGCATGTTAGTAAATTTTTCTTTGATATCCTGATGTAAAATCAAACGACTAGTAGCTGTACACCGCTGACCGGTTGTACCAAAAGCTCCCCAAACAGCACCATCTAACGCTAGTTCTAAGTCTGCATCTTCCATCACCACTTGGGCATTTTTACCACCCATTTCCAAGCAGACATGCTTGTGAGTGCGTCCGCAAGTTGCGCCAACAAAAGCACCAGTTTCCGAAGAACCTGTAAACGATACCAAATTGACATCGGGATGCTCAACTAAAGCTTTCCCTGCTTCTTCACCCACCCCATGCACCAAGTTAATCACTCCAGGTGGTAAACCAGCTTGGGCAAAAATTTCAATCAATTTAGTTGCACAGGCGGGGGTATCTTCAGCCGGTTTGAGGATAACTGTATTGCCACACACCAAAGCTGGCATAGCTTTCCAGCAAGGAATTGCTACTGGAAAATTCCAAGGTGTAATTAAGGCACAGACTCCTATAGGCATCCGCACAGTCATCGCAAATTTGTTGGGCATTTCCGAAGGTGTAGTTTGCCCAAATAGTCGCCGCCCTTCGCCAGCACTGTAAAAGGCGCAGTCAACACCTTCTTGCACATCTCCCCTTGCTTCTGTCAGGGGTTTACCCATTTCTCGACTAATCAACTCGGCTAATTCTTCTTTATGCTGGAGTAATATTTCTCCGACACGAAAAATATATTCTGCTCTCGCTGGAGCGGGGACTTTTCGCCAACTGTGGTATGCTTTGCGAGCTGCGGCTACTGCTGTATCTATATCATTGGCTTGAGAACGGGGAAATGTGGCAACGACTTCAGTCTTGTCAGCAGGGTTGCGACTTTCTAGAGTTGCTTCCCCTACAGCATTCAACCAATGACCGTCAATGTAATTGCGGCAAGATAATGGAGTTATCATATTTCAATCCCTAATAGAGATTAGTGCATCACTACTACCGCCCCATAAGGCAACAACCTGATAGGTATTAAGTAGACCATATACTGTCACAGTAGGTTGCGTTGTATCTTACCTAAATGATAGCTGCCATATATAAATCAAGGCACTAAGGCTAATACTCCCGCAGGAGAACCCGAACCATTTTGTAACCTCAGAACCCCGATTACTAAGGTAGTACCTTTAGGTGGTAGTTGATCTAAATTGGTGAGATTTTCCAACACAATGCGCGGTTGTTCTAACACCAAGCGATTAGTAATAAAACTATTATCCTTTCCGGGGTCTACACCATGAGTATCAATTCCAACTCCAGAAATTTGCCGTTCGTTAAGCAAAAACCGAGTTGCATCGCTACTAAACCCTGGAAAATGCATAATTCCTTCAGCATCTTGGCTGAAGAAGGCATTTTTATCAAACCACTTTTCTTGCCAACCTGTATAAAGTAGTACTGCATTACCAGCAGGAATTTCACCATATTGCTCCTCCCAAACTAGGACATCGGCAATAGTCAGGGCATAATCAGGATTAACTATCGCAGCTTGGCGGATATCTATAACTACCGCAGGTATAACCAATGATTGGGCTGGATATTGGTCAATTCCTACACCTAAGCTGTGAAAACTGTTAGGGGCATTTATATGAGTGGCGCTATGTTCTCCCAAGGAGAAACGCCGCAGGTAATAGCCATCCTTTTGGAGTTTTGCAACAGTGGCAAATTCTACTGGGGGGTCGCCAGGCCATTGAGGAATATCCTTGTCAATTGTATGACTCAGGTGTATGACGCGTGAGTAAGTGATACTATTTTGTTCTTGGGGTTGTATCATCCCAGCCTTTTATTTCGGTTCAGATTCCCGACTTCTTCAAGAAGTCGGGAATCTTGTTTATACAAATAATTGTTAATAGTGAATATTGAATCATAATATTTAGACGCTCAGCTAAGGGATATCAAGAATGGGGCAAGTTGTCAGTTAAAACAGTTTTTATCTCTATTTCCAGTCTTGACCTGAACATTCAAATAGATGTAAACCTAATTGTTGGGAAAGTTCTTCACATACTTTTACTCCCCGCACACTGTTACCACGCGCATCTAGCGGCGGTGAAAACACCCCAATCCCCATTTTATGGGGTACAACAGCTATAATCCCACCACAAATACCACTTTTTGCTGGAATACCAATTTTGTAAGCCCACTCACCAGCAAAGTTGTACATCCCACAGGTGTACATAACACTGAGAATATCTTTGATGTAACGTTTATCTACTGCCTGTTTTTTGGTGATGGGGTTAATACCTCTGTTAGCAAGGGTAGCCGCCATTACAGCTAAGTCGTGGCAATTTACCATCACAGCACACTGTTGGAAATATAAATCCAGCGCTTCTTCAATATTTCGGTCAATCATGCCAAAGTTGAGCATCAGGTGGGCCATTGCTCGGTTGCGATGTCCTGTACTGCGTTCTGAGGTAAAAACTGAGATATCAACGAATACATCGCGGCCAATGTATCGCTGAAACATATCCAGCATCCGGTTGAGGCGTTCTGTTGCACCAGACCCCTTGATTAAGCTGGTAGTAGCGATCGCTCCTGCGTTTACCATTGGATTATAAGGTCGCTTCGATTGCTCATCAAGAATAATCGCGTTGAATGCTTCTCCCGTTGGTTCTACGCCAACTCTCTTCAAAACCTCAACCTGTCCATGATCTTCTAAGGCAAGTCCATACGCAAACACCTTGGAAATTGACTGAATGGTAAAGAGCTGTTCGTAATCCCCGATTTCGTAAACCTGACCATCTACGGTAACAATACAGATGCTAAATAATTCAGGGTTTACTTTTGCTAGTTCAGGAATGTAGTTTGCTACTACACCCTCTTGCAATGATTTGTATTTGGAATGCAACTCTTTAAGAATATCTAGTAAAACTATTTCTAAATCTCCTTGTGCCATGAAGCTAACAGCTTGCTCTAAATAAATCATACTTTAACCCACTACTGCGAGCGAATAACAATGCTTGTATTTTTTGATACGCCATAAAATCAATCCACAAGCGTCCATGAAACTTTTCTAATTTTTTCTCATGTTTTTACTCTGATGGTGAAAATAAGTGTTGACTATTTTTTATACTCAGCAATACTTAAAGGCGAAGTTATATATATTGCTAAGTTTGCTACGAACACTGAGGATGCAACCTATGGTTAACGTGGCTAGATAAAACTTAAAAAAAGAGAGTAAACTCCAGCTAATTTTTCTAATTACCTTATATGTAAATCTTGTAATGCCTTATTTATAGGTTAATGTGAAGATTTCATGAAATAAATAATTTTGGGTATTTATTCCGATGTCTTTTCAAAAAAATCAGATTAACTTTATAAGGTGAATAGTAAAAATTCCATGTTATTTAGAATACATACGTAGTGGAGAGCCTTGTAGATATTTGTGGACAAGGCCACATGAGTTTTATGTACAACAAATATTAAGTTTTGAAAAGATTTTTTCGACTTGTCGAAAAAAACGTTACATAGCTAAAATCCGCACTTGGGAAAGGTTTGACCCTTGCGATCGCAATTTAATTTTGGTAAAGTTACCAATACTTACGCTAAAACCCTGATCCCCAAGCCAAAAGGTTCGTGTTAGTCTGTTGCAGTTATAAACAAAAAGTGAAAACGGAACGAGTTCGAGTTTTAAGGGAAAAAATCACTCTCACTGGTGAAAAATCTCACGAATTATAAAACTTCAGCTCTACAGTCGCTTTAAAAAACGGACGCATGAATCAAAGATATTTGTGGACTATTGTCGCCCTGTCTCTGGCTGTTTTGGGAATACCCTCAGTCGGTTGCACTGAAACCACCAAGGTAACTACGCAAGCTTCTCAGAAATTACCTGCCACTGATGTGGTCAAAGTGGGAGAGTACCAATCATCAGCAGGGAAACCTACCTCGGATGCTGTGATTACAGAAATTCATCCTCACAACATTGGAGAACGTAAGGCGGCAACCCTTTTTATCAAAAATATTCCCGTTCTAACCTTTTTAGGTTCTGCACCAGATACAAGTAGTGAAACTAAAAAAGTTGGTGAAGTTGGAAATACTGGGGGCGTACAATCGTACGCCCTTATTGCTAGCAACTCATCACAGGCGATGAATATTGGGAATATTGCGAGTGTTGACAATGACCCGGTTCAGAGAGCAGGTGTACTAGCAGCTAAAATTAACGATCTGGCCAGGGACAATGTAGACGCGAGTAAAATTACTGTAAGTTGGACAGGGGACAAATCGACCACTAATCAAGCTCAGAACAAGAATACCTCTGTT
The DNA here is from genome assembly GCF_014904695.1 of Nostoc sp. MG11. Lineage (GTDB taxonomy): Bacteria > Cyanobacteriota > Cyanobacteriia > Cyanobacteriales > Nostocaceae > Komarekiella. Next base: position 579,553 of record NZ_JACXXN010000001.1, on the reverse strand, counting down.
CAACAGCAGGCTGGCGATCGCTACACGATCAAAATCAACAGCGAAAAATTGGTGGAAATCAACGAAGATACGCGACTCGCAAATACCACCACCACCAAGGATCTAGCACAAGATGCATTGCAAGCCACAAACCGGATGCGGAGACTCCTAGGCAATGCATCTCCCTTAAGTGCAGTTGCTAACTTACCAGTACGCCTACCATCAATACCAAAATTCCCACAAGAGATTGCCGTTGGAAGAGTGCGAATGAACTTCCGGGGCATGGCTTCCTTTTACGGCTACGATGGTTCTGGTAATAAAACTGCTAGTGGTCAGAGATTCAATCCAGAAGGAATGACTGCTGCCCATCGTAGCTTACCTTTTGGCACAAAAGTCCGTGTTACCAACACCCGCAATGGTCGTTCTGTAGTGTTGCGGATTAATGACCGAGGCCCATACATTCGAGGGCGCATCATTGACGTATCTACTGGTGCAGCTCGGATTTTGGGAATGATGGGCAGTGGTGTAGCACCAGTGCAAATTGAAGTCTTGGGAAGATAATTATTCGGGACTAGGGACTGGGGACTGGGTACTGGGGCATTAGTTAGTCTTTCTTCCCCTACCTCCCTTACTCCCCTCTCTACCTTGTCTGTTTACTAATCCCCAATCCCCAATCACTTAATTCCCCTAGTTCAAACATCTCTTTCCCCCATTTCAGATATAAACTAACTGGGAAGAGGCTCAAGAAGAACTAGGGGTATTTTGTGCGCCTGCTGACAACAGTCGCAGCTTTACGCTGCTATTTAACTAAACACTGCTTAGAAAACAAGCTGACTGTGCCAGACGATCTGGTGCTAGATGAGGTGAGTAGCCGCCAACAGACGGCAGTTGGTCTGGTGCCGACGATGGGAAATTTGCATCAAGGTCATTTAAGCTTGATTCAACGGGCGCGGCAAGAAAATTCTACGGTGATTGTCAGTATTTTTGTCAATCCCCTGCAATTCGCTCCCAACGAGGACTATCAACGCTATCCCCGCACTTTAGAGCAAGATCGACAACTTTGTGAACAAGCTGGGGTAAATGCAATTTTTGCACCTACTCCGGAAGAAATGGTAGTTCCCCAGAAGAGTATACAAGAATCAGAGGTTACACAAGTTATCCCCCCATCTGCTATGATAACAAGCTTGTGTGGTCGTTCTCGGCTAGGTCACTTTCAGGGTGTCGCTACGATTGTGACCAAACTTTTCAACTTGGTACAGCCTGACCGAGTCTATTTTGGTCAAAAGGATGGTCAGCAATTGGCAATTATTAAACGGCTTGTGGCTGATTTAAATTTGCCAGTAGAGATTGTTGGTTGTCCAACGGTGCGAGAAGCGTCGGGTCTGGCCTTAAGCTCTCGCAATCAATATTTGACTGCAACAGAAAAAGAGCAGGCGGCGGTGTTATATCGCGGTTTGCAACGAGCTGAAGCGGCATTCAAGGCAGGCGATCGCAATAGCAGCAAGTTGATAGCAATGGTACAGCAAGAAGTAGCAATGGTCAGCAAGGTCTTCGTGGAATATATTGAATTGGTTGAACCGACTACGTTGATGACTTTAGAAAAAATTGAGGAGGAAGGAATGCTGGCGATCGCAGCTCGTCTTGGTTCTACACGTTTGATTGACAATACCATCTTGTGCGATCGCCAGCCCATCATCGCTATTGATGGCCCAGCTGGTGCGGGAAAATCTACGGTGGCTCGTCAAGTGGCAACGGAGCTAGGTCTAGTGTACCTAGATTCAGGAGCAATGTACCGCGCTATCACCTGGCTGGTGTTACAAAAGGGTATTGCCATTGATGATGAGTGTGCGATCGCTGAATTAGCCAATCAATGTGAAATTCAACTGATTCCGAGCGAGGATTTACAATCTCCGGTGCGGGTTTGGATTAATAATATTGATGTTACGCAAGCAATTCGCAGTATTGAGGTGACATCCAATGTATCCGCAGTATCAGCACAAAATGCTGTACGTCAAGCACTCGTTACACAACAACATAACTGGGGTAAAAAAGGTGGTTTGGTTGCCGAAGGACGAGACATAGGTACTCACGTGTTCCCCGATGCCGAACTGAAAATCTTCTTAACCGCTTCTGTTAGTGAACGCGCACGCCGCCGCAAGCAAGACTTTAATAAACAAGGTCAACCCAATGTCAGTTTAGAACAGCTAGAGCAGGACATCGCTGAACGTGACTGGAAAGATAGTACTCGCAAAGTTTCACCCTTGCAAAAAGCAGCCGATGCCATTGAACTCAAAACCGATGGTTTGAACGTGTCCGAAGTCACCGCACAAATTATTAACTACTACCACGAACGCTTATCTTAGTGGTAATAACTGCGATTTGCTATTAACTTTTCAGGAAAACAGGGTGGTGAGTGAGCAAATCACTCACCATCTATAAAATAGAGCATTCAAGGACAGTATGCGCTATTTTTGCAATTAGCTATTTTCTGTTTGTTTTTAAATGCCGCATTTTAATAAAAATAGAATAATTTAAGTCTTAATACATCTGACTAAAGACCTATTTAAACATTCCATTTAAATACCACTAAAGATGGAAGTCCTAAAGCTATATAATCAGCTAGATAAATTGGTGTAAATCAAAGTACAAATCCGCATTGATAAATCGTGTGGTTGTCCGAATGCCAGTTGTTTACAAGTGTGAAAACATGTACTTAGTAGATTGATTTAGCTTCCCATGTGTCCGCATCTGCCATACAAGCTAAAATCTACCAGCATGGACTACCACCATAATCCCCCCTTGTTAAAGGATGATTAAAAAGAGCCATGTAATTTAGTTTATGAGTTTGAGGACGATATACTCTGAATCGTTAAATGCTAATTGATTATTGGACTCAATCTCTAAAGTATTAGTTGTTTTTATTTATAATCATCAATCCCAAGGGATTTGACTTATTGCCAAAGTACTTTGTTTTAATCTTCACTTTGGTAGTAGAATGACGATGTTAAGTTTTATATCCTTGCATTTTAAGGATATGAAACTTCCGAACACTAAACCTGCAATTTCCTAAGCTTTTGTAATAGCTTTAAACTGGAAAACAGTAAAGAGAGGATTTCACAAAATGGCATTTAAACAGCCCCCCCTACCCTTCGACTTTAATGCTTTAGAGCCGTATGGCATGAAAGGTGAGACTTTCGAGTATCACTATGGCAAGCATCATAAAGCTTATGTAGACAACCTGAACAAGTTAACTGAAGGTACGGAACTTGCTGATAAGTCTCTAGAAGAAGTAATTCAAACTTCCTTCAAAGACTCCTCTAAAGCGGGAATCTTCAACAACGCGGCTCAAGTTTGGAACCACACCTTCTTTTGGAACTCCTTGAAGCCTTCCGGTGGTGGCGCACCCACAGGTGATCTCGCAGCCAAGATTAATAAAGACTTTGGTAGCTTCGATAAATTCAAGGAAGAGTTCTCTAACGCTGCTGCAACTCAGTTTGGTAGTGGATGGGCTTGGTTGATTGATGATGGCGGTACTCTGAAAGTGATTAAGACACCGAACGCCGAAAATCCCCTAGCTCATGGCAAAAAGGCACTCCTAACATTAGACGTTTGGGAACATGCTTACTACATTGACTACAGAAATGCTCGTCCAGCGTTTATCAAGAATTTCTTAGATCAGTTGGTAAACTGGGACTTCGCTGCTGAAAATTTAGCCAAAGCTTAATTGGCAACCAGTTGTAAACTGGTTGTAACAGTGGCTTTTACTAAGCTTAATAAAGCGTAAACAATTAGTTAATTTATCAATGTTGCCAGCAGTCACGACTAGTATCGTGGCTGTTTTTGATTAGCTGAGCATTAAAAGCAAAAAATAAAATATATGGATAGCGAAGAACTAGCGCAATACATCGAAGCAACAAATAGTATCTCCAAGCCTTGGCTATTAGTGCAACTACGCCTTAAGAAACTGCAAGAGCGTCGAGCCTCCTTATCAGAAGATATCTATGCCGAAGAATTAGAAGATATTTACCAAGACTTGATGAATTTGGGTGAATGGTGGCGAGGTATTGAAGATGAAGTATTTTAGTAAGTCAAGAGTCAGCAGTCTATTATCCAATTTTAACCCTAGACTCTAGACCCTAGACCCTTGACTATTGACTATTGACCATTGACCATTGACTAACTTTTATGGATTATCGGGATGCAGGCGTTGATGTTGAAGCTGGTCGAGGCTTCGTAGACCAAATTCGCAATTTGGTTCACAGCACTTTTAGACCAGAAGTAATTGGTGGACTGGGTGGTTTTGGTGGCTGCTTTCAACTACCAGGGGGTTTTAAGGAACCAGTGTTGGTTTCTGGTACGGATGGTGTGGGTACAAAGCTCAAAATCGCTCACATCCTTAACCGTCACGATACCGTTGGTATTGATTTGGTGGCGATGTGCGTAAACGATGTACTGACATCGGGCGCAGAACCGCTGTTTTTTTTGGATTATGTGGCAACAGGTAAGCTAGACAAAGAGCAGTTAACTCAGGTGGTGGCGGGTATAGCCTCTGGGTGTCAGCAGGCGGGTTGTGCCTTGCTGGGAGGAGAAACGGCAGAAATGCCTGGTTTCTACCAAGTAGGTGAATATGACTTGGCTGGTTTTTGTGTAGGAATTGTGGAAAAAAGCCGGATGCTGGATGGTTCCCAAGTACAAGTAGGGGATGTAGCGATCGCTCTTGCTAGTACAGGTGTACACAGTAATGGTTTAAGTTTAGTACGAAAGATTGTTAGCGATCGCGGGTTTTCTTGGAGTGACCGCCCAGAATCTTTAGGTGGTGAAACTATCGGCGAAACTTTCATCAAACCCACCCGTATTTACGTCAAACCTGTTTTAGCAGCTCTACAATCAGGGTTAGACATTCACGGTATGGCTCACATCACAGGTGGTGGATTGCCAGAAAATTTGCCCAGATGTTTGGGGAAGGATCAGGCGATTAAAATTGATCCTAGTAGTTGGACTATCCCCTCTGCATTTGCATGGCTAGCTGAGGTTGGAGCGGTCAGTCTCGATGCCATGTACAATACATTCAATATGGGAATTGGATTTGTATTGCTGGTGCCACCCCATCAGGTAGAGCAGACAATTACCCACTTTCAATCACAGGATATTCCTACTTATGTAATTGGTGAAGTCATTACTGGTTCGGCAGAATTGGTAGGATTACCCGTGTAAAAGATAATCTTTACACATTAAAGTAGAGCTTTGCTTGAGGCTTAGTAGAGATAATAACTCTACAAGCCTGAATTTTACTCAATTATTCAGCAAATGTAATAGCAAAAATTATAAGTAGCTTGAACGATATTTTTTACTAAGCCTTATAAGAGCAATCGAAAATGCTCATGACCGTCTGCGTTTAGATTTGCTAACGTAGTCTTAACATATTGAAAAATTTTGCTCATGAGCCTGAGAAATTAACTGCCAACACTAATTTAAAGTGCTGGTTATCTCTCATCTGGTAAGTGTGGATGTTGGTGTCTTAAAAATTACGTATTTTTCTTCAGAGGGGGTTATGGCTGTAAATTTTGCCCGGACTACTGCTTCCACAGAACTTTTGAAGCAAGTATTCCAGAGCATTGATGCACAAAGTTGTCCGAGGTTATTTAACTTTCACATGCACACGGTCTACTCGGATGGAAGATTGCAGCCGAGTGGATTGATGGAGCAGGCGATCGCTATTGGTCTAAAAGGGTTTGCGATCACTGACCATCATAGTATTGCTGGCTATCAACTGGCACAAGCTTGGTTGGAAGACTGGAAGTGGAATAATCCTGGCGAAAGCACTCCTCACCTGTGGAGTGGCGTGGAAATCAATGCCAACCTTTTGGACATAGAAGTTCACATTTTGGCTTATGCTTTCGAGCCAGAACACCATAGTATAAAACCTTATCTGCAAAGAAAAGCTACTACAGGCAAAGAATATCAGGCAAGTAACGTGATTGCGGCTGTTCATCAAGCTGGAGGATTAGCAGTACTTGCTCATCCAGCTCGGTACAAGCGATCGCATTTTGACTTAATTCCTGCTGCTGCCCAAAAAGGTATCGATGGTGTTGAAACTTTCTACGCCTACAATAATCCTAACCCTTGGCAACCTAGCGCTTTGGAATCACAACAAATGCAAAAGTTAGCTGATGAATACTCTCTTTTCAATACATGTGGCACTGATACCCATGGTTTAAGTCTACTACAACGGTTGTAAACCATAACTTTGATCGCTTCAGATGATTGAGGGTCAGGTTCGAGAATCAACAACCCCCGATTCATAATAGAAACCTGTGCCTCAACTTTCTGAATAGAGATTTTGGGTAATTGGAATTATTGCGCTTCTAGTTTCAATCCCTAATAGGGATTTTGTGTAATTGAAATCGGTAGAATTGGCATCCACGCGCCACAAAGTAGCGTTTCAATCCCTAATAGGGATTTTGTGTAATTGAAATACTCTTATAGTTCATAGCTCTGGGCTTTCTCTTCTTGTTTCAATCCCTAATAGGGATTTTGTGTAATTGAAATCTCGTTTGGTTTATTTTGTCACATCACAGCCACAAGGTTTCAATCCCTAATAGGGATTTTGTGTAATTGAAATTGATGGGGGTATTAAGAGGCGTGTTGTTCCTCTTAGTTTCAATCCCTAATAGGGATTTTGTGTAATTGAAATTCGATCGCTGCCAAATTGAAATCTGCCATCTCTTAGTTTCAATCCCTAATAGGGATTTTGTGTAATTGAAATTCCGCAAGGGGAGTACGCCAATAAAAGGTATTGTTTCAATCCCTAATAGGGATTTTGTGTAATTGAAATTCATTGATCTTTGCGCCAATTTCAGCAATGGTCAATTCGTTTCAATCCCTAATAGGGATTTTGTGTAATTGAAATGCTATCAACAAAATCCTTAGAAACACTTTACAGAGTTTCAATCCCTAATAGGGATTTTGTGTAATTGAAATATATTTACTCCAACATCATCACAAAATTTTATAATGTTTCAATCCCTAATAGGGATTTTGTGTAATTGAAATAACCCGGGTTTGTGCCACTGACTCATACAGCTTCAATCCTTGTTTCAATCCCTAATAGGGATTTTGTGTAATTGAAATTTGTTGAGCGTGTTGCTTTTTTTGGGCAAGGGCTATCTACACGTTTCAATCCCTAATAGGGATTTTTTGTAATTGAAATGAGATTTGATAGCACAGTTTGGCAAGAGAGCAAAAGTTTCAATCCCTAATAGGGATTTTTTGTAATTGAAATCCAGCAGTGAGTACACCAAGTGGGCTAGGTTGAATGTTTCAATCCCTAATAGGGATTTTTTGTAATTGAAATCTTGAAACAACAGGCTTGTTTGATAAAGGAAAAATACCGTTTCAATCCCTAATAGGGATTTTTTGTAATTGAAATAAACTACCACCTAATTCTTCTCTTAATTTATTTCTTGTTTCAATCTCTAATAGGGATTTTTTGTAATTGAAATTCTTCTGTGCGGCTGCTTGTTGTTGCTGGGCACTGTGTTGTGTTTCAATCCCTAATAGGGATTTTTTGTAATTGAAATGTGCAGCCACTCCCAATCGTGTAGGTGCTGTAGTTCGCTTAAGGTTTCAATCCCTAATAGGGATTTTTTGTAATTGAAATCCCACATCTGTTGAGAATTCCTGATTGTAGGTCTGTTTCAATCCCTAATAGGGATTTTTTGTAATTGAAATCGATTATTTAATTCTTAAATCATTAGAAAAAGGAAGTTTCAATCCCTAATAGGGATTTTTTGTAATTGAAATATCTTAGTATCAACTTGAGTTAGTAATTCTACAAGTTTCAATCCCTAATAGGGATTTTTTGTAATTGAAATCAAGCGGCGATGAGCGACAATCGCAAGATTTTCTTAGTTTCAATCCCTAATAGGGATTTTTTGTAATTGAAATTTGCGTGTTCCCACAACATGATACAAAACTACGTTTCAATCCCTAATAGGGATTTTTTGTAATTGAAATTAAAGTGGCTTTGGAAACTATTGCTTTTGATGCTGTTTCAATCCCTAATAGGGATTTTTTGTAATTGAAATCCCAATATGATTTTGCCTACTTCTCTGGATATGTGTTTCAATCCCTAATAGGGATTTTTTGTAATTGAAATGCTCACACTTCGACCTTGTGCGTGAGCAACCATTTTTGTTTCAATCCCTAATAGGGATTTTTTGTAATTGAAATAAATTCTCTGGGTGGAGTTCACGCATCTTCATTAACACGTTTCAATCCCTAATAGGGATTTTTTGTAATTGAAATCTTTATGTATTCCTGCTACAAGAATCGCGTTTATTGTTTCAATCCCTAATAGGGATTTTTTGTAATTGAAATGGCAGAATGTCAGCTTAGCTATGCGCTACGAGTCTGTTTCAATCCCTAATAGGGATTTTTTGTAATTGAAATAACAGATGATAATGCGATTGATGTTAAGGTAAACAAGTTTCAATCCCTAATAGGGATTTTTTGTAATTGAAATGTGGGGTATTAAGTGATATAGGACACGATTTTAGTTTCAATCCCTAATAGGGATTTTTTGTAATTGAAATGTGTTAAAAATCTCAAACGCCATTTGAGGTGAGTGTTTCAATCCCTAATAGGGATTTTTTGTAATTGAAATCTTAGCATTCGTTCCGAAATTATTGAGGAGGGTGTTGTTTCAATCCCTAATAGGGATTTTTTGTAATTGAAATCGAAGGGATAAGTACGTCTAAGCTTGCAGCAGAAAGTTTCAATCCCTAATAGGGATTTTTTGTAATTGAAATGAGCATTGAAGTTTGTTTGAGTAAAGATGGAGCAAGCAGCAGAAAGTTTCAATCCCTAATAGGGATTTTTTGTAATTGAAATGCTAAATTAGCAGTGTTCAGCGCTTTATTAAAATGTTTCAATCCCTAATAGGGATTTTTTGTAATTGAAATCTAATACCATAAGCTTAAAAGCTGGAAAGCTTAGATGGTATTTGTTTCAATCCCTAATAGGGATTTTTTGTAATTGAAATCTAAATCAGTACACACAGCGTAATCAACAACTTTCCAGTTTCAATCCCTAATAGGGATTTTTTGTAATTGAAATTCAACATACGCACGGTCTGGGCTAATTGTAAACATGTTTCAATCCCTAATAGGGATTTTTTGTAATTGAAATGGTAATGTCAATATATAAATCACCATTGTTACCTAGTTTCAATCCCTAATAGGGATTTTTTGTAATTGAAATAAACCAGTTAATGTATCAGTCAAGTTAGTTACTGAGTTTCAATCCCTAATAGGGATTTTTTGTAATTGAAATAATAGAATCAAGACCGGGATACTAGGCAATTGGTCGCGTTTCAATCCCTAATAGGGATTTTTTGTAATTGAAATTATTGGAGATAGACCACATAGTAAGAAAAAATGGTTTCAATCCCTAATAGGGATTTTTTGTAATTGAAATTTAGCAATGAAGTACTTTAAAAAGGAAGATGGTAGTTTCAATCCCTAATAGGGATTTTTTGTAATTGAAATCATTAATGCCTCCTCGTCTACAAGTCTCGTACCCGTTTCAATCCCTAATAGGGATTTTTTGTAATTGAAATCTATGCTACACAACTAGCTTGCTACTCTTATTCAATGGGTTTCAATCCCTAATAGGGATTTTTTGTAATTGAAATTATTCAGATACCGGAGATTCCGGCTCCGTAAATGTTTCAATCCCTAATAGGGATTTTTTGTAATTGAAATTAAGCACATAACCAAGCAGCTCGTCATGTACAGTAGCAGTTTCAATCCCTAATAGGGATTTTTTGTAATTGAAATTTTCTTTCTTAACTATAGACGCTATTTAACAAAAAGTTTCAATCCCTAATAGGGATTTTTTGTAATTGAAATTCCCGGTAACGCGGCTTATGGTTCGGATGGTATAGTTTCAATCCCTAATAGGGATTTTTTGTAATTGAAATTTTACTTTCTCCTCTGTTTCTATATTTATAATATGTTTCAATCCCTAATAGGGATTTTTTGTAATTGAAATTTCCTTCCAGGTATCCAGTGGGGGTGGAAATGTTGAATTCGTTTCAATCCCTAATAGGGATTTTTTGTAATTGAAATGCTATTTGTTTATTCTGGTACGTGACTTTCTTTAGTTTCAATCCCTAATAGGGATTTTTTGTAATTGAAATGTACCTGTCTTTAATCTTGCCTGAGTACAGCTTAGTAGTTTCAATCCCTAATAGGGATTTTTTGTAATTGAAATATTAGCCTGCCAATAAACGACTTTCAGCCATACGTTTCAATCCCTAATAGGGATTTTTTGTAATTGAAATTCTATAATGTGCCCACACAGATGGAGATAAAGGGTTTCAATCCCTAATAGGGATTTTTTGTAATTGAAATATAGTATCAAGAGGCTTAAGTTTTATACCTTTGAGTTTCAATCCCTAATAGGGATTTTTTGTAATTGAAATAATTTTTACAACAATACAATCTTCATAAATTGTGAGTTTCAATCCCTAATAGGGATTTTTTGTAATTGAAATTCCCAGATAAGTATCTCAAAGCTAGAGATATTGAAGTTTCAATCCCTAATAGGGATTTTTTGTAATTGAAATCTAGTGTGCGTATTTTGCTAGGGCAAGGCACTGGGTTTCAATCCCTAATAGGGATTTTTTGTAATTGAAATAGGTAGGGGAAGCGGTGGTACTGGGTACATAGTAGTTTCAATCCCTAATAGGGATTTTTTGTAATTGAAATAATAGATAAATTAATCGAGTTAAGGAATCCAATAAGTTTCAATCCCTAATAGGGATTTTTTGTAATTGAAATAAGAAAAAGCGAATTTGTAGTACGATTTTTACCCGTTTCAATCCCTAATAGGGATTTTTTGTAATTGAAATGGCAGGATTCTGAAACCCTTGCCGTATTTGGTTTTCAAGGTTCTGTTGCGCGAATGTAGAAATCATAACATAAGGTATGGTAGTTGTGCTAAATGCAAATGCCTAAAAGCTAGTCTAGATAAGGTGCGCGGATAGTTTCAAGATTTTCAAGATGCGATCGCAATCAATTTCTTACACACAAGGGAATTCAGCCATTTTCTTGTCGCCACTTCCCTAACACCTACCCATCCGCGCACTCAGCAAAAAACTAGTCTGATTGCAAAGCATATCATCAATCAGCTTAGCTAACTTTGGAGCAATGCCTACGGCGTTAAACTACGCACTCCTCACAACCGAAGCATGACCGAGTTAATTGTCGCATCTGACAAATTAATAGTCTTAATAAAATTTAAAGTTTTTCTTTAGTAGCTAACATGTGTAAAATTTTCTCCACATGATCTAAATCGCCAACAATTCGCCGAATCGGGTGAGGCCAAACTTTGACAAGGGTAGGAGTTGCAGAAACTTGATTGATTTCTGCTTGTTCTGGATTAGTTAAAACATCAATGACTTTCAAAGTATAAGGGTGTCCAAGCGATCGCTCCAACAGTTCGTGCAGATTTTGAAGGATGCGTTCGGTAGTTCCACTATGCCCTGCAACAAACAAGCGCAGGACATAGCCTTGTGTTGTTACTTGCTCCTTTTGGGCGGTTATTACCGGTTGATGGTATTTTGGTACTGGTTCGGAAAGGTCTAAGCGCACAATTAAATCATGGTCTTCCCAAAGTTGCGGGAATGAGGAACGATAAGTTGTTAACACCATGCGATCGCACAACCCATCTTGCCAGGGAGCGGCTTGCCATACTAGCTCTTTTGTGCCAAAAATAGCGTTAAGCACGGACTGATGTCTGATTACTGCCGGATAAGCTTCAGCAAAAGTTCGCACTCGTTGGCTACGCGGATCTAACCAGTGGTCAATAGTTGCTGTATAGCAAGGCACTAAAAAATGTGGTGGCTCTGGTAAGTCTAAGATTTCTTGCAAAGCATTACACAAATGCAAATGCCATCGACCTTGCTTGCTAGGGTCGATACAGTAAATCAAATCTCCTCCAGGAGTAAATAGAGCAATGCCTTTGAACAACTGGGGTTTAGATAATTTGTTTGTTGTCAAGTTATTCACGGAGGCTAGGGAACTAAAAGTAAAAAGTAAAAAATCTGTCTTTTACCTTTTACCTTAGCTATAACGGCAACCAGGAACATAAAAATATTTACGATTGGGGCATTGGGTATGGGGAAGCCACTGCGGTCTTCTCCCTTCTGGTGCGTCGGCTCCGCCAACGGCATGGCTTCTCTTCGAGACGCTGCGCGTAGCTTGTTTAAGCGCAGGGGTACGCTTAGAGCAAGTCCGCGAGCGTCTGGGGTTCCCCAAGTGAAGCAAGTGGCGTCATGGGGCATGGGTTATTCTCTTTATCCCCCAACCGCCTTGGTCAATAAACTCATTGCCCCTTGTCCTCAATCCCCAGTCCCCAATCCGTTAAACTCGACCTCGGAGAAATTGCGCCATTTCGTTAGGAGTTGGTGACATTTCCAAAGCAGTTTCTTCAGTGATGCGCCCATCTTGATAGAGATTGAGTAACGACTGATTCATCGTAACCATGCCGTCAAAACTGGCTTGCTTCATTAGCTCGGTAATTTCATCATACTTACCGTCTTTGATCCATTCTTTGATTGCCTCAGTGTTAATGAGGACATCGTGGAAAGCAGCCCGCTTGCCATCAGTTGTACGGCACAAACCCTGAGCAATAACTGCTACTAAAGACTCAGAAATTGCTACCCGCATTGCATCCTGTTCCTCACCAGAGTAAAGATTCAGAATCCGTTCAATGGTTTTTACAGCGCTATTCGTGTGTAGGGTTCCCATTACCAAGTGACCAGTTTGAGCAGCTTTGAGGGCAGTATTGACCGTTTCTTTATCACGCATTTCCCCTACCAGAATCAAATCTGGATCTTCCCGCAAAGCCGCTTTCAAAGCGTTGTCAAATTTCCGGGTGTGCATTCCCACCTCCCGCTGTTTGACTAAGGACTTGCGGCTTTGGTGGACAAATTCTATTGGATCTTCAATGGTGATGATATGCTTAGCCATCTCTTTATTGATGTAGTCAATCATCGCTGCCATTGTCGTAGACTTACCAGAACCAGTAGGCCCAGTCACCAAAATTAAACCTTTATGGTTATGGCAAATATCCCGAAAAACTGTAGGTAATCTCAACTGTTCCATAGTCAAGATTTTTAGCGGAATCAACCGTAACACCATTGCTGGCCCTTTGAGAGAGCCAAAAACATTAATCCGCACGCGAGCAAAATCATACTGAGTCGCTCCGTCAAATTCTAGATGTTCTTCAAAGCGCTGAATTTCCGCTTCGGTCATTACCTCTCGCAACCAATTCATCAAAGTCTCTTTATCCGTTTCTGGATAATCCGTTGGTTGAATTTCTCCTCGGTTGCGAAAGCGGGGTACTTCACCTACACCCAAGTGAAGGTCAGAATATCCTTGATCGTAAGCTTCTCTGATTAACTGCGCCAAAGTAAGTCCCGTACTGCTGTTTTTGGAACGAGATGTAGGCATTGGTGGTGGACTACCCGGACGATGAGCTCCAACAGGTGTGGAAGCTGGCGGTGGCGGTGGTGCAGAGTTAATAACAGGAGTGTTGGTACTCCTATCAATTGACATATCCAATGTTTGTGTAAACTGGCGCTGTGTACTAAACGTTGGTGGTGGCGGCGGTACTGGCGGCAAATTACGGCTAGCAGCATTGGAATTTAAGGGATGCTGTGATTCTGTCATATATCTTAAAATTTGGCTGATAGTAAAGTTGAGTTACAAAGAAGTCATTTTTGTTGAGGACTTCTGGAGAATGCTTGTGTGGACGCTCTATGGACGGTAAAAAGTAATCGGAATTCTAGAGCCACGGTCAGTCTATTTCATTCTCCTCCACTAGTATCTTTTTTTCTTTAACTGCCACTATCTAGTAGTCTTATAAAAAATATTTCACTCGTATAACCTTGTTTAACATACATAAGACCTTAAAAAGCCTCAGTTATTATACTTTAGCAAAAAGTGCTTTTATATACTTAGATTTTTATTGTTAACACTTCAACTTGTTAGATGAGAAATTTGCTTCAGATAAAAACCAAAAATTGCTAGCAATTAACAGCATAGTCAGCGGCAGATAATTTTTTTAGCCTATTTATGAATTATGAGAAGTTCTACTCTTAGTTATAAGAAATGTTAAGTTGGGCGGAAATAAAGTGCTGACGATAAGCGTTAAAAGCTAATGACTTTTAGCTTCTATACCTCAAGACAGATGCTAAAAACTAGCTGTTTAAATATATGTGAACTTGAGTTTACATTCATAATTACGAAAGATTAACTGTAAACTTTAGTAAATAAATGCTCATTTTCTCTATTGGTTTTTATATACTGAATTTCACTTGAAGAAGTTCAGTTTGCTCGTAAAAAGCGAGATTTTACTGAAATTACATTTGCTGTGTATTTTGGGAGGAAAAGTCATGGTTTCGGCTCAAAGCTCTAATCTAGGAAAGACCTACTCCTTATTAAAGGTCAAAAGCTTTTTGATCTGGACTTTCACGTTGGCAGTATGCTTGTTGGTTGTCGGTTTCCCCTTAGTTGTGTTGATGGCTACGGTCGGATGTCTGTTGTCGATTGTTCTACAATCTGTGATGCCTGTTAGTGCTGTTTTGCTCGTAGCAGGTGGTTTAATAATGTTCAATGTCATGGCAGTTGTCTTTGCTGCGGGTGTGCTAACTATTAAGGGTGTTCATCCTAGTGAAGTCAAATGGTTAAGCTGGCTTCATGGAGAGGCAGACCAAATGCAGACTACTGTTTATGCCGCTTGTCCTTTAACTTGTGATATCAAAATGTAGTTATCACTGCTAAATTCGATAAACAGTGCATCTGCCCGGTTAAGCCGGGTTTTTTCATGCTTATTTGTAATTTGTAAAGATTAGACCTATTGCATAAATCCCTAAAGTATGATTTTGAGCAAAGCGAAACTGGCTCCCCAATACCCATTGCCATAAGCCCGATTTTCAAAGTTTTCTGTAAGGTGGGCATTGCCACCAATATCTTAAATGTATATTAGATAAACTTTTGTAAGCAATGCCCACTCTACGATTTGTCGTCTAATCATTTGAAAAGCGCTGTAAATTTGAATTTTTTAATTACAAATTACGTTAGTGTACCTCTACGGTGAAGCAAGTTACACACAGCGTTTTTTAGAGAAGCGGGGCGTAACCTATTACGAATTGGTGAACGTTGTGATCTGAACGCATGTTGCATCCAAACAAGAACTGCTATATTGGCTCTTGACTAATCACTAAAATAACTAATTACTAATGGCTAATGACTAACCAAAAACGAGTTTGCATTATTTTGGGTACTCGTCCAGAAGCAATCAAACTAGCTCCGGTGATTCAAGTTTTCCAAAAATCTACAGATTTTGAGTTGAAAGTAATTTTAACTGGACAGCATCGAGAAATGGTTGAGCAAGTCATGCAATTGTTCAATATAAAGGCAGATCATGACTTGGAGATTATGCAGGCTCAGCAATCCTTAAGTGATATTACCTGCCGTAGCTTGCGAGGTTTAGAAACATTATTCCAGGAAAAAAAGCCAGATTTAGTGCTGGTGCAGGGAGATACTACCACAGCTTTTGCCGCAACTTTAGCAGCTTTTTACCAAAAAATCCCTGTAGGTCATGTAGAAGCAGGGTTAAGAACTGATAATATTTTTAATCCTTATCCAGAAGAAGCTAATCGGCGGTTAATTTCTCAACTCACTCAGTTGCACTTTGCGCCAACTTCTTTAGCTATGGAAAACTTGCAACGTTCTGGTGTTTTGGGTGAAATTCACCTAACAGGTAACACGGTGATTGATGCACTGTTGAATGTGGCTGCAACTCAACCAGCCTGCAATATACCAGGTTTAAACTGGGACTCATATCGCGTTCTGCTAGCAACAGTACATCGTCGAGAGAATTGGGGAGAACCACTACAAGCGATCGCTCAGGGGTTTTTACAGATTTTAGATAAGTTTCCAGATACAGCATTGCTTTTACCATTACATCGTAACCCGACAGTGCGTGAACCTTTGCAAGCGCTTTTAGGAAATCATCCCCGAATTTTCTTGACAGAACCTCTAGATTATGGAGAACTAGTAGGAGCGATTGGGCGATCGCATCTTTTGCTCACCGACTCTGGTGGATTGCAGGAAGAAGCACCCAGTCTTGGAAAACCAGTGTTAGTGCTGAGAGACACCACAGAAAGACCGGAGGCTGTTGCAGCAGGTACAGCTAAACTTGTAGGAACTACGAGTGAGAAAATTTTTGCCCTCACTAGTGAGTTGCTCAGTAACTCAGCTGCTTATGAAGCAATGGCAAATGCAATTAATCCCTTTGGTGATGGTCATGCAGCAGAGTACATTTTGGAAATTGTGCAAAATTACTTATTAGATCTTGACTAAAAAATATTATTTTAGGTCTAAATTATCTGTCATTTGAGTTATGCGATCGTGTAAAGCTAATTAGATGTAAAAGTTAGTTTTTAATCTTCACAGGAATCTCAATCACAAACTCTGCCCCTTGCCCTGGAATAGAAATACAGCTAATTTGTCCGCCATGTTTTTCAACTATAATTTGATAGCTGATTGATAAACCTATTCCAGTGCCTTTACCTACAGGTTTAGTAGTAAAAAAGGGGTCAAATAACCTGGAACGCACTTCTTCGTTGATTCCACAACCATTATCGGCAATACTTATTGCTATCCATTTGTTATCAAGTGCCTTGGTGCGAATGTGAATTGTCGGTAATAGGTAGTTATATTTTTCTTCTATACTACCCGTAACCAGTGACTCATTAAAACTTTGTAACGCATCAATGGCATTGGCAATAATATTCATAAAGACTTGATTGAGTTGGCTGGGATAGCATTCTATTAAAGGTAATTGACCATATTCTTTAATAACTTTGATTCCTGAATATCCTTGTCTAGCTTGCATACAGTGTTCCAGAATCATTAAAGTGCTATCAATACCTTCGTGAATATCGATAGTTTTAACTTCTGCTTCATCTAAACGAGAAAAATTTCGCAGTGACTTAACAATCTCGCTAATTCGTTTTGTTCCCACTGTCATGGAATTTAGAATTTTAGTTAGGTCTTCAGATAGAAAATTTAGTTCAGTTTCTTTGATTAATTCTTGAATTTCCTCTGGAGGATTTGGATAATAAGCTTGATAGCTTTGGATTAAATTTAGTAAAATCTCGGTATATTGTTTAGCATAAATGAGATTACCATGAATAAAATTTACAGGATTGTTAATTTCATGAGCAATACCAGCAACTAGTTGTCCCAAACTAGACATTTTTTCAGTATGAACTAGCTGGATTTGAGTTGTCTGAAGCTTGTCTAAAGTTTTTTGAAGGTGGGCGTTTGTTTGTTCAAGGCGATCGGATTGACTGATGGTAGATTGCTCAGAAACATCCAATAACTGAGTTAATGTTGCAATTTGTGAGTTGAGATACTGAAAGTTATCATTTTTATTTGTTGCAATTGAAATTTTATCGTTCATAACAGTTTTATTATGCTTAGTAAAAATATTTTCATCCTCAAAAGGTAGGATTGCCATTTTTACATTTAATGCTAGTGGTTGCAACAAATCGACAGTTATCCGAGGAATTACTACTCTCAAAAACATGAGAATTACAAACATATTTCCCGATGGTAATAATCCTCCAAATCCAACCACAGACTTTATATTAAATGGGATTACAAACGATGTTTGTGAAGGGATGTAGGGGCTACCCAAGGCATCGGGAATATAAAAGACGTTATACATCCGTTGTTCTAAATCAGTTAATAAATTTGCATCTGGTTGTACTACAGTGCCGAGATTTAACCCTAGTTGTTGGATAAGTTGAAAAATCATTGGTATGCGAGCGATCGCCTCTTCATTTGCTAGAGGAATTGCCGTGTCCCCCAGATTTGTGCCGCGAGTTCCATTCTGGTAGTTCCCCAGCAGTTGCTAATAAAGTTAAGCACTTGAGACTATCATCTGGTAAATGATTACCTAACTGACTTTGTGCATATTCTTGCAATTCTGATGTTAGTTCGATGTACGAGTGAGTTTTGAAAAAACGGATAAGTACCCAGGCATTTTTACCAGATTGCTTATCAATTAAATTTTCATAAAGATGTTGGATAATATAATTGCTAGCCTCTTCCATACTGTTAGTTTTATTGCCTAAATGACGCAGAGCTAAACCGCATTCTGACATATCTCTTAAAGTAAATTTTTGCAAGTCATACATAATAGACATCTCCTGAATATGCATGAAGGGGATGATGACGAAGTACCAGATCAAGCAAGGACACGTAATTATCAAAACCCCTAATTTAAAGTTATTCCCACATAAAACAGTTGTATTTCATACAAGACTGACTTAGGGAATTGAGGAGAAAGCCTTACTAAAGCTTCTTGAAACTGATCTTCGATATAAATTTTAGGTAATATGACAATCTTGAAAGAAATATATTGTGTTATTGATTTCAGCAATTTTGCTGCTAAGATAATTTGTATTTTTTTAATTTTGATCTAAAACAAGAACTAGTGATGCTAGATGCCATATTTATTCAGCGAGTTCCAAATTTGCAACCCGCGTCTTGACTAATATTCAGAAAATCGATTTTGCAAGGACTATTTCAATACGGTTCGGATAAGCATACTGTTGCTTAAAAATACTAGTTGGGAAAAGGTTAATGGGGAAGGGTTAAAGGAAAAGAGAAACACCTTATCCCTTAACCGAACTATATTGAGAGCTATTTGGCTCATCAAACTTACTTTCATGAAAAGCGATCGCGCCAAAAAAAACTCATGATTAGCATGTTCGAGCAATGCTATCATGAGCCATAAAAATATCTACTTAATTTAGGCGATTTAGGATTTGCTACTAGTTACTGCCTTGTTTAGCACTAACTCTGGTTGTGGTGTTTGCTCCTCTTCTTCTGGTAAGCCGTAAATTGACCTGTACAACTTCACATATTGCTTAGCAGACTGATACCAGCTAAAGTCTTGGCTCATGCCGCGTTTTTGTAATTCTTGCCACTGGGGTTTGAAACGGAAGCCTTCCCAGGCACGGATCATACAGGTAAAGAGGTCTAGCGGTTCATAGCGGTCAAAGCAATAACCGGTGCCTACTTCATTTACGGGGTCGTAGTGCGATACGGTGTCCACTAATCCGCCTGTACGGCGAACAATAGGTACTGAACCATAACGTAAAGACATCATTTGGCTAATACCGCAGGGTTCAAAACGGCTAGGCATTAAGAAGGCGTCAGTACCAGCGTAAATCCGGCGAGACAAGGCATCGTTATACAGTAGGTAAGTCGCCATGCGTCCGGGAAAGCGAGATGCTAACTGCCACATTTGGCTTTCGTAGTAGCGATCGCCTGTTCCCAAAAGCACAAATTGTGCATCTGTATAAGCCATGAAGCGATCGAGGATTTGCAATATTAAATCAATGCCTTTTTGTTCCACTAATCGCGTCACAATTCCAATTAAAAAGGCATTAGAGTTAACTTCTAATCCTACTTCTTCTTGCAAAGCAATTTTATTAGCTCTGCGTTTATCTAGAGTATCAGCAGTGAAGGTTTGGGCAATATATTTGTCATTTTCTGGATTATAAACTTCGGTATCTATGCCGTTAATAATCCCAGATAATTTGCCGCTAATAAAGGACAGCAAACCTTCTAATGTTTCACCATAAGTAGGTGTTTTAATTTGCTCAGCATAAGTTGGGGAAACTGTATTTACCTTATTAGCATATTGCACCGCAGCGGCCATTGTATTGTGTCCTTGCATATACCAAGGACACCAGGTAATTTTCTCCAAATACCAACGCCATGGCCCTTGATAAGCCAGGTTATGAATGGTAAAAACAGTGGTGATATCAGGATCTTGATGCATCCACACAGGAATCATTCCTGTGTGCCAATCGTGGCAATGGATAATTTCCGGCTTCCAGTGATTCCAGGCAAATTCAGCTGCACCATTGGCAAAAAAGGTGAACCGCCAGTCTTCATCTTCTCCAGAGTAAATGCGGCGGGGCAAAAAAACGGGATGTCCAAATAAGTACAAAGGAACATCAGTACCAGGTAAAACTGCTTCGTAAACAGCAAAGTCCTGGAACATAGCAGATCCCCGCCAGACGGGTTCTTTGGGAATTTCCATTTTGTCTGGCAGGAAACCGTAGTAAGGCAAGAATATTCGTACATCATGCCCCATTGCTCTTAAGAATTTGGGTAATGCCCCAACAACATCACCCATTCCGCCTACTTTCGCAATGGGTGCTGCTTCTGCTGCAACAAATAGAATCCGCATGGTAATTTTTGCTTCCCCGGTTCTGCCTAATATTGTCAAAGTAACTTCACGATCCTGCTCAACGCGAGCTGTCGCGTCTAGCACACCTTTTGTGCAACGGCGATCAATTCTTATCTAACCACATCTCCTCGCCCTATAGCCTAGGAACCCCGCTGAATCACAGCAAAGATTTCTGCCAAAATTTCTTCTGCTCCTTGTTGGCGTAACAGATGTGCTAGTTCTGTACCTACGGCTTCGGCATTGTTGGCTTCTCCAGTGACGGTATCTTTTACCATCTTTTGACCATCAACACTGGCGACTATCCCCGTTAATGTCAATTTATTACCAGTAATTTCTGTATTTACACCAATAGGTACTTGACAACCACCTTCAAGATCGCGCAAGAATGCTCGTTCGGCGAGACAGCGATCACGTGTTTGGGGATGTTCGATCGCTTTGAGTAAGGAGATCAATTCGCTATCATCAGCACGGCATTCAATACCTAAAGCTCCTTGTCCAACGGCATGGAGAGAGATTTCTTTAGGTATAATTTGGTGAACGCGATCGCCCATTCCCAATCGCTCTAATCCTGCTGCTGCCAAAATCAAAGCATCGTACTCACCTGCATCCAGTTTTGCCAAGCGTGTATTCAAGTTTCCCCGCACATCTTTGAAAGTAAAGTGAGGGAAGTAGTGGCGTAATTGTGCTAACCGCCGCAGAGAAGATGTACCGATTACTGCACCCTCTGGTAAAGTATCGATTTGTTTATCTTTGTGTTTTTCATGCACCACCAGTGCATCTGCCGGATTTTCCCGTTCTGTAATTGCTGCTAGTGTTAACTCTGCTGGTAAGTGAGTCGGTAGATCCTTCAAGGAATGAACTGCAAAGTCAATCTCCTTGTTGAGCATTCCCAGTTCAAGTTCTTTAGTAAATAGTCCTTTATCGCCAATCTTGGCTAAAGCTACATCCAAGATTTTGTCACCTTGGGTAGACATGGTGTGGACTTCAAAAGTGATATCAGGAAAGCTTTTCTGGAGTTGCTCTTGTACCCAGTATGTTTGAACAAGAGCAAGTTGGCTTTTGCGTGAACCAATACGAATAGTGCGTGTGGGGCTAGCAACAACTGAAGTCATAAAAAATTATGTCAAACCAGGCGATAAATTCACTCTCATCTAGACTACCGTAGTCAGTGACTCACCGGATTGCATTTGCCCAATTACAGTCAAGTTTATTTTTGTTTTTCTTTACATACTTTTACATTCTTTCTTATTACTCAACACTCGTCATGAGTTGCATACACCAACACTTATGAGAATGTATTTCTTTAAGAATTTTCACTCAGTACTCTTTACTCAGCACGGACTAAACGCCCCGCTACCGCACTTCAGCACTCGTCTTAAGGGTCGGATTTAAGATATTCCTGTAATTGTTGCGTGCGCTGTTTTGTGGTCTTTTCTAGGCAAGTAAAATAAACAGTAGGAATAATACTTCCACCTTCGTATCTGCTTTTTTCAAATTCACAACTAGTATCTCTAAACTTGATCCATGCTTGTTGTGCAGTAGTTAATTTCTGTCGCCTAGACCTTTCTAATTTTGGCAGTAGTTGCTGATAAACTTGATTCAATTTTTTGTCTGTATTCTGATAGAACAACTGAGTGCATCTATTAATTTCTGCTTGAGTTTGAGCATTATTGCAATTTAAATTTTGAGCAAAGAGGATCTCTGTTATATCTGGCGTTGTGCTTGTTATTGTTACGGCAGAGGTATCTAAACTGCTAAAAGTTAGTATATTTATAAAAACTAGTAATAACTGACGCATAGTAAAATTTATTTTGTAAGTATAAATAAAAGATACCAGCACATCTGTCACCATTGCTCTGTGCATCCGAAAGAGATTCCCACACTTTATAGATAAGCAAACCTGTCGTCAGATGGAAGTTGAAATTGTACAGGAATGCTAGGAATAGTTTGGTATTTTATAAATCTAAGCTTAATTTTCATACCTTATGAACCGTTCCGCCTGCCTTATCTTCAATCCAGTTGCGGGTCAAGGAGACCCAGAAGTAGAACTGGCACAGATTCGGGCAATATTAGAGCCAGAAATTGACCTGGATATTTATCTCACAACAGAAGAAATCGACGCTGACGCACTGGCTCATGCAGCAGTAGAACGGGGGGTAGATGCGATCATTGCTTCCGGGGGAGATGGCACGCTGTCAGCAGCGGCGGCGGCTGTAGTGGGTACAGATATTCCATTTGGGATTATTTCCCGTGGAACAGCAAACGCTTTTGCCACAGCTTTAGGAATCCCTGACACGATCGCAGGTGCATGTCAAACAATTTTGCAGGGAGATACTTGCAGCGTAGACGTAGCCTATTGCAATGATCAGCCAATGGTACTGCTTGCAGGTATTGGCTTTGAGGCTGAAACTGTAGAACTGGCAGATCGAGAAGCTAAGAATCGTTTTGGAATGATGGCGTACGTCCTAGCAGGAATTCAGCAATTAAGAAATTTAAAGACCTTTGATGTTGAAATTGAAACTGAAGACAAGATAATTAAAACTAGCGCCGTGGCAGTAACAGTAGCAAATGCCGCACCGCCAACTTCAGTCTTAGCTCAAGGTCCAGCAGGTTTGGTTTATGACGATGGGCTACTAGATTTGACAATCGTAGCTCCAACTAGCAAAGCCGGAGCGATCGCCGCGACATTCCATCTATTTCAAACAGCCTCAACGGGTAACGCCGCAGAACGTGATGATATTGGCTTTCTGCGAGCCAAACAATTTAAAATCACCACAGACCCACCACAAAAAGTTGTCCTGGATGGTGAAATCGCAGGCACAACTCCGATAGAAATTAAGTGCGTACCAGCCGGCTTGAAGATTTTTGTGCCATTAGTAGAAGAAATAGAGCCTACGGAAAAACTAAATGGACTTCCTAACCTGACTGTTGAAATGAAAGAGCCAGCGGAGGAGTGAGGAGAGTGCTGAGCGGAGTGGGGGAGTGGGGAGACAATGAGGAGAAGGAGAACAAGAGGGACAAGGGGGAAAATAATAACTTTTGACTCTTGACTCTTGACCCTTGACCCTTAACCCTTGCCCAATTCCTAGTGAAAGATTCAGGAGTAAGTGGCGTTGAAATTTGTATCTGATCCGGCGATCACTAAAAAAATTCGCAAGATGAATCAGCGGGTGCGGTGGCAAGATCCGTTGATTGTGGAACGAGGCATTGATCAAACTCGGCTAGTGCTGGAAGATGATCAGGCAGATGATTCTGAGTTCTCGTTTTTGGTTGTAGGTGATAGTGGTTCTGGATCACACAAGGGACACAATCCCCAGCGACAGGTTGCTGAACTCATGCTGCCCCATCACAATGAATGCCGTTTTATGCTGCATATGGGTGATGTGATTTATCTAGTGGGGTCGAGTGAATACTACCAGCAAAACTTTATCAAGCCTTACCGAGAGTTTATCTTGGGCGGAGAGCATCCAAGACAGATAGCTTACGACCAGATGATTTTCAGTCTGCCCATTCTACCTGTACCTGGAAATCATGATTACTATGACTTGCCGATACTTTTGAGCTTAGCGTCCTTGACAACATTACCTATTCGTCAGCTGTTGCGATCGCGGCTAGACATTGATGTAGGCTTACATGGCTCAAACGCAGGTGATGCTTATGCAAAGGCGTTTTTGGACTATCTCAAGGCGTTTCAGCTTCCTGGAGAATTAGATCGTCACTTAAACAAGCACTACACTGCTAAGACAGATACAGGGCGTTGTCTTTGCTATGAACCTGGGCAATTCACCCGCCTCCCTAATCGCTACTACACTTTTCGCTATGGCGGTATTGACTTCTTTGCTCTGGACTCTAATACATTTAATGATCCATTGCCACTGCCTAAAACAAAAGAAGGCGCAGCTGATCGGAAAATTCTAGAAAAACGTCGTCAGGATTTAGAGCAGGAAAAAATGCAAATCTTGGAAGAATCAGCAAAGCTTAATCCCGACAATTCTCAAGAAGCCGATCAACTGGATGACATGCAAGGTAAGGTGTCACAAATTGAAGAAATTGTAGTTGATATCGACAAGCAACTGAGTTCTAACCAACAAACACTAACTGACATCGAACAACTTGACTGGCTCAAGCAAAGACTAATTGAATCTTGGAATACCGCCGAAGTTCGGGGAAGGATAATTTATTTCCACCATCCTCCCTATGTAACTGAGGCGACGAAATGGCAACAGGCACAGACTCTTGTAATTCGTCACCGCTTGCGTAGTGTATTGGATGCGGTGGCTGAAAAAGTAGGTTCTTTAACTCAAGGGCGTCCCCTGATAGATCTGGTATTAAACGGTCACGCGCACTGCTTAGAATACCTGAAGACAATGGACACAGGACACGCTGATTCTCACATCCACTGGATTGTTTGTGGCGGTAGTGGGTATAGCCTGCGACGCCAGCGAACTGAAGGGCCAGATTTGGTGGAAACTTTTGGCAGTACAGATAAACAAGAGAGTAGATTAGTAGCGCGATCGCATTTCTTTCTCGGTCGCAACGGTCAAGGTTCCCAGAAACGACGACCTTACTCAGGTCTACGGATTGATGTTAAAGGCGAACATCAGCCCCAATTCATTATCCGTCCCTTAGTTGCCGAATGGTATCAGCGGCATTGGCATCATCCTGAACTTGAGCCGTTGAGCATTTAAGGAATGGGGCATTGGAAGCTTTGAGGTTCTAAGGTGGATGAATCCAGTTCTGAGGCGGATGAATCCAGTTCTGAGGTGGATGAACGAAGATCTAACTCTCCCCTGCTCTCCCGCTCCTCCGCTCCCACTCATTTATTTAACGGTCTACCGACCCCATCACAACATCAATACTTCCTAAGATGACGAAAATATCTGCTACTTTTTGACCCCGGATTAACTGAGGTAAAACTTGCAAATTATTGAAATCGGCTGGACGGATTTTCCAACGCCAGGGGAAAACATGATCATCACCGATGAGATAAATTCCTAATTCTCCTCTCCCTGACTCTACACGGACATAATTTTCACCTTGAGGAATCTTAAATGTGGGTGCAACTTTTTTGGCAATGAACTGGTAATCAAACCCGTTCCACTCAGATTTAGCCCCTGCTACCATGCGTTGTGCTTCCAAATTTTCGTATGCACCACCAGGTAATCCCTTGAGTGCTTGCTGAATAATCTTGACTGACTCACGCATTTCCCCAATTCTCACAAGATATCTAGCAAAGCAATCTCCTGCTGTATGCCACTGTACTTCCCAGTTAAAATCGTCGTAGCATTCATAGTGGTCAACCTTTCGTAAATCCCACTTCACCCCAGAAGCCCGTAACATGGGGCCAGAAATACCCCAGTTAATAGCATCTTCCCGACTTAGAACTCCCACACCCTCAGCTCGGCGGCGAAAAATGGGGTTATTGGTCATTAATTTTTCATACTCATCGATTGTGGGTACAAAGTAGTTACAAAAGTCTTCGCATTTATCCACCCAACCAAAAGGAAGGTCAGCAGCAACCCCTCCCATGCGAAAATAATTATTGTTGACCATGCGATAGCCTGTGGCAGCTTCAAACAAGTCAAGAATCATTTCGCGATCGCGCAAAGTGTAAAATATCGGAGTTTGTGCGCCAAAGTCTCCTAGAAAAGGCCCTAACCACAGCAGATGGTTAACAATTCGAGCTAACTCCAGCATGATTACCCGAATGTAGCTAGCACGTTTTGGAATGGAGATATTTGCTAATTTCTCAACAGCATTTACCGTTACTGCTTCATTAAACATCCCGCCATAGTAATCCCATCTACTCACATAAGGGACATACATAATGTTGGTACGGTTTTCAGCAATCTTTTCCATACCTCGGTGCAGGTAGCCGATAACAGGTTCACAGTCTACGACATCTTCTCCATCCAAGGTGACAACAATCCGAAAACACCCATGCATAGAGGGATGATGAGGGCCAAAGTTAATCACCATTGGGTCAGTTTTAGTTTCAATTCTGCCCATAAATAAAGTTTCCTTAATCCCTAAACATGCAGAACAAAATGCCGTTTTTGGATAGTGTAGGAACTTTACGAGCTAGAGTCTTTCAAATTCGTCTGATTTTTTGCATATTTGCCCTATCTTTGTTGAATAGTTTTCGGAGTTACACCCAATAGACGTTTAAATTGAAAATTCAGATGGCTTTGACTAGCAAAACCAACCAAGCGAGCAATGTCAGCGATCGCCATTTCTCCCTTCAGCAATAATTCCTTGGCTCGTTCTACTCGACAGTAAATTACATATTTATGAGGAGTCATTCCTATCGATTGTTTAAAAAGCTGGGAAAAATAATGAGGACTCATTGGTATCAACGCCGCCAATTCTGCTAAACCTAAATTTTGGTCGAGATGTTCGTGAATATAATCAATAACTTGCTGTAATTCCCGCCGTGGCAGACTTTTATATGCTTTTAATATTAGTTTTCGTGTGGAGTAGTGTTGCATTAAATGTACTGATAAAGCATTCACCATCGTCTCTGCATAAAGACGACTCCCTGAAGGATTGTTTTCCAAAATGCTTTTTAGTGCTAACCCTATTTGATAAACTAGGGGGTCTGGTGTGGCAAAGTGCGGCACAAGTTCAATCTGCTCGCTATCTGCTGTTTCATCAACTGCACGAGCAAGAATCTGTGGTTCAATGCCGAGTAAGATAAAGTCTCCCTCAGCATCCCAAGAAGCCTCATGCCCGATGTTCACGGGAGTAATGACTATATCACCGCCAAATACAGCATCACGATGTCTGCGTCCATCTATTTTCCGTTCAGCATAAATTACCCGCTCTCCATGAGTAAAAATGCCAAGAGAGTGCCACCGGGGAGTGGAAACTTCAGGAAATGCATAAGCAGGCTGACACATATACCCAAATGAAAAACCAGGCCAACCTGCTTGAAGGCTTGTGAGAATTGGTAGACGCGGGTAAAGCGGGAATATTTCATCTTCTTTGGTGATAACTAATGGCTTTTGTTCTGACATGGGCTACCACAAATTCTTACAAGCCCAATTTATCAAAAGCTGAGAAACGCTAACTAAACATTGATGTTAAAAACAATAACTCTACTAACGCCAAGCGCGATCGCTACCTCAAGCACTATTTATCCCTTGGTGGCATAATCCTGTTGAGTCGTTTAAAATTTGCTCCCACTCATCAATCTACTTAAATAGCAATACAGACGTGATTAATCGCGTCTGTATAACCTGTCCCGCTAGCCCTTTTACGTGTAATTGCACCTAGGAAAATCCGAAAAAGTAATAGATATTAACTAAATTACTCCTGGGCCTTTACCCCGTTTGTCACCCTTTTCTGTCAACTTACCTTCCTCGTCCTGATTAATTTCTCCGAGTTCTTCAACACGTTCAGCGGTGTCTTCTGCTGCTTGTTTACGTGCATCACCTGGTTGTTCGTAGTACATTTCCGGTTCAACTGCATAGTTGTTCGCCAAACCTTCTTTGTCCACAGTGTAGCCGTCAGTGGTGCGTATACTCCCGCTATCGGTTTGGTCATCGGTAGGCGCACCTGCCTCTCTCTCTTCTGTGGGAAGTGTTTTGTACTTATCTCCTTCTCTTTTCATCCGAGCAGCAGTTTCAGCTGGGATAATGCCGCGATCGTATGTATCTACTTCAGCCCGATCTGATGAGTCTATTGATTTATTATCTGCTTGATTAGCCATAATTTATGTCCTCGTTTCGTTAAAGATTTTGTTGAATAACTTCGAGAACTAGATTAGGAGGTTTCTCATTTATAATCTACTATCTTTAGAAGTGATTTGTATTAAAAGATATATTATTTTCTCTGTCTTTGGATGTATTTAGAACAACAATGCAAGTCAGCAAGGTAATACACAATTTCTATTAAAGATTAAGCTACTGAGAGTCATCATAGCTATATTAGAATATAACTCATCGGCTATAATTGCTTATTGATTAAATAGAGTAATTTACTTCTAAACAAAATCCAACCAAATACAGGATGGAAATTACCCATCTACTATAATAAAACATTGGCATTGCTGAATTGAAGTATAAAATTTAAAAACTTAACATCTTAAATTCTTACTCTCTGCGCCTCTGTCTTTAAAAGCTTTGATCGGAGGAAACCTCCGATCAAACTTTTCGCTGCGTCTCTGCGTGTTAGCATTCGCGGAGTGTTTCGTAGAGAAGCGGGGCGTAGCCCGGTAAATTCATACCTGGATTCAGCAACGCCAAAATATTCAACAGTACCAACTCCTGCCTTAAAACTAAGTTAATGAGTTTAAAATTTGTTAGCCTACAATTTGCTCTTTTAGTATTTGAATTTCCTTAGCTAATTCTTGCCGAGTTGAAGCTCTGATGAGATAACGGGAACTAAACCACGTGGCATAACCAATTCCAATTAACTCAAAAGTTGGTGATAACAGTGGAATATCGTTAATTGCATCCAGTACTGCTAGCACTACTTTAACTGTAACAATCGCAGTTAAAATTAAAGCTACAGTTATTAAAGACTGACTGTATTTATTAAAAAACCTACTTAAATAATCAGGCAGTTGTTCTAAAAATTGAGCAATTTGTTTGCTAACTTGCTGCCATTGTGATTCTGGTTCAGGAGCAGGTGGTAACTTTGGTAAGTTTGTAGTTTCTGCACCTTCCAGTGCTAGTAGACCTTGTGGTGACGTAGTATTGATAGATTCGAGTTGCTGTTGTTCAGCTTCCATAGTTTTTTCGGCAATTACGACAGTTTTTTTAAGTGACTGAGCTTAAATAAACATTATTTTGAGAGTCGTCAATTGTCAATTATCTGTGGTCAGTTGTATTGACTACTGACCACCATTTAGTAGGAGCATTAAAGTTTTATTTATGCTTACCTACTTCTATAAATTTGTTGTTAGCCACTTCAGCTTTTTGGTGGAGCAACAGTTGCTTTGTTAACTACGGCTGTGACACCTTTGATTTCTTTAGCTAAAGGTTCAATTTTAGATAACTGATCCTGATTATTTACAGTTCCCGCTACGGTAACAGTGCCATTTTCTACTGCATTAACTGTTAACTGTCCACCAGGTATATTAGCTTCCAATTTAGAGCGAACTTCACTAGCTAGGTCAGCTGGCGCTCTATTTGCATCGCCACCAGTTGCATTATTTCGCTGTTCACGAGCGCGAATATCTGCATCTAGTTGTCTTCTGCGGACTTCACTTTGTGCATCTTCTTTAGAAGCTTGTGTTGTTTGTGCAGTCGGCGCCTGTGGACTAGCATTAACAGTATCGGGCGCATCTACACTAGTTCTAGCAGGATCTTGACAAGCAGCTGCACCGAAAACTAAAAGGCCACTAATTAGGAAAGGAGTTAGCTTTTGCATATGTTTGATTCTGGCTCGAAAGAAGTCTGTTGATATTTGCGGCAGTAGTGAGGAGCAAGTATTTTAAGATAGAGCAAGGTTACGATATTCTTGCTCTAGCAATTTTTTAGAATGAGTGTGAGTGACAACTTTTTTGGGTTAAACTGTTTCGTCTCGACGGTCAACAATGATCACAGAAGGATCATGAGTTCCTGTTGAGTAATTAGTGCGAACGGTATCAGAATTTGTAACTCGGTCGAAACCAGAGCGATGTTCGCTTAAATCAGTAGCATCATAGATGGCGAATTCTTCTATACCTCGACGTTTGAGAATCCCTTCAGCATGACGTATTTCAGCTTCCGTACCATCTACAATTACTAAGTAGTCGCCTCGTTGAAAGCGATCGCTATAAACTCGCGCTCGATCTTCAGGAATTCCTAAGCCTACGAGTCCGCCAACTATACCCCCTGCTGCTGCACCAATCGCACCGCCAGTTACCGTTGTTGCTAAAGCAGTCGCGGCTGCACCACCGGCAATCACGGGCCCAACCCCAGGAATTGCTAAAGCGCCAAGTCCAACTAATAAACCGCCTAAACCGCCTAGAACGCCGCCTGTAGCCGCTCCAGTTTTGGCTCCCTCGCCTGCTTTATTACCTGCACCTGCATTTGTATCTACACCAGCTATATTTTGACCGTTTGCATCCTTGGCAATAATGGAAACGTTATTCATCGCGAAACCAGCATCTCGCAATTCTGTAAGTGCTGCTTCTGCATCTCGACGATGAGAAAATGCCCCGATCGCGCGTCTGCCGAAATCTCTACGAGCGGTAGTTGAAATTGGAGTAGTGGGAGTAGGAGTTACATAATCAGTAGTTGCATTTCTAGCATCTGGGTGATCATAAATGCCAAACTCTTCGACACCCCGATGATTTAGAATTGCTTGGGCGCTAGCGATTTCTGCATCTGTGCCATCTATAATGACTAAATAATGTCCTTGCTTGACTCGTTCATCGTAAACTCTGGCTCGTTCTTCGGGGATTCCTAACCCGATCAATGCACCCAATAAACCACCTGCTGCTGCACCAATACCAGCGCCAGCTAGAGTAGTAGCTAAGGTAGTTGCTGCGGCTCCGGCGAGCATGATTGGCCCAATTCCAGGGATTGCCAAAGTACCAAGACCGACTAATAAGCCAGTTAATCCGCCCAAAGCACCGCCTGTGACTGCTCCAGCTTTTGCACCTTCATCAGATTTATCGCCAACGCGATCGCGTACTTCAGCCCCAGCAATATCATCACGTTCCCCATCCTGGGTAATGACAGATACTCTATCCATGCCAAAACCAGCATTTTTTAAGTCATGGAGCGCTTGCTCAACATCACGACGATTAGAAAATACACCTACAGCACGCTTATGTAAACCTACAACCATGTCTTTTCTCCCAACACTAAAAAGCAATTATTCACAAATTTATAGTTGCCAATAATCCTCTTTATACCTTTTTAAATATTTTTTTTCATCAATCGCTTGGAGTAATTTTTACCTCTATCATTGGGCATAGGTGAATTTATCGAAATGCGTAAAAATTAGCAAGTATAAAATCTTGATTTATTCCCGACGATTTAATTTTTATTTGTGTCAATTACACACATATAAACAACTAAATTTTTCACTAAATACTAACTATATATAATATTTTTTAGCTTTTACATATCTTGTTCAATATGTTAATAACACATTAGTTTATTTGTAATTACTAAAGCCGTATATCAAATGAATTCGTGAGCAATTTGAGCAGTTTTGCAAAATATAGATTCAGAATATCTTGCTAATAGCGACTGCAAATCATCGCCAAATACTTGTAGATTTAATCAGCAAGATTTATCTCAAGAAGATATTAATCGCATTCATTGGTGCGATCGCTGTCAAATTTATAGCCTTATACCGATTCAATTAATGATTGCAACAAATCCTTTGGTAGAGACGTTGCAATGCAACGTCTCTACAATGATCTATCTGTCGCATTATTTTTTTTTAATTGGTATTACTTAGGTGAAGCTGCCATTTATTAGCGACAGATTTAATAGTCATAATCTCCTTATACTTTTCGCACTTTCACAGATTATTATTAAGTAATTTTATTTTTTTGGATTCTAAACAAATCTTTTTTATTAACTAACTATTCAAGCTTTAAACAGCATAAACAAGGGGTGTTGTTTATATTCCCCTTGTCCTGCTTTGAGTAATTAGCAACTTTAATTAATTACAACAATCCTTCCAATTTGCGACGAATGTTGTCAAGTTCAGAATCAGACAATTCTGGTTCTTCTAGTTGTTGGCTGGGTCGAATGTATTGATCAGTATCCTCCTTCGAGGCATCTGGTTGCCAATCAGTTTCTTCCACGTTAAGTTCGGGAACTTTTTCAATTAGAGGGCTGTTTTCCGGGACGATTTCCCATTCATAACCCGCACTTTCGCAAAATTCTTTGATTTCCTCAGCATCAATTGGCTCTGGTGTAGGTGCGGGGAAATCTTGAGCTTCTAACAGCAAAGAAAAGCGCGTGGCGTCGTCTTCTGACTCGAACATTAGAATTTTATTGCGATCGCCTACCCGAATCGTGTGAATCCCCTCATTTTCAGTTCGAGCGTTAAACATTAACACAAAAACACGCATAGGTGTAATCATCTGTTCTTTTTAAGGTCTATTCATATTAAAGTTCTAGGTTGTCCCTAAGGGAAAGTCACAGCGACAATTTTCACTTTCTGCGGATTTTCCTGAGAGTACCAACATTATTAAGGATAAATAACGAGTAGTGCAAATGCCGTAACTCAACCGATAAGGTCTTGGGTTTTGTTGATTTATCCTGGAAATGGCATAGTAAATTATTGTGCCAGTTAATGCTTGTGGTGTGCCAGCTACATCCGGCAATTGATACAGTGAAAGCAAATGATTAAATCTCCCAATCTAGATCATCACCCCTCTGCTCCTGTCCGCAAGCGTGTGTGGTTACTCGTGTTGAGTCGCGGTGGCATTGCCTTGGGCGGACTTTTGCTCATTGGAATTTTTGGCGGTATTTGGCGGTTGCGGACTTTTGTCCAAAAAGAGTTAACGCCACTGGCAGAACAAAGTCTCACTACTACACTCAATCGTCCGGTAAAACTAGGAAAAGTCAAAGAATTTTCCTTGACGGGGGTAAAGTTTGGGGCTTCAACCATCCCAGCAACACCTACAGATCCAGACCGAGCAGATGTCGATGCTGTAGAGGTGGGTTTTAACCTACTGCAATTAATCTTTAACCGCCAGCTAAAGCTAGATGTCACCTTAGTCAACGCCGATGTTTATATTGAACAAGATGACCAAGGGCGCTGGATTACCACTAACATAGCACCGCCAGGTAAAGGCGGAGGCATTAAAACAGATTTGGATAAACTGCGGTTTCGTAATGGCAAGCTGGCGTTGATGCCGCAGGTGCGGGGAGGCAGGGGAGCAGGGGAGGCAGGGGAGCAGGGGGAGCAGGGGGGCAGAGGAGCAGAGGGGCAGGGGAGAATAATAACTCAGGACTTAGCACTCAAAAAGCAATCTCCTGTGGCGTTTTCGCAAGTCAACGGAACTGCCCAACTCTTAGAAAACAACCAGCGAATCAGGTTTGACGTGGCAGGTCAGGCGGACAGTGGTGGCAACATTTCCATTCAGGGAGAGACGCGTTCTAAAGTACTAGCTGGCAACTTACAGTTGCAAGGGCAAGGCTTGCTGGCTGCGGATGTTACCCGCTTAATCAAGTTACCATTTAACCTAAAGGCGGGTCGAGTTAATGGCGACTTGCAGCAGGTTCAACTAGTCCCAGGACAGCCGACTTTATTGTATGGCAGTGCCAGTTTACAAGGGGTGACGCTTCAAGTACCCCGCGTACCACAACTATTTAACAACATCCAAGGCAACATTCGCTTCCAGGGAACGGAAGTGCAGCTAGACAATGTTGCCACTAATTACGGCAAAATTCCTGTAGTGGCTACGGGGATTATCGACTCCAAAGCAGGCTTTAAGTTAGCAGGGCGTGTAAATGCCGTGAGTTTGGCAAACGCCCAGGAGGCTCTCAAGATAACGCTGCCTGTACCTGTCGCCGGGCAAGTAAAAGCAGATTTACAGATGGTGGGGCCAACCACTAAGCCAATTCTCTCAGGCACAGTTACCACAATTAAAACTGCGCGGATTGACAAAGTTGATTTTAATAGCATCAGTAGCAAGTTTGATTTTTATACAGATTCTCCTAGAGTTACTCTGAGAGATATTCAAGGCAAAGCTACAGTTGGCGGTGAAATTACGGGTGCTGGTACAATCCAACTTGGTAAAGCTCCCCGACTCGATTTGAATTTCGCAGCCAAGAACCTTCCTGGAGATGCGATCGCTAAAGTTTACGAAACTAAACCTAACTTTAAAATCGGCACTATTTCAGCTACAGCTCAACTGCGAGGTGCTCCTACCAGTGTTCAAACTGTGGTACAGTTTCAAGCTCCTGGCGGAACTTACCCCGGAACTGGCGAAGTTGCGGTAGCTCCAAATCGTACCGTCTCTTTCCGCAATGTCGCCCTTAATGTTGCTAGTGGTATAGTGCGGGGAACTGGCAGTTACGCTAATCAACGTTGGCAAGCCGTTGCTCAAGCCTCTGGTGTCCAGGTAGAACCCTTTGTCAACAAAAATCAACTGCAAAATGTCTCTTTAGCGGGGGCGCTATTTAATGGTCGTCTGCTTCTTTCAGGAACTACAGGCCCATTCCAAGTGGCGACAATTCGCACTGAAGGGGCAGGAGTTCAAGTCGCTGGTGGTACAGTTGCAGTTTCTAATGTCCAGTTGCAAGACCAAAGCTTTTCTGCTCAATTAGTCGCAAATGGTGTGCGGCTAGGGCGAATATTGAAAAAGTCTCCCCCAGTTTTAACTGGGCCATTGGCGGGTACGTTTCAAATAGCAGGCAGCAGAGATAATTTCAGCCTCAAAACTCTACGCGCTACTGGTACAGCCCGCCTTGCTGTTGCTAGTGGTGCAGTTACAGCTAAAAATATCCAAGTTGCTGATGGTGTATATCAGGCGCAAATCCAAGCAAATAATGTACCTGTGCAACAGTTAGCAGGAGTTCCGGCACGGGTTAAAGGAGCCTTAAATGGTGATTTTAAGGTAGCGGGTTCTGTAGAGTCCTTCCAGCCGCAAAATATTCAAGCCAACGGTCAAGCACGGGTGAATATTGGAAGTGGCACAGTTATAGCCAAAAATATCCAACTGGCTAATGGTCGCTATCAGGCGCAAGTTCAAGCAAATAATGTGCCTTTGGAGCAATTGGCAGCAATACCGCCGCAGTTTCAAGGAGCGTTGAATGCTCAACTGAACGTGGCGGGTTCTGTGGAGTCTTTCCAACCGCAAAATATCCAAGCCAGCGGTCAAGGACAGGTAAATATCGCAGGTGGCGCAGTTACAGCCTCTAACATCCAATTGGTGAATGGTCGCTATCAAGCTGTAGTTGATGCTTCAGGTGTGGAATTAGGTCGGTTAAATCAGCAGTTGCGGGGTCAGTTTGGCGGTAGGGTGCAAGTAGTAGGCACACTAGAATCATCCAAATTAGCTGATGTGCGTGCTACTGGTCAGGTGCGGTTGTCTCAAGGTATACCTGGTTTTGAACAACCCCTAACAGCTGCGATCGCCTGGAATGGTGAAAGGCTTACCATTGAGCAAGCAACTGCTCCAGGTTTAAATATTACTGGTGCCATATTAGCCAATGCACAACGAGCAGGCATACCGGAAATTACCGCCTTAAATCTTAACGTCCAAGCGCAGAATTATAATCTTAAACAGTTACCTATTAATCTGCCTAATCAGTTGGCTGTAGCTGGTAAAGTTGATTTTAATGGACAAATTACTGGTAAGCTGCCCTTACCAAATGTTACAGGGCAAATCAAGTTACGAGACTTTATAGTTCAAGATATTGCTTTTGAGCCGTTATTAACTGGAAATATTCAGTCAGCGCAGGGAGGCGGTTTGAACTTAGACTTGACAGGTAGTAGTGACCGTATTGCTCTCAATCTAGATACGAAAAATCGTCCTCAATCCTTCCTAGTCAAATGGCAGCAAGCATTAGCATCAGGTCAAGCTCAAGGGGATAATTTGGCGCTCAAATTGGAGAACTTCCCCTTAAAAATATTGAATTTGACTGCACCACCGAATTTTCGCTTGGGTGCTGGTAGGGTAGCTGGGTTATTAACTGGGGATTTACTCGTTAATCAGCAGACATTAGCAGTAAATGGGAATTTAGCGATCGCTAATCCGCAAATTGGATATATTAAAGGCGATCGTTTAGCTGCTCAGTTCCGCTACGGTAATGGTCAAGCAACATTCACCAATAGTGAATTTGTCAAAGGCAACAGTCGTTATGCCTTTGCTGGTAATTTTGGTCAAACCGCCAAAGGGCCTCAATTACAAGGTAAACTTAACATCAACCAGGGTAATATTCAAGATGTCCTGGCAGTAGCACAGGTATTTGAATTACAAGATTTACAACGCGGTTCAGCAGAGCCAACCTACGGTACAGCAGCAGATTTGGCCACCAATCCCCAAGGTTTACCAAATCAACCTTTACTGAACCAACTCCAGCGCTTTTATGAAATTGACGCCCTGCTTGCAGAACAGGAACAACAGCAGATATCCACTCCCATACCAGATTTGGCAGACTTAAAGGGAACTTTTAACGGGGAAGTGGCTGTAGATACTGCCACAACTAACGGGCTTTCAGTGCAATTTAATTTGAATGGTCAAAACTTTGTTTGGGGTAAAGAAGAACAACCAGGTCGTTTTTATAAAGCTGATAGAGTAATTGCCGAAGGCAACTTTGAAAACGGGGTTTTGAGGTTGCGACCTTTACGGTTTGAATCTCAAAATAGACTAATTGCTTTTGCAGGTAACATTGGCGGTAATGAACAGTCTGGTCAACTGCGGGTAAGTAATTTTCCATTACAAGTACTGAATAATTTCGTTAAGCTCCCAGTTGGCATAACAGGTAATCTTAACGCTACAGCTGCTTTAGCAGGTAGCATTGCCAATCCTCAAGCTCAAGGCGAATTGCAAATCACAGAAGGAACGCTGAATCAAAAAGTAGTAGAGTCAGCAATGGCAAGTTTCAGTTATGCCAATGGACGTTTGAACTTTGGCAGCAACGTATCAGTTGCCGGGCCACAACCAGTTAATATTACTGGCAGCATACCTTACCAGTTGCCTTTTGCTTCCGTAACGCCAGACAGTGACCAAATAAGTTTGGATGTGAAGGTGGAAAATGAAGGATTGGCACTATTAAACCTGTTGACTAACCAAGTAGTATTTGAGAAAGGTGAAGGACAAGTAGACATTCAAGTGCGCGGGACGAGACAGCAGCCACAGGTAAATGGAATTGCTACCATTAATGATGCTACTTTTTCAGCACAAGCTTTGCCAGGAAAAGTAAGACGTGTCACAGGTAAGGTACAGTTTGATTTTGACCGTGTTTTGGTAGAAAATCTTCAGGGTAGATTTAGCCGAGGTAAGGTAGAAGCGGCTGGAGAGATTCCCATCTTTAACAATGACAAAGTGAGTATCAACAATCCCCTGACTGTTAACCTCGACCAGTTAAAGGTGAATTTGAAGGGATTGTATCAAGGAGGCGCTAACGGCAATTTGCAGATTACTGGTTCTGCTCTTAACCCATTAGTTGGCGGTAAAGTAGATTTGTTTGATGGTCAAGTTCTGCTAGCAGCAGATACCAACACCACGCAAAGTTCAAATAGTAGTATTGGTGTGTCACTTACCAAAGCCAACAAGCAAAGTAAAGCTGAAACGGGTAATGAGAATGCAAGGTTTAATAATCTAGAACTAGAGCTAGGGAAAAACGTCCAAATCACCCGTCCACCGATTCTCAACTTTCGAGCAACTGGTAATCTGACAGTTAACGGCTCCTTTGCTCAACCCATACCCGATGGCACTATTCGGCTAAAAGCAGGTGGGGTAAATTTGTTTACTACCCAATTTAGCCTGGCTCGTGGCTATGATCACACTGCAACTTTTACACCCAATCAACCCCGCGACCCCGATTTAGATATTCAGCTATTTGCCAAGGTTCTGGACATCATTCAGAATAGTGACTTCAGTCGCTCAAATTCTACTGGGTTAGCAGCCTTAGAAACTGTGCGAGTAGAAGCCAATATCAAAGGCCCTGCCAGTAAACTGAATGAAAATCTTCAATTAACTAGTAGTCCGTCACGTGGTCAAACAGAAATTGTGGCTCTGTTGGGTGGTGGATTTGTAGACACTCAGGGACGTGGTGACAGTACTTTGGGTCTGATAAACATAGCAGGCTCAGCTGTATTCAACAACTTTCAGTCAGCTTTTAACCAGATTGGCGGTGCTTTGGGTTTAAGTGAACTGCGTGTATTTCCCACCGTCATCTCTGAGAATCCCGAAGCGGGAAGGAGCAGCTCAAGTTTAGAATTAGCAGCAGAGGCCGGGATTGATATTTCTCCCAAAGTTTCCGTTTCTAGCATCAAGATTTTGACCGCAGATGATCCCTTTCAGTGGGGTGTAAATTACCGGATAAACGATGAATTTCGAGCGCGTGCTTCCACTAATTTATCTGATGACAGTCGTGCAATTGTGGAGTATCAAACGCGGTTTTAAATCAAACCTCGTGATTTGGGAAAAGGGTAAAGGGTAAATTCAAACATGCACCTCTTTCTCCTCCTAACCACCACCCCCGTTTATTTTCAAGGTAGGTCTAATAAAAAAGCGTTGCATGAAAACTTCGCAACGCTTTTTCCAAGATATTAGTTTAGCTCTTTCTCGCCTTTAATTACCGCTAGAGGGGTTTGTGCCATTACTCAACCAAGATTGTTGAACTATAGCTGTTGCCAGGTAGTTTGGGAGATCATCTGATCATAAAATCCTGATGCTAAAAGGCTTGAAAGCCTTTCCCCTGCTATATGGTCAAACAACACGGATGCAATTTATTCTCGATGAACTGAGTCCACAGACATTGTTTCAAAATCTGCTTTCTCCTTTTTCGAGGTTTTCTGTGGGTGAAATGTTATTGGGAAGTTTTGTCTAATCTTCACTTCTTTGTAGGTGGTAGGTCAGGGGTTGTTGATTATTCTGAACATCAGGTGAAGAATAGTGGGCGATGACAAACACTGGTAGTGTTAGAGTCAATAGTGCGATCGCAGTTCCCACAATGTCTGCCAAACGATGGGAATATGTGTCGGCATTGGCAGACTGGCTATTTGAATTCATACAAAAAATTGAGGTTCGTCGGATCACTTGTAGGTCTACTCTCTGAGTGAGAGTCTTGATGCTATTTTAGCTATTTTTTAACTGTAAACTGTTTAGCTGTCAAGAAATTCAACCAGTTTTGCAAGCGTCATAATATTATTTTTATACATGAAAGTTTTGATACAAAATCATCAGCTAACGAATCAGGTTTTATTTTGTGACTAATATTTTCAGATCCTTCACAGTATGGTGTAACAGATACCTTACGCATGGCTGATGATAACAGCATTATAAATTACCTTTTTCTGCTGATTAAAGATTAATTAGCAAAATGTGTTTTTTTGAACTTCTTCAATTATAACATCTGACAACGCCCTTGCTCACTTCATTTTGACATAATTAGCAATTTGTGATACAGAATACAATTCCCGCAAAAATACCGAACACATATCTGTGTTTTCAATTATTCAACAGTAGATATACATAAAAATATTTGAGACAAAGGATGAACCAGGTATTGATGATTTTTGAAACCATTAGTTCTTACCGAATAAATACAGATATATTAATCGTGTTGTCCAGAATTAATTCAGTGATAATACCAAACAAATATTTTAGGGTTTAAACTTATAAAACTGTTTAATATGACTGTAATTTTGTCAATCTGTATATAGGTAGAGTAAAAATATCTCGAACATAAACCATCGCTTGTATTCTACAAACACCCAATTCCAATTCTTAAAACTGCATAACTATGAGCCTTAGTTTTTGGTAAATCAAGATGTAATGTTTAAGTCCGTTCTTCCAATAGTCGATGCTACGCTCTGAGTCACAACTATTTAACCGGAATTTTTATATAAATCTTATAACAAATTAACCAAGCAAAAAAACCGCCACTAGAGTAGGGCGGTCTGGTTAAGCAATCGGAGGGTAATTACAGGTTACTCTGGTGATAAGTAAAATTGTTGTAGCAGAGTTTGCATTTGTTGCTAGCCTAAACCTAAAGATAAACTAACGTTTACCATAAACGCTCATTGGCTCTTTAATAAACCGGATGTAAAGATGCTTAAACGTAGACTTAACTACGCGGGGCATAGCAAAATCAATGGGCATTAATTTGTCTGGTAGCCGCCAATCTTCTATTTTTAGTAAGTCAGGATGTAAGTGAGGAAATTCTATAGCAGCAAGTTCTGGGCAAACTCCCAGTCTTTGAGAAGCTGCAATAGTAGGTACTTGTTCGGGTGGGACGTTGAGGATTTCTATCATTGCCCGGTCTAAGGCAAATACGTTTGATGCTGCTGCTAAAATGCCTAATTGACGAGGTTCGCCGCCACTAGGGCCATTACCTTCATGACCGATAATCCCATCTAAAATGGTTAAGTTTGGGTTAATTGCTTTAGCGGTTTCTACCAACATTTCACCAAATCGGTTTGTGTCTTTTCCTGCTTCCATGTGCCACCAAGCTTTCATTTTGCCGGGAACGCAACCAAACAGGTTTTTTACACCCAATGTTAATGTTAGCTGCATATGTGATTTGACTTTAGGTAGATTAATTACTACATCTGCTTCCATTGCCTCTTTGCAAAGCCGCAGATGATTAAAATCTTCATTTACTGTTTGGTAACGCTTGCCGTGAAACTCGATAATCGGCAAATTCAGTTCTTCTAAAATAGGTAGATAGCCATTTGCGAGTGCTACCCCTTTAGCACTGCCAAAAGCCGGACTATCTCCTAAAAATGGCTTACCACCAGCCTCAATTACCATCTGGGCAACTTCGTAAACTAGTTCAGGGCGGGTGGTACACTCTTTAGTAGGACGCGCTCCTGTAAGTAAATTAGGTTTGAGTAAGACGCGATCGCCTTTTTTGACAAAAGCTGCCATTCCCCCTAAAGGTTCCAGCAGTGTGGCTAAAGATTCTCTTAAAGTCTCTCGTTCGTAGGAAGTAGCCCGAATTAGACTAACAGATGGTTTTTGAGTCTGCATGGATAAATAAAGTGTTAAGAATGAATAGAAGAAAGAAGAAATTCTTCTTTGCTTCTATCTTCCTACTTTGTTTGTAATCTACTTCTGTCTATTCTGACTTGAGGGGTAAGATACCACTCATTTGTTCTAGATTTAACACTGTGGCTAATTCGGCTTCACTCATCAGCCCTTGTTCTAGGACAATCTGTCGCAGAGATTTGCCAGTTTTCAAAGATTCTTTGGCTACATCTGCTGCTTTTAGATAACCGATGTGCGAATTGAGTGCGGTTACTAAAGCTAAACTGCCTTCGGCATATGCTAAACAACGTTCTTTGTTAGCTGTAATTCCCTGGATGCAGCGTTGCGCGAGTGCGGCGATGGTTAACCCAAGAATTTCGATACTGTGAATCAGGTTATAGGCAATTAGCGGCATCATCACATTTAATTCTAATTGTCCTGCTTGGGCGGCTAAAGCGATCGCACTGTCATAACCCATTACCTGAAAACATACCATTGATGTCATCTCTGCCATTACCGGGTTATACTTCCCTGGCATAATTGAGGAACCGGGTTGCACTGGGGGTAATTGAATTTCTTTTAAGCCAGTTTTTGGCCCCGAATCCATCAACCGCAAATCATGGGATATTTTGACTAAATCTTGCGCTAAGTTGCGTAAAGCACCGGAAACATTCACAAATGGGGCCATACTTTGCATAGCTGCCATGAGATGGGGTGCAGGTTCCAGGGGAGAGTTTAGTAAGTCTGAGAGAATTTCTACCACACGAGCGCGATATTGAGGATGAGTATTCATCCCTGTACCAGCAGCACTACCTCCCAAACCCAGCACCATCAAGTCACCGGAAGCTGTGTAAATGCGGTTTTGATGTTCTGTCAGGATTTGCGCCCAAGCGCGAAAGTTTTCACCCAAACGCACCGGTACAGCATCTTGCATGTGGGTTCTGCCAGATTTGACGATATCTTGAAATTCTACAGCTTTGTCTTCTAG
Organism: Nostoc sp. MG11; assembly: GCF_014904695.1. Lineage (GTDB taxonomy): Bacteria > Cyanobacteriota > Cyanobacteriia > Cyanobacteriales > Nostocaceae > Komarekiella. The sequence goes on along the minus strand of NZ_JACXXN010000001.1, from coordinate 537,632 downwards.
AGCTGCGATTGCATTATCTAAACCTGGGTGTAACGTCTTTGACAGCGCCAATAAGCCACCAATACGAATTGCTGTGGGAATCACATCATTGGTAGACTGCCCATAGTTAACGTGGTCATTGGGACTAACCCGCTTGTAATTGCCTTTTTCTTCACCGAGAATTTCTAAGGCACGATTTGCTAGAACTTCGTTGACGTTCATGTGGTGCGATGTTCCAGCACCCGCTTGATAGACATCGACAACAAACTGGTCACGAAATTTGCCGGCGAGTATTTCATCAGCAGCTTGCACAATTGCCTGACTAATATCTTGGGGAATACAACTTAGTTCACCATTAACAATTGCTGTAGCTTTTTTAATTAAAAGACAAGCATCTACGTAGGTAGGTAAAGGGCGTATCCCGCTAATGGGGAAGTTTTCGATCGCTCGCAGCGTTTGGATACCATAATAAACGCTACTGGCGATTTGGCGATCGCCCATCGAATCGCGTTCGATGCGAAATTCGGAGTCTGGTTGTTGAGTCATAGATTCTTTGGTAAATATCAAAAAACCGATCATCCCACGCAGGTAAACTCAGATCAGCTAGTCTGCATAGAATCTGTACATTTTTAAATTCCCTATGACTCTACCTAACTGGATTACCTTTTCTCGCCTTTCGGGGATTCCATTTTTGCTTTATGGCTTATATAATCCCACACCACAAGCTAGGTGGATATGTTTGGCAATTTTTCTGATTGCGGCATTAACTGATTGGTTAGACGGCTATTTAGCACGGAAACTCAACCAAATCAGCGAATTGGGCAAGTTTCTCGACCCTTTAGTCGATAAACTTTTGGTACTTGCGCCGTTATTAGTGTTAATTGAACTAGCAAAGGTTCCAGCTTGGGGAGTGTTTTTGATTTTAGCGCGGGAATTAGCGATCGCTGGTTGGCGAGTTAATCAAACGACAATTACTGGAGCAAATATTTGGGGTAAACTCAAAACTATTAGTCAAATAGTGGCGATCGCTCTTTTAATTGCACCCTTACCACCAGTGTGGGAAATTCCATCCCTGATTGCCTTCTGGGTTTCAGTTGCTTTGACAATCATATCTGGGGTAGTTTACCTAATACCACCAAAAGTTAGTGTTGCCGAATCTAAAAATAAAATTACAGATCAAAATCAGTAATCACAGATAAATAACGATTGTTCATTTACATTTATCTGTATCTAAGGAACCACAATTACAAGGGTTCCTATTCTCACTATTTCATACAATTTCCGCACATCCTCGTTATACATGCGAACACAACCATAAGAAATTGCCTTCCCTACAGAGTCTCGCTTATAAGTACCATGAAATCCGATTTCGTCTTTTCCATCAGTCCAAAATCCAATCCAACGCTCTCCTAGAGGATTTTTTAAACCTGGAGGAACAACTTCTCTGTAAGTAACGAATGGATTTTCCCAAGCTGGGTTTTCAACCATATTAAGCACTTTAAATTTGCCTGTAGGCGTTTCCCATTTTGGTTTACCAATAGCCACTGGATAACTGGCTAGTAAAACATCCTCCTGATAAACATAAAGTCTTCGTTGCTTGAGAACGAGTAGTAGATGGATATTTTGCTCAGAAGTGTTAGGAGGGGTTGGCTGCACTGGAAGCTTGAGCCTGAGCAGTAAACGCATCATTCGCTCAGAGGTGCTAGGAAGAGTTGGTTGCGTGGGCGGAGAGTTCAGTTGACTAATTATTGTCTTCTCCATTACTTCTTTCTCCATTACTCCTTGCTCAACCGTTGTTCTGGCAGTAGCACTTAATTGAAGCCAGAAAAGCAAAGTAATTGAGATCAATCCTAACTTGAGAGTATTACGATAATACACATTACTACTCATAAGCTCTTGCATCAACTGTATAAGTTATAAGTTTATTACAAACATTTATTAAAAGTAATTCAGAACTCAAATTCCAACTAGCTTGAAGTCTGAATTCTGAATTGTTACTCAGCTATTTTGTCAGATTTAACTAATCAAAGAAGTTTTATCCTCGTCCTCGAACGCGACGTATTTGTGTTGTATTATCAGGAGTATTTCGATTAACTGGCTTTGTGGTATTTGGTGTATTTTGATTAATCGGCTTTATGGTATTTGGAGCATTTTGATTAACTGGCTTTATGGGTTCTGGAGCATTTTGATTAATCGGCTTTATGGGTTCTGGAGCATTTTGATTAGTTGGCTTTATGGGTTCTGGAGCATTTTGATTAATCGGCTTTATGGGTTCTGGAGCATTTTGATTAATCGGCTTTATGGGTTCTGGAGCATTTTGATTAGTTGGCTTTATGGGTTCTGGAGCATTTTGATTAGTTGGCTTTATGGGTTCTGGAGCATTTTGATTAGTTGGCTTTATGGGTTCTGGAGTATTTTGATTAATCGGCTTTATGGGTTCTGTTGGTGTTGACTCTTGTGTAGGCTGCCCTAGTACTATTCGTGGGAGAATAGCAAAGCTGAAAGAAGAAGTGAAAAATAGTAAAGAAACTACGTTCAATATAAATTTTGAGTTTTTAGATGACTTCTGTTTCATTTTACCTTGCTCCTTGAACATTTCATGTTTTGCAGTTAGTCTATCATTAAAAGGAGATCTACTATTTTAAAATTCTAAAAGTTACAGAATATACTTATATTTATTATTTTTAATTACATGATATTATCTTTTCTCCTGACAAATTCCCTTTTTGCCAAACTCCACTCTTAAAAGAGCCATTAGCAAATTGAAATACTCCATCTCCTTCACATTTCCCATCTTTGAAATTTCCTCTATATTCATTACCATTTTTCCATCTTAATCTTCCTAGACCTTCAGGCTTATCGTTTACATATTGACCTATATAATCTTGATGTGAGATAGTTTCAGTCAGAAATGAATATCTTCCACAACCATCACGCTTATCGTTTTTTAATTCTCCATCATATCTATCACCATTTTTAAATAGTAAGGTTCCCTTGCCAGTTAATTTCTTATTGTGAACAAGATAGCCATGATATTTACTACCACCTTTACCCATTGTGTATGCTTCGTCTGGTAATGTAGGTAAAGGTAATAAAGATAGTTCAGCATCGCAAGGTAGTTGAGTAAAGTTTTCGGTCGTTTTGGTACGTAACATAATAAAAGGAGCTAACACAAGCATTACAAGTATTCCTGCTCCAGTGGCAACTAAAACTTTTCCGCGAGATGGTAATTTCCGCGACGTTGTTGACTTTGATCGTGCTGGAAATATAGAATTCAGTGCTTGCAAAGCCTCGCTTGCTGTTTGGTATCGCTGGCTAAAGTTGTAACGTACCATTTTGGTTAAAACGTCAGCCAGTTTATTGCTGACATTTGCCTCGTTTCGCCAAATTATTTCTCCATTACTGGGGTCTTCTTGGAAGTTTATAGGTAATTTGCCTATCAAAGCTTGAATACCAATAACTCCCACTGCATAGATGTCACTACACAGTCTTGGCTTAGAATTAGCTTGCTCATTTGGCATATAACCATTTGAGCCAATAACAATAGTTGAAGTAACTTGACCTTGAGTATTTGCCGCCAAACCTTTAATCTCTTTGACAGCTCCAAAGTCAATTAGCACAATCTTGCCATCCTCACGACGACGCATCAAGTTTTGGGGCTTAATATCTCGATGGATGATATTTTGCTGATGAACTACAGCTAAAACTTCTAGAATTTCTTGCAAAAGTTTAATGGCCTCGCCTTCACTCCATTTGTTACCAGGAATGATTTCTGCGGTCAAGTTATCCCCATCTACAAATTCCTGTACTAGATAAAATTCGTCATTTTCTTCAAAATGAGCAAATAGTTTAGGAATTTGCTTACTAAGCTGACCTAAGCGGTATAAAAATTCTGCTTCACTCTCAAATAGTCGTCTAGCAACCAGCAAAACTTCCGGCTCGGATGTTTTTGGCTTAAGCTGTTTCACAACACATTTGGGATGGCTAGGCAAATCTAAGTCTTCTGCTAAATAGGTGTCGCCAAACGCACCACTTCCCAAAAACCTTATAATTCTATAGCGTTTACGGATAACTGTGTATATTAGTCTATCAGCATCCATTTGATTCCAAAACCCTTAATTCTTCATTCTGCGTCTACTAACTGTAAAGTACCTGCATTACAGTTGAAGGCTTTCTTTGTAATCTTACGCTCTAATTTAACTTCGTAGAATTTGACTGGTTTTTCCTCTATATTTGCGTCAAGAAAAGGCTCTTGAATATAATTAAATTCTTTTTTTTCAACAAACCTTTCTATCCTACCTGTTTTTGTTGGTTCCCATATAATCTCTTCATTGTTAACACTCGTTTTTGCATGTAAAAACACTCCAGCATATATTGTCGCTCCACCGGGAGTTCTATCCAATCCCCCTGGCTCAACATTAATCCAACCTCTAGTTTCTGATACATCATCTAAAGCAGTGAAGCTAATAGCTACTCGTACAGTATTAGGACAACTATCATTAGTTTTTAGAGTTAATTGATTGTAAAATTCCTTTTTTTGCCTCATTGTTTCTTTAATTTCTCTAACTTTTTGCCTATGATCACTAAATTTCTGGTTGTATAGCTTTTGTTTCTCAATTTTAAACTCTTCTTGTTGCTTTAGTTTATCAGCTTGTAGCTGAACACGCTGCTTAATTTCTTCAGTTTTCTGGCTCATTATATTTGCATTTAAAGTAAGTATTGAACCAACAAGTGTTACTATTGCGCCTATTATCGCTACCTGTATTGTTGGCTCTTGCCACCAATGTTTTGGTTTATTTGAAGTTGAATCGGGATTAACCGGACTTGAATTTGGATTGGGATTAACCGAACTTGAATTTTTATTGGAATTAACCGGATTTGAATTTTGATTAGGATTAACCAAACTTGAATTTTTACTGGAAAATTTTAAACCCGAATAATTTGTCGATTCAAGTTCATAAATTTGAATATCAATAATTTCAATTTTTTGCGTTCCTAACACAATTTTGCTGTTTAGTTTTAATGGTAATTCTTTACCAATAGCTAAGTCTTCATCATCCACTTTAGGAATATTAGTATCTCTCAAATTCTTAATAATAAATCTTCTTATTTGTTCATCACAATAGATTTTAACGTGTTCTTTTGATACACTACTGTCATTTATAACGATGTCGCAGACTACATTGTCACGACCAATAATGATGGCATGATTATGTTTAGATACTTGTTGTTTAGAAATTTGCTGAGTTTTTAAGTTACCAGTGCTAACGTCGTTCCACTGGAAGGTGATTGCCCACTGTAAAGTAGATGCGTTCATGATTATGTCCTTGTAACTCTTTGTAAATTAATACAACTTTTCAGAAGATGATTCCTGAAAAAAAACTATACAAGAGTGAGCAACTTTTTACTTGATAATTGCACAATATTATGTCTGAGGTTTGCAGTCAGCATAATATTTATTCTCATCAGATAAAAAAAGGATAGGGAATGAGAAAAATATAGTTATTATAAATAGGACTTACGCACTGTACAAATTTTTTATGTTTTATGCATTAACAGAAATAGGTCCTTTCAGATTTTGATTAATTATCCTTTGAAAAATAGCGTAGGCGCAGCCCAACCTAGGCATCGCTTAAAAAGTGTCGAAAAATCAAGGTTTAATGCCTGAAATCAATACTACATATTTGGTATTTCCTGTCAATACATGAGTCTTAATAACTTATATATTGACAAATAACTTATCATTTGTATAACTCCTTAGACAAGGAACAAGGAGGTTCTATTTAACTAACATATTAGTTTTAATGTCATATTTATTAATTCTATAAAACTCATATAAAAACTCATATAAAAACTCATGTATAAAAATAATCTAGTATAAAATTGGGATTTTTAAACACTAAAGAACGATACGGGGTACGGAGATTTACAGGACATAAATCGTATAGCCAGCTTGGTTTTGCGGAACGGGAAAAGTCAGGAACAAACACAGCTAGCAGAAGCGCAAGCAGAACGTTTGGCAGCTAAGTTGAGAGAATTGGGTGTAAATCCTGACGAGTTAGTTTGATATCTAACCCAGTTTTTCATCTTTTTTGTTTTTTAGTCTGTGAAGGTAGGCTTTTCGGCCCACCCCACAAAACTAATTTGCAAATTAAGCAGTCACTAAATAAGGCGAGTTAATCGCCGCTACACGGACAGCATCTACTAAAGCTTGATACACCATTACTGCTACCTCAGCGCGTGTAGCATCGCGGGTAGGGTTGAGTTGCTTGAGGTTCGGGTGATTAACGATAATCTGCTTTTCTGTAGCTTTTGCTACTTCATCTTTGGCATAATCGGGAATTTTTGCTTGGTCATCGAAAGCTTTGATGGTCGTACTATTAGCAGATAACCCCAGTCCATTGACTAGAGAGACTATAACTTGCACGCGCTGGATATTCTGGTTAGGGCGGAAGGTGTTATCGGGAAAACCAGAGAGAAATAAACCTTGATACGCCTGCTGAATTACCTTGGATGCCCAGAAATTATCTGGTACATCCTTAAATTTGCTCACAGCGCGGTTTGGCGATGGATTGAAAGCTTTTACAAGTAAGGCTGCGTATTGCGATCGCGTCATTGTAGCATCAGGTTTAAACGTGCGATCAGGAAAACCGTTGACTATTCCCTGTTTAACTAATTCTCGAATAAATGCAGCTGCCCAATGATTAGCAATATCGCTTAAATCAATAAAGCTGGGTGTAGGGGTTGGTGTGGGTATGGGTATAGGTACGAGTATAGGTGGTGTGGGAGTAGGTGCGGGTGTTGGTGTAGGTGTGGTGGATATCGGGGAGGGTGTGGGAGTAGGTGCGGGTATTGGTGTCAGGATAGGAACTGAACTATCTTCAAACTCTAAGTTTCCCGTGGCTTTAGCCGGATTTATTTGGTTTCCTACCAAAACCAGCTTGTTGGAACTAGCATTTTGCAAATCAAATTTACCGTTATTGCGTAGGATGTTCCCGCCTGGATTATTGGTACTACCGAGATCAGGAAAGGCAGTTGCAATTATTGTCAGACCATCGTCAGTATTGTTTTCGCTGAGATTATTACGTAGCACAGGACGCGCACTACCAGAGATGACTATCCCAGAACGGTTTTCGTAAATTTTGTTTTCTAGAAGTGTGGGTGATGCTGTATCACTAATTGCTATGCCGTAGCCTGTTTTAACGCAGGTATTCCCTTTAATTTGACCTTTGGAATTTCTCGCGATCGCAATTCCATTGGCTGCATTCTCACTAAAAACATTACCTAGAATAACTGGGTTAGCATCACCTGTTGCAAATACTCCCTCACGCTTGCACTGGGTAAAGGTGCAATTAGCTACTGTAGGAGCGGTTGACTCAACCCAGACACCACTACCACGACTAGCTAAATTTGTCACAGTTACCCCCCGGAGTTCGGCGCTAGTCAGCAGTACCAAGGTGACGTTTTGACCAGCAAAAGTGCGACTGAGGTAGTTACCACTCCCTTCAATCACAATACCTCTGCCTTTACTAGCTTCATTACCCACCACTGTTACACCAGATGGAACTGTCAGAGGAAAAGCTTCACCACTGGCGGCATTGTAATTCCCTTCTGCTAGTTGAATTTTTGTGCCGAGTGTGGCAACTTTGAGGGCTTGCGTAATCGTTTTAAACGGGGTTTGTTGGCTACCAGAGTTGACATCACTCCCTCTTGAGGGATTCACGTAAAAGCTTTGAGTCATATTTATACTTTAAAAAAATATATAGCCATAGTAGCGCTAACCGCTGAAGTAGGTAGCGATCGCTGAAATTAATTTGCAATATTGATTGGGGATTGAGGACTGAGGAGCAGTGAGGAGCAGGGGAGAGAAATTCTAACTCAGCTACTCATCACTATTGATAGCAAGCCAGCACAAGACAATGGAAACTCTTGTAACAGCATTACTAGCTATGGCTTCGATATATTAGCGGTTAACAGGCAACGGTTAAAAGGAGTTAAAGAGATGGAAACTAAGCCAACTGACCCATCGCTAGCACTCACAGAAATTCCCCCTGGCTATCTCAACATCATGGGTTACGTTGATAAATCAGAGGTCAACGGGCCTGGTTGTCGTGCTGTTGTTTGGGTGCAGGGTTGTCCTCGTGAGTGTCCTGGCTGCTTTAATCCTGACTCTTGGTCATTTGAGACTAACCAGCTGATAGCTATTGATACCCTTGCAAAGAACATTCTCAGCAATCCCCACAATACAGGTTTGACGTTCTCTGGTGGAGAACCCTTTTGGCAAGCGCCTACATTAGCGTCTTTAGCCAGGAAGGTAAAAGCTGCGGGATTAAATGTGATGTCTTTTACTGGGTTTACTCTTGAGCAGCTACAGTCTGAATCTGCACCGCCAGGTTCCCAAGCATTATTAGAACAATTAGATATCCTAATTGACGGGCCTTTTGTGCAAACTCTAGCACTTAATTCTCCCAACTCCCCCGTTTCTTCTAGTAATCAGCGGGTTCATGTACTTAACCCAGCCTTCCAAGACCAAATTACTTGGGCGAGTGACCAGATAGAAGTTCACATCCTCAAGAATGGTGGTCGTATTGTTACTGGCTATCAAGGTGGGCTAGAGCTGACTTAGGAGGGAAGTGAGGAGTGGAGGAGATATTTTTTGGAATATAACAATGAGTTTTTGATACTCATTAATGACCTGAAATCATATCAATCGCTACTTGGCTGTCCTTGACTCGTGCCATGTAGTTTCATAAAACTATCAAAGGCATACCATGCTAATACGTACCAGGGAATAATTTCAAATTGCAGACCCTTAGCTATTAACTGCCTAGCAGCAAGAATACTAAGTCCTAGAGGGAAGAGAAAGCGCAAATCAACTGCACCGTTTGTTGCTAGTTCGACTTTTTTATTTAGGTCTACAACTGCATTCGTGACGCCCATTGCTGCCTCAGAGTCGCTTTGGGTAATACTGTCAAAAATCAGCCCTATATCTTGTAGAGTGGCAAAAACATTTTTTAAACTGCCATCTTTCCCATCGTGGTTGATAAGAATACTACCATGATAAATGTTAGTCCCTACCTGACTAATGTTAGGTTGTGCTTCTAATGCACTAGCAATGCGTTGCATTTCCTTTGCTTGACAATAGGGTCGAGCAATTCTTATTCTTAGCCTACCTGGGGTATTGCTGACAATTTTTGTGTATATATGTTTAGCTGGAGTTTTTATTGTTTTTGAGGTTGTTTGCTTGATAACTTTAGACATTTTGGCAAGATGACCGTGATTATTTCTCAACACACAGCCGCCCTCCTGTGATTAGATTTTGAACCTATGACAAAGAAGAACTTCTTTAGTGAGTAGGGGAAGCAGAGGGAGATACAGCAGATTTCAGGTAAATGAACTACATAAATAAAACCCGAAACCCTGTAGAGACGTTACATGTAACGTCTCTACATGTGATTCTTTCTTACGCACCATTATCTGCTGTAGTGTCAACAGGGGTGCTAACAGCTTCAAAAGCTGGATTTTGCTTGTCTTCAGCAATTTCTGCCTTGGCTTCGGCTACAATGTCTTCCCAGGTTTCGCCCAGTTCTGCAAAAGCTCCTTTGCTCTTTTCGTAAGCAACAAGTCCGCCTTTGATCATCGACTTGGCTAGGGGTTTACCAATTCCAGCTACAACGGGAACTATTACAGGGGCTAGCAGAACTGCCCCAATACCAGCTATAATTCCGACTGGGCCTGCATCTTCAACGAAATCAGTAATTTTAGGTGCCATTGTTAAATTTCCTCCTGTAAATTAGGGAAATTGTAGTAAAGGTTTGAAGCATACTCTACTCAAAATCGTGATCTCATCTTGCTAGTGATAGAGTTGTGCTTGATGACGGTTTGAGAATTGGACGCAGACCGTTTACTCCTGCAACCACTGTTGAGCCATTGTTAACTACTGTTGCTGCTAAGGGGTTAAGACCAAAGATCACAGCGATCGCCATTGCCGCTAAATTAGGAATAGCAACGATACTGGTATTTTGATGAATTAATTGCCTGGCTTTACGAGCGATCGCGATCGCTTCTAATAAACCATACAAGTCATTCTGCATTAACACCACGTCTGCTGTCTCGCGGGCAATATCAGAACTATTAGCGAAGGAGACTGAAACATCAGCATAGGCTAAAGCTGGTGAATCATTAATTCCATCACCTACAAATGCAACTGTTTTACCTTGTTCGTGTAGTTTGCGGACAACTGTTGCTTTTTGTTCGGGAAAAGCTTCTGCGTGAGTATGCGTTGGCGCAATGCCCAGCTTAGCAGCTACAGCCTTAGCTGTTCGCTTGTTATCTCCGGTGAGCATGTGAACTTCCACACCTTCGACCGTCAACAATTGAGCAACTACTTTTTGACTTTCTGGACGGAGAACATCACTATATTTTATCTTACCTTGAAGTTGCCCATTGCTAGCTACATAAATCGCTGAACTTGCCCCTTTTTGATGACCATTTAGCTGTTCGGTGTCAACGCCTTGCTGACGCAAAAAGCGATCGCTGCCTACATAAACAACCTCTCCGTCAATCTCTGCTTGCACACCCAAACCCAGTTGGTAATTCCACTGACCACGATTAGGAATTATCACTTGCTTTGCTTCGGCGTAGCGCATCACCGCCTCGGCTACTGGGTGTGTTAAACGTTGTTCAGCCGCCGCAGCTAATGCTAGTACCCGTGAACTTGGCGTTGAGGAATTGAGACTCTTAACATCAACAACCGCCACTTCTCCTTTAGTCAGCGTCCCTGTCTTATCAAACACAATTGTGTCAACTGCTGCTAGTTGTTCTAGAGCACGTCCACTACGGATAAGAATGCCGTGTTTTGCTGCATAAGTCAGAGCTGCCAAAACCGTTGTTGGAATAGATACCCGAATTCCTGTACATAAGTCGAGAGTAAGGACACTGGCTACTCGTGCTGGGTTGCGGGTTGTGGCAAACACTGCCCCACCTAGTAATAAAGTTGGTACAACAGCTTTTTCGGCAATTTTTGTAGCATAGTTCTCCATGCGCGTATCGTGAACAGGAGCTTCTTGCATTAACTTGATACTTTGTCCAGCACGGGTGTCATTACCTACCCGTTCTGCCAAGATATAAATCCGTCCCTCGCGCATTAAAGTGGAGGCAAAAACAGCCTGTCCCTTTTTTTTCAAAACTGGCATGGATTCGCCAGTGAGCTTTTGTTCATCCAGCAGTGCTTTACCCCGGAGGATACTACCATCAACTGGAACCTGTTCGCCGGGATAAACAATAACTGTATCACCGCTCTGCACTTCTTGCAGGGAAATTTGTTGCTTGATGCCATCGCGCTCAACCCAGACAAACTGTCCCAAGGAATTGAGTAGATCCAAAGTTTGCAATTGAGAAGAACGGGCAGTGCGATCACGAATATTTTCGCCAATTTCAATTAAACTCAACATTAGCGATGGTGTGAGAAATTGACCTTGGACAGTAGTAATCGCGATCGCCAGAAAATCTAAAAAGTCAATGTTCAGTTTACGCTGCGTCGTGATGCCATCCAAAGCTCTTTGGAAAACAGGCAATGTAGCCAAGGCAATGGTTCCCACCATCATAATTGGTGGAATGGGCAAGCCTAACGGCCCTCCTAGCAAAGCTAAACTGGTAGCCATAGCCGAAAGTTGCATACCAGGCCAGGATTTATTAGCATCGTTGTCTGTTGATGATGTGTTAGCAGCAGGAGTTATTGCTACGTCATTCGCCGCTAGAATCAAACGACTCAAATGCGATCGCATTTGAGCATCTGCAACCAAATCGCATTTATAAGTAACAACTAACGACGCAGCCGCAGTATTTATCCGTACACTTGTAACCAGGGGATCGCTTTGAATTAATCCTTGCAGCCTGTGAGCATAGTCTATATCATGGCGTAATCGAGCCACATGAAACCGTACTCTTCCCCGAATTGCATGGATGACACTGGAGGTAACTTGAGGAATCTGCTGGCGGGAATGTTCATTGCTATCAGCTAGACGAACTTTCCCATTCTGTTCTCCTGCAATCTCGTGAGCAATTATAGTTGGCGGCGATGCTAATTGAACCGTAACTTTTGCCATTCCCTTCACTCATGTAGGTTGGTTACACTTGGTTATCTCTCTCGTCACGCAGATAAGATAGCGCCAAGAGAGCAAAATAGCCCCAATCTTACGAGATTGGTTAGCTGATAAGTATTGCTGATAGATCAAATTCTTTTAGAGCCGTTCTCGCTTGCCATCCCTACTGTTACATCGCTGGCAGATTCAATTAGACTAGCTAAATGTGATGCTGCCGTTTCCAAGACGCTTTGAACTTGCTTTTGGGAATCTTGGAGCATTCCAGTTTTATAAGTAATCACAATTGATATTGCATCCCTATTAACTCGCTCACTTGTGACTACCGGATCTTCTTTGAGTAAAGCCTCTAAACGTTGGACGTATTTGGGATCTGAAGCAATTTGAGGTACGCGAAACCGCACTCTTCCTGGAATCGCATGAACAATGTTATACGCAACTTTTGCAGGCTGTTGAGCTAGTTGACGAGCTTGTTGGGGATGGGTAACAAGCTCCGGTTCTGATGCAGGCTGTTGAGCTAGTTGACGAGCTTGTTGGGGATGGGTAATAAGCTGCGGTTCTGAGTTTGAAATAGCTGGTTCTGTGGTTGTTTGCTCAACTGCCGCTTCTGCATCGCTAGCAGTCTGAAGGAGACTAATCAAATGCCATCGCATCTCAATATCTGACATTACCCCTGGCATATAGGTAATGACAATAGATCCAGCAATGGGATTAATTTGCTCACTAATTACCCAAGGTTCAGCTTGCAGCAACGCTAGCAGGCGTTGCTGATATTTGTGATTTTCGCTAATTTGAGGTACATAAAATCCTACTTGTCCGGCAACTGCATAAGTAATGCTATAAACTACCTTCATCGGTTGCGTGCAGGTGTGAATGGTAGATTTTGGAACTGAGTGTAATGTAGAGTCCTCCATTTTTTCCTCCAGTGTTCCTGATAGAACTCGTCTATAAGGGAAAGTTCGCCATCAAGGCTAAGGAATAAGACAGAGATGCAGGCTTTAAATCAGCCCATAAACTCGATATATTTAGAGTTTGTCCTGCCAAAACCGTTGTGGTTTGCATACGTTCAGTAGACTGACTAACTGGCTCTGGAGGTGGTTGCTGCTCTGTTATTTTAATCAGATTATTAGGTGGGTTCGTTTGCAAAGCCAACTCCATCAAATTCACCCAATGAGTTATGTTAATCTCACTAGACTGATAAGCGATCGCGATCGATGCTGCGTCACAATTCACGCGCACACTCAACACTAAGGGATCGCTTTTCATTAATCTCTCTAGTCGCCTCGCGTAGGCACGATCCTCAGCAAGTCGAGGCACACTAAACCTAATGCGTCCCTCAATTGCATGGACTACTCTATAAGCAATTTTTGCTGGTGCTGTAAACTCATTACCTTTATCAACAAAGACAGATTTGCTTTCTTCTTCTGTTGATAAAGGTTGCGAGGTATTCTTATCCTTCTTTCGAGGTTTACCTTCTCCAGTTGATAAGGGGGATTGCAGAGATTTTGTAAAAGCGGTTGTTTGAGAAGTTTTGCTGATTTTTGCTCCTGAAACTTGCGGCTCCAGATAATTCATCACCCGACGAGTTGCATCTGCTGTAATCATGTAGACTGAAATCGCGGCCAAACCGCTGACTCCTAGTCCTCCGGTTACTGCCAACCCTGTTATTAAGGGAATAAATGAAATAGACTGCTCTTTCCAAAAATCAAGTGATTTCCATACAGCAAAAGCATCCATCTCACTGACAGACTCAGACGAAGTTTGAGATTGGTGAATACCAAATTTTTGCAGTATCTCCAACACCTGCGACAATGACAGCTGATTTTCGTCATAAGTGACAATCATACTGCCCGTTTGCTGATTGATTACAATTTCCTTCACCCCACACTGTTGCCGTAAATGTTGGGATATACTTTCTAGTCTTGAGTTAAAACTATCTTCACTAACGCGGATTCTTACACGCCCAGTCGTAGCATGAATAATTTGCAGTCCATCTGAAGACAGTTGCACTTGTGACTGTGCGACTGCTTTACTTTGATTCTGACTAAATTTTACTTCATTACTTTGGCGTTCAGAAGAAACTAAGTCAGAAGACATTTTTAACTGCGGACTTAACCCGTTGTGACTAACAGTATTGGTCATTTACTCGATAGCTAAACCAAACCATAGGTTAACGCTAGGTTAAATGTACCTTAAACTTGAGTAGAAAGCATCATTCTTGAGAGCTATTCCGAATTAAGTATTGTTAATTACTCGTTGTTGGTATTCTTGCTCTGTGAGCATATCGAGAGTAGTTTCTAGACGATCTACAAATACAATACCGTCAAGATGGTCGTACTCGTGTTGAAAGATCCGAGCAACAAAATCAGTTAACTCTTGCTTTTGTAACTTGCCATTGCGATCAGTGTATTCCACTTCAATTGCCTGATATCTGGGAATTAACCCCCTAATCCCTGGAACGCTTAAACAACCTTCCCAACCTTTGACAATTTCAATTGAATGAGCAATGATTCTGGGATTAATCATCGCAGTTGGTTCCATTTCCGGGGCATTGGGATATCTAGGATTAGGACGGGAAGCGACAATCAATAAACGATAAGATTCTGCCACTTGAGGTGCAGCAATTCCCACACCGTTAGCCTTGGCAACAGTAGCAACTAGATCTTCAATTAATTTTTGAATCTGCTCATCTTGAGTATTGTCAACCCAAACAGCTTTTTGACGCAATATTGGATTGCCTAATTGAATAATTGTCACTAATTCAGCCATGATCAAAATTCCTCTAAATAATAGGAAGTAGAGTTGTGAGTGCTGAAGCGCGATAGCGAGGCGTTTAGCCCGTGCTGAGTAAGAGAAGAATAATTAATGACAAATGACATCAACCCTCACGTTGTACAGGCAAAGGAGCTGGTCGGACTCCTACTTGTGAACTTTGTCCATCGCGTTCTACTTGTATTTGCAACGTACTACCGATTTTGCTATTTTCTACGAGTTTTTGTACTTCCTCAATTTTTGTAACAGGCTGATTATTAATGCTTTTAATTACATCACCGGATTGTAGTCCAGCCACAGATGCGGGCGATCGCGGCACAACAGCAACTACCAAAACGCCCTGATCTGCTCTTAGATTGAGGCGATCGCCAACTCTATTTTGAATTCTTTCTTTCACTTCTGGCGTCAGTGTCACCATCTGAACACCTAAATAAGGATGCTCGACTTTGCCGTTAGCAATTAATTCCTGAGCAATTCTTTGCACCGTGTTGATGGGAATGGCAAATCCCAAGCCTTGAGCGCCTCGAATAATAGCTGTGTTCATCCCAATCGCCTGGCCACGAGCATTTAGTAGTGGCCCACCAGAGTTACCAGGGTTAATTGCAGCATCGGTTTGAATGTAATCAACCCGCTTGTCGCTAGCACCGATATCGCTACCAGAGCGGCCTGTAGCACTAATAATCCCAGAAGTAACGGTATTATTTAGACCTAAAGGATTACCGATGGCAATTACTGCTTCTCCGGGTTGCAGTCCATCGGAGTTACCCACAGCTAAAGTTGGCAGATTATTGGCGTCAATGTTGATTACAGCCACATCAGTTACCGGGTCTTCACCCAGTACTTTGCCATCAAAAGTCCGGCCATCTTTGAGTGTAACGGTGACTCTATCAGCACCATCTACCACGTGTGAATTGGTCAAAATTTGACCTGAAGAATTAATAATCCATCCAGAGCCGCTACCCCGTTCTACCCGTTGTCTAGGCTGTGATGGTACGTTTTCTCCAAAAAACCGCCGGAAAAATGGATCATTAAACTCATCTGGTACACGAGAAGTGACTGTTCTGGCAGAATCAATCCGAACTACCGCAGGCCCAACCTTTTGCACTACTGAGACTACAAAGTTGGGATCTCCAGAGGACGAGATAATTGGCGGGGGAGCAATTATCGGATTGGAGACAGTAGTATTTTGAGGCTGAGTATCGTTTTGTTGAGTCTCCAATGACTTGGTAGGTAGAAAAGAGCAGCTTCCCAAACACACCACTGCTAACCCTTTTAGCAGCATCAATAAAACGCTCTTTATTGATCGACGAGGCAAATTATTAGTATCAATATTTTTAGGCGTTAAGTAATGGTCTATGTTATTCATGTATTTTTACTTCTCCGTGCTAGCCAGCGAGTGGTAGGATATTGCCTACTGGGTATATCCCAGAATGATTACAACTTGAAAGCTTGTTTTAGGTCTTGAGTGTCTCAATGCTAAATTGGTGCTTGCTCATATCTTCTATTGTGACGACTAGCAGCAAAGGTAGTAGATAATGGAAATTCCCATAGAAAGTCTGTGGAGTCAGGTATTAGAGCGTTTACAGCTAGAATTATCCCGACCCACCTTTGAAACTTGGATCAAAACTGCTAGTGCGGAGCGATTAGAAAATAATTGTTTAGTTATACGTACTCCTAACCCATTTGCTCGTAATTGGCTACAAAAATATTACATCAATACAATTGCTCATGTGGTGCGAGATATTCTGGGGCATCCTGTGGAAATTTATATTACTGTTGCCAAAGGTGATGAATCTCATCTGAGTACACGAGATGTTACTGAAGAATTACCAATTTCAAGCAGTATTGCCCAGAGTATTGCTACAAACAAACAAAAAGCTACAGAATTAAATTCTAAGTATATATTTTCACGGTTTGTAGTAGGGGCTAATAACCGTATGGCCCATGCTGCTTCTTTAGCTGTTGCTGAATCTCCAGGTAGAGAATTTAATCCCTTATTTCTATGCGGTGGTGTAGGCTTAGGTAAAACTCATTTAATGCAGGCTATTGGTCACTATCGCTGTGAAATTTCTCCTGATTGCAAAATATTTTATGTTTCTACTGAGCAGTTTACTAATGATTTAATTACAGCAATCCGTAAGGATAGTATGCAAAGCTTTCGAGAGCATTACCGGGCTGCTGATGTTTTGTTAGTAGATGATATTCAGTTTTTGGAAGGTAAAGAATATACGCAAGAAGAATTTTTTCATACTTTTAATACCTTACACGAAGCTGGAAAACAAGTTGTGATAGCTTCTGACCGTCCTCCTAACCATATTCCTAGCTTACAAGAACGTCTTTGCTCTCGTTTTTCTATGGGGTTAATCGCAGATATTCAACCACCAGATTTAGAAACGAGAATGGCAATTTTACAGAAAAAATCTGAGTATGAAAATATTCGTCTTCCCAGAGATGTGATTGAGTATATTGCTTCTAACTATACTTCTAATATTCGAGAATTAGAAGGAGCTTTAATTCGGGCATTGGCCTATATTTCCATTTGGGGTTTACCCATGACTGTGGGAAATATCGCACCAGTTTTAGAGCCATCCAGTGAGAAAGTGGCAGCTACTCCAGAAGCAATTTTGAAAATTATAGCGGATACTTTTGATGTTTCAGTTGAAGACCTTAAAAGCAACTCACGCCGTCGGGAAATTAGCTGGGCGCGTCAAATAGGTATGTATCTAATGCGGCAACATACGGCTCTAAGTTTGCCTAGAATTGGCGAAGAGTTTGGTGGTAAAGATCATACAACGGTAATCTACAGTTGTGATAAAATCACCCAACTCCGGGAAAGCGATCGCACCTTAGCACAAACACTACGTCAACTGAGCGATCGCATCAATATGACTAGCCGCTCTCAACAATCATCGTAAAAGGGACTGGTGACTGGGGCAGCAGAAGGGCAAAAGAATAACTCTCTTTCCCCCTTACCCATTCCCCATGCCCGTGGTTTTTCATTTTTTATTTCACTAGAACTACTACAATTACTATTGATGCTAGATAATGGGAAAGCTTTGACATTTTCTTGCCAATCTAGCCCGGAAAAACAGACCTAACACTTATGCGAACTCACTATTGCGGCGAACTCCGAAAAGAACATATTGGAGAAACTGTTACCTTGTACGGATGGGTAGACCGTCGCCGCGATCATGGGGGTGTGATATTTTTAGACTTACGCGATCGCTCTGGCATCCTCCAAATTGTCAGCGATCCGCAACGCACCCCAGATTCCTACGAGCAGGCAAACGCCCTACGAAATGAATACGTTGTTGAAATCACTGGTAGGGTAACGCAACGTCCTGAAGAATCTTTGAATACCCGCATACCGACAGGTGAAGTTGAAATCTACGCTGATAAAATTGTACTGCTCAACGGTGTCCGTAAACAGTTACCCTTTCAAGTTTCCACTGCTGACACCGAGACGGTGCGGGAAGACTTGCGGCTAAAGTATCGTTATTTGGATTTGCGACGCGATCGCATGGCGCAAAATATGCAACTGCGTCATCAAATTGTCAAAGCCATGCGTCGTTACCTAGAAGATTTGGCAGGTTTTATCGAAGTCGAAACCCCAATCCTTACGCGTTCCACTCCTGAAGGTGCGCGGGACTATATTCTACCCAGCCGCGTTAACGCTGGTGAGTGGTTTGCCTTACCACAATCACCGCAGTTATTCAAACAATTGCTGATGGTATCTGGCTTAGACAGATATTATCAGATTGCCCGTTGCTTCCGCGATGAAGATTTACGCGCCGATAGACAACCGGAATTCACTCAGTTGGACATGGAAATGAGTTTCATGTCCCAAGAAGAAATTATCGAACTAAATGAAAAGTTAGTTTGTCATATTTTCAAAATAGTTAAAGGCATTGAATTACATAGTCCTTTCCCGCGTCTGACTTATGCTGAGGGGATGGAACGTTATGGTAGTGATAAACCAGATACTCGTTATGGATTGGAGTTAGTCAACGTCTCGGATGTGCTCAAAGACTCCGGTTTTAAAGTCTTTCGGGACGCCGTTGGCAATGGTGGTGTCGTCAAAATTCTGCCAATTCCCAACGGTAATGATGTAATTTCTAACGTCCGCATCAAACCAGGCGGAGATTTATTCAAAGAAGCCAACGAAGCTGGTGCCAAAGGTTTAGCTTACATCCGAGTCAGGGATGATGGTGAAATTGATACTATTGGCGCTATTAAAGACAACCTGTCAGCAGAACAAAAACAGGAAATTTTACGCCGCACAGGTGCAAAAGCTGGACATCTGCTGTTATTTGGGGCTGGTGATACTGCTACCGTTAATAAAACTTTAGACAGATTGCGGCAAGTTATCGCTAGAGAGTTTGGGTTAATTGATCCAGAAAAAATCAACTTGCTCTGGATTACAGATTTTCCTATGTTTGAGTGGAATGCTGACGAAAAACGCTTAGAAGCACTGCACCATCCGTTTACTGCACCGCATCCTGATGATTTGAGTGACTTGAAAACTGCACGCGCTCAAGCTTATGATTTAGTATTCAACGGCATGGAAGTGGGCGGTGGAAGTCTGCGGATTTATCAAAGAGAAATTCAACAGCAGGTATTTGAAGCGATCGGTTTGTCTCCTGAAGAAGCACAAAATAAATTTGGCTTTCTGTTGGAAGCATTTGAATATGGTACACCGCCTCATGGCGGTATCGCCTACGGTTTAGATCGTTTGGTGATGCTGCTTGCTGGAGAAGAATCTATTCGAGATGTAATTGCTTTTCCAAAGACGCAACAAGCGCGGTGTTTATTAACTGACGCACCTTCAGGAGTAGATGCCAAGCAATTGAAAGAACTGCATGTTGCTTCGACTCATAAACCAAAGTCTTAGTTGAGTCCAAGGGAATCTATTCTCAATCAATAGTAGGGTGGGCATTGCAATGCCCACACTTTCAACGCGAACAAATGAAATGGTAATAGTGGTTATCGTAATTAACACTCTAATTTCGCTGATGCTATTCTATGCAGCTTGGCGAGTCTGGCAACTCAAGCGGCAGTTAGCATACATAGCCGATAGGTTAATTGACTATGAACGCTGTAGCCATGCGGCACTGTATAAAGCACCCGAAAATATTTCTCTGAGCCAGCAGAGTATTCATAACTTGCGCCAAGGAAACCAAGGGCTACAGGTGCAAATTCAACAAGTGCGACAAATTATCAGTCTGCTATTTTTAGGACGCCAAGTCTGGCGGCGAAATTTTCCAAGAGTAAAGTTCACATCTGCAAAAAAGACAGTCGCAAAAAGAGTTTAATGAATACAAGCAACATTTCTGGATGATATATTGTCACGATAGGTTAAATGGATAAAATTCTTTGGGTCTTGCAAGGAGAGAAAACCCACCTAAAATGAGTGTAAGGAGAGAAACAATAAGATGTCTAATAACCGTTCTGGAGTATTTATTGGTGGGTTGATGTTGGGAGCTACCATCGGTGCTTTAACCGGGTTGCTAGCAGCTCCACGCACAGGGCGTGAAACGCGTAAATTATTGAAAAAATCTGCCAATGCTATCCCAGAATTGGCAGAAGATTTATCAACAAGTGTACAAATCCAGGCAGATCGTCTTTCTGCTAGCGCACTACGAAACTGGGATGATACTTTAGATAGATTACGGGAAGCGATCGCAGCTGGTGTAGATGCCAGTCAGCGAGAAAGCCAAGTCTTAAAACGGCAAACAGCTGTAGAAGACTCAGATCCGGTTCCCCAGCAATTAGAACGCTCATAGATGGCATAACTGTGATTGATCCCCTGTTTTGGTTGGGACTGTCTATTCTCTTAGTCGCTACCAGTTTGACTGCGGTTTTGGTAGCGGCGATACCAGCTTTGCAGGAGCTAGCACGCGCTGCTCGCAGTGCAGAAAAGCTATTTGATACCCTCTCACGAGAATTACCACCTACTCTAGACGCTATCCGTATGACTGGCTTAGAAATCACTGACTTGACCGATGATGTCAGTGAAGGTGTCAAAAGCGCCGGTCAAGTCGTTAAACAAGTTGATCAAAGCCTCGATAGTGCAAAAAAACAAGCTCAAAATCTGCAAGTAGGCACACGCAGCGTCTTTGTTGGCATCAAAGCAGCATGGAAAAATTTCACGCGTCAAAAACCTGCGAGGCGAACAGTAGAACGTCTGCCAATTAATGAGAAACCACCGCTAACGTTGCGCGAACGAGAAGCACTCAGACAAGAAAATCGCCGGACAAAAGCAGAAGCGTACCGCACTGAGGACGGTTTCAATGAAGCTGCTAGCTGGGAAACTAATTTTGAAGATGAAGATTTACTTTCCAAGTCCATAGCCTCTGACGATTGGTATAACCAAGACTAGAAAAGCATCAAAGGGATTTGGACTGGCGACTGGATATTTGGTGTAGAGAAAACTGTTTCCTAATTTTTAATCCCTAATCGCCAGTCCCCAGCCCCCAATTCCTAGCCCCCTAATCCCCAGTCCTTTGCTTTGATCCCTTAGATTAGAGTAAAGTAAACAAGTGTAAAGAAGTATCACTTTTCCATTACTCTTTTAAAACAACTTGTTCACTTCTACTGTTGATATTTGTATAAAAACGTCCATGCAGTCTTGTTTTTGGCGACGAATCCTGGTATCTATTGCGGTATTTTTCCTGGCTGGGTCAATTTGGGTCATGCATTCTTCCCCAGCTCTTGCGTATGACAATCCTGAATTACTACCTAACACCTTTACCCCAGTTGTAGACTTAGCTAAAACTCTTCCTGAGTTGCAAGAAGAAAAGCTTGTCACAGATTTAGAGCAATTTGAAGCTGATACTGGCTGGAAATTACGAGTATTGACCCAGTATGACCGTACTCCAGGGCGGGCAGTCATCAAATATTGGAGTTTAGATGATAAAAGTATTTTATTAGTTGCCGATTCTCGTGGCGGTAACATCCTCAGCTTTAGTGTTGGTGATGCTGTTTATAAACTTTTACCTCGGACTTTCTGGATAGAACTGCAAACCCGCTTTGGTAATTTGTACTTTGTACGTGAACAAGGCGAAGACCAAGCCATTCTCCAAGCCCTAGAATCGGTTAAAGGCTGTTTATTAAAGGGTGGTTGCAATGTTGTTCCTGGACTACCACGAGAGCAGTGGATTCTCACCTTGATTACCTCAATCATTGGTGGGGTAATTTGTGGATTTGCAGCTCAACCTCACCGCGAAGGACAAGTTTTTGCTTGGCAATGGGCTTTAATCTTCTCTCCTTTATGGGGAATATTATTCATTGCCTTCGGGATTGGGCCAGTAGTGACGCGCACGAGTGAATGGTTGCCTCTAGTTCGCAATATCGCCGGTTTTCTGATTGGCGTTTTAGTTGCGTACCTATCTCCTATTTTCAGTCGGCCTTCTTCTAGTCCTGAGTCCTGAGTCTTGTTAGCGGTAGCGGGGCGTTTAGCCCGTCCTGAGTCCTGAGTAAAAATAAAATAAAAATACTCAGTACTCAGTGTTCTCTGAAGCTGATAAGCTGAAAGCTGATATCTGAGAAGCTCAACAACAATGGAATGGCACGTAACTGATGCTCAAAGTTTAGCAATCATTGATAGTGAAATTGGTGATCATGTTTTTTCACCCGCAGAGTATGAGATTGTCCGGCGGGTAGTATATGCCACAGCAGACTTTGAGTATAAGTCTTTGATTCGCTTTTCTGAGCGTGCCTTGCAAGCTGGTGCAGCAGCATTAGCGGCGCGTACCACAATTGTGGTAGATGTGCCGATGGTACAAGTAGGTATTGCGTACGATATTCAAAATACCTTTGCCAATCCGGTGTATTGCAGTATGGAAGCCTTGACGCGCCCCCAAAAAGAAAAAACTCGTACAGCGTGGGGAATAGAAACCCTAGCTAAGCGTTATCCAGAGGGCATTTTTGTCGTAGGTCAAGCACAAACAGCACTAACAACATTGGTTGATTTAATTGAAGCTGAAGAAATTAGACCCGCTTTGATAATTGCTACTCCAGTGGGTTTTGTGAATGTGGATGCTGCCAAAGCCTGCTTA
This sequence comes from Nostoc sp. MG11, assembly GCF_014904695.1. GTDB lineage: Bacteria > Cyanobacteriota > Cyanobacteriia > Cyanobacteriales > Nostocaceae > Komarekiella. Next base: position 514,723 of record NZ_JACXXN010000001.1, on the reverse strand, counting down.
CAAGATTCTCTAGTACCTCACATTACAATAGACAGTCGCAAAGGCAATGCAGTTGTAGCAGCCGCAATCCTTGATGGATTAGTAGACTTGGCTTGGCAAGCCTATGGACAAGATGGACATGGAGGAAATTGAAAAAGAGAGTAGGGGAGCAAAAGAGAATTAATATCTGTAATCTTCTCCACTCCCCTGCTCCTCTGCTCCTCTGCTCCTCCGCCCCTCTGCCCCTCCACTCGTCCGCCCCTCTGAGCGCCGCCGCCGCGGTCTTTCCTGTTGGTCTTCACGTAAGCGGCGACCGACTTCATTAAAGAAATCTCTTCGCAGATAAGGATAGTCGCTGACCCAGAGGTTGCGATTGGGAAAGTATATATCGCTGAATTCTTCAATGCTGCTCAAATCTGCGCGATTTGACATTAACACCATTTCTGCAATTTGACCGCGAGCAATGGCTTTGTGGGCAGGACGCAGCGGTGCCATAAACTCAATGCTAAATCCTGTGTCATCACCTATTTCTAAGTTAATCTGTTTTTCTCGATTTTCGACAATCACCAATTCGCCTTTACTGTTGACGGTTTCTTGTTTACCAATCAACTGGTCTGTAATCCACCAATCCAGTACTCGACCACGAAAAAAGCCGCTGTACTTGTAACGCCGGCATTGTATATTCCGCATACTTGCCTGAAATACTGGATACCACAACCAAAAAAAAGCGCTAATTACCCCCAACACAAATACTATTGAACCAAACTCAAGCCTGAACAAAGCTTTCACAAGTAGAATAACAACTACAGAAACTACAGAAATTAACAGCCGTTGCAAAAAATTTGAAAACTTCCCCCAGTAGTACTTGTACTGTAGACCAGTAGCAATCAGGGGGACGAGTTGTTCAAATTTCTGGCGAGTCAGTGGAACAAGCATTAGTGCTAAGTTTAGAGGATCTTTTCTAATCCATATACTAACGACTTTAGCGCCAAGACTTTGCGAATTGCCAATAGCACTCCTGGCATATAGCAAGCGCGATCGCTCGTGTCATGTCGTAAAGTATAAATCTGACCGGCTGCGCCAAAAATTACTTCCTGATGGGCAACCAATCCTGGCAAGCGCACGCTATGAATCCGAATGCCTTCGTTTGCCTGACTACCTCTGGCTCCTGGTAATTTCTCCGTCTCTTCCACAAGAGGCTGGTTAAAAGTTTTACCCAACTCTCCTAATAACTGCGCTGTTTGAATCGCTGTACCACTGGGAGCATCTGCTTTTTGATTGTGATGCAGTTCGATAATTTCCACATGGTCAAAATATTGCGAGGCTGCAACTGCTGCTTGTTGCAACAACACCATTCCAATAGAGAAGTTAGGAATAATTAGGCATCCGGTACTAGCTTTATCGGCAAAGTCTGCCAAATCTTGAATTTGTTCGGGACTTAACCCTGTCGTGCCAACAACCGGACGAATCCCGTAGGCGATCGCACTGCGAATATTGTCATACACTGAATCAGGATGGGTAAAGTCTACAATCACCCCCGGCGGAGACTGTCTATCGCCAGCCACATACCCTAACATCGGTTCTAATTGATTGGTAATCGGCACTTCCAGTGGTTCGCTTAAACCTGCCAATTCTCCAGCGTCTTTATCTTGATGTTCCACACTGTGGTCAATTGCACCCACTAGGTTCAAGTCAGGTGCTTGCGCTACCGCTTTTACTACTTCACGTCCCATTTTGCCAGCAGCACCGTTGACAATAACCGGGATAGGAGCTTGATTCGTCATAGATTGAGAAATACTTTTTGAGTCAACAAGGGAATTGTAGAGACTTTGGTGATCTAGTGGCTAGTTCTTCAAATCTCTGGTTCAATTCCGACTGCTCTTAGTTGTGCAGCTAATTGTGCAGTTTTTCCACTCTCCAAAGCAAGAGTTTACTCTACTGAGTACGGTGAACTACTCAAATACTGGTGACCACACATCAGAAATTGCTACTTCCCAGCCAGAGAGTAAGTCTTGGAGAGTCAGCACATCACCATCCTGTAATACTCCTTTTTCGCCAGGACGGTAGACTTCCATAGTTCTAGTTTTGGGGTCAATCAAAATTCCGATTTTGGTACCTAGGCTAATAAACTCCTGAATCTTCTGGCGAAGTTTATCTAGGGAATCAGTCTTAGACTTGACCTCTACCACTAAGTCAGGAACCAATTCTGCATAGTCTTCCGTGGAACGTTTGAGTCTATCTGCCCGAATAAATGATACATTGGAGCGCGTAAATCTGTGTTAGGCAGTCTGAAGCCAGCACTGGAACCAGCTACACGTCCAAGTTTGCGCGGTCTAACCCAATTCCTCAACAAAGCTGCAAACTCGGTTCCGACTTCTTCGGACTCATAACCTGATGGACTCATGACAACTACGTTCCCGTTAACCAATTCCATGCGATAGTCAGGATAAGCTGCCTGCATTTTCTCCAGGTCTTTGACAGTTAGAGACATAAGACCTCCTGAAACATCTAAATCTATATTGGATTGGCATTTCTAGTAAAAAAAGAGCCAGAAAACTAGTCTGGCTCATAGTTGGAGACAAAAGAATCATCAAATAAAGGTTGATGCTAAAAACTAGATTCTTCCTAAGTTATGTAGCCCTAAGATAATGCCTGTACCTAAGATGTGACCAAAGGCGGTAGTTGCTAATAGTGTAGGTAAACCAAACCGACCAAGTGGATTGGGTAAGGGGAGAGCTGGTTCTGCATCTGGATACTTGATTGTGGATTTGCCAAAGGCAATAGCAGCGAGATTCGCTAGAATCATGATTATCCCAACTGTAGGACTCCATGACAGGGGTGTAGTTGCAGCAGCTAGTAAGGTCGAAGTTAACACCTGATTTGCTCCTGAAATTTATTAATGATTGAAAATATAATCTGAAACTTTCCGAAGCAAATTACCAAAAACTCCTAATTTTGCATCAATATTTAACAGTTATTCTCACTACTTAATACAATCAGTCTCCTGCTGTAGCTTTTTCGCCGCCAGGGGCTAATTAAGTCTTGCTTGCGATCGCTCATTCTGAGAAACTTCTCAAAAATAGGAAAGGCTAACCTCCCATTAGGCAGGTTGGAAACTTGCACGCGCTAAAATAAAGATGTAGTACACCTGAACAAGCAGAACTAGTACCGCTACGCTAAATTCGTAATTGTTATATTGCAAGAGTTTAATTAATTAGGAATATGTGCTTTATTTACGCTGTACTGATGTCTCGCCTAGTCATAATTAAGTAATCAGCCTAATCTTCAGGAAAGATCAGAATTAAGTTTTTGTGATTAGACTAGTTAAAAAACATGACTAATATTAATGCGATCGCATTAATAACCTAAATTTGACATTTCATAGTCAATAACGGCTGTTATGGTTAACTTAGATGCCAAAGTGAAGTGTAAGCGCGATCGCTAAGCAAGATAATTTACACTCAAAGTGATACCGATTAATTGTAGCTTCTGTTATGTCCTCAACTCTAGATTCTTTGCCACCTGCACTCGCTAAAATTGTCCAGCGCTTTCAACGCGCTTCCGAACCCAAGCGACGCTACGAACAGCTAATCTGGTATGCTCAGAAGCTCAATGAGTTTCCAGAAGCGGATAAACTACCTGAAAATAAAGTTCCTGGTTGCGTTTCTCAAGTTTACGTCACAGCATCATTGAATGATGGCAAAGTTGCGTTTCAGGGCGACTCTGATTCCCAGTTAACCAAAGGATTAGTAGGGCTGTTGGTTGAAGGATTAGATGGACTAACTCCCACCGAAATTGTGCAACTAACTCCAGATTTTATTCAAGCAACAGGTTTAAATGTTAGCCTAACACCTTCCCGTGCTAATGGTTTTTATAACATTTTTAAAACCATGCAAAAAAAAGCTTTGGAATGTAAGTTAGATCTGCCAAACTAAGCTTATTTAGTTAATACTGTCATTGGTCATTAATAAAATAACAAAATTTAATCTGATGTCTACCAACTTATTATCAACTTCTGATGCTGTTGGCTTTGGTGGAGCAGTTCAAGAATATCTCTGGAATTGGGACAATCAGCAATTGCGCGTTGTTTATGAAACTCTTGGCAAAGGTTCACCACTATTGCTACTCCCAGCTTTCAGCACTGTTTCCACACGTTTAGAAATGGGTGAACTTGCCAGGTTACTAGCTCCCCATTTTCAAGTTACAGCGGTTGATTGGCCTGGTTTTGGGGAATCTTCTCGACCTAGTTTAGACTATAGCCCAACTTTATATCACCGATTTTTGGCAAATTTTGTCAAATCTGTGTTTAATACAGCTATTACAGTAGTTGCTGCTGGTCATGCTGCTGGTTACGTGTTGCAACTAGCTCAGAGAGAGCCTGCTGTTTTCTCGCGGATTGCGTTGGTAGCTCCCACTTGGCGGGGCCCCTTGCCAACAATGGGGGCAACTCAGCAGATAGCTGGTATGGTAAAAGAATTAGTGCGATCGCCTATTCTCGGTCAAGCTCTCTACAAACTCAATACCACTCCATCTTTTTTAAGTTTTATGTACCGCCGCCACGTCTTTACCGACGCGGCTAAACTTACACCCAACTTCATCGAAAAGAAATGGCACACAACTCAACAACCAGGAGCACGATTTGCTTCTGCTGCCTTTGTGACTGGTAATCTAGATGCTGTACACGAGCAATCTGATTTTCTGGCACTTGTGCGATCGTTATCCGTACCACTCATAATAGTAATTGGAGAATCTAGCCCTCCCAAATCACAAGCAGAAATGGAAGCTTTAGCAGCGTTACCAGGAGTTAAGAGCGTGGTAATTCCTGGTTCCTTGGGAATGCATGAAGAATACCCAGCAGAGGTTTTAGAAGCAGTTCAAGATTTTTTATTCTCTGCATAAAATTGGATTTTCACGCCAAGAGACAAAATCCTTGATCAGCAAAATTTAGATCACTGAGAACCTCCTGGGCATAAAACTCTACAGCCGTGCCGTAAGAGTTATTTAGCAAGGGAAAGCTTTTGTAGCTGTAAACTAAGCAGACACTTCAACGTCTTGCTTATACATTGCATATGCTTGATGATACTCCATCGTGCGAGCAACTTCAGTAATAAATTGGTCATCGTATCCCGCTCGTTGCAACAGATAAAATCCTAGCTCCATTCCCGAACTGATACCTCCTGCTGTAACAATCCGACCCGCATCCACTACCCGCGCACGACTCACCCGACACGCAGGTGCGATTTCTGCTAGGCGATCAATAGGAATCTTACCCATTGAAGAAGCTTCAAGTCGATCTGGCTCTTTACGATTAGTAGCAGCTAAACCATTCAGCAATCCCATCTTGCCGTAAATCCAAGAACCTGTACACACACTTGTTAACAGGCATGATTCAAGCAAAGAATCAATGAATGTGTGTAAATTGCGGTTGTGTAGTTCTTGGCGTGTACCAAATCCCCCCGGAATTAAGAAAGCATCCATTGCAGGCTTATCGTTAAATGAATAGTTTGGCAGAACGGTAAATCCTGCCTGAGTTTGAACAGGACGCATACTTTCTGCAACCAGAAACACATCAAGTTCTGGATCAAAACGGCGAGCAACGGAAAATACTCCGTAGGGAGATGCAAAATCAATGACTTCAGCATCTTTGAAAACGTAAATGCCCAAGCGAAACCCGGCAATGCGATGAGTTGACATGAGGTAATCTCTTGTGTGAATTGTTGATATCATTGAGCGGCGATAAGTTTTTCTAATTCAGTGATTCTGGCTTGCAATGCCGCAACTTCCTGTTCGGAATAGCGGATAGGGATGTGTTGCGGACAGTTCCAATTCCAGGCTTCAATTTGAAACAGAATCACTCGTTCAATCTCCGCTTCATAGTTGGGAACCTTCAAGCGTTCTATTAGTTGGTCATCTTTCTCTACATACCTAGCTCGTCCCCAAATTTTCAGCCGTTTGCGATGGCGATAATCCATTAAAAATAAGAAGGCTTTGTCGTTCTCTGAAAGATTGCCAACAGAGACATACTGAACATTTCCTTTATAGTCAGCAAACCCCAAGGTCTTGTCATCTAATGCTTTTAAAAAACCAGATTGTCCACCGCGAAACTGAATGTAAGGATAGCCATTAGAACTGACAGTTCCCAAGTAGAAACCATCTATTTGAGCAATAAATTCTTCAATTTCGGGCGTGATAGTATCGTTATCGGGGCCATTTTGTTCAAATCGGGCGTAGGTCTGTCGAGAACCACGTTGTTCTTGAGCTGCTTTGACGGCAGGAGTGAAGGCGAGTTGTGTAAATTTACGTGGCATAACTTCATCACATTAGATAATAATATGAGTCGAGCCAAGAGAGCATTTTCTAGAGCTTTACCATAGGGATGTAACCTGGTAATTGTTCGATTCGAGCAATCCACTGTTGGATGTGAGGATAGGGGTCAAGGGCAATTTTCCCGTCGGGTGACAGAGCAACGTAGGGGAAGACCGCCACGTCTGCGATGGTTGGTCGCTCGAACTCTAACCATTGGCGATCGCTCAAATGTTGATCAAGTTGCGTAAGAATGAATTCTGCTTTCTGGCTAGCTCGGTCGATATTGATACTCGTGGCGTTGAACAAGTAATACAGACGAGCAGATTCAGGGCCCTGACGGACTTCCCCTGCGGTAGTAGACAACCAGCGCACAATCTGGCTGAGGGACACCGCATCTAAAGGAAGCCACTGGTCGCCGCCATAGCAACGAGCCAAATAAACCAAAATCGCTTGAGCGTCTACAACAGTTGTATCGCCATCCACTAGTACAGGAACTTGACCAAAGGAATTGAGCGATAAAAACTCAGGTGATTTATGTTCTCCCTTCATCAAATCGACCTTAATCCACTCATATTCAAGATTTAAAAGTGATAGAAAGAGCCGTACTTTGTGACAGTTGCCAGACAATTCGTGACCGTAGAGTTTAATCATTCTGGTTCTTTTTAGATTTTATTTAGCGATGTTAATGTTAGATTTTTATGTTTTCTACGCTTGATTCCTTATTTTCTCAAACAGTATGAGCAGGAAGAAATCGGCGGATATGATTGGCAATAACATCACCCTCTTCATCAAGGGCAAAATGTCCCGTATCCAATAAATGCACCTCAATGGTTCTCAAATCCCGTGTAAATGCATTGGCCCCTTCGACAGCAAAGAAGGGATCGTTTTTGCCCCAAACAACTAGTGTTGGTGGTTGATGCTGACGAAAATACTGATGCCATTCGGGATAGCGTTCCAAATTTTTGCGGTAGTTGTAGAACAGTTCAAGCTGTGCGGCTGCATTTTCAGGGCGATTTAGAAAATACTGGTCGAGATTCCAGTTATCGGGGTTGATGTTGCTGCGATCGCGGCTACCTGCCGTATAAAAAAAGACTGTGGTATCGTATTTCAGAAATTCCTGCACTGCCGCTTCCGTTGCTTTTGTTCGTTCCTCCCATAAATCTCGGAATGGTTGCCAAGCATTAGTCAGTCCTTCCTCATACGCGTTTCCATTTTGGACAATCAACGCCTGAATCCACTCTGGATGACGGGTAGCAATCCGAAAACCAATCGGTGCGCCGTAATCTTGAAGATAGAAACTGAAACGATTTAACCTCAATATCTGGAGAAATCGTTCAACTACATCTGCGAGATGATCAAAGCTATATTCAAACTCTTCAACTGATGGACAGTCACTATTACCAAAACTAGGATAGTCAAGTGCAATTAAGTGGAATCTGTCTGAGAGTTCATACATCAGATCGCGGTACATCTGGGATGAAGTGGGAAAACCGTGCAACAGAATAATCGTAGGAAGGTCTTTTGAACCTGCTTGGCGGTAGAAGATATTGAGGTTATCAACTGCAATCGTGTGATAGGTCGCCATAGCTTTTCCCTTTGGAAATTGAGTAAAATATTTGTACCGTTCGTTCGGTTTGCTTTACTGTACCGAACGAACGGTCTGAAGTCAATACGTAAACTTAAAATTGCTTTCCATGCCAAAAGACACATACATTCCATGCCTGCTAAATCTGTTTCGGCAACATGGTTACGATGGAGCGACTCTATCTAAAATTTCTCAACAGACAGGCTTAGGAAAAGCGAGCCTTTATCACCACTTTCCTGGTGGTAAAGACGACATGGTGAATGCCGTGTTAAATTTTCTCGAAAGTTACTTGGAGCAACACATCTTACAGGCGCTTCGCAGTGAAGGAGATGCACTGGCTCGATTGCAGAAAATGTGTGCTCAGTTCAGTGAGCTATATGAAGGTGGGCAACAACCATGCCTGTTCGCCATATTGCTTATGGGTTCGGCACGAGATATCTTTCATACCAAAGTACAAACTTTATTACGCACATGGATTGATGAGATTGCAAGCGTACTGATTGAGGCAGGATTAGACAAATCGCTAGCAAGACAGCGAGGCGAAGATGCTGTCATTGCAATTCAAGGCTCTCTGATTCTGGCGCAAGGCTTAAACGATCTTGCTCCTTTTCAACGTATAGTCAAACAATTACCGCAAGAACTTTGCCGAGATTTGTAAGAATATTTGTCATTTAAACTATGCAATTATTTTACTAAAATCAAAATCAATGCTAAGTTCGCACAAAAATATAAAAAGTCTTATCATGGGTGATAATGATTATCCATAAGGTGAGACAAGAGGCATTTAGAGTATGGTGGCTGACGTAATCACACATTCAGTTCCCGTTACTGTTCTGACTGGCTATTTGGGAGCAGGTAAAACGACTCTACTCAATCACATCCTCACCTACGAACACGGCAAAAAAGTTGCTGTGATTGTTAATGAATTTGGGGAAGTGGGTATTGATAATCAACTGGTTATCGATGCAGATGAAGAAATATTTGAGATGAACAACGGCTGTATCTGTTGTACAGTTCGCGGCGACTTAATTCGCATCATCAACAATTTGATGAAGCGGCGCGATAAGTTTGACCATTTAGTAATAGAAACAACTGGAATAGCTGACCCTGCACCAGTGATTCAGACATTCTTTGTAGATGAAGATATGCAAAGCCAACTGTCTCTAGATGCGGTGGTGACAGTTGTAGATGCCAAGCACATTTGGCAGCACTGGGATGCAGACGAAGCACAAGAGCAGATTGCGTTTGCGGATGTAATTTTACTTAATAAAACTGATTTAGTAGCGCCAGAAGAGTTAGATGAATTAGAAAAGCGGATTCGGGCGATGAATGCGATCGCTAAAATCTACCGTACCCGCAACTCTGAACTAAAAATGGATGCTTTGTTGGGTGTAAAAGCCTTTGACTTAGACCGCGCGTTGGAAATTGATCCGAATTTCTTAGGCGAAGATGCCCACCAACATGATGAAAGCGTTTTTTCTGTGGCGTTAGTAGATAAAGGTGAACTTGATGGGGAAAAATTAAACGCTTGGATTTCTGAGTTACTGCGTACTCAAGGCCCAGATATCTTTCGGATGAAAGGCATTTTAAATATCGCTGGGGAAGATAATCGATTTGTCTTTCAAGGGGTACACATGATATTCGATGGTAGACCCGATCGCCCCTGGAAACCAAGCGAAACCCGCAAAAACGAACTAGTCTTCATCGGTCGCAACCTCGATGCAGACCAACTCAAACAAGATTTCCTCGCCTGTCTAGCATAAAAAAACTAAAGACTCTTAAGAAGGGAAAAAGCTTAAAACGCAAAGTCTGAGCGGAGGCTTCCTCCGATCAGAACTTTGTAAGAGAGGGTAAGGGGATGGTTTTTCCCTTTCCCCCTTACCCCTTTGCCTTTCCCCACTCCTCCACTCCCCCACTTCACAAATTATGAACTCCACAACCAGCAAATCTAAGGAATTTGAAGAACATTATTCGGGGACGCTTTCAGATTATGTAACTGCGATCGCCTGGTCGCCACAAGGAAAAACCCTAGTAGCAACTTCCGCCGCTGGGGAAGTAGTATTGTGGAACGATGGCGATTTGGCAACTCTGCAAACTGGTAACGGTCAATCAGTTGATTGTGTTGCTTTTTCCCCAAACGGAAAATTTTTAGCAGTTGGGGGACAAGATGGACAAGTCAAAATTTGGCAGGACACTGAATTAATCGCCACTTTAAAAAACGCCCCAGCATGGGTTGACAAGCTAGCTTGGAGTCACACTAGTAATCAACTAGCTTTTAGTTTGGGGCGTTACGTGCAAGTGTGGGATGCGGATACTCGTGAGATTGTCGTAACGCTGAATTTTGAAAACTCGTCAGTCTTGGGCATTGATTGGCGCATTGATGGGCAATACCTAGCGATTAGCGGTTATCACGGAGTCAAGATTTGGCACAGTCCAAACTGGGATGAAGAACCATATATCTTGGATATGCCTACTGTCAGTGTCGCTATGGCTTGGTCGCCCGATGGCAAATTTCTGGCTTCTGGGAATATGGATCGTAGTGTCACTGTTTTGGAGTGGAATAACCCCGACCCTTGGGTGATGCGTGGCTTTCCTGGGAAAATTCGCCAACTAGCATGGTCAGAAGTTACTACTAAACTGGGTGCGCCAATACTGGCATCTTCTAGTGTGGAAGGTATTGTAGTGTGGGAGAAGCTAGAGGATGATTCCTTGGGGTGGGAAGCGCGAGTCTTAACTAATCATGTAGGTGTCATCTGTGCGATCGCTTTCGCACCCAACAGTTTCCTTCTTGCTTCCGCTGGTGCTGATGGTTGGTTGTGTTTGTGGAACAAAGCCAAGCAAGTATCCCAAGTGATCACAGGTGTTGCAGCAGGATTTTCCAGTCTGGCTTGGCATCCCCAAGGCAAGTTACTTGCTGCGGGCGGTGAAAATGGCGAATTACTGGTCTGGTCAAGGGTTTCGCGCGGTCAAGGATTCGGGCGAATTTGAGTAATACTTAGTGATCAAGGTTGAAGGTAGCCCATAAATTGGCTATGCTGTATCAACAATAGTATCTATGTGTGAATTATGAATATAGCCAAACTGATTTTGCTTGCCTGTCCTGTATTTCTCGCATCTATACTAGTGGTAGCCAATCCGGCGATCGCATCCAGTCTGAAATCTGTACCTGCTATACAGACTATTACGGTAGCATCTACGCAGCAAATTACTGAATTTACAACACCAAAGTTAGCTCAAGCATCCAATCCGATCATTGAGCAACTTGGATGCAACTGCGGTAATTGCACTCAAGCTAAATTTCAGCGGTTACAAGGCAAGCTGCCATCTGCCAGTTTTTGATAAAGTTACAAGTTATAAATACTGTAAAGGAAAGGTACAGCAATGCTGTGCCTTTATTAATTTCAAATCTCACCCACGCTTCAAATATTTTAATTGTCTTAAAAAAGAATAACTCAGTCTCTTGTGCCAGCGATCGCTCTGTGACGCACGCTTCGTGCCACAAATACTTACTACTGTTCTCCCATAATTTGCTAATTGGTTGTTTTTTTAACTTCCACATGCCCACACGCCCTGAACCTACCGCTACAATTGCCTTAGATTCACGATTCGGCTAGCAAAATCACCTCATATGAACAATACACACCATCATCCTCACATTCCACACTTTAATCGCATAATCCCAGTCAATTTGCGACCTTTGCCAGAAATCACCACAATAGTGTAATTGCTGCTTCAGCAGGCGTTGAGAGAACCGCACTAAACTACTTACCAAAGGCACTAACCCCTGCATCACCCTCTTGCGACCTCTAGTTTTCTAGCCTGCAACGAGAAGCTAACATTTTGCGTAGCACAGACACCTTGGTAGTTGACAGCCTAACCCTGAACCTCTGGTATTTCGCTAAGTAAATATTAATAATGATTATCGTTTTTATGCAATTAGCAGGAGTGGATGATGTCCAACAATCCATTAAGTAATTCCTTACGAGCTGCTCTTGTCGCCTTGACGATTGGATTTTTTGGGTGCGGAAATCAAGCTGCAAGCACCTCATTCACTCAAACCACCACTGAGGTGAACGATAATCTTCCCCGAGTAGTAGCAACGACAACTGTACTGTGTGACTTAACTCAACAGGTTGCTGGGGATACTATTAATCTCACCTGCTTGATGTCTCCTGGTGCAGACCCCCACCTTTATCAACCAAAATCGGAAGATCGTAAAGCCATTGAGCAAGCAAGTCTTATTCTCTATAATGGCTACAATTTTGAACCAGGTTTAATCAAAATAATTAAAGCATCTAAAAACCCTGCGCCGAAAATAGCCGTTGGTCAAGCTGCTGTGCCTAAGCCACAACGACTCCAGAAAGGTAGCAAGAAAGTTACTGATCCTCATCTTTGGCATAATACCAAGAATGCCATCAGGATGGTGGAAGTAATTAATCGCAACCTGGGAAAATTAGAACCAAATGAAGCAAAAAATTATACTAGTAATGCTAGAAAAATCACTAATGAAATAACCCAAATGGATAACTGGATGAAGTCAACAATTGCCAGTATTCCGCCTAAACAACGTAAATTAGTCACAACTCATGATGCAATGGGTTATTATGCCAGAGCGTATGGTCTTTCATTAGCAGGAGCATTGGAAGGTATTAGCACTACGGAAAAACCGACAGATACACGAGTGAAAAATTTAGTTACGGGCATTAAACGGGCTAAAGTACCAACAATTTTTGCAGAGACGACAACTAACTCCAACTTGATTGAGTCTGTAGCTAGAGAGGCAAAAGTGAAAGTTTCTAGCAGAAAATTGTATGCTGATGGACTTGGTGAACCGGGAAGTGATGCAGAAACTTACCAAAAAATGATGGTTGCCAATACACGCACAATTGTAGAAGGGCTAGGAGGGACGTACTTGATGTTTGAAGCCAAAGCTACTAAGTAGCCCAAATAGGGGAGCTAGTGCGTTGCTCTGGTCAAGAGAGTTGTAACAACATAATTCGTAATTTGTGGTTATAACCAGTGTTAGCTCTAAACCCACCACTGTCTTGAAAAGTTTCCTGCGGAGAGAAACCCTCCTGCAGAACTTTTCGCTGATTGAAGATTACCAAATATGCAGACTTGGTGGTAGCTTATATCATGTGCGCTTAATTAATTATAATTTCCGCATCTGTGCAAAAACCGGAAAATCCTCTTTCCCCTGCTACCTGCTTCGGTTGCTGAGCGCAGTCGAAGCACTGCTCCCCTGCGGTCTTAATGATAAGTCTTTCGCCGGACACGATATTACCCATTTAATACGAATTACGTAAAGCCTCCAGCATAGCTACGCTTAGAGCGCAGCGGTGCGTAATACTCTGCTTGATAATAGCGAAGAGAGTTTTCTCACTTGCTATTCTCGCACCTAATAAATTCCGCGCTGTCAGTCCCACTTGCAAAGCAGCTAGTCTGCCCATGAGAAATAATTCGTAACCCGGCCAACGCAGATAAAGCGTAAGAGGTAAGGAGAACTCAAATTTTGGGCGTTGCATAATTGCGAGATAATTTATTTCACGCAGAGAGAAGTTTGTAGATTGCTTTCCGTAGGTGCAGCGGCTACTCTACGGGAACGCCAACGGCGGTTCGCCTTTGGCGCAGAATTTCATTCCCTGATTCAGCAAGCTCTATCAGTCTATAACGAAAGTATTAAATCAAATCTTAGACGTTTTTCGGATGTGGATAGTCAAGTTTAATTCGTATTATGCTGATATTAAGCAAAAAATACACAAATGACAAGATGCAATCAGATAACGGACATGAGGTTAAGCAAAAAGCACATGAGATTTATATGAGATTTATATGAGATTTATAGCTTTCATTTTCTTAAATGAATAACTAAACTGAAAACAGTTATAACTAATGAGGTGGTATCCATGAAATGCTTATGACTGGTATCTTGCAGTTTTAAATACTTTAGGATAATTAACGTTGAAATCCTTGTTTAATTGCCGAAAAAGCCGCTCTAATAAAACTTATCATAAGATGTCGAAAAATTAAGAAAACTCTATCCTTATCTCTCAAGTCCTTTTCTCGATTTTAGGAGACGAGAACACAAGATGTGAGGGGAGTTTTGGCATTATTTAACACTTTTTGTACATCTTATAAAACTTTTTTTGGAGGCGATAATTTTAACCCTGACTCTACATTTTTTTGCTCTACTATTGACATGCACACAATATAATCTTGGTCAATCAATATTTAGATGTATATTTCTAAATTTAGAAGCAATCGAGTCGGCAATTAAGCTAGGCTATTGATATAAGAAGCAAAATTTGTAAACTGCGGTAAAAAATAAAACGATTAAGCAAAATTATATCTCGTCATAACTTCAGTTTAATCTTAAAGCTTTAAACTTTTACACTGTTTGGTTTTAATTCAGTATAGCATCAAGAAAATTTCTTGATGAATTCGGTATTTGCTCTTATTAGAATAAAGAGAGTGGTAGTATCAAAAACTAGTGTAGAAGTTACCGAAAAGGCAATGCAGATGTTGGAAATAAACTTTAAAATTTGTAACAACTTACCTATTAGCAGAGAGTGTAAGACTTTAATGGATGACTCATTGATATATATAATGATTTGATAGAAATATGTTATTTGACATAACTCTTGAATAATGTATTATTTGAAAGTCTTTGAATAAAATTTGTATGTTGCTTTGATAGATATAGATTTTTGTTAATATTTGCATAAAACTTGAATAAGTAACAGATTTGTATAAAGAAAGAATAGTCAAATAACATAAAAATCTTTATTCAGGAGGGATGCAGATGTACAATACTATTCGAGTGCTAGTGGCTGATAGAGATTCGCTGATGGGAGTCGCTATTCGTGCTACTTTGATTGCTGAAAAAGATTTGATCATAGTAGGTGAAGCAAACAATCCCGATAAAGTTCAAGAATTAGAGCGAAAGCTTCAGCCAGATTTGCTAATAATTGATCTAGATTCACCAAATTTTACACCGCCTGAGCCAATATTCTATTTACATAAATCCTGTCCAAACTTGAAAATGCTGGCACTGGCTAACTGTGGTGAATTTTATCCCTCTATTTTAAGAGTAGGCGGTATAGTAGGCTGTGTTTTGAAATCTGAAAAGCCGCAAACGTTGGTTCGTGCTATTCGGACAGTGGCAAAAGGTAATACATGGTATAGTCAGAGCATTTTAGAGGAGCTTGTTGCACAAGAAGAGAATGAACTAAATCAAGATGGAAAAGCCGCTTTGACAGAGCGAGAGCAACAAGTTCTTAGCATGATTGCCCAAGGTTGGGATAATATTCGCATTGCTAGTGAGCTAAACCTTGGACACCAGACAGTGCGGAATTACATCAGCCGCATCTATGCTAAATTAGCAGTCAGTTCACGAGCTGAGGCGGTTGTATGGGCTATGGAACATAGCCCCAAGAGTTTTAAAAAAGTGCTGGAACCAAGATAGCCATAGCATTGGCGAATGTAATACAAAAATCTGAAAAGCATTGTTGTAATCACTAAACTCCGTTTTCAAGCAAGATAGTTACCGTCTGAGAGTTGTAGTGGATGCCGTTGGCCAAGTTAAGAAGCACCTTATAAGCCTTTTGCTTTCCAGATGTTTGCCAGAATATATAGCTGTTTCCAGGTATTTTAGGACATCAGCTGCTCATAAAACCCTGATATTAAGAGACTTTCAAGCCTGTTTCCTGTTAAGAGTTCCCTGCTATATATGCCTGTGACAAGCTGCATAATAGTATAAAAAGTTTTCTGTTATATCCCTTGTCTAAATTTAAAATAGTGTAATGATTCGACTTCTGCTTGTAGACGACCAAACGCTTTTTCGGCAAGGATTAGCATCTTTACTATCACTAGAAGAAGACTTAGAAGTTGTTGGTCAAGCTAGTCATGGCAAAGAAGCGATCGCTCTTACCGAACAACTCCAGCCCGATGTTATTCTCATGGATGTGCGGATGCCTATCTGCAATGGCGTAGTAGCAACACGCGAAATTCATCAACGTTTCCCCTGGATCAGAATTCTTGTATTCACAACATTTGATGAAGACGAGTACATCTGGCAGTCTTTGCAAGCAGGCGCACTCGGCTATTTGCTGAAAAGTACCCCCGCAGCACAGTTGGCGACGGCAATTCGTACTCTACACCAAGGCTATTGTCAACTTAGTTCAACGATCGCACATAAGGTCTTTGCTCAACTCAACCCTCCACCGGCTGTCAAACAAAACTCTTATCAGCAGCTTTTGAGTGAGCGGGAATTAGAAGTGTTAACCCTAGTGACTCAAGGTAAAAATAATCGAGAAATTGCCAGAGCGCTACATCTGAGCGAGGGAACAGTTAAAAACTATGTTAGTCAGATTCTAGCTCGATTGGGAGTACGCGATCGCACTCAGGCTGCTCTCTGGGCAAAGCAAAATATTTCCATTTAAAAGAGTGGAAAACCAAATTTTGATACCAATAACTTCGCTAAAAAAAGAGGGTATTGTTGGTGTGGTAATCCTAAAAGGAAAACATAGAAAGCCGTCTCTTAAAAGGCTTAACCTCCCTTTATCCAGATTTTAGGTAGTCAACCAAAGTTACATAACCAACACTATCTTCACCGCCTTGTCCTAAGATGCAAAATCCTGTGAACTATTATGAAACTTCATACACGTCTTCTGTCACCCGGCCTGATATGGTTCTTGCGATTTTCTCTCCCTTTTTTTCAAAAGTACTGGGTTCAATGGGTTTTGCTCATCTTAGCAGTGCTATTCCAACTGGCCTTTGAGGTGCTTGTTCCCTTTGCTTACAAGTTGATCTTTGATCGCGCTATTGTTAATCGTGATGCTAGTTTCCTTGCACTCTTACTGAGCGGACTAGCTGTTGCTTTCATCATCCAATCCTTAGCTGGTCTTAGTCAGGATTATCTCAGTGCTCGAATAGGGGCAGGTGTTTTGAAAGATATACGCCTCAAAATGTTCAATCATTTGCAGCACTTATCCTTGGGTTTTTACACTCGCGTTCAAGCGGGCGAACTCATGTCTCGCTTCTCCAGCGATCTATCTGATATTGAAAGAGCGATTGTCATTGATATCCCGATGGGTACTTTCAACATCCTTTTAATGGTTATTAGTACCCTCTTACTCTTCGTCGTCGAGTGGCGACTGGCTCTAGTCACTTTAGTTACGTTGTCCGTAGGCTTCATAGGGCCACACCTATTCGGGTTACGGGTTGCTAAGACCAGTTATAGACGCAGACAAGACGAAGCAAAAGTTTTAAGTATACTTCAAGAGAATATCAGTGCCCAACCTGTGATTAGGAACTTTGGATTGCAAAAGTCAGCGCTATTCCAATTCCGAGAGCAACTGATTGTCTTATTACATAGCAGCCTACGCAGTAACTTCTACAGTGTTCTACTAGGGAGGCTTTCAAACCTGAGCATTAACTTTCTTCAGTTATTAATCATTGGTTTTGGTGCCTTTTTAGCCATGCGTGGCTATCTAACAACAGGAGCATTAATCGGGTTTATCAGCCTTCTGTTAAACGTGAATATCGCAACTGATGGTTTAACTCAACAAGTGCCAGCCCTAATAAGGACTACGAGTGGGATGCTACGCATCAAAGAACTGCTGGCTGAGCAACCTGAGGTAATGGATTCAGCTGATGCATTGCCACTATCACAGCTGGCCAAAGAGATTCGCTTTGAAAATGTAACCTTTAACTATTACGGAACGCAGCCCATTCTGGACAATATCAGTTTTACGATTCAAGTAGGTGAGTCTGTAGCTTTTGTTGGCCCTAGTGGCTCTGGCAAAAGCACAATCCTCAACCTGCTCGTGCGGTTTTACGATCCTAACCAGGGTTCAGTCCTCTTTAACGGTTACGACCTGCGACAAGTCACTCAGGCATCGCTACGCGCACAAATAGGCACTGTCTTCCAAGAAACTTTCCTTTTCAACACCACAATTCGTGAAAACATCTGCCTGGGTAAGCCCGATACAACCAATTTGGAAATTGAAGCAGCCGCAAAAGCAGCGGAAATCCATGACACGATTCTGCGTTTTCCTCAGGGATATGACACCGTAGTGGGTGAAAGAGGTGGGCAAATCTCAGGTGGTCAGAGGCAGCGAATTGCTATAGCACGGGCAATCTTACGCAATCCAGCAATACTTATACTCGACGAGGCGACTTCATCGCTAGATCCAGAGACCGAATCAGCCATCAATACCACCCTAAAAAATTTAGCAATAGGTCGTACCGTCATCTCTGTAACGCATCGACTTACTTCCGTTGTGAATTGCGATCGCATCTTCGTGCTTGAAAGAGGAAAGCTAATTGAACAGGGTACTCATAGAGAGTTAGTTAAGCTTCGGGGTCTGTATTATCGACTTTGGTGTAAACAGAGGGGAGAGTCTCAAGTTGGTGAAAACAGCCTGGAGCAGCCAAAATTGGGAGATTTCTCTCACTGACTGTGTGAGTAAGAAACTTCCAAAGAATAAATTATCGAAAAAATCGAGAAACTGCAACCCTTTCTCTATCCAAATACGCATGAAAGTTTTGCACTTATGTTGCTTTATTTCTGGTAAAAT
The DNA here is from genome assembly GCF_014904695.1 of Nostoc sp. MG11. GTDB lineage: Bacteria > Cyanobacteriota > Cyanobacteriia > Cyanobacteriales > Nostocaceae > Komarekiella. The sequence continues at coordinate 496,273 of NZ_JACXXN010000001.1, read as the reverse complement.
TCTGGAGTTTTAGTATTGTTAATTATAGTTATATATAACTTTGATAACTATTTCTAAAAAAGATATTGTTCCACAGCAGATATAGCAGTGGTTAGGTAGCTTAGGACATTAGCAAGTCGTAAGAGAGCGGCTGTCATAGCTATCCATAGCAGACTTGTCCTAACCATGATGACAGCCGCTATATCAATAAATCACTAATACAAAAAGGGTAAGAATAAGCTGCTGTCAGCAGTTTGTTATTACCCCATTATTTACTGGATATTTTGTTTTTTGTAAGTCTTATTATGCTGCAATGTAACTTTCAAGTAAATCAATTCCATTCTCAAACTTATCCAGACGCATGAATTCTTTTTGCATTTGCTCAATGTTCTTCATATAGCTGTTGTCGCTGGAAATCTTATTGATGAGTCTGGACAATTCCTGATGCTCGATCCACCTAAGATCTCCTCGTACACCCAACCCATGATAAACTACCCTGGCTGCGTTTCCGGGTTGATCGTTTCTGGCGGGCAAAACTATCATCGGGACACCAAGACAGATGCACTCCTTGATCGTATTCATCCCTCCATTAGTAATCATCATTGCACTTTTTTGCAGAACCGCCATTTGCGGAACCCACTTGCAGGCATACACATTATCTGGAATCTCCCCAAGATCTTCCACTTCGCAGGTGTTTCCGATATTGAGTACGAACTCATAGTCTTGTCGTTGCTGGAACGTCTTAAGGGCAACCCGGAAGAAGCGCTTGCTGGCAGGATATTCCCAACTGCGTGTGCCCAACGAGCAGTAGATCAGCGGTTTAGTGCCACTGAGCTTATCCACCTTGAAATCTTCATCTGCACGTGAGAGATCCACAACACACCCAAGATACTCAGCTCCAGGACGGGATTCAAAATCTAGCCTTTTCGGCATCAAATAGTGTAGGGGAGACTTGAACATCGGGCCGTAATCTGAAAAACCTAGTGTTAATCCCGTCGCACGCGCACGATCCCTGACGAATGCTCCGATCCCAAAGTAATATCTGAGGAAGTGTTTGGGGCGAAACGTTATAAACAATCTCACCACAAAAGCCAACAACATCCAGTCCAACAGAATTATCAATGATGAACGTGAGCTGCGATCGGGAATAAACGATGAGTCTGAAGGGGGAATTTTTGAATTAATAAATCCAGCAAATGCCGTACCAACCCCAACATAAGGAACCCCAGATTCTATGGCCGCAATAGCAACGAATGAAATAATTGAATCAATGAGCACCAGACCTACATTGCACTCTTTGATAATCTTGATAGTGTCCTCAAGTATATTCGCCAAAATCTCAGTTTCACGGCGAGTCTGTGCAAGCATCCCTCCGAACCGCTTGGGAAATGGCCTCAGAAGCTTATATTGAAACCCTTGTTCTTCTATATACTTTTTGTAATGTTCCACCTGCTGGCTATGAAGAGAGAGTTTTTCATCTCCTTCTGGTGGGAGAACAAACAGCACGTCCCATCCGCGTCTAGAAAAAGCCTTCGCCAATGCCATCATCGGCATGAACCCACCCCATTCAGGATATAAAGCAAACAATATAGACTTGTTTTCTTGCACTATACGCTCCATCCTATATGCTCCTGACAGTTCGCTAATTGTTTCTAAGGTGATAAAAATTTAGAGGTGCTGATACTAAGTAATTTTCAAGCAACATTTGAGAGCTACGATGCTAATTTTGCTTGTACTATCGCTTCTTTTTTATCTGAATACTATTTTTTCAAGGTTAATCAAATAACTTGTGGAAAGTTTATATAGATTGGTTTTGAGCTTTTACTATCGATAAAACTCTAGTCTAAATTTTTACTAGTTTCCAAAGCTGAAGCTTCTTGGGATAAATATCCTCTAGCTTATATTTTTGCCCTTTTTCCAACTTCTCCCTAATTAATTCCATAGAAAAATTGTGGTTGGGAAGGTATAAAAATACATCACTAAAATTATTAGAAATCTGGGGCATATTTAGCTCGTTCACCAACTGAAGCCTTACCTTTGGAGCAAGCAGATGGCTCAGAGATAGTTCATCGCCTATACCATTTAGTTGACAGGAAGTAATCAAAAGTGGGTGAGTAGCTTTGTTAATGATCTGAACCACTTGAGGAGTATAAATGTTAAGGGACTTATTCCACCAAGTATCTGCTTGAGAACTAATTGCACAGGATAAGATTCCAACAGAGAGCAATGCAACCATGATCAGTTGCCAAAGCTTCTGTTGCCAAATATTAACAAATGTTGAGGTAATTTGAGTGGCCAGGAGGTAACTAACAGCTAACTGAATACCCAAATAAGTGGGGATTATATACCGAGGGTTTGTTGATCGAATTCCTCCCCAAATTAGATCGGGTATTACTAGAGGTAGCACTGGAACTACAATCAACGTTAAAACAAACAACCAAATCCGCTTTGAAGCTTTGCGACAGAGAAAATAAATTGAATATCCTACTAAAACTAAGATAAAAGGAATCAAACATAGTTGTATATATTCCAATGTTGTATTATTAAAAGTCTGCACAAAATCGTAGTTTAAATCAACAAAAAGAGAGCTAATATTAAGAGTCCAAACTGCAATTAATTCTAAAAGAGATATCTTAGTGTCAGATGTCCAGCTTGTTGTTTCATTAATTTGGGCTAACTGAATAATAACAATCAACAACCAAGGCATAAAAGCTAAAAGCCCTATTAGAGACGCAAGTAAATAGGCAGTAACAGTCTTGCTTAATCGGAAGCTTTCAGTTGCAACTACATAGATACCATGAGCAATTGCTACAAACCCAGAAAACAGAAACGTATATAGCCCCAATGCTACGGTAGCTGCGTACATTCCCCAGCTCAACTTTGTTTTCAGTCGCATTGCTCGTAGTAGTGTTGCACTTGATAGTAAAATCGTTACAGTCCACAAACTATACTGCCGTGCTTCTTGTGCGTACAATACATGAAGTGGCAATACAGCTAGCAGTGCAATTGCTACCCATCCCATCAAAGATGATTTAAATAATTCCAGACATAGCCAATAAATACAGGGGAACGCTAACAAGCTAATTAAGGCAGACAAACTTCTCGTTACTGCGACTGAATTGCCAAACCATTGCACCCAAAACCTCGCAATCACGAAATACAGAGGTGAATGCTGAGGGACTTCCACTGCTAAAGATTTAATAGTATCTATTGACGTTCTTCCAACAGCAGAAAGCTGATATTTCTGTAAATCTTCAACACCAATTTCGCGTCCATCACAGACATGCTTGGCTGCTTCTTGTTGTGTGTAGCCTGAAATTCGTAATGAAGTAAAAGTCTCATCAAACCAGTAAACTTTTCGACCAAGATTAACGAAGCGAAAAAACACACCCAATAACAATAAAATGATGACTAAAAACTTTAACCAGACAATCTGTTTGCGACTTACCATGCTACCTCATAACCAAACTTATCAAAGGATGATTGAAAAAACTAAAACAACCTATTTTTGTTAGTACACATGATATTCATTTGTACAATGTTTAAGTCTTATAACTAGCCTTTTCAAGGTGGGTAAAAAACCCAAAAAACCACCAAGGTACTGAGACACCGAGAAAAATACAGTGCATTTTGAAAGAAAGGGCTGGTCTCAGAAGGGTTATCTTGAAAATATCTTTTCTATCGCTAAAGCTAGGCGCAAAAGCAGTACTTCAGAGAAGGGTGCTGCCAACAACATCAGTCCGACTGGCAACCCTGAAGAAGTAAATCCCACAGGTAGGGAAATTGCACACAGTCCTAGCATGTTTGCTAAACGCGTGTTTCGTAATGACAAGAGATTCTCTGCGGCGTACTTTTGACTATTTTGTTCTAAATCATTAATAATGGGTGGTACATTTGCCACAGTTGGCATAATAACAGCAGTATAATCATTCGTTCTCTGCAAATACTGCTTTTTAAGGTCTTTCAAACCCTGATACACTTCATAAGCATCGCTCTCCTGAATTTTTGCTCCTACATAAAATCTATCCAGTATATCTTGTGAAATAGAGTTAGGATGAGCTTCTAAAAATTCGAGCCAATTTTTACTTGCCTCGTAGTTAACAATATTACCTTTTGTATTAATAAGTTTTAGTGCTTGTTCAAACTCTGGAATATTGCTCCTTTTAATAATTGCCCCTTGTGCTGCAATATTGTCTATAGAAGCATCCAAAATAGCCGCAACTTCCGAATCAGCATCGTCCCAGACAATATTTGTACATACTAATAAACTTAGACCTTTACATCCAACATCCGCAAAATTAATCTTATCAGTCTGAGCAATTACATGGTAAAGGATAGCTGCATCTTCAACGGAATGAGTAATAAAACCAACTGTATCTAATGTTTGACTTAGAGGAATAACACCTTCTGTTGAAATTAGCCCCGCAGTTGTTTTTAAACCAACTAAATTATTCCAAGCAGCGGGTGTTCGGATTGAGCCACCCGTGTCAGTTCCTATACCAGCGCAACATAAACCTTTTGCCACAGCAACAGCTGAACCTGATGAAGAACCACCGGGAACTCTTGCTTGCTCAGAACTAAAAGGATTTATTGGTGTCCCGAATGTAGGATTAATTCCTAAACCCGAAAAAGCCAATTCCGTCATATTAGTTTTACCAAGACAAATAAAGCCAGCATCAACAGATGTTTTGTAAGCTACTGCATCCTTTTGAGCAACTCTATCCAATAGAACCTTCAACCCTGCACTTGTCGGTTTACCCTGAATATCAAAATTGTCTTTCCATGCGAGGGGAATCCCATCATAAAGCGAAAGTCGTGTGTTAGTAGTCGCCCTTTTATATGCGGCATCTGCTTGACTTTTAGCTTGTTGTTCAAAAACCTCTATAAATATTTTTTCCTTCTTTTTTTCTTGATCAATTTTAGTTAAAAAATACTCAACTAATTCGCGTGGATCTATATTGCCATTATCAATACCATATCCAATGACTTCCATAGTTGAATTTTCCCAAACTTGATCAATCATCATTATTTACTCCATTAATAACCTTATTGCAAAAGTCTGAATTTTAAAATCTTTTTCTGCGTCTCTTTTTTGGAAAGTTTGAGACGCAGAGAGTAATGAGAAACTTATCTGTTTAAGAGTTGATAATCTGATTCATGCAAGATGTCTCATAAATAGCGCAAGACAGACTACCTTACCATTCCAAAATTGGTTGAGGAATAGTCTTATCAGAATTATCTTTTTCCAATTCAGATACAAGTTTTATAAATCTTTTTTGCTCTTTCCTTGGTAAACTATCTAGTCTCTTGACAAATAGAGACTCGTATCGAGCCAACTCTTTTTTTAGATAGTCAGGTGCTTTCTTTCCATAGAACTTAACAAACATGCGGTAGGTGTTGTAGTGGTTTTTATCCACATCATCTTTATAATCAGTAATATCATCGTAAATATCAATAAGTACCTCTAAAGGCCACATAACATCAAAGGTTTTTTGATCATAAGTCTTTTTAGCTACTTGTACTAAAATTCCGTGCAGAGCACGTATATCAGAAGTGCGTAACTCAGTAGCTTTGATAATATCTTCATAAGTTACATCTTTCTGAGATAATAGCTGACTTTCTAATTCAAAGTATTTTCCTAAATTTTCTAATTCTTGTTCAATTAACGAATGATACAAGTTTCTAGTTTTAAGTACATCAATGATGATTTTATGCTTTTGATTCCAGGAGTTTTTGACTTCAGAAAATAATTCTTTCTCCTGAAGGGCTTCTACTGCCTCATCAACTTCATATACTAAAGCTTCCACAAAGCCTAGAACTGGATAATAAGCAAAAAAATCTTTATATGAAAGCTCATATAGCGGGAAATAAAGTGATGTAATTAAATCTAAAATCCGGGCAGACTTGTGCATACCCCAATAAGATACATAGGGTCGCATAACAACATTGCTAGTTAAAGTAGTCATATCTCATTTACCTCTTTTGGATATTAATCTAGTGGTAGGTTGATCTTCAATTAGCTAACTCTAAGTCAATCTCAAGTTGTTGGCTAATATAATCTATAGTGTGTTGTACTGTCTCAAATTTTGTAGTTGCTTGATTAGAGATTTCAATATTGAATGTTTCTTCAAGAGCAACTATTAGTTCTAATATATCTAAAGAATCCGCTCCCAAATCTCTGGTAAAATTTGCAATGGGAGTGACTTTTTCTGGATCAATTCCCAACTTTTCTACAACAATATTTTGGACTTTTTCAAAAACTTTTACCTTCTTCAACTGGTTAGACTGAGTTATTATTTTAATTTCCTCCATGAGCTTAGCTAATTCTTTCAGGATCATTAAAATACGTTGGTAGCGTTGAATATCTTCCTTATTTAAAGGAAAACCGTTGCGGGCTTGCAGCCATTGCTTACAAATCTGATATCTATAACAATCAATGCGAAAGTCCCAAACTTCAGATGATGTTGTTGCAAGGCAGTGATTTTTATTATTCTGCTTATCTGTAAGAGGCTCACTAATTTTTAGTAAAAGAGAGTCAGTCATGGCTGATGAGAGAGGATTTTCAAATGTTTAAGTTGTTTTTACATCAGGTCTAAAAGTAGGATTGTAATGTGCCGCGACGTCGAATGTCTAAAGTTGCACAATGAAATGCACCACCAAAGGGATTGAAGTGTAAAAAATTGCAAGGTATTGGTTTAAAACCCCAATCTTTTAAGGCTTGGATTGTTGGTTCTTGAGATTTTTCACATATTACCCGTTCTTCATCTAGAACCAAAACATTCATGCTTAACCACATACTACATAGAGCAGCAGTTTCACTGAATAAACCTCCTTTGATAATGACTGGTTTGGGTGCAACTAGTATGTCCCAAGATTTTAAAATTGATGGCAGTTTTTTAACGTCAATATACTCTGGGTTAATCATTACTTTTCCTGGTGCAAGAGGCACAAATGTAGTGTCAATATGCATAGGTTGTTTTGAGCGTGTCTCAATAGTATGAACACGAAAATCATTTCCCAAATGACGTTGTAACCAGTTTATTCCAGCTTGGTTAGTTACATTACTTTTAGTTACGAAAATATCTCTGCCACAACGTACAAAATCGGCAGCGTCAAAAACAACTTCAGATTCGTTAATAACATAGCGCATAGATTCTCCATCTTTAGGGACAGTATAGTTTTTGTCATATAGAGAATCTAGTAGTAGCGGTCTAGGAGCAGAAGTCCATTTTGCACCTTGCTCAAAATATTCCTTAAATAAAGGGTAATAAGCATGACGTTCAAAATAACGACATCTCCAGGACATAGGTGCTTCAATAATTTCATTGCCAATGACCAAAAAACAGTCTCGTGGGCAAGCTGAGCAGTTACCTTTAGATTTCCAGTTAGGAGTAGAAAAAGTCCGACTATAGTCAGTAAAACTAGGACGTCTGACCTTCACACCTTCTGATTCGAGAATATGAATAAACTCATCTAATTCTTTTTGCGCTGGCGCAATACCCCATCTTTTGGAAACTTTACTTCCACCGACCAAGGAAAGAACATTATAAAGTTTCTTGGGGATTCCTCCTAACAAAGATATATGTTTAGGTGGATGAATAGCACCCTCTAATCTACCAACAACAATTTCTTCTAATGGATCCCATTCATTATATGAATTGACAACTAGACTATCTGTATTTGCATGTTGGAATTCTTCCTTTTCATAAGTTTTACTTTCCGTCACTCTATTTGTTGTTTGTATGCTGCTAAGTTCCATAACTATCTGCTCCAAAATTTTTCTAATTTGCTTGATAATCTTTGCTGACAACGTTCCTAGCTTTGACGTTCCACCAGCTTGATATATAAATCATCACAAATACCTATTATTCTGTTGTTATAGATAACTTCCGTTACAGCAATCAGGTAAGGTTCATCTGCATTAACAAGTTCTTTAACTGTTACTCGAAATTGAACCTGATTTTTTTCCCTTTTTACTTCACCACGGAATTTAGTTGAGCTTTTTAGAGAGCTAAAAAATACAGGTTTACAGTTATTAAACTTAGTATGTAAACCTAGATAGTACATGTAGAAAAACACAACTTGATAGCAGCCCTCTATCAGCATTGTTCCTGGCATAACAGGATCATTTTTAAAGTGTGCGTTAAATACCCAATGCTCAGGGTCAATATCTACTTCGCCTAAAACCTGTCCTAAACCCCACGCTCCCCCTTGAGGATCAACGTGTAAAATTCGATTAATCATTAGTAGTTTATCACTGGCAAGAGCGTAGGGCTTTTGCGGTTGGTAGGCATCACCAAAGCAGATATTGAAATTACCTTTTTGCAGAGCTTGAATATCCTCGTCGCTGAATTTGGTTTTGTCGCATGTCAGCAGAGGTGAAAAATTCTGTTTGACAATAGTTTGTCCTGGGGAAACTGTAAACGCGGGTAATCCCTTAGAATTATTGATATCTGCGTCTGAAAAATAACCTGAATTAGCATTAAGTCTGACTAAGGGCCGATTTTTGTGATAGCAGATATATTCGTATTGCAAGAGCAGATTGTTTTTGGCTTTTATGAGCTTATGGATATATACTTCCCCGCGTATCGTCTCACCTGGTGCAGGAAACTCATCTAGACATTCAGACTGGCAGCTTAAAGCTCTGTAGCGTAACTGCCCTTCAAACATCATGTCACAACCTATGTAAGCAAGAGCCAGCAGCATTGCATGGGAAGCCTCTAAGATCATCAATCCAGACAGAGTATTATGAGCCGCATAAAACGTATCTGGAGGAATATCATATTCCCACTCGACCATACATGGTTGCAACTTACCACGCTCAGCTGTCATCTTGGTGACTCTGCTGATGAACATAAAAGGAGGCGAAGGTGTTCTAGTACGTATAGGCCGTTTATCCATTTCTTGATAATAAGCCCCTAGTACATTCGAGATTTTTCCATCTACTATTTCTGTTATTTCTTTTAAATTCCAAATTAGCTCTTTTGATTCATGAACTGACTTACTTTCGTCTGCTTGGATAGAAGTTGATATAGTTGCATTTTTTTGATTTGATGATGCGTTAGCAACAATATCTACAGCTAAATTCTTCGATTCAGATTGCTCTATATTAGTTGTCAAACTTGAACTAACTTTATCATAAAATGCATCTTGAATTTGTAAAAACAAATTCTGTAATTTTGCATTCCATAAGTACTGTTTTTCGGCAAGCATTTGTTTGCGTTCTGCGTTTCTCTGCGAGACGCTCCGCGAACGCAGCAGTGCTTCGCTATCGCGCATAGTAGGCTGTCCCCCCATCCAATAATTCTCTGAAAAAGATTGTTCTGGTGTAAGTTTTATAAGTTTGGGAATTTTGATAGTGCTAAATTGTTTGATATTATCGTCACTCAGAATAACATCTCTCATTCTGGCACTACCGTTCAACATGGTTTTTATCACCCCTTTTTTACTTGCTACTTGATGAGCAACTTGGGGACTTAGCTGTATTTCTTGATAATCTCCTTCACCCAAAATTAGATGAGCATAGGAGTAATCATTACTAATCATATTAACAGCCCCAAATCGCTTTTTTTGTTGACTGGGTAACTGCCATGATTGGACAGACTGTTGCGGAGAAATGCTTGGGATAAAGCGATGATAGAGGCACAAAGATGTTTTGATAATACTTGCCATACCTGATAGCACAAAGCTATTACCAACATTCTCTTTAACAGAACCCACATTTGTGTGTTCAAGAGAATACAGTGTATTCAAACCTACTTTTTCATCCTTATCTTTGGCAAATATTCCACTTTCATTCAATTCTATATAACCCACTTCGTTAGGGTTAACCTCGGCTGTTGCTAAAGACTTTCGTGTTGCTTGCCACACGCAGTCAGAAACAACTTCATTTCCATTTCCTTGAATAATTGCTAGCGACTCTATCGTGGCATAAATCTTATCTTGAGACTTTTGTGCATCTTCTTTTCGCTTCAGGACGATCGCACCTGCACCTTCTCCAAATGTAAGTTGAGAATTATGCTGATTAAGTTGTTTTCGCAATTCTACATTTTCCCAACTTGCTGCTTGGTCAATGGCTCCCACTACCACAGCATCTACTGTACCGAAGTCTAGTAAAAGCTTGGCTATTTCAATTGCTTTATAAACAGAACTTTCTTGAGCTGAGACTGTGAAAGCTGGCCCTGTAAAATCCCAGAGGGCTGCAATTCGACTAGCTACTAAATTGCCTATTCCTCCTGTTACTCCCTCTACATAAAGGCATGGCGACATACTATCTTTCAAGGCCGATTCCAGTTGATTCACCTGGACATCTGTTAATTGAATATTGAATTTCTGAAAACATTCCCGAAGATGCCAGGGCATATTGAGCCTGGTAATATTGCGGTGAATTGTCAGATTCATTTCTGTAGCAATGATGACAGCTGTATTGCTAAAATCATGGTGTCGTTTGAAACCAGCATCACGCAGAGCTATATCAGCAACTTTCATCATGAACAGATGATCAAATAAGACAGATCCCACTTCATTAGGAGGCATTTTGAAAGCAATACAATCAAGATCAAACTTATCCAGATAGGCTGCTTTGGGTGGAGCTTCACTTAGCGTCTCTTCGGCTCCTGACCAGCGTTCAGGTGGTAAAGATTCCATCACTTCCCGACTCTCGCAAAGTATCTTTGCAAAAGCCTCAAGTCCTTCGATAGCGCCAATCTGTATGTGCATACCAACAATAGCTGGAATACTTGGTTTGCTCTGTTTTGGCTTGAGTACAAGTGAAGTCGGTTGAGTGGAAGTCGGGCTATACTCTCTCAGAATTAAATGAGCATTTGTACCACCGAAACCAAATGCATTTATCCCGGCCCTTTTAGGTTTATTTGTCTGCGGCCAGGGTGTATGCTCACAGACGATACTTGCAGAGGTTATTATGCCATTTTGAGTAGCGATCGCATTCTCAACGCCAATGGTAGCAGGGATAACCCCTTCTTTCATTGCCCAGATGACTTTAATCATGCTGGCCATGGCTGAAGCTGTCAGCATGTGACCTGTATGAGCTTTATTGGCTCCCAGCAAAGGTATTTTATCCTTGGTTGCAAAGAATTCTTCTATGGAATTGAGTTCTGTCTGATCACCTAAAGAAGTTCCAGTTGCATGGCATTCTATATAATCTACTGGTTCTGACCCCTGATAAGCTCGTTTCAGCGCCAGATGTTGTCCTTTCTTCGATGGACTCAGGATATGTTTCCCGCCACCATCATTGGATAGACCGATATTTTCAATTACAGCATATATGCGATCGCCATTTTTCTCGGCATCTGAAAGCCGCTTTAAGACAAACATGCCTACTCCTTCACCGATTTTTATACCTTCGGATGATTGATCGAAAGGAGCGCTATTTCCTTGGTCTGGAAAAGCATTCAGCACATTAAATCCGTGAATAATATTCAGGCGTTCTGAACCGCAAACTGCGCCAGCAAGCATCATATCTACCTGACCAGTATTCAGATAATAAGAAGCTAGCTCCATGACATATAATGAACTGGAACAAGCAGAATCAATTGCGTAGCGAATTCCTCCTAGTCCCAAACCGCTGCAAACAATACTAGCTGGTAAGCTAGCAGTTATAGCATTATCGAGAGAAATATTCAGTCCCGATGTTGGGTCATTAAAACTAAAATCTTGATAGTTGAGAAGCTCTTTGACAAAGTACTCTAAAGTCTTTAAGTGCATTGACGAAAAAAGCTTGCTAGAATGCTCTGTCGCAAAAGAGAGATTGCCTAGAATCAGTCCACTTTTGTTTAATACCTCTTGATCATTAAGATAACCACTGTCTTTCAGAGCTTCTCTTGCTGCATATAAAGACCAGTGAAATATCCTATCTAAGGCGATTAGCTTTTCGGGATGAACTTTATAACCGTAAGGGTCAAAGTTAAAATCCCGAATATAACCGTTTTTCGTATAGCTAATCTTGTCTGGTATTCCCCGTTTTTGACTGTGGTATATCGATGGATCTCTACCCATGTCTTCGGCAGTTACTTCAGAAGTGACATCATTGCCACTCATTAACATCTGCCAAAACTCTTCAGGGTTTTCTGCTCCGGGAAATAAGCAACCAATCCCAACAATGGCAATCTCATTCATTTAAGCTTACACTCCTTTTTCCCAATACAACGCTTGGAGATTTTTCATCATAATATAACTAACTTCAAGCCAGCGAATATATATCTCTCCATGTTCATTGTGAACAAAAATATTGGCTGTTAGCTTGCTTTTATTAAAAGAAACAATTTCAGTTGAAACGTAAAAATCGGTATCAAAATCAAGAGCTTGGAATTGCTCAAATTTTTCAAATCCCATTGGTAAACAAGTATTGTCCAGTTGGTAATAAGTCCATATAAGTACACCCTGTAACTGGACATCACCTAGGAAAGGATTAAATGAATTAACAGTAAATTGTCCCTGTTGTTTTTGACTAATCGTAGGCAAATTACAGAGTGAAGTAATTTTGCGATCGCTAATCTGTAAAACTTTCTTTATCCCTTGAAAGTTTTTCCCATGAAATAAGCCACTTCCTTCCTGATAAGTTTTATACGTTTTACCATCTGATTTAATATCTAGATTGCCATAAATAGGCATGGAACCCCATTCTTTTTCAAAAAAGAGCGTTGCACCATAATGATAAAGTGAGTTATTTTTATCTTTTGGCTGGCTGCTGATTTTGACTACAAAACTCTGTACATTATCTTCAGCATTAGCAAGAGTTATCCGAGCCAAATATTCTTCTTGATATTGTTCATCAAAGACAATACCTTTAAGTACTTGGAAGTTCTCAATAGCTCTAACTTTATGGTTTGGCAAAACATCCTCAGAAGATTTCACCATCCAGTTAACGGCACAAGTCGCTGGTAAAACTGCATTCTTGCCAATTACATGGTCTTTGATGAATGGATTACCATTTTGCTGCATAATCCGTTTACTTTCTACCACATTTATTTGTTCTATCTGGTGATTACTAGGTAAGCTTAATTTTCCACTTACAAGAATTTGTTCTACAGCATGGTCTTTGCTAATTCGTAATTCATCCCGGCAGAATTTAATGCCTATATCCACAGGAATAAGGTCAATATTACTTTCTTGGTAAAATTTCTTTAGCGTTGGGCTGATCATTCCCCTATCCCAAGGCCCCCAGTTTATTGAAACGATCCGAATCTTAGGAAAGAGATGTTTAAAAGAGTAGGCAAATTTATTCAGAACATCATTAGCCAAAGCATAGTCTGTTTGACCTGCATTCCCAAAATACCCAGAGACAGAAGAAAATAAAATAACATACTTAAGTTCTTCTAAATTAACAATAGAGAGCAAGTTCTCTAATCCTTTAATCTTGGGTTCAAATACTCGATTAAAGTCTTCTTCTGTCTTCTTCTCAATGCGTTTATCAGCTATATTGCCAGCTCCATGAATAATACCTGTAATATTTTTAAAATGTTCTGGTAATTTTTCAATTTGCTTTGCTAAATCAAGTTTTTGAGTGACATTTACACTAAGATAAATTGCTTCTCCACCATATTGCTTTATCTGCTTTAATGAATTTCTAATATCACGTTGTGATATTAAATCATGTAAAACTTTATCGACTTCAATAGGAGTGGGTTTCTTTCCCTGTTGGATGAAATCATTAATAATCAGCTTTTTGAATTCTTTATGGTCAGTACAGTTATTCGCCCATTCAGGCTCATGAGGCTGTAAAACAGTGCGTCCTAATAAAATGAACTTAGATTTATAGGCTTTAGCAAGTTCTGCTACACAATCGGCAGTAATTCCACGTCCACCGCCACTAACTAAAAACACACTCTGAGAGTCTGGAGTTTTTCCAAGGTAACTAAGATTATGAATGCGCTCTGTGGTGAGGGTAATCCGCTCTCCTACTTGATTACGCCCAACTTCTAATAACCCCAAATTAGTATCGGCTATTTCCTCCATAACAATGTTTGCAGCTTCCTTAATGTTGATACTGGATTCCAAATCAATGTAACGACAACAAACATTTGCCCATTCGCGATTTAATGACTTGACTAACCCTGATAAACCACCACCTATAACAGCACAGGCTTTTTTTCCAGAAGTTCCCATCTCTCCATCAAGCTTGGTAACAGTTACAAAATAAGCATTGCCACGATTATTTTCACACGCATTATTCAAAGATAATTTGAGATGTTTGGCAATTAAAAAGACTAATTTAACTGTCTCTTTGTCTTGTTCTTGAAAAAGGTCGTTGGAGGATAAAACATTTTGAGCTAATGGATGAGTATGAATAAATCCTCCAATCAAACCAACTTGTTCTTGAATTGTCTCTAGAGTTTCTTTGATGTGCAATTCTGTTGAATTATTTAGGTTGATTACATCAATATTAGTTTGAGCAACTTGTTGATTAAAAGCTGAGTAGGTAGGGAGTTTTAGGATGACTGCTTTTTGTCCCTGCTGATGTAGCTTTTCTGCTACAGCAATTCCTACTCCCTCACCTCCCTCAGTAATTAACCAGATATGACCTTTAGACAGTTGCAACTTGCGTTGATCGGGTTTGCTCAGGATTTTTTTTTAACAACCTGTCTTTCAATACCTTGTTCTTGATCAACCTTGCCATTGTTTGAAGATTGCGTTGCTTGTTTCGACAAGTGTTCTTGTAGATAATCAACGATTTTAGCGAGTGTTCGCAAATCTCTGAACAATTCTGGGTCTACATCCATATCTGGGAATTCCTCATGCATAGCAGCAAAAATTTCTAACTGCTTGATTGAATCAATCCCCAAATCTGCTTCTAAATCCATATTTAGATCCAGCATATCGACTGGATATCCAGTTTTATCGCTAACTACCTCCAGTAATCGATTGCTGAATCCACTCAAATCAACTGAAGCAGCTGGAGCATCTTCTTGAGGAAGAACTGGTGCAGAGACGCTCTCTACAGCATTATTAGTTGGTTCTAGCGGAGCAGTTGGAATACTAGGTGCAGAAACGCTCTCTACAGCACTATTAGTTGGTTCTGGCGAAGCAGTTGGAATACTAGGTGCAGAAATGCTCTCTACAGCATCACTGGTTGGTTGTGAGGTGATAATAACTTGCTGCAAGAAGGAGGGTTTAGGTGGTGTTGAAACGATTCCAGGAGTAGGAGCTACGGTTTCAACAACGTTAGTTTTAGGTACAGAACCATTAGGTTCTTTGTTAACAGGAATATAATTAAACTCATTAGAAGAAGGAACTTGAGCTAATTCCTCAGTTTTTGTCGGTGTAGCTACATTACTTGCTAATTGGTTAGCAGATGAATCTAAAGAACTTTGCAATTCTTGTTTTGAAGAAAGAGGAAGTACAGCTTGAGTTTCGGGAGTTGCAGCATTGAGTTGTTTGCTCACAGAAACATCATCTAGCTTGTTAGACATATCTGTTGGTAACTCACTTGTGCGAATCAAATTTAATTGATTCTGCAAATAACCTTCATGATTGATATTGTAATTAAGCTGATTTCTTTGCAAAATTTGCAGTATTTGGTCAAAATTATGCATTGCTTTGGGTAGCGCAGCAGAATCTTGATATTTATCAAGCATTAACGCTTGATAATCAACAATTTTAGACAGCAGATCAATATACTTGCCTTGATTTTGATTGAATTGTTGATGCACTGTACTTAAGAAATTTTGTTCTTGAATCTGAGCCAGAATATCAGTTTGATTGGCTACAGGATATGCTGCTACAGAAAGGTTTTGAGGATTACGATTATCGCCGTTACCAGAATGATTATTTTTTTCGATGTTAGCTATTTGTGTTGTTGCACTCATGATTGTCTCCTGATTGTTTTTGATTTTCACGCTTAGCATTAAGAACGTGATGGCGCTTGCTTATTGAGAAATTCATCTAAAAGCGATGTGTCTTTTTCAAAAAGTGCTTTTTCTCTGAGTTCTTTAGTTTTAGGATTGAAATAAAACCCACCATTCAAATTGACAGCTACGCTTCTTCCAGATTTAGGTTGCTCAATAGGTTTTGGTGTTTGATAAGGGTCAATATCTTGAATCACAAGACCACCTACCAAAAGTTGGACTATAGAACGGCGAAACTCGTATTCTGAACTGTTTTGGGAACGCGGGTTGAGAGCGATCGCCAAATGTTCTCGACCTTTAAGAATATCGCTCACAAAGTTGGTTAATGTGTTTTTCGGCCCAATTTCAACAAACACATAACCTCCTTGATTATATATTGTTTCTATTGCTTGTTTAAAAGCAACTGGACTTAACAAGTGAGTTGCAAGTATTTTTTTAATATCATCTGCATTGTGAGGATAAGGTTTACTAGTTACGTTGGAATAAACAGGGATAGAAGGCGTTTGGAAGTTTGTTTGAGAAATTTCTCTAGCAAAAGGTTCAGCAGCATGTCTGACAAAATTCGTATGATACGCATTATCAACAGCTAAAAGAGTAGATTGAACTCCCTGCTTTTGCAACGTATGATATAACGCCTTTATCGATTGCTCTGCTCCGCCTAAAACTATCTGAGAGTTGGAATTGTAATTAGTGATTATGACATCAGAGTAATTAGCAATTAGAGCATTGACATCTACTTCATAAGCATTAACTGCTAGCATTGAACCCCTCTCTTTGACTGAGGAGTTTTCTGCCCTCATGGCGTGTCCTCTAGCTATGGCAAGTTTATAAAAATCGTGATCGCTGAGAGCGCCTGATGCCCATAGAGCAGTAATTTCGCCAAAACTATGTCCAATCACAAAGTCAGGTTTAAACCCAGCTTTTTGAAGTATTTTGTAAATTCCTACACTGATAGCACCAATAGCTGGCTGTCCATGTTCAGTTTTCAAAATCTCATTTTTCTGTTTGATGATGTTATTTTCATCAAAGACTGAAGGCGGATAAATGATATCAGATAAAATAGACTGCTTCTGTTGATAGAAGAGTTGATTTATCTCTGATAAAACTCTACGCATTTCTGGATAGTTTTTAGCAAAATCTATCCCCATATTCAAGTATTGTGAACCTTGCCCTGGGAATAAAGCTACAACTCTACCCTTCAAGTTCATGCCAGCAGTTCGGTAGTAAATGCCTTTAGGATGTTGCCAGTTATCTTTAGAGTTAGAACTAAATATTGATAAAGATTCCTTCAAAAGTTCTATAGTTTGCTCTAATGACTCACTGACAAAACCAATTCTTGCTGAGTTTATTGGAATATCTTTGTTTTTGGTATGATTGAGATATTGGTAATAATCATTTTTGCCAGATTCCGATTTAAAAATATCCAGTAAATCCGCACATTTTTTAATCAAAGCATTGCGATCGCCTGCATATATGAGCACAATATCAGGAACATTATGCATTCTATACACAGCATCATGCTCTTGTTGATATTCCTCTACAATTACGTGAAAGTTAGTACCTCCAAAACCAAAAGAACTGATTGCCGCCCGACGTTTAGAACCATCAATAGGTTGAATCCAAGGTCTAGCTTCAGTATTTAAATAAAAACTACTGTTCTCCAGATCAAATTTGGGGTTTGGTTGAACAATATTAATTGTCGGAGGTAATATTTTATGATATAAAGCCAAAGTCGTCTTAATTAAAGCAGCAGAACCAGCAGCGGTTCGGGTATGTCCAATCTGAGATTTTACGCTACCTAAAGCTACAGAGTAATTTGCGACTTGATTTTGCTTATATACATGACTAATACTTTGAAATTCACATATATCTCCAGCAACCGTTCCTGTTCCATGTGCTTCAACTAATTGAATTTGTTTAGGGCTGATCCCCGTTTTCTCATAAGCTCTATCTAAAGCTTTTACCTGCCCTTCAAACCTCGGAGCATAGATACTTTTTGCCCGTCCATCACTGGAAGTACCTATACCCTTAATTACACCATAAATTTTATTATGATCTCTTTCTGCATCTTCTAAACGCTTCAAAACCATCATCCCTACGCCATCACCTAAAACAATGCCATCAGATGATGCATCAAAAGGACGAGAACGACCTTCTCTAGAAAGTGCTGGAGTCTTACTAAAACACATATAGGCGAAGATGGAATTATCAACATTAACTCCACCAGTTAATACTGCATCACAACTACCATCAGCTAACTCTGCGATCGCCATCTTGATAGCTGCTAAGCTACTAGCACAAGCTGCATCAATAGTGCAGTTAGTCCCTCCTAAATCAAAGTGGCTAGTAATCCGACCAGCTACTACATTGCTTAGCAAACCAGGAAAACTACTTTCTCGCCAACCTGCATATAAATCTTTCAGTTTCTCTACGATGGCAATAACCATTTCATCAGGAAAACCAAAGTTTTTGATGACCTTTTCCCACTGGGGAGAATTATTTCTCGTTGTCAGTGGAAAAGCAGTATTACCACACCCTCCAACCCCAAGAATAACCCCTGTTCTGTCACGGATTGCAGCCGTAGATTCATCTCGGTTGTAACCAGCATCCGCTAAAGCCTGCTTAGCTATTAGTAGTGCCATTAATTGTGTAGTACTAATTGACTCTAAGTTGATTGGTGGAATTCCAAATTCCATCGGATCAAATTTTACTTCTGGAATAAAAGCACCGATTTTGCTATATGTTTTATCTGGAGCAGATGGATCTGGATCAAAATACTCATCAATACTCCAGTAACCTTCAAAACTTGGGTCTTCATCAACTATCTCTTTAATGCAATTTTTTCGAGTTAGAATATTATCCCAAAAGTCTCCAACTGTTTTTGCTTCCGGGAAAAGAGATCCAATGCCAACAATAGCAATAGGAGTAGGATGATTTATCTGCTTCATTACTATTCCTTATTTTTATTTAATGAATTGTTGAGATATCGCTTATTTATTTGTTAAATATCACTTTGTCGTATCGCCCACCCAATTTAATCTCTATCCCCTGAGGGGACGGAAAGTTAGTAGTTTTTTACTTCTACTAACTTTCCTCAACCACTCAGAGAGATGGTCAAGCATAGGACTTGAGTACACCGCGCCTACGAACATCAAGTGTTGAACAGTGGAAAGAACCCAAGAATGGATAATAATCTTCAAACTCACATACGATGGGTTTAAATCCCCAGTCTTTTAGTGCTTTGATCATGTACTCCTGAGATTTTTCGACGACAACTCTCTCTTCGTCTATACTCAGCACGTTCATGTTCACCCAATGGCTAATTACATTTGTTCCATAAAGTGTCTTAGGAGTTCTGTTAGGTTCAGGCGCAATCAAGATATCCCAAGATTTTAAGAAGTCAGGAAGTTTATTCACATCTAAATTAATCGGATTCACTAATACCTTCCCTGGAGCGAGGGGAACTAAGGTGGTATCGATGTGTAATGCTTGTGGGCAAAGGGAATCTACCACATGTATGCGATAATCATCACCTATGTGACGTTGTAACCAAGCGATACCAAAGCTATTGGTAACATGACTCTTCTGTACAACAATATCCCGACCAAAGCGTACAAAGTCCGCTGCATCAAAAGTAGGCTCAAACTCGTTGATTACATAGCGCATCTTCTCGCCAGGAGCCGGGAATTTGTAATCTTGGTCATAGAGATCATCAAGTAGTTGTGGTCTAGGAACCGCAGTCCACTTAGCTCCTCCCTTGAAGTACTCTTTGAGCAGAGAACGATAGCCCCAAGTTTCAAAATAACGACCCCTATCGGCCATAGGAGCCTCAATAATCTCATTCCCAATAACTATAAATACGTCACGAGGATTTGCAGAACAGAAGCCATTAAGTATCTTCCAAGCAGGTGTGTTAAAGGATGCAGAATGGTTAACAACATCAGGACGACGTACTACAACTCCCTCAGATTCAAGAATATGGACGAATTCTTTGAGGTTCTTAGTAGCAGCCTCAATCATCCTCTTTGGATAAGGAAGCCGATATTGCTCTATCTGCTTGCTCATTTCGTTCACTTCTTTATCCTGACCACCAGGTATCGTCACCCGATAGATAGTATGCCAGGATGGAACCATCGCCCCATCAACAATGCCGACGATGACTTCTTCGAGCGGATCCCATTCATTGTAAGAACATACAGGAGATGTTGTATTAGTTGTAGCTGTATCCAAAGTACTCAAATTGTTTGTCATCGGTTTTCTCTTGAAGTTAATAAGTAGTGCTGGAAATCTGTCATTCAACTATTTTGAATTTGTGCTTGATGAGATACTACGGTCTTTCCCGATATCTACCCATCTGCTGAAGGTTAATATTTGATAGTCGCTAGGGGAGACTGGTTAGCCGGAGAGGCTATAAAGCCTTTTTCTACACAATATTTCAAGTAAGTTGAGAGTAAATCAATATCAACCTTGTGGCAGAAAATATTAGCCTTTGAAAGAAATTCTTCGGCATTTGATGTATCAATGATTACTGATGTATCTATCAATTCTGGAGATAATTCTGAACCTGTGATCAGATCCGAAAATAACAACAGATTAATAAAAGAAGAACTGTAAATCTTCCCTTCTTTGAAGACTGAATTATCTCTAAACAGAGATATGTATTTTTCATAGGGAAGTATTTTGACTCTGTAGCCAACATCCACGATCAGATTAACAAAATCGTAAAATGATTTACAGTCGGGATTAATAATGTGAAAAGTTTTACCGTAAGCCTCTGGATTAAGCGCTAAGTGAAGCGAAGATTCTGCCGCATAATCAACTGGCGTAATGTAAAAGTAATCTTTTAAGAAAAAGAATAGCCCTGTATCAACAATAGCCTTAATAATACCATAATATATGCCTTTAATAGTTGTACCTGTGAGCGGATAACAACCAGTTTTACTGTCACCAAGAATATCACCAAGTCTTACAATTACCCATTTGAGTCCTCGATTTCCCGCCTCATGAACTCGCTGCTCTGCTTGCAGTTTAGTATGTTCATAATTTTGGTTATCAAAAGTCTGCCCAATATCAAGGTCGGTTTCTTTGAATACTAAACCTGGCTCCATAGTTTTACTACCTATAACACTATAGCTAGATGTATGGAGCATGGGAATTTGACCAGCTAGGCAAAATTCAATAACTTCTGAAGTGCCTTTTAGATTGACCTCAGCTAATTTTTCAAAACTAGCTACCATATTAACGTTTGCAGCTACGTGAAAAACTTGATCAATCTTCTGAACAAGGTGAGAATAATCTTCAGTTGTTAACCCAAAGTGCTTATTGGTAATATCCCCAATTATAACATTAGTTCTTGATTCAAACTGGGAAAATATTTTATGTTGTGGGTCATAAACTGTAAGAATATCAGCAATTCTTTGTTTAGCTTTTTGGACATTATCTGCTCTGACTAAGCAATATACATTTGCTTGTGTAGAGGCAAGAATTTCATATAGGAGTCTTCCCCCTACTACCCCTGTTACACCTGTGATGAAAATATTTTTGCAATCTACTTGATTCATAATCAATGTTTAACTCAAATGTATACTTTCTAAAGTGCCGATATTCAAACCACCATCTAACTCGAATATTGCTCCGTTGAGATAATCAGTTTTACATGTTGCTAAAAATAGAACGACTTCAGCTACATCTTCAGAATTGCCAAAACGACCAGCAGGAATATAATCCAGCACTATCTTTTTTTTCATAGAAACAGAACGTTCGTCTTCCTCAGCCCGTTCCAACATATTGGTTTGAAAGATACCTGGCGCGATCGCATTCACACACACGCCATAAGCACCTAGTTCTCTGGCCCAAGATTTAGAAGCAGCAATCATCCCAGCCTTAGAAGCAGAATAAGCAGAAGCAAAGGACGCTCCCCAAGTACCCGCCATAGAAGAAATATTAATCACACGTCCACTTTTCCTTTTAACCATGAACTTAGAGAAAAAGCTCGTGCAATTGTAAGTTCCTATCAGATTGGTATCGATTATTTGCCGTGCTTTCTCATGATATTCTGTCAACAAAACTGGAGTCCGCCCAAAAATACCTGCATTATTAACCAGAACAAAAATCTTATCTCCAAATAAATTAATAATTTGCTCACCAGCTTTTTGAACGCTTTGCAAATCACATATATCCATACCAAATAAGCCAAGCTTTTCCGAAGAACCTACATAATTCTGCAAGCGTTCTAACTTGTCTTCAAAAAGATCTGTTGCTGCAACATAAAATCCTGCTGCCAACAATTGAAGAACAATTTGCTGTCCAAACCCCCCGGCTGCTCCGGTGACAACTGCTATTCTATCTTGATTAATCATTTGATAGTTACTGTTCATTTTATTCAGTTAAAATGTATTGCTAATTCCTATATAAATCCCCGGCTATCTATTTATTGAAAGTATTGGTAGTTCGTCAAATTGAAACTATAACTTTCACAAATAAATTCGGATTATATAAGCTTATTTATCCCTTATTTATCCCACCGTCTAAATCGAGTATTGCACCGTTGAGATAATTGGTTTTACATGTAGCTAGAAATAGAACTACTTCAGCCACATCTTCAGGATTGCCAAAACGACTAACAGGAATAAAATCCAGCAATATCTTTTTTCTCAATGAAACAGAAGAATTTTGTTGCTCAGCACTTTCTAGCGTATTAGGATGGCAGCTACCTGGCGCGATCGCATTTACGCACACACCATAAGAACCTAGTTCTCTGGCCCAAGATCTAGAAGCAGCAATCATCCCAGCTTTGGAAGCAGCATACGCAGAGGCAAAAGACGCTCCCCAAGTACCTGCAATAGAAGCAATGTTAATAATGCGTCCACTTTTCCTTTTGACCATGAACCTGGAGAAAAAGCTGGTGCAATTATAAGTTCCTATCAGATTGGTATCGATAATTTCCCTGACTTTATCATGATGTTCTGACGACAAAATAGGAGTAGGCTCCAAAATGTCTGCATTGTTAACTAAAACGAAAATCTGCTCTCCAAATAGATTAGTAATCTGCTCACCAGCTTTCTGAATGCTTTGCAAATTACATGAATCCATAAAAAGCAAGCCAAGTCTTTCAAAAGATCCTAGATAAGTCTGCAAGCTTGCCAGCTTCTCTTCAGAAGCATCTGTTGCTGCTACATAAAATCCTGCTGCCAACAATTGCAGCACAATCTGGTGTCCAAATCTGCCTGCTGCTCCAGTGACAACTGCTATTCTATCTTGACTTTTTATTTGATAGTTACTGTGCATTATTCTCAAGTTCTAAATATGCATTGTCTGGAACACTTGAGAAGCCCCTTTACTCAATGACCAGCTGCCCGTCTTGCAAAAGTCTTAATTTTACGTTCTTTCTTGCGCAACGTACACTTTGCTCAAGTCGCCACTTGCTTGTCCAGAGTTGTCGCAGCGGCAAAAGGTATTGCTTAAACTTCTCTCTGCGTGAGGCAAATAAACAAGATTGAATTGATGAAATTGTTGGGGAATGGTGCGTGCTATTACGCTCCGCACCCTATGCCCTAAAGCGCATTAATCACTTTAGTCCTGTCAATTATTCGTAATCTTGTCACTACAAAAATTCGTTAATTCTGGCGATATCAGTCATGACTTCACCTATCCTTTCTTTAAAGAAAGTTACATCAGAGTCATCCATGAGCAGATTACTAAAAAACCTAGAAACCGGGGAAAATTGGATGCCATAATTTCTAGCAAGCCGTGTAATCAAGATATCCCGCAGCTTGGTAGTTTCGTTGTAACCTTCAGCTTTAGTAAGTGGTGCTGACTCAGAATGGAAAACTAAAACACCAGGTACACCTTGAGCTACCATTGGTATTCCGACATTTTTTGCAGCATCCACAAGAGACTGACCTATTTGTGTCAGGTAATTAGCCATTCTCTCATAACATGATGGATCGTTTTCCAACAACTCAATGGTTGCTAGTACAGCAGCTAATCCAAGTGGATAACCATTGAATGTGCCGGCGTGGATAACTTTATTATCCGTATAGAGTTGCATGATTTCCTTCTTGCCGACAATGGCAGACATTGGTAGAGCACCTCCACCCATTGCCTTGGCAAAAACAGTAATATCAGGTGTTACACCTAACAGGGATTGTGCCCCGCCTAGAGCGACTCTAAAACCGGTAATCACTTCATCAAATATAAGTGCTATGTGATATTGATCGCACAGTTCTCTAACCTTTTCTAAATATCCTGGTGCAGGTACTATTCCGCCTCCATTGATACAAATAGGCTCCATCAAAATAATGCCAATTTCATCACCACGATATAGCAATAGCTTTTCTAAAGCATCAATATTATTCCAGGGGATAAGGAAAGACTGCTCCTCCAAAATGTTAGGAGCACGTCCATCAGTACCCATGTAATCTCCTTCATATTCAACAGGGACAGGATACTCAGAAGATGTTGGTTTACCACCCATAATATTGTCTGCATTACCGTGATAATGCCCTTGGAAGCGGACAAATTTGGGCTTACCTGTATAGGCTCTGGCAAGCCTAATCGCATTTTGCACGGCTTCTGTGCCACTCAGCCCGAAACGTACCATTTCAGCACTAGGCACATGATGAATAATCCGTTCACAAACGCGTTCTTCCAAATCGCATTGGTCTACGGAAAGTACTTTATTGATGTAGTAAATTAACTTTGCATTATATTCTTCATTTTGATGTCCGACAATCAAAGCACCAAATTTACAAAATAAATCAAGATGTTCATTGTTGTCTAAATCCCATACTCTTGAGCCTTTTCCTCTGTTAAAAGGTATGATGGTATCTTTGCCCTCATACCGAAAATTGTAATGAACTCCTCCAGGTAAATATTTCTTCACCTGACTAGCTGCTTGTTGAGATTGAGGAAATTTAAGTTTTGGCATTGCTTCTACTTAACCTGCTAAAATTTAAGTGAATAATTAGAAATGATTCATTTCATGAAAAGTCCCATCAAACCAAGGACTTTTGAGAAAAATCCCAGCTTTGATAATTGGATTAATGCTTCGTTTCTCCAATTACATAGAGTGAGAAAGATGAAAGATTATGGTGTTACTTTATAAGTTCCGTAACTATCAACATAATTTACCCCTAAACTATTAAGTTGACGGATACGGAAGAGATAAGCAGCTCCTTTCATCAAATGGTAAGCAACATCAATAACATGACGGTTTTCTGGTGTCTCCAAGTAAGAACCCTTTACCCACTCATTGAATGCTCCCATTGCTGGGCCGCACCATACTTGATAATCCATTTTTCGTTCTTGCATTCCAGCTTTAGCCCAGAAAGATGATTTTCCTAAATACCATCTAAAAATTAGGGCCATTTTTTTCTTGGGATTTTCTAAAGCTTTCTGAATTTGACTAGGGTCACGTTCCTGGAAAAACTGAACAGTTTCATCCCACACCGTATCTAAGTTTTTTTGAAACAACTGTTCTTCAATTTTTTTCCTTTCTATCAATGGAATTTCATCGATAGAATCATATTGTCGATAAATTTCATAGAGTTTCTGGGCACGCATAGCAAAAAGCGTTCCTCTTTTGAGGACTTGTACCTTTACGCCCATTTCAAACATATCTGCGGCAGGAGCCATAGCAAAATCTACAATGTCTGCTTGTGCTAATGCGGCTTTGACGATTTCCGATGCTCCAGACTCTCTACACGCTTGATTCACCGAACCAGTCACGATGTAGTCTGCTCCCATCGCAAAAGCAGCTAAAGCCGCTTGAGGTGTGCTTATTCCGCCTCCAGCTCCGACTCTAATGTTTTTTTCGTACTTGTACTCTTGTTGGATGCGGTTTCTAATCTCTTGAATCAAAGGCAGTAAACAAACAAGTGGTCTATTATCTGTGTGCCCTGCTGAATCGGCTTCTACAGTAATGTCACTAGCTACAGGAACTTTTTGAGCCAAAGCACTTTGTTCTGTAGTAATTAGACCTTTTGATACCAAATCTTGCAGTATCTTATCTGGTGCTGGCTTCATGAAGACTTCTGCAACTTCTCTGCGAGAAATTTTAGCGATAATGTTATTTCTAGCTATAATCTCGCCATGACTACCCTGAGAAAGTCCAGCAGCGCGATAATAAACGATATTAGGCGTTAAGTTCATAAAAGCAGACGCTTCTACCGTTTTTACTCCGTACTTCAAATACAATTCCACACATTCTCTTTCCAAGTTGGGTTCGGAAGGACTGTGAATAAGATTGAAAGCATAAGGAGCATCATGAAGAGTAGCTTGGAGAGTTGTGATAGCTTCTTCTACTCTCTTCAAAGGTAAACCTGCTGCGCCAAACGAGCTTAAATATCCTTTTCTACCTAGGGAAGTTACCAAATCAATGGAAGCAATACCATTAGCCATAGCTCCTGCTTGGTATGCATAATTTGTGCCGTGAGCTTTTTTAAAGGCATCACTACCAAGACACTCAGGATTAAAAGCTGGTATTAAACCTAAGCAATTGTAATCTCCTGTAGGCGAAATTTCTCCACCTGTTGCAAGCGCAATACTAGAACCAGTGTGCAATATATAGAATGGTGTGTCTATATCGTGTAAACAGTACTCAATTTGCTTTGCATCTGTTTTGAGTAGATAATCTGACCCTTTCCACTTTAAGGGTGTACAAGCAATATTTGTTTTAGGAAAAAGACCATTATCAATCATGAAGTTGCATTTGTATATTTGCAAGATAACTCAGGCTAGAACAAGCACAACACTACTTTAATAAGACAAAACAAAAATATTGCCTTATTAAGTGATATCAGCAAAATATTTGAAGCTGTATGATATAGGGCTATTTTTCAATCTTCATGTCTTTTGTGTTCATAATTGTCAAACCTTTTTATGTTGGTTAGAGAATTTGTCAAAAGATATAATTGATACTACTTGCTTAACTGGCATTGGGAAACGTTGAGTGCGCTAGACTCGACGGCTATTAGCATGTAGCAGTTGATAAACGTCATACAACTATGATTAACTAAATCGGAATGTCTGTATAGTTACACAAGTACCTTTTTGATTTGAGCTAGTTCTGTTGCAAAGACTAAGGCTCGTCTGGTAAAAGTAAAACTTGTATCAAAGATGATGCTCTCTGGCAACTCGTAAATCAACTCCAGATATCTATTTAAGTAGCACCGCTCTTTCCGAAAAGCTTTAAAAGCTTGTCACAATAGAACTCATAGAGCAATTAATGTAAATAAAAATATTGCTGATTTAATTGCAATTTATGAGCTTAAAAAAGAATAAAACTTAGCCAAGGAGTGTAAATTATGGCGAATCAAGTACTTAAATAGGTATATCAAATCAGTTCATTGATTTATGAAGCGATCGCTTAAATCAGGATTGAAACTTTAAATCATTTCATACAGTGATAATCACACTTCTTGGTTATGAAACGATGTATATGATTCGTAAAAGGCAGGTTCATAGATGCAAGTCAGAATTTAAAATCAGAATTTATTGCCCAAGCCTTTAGAGTGATTGTATAAAAGTTAACTTTCTAAAAGAATTTTCAGATTCTTAAGAATTTTTTGCAACAATACTCCAAAATTTAGTGTCAGAAAAATTGTTTCATGATAACATCACTTACATACTAAATTATTTAAAGATTAACTTTCCACGGTGGTGGAGTCTGTCAAAACCTGTGGCTGTTACTGGAGGGTTTTTAGGAAACCTACCGAAGAATACTTAACATTACTTATTATCATAGCGATTACCCTCTTTTTTGGGTGATATATGGTGCGTGTCTTCCAAGAACAACAGGCTTTCGTTAGCTCAATTATGACCCCCTTTGATCGAGTACTCTATATTTTATTTCTTCTAAAATTGACAACAAATGAATAAGCTAGGAGAAACATCATGTCAGAGACAACCATCATTAATAGCAAAGATGTTCTTCATCAAATCAAGCTATCTTTCAAAATTACTGAAATAATTGAAGAGATTCTTTGCCGTCAGGTAATTGAGAGTGCTGCTGCTAGTGCAGGCATCACAACAGAAACCGAGGAACTTCAGCAGGCAGCAGACAAATTCAGACTCATAAACCGCCTGGAAAATGCTAATGATACATTGGCGTGGTTAGAAAAGAAAGGTCTTTCTGTAGATGATTTTGAAGAATTAGTTCATAACACAGTTATCTCTGGAAAGTTAGCTGCTCATTTATTTAAAGATAAAGTTGAACCTTATTTCTTTGAAAATTACTTCGATTACATGTGCGTAGCTATTTATGAGCTAATTATAGATGATCAAGATTTGGCAATAGAACTGTTTTATATCATTCAGCAAGACGAGATGAGTTTCTATGATGTAGCTCACAAATATATCCAGGATACAGAATTACGCCGCAAAGGCGGGTATCGAGGGATAGTAACCCGAAATGATTTAAAACCGGAGATTTCTGCGGCTGTTTTTGCTGTTAAGCCACCGCATCTTCTCAAACCAATTGTTACTTCTTCGGGTGCACACCTAATTTTAGTTGAGGAAATTATTCAACCGCAATTAGATCAGAAATTGTTTTCTAAAATTCTTTCTGATTTGTTTCATACCTGGCTGAAACAACAAACTGAAAACTTGGAAGTTATTCATAAGTTTTAGGCTCACATTGAGGAACTTTAGTGATGAAATATCTTTATTGAATATTAGTTTGTGGATATTCAAGGAATGTTTTTAAGCAATGAATATTACTTGATCATGTCAATTGCTAATTTACAATTATGTCACATCATCAAGGAACCTCTAACGCCCAGAATTCAGTACCCTTTAAAGGTAAGTTTCTGAATGCGTTTCAGCGTAAACTGTTGCAAAAAAGTATGCAAGAGGATTTACCTCAGTTCTACCACCAGCGTATTGAAATTATGTTGTTGGCGGACGAGGGTAAATCCCAAACAGAGATTAGTCAAATTTTGGGATGTTGTCCAGCGACAGTGCGCCATTGGACACATATAGCGCGTGCTGGGATGGCGCACCAGTGGCAGGACTGTCCAATTGGTGGCCCTAAGACAGTGAATCAGGAATATTTGGAACGATTGAAAGAACTAGTAAACCATAGCCCTCGTGATTACGGCTATCCTTTTACGCGCTGGACAGGGAATTGGCTGAATAAACATCTGTCGAAAGAATTTGGAATTGATTTAAGCGATCGCCATATTAATCGTTTGTTAAAACAGATGGGCTTGTCCTGTAAACCAAAGCCTAATAAAGAAAATAATACCTCTGTTCAGACAAAAAATTCCAAAATCCTGATTTGCGATCTGGAATCTCAACAGATGCCGATTACTAACGATTTTTTACCTGTTAATTCAGTAAAATTAAATACTAATTCAGACATTCATGGCGGAAAATCTATCCGAGCAATTAATTTCTTTGCAACAGCTCAGCCACACTTTAGGCTGTTCTCTTGCCGCAGAGGAATACCAACATTGTCTTAAACAAGTTAAAGTTCTCAAGCCGAAAGTAGGAAAGTTCTGGCAAGGTGAAGTTGCATCCGGTATTTACATCGTGACTGCTGGCAAGGTGAGGTTGCTAGATGAGGCAGATGAGTTAATTGCCACTTTAGAGACGGGAGATTCCTTTGGCGAATTCACTTTGTTTCCGAAGGCTGAGTTTGAGCCTTACATGGCTAGGGCTGCGATTAATCTGCACTTGTGCTTTGTTCCTAGTGAAGTGTTGTTGCCATTGATGGCTAAGTATCCACAAATCCGAGAGCAATTGTCAACTCAAGCGCAAAAACGCGTTGGCGGAGCCTCTAGCAGAGAAGCGGCTTGTCCTCAGACATCGCATAGTTCCCTATTAACTAGCTCTAATAACTCTCCAGTAGCGATCGCAGTTGAATCTAATAATGATAGTTCGTCAACGCCAGCGTTAGAGCCAAAGCCACAGAAAAAAATTAGTAAAGCTTACATACCCACTCCCACACAACGAATCGGGCATCTATGGCAAAGGGTGATTAGGCGCTATCCTTTTTTTGCCCAACAAAGTGCATCAGATTGTGGTGTAGCTTGTTTGGTGATGGTGTCTAGATATTGGGGGAAACAATTTAGTATCAATCGCTTGCGTGATCTCGCCAATGTTAACCGTGACGGTGCATCCTTGCGTGGATTATCGGCAGCAGCAGAAAGTATCGGCTTCACTACACGACCGATAAAAGCAAGTCTTGACCAGCTAGCGAAGCAAAAATTACCTGCAATTGTCCACTGGGAAGGAAAACACTACATTGTTGTCCATGAAATCAGCCAGAAAAAGGTCGTTGTAGCAGATCCAGCCATTGGTCAATGCACTCTCAGTCACGCTGAATTTAAAGCTAATTGGACTGGCTATACACTACTACTACAACCCACAGTCTTGTTCAAAGATGCCAAAGAGACAACAACAACAACATGGCAATTCTTTGAATTAATGAAGCCTCATGGCTTAGTAATGTTGGAAATATTCATCGCTTCCGTATTTATTCAGATATTTGGGCTGATTACCCCACTATTTACCCAGTTGATTTTAGACAGAGTGGTAGTACAGCGATCAGAACTCACTCTAACAGCGGTGGGCTTAGGATTGGTGATGTTTAGCCTCTTTCGGGTAGCGATGATGGGGTTACGGCAGTATCTACTTGACCACACAGCCAACAGAGTCGATTTAGCGTTAATTGTTGGTTTTATCGGTCATACTCTGCGGCTACCTTTAAAATTCTTCGAGTCGCATTATGTGGGGGATATCGTCTCTCGCGTACAAGAAAACCGGAAAATTCAACGCTTCCTTTCTGGTGAGGCGTTGTCTATTCTGCTGGACTTACTCACGGTCTTTATCTATGTAGGATTGATGTTTTGGTACAGTTGGAAAATGGCGTTATTGTCATTGGTGATTGTGCCGCCTTTTTTCTTGCTAGCGTTAATTGCTACACCTTTTTTACAGAAGATTTCGCGGAAAATCTTTAATGCCTTTGCCAGTGAGAGTAGTTATCTAATTGAATTCTTAACTGGTGTGCGGACAGTTAAAGCTACAGCAGTGGAACAAACAGTACGTTGGCATTGGGAAGAGTTACTAGATAAAGAGATAAAAACTAACTTCTCTGGACAAATTATCAACAATCGTCTGCAAATATTTAGCAATACAATTCAAGCAATGGCAACCACGCTCTTACTATGGTTTGGGGCACATTTGGTGATTCAAAATCAGTTAACTATTGGGCAACTGGTGGCATTTAATATGCTACTAGATAATATTATTGCACCCTTCCAAAGATTAACCGTATTGTGGAACGAATTGCAGGAAGTTGTAATTGCAGTAGAACGCATTAATGATGTATTAGATGCAGAACCAGAGGAAGACTTAAACCATCAATCACGGCAATCTTTACCACCAATTCAGGGGGAAATTTGCTTTAATAACGTAACATTCCGCTATCACCCTGAAAGCGATATTAATGTCTTGGAAAATCTGAGTTTTATCCTAAAACCAGGACAAACGGTTGCAATAGTGGGACGCAGTGGTTCAGGAAAGACGACGATTTCTAAATTAGTTTTGGGGTTGTACCCGCCAACGGATGGCAAAGTGTTGATTGATGGGCAGGATATTAACAGTATTTTCTTGCGTTCTTTACGTCAGCAGGTGGGAGTTGTTGACCAAAACACCTTTTTGTTTGGCGGTACGATTCGGGAAAATATTAGTTTAGGACATCCTGAAGTAAGTTTGTCAGAGGTTATTGAAGCAGCAAAACTAGCGGGCGCTAATGAATTTATTAAAAACTTACCGATGGGTTATGAAACGCAGATTGGTGAAGGTGGAGGGTTGTTGTCTGGTGGACAACGCCAGCGAATTGCTATAGCCAGAGCTTTATTAGGCAATCCTCGGTTATTGATTTTAGATGAGGCGACTTCTCATCTTGATACAGAATCAGAAAGAATTATTCAAAAGAATTTGAATACAATTCTCAAAGGACGTACCGCTTTGGTTATTGCTCACCGTCTTTCAACTGTGCAGAATGCAGATTTGATTTTAGTGCTAGATAGAGGCATGTTGATTGAGAGCGGAACTCACTCAGAGTTGATGGCAAAGCGAGGGCATTACTTTTATTTGAATCAACAGCAGTTGAATATGGCAGTAGAGATGTAGCACGCTAAGTTTCTACAACCCAAAATCCAAAATTTGTTCAGGAGAAATCATGCCAAATACATTGAATGGATCAGTTACTAACAACATCCCCGATAATCAACAGCACTCTCAAAATTTAGCCTCTTCGGTTACAGCTACTTTAACTAATGATTGGTCTAATGTAACTAAGGAATCACTCGATAGCTTTCCTAAAGTTTGGACAAGAGGATTACTATATTTTTTGGTGGTATTTGTATCTATCATTTTACCTTGGACAATACTGTTTAAAGTGGATGAAACGGGTACAGCTAGAGGGCAACTTGAGCCTCAAGGAAACACAGTGAGACTGGATGCTGCTGTAGAGGGAATAGTTACAGCAATTAGGGTAAAAGAAGGTGATGTAGTTAAAGATGGACAGACATTGTTAGTGCTGGAATCAGAATTAATTAATGCAGAATTACGGCAGGCAAAAGATAAATTAGAAGGTCAATTAAATCGGCGATCGCAGTCAAATTTACTAAAAAATCAATTGGCTGTAGCTTTGGCGACACAACGACAACAAAATCAAGCTCAAGAGTTAGAAAAGCAGGTTCAAATTGACCAAGCGCGACAAAGCTATCAGACTATTATGAATTCGTATAATTTGCAAAAAGAAGAAAAAATAGCTCAAGTTAATCAAGCAAAAACGACTCTTGAGTATAATCAAGATGTAATTAAGTTAGCAGAGAGTAGTTTAGCAAGTGCCCGGAAAGAAGTTGAAAGATTTAGTAAGTTAACTCGTGAAGGAATTGTTTCAGAAATTCAAGTCGTAGACAAAGAAGATATCGCTAAAGAAAAACAAAAAATATTTGAACAAAACAAGTCAGATATTCAACAAGCAAAGTTACGTTTTGCAGAACAAACAAGTAACTATCAACGCAGCATTCAGCAAGCCAAGGCAGATATTGATCAGGCCAAACTGCGATTGGAAGAACAAGAAAGGAGTTATCGAACTTTGACTCATTCTGGTAAGTTGGCGGCATTAAAAAGCGAGGAGCAACTAAAAAATCTGACAGCAGAAATTACTACACTCCAGGCAGAAATTGCTCAAACTAAAATTCAGATTAACTCATTGGAGTTTCAATTAAAACAAAGAGTATTAAAAGCCCCTGTGAGTGGTACGGTGTTTAAGTTGCCAATTGAAAAGGCAGGGTCTTTAGTGCAGCCTGGTACAATGGTTTCGGAGATAGCGCCGATAAATTCGCCTTTAATCATACGGGCGCAAATGCCAACAGATGAAAGTGGTTCTTTACAGAAAGGATTACCAGTTAAGTTAAAGTTTGATGCTTTTCCATTTCAAGATTATGGAGTAGTAGAAGGGAAATTATTAGAAATATCTCCTACTACCATACAAGTAGACACACCTAATGGTAAAGTATCAGCTTACGATTTAAAAATTGCCTTGAATCAAAATTGTATTTTTACAGCGAATAAATGTGCTGATTTGCGTCCTGGTGATACAGCGACGGTAGAAGTAATTGTGCGCCAACGCCGGATTATTGATTTTATTCTTGACCCATTTAAGAAATTACAGCAAGGAGGAGTAAAATTGTAGTTTCATATTGTCTGATTAAAGACTACAAAGCTTGTTATATCTATTGACCAGCCTTTTTATCGCAATTATCACGTAAGTTTTTTATATCAAATGTTCATGCACAATATCAAAATTAATCACAATAGGTAAAGTGATGAATAGAAACATAAAAAAAGCTTTGTTATTTATTGTTTTTACTTTCCTAAGCAATTATCTTCTGATAGCTCTTTACTTTGCACTAGGCGGGAAATGGGTCATGCCTAACGCACTGATTGTCACTGCGGTTTATATGTTTATACCTATGCTTATTGCTATCATTACCCAGAAATTGATTTACAGAGAATCTTTAAAATCTTTAGGGTTATCTTGGAAGTTAAATAAGTGGTTTTTGGTAGCATGGCTACTACCTTTGATAATTGTATTTGCTACTTTAGCTATTAGCTTACTGTTTCCTGGCGTTGAATACTCTCCAACCATGTCAGAGGAATTAGAGCGGATTAAATCTATCGTTACGCCAGAAGAATTAAAACAAATCCAAAGTGATTTAGCTGCTGTGCCAAGCTATGTTTTGATATTGACAAGAATACTGCAAGGTTTGATTGCAGGTGTGACAATTAACGCAGTTTTTGGTTTTGGTGAAGAATTAGGCTGGCGAGGACTTTTGCAAACAGAACTTAATTTTATGGGTTTCTGGAAGTCATCAGCAATTATCGGTCTAACTTGGGGAGTATGGCACGCTCCATTAATTTTGCAAGGACATAATTATCCTCAGCATCCTCAAATTGGTGTGCTTATGATGACAATTTTGACTTTATTATTATCCCCTATATATAGTTACATCAGAATCAAATCAAAATCAGTTATTGCGGCAGCTATTATGCATGGCACAACTAATGCACTTGCTGTACTCCCTATTTCGCTGATTAAGGGAGGAAACGATTTAACGGTTGGGATAACTGGGTTAGCAGGACTGATTGCGATCGCCATCGTAATTATAGGTCTTTTCGCCTACGATTATTTCTTAGCTAAAGAGCCTGTAATGTCAAAGTAAAGGTTGCGCCATAACTTAATCAGGTTAGTTGGGATATGAGAACCCCGGTTTATTCAAAAAACCGGGGTTCCTGGTTTGCGTTTAGAGGATATTTGTAAAGTCTAATTTATGAGGAAGATTGAAGACATCACTGTAACAGTGTTGTCCAAAAAATTCTTTTCGGTAATTTCACACCTTGCAAGAATGGCACTAAAATGAGCATAAATTCTTCATTTAACGGGCTTTTAGGTGTAAGGCGTTGAGAATTAAGAACTAGGATGCATTGCAAATTTATCAACTCCTACACTCTACCTCTAGCCTCCACAAAGATTTCAAAACATTTTATGAAAAGTCAGGATTTGAGGTAGTTCTAATCAATTAAGTAAAAACAGTCACGACAAGGGACACTTAATGTCAACACCAACAGCAACGTCTTTACCTAGCTTTCGTCAATTTATTTTGGCAACACCATTTTATCTCCTGATTCCAGTGGGGTTTGGTTTACTGCCTTTGATTTGGGGTAAAGAACTACTTTGGAAGTTAGTTGGTTTGGGTATTGTTGCATGGATTGTTGCGCTTATACTTAGGGGCCCAGTAGCACTGATAGCAAACAAAAAAGCTAGTTCAACCGAAGTAGGTCAGCGTTGGGTGGTTCTCTCTTCAGGGCCAATAGAAGAGTTAATCAGATTATGTACGCTAACACTAGTAAGCAAGGACTTTATTTCTGCCTACTCAATTGGTCTAGGTTGGGGAGGAATTGAAGTGGCGTATGCTGTTTTAAGCGGATATTTAATTACCACACTCATCCATAAAAATGACGAAGAAGCTATCCAACTTAGGGAGTATCTTCAAGAACTTGGTATGCTAACGGAATCAGCACCTTTTTTAGGAATAATAGAGCGTTTTTCTGCTACTGCATTCCACATTGGTTTTACGCTTTTATTAGCAAAATGGTCTCTTTTCATTTTTCCTGGTTCTATCATTCACAGTAGCTTCAATCTAGGCACTTTTATGATGCTGCGGTATAACCCTATAGGTGTTCAAATAATTATTGCTGTAATTGGGATAGTATTTTTCTTATTGGGTTTATCAGTATTCGTACAACTCTGATGAATAGCTGAATTACTGCTGAGCATTAGTCTATTTTATTAAATGACTCTTAATTAAGAATAGTAAAAGTAGCGTTATGAAACAACATACAGCAGATTTCAGGTAAATGAAGTATGTAAATAAAACCCGAAACCCTGTAGAGACGTTACATGTAACGTCTCTACCTATGTATTATTCATGAATATGCCAACTGCTGTATATGTTATTTAACCCTGATTTAGCCAAACTAAATCTATAAAGTTGCTTTTTTATTAAAATTAAATTAATAGATGCTTTTTGGATTTCAAGAGACATGAATAATTCATAAATGTCTGAAATAGATACTTAAAAATATTGATTTTAAAAGTCAAAAAATGAATACTTGTTTTTGTCTGGAACAACTATGAAACCAGACAATCTAATACTTTAGTTTTCAGGAGTATCTGAAAATGGCTTGCATAAAAATCAATAATCTAGCACCAGCTGGATCTGACTTATTCAAGGGTTCCGAAAGCTTTCTGAATGAGCTAACTGAAGAAGAACTTGGGGTTTCAGGTGGTGCACGCGCTACCGTAACCATAACTCTCACTTATACAGTGACCTTGACTCGGACTTACTCTTACACCTGGACTCGCACTCGGACTTTCTAGTCACGGCTGTAATTTTTTGAAAATTAAGGAGAATCTAAAATGGCTAACATCAAAATCCACAATCTTAGACCAGCAGGTTCCGAATTATTCAACGATTCAGAAAGCTTTCTGAATGAATTAACTGAGGGTGAGATTACCACTGTAGAAGGTGGACTTGTTAGTTTAACTCTCACTTATTCAGTGACAGTGACTCGGACTTACTCTTATAGCTGGACTCGTACTAGAACTTTTCCCTCTAGACTTCCATAGTCGATAAGTTCGTCTAGCATTTTGCTAGCTGTAGTCTTTATTTTCATAGACTACAGCTATCTTAAAAGACATGACTGTTACATTTATGTCTTAACTAACAGCTAAAGAAAATTGATTTTTAAACTGCGATCGCAAATACTTGTATCTAGTACACATAATCTGACTGACCTTTGTAAAATCTGATAAATCTTGTCAAGGCTTAAGTCCAGTGAAGGTTAAATTATGACATTTCGGTTAACCACTCAAAATGTTTTTGAGTATTTATGCAAGCAAGGTATTTGCATAGATGAGGATTTGCAAGGAAGCACTGAACGGATCTCTGGTAAAAACTTCAATCTGCTAATTACTTTACCTAGTAGTCGTAAACTCTTTGTTAAACAGGAACGTTACGATCGCGAAGGAAACGCAGCAGGTGAATTTCAGCATGAATGGCAGTTTTATGAGCTTTTGCAGCGCTTCCCAGAGTTACAGCACATTCATCCCTGGGTTCCAGAAATACTCCACTTTGATGCCAATTACTCAGTCCTTGTTTGCAGTTACTTGGATAGCTATCGTGATTTGTCAGATTTTTATGCTAAGGAAAATGTCTTTCCAACTGAGCTTGCAGCTACTTTAGGAAGTGTGATAGCTACAATTCATCGTGCAACGCTAAACCGTCAAGAATACAAAGATTTCCTGACTCAACATTCTCAAGATGAGTCTATTTATCGAGTTTCTGACTACACTCGAAGTTTAGATCGGGTTGAACCAGAAATTTTTGGCACGGTTCCGGTGGATGGTATCAAGTTTTTTGTTCTCTATCAACGCTATGAAAGCTTAAGACAAGCAGTTGCAGAGCTAGGTGCAAGTTCCGAACCATGTTGTTTGACGCACAATGATCTAAAGCTAAACAACGTTCTTTTATATCGAGATTGGGAACAATCTCTCAGCCAGAATGCACCATCTAGTCCTAATCTTGTGCGTGTTTTGGATTGGGAGAGGTCTGCATGGGGAGATCCGGCGGCTGATTTGGGAGCAATGATTGCTAGCTACCTTCAACTTTGGTTAAACAGCTTAATTATCACTAAAAATTTGAGTATTGAAGAATCTGTGCAATTAGCAACGGTTCCATTAGAAAAAGTCCAACCTTCTATTGCCGCTCTAACTCAAGCTTATTTGAAGAACTTCCCAGAAATTCTAGACTGTCGTCTTAATTTCTTGCAAAGAGCTATTCAGTTTGCTGGATTAACCTTAATTCAACAAGTTCAGGCAGGAATTCAGTATCAAAAAACCTTTGGAAATATGGGAATTGCCATGCTTCAAGTTGCTAAGTCCTTGTTATGCACTCCAAAACAATCAGCGCCAACGGTTTTTGGCAAAGCGATCGCTGAATTTCCCTCTGCTATTTTTCTTAGCTAAGTTCTTTTCGTTTCAACTAGATCATGATCAAGCTGCTGGATTCTGTACATAGTCAAATATTGGATGATTTTACATCCCACCTGCAAAGTTCTCTGCAAGATATTGTCAGCAAAGTTAAAATTGAGTCCAACTTTTGTATTAGCCATCCAGATTACAAACCTTTAAAACTACCAGATCAAATGGTAGAGCGTCTGTATCAGTTACCTTCTGATATGCAACACAAGCATCTCACTCAACAACTGAGCAATTTTCTTTACGGCATTTATTACAACGCTTCTTTACGTTCTGTTCTTAGACCAGATACCAATTCAACAAATTATTTGCTGCTTGATCAAGAGCCAGAAAACAAGACTTTTTTAGGAGTTGACCTAGAATTTTACGAGCAATTGCACAATAGCAATAGCGGTACTGGCTACTTTGATCCTGGTTGGTCTGTGGTTAGGCAAGAAAGCGATGGACAACTTGCAGTCCTCAAACAAGAGCTGACCCTACATATTGAACGTAGTAGACATTTACAATTAGCTGACCAATCTGCTGCTGTTGGTGAACAAGTAGCTATTAAGATGCCTCAGAATTTTGTGCAAAACGGATTCTACATGGCAGTTGGGAATGCTGGCCCAGATGACCATCGAAATCCAGATGGAAATTCTGGGACTGTACGCATCTACTTTAATCTCACTGCTGAAGGTGCAGTTGCGCTAATGGCTAATTTGACGCGACAACTGAATGATTTGTTTATTCCCTTCACTTTCAAGGCATTGTATAACCCAGAAGATTACGTGCGATACGACTCAGCTGTGCTCTACTTTCAAAAAAGCAATTACTTGAATGTCCTGCCAACTCTGCAAGCTATTTACATAGAGGAAATAGCGCATTTTAAAATAGAAGTTCCTCTATTCACCAAACAACTAGCACCAGGACTAGGACTGGCAGAGGAGCCAGACCAAAAATTCTCTACACAAGAAAGCTTTGGCACTAACCGCTGTCAAATTGTTGCTAATGGTTTGTTGGATGCTTGGCTTGCTGGG
This sequence comes from Nostoc sp. MG11, assembly GCF_014904695.1. Taxonomy (GTDB): domain Bacteria; phylum Cyanobacteriota; class Cyanobacteriia; order Cyanobacteriales; family Nostocaceae; genus Komarekiella. Next base: position 457,295 of record NZ_JACXXN010000001.1, on the reverse strand, counting down.
GATGAATCCTCGGAAGGACGCATCAATAAAATCCTCCAACATTTCTCTCTTTTGGGAATAGACTGGCAGCGTGCTTACCTAAATGCCAGTTCTGAAGATATCTACACACCATTAGAAGTATGAAAATATTTGATCTTCCTGCGAAATCTTCGTCGGTGCTACCAAATGCATCCAATCATGTAGTTAACGAGTTTTCAAACTCTAATTTACCGTTTTATCGCAAACTTGGACGAACCGATCTCACAGTCAGTTGTTTAGGTATTGGAGGTGGTGGTAGTATTTCCAGCGAGGATACTCTTTATGCCTTCGATCAAGGAATTAATTACTTTTTCTACTCCAGCGATTTACATCACTATATCTATAGTCCCATGTCTGATGCTCTACGACAGTTATGTGGTCGTAGTTCTTCAGTGCGGGAGAAAGTAGTTCTAGCAACTGTGACTTACCTCAAAGGTACAGAAGCGGCAACAGCTGCTCTGCTAGACCAGTTTACAGAGCTAAAAATGGACTATATAGATGTGTTTTTTTGGGGTTGGATTGGCCATAATGATGGAGCAGTTTTTGAAGATAGTATGCATACCTCTCGCGACTTGAGAGGTTCTAATAGCATTTATCATCGTCTGATTGAAAGAATGATTGGCACTTCAGAACGCATGAAGAAAATGGGTATCGTTCGCTACGTAGGTGCTTCTTTTCATGATCTCAATCTAGCTCAGCAGTGGGTAGACAGTCCTTTACTTGATGTGGTGATGGTCAGACACAATGTCGCTCACCGTCATGCTCAGGATTATGTCTTCAAGCATCTGGATGCTAACAACCCTCAACGACCAGGGGTTGTAACATTTAAGTCTGCTGGGATGTTGAATCCTCTTTGGGAAACTCCCGCAGGTTTACCAAAAGATTGTTGGCAACCTTCAGTTCCCGATTTATACCGCTACTCTTTGAGCCAAAACTGTGTGGATGTTGCCTTGATGGGCCCGGAAAAGCGGGAACACATAGATGCTGCGATCGCAGGTGTTAAAGAAGGCAAACTGAAGCCGAATGAAATTGATTATCTCAACTTATATGGCGATTTACATCGCGATCGCTTGTCAATTGAAGAAGTATCACCTCAACGACTCATCTACCAAGCATAAGAAACATGAAAGACAATTCTGCAACAATATCACTACCTAAAGTATTACCAGCAACAGATGAAAAAGTTATCCAGTATTTGCGCTATTCATGCAAATTTGCAGAATTTGCTGATTTAGCTGAGCGAGATGCTATTGTTTTGAGCGTTTGTGAACAGTTTGGTATTACTGTTTCTGAAGACGAGTTGCAAGCGGCAGGAGATACCTTTCGCCAAGAATACAAATTGCTAGATGCTGCTGAAACCTTTAGCTGGTTTGACCAGCAGCGAATTGCTGTACAAGATTGGTCTCAAGGTATTCAAGTAGCACTGCTAACGAAAAAGCTCAAAGAGCATCTTTTTGCAGACAACGCCGATTTTTTTTATTTGCATAATCGCGATAACTGTAAACGTGTTGCTCTTTCTCAAATTTTAGTGCGCGATCTCACAACTGCTTTGAAAATAATCCAACAGATCAAAGAGGATAAGGCTTTTTTTTGTAGCTTAGCACTAGAGCATTCTCAGGGTAAGCAGTCAAAAGAAAGTGGTGGCTTCGTTGGTGTTCGTTTCCTGGCAGAACTGTTATCAGAACTGGCACAAGCTATTGTCAATGGCAAGGAAGGAGAAGTGATCGGCCCAATTCAGACAAAACTGGGCTACCACATATTGAAAATTGAAAAGTGGTTTCCCAGTGAATTTAATGAAATTAAAGAGCCAATTTTGGAAATTATGTTTCAAGCATGGTTGAAAGAACAAAGTGACTCTAACTTTGAGACTCTAATAAAGAACAACTGACTTTAAAATACACTTTGCCCTACTGTATTACATTAATTACTACAGTTGTAAATTTTAAAAAAGCTACTAGCTTAAGAGCTTTTTGGGAATTTTTTAATTGTTACAGAAAGAATGCATATCTGTGTAATTAATTTCTTTATCTACAACTGTAGTACTAAATACTTGTATAAACTCTTAATCAAATAAATTATTAGTTTATCAAACAATATCATCGATTTATTAACAAAATTTTAAATTTCATATTTTTCTCTGCTTCAAGTTATGCAACGCTAATTCTCGTGTAATGGAACCATCACCTGAATACAAGTACCTTTACTTGGCTCAGTGTTAATTTTCAGATCACCACCTAGTAATTGCACCCGTTCTTGTATTCCCCGCAGTCCAAATCCAGAACGAGGAAGCTCACTATCAAAGCCTCTACCATCATCAGTTAATTCCAAGATAATAGCAGAAACAGTAGAGTAACCCCGTAGCATTACACAAGAAGCATGAGCGTGTTTTTGAACATTAGTAAGTCCTTCCTGTACAATGCAATAGAGTTGATGGCTAGTTTGAAGAGGCAATTTTGGCAGATTTACATCCACACGAATTGTAAAGCTTTGATTTTGTTTTACCTGTTCTACTAAAGTACTCAAAGCTTGATTAAGATTAAAATCTTTTGAGCGCATTGTTTGTACTGCAATGCGTACATCTTGTAAGCATTGTTTTGCGAGAATTTTGGCAGTATCTAGAGCCTGTATAGCTTGTTCGGGTTTGCGCTGGCGTAATCTCTGTACTAATTCTAATTGCACATCGAGAGTAGTAAGCGTGTGTCCCAGAGAATCATGGATTTCCCTAGCAATGCGGGTGCGCTCCAAAGTTGCTGCTAAGACTTCTACTTCTTGAGCAAGAGCAACTGCTTGCTGACGGCTTTTTTGTTCTGCGAGTACAACAAAGCTCATTAGAATTACAAACACACTAGCTGCTAAATAGTAACCAACATCTTGAATTAGAGAGTCTATAATAATTTGCTTAGTGTCCTCCGCAGTTGGAGGACTAACAGAACTCAACCACTCGATTGCTCTAGGAAAAGTCGAAAACGATATGAGACTCCAAGCTAATCCTGTAGCTATTACGGTGATAATTACATCTTTGCGTCCCAATAAAAAGCAACTTTTGGCAATAATGATATGGATTAAGATTGTATCTAGATTAAAACCAATTAACCTGATGGATAGCAATAGTAAAATTTCTAAAAAAATATATGCCCTTCTCTGATTAATATTGTGCTTTATTGGAAATATTAGGCTTAATAAAGCAAAAGCAAATATAAAGGGTAAAATTACTATTTTAGGTGTATTTGGTAAGTAATAGATAGCGCTGCTTGTTAAACAAATAAAAGTAGTAACAAGTAAAAGTGTCCATTCAGCATATAGGATAGTACGGCGAATAGAAGGAAAAGTGTTCTTAATTTCATTCATCGGTATTAAATTAGTAAATTTTTATTAGTATAATTAATTGCTACCTCTCAACTACCTTGCCATAATCTAGCTTAATTAGTTTATCTGCTAAATAAAAATAGCGATCATCATGAGTAATTGCCAGTATAGTTTTGCCTTGATGCTTGAGTTCTGGTAAAAGCTGTTTGTAAAATATCTCTCGAAAGTAGGGGTCTTGATCGGCAGCCCACTCATCAAATAAATAAATTGGGCGATCTTCTAAGTATGCTGTTAGAAGTGCCAGTCTCTTACGTTGCCCGTGAGAAAGATTTATAGTTGATAATGAACCTTCCTTAATCTCAACTTTATGTTCTAATTGAAGCTTTTGTAAATACTCAAAAGCTTCAGCATTCAGATTATCAGAACTAATACCAAAAAACCTTTCAAATAAATAAAAATCAGAAAAGACAGTAGAAAATAACTGACGGTATTGCTCTCGGTTATTGTCTGTTATTGGTTTACTATTTAGAAGAATTTCACCTGACTCTGGAACATATAAACCTGTAATTAACTTGGCAAGTGAGGATTTACCACTACCATTGCCACCAATAATAAAAATCACACTTCCTGGACGGAATGTTAGATTAATCGGCCCTAATAAAAAATTTTTGGCTTCACCCTCTCGAAGATATGAATACTTTACGTCAACTAGTTCCAGACTGTGAAAAGCTGGTGTTAAATTAATGGATTCGTTTAAAATAACTTCAGAACGACTGGCTAGAGATAATCCTAAATTTTTAATTTTATTGATTGCAACACTTCCCTGGATTATCTGCGGAAACATCTGTAAAATGTTTGAAATTGGATCGTTTAAAAAAGTTATTACCAGAGCATATCCAGACAGTACTGTTGTGTTAATTCCTGTAAGCTTTGGAATAACAAAAAGCAACATACCCATGATACTAAAAAAGAACAGTTGGCCAAGATAAGAGGTAAATCCTAGAAGGGTAATACTAATGACGTTGTAACGCCGTCGAGACTCTGCTGTGATTTGAAATTCTTGTGTCACAAAGGCTTGACGACGATAGCTGTTTAGTTTGAGTTCTTTAATACCATCTATGATTGTTTGAAAATGTCTGAACATGTAATCTTGCTGTTCGCGGGCAAGTTCCATCAATTTTTCAGACCTTGTGAGAAAAACCTGAATTACTGCGACTGCTAGCAACAGAAAGATGAATATACTAAGAAAGATTTGCCATGAAAGAATGCTTAGGTATGCTAAACAACCAATAATTAGCGCAAAATCAATAAATAAAAATGGCAAAACGATCGCAGAATCAGAAATTTTGTCTACATCATCTGTCAAAGTTGCTAGCAACCTACTAGCTCCCAGTTCTTCTAGATAACGTAAGGGACAAGCCAATATCCAATCTACTAGACGTTGCCTAAGTCTCACAACAGCTGATTGAGATAGGCGAACCAGAAAATATTGAGAAAGTGTCCCTGTAATCATCATCACAATTATCAACTGAATAAAATTCCAAAGAAGTTGATTGTCAATTGGATGATTAGCATTAATAGTGTCGTTAATCAGGGCAATAAGTAAAACACTACAAGCACCACTAATAGTACCTAAAATCAGAGAAATTATTATTAAACGCCAGGAAGTACGAACTAAAAACCAGATGAGATTCATATTATTTACTTGGGAAAATTAGGTAAACCATTTTACTTAAAAATTACTTTTTGCTTGAGAGAAAAGGAAATCTATAATAATGGCAAAATTCCTGTAAAACTTTGTAAATATCAAAGTTTAAAAAGCTGAGTCTTTCCCATATAAGCTGATGAGTTATAAATTCATTTCCTTAATTTATAGATAGCCATAAAATAAGTCAGATTTCCAATTGCTTAATGCGACCATCTTCCATGTGGATAATCCGATCCGCAATATCTAAAATCCGATTATCGTGAGTAACAAGTAGAATAGCGCACTTCTGTTCCTTTGATAGTCGCTGCATAATATCTGCCACATCTCGACCAGATTTACTATCAAGAGCAGCCGTTGGTTCATCAGCTAAAACCAACTTTGGCTGACTCACTAACGCACGAGCGATCGCAACTCTTTGCTTCTGTCCACCAGAAATGTTTTCTGGATAGTAATTCACTCGCTCTCCTAAACCCACTGCTTCTAACATTGCCACAGAGTATTCTTTACGTTGACTCCCAGAAAGATTTTCGTGTAGCTTTAATGACATAGAAACATTTTCCCAAACAGTTAGACACTTGAGCAAATTATGCGCCTGGAAAATAAAGCCAATTTGACTCCGAACTTGTATAAGTTTCTTTTTACTAGCAGCCTTCAACTCCTGACCCAAAACCTGTAAACTACCTTCTTGCATTGAGCGTAATCCACCGATCAAGGTAAGCAACGTTGTTTTACCACTACCAGAATGACCAGTCAAAATTACAATTTCTCCTGGATTAACATCAAAATTAATATCCATAAGTACGGGTTTCTGCAAAGCTCCATTGCCAAAACTATGATTGAGATTACGAGTAGAAATGACAGGATTAGGTTTTAATAAAGTTGCATTCATTGTTCAAGACTCAGAAATTATTCAGCTTTCCAATTTTGATGATGAATAAATCAAGATCACAAAACTAAAAAGTGCAATAGTTTAGGTAACTTTCAAGAAATACATGGACATTGGATAGTTGCTTTTGATGATTGCCAAGTATAGGTTGAGGAACTTATTGGTTCCGTTAGCAATCAGGGGATATTTTCTCAAAGAGGTTTAAAAGCTATGACACTTATACGGCAAGGATTTTAACTACCTTGTCGTCCTTTCAACTGTTGAGCAATTTAGACTGAGGTGTTTTTCAATCGCATCACAGGTAGTTTGTACTCCTTTCTCCGACTGAATGCGATTTCGCACTTCTAATGCTTTCACTTTGTATTGAGGTTGAGTCAGCAATTTGTTTAGCTCAATTGTTACACGATCCGCGTGATACTGTTTTGGCTTGAGCATACGCCCCACACCCAAGCGAACCAGGCGTGCCGCAGTATCGGGTTGCTCATACTCGTATGGTACTAATAACATCGGAATTCCAGCCAATAATGCCTGTGCTGTCGTACCCATCCCGCTTTGATGGACGATTAGCGCAGCACGAGGAAAAATTTCCGAATGTGGTGCATAATTGACCGCAACTATACCCTTTGGTAGTGGCTTTGATGGTAAATTTTGCGTGTTATTACCAACTAGCAAAACGGCGCGATAGCCTAACTTTTGAGCAGCTATCACACTCTGAGTATAAAAATTTTCTGCATCCGCAGCGTAAACTGCTGAAGAACCTAGCGTAAAAACAATGGGTGGAGAACCAGAATCTAGGAATTCTGCCAGTGTTGGAGAGAGTTCTTGATTAGGAAGTTGGCTGTCAAAAGTGAAACCCGTGATTTGGGTATTGACAGGGTAATCGGAGCGCCGCTTTGCTATCACGGGTGAATATAATGCTAGTACTAGTTCTGGCGAAAATAGGTCTGAGAAAAATGTATTTCGTTTGACTCGTGGTAGTCCTAACTCTGCCCGTAACTGAGAAATATGTTTGTGTATTAACAGCACGGACGCTATAAAAGACACAAAAAATGTCATCAACTCAATAAAAGCACGATTCACCCAGGCGAATGGCGTTATTCCCAAGTAATCTTCGGCAACGTAAAACGGATCTGCAACACAAGATATCCAGCGCATCCTGGTCTTTTGAGCAACGAGTGGTGCAACAACAACTGTGCAGTTGATAGATACCAACAAATCGGCTCCCTGGACTGCTTTAATCAAATCGTCATATGTTTGTCTTTGGGTTGAACAGAATAAGTCCATTAAGCTCTGATCATGAATAAAAGGATCTAAAAGCAGGCTTGTCCATTCCGCACCCATGCTAGGGGGTATTTTAGGACGCAAGGCATGAAAGCTAACGCCAATTTCTTCTACTTTAGAACGATAACCTTCGGTAGTAGCAATAACAACGTGATGTCCACGATTTTGTAGTTCGAGTGCAATTATCATTGCTGGATATAAATCACCAAGAGTGCCGAAAGCTGTTAAAACAATTCGTTTGTGACTTGTCATATTTTTGGGTAGCTCTAAACTAGTAAAACAGAGTATGAATACGCAAATTCAAAAAACATCAGCTGGGTCAGCAGAACGAAGTTTTCCTGAAGCGATCGCCGCAGACATAACACACATAACAATGGTGAGAATGAAAACAGTCGCTACTATTTCAGCATTCATGATCAATTCTAAGCGCGTCAGATTACCAAGAAAGCCGTACATCCAAAAAGAGACAGCAAATCCAGGAAGAAATCCTAATACGGCAAGAATAATTGCTTCAGAAAAAATTACTCCTAGGAGTGCGATATCAGAATAACCTATTGCTTTGAGTGTTGCATACTCTGCCAAGTGATCGTTAACATCAGCGTAGAGAACTTGATAGACAATTACAACCCCTACAATAAACCCCATAATCGCACCAAAACTGAAAATTGGGCCAACGGCAGTGGTTTCTTGAAACTTTAATTCTTTTCTAATCAGTTCTTCATGGGTATATGCTTTGATGCCAGGAACATTTGCTTCAATTGCTTTTTTAACTGCTTTTATATCAGCGTTATTTTCTAAATTTACTACTCCAATACTGACTTGATTTAGAGCACTTTGTCCAAACAAATTTGTATATGTGGCTTCACTCATTATCAGATTACCTGAACCTAAGAAAAAAGAATTTCCCAAATTAAATAGCCCTATAACAGAAATCCGGCGATTGTTAAGTACAGCAGTCACATTGCCTTTATTGGTAAAGAGTCGGGGAATCGGACCAAAGTCAGGTTTAGCCATACGATCAAATAAAACACTATTAGGGATATTAAGAAGAGATTGTTGTTTAATAACCTCTGGAATAGAAAATACTTGTTGCGAAGGGTTAAAGGCATAAACGCGGGCTTCAAAAGATTTTTTTTGCTGAGAATATGCCCAAGGCGTCCCCGTACTTGTATAAACCGGAGTAGTGTTAGTAACGCCTTTTATTCCTGCTGCTTGATATAAACGAATGAGATCAAAACCATTAGAACCTATAAATTCTGTAGTTGAATTTAGTAAGAATAAATCCCCTTTCATACTTTTGGGTAAAGCGGTTGCCCCACCACTGAAAAGTGACAAGAAACCTAATTGCATAAAGATTAGTACGTTAGCAAAAGCAATTCCACCCATTGCTACAGTCAGGCGAACTTTTTGATGAGATAGTTGTGCTATGGCAAGGGGACGCTGATCTACAAATTTATCAAGAAATGATTTAAATCCAGAAACTTTCATGAGGTAAGAAGTAAAAGGTGACATATCCAAAAATTTTCAACAGAATGTAAACAATAATCGTACATAAATGCTTTTGTAAATGTATTACTAGCAAACATGTAATTGCTTCATAGAGACAATTTGAAAAATTTGTAGCTGTTCTTGAATGCTAGATACAGCTACAAGCAGTTAATAGTTGATAACCCTACAAATCAATTAGATGTTTGAAAAAAATAACAGTTAATCACGCTTGTCCATAAGTACTTTAGGCTTCCACTCTGGAGGCCCAAATATACTCTGAGACTTTTCCATAAAACCTTGAGATTTTCTGAATATGGATAAAGTTCTCAAGTGTTCAATAAAGTTAATCTTGAGTGGATTATGGGTATTGACATTTTCAGTAAGTCCGTAAACAACTTTTTCGGTTTCAGGCTCATATGTTCCGAATAACCTATCCCAAATTATCAGTATTCCACCGTAGTTTTTATCGATATACTTCTGATTTGAACCATGATGAACTCGATGAAGAGAAGGGGTATTTAATATTCCATCTAGGAATCCTAATTTACCAACTTTTTGGTTATGTACCCAGATTTGGTACAATGCGACAATTTGACCAGCTAAAATGCATTGCAAAGGATTGAAGCCAAAATATACTGCGGGGATTAATAATGTCCACAAAGTAAAGTCATCAAACCATCCTTGTCGAACTGATGTTGAAAGATTGAAATCAGTGGAACTATGGTGTACATTGTGATTCATCCAGAACAATCGTACTCGGTGTTCGGTTCGATGCAGCCAGTAGTACGATAAATCCACAATCAATAATGCTAGAATCCATGTCCACCAATTCACTTCAAGTTTGAAGAGACTTATATTTGAAAAGAATAAGACTCCAATTCCAGCAACAATTTTTCCAGCAGTACTACCAATGATCTGGTTCCCTACACTAACACCAAAGTTAGCTAAAGTTTCTTTGTAATCTCGCTTTTTCTTAGCACAAAAGTCGATAAAAACTTCAACAATCATAATTACCAACATAATTGACAAGAACAACTCTAGCTGATTGATAATTACGTTAGAATCAGTAAACTGATATGCAATGTACTCGTTCATAACCTCACTCTTCCTCTCGAATTACACTTAATTGACAAGAACAATTACCTTTAAGCAATCACCTGAAAATCCATTTCATCCCTAAGAGTTAAACTTTACTAAGTAGCTAGGCGTAAATAAATTCAAGCTTGTAGTCGGGACTTTAGTCCTGATAATCCTTGTTTTGAGCGATAAATCACGTACTACGAACTAGGATTTTATTTGATTTTTAATTATGCCTACCTACTTAGAATCGGTCAAATTTTCATCAAATCAGTTTAAACTGATTGTTTTCCTCATTAGAGACTTTAATAAATGGTTTTGATAAAAATTACTTCAGTCTGCTGACTTGCTATAAAATTAATCTTTGTCAGAACAAGACTAACGTAAAAAGGATAATATTCTAGAGGAAAATCGAATGATAATACTGTGTAAGAGTGTTTGACAAAAATCAAAAAAATGTCTATTTTTGTTAACAGCTAGCAGCTAATTTTTAGCACTTACTTGATTTATTTGCTGTAAGTTAAGTTTCACTCTGACTTGCATGTTTGTTAGTCCAGCAACTTTGGGATTATCCTGTTTATCAATCCGGACTTTGACTGCAACAATACGTGCATTTTGATCAGTGGTTGGACTGTTGGCAGCAGCAGCGTCTTGGAGTGATTTCCTACCGATTTGTAAACCAATATATTCGACTGCGCCACGAATTTCATTTGGAAAACCGCCATACTCACTGGTAATAGTTGCCCGTTGTCCAGGACGGACTTTGCCAATATCAGTCTCGGAAATTTCGGCAACTGCAAACATGTGGTTAGTCTGAGCCAATTCTACAATGCCTTGATCTGTGTTAACTTGCTCGCCAATGCGAGTGTTAATTCTCAGAATTTGTCCCGCTATGGGCGCTCGTACCTTAGTATTTTCTAAATCTGCTTTTCTTTGCTCAACTGCAATCCTAGCTTTCTCAAATTGCAACTGAGCAATCTTGATGTCTACTGGTCGTACCTCTAGGAGTTCTGCTAGCCTTTCTTTTTCCTGGGTAATTTCTGCTGAGAGGGTTTTTGTGGTTTGTTCTAAGTCTGCTTTTCTCTCAACTAGAGTAGCTTGGGCAGTTGCTAGCTCACGCTGTGCTACATCTCTATCTGCACGAGAGATTGCTCCTTGGTTCGCTAAAGTTTGCCGCCGCTCAAAAGTTAGTTGAGCTTCATATAAAGCTGCTTCTGCACTAGAAATCACAGCTTTTCTTTGCTGGACTTCTGTATCAACTTGTGCTTGCAAGCGTGCGATCGCCGCCTCTTGCATCCTCAGTTGTGCTTTCTTGGCTTCTCCTTGCTGCACTTTCGTTAGTTCTGCTTTTCTGAGCTGCATCTCTGCAAGAGCATCTCTTAAGGCAGCTTCACTACTATCAATACCCTGCAAAATTGCAATTATCTGATTTGCTTTTACAAAATCACCTTCCTTAACTAAAATTCGATTAACGCGGCTGTCTTGGGCATTAGCTACTGAAACTTTAATTACTTCACCTTCAGGTTCAATCCGTCCCAACGCCACAACAGATGCAACAGGAGCAGGTTTTACAGAAGTGTCTGGGGTAGAGTTCTGCTGTGTGGCATTACAAGCAGTACACACACTAACTATGCTTAAAATAATTGTTAATCTCTGTAATTTTCCCATTATTAACAAAATAGGTATTTTGCAAGATATCTCATATAAAATCTGCGTAGTTACAAATTTCATATATTTTTACTTGCAAATTCAACTTATGATTTAATGCTAATTTAAAAAATCTGTTATTCTTATTGCCTAAAGTCATCTAAATTAATGACTTTAGTCATATAGGTCGTATTAGGCTATCCCACATTTACGGCAAGTTTTATCTGAATAGACCACAGTAGGGCGGACATTACAATGCATTGGTGTCAACTTCAGCTCAAACACTCAATTTCCAGTAGTTTCAGATCCCCCAACCCCCTTCAAAAGGGGGCATTCGATTCTAATTCCCCCCTTAAAAAGGCTACGGTGTACACACATCTCTGTACAAAACCAAAATCGTTGTATATCCTCCTAAATCCCCCTTAAAAAGGGGGACTTTGAGAGGTTTTTGCCCCCCTTTTGAAGGGGGGTTGGGGGGATCAAAAGCCTGTGGGGCAACTCTAAAAGACTTGTGTGTACACCGTAGCTTAAAAAGGGGAGCCAGCGCGGTCTTCTCCCAAGGGGAGACGCAATCATGCGATGGGGTCTCCCCAAGTGGAGCGACTGGCGTGGGTTAGGGGGGATCTCAAGTCTCAGTGGTACATCGAAAAACTTTGAAATGCTTATCAGACTAGGCTTTCACGTTAAGTTGACACCAATGATTACAATGTCCACCCTACAAGCAAGAAATATTGGCATTACTGATTAGGGGTATGAATTTATCTCACCCAGAGACGCAGCGAAAAGTTCTGTTCGCCTCCGGTCTCCATCAGGAGAAGGAGGATTAGCCCGACCCAGGAAACTTTTCAAGACAGAGGCGCAGAGAGTAAGAGTTTGAAAAAGCGAATTTTTAAATTTCATACTTCAGTTCAGCAACACCGAAATATTTGCTGTAAAAAACTGAATTAGGCTCACCATCCCCAAGAGCCAGGGCCACCTTTGAACGGCCCGACGATATCGCTAGTTACCCAACCGCCGTAAAAGTTACCTGGTTGCGGTTGTACTTGTTCGCCATTGACATAACAAGCATCCATGAGATGAACATAAAAAGCTACGTAGTCTTTAATAGATGCAAAGTCTGGTGTGGGATTAGGGTAGAACCAAGCAGCATTCTGAACTGTCTTATCATCTACATTAATTGTGTAGTAACCCGCTCGTCCTTTCCACTCGCAAAAGCTAGATTGCGGTGTCAAAAGCAGATATTCCATTTTGATATCCGCAGGAGGTATGTAGTAAGAGGGTGGATGACTAGTTTCTAAAACACGCTTGGCGCTGTGGGTATCTGTAATTATTACGCCATTAAAAATAATCTGGATATGTTTATTTGTGTCCTCCAAACGAGGGGGACGAGGGTAATCCCAAACTGATTCTTGTCCGGAAGCGGGTTCGATGCGTTGAGGGTAGACCATTTTGCACTTTGGATTAGAAATTGGGAATTGGCAATAATTTATTAATATAAACTACAACTTTACTGATTACCTCTTCCCTAATATCTTCTAATCGCCAAGATTAACGTACCTCTTTAAGAGTCTCAACTTGTTTTGTAAACAACTCGGTGAACAGACTCATTACTGTTCGTTCTTCGCGCACTTTAATATTGGCACTAATCGACATCCCTGACTGTAAAGAGACGTTTTCATCCCGAATTTGTAAGGATTGTTTATCTAATTGGATTTTTGCTGGAAATCGATAAAACTGATGTGTTTCATCTGGCGGTAATGCATCTGACCCTATCCCAAGTACTTCTCCTTTGATATCGCCAAATTCGCTGTAAGGAAAAGAGTCAATCCTCACATCTACTTTCATGCCTTTCCGTACAAAACCAATATCTTTGTTAGTGATGAAAACTTCAGCTATGTAGTTATCATTTGGCACAATTTGGAGAAGTTTTTGCGTACTATTCGCCACAAAGCCAGGATTTTTGGCTTGCAAATCAAAAACTGTTCCGGCTACAGGAGCGCGAAGTTCTTGATATTTAACATTTAACTGTGTTTGAGAGATTTTGCTATTGACATCTGCTAAACGCTGTTCATTTTCCAGCACAACTTTCATGAATTGGCTATCGATTTCAGCAATGCTTTTTTTATTGTCACCTATCTTATCTAAAATAACTTTATCAGAAACAGCCACAGTATTATTTAAGTCTTGCCGCCCCTTTTCAATATCAAACTTGAGGCGTTGCCCTTCCTGAAATAATTGTGCTACTTCTGCTGCAAGATTTTGTACTTGTTGCTGTTGATTAAGATACTGAAGCTGAGAAATCCCACCTTCTTCTGCCAAGATTTTAAGTTTATTTAAAATCCGCTCTTGAATGGCTAAACTTGCTTTAGTATCTTCTAGTTTTACTTGATTTTGAGCTAGTTGTTTTTTGGTTTTTTCTACTTCTAATTGCGCTGCTGCTGAGCGAGAGTCTAATTCTCTTTTGGCAACCTGTATACGTTCTAGTTCATCAGCTCCTAATCCTGCACCTGTACCGAAATTTTCTAATTGAGTTCGCAATAATTGATTTTCTGCAACTAACGACGCCCGACTTTTTAGGAGAAAAGTCGCTTCTTGTGATAGTTTACCGCGCAAAAATTGCAGTTCAGATACAACACCGGAACTTGCTCCCATTAATCGGCGATAAATCTGATTTTCTTGAGTTAATGCAGTGCGAATTTTGTTTAAGGAATTTAATTCAGCAACGGTGGCGATGGAGTCGAAAGTCAGCAGTAAATCTCCCGGTTTTACCTCTTGTCCATCTTTTACATAAAGCTCTTTTACTACTCCACTTACAGGAGCTTGAACTTCTTTAATCGTACCTTCAGGCTTTAATTGACCTGTCGCTGGTATTACTTGCTCGATTTTAGCAAAAGAAGCCCAACCAATTCCAAAGCAGGCTAACCCTACTAAAGTCACCATGATTGTACGTGACCAAACTGGAGATTGCCGTAAAACAACGGATTGTTCAAAGTTAGGATTATCGGAGTTAGTTAATGGCTGTTTAGCAGTCTTACCTTGATTTTTAAGTATTTGTGAATCTTGCTTTGTTTCGTTTTTATGCTTGCCGTTTTTATGATTACCGTTGAGTTTATTACCGTTTATGAGAGCCATAATTATTATTAGATGTTGGATGATTGAATTTGAGGATTAGTACTTGTTGAGTTGCTCATTCGTAATTACGTTACTTGTCAATTTTCAGCAGTTTTTCACAACTGACAACTGACTAATATGGGCACGGCGAGAATCTGCTGATGCCGTGCCAATAATTACAAATTTACTTCTTGTTGCTGATACAGGTAATAATAATGACCTTTAGAAGCCATTAATTCTTGATGGCTTCCTTGTTCTATCACCCTGCCACCATCCATTACGACAATGATATCTGCATTACTCACGGTGTTCAAACGATGGGTAATAAAAAATACTGTATCACCTTGAAATGCTTTGGCTAAATTGAGACAAACTTGTCGCTCTGTGGGATAGTCTAAAGCGCTGGTTGCTTCATCTAAAACTAATAATTTTGGTCGTTGTAAAACTGAACGGGCGATCGCAATTCTTTGTCGTTGTCCACCCGAAAGTGCCGCACCACGTTCACCTACCCGCGTATTATAACCGTTGGGCAAGTTCATAATAAATTCGTGGGCAGCGGCAATCCGAGCCGCTTCAACAATTTCCTCGGTTGTCGCATCAGGATTCGTCAAGGCGATATTTTCCTGAACTGTGCCATCAAATAACAGCGAGTCTTGGGGAACTACACCAACTTGTCGCCGTAGTGAATAAAGTTCTACCTTAGAAATATCGTAACCATCAATTAAAATTCTGCCCGACTCTGTTTCGTAAAGCCTGAGCAGTAATTTCATCATCGTACTTTTACCAGATCCACTTTGTCCGACGATGCCAACAAATTTTCCGGGAGCAAATTCTACATTGACATTGACCAGTTGTAGAGGGCCACTTGGTGCAAATCGGAAGGAAACATTTTCATATTTCACTGCTCCAACGATCGCAGGTAAGGGAATATTTTGACGGTCTGTTTCTGCTTCTTGGGGCGTATCGACAATATCACTCAAACGCTCTAAAGACAATGCAGTTTCTTGGAAGCTCTGCCAAAGTTGAGCTAAGCGTAATATGGGACTGGTAACATAACCAGAGATAATCCTAAAGGCAATTAATTCGCCTAGAGTTAGTTCCCCTTGGAGTACCAGATAAGCTCCCACCCACAAAACCATCAAGCTACTGAGTTTGTTGAGAAAGTTACTGGTAGAATTGGCTAGGGTAGAAGTGACAACGGTTTTAAAGCCTGCTGCGACAAAACGCGCGTAACGCTCTTGCCAAGAAAAGCGCGATCGCAATTCAATATTTTGCGCTTTTACCGTTTGAATCCCCGACATTACTTCAACTAAATAAGATTGAGTTTCGGAGTTGCGTTCGGCTTTAGCACGTAATTGTCTGCTTATCGTAGGCGAGGCCATTAAAGTGATTAGAATAAACACTGGAATTGTGCCTAAACCTACCAAGGTGAGTTGCCAACTATAAATCAGCATTACACCTATATAAACTACCGAAAATACAGCATCCAATCCTACTGTTAAAGCAGTACCCGTGAGAAACTGGCGAATATTTTCTAATTCGTTGATCCGAGTAGCCAATTCACCCACCGGTCGGCGTTCAAAATAGCGCAGCGGTAGACGCAATAAGTGGTCAATGATTTGCGACCCCAAACCCATATCGATCCGGTTAGTGGTATCGACAAATAAGTAAGTCCGCAAGGTAGTTAGTACTGCTTCAAATAGTCCTACTACTAATAGCAGAATTCCCAAAATATGTAGAGTACTAATACTATTTTGAGCAATTACTTTGTCAATAATTAACTGGACGACAAGCGGATTTGCTAGGGCTGCTAACTGTACGAAAAAGGAAGCAATAAAGACTTCGATCAGGACTCGGCGGTGACGTGACAAATAAGGCAAAAACCACCGTAAACCAAAACGCTCTTGGGGTGTGTCTTTGGTGGGAGCGAGCAGCAATACCCTGACTTGCGGCGGTAAGTTGGTTTCATCAACATCTAATTGGTCAATAAATTGAGAGGGTTTGCAATGCACGATTCCTTGGGATGGTACACCCACAACTATAGTGCTTGCATCTGCTGCATATAAGACTGCAAAACTATCACCATAGCGAATCAGTGCCGGTGTCGGAATGCGCGTCACTGAGGCGATGGGTAAATCTATCAACTGTGCTTTGAGTCCAATTAACTCTGCTAAATAAGCAGTAACTTGAAAAGATATACTACCCTGGCGTTTAATTTGCTCAGTTAAGATGCGGCGAACTACTTCTCGACGAAATGGTATTTCCAAGTGCTTCGTGAGCATTTGGAAACAGGCGAAGGCTGTATTTAATTCTCCCTTACCGCGCACAAACGGATATTTTTTATGTTTTTGTCTATCTTGTGACGCATAAGGATCTGACTGGGGAACTTCTTCAGTTGAGGCGTAGGGAATTTCTAGATCATCTGCGCCACTTAGTTGGCTATGATTTACCTCAAGCTGTACCTGATGAGTATCTAGCAATAACAAATCTAACGGTCGTATACCAATCAAACGTGCGGGACTTTTCCCAATCACATCAATCACGTCTGTTGCATCGTTTGATTCTAAGCGAGAGCCAGCGGGGAAATTTGTGACTGTACCATTACCACTAACAAACCAAATATTGTCGCTATCCAATTGATGGAATGGAGTTTTTCCTGGCAGGAGGTAATGTACTTTTGCTCCTTCTAAAGCTTTCTCGGTTAGTTCTCTAAGATTTAAAGCAGCATTAGCTTGCTGTGCTAATTGCAAGCTCAGAATATCAAAGACTTCTACCAAATAACTCTGATTTTTGCGAATATTGGCAAAATCTGGGTATGAAGAGAGGAGATTGAAATATTCAGCAGCACTCAAGCTTAAACATACTAGTTCGGTAGAAGCGATCGCTGTCTCACAAGCTACCTGACGTAACAAACCTATTTCGCCCAGAATTGCCCCTGGTTGAAGTAATTTTAAGGTAACTGGTATTTGCGTTTGAGGGTCGTAACCCAACAGGCGCACTTGTCCCTCGTAGATAATTGTTACTTGTTCGGGGAGTTTGTCTTTACCGAGGATTTTCTGACCGATGCGATAGCGCCAAGCCTGTAGTTGTTGTGATAATTTGGCGATCGCCTCCTCTGGTAGTTGGTCAAAACCCTCCAACGCAGTGAGAAATTCAGGTAAGGCATTCTTGGTATAAGTCATATCAAACAAGTCACAAGTTAAAAGTGTGGAGTCAGGTATCTAAAGTTACAAGTTAGGGATGCTAAATCCTTACTCTAACTCTGCGATCGCAGAGCGTGAACGTTGGTCAATCACCTGAGCAATAAACATCTCTTTTACCCACAGCAGTATTTGCTGTTTTACCAGCAGTTGCAAAGCTTTTGTGGTAGCCAGCGCGTGCAGACGCGTATAAGCCCAAAGAGCGACTTTATCTAATTGCAGACCTGCATTCATATCACTTGTTAACAGTATGTTCACCGTTATGAATTGTCTTAAAAAAATTAGCGCAATTTAAGATTGAGTGTAGGTTATCAATTAGTTAATGTTACATAATTTTATACAAATTGCTTTTCTGTATTTAACTTACTTATTAGAGGCATATTTAGTCAAAAAGTACAGTATGAAGGCGCGTTTGTAAAAATTGGCGTTGAAACTGGCTAAATTTTGATATTCTAGGTAAAGCTATCATAATTATCTACCTAAGTAAATCCCTACAGAAATATCGTCACATGAAGAAGTTTAATCTTAGGAATTATTTGTGACAAAGCTTTTAAGAAGGTATGAGGGTACAAGTGACTCAGAATATAGAGCAATGTCTCACGATCAGCTGACGTCTACGCATCCCTAATCAAATAACACTCATTGGCAGTAGTAAACGAATTATAAATTAAATTCGATCTCGCCTAATTAGGTAGAAATTAACACTAAAAGTAGAGTCGGTGATTTTTGTGCCACGTTAGATAAGTCAACCTAATTCATAATTAATAATTACTAATTCATAATTGCAATCAGTGGTAGCTCTGGACCCACCACTGTCTTGAAAAGTTTCCTAGGTTGGGAAACCTGCCTACAGAACTTTTCGCTGATTGTAGACCACTGAAATCATAGATTTCAGCGTTAGCTCTGAACCCATTTAATTATGAATTATGAACTATGAATTAATAATTATTTGGTCAACTATTAAATTTATGTGAGCAAGTCAATAACTGCCTTCAGTAAATTTACTAGTATTAGTGTCGAGTCTGTCCAATATTGTTAGAAATAAAACAACCACAACTTACTAAGCTGTGGTTGTTAAGTTTTTATATCAACTAGCTAAGCAATACTTAAATTCAAGCGGACAATGACATCGTTATAATCATTATCACCGCCACTTGGTAAATCCTCAAAGCCAAAGGTGTTATTGCCTAACAGGCGAATGTGATCTGCCTTATCAGTGTTCGCTCCCAAGAACGTGAAGTAAACCGCCGGATCATTACTGAGATTGCCATCAACAATTGCATCAGGTTTCCCGTTAACAATAATAAAAGGTGCAAAGATAGAACCAGGCTCAAAACTGCCGCTAAAATTTGCTGTACCTTGGTTATTGACTGTCAGGTCAATGCCCACAACACGCGCACGCACGGCGGCTTGAGCATAACCAGTCTGTCCGACGAAAATATCTGCTACTCCATCATCGTTAGTGTCAATACCACCACTCTCATCAGCCACCTGATAGAAGCCAACAAAGTTATTGAAAACTGCTTCTCTGTTGACTACACAATCAGCTTTTACCTTGGTTTTAACCTCGCGCAAATCGATGAGTTCGCCTTGATACTTTCCTTGCAGACCTGTACCCAAAGATATCTCTTGGGCTGTCGCCTGAATATTCACAACCAAATTCTGGAAGCTGATAGAGAATCCATCATCTTCTGTGTTAGTGTTCGTAGCTGAGGAAAACTGGACATTTGAGAAAGAGGTTTTTCCAGACAGTACAGATTGAGTTGTACTATTGGATACCATGTAGAATCTAAGTTTGGTATCAGAGTTGAATTCTACAATATTTTTCAGGTCAGCGGGATTAAAACCATTGGGCAGATTGGCAATAGAGGAGAAAATCACCTTTGAACGCTGGAGAGCCACTAGCGTATAACCTTCTGCACCAGGGGCTATGCCGTTAATCGTACCTTGTTCATCGTCAACGGCAAAGACACATAGTTCATTAATCTCTTTAGAGACGCTGCTTTTAATTTTGATTGAGAGCTTTGCTTTACCACCTTTAACTTTACTTTTGACAGTAAAAACATTCTCAGTAATATTGGTCAGCTGGAAAATAGTTGTCACCTGGGTACTTGTAAAAAACCCAAACTCGTTAATATTAACAGCCAACTCTTTTTCAAAGGAGAGTCCACCAAGGTCAGTAGTGCGGACGCGAATATTGTAAGTAGATTTATTTAGGGAAGATTTAATCTTGAGGCTATTCCCCTCAATGATGAATGCATCATTATCAGTATCGCCACTGCCTGCTACCAAGCTATAAGTGTGCTCATCGTCTAGGTCTGGGTCAATGGTGGTGAAGTTACCGATGATTTTTTGATCATTATCGTCATCATCGTCTCCATCACCACTACCATCATTATCATCATCATCGTCATCATCGTCGTCATCGTCATCATCGTCGCTGATAGCACTCAATACCAAGTCTGTGGGGTTTTCGTTGAGGTCGAAGTTATTCAGCAGCACCGAGACATTGTTGGAATCATAGTTAGCTACAACTAAGTCCAGTTTGTTGTCACCGTCAAAATCTTCTATGGCAACCGACCCAGGACTTGTCCCGACTGTGAAGTTGGTGGCAGTGTTAAAGCCACCCATACCATCATTCAGCAGCACCGAGACATTGTTGGAATCATAGTTAGCTACAACTAAGTCCAGTTTGTTGTCACCGTCAAAATCTTCTACGGCAACCGACCCAGGACTTGTCCCGACTGTGAAGTTGGTGGCAGTGTTAAAGCCACCCATACCATCATTCAGTAGCACTGAGACATTGTTGGAATCATAGTTAGCTACAACTAAGTCCAGTTTGCCGTCATCGTCAAAATCTCCCACAGCAACAGAACTAGGCTTTGTCCCGACTGTGAAATTGGTG
Source organism: Nostoc sp. MG11 (assembly GCF_014904695.1). Classification (GTDB taxonomy): domain Bacteria; phylum Cyanobacteriota; class Cyanobacteriia; order Cyanobacteriales; family Nostocaceae; genus Komarekiella. Next base: position 436,668 of record NZ_JACXXN010000001.1, on the reverse strand, counting down.
GCAGCGTTAAAGCCACCACTGCCATTGTTCAGTAGCACTGAGACATTGTTGGAATCATAGTTAGCTACAACTAAGTCCAGTTTGCCGTCATCGTCAAAATCTCCCACAGCAACAGAACTAGGCTGTGTTCCGACTGTGAAATTGGTGGCAGCGTTAAAGCCACCACTGCCATTATTCAGTAGCACTGAGACATTAGTTGCACCATAGTTTGCTACAACTAAGTCCAGTTGGCTATCAGCGTTAAAGTCTCCTAATGCAACGGAAATGGGATTTGTCCCAACTGAGAAACTAGTAGAAGTGCCAAAGCCACCCATACCATCGTTAAGTAGGAGCGAGACAGTGCTGGAATCATAGTTCGTGACTACAAAATCTAGTTGGCTGTCATCGTTAAAGTCTGCTATCGCAACAAAATAGCTAGATAACCCAGCTGCAAAGTTAGTGGCAGTGCCAAAGCTGCCATTACCATTGTTCAGCAGCACCGAGACATTATTGGAACCATAATTAGCTACCACTAAGTCTTTTTTGCCGTCACCGTTAATATCTTTGACTGCAACGGTACTGGGATTTGTCCCAGCTAAAAAGTTAGTAGCATTTGCAAATGATGCGCTCATGTTGTTTTTATGAATAGGGTGTTAGCTTCCTCACACCTGTTTGTGCTGCGATCGCAAGATAATTAGCAAAGATAATATTCTTTGTCCGTAAGGCGAGGAATGACCCGTACAGCTTATTGTGTCAATCTAGTGAATTGCCTCAGTAAATAAACTGATAAAAAAAACTCCACCCGCAATCAGATGGAGTTTCTCGCCTAATACTTCTCGGTTAAAGAGAGAAGGGGAAAAATCTTGCTCGAAGTTAAGCGAAATAAGCAAGATTTCTTAAGCAATACTCAAATTTACGCGCACAATCACATCGTTGTAATCTTTATCACCGCCATTTAATAAATCTTCAAAACCGAAGGTGTTATTCCCTAACAGGCGAATGTGATCGGTTTTGTCAGTATTAGCACTTAAGAAGGGAAAGTACACTGCTGGATCGTTATTGGCATTACTATCGAGAATTGCATCGGGGCTACCATCAACAATAATAAATGGTGCAAACAAAGAATCAGGCTCGAAAGTGCTGGCGTAAGTTGCCGTACCTTGATTGTTCACAGTCAGGTCAATACCTGCGACTCGTCCACGCACCGCTGCTTCAGTATAACCCGCCTGTCCAACGAGAATATCTGCTGTGCGATCGCCATTAATATCAATACCACCATTCTCATCACTCACTCGATAGAAGCCAACAAAATTATTGAAAACAGCTTCTCTATTGACGACAAACTCAGCTTTCACCTGTTGTGTCACATCCCGTAAATCAATCAATTCTGCTTCTTGCTGTCCTTGCAAACCTGTACCCAAAGGTAATTCTTGGTTTGTTGGTTGAATTTCTACTACCAAATCCTGGAAGTTGAGAGAGAATACTTCATTTTTTGAGGGTTCAACTTCAAAATTTGCCGCTGAGGAGAAAATTACATCTGAGAAAGCAGCTTCTCCAGTCAGCACCCCATTAATACTGCTGTTGCGTACTAAGAAAAACCTTAGCTTCTCACCAGAGTTGAATTCTTGCAGAGTCGCTAAGTCAGTATTAAACCCATTGGGGATATTAGCAAGTGAAGAGAAAACTACCTTAGCTCGTTTAAGAGCCGCTTCGGTATACCCGGTTGTACCAGGAGCAATATCGCCAATCTTACCTTCTGCATCGTCAACGGTAAATACTCCTAGTTCGTAGACCATACTAGAACTTTGCTTTACCAGCTTAAAAGAGAGATTTGTTTGTGTAGTAACATTAATAGTAAAGTTGTTTGGCGAAGCGCTGTAATCTGTGCCATCAGTGATTTTGAACTGGAAGCTGGCAAAATTGTTACCTGTGGCAGTAATATCAGTCTTAAGCTTCAGCTGGCTCAATTTATCCAGCGGAATTATTTGCCCCAATGAGATAGCTTCACCAGAATCTAGAGTATCGTTATCATCGCTATCTAAGAAAAATCCTAACTCAGGCAATGTGATAATTTGTATTGCTTGCAAGCTGTCGCCGCTGTCAGGGTCGCTAAATGCAAAGTCGCTAGGCTGGAAAATGTAGAGGCTGTCGGAATTGATAGTGATAGCTTTGTCAGCAGAAGTCGGAACTGTATTGTTCTCTATGATTTGCAAACCACTGTTTTCATCAGCAATGTAAACATATTTACCCACTACAGCTACACCTAAAGCAGCGCCAGGAGTATCTAATGTATTTTTGAGGAAAGGTGCAGCCGGGTCTGTAATATCAATGATTTGTAAACCACTGGTGGTGTCAGCAACATAAGCATAGTTACCTGCTACAGCCACGTTATAGGCATTGCCAGTAGTATCTAATGTACCTTTGAGAAAGGGTGCAGTCGGGTCTGTAATGTCAATGATTTGCAAACCACTGCCATAGTCAGCGACATAGGCGTAGTTACCCGCTACAGCCACACCATAAGCATTACCAGGAGTATCGAATCTAGCTGTGAGGGAAGGTGCAGCGGGGTCTGTGACATCAATGATTTCTAAACCATTGCCAGCAACGTAAGCATAGTCACTTACTACAGTTACGCCCAAGGCAGGGCCAGTATTTAATGTACCTTTGAGGAAGGGTGCTGTAGGGTTTGTAATGTCAATAATTTGCAAACCACTGGTGATATCAACAACGTAGGCGTAGTTACCCACTACAGCTACATTTAAGGCAAAAATAGTATCGAATGTACTTTTGAGGGAGGGTGCAGCCGGGTTTGTGATGTCGATGATTTGCAAACCACTGGTGGTGTCAGCAACATAAGCGTAGTTACCTGCTACAGCTACGCCATAAGCAAGACCAGTAGTATCTAATGAACCTTTGAGGAAGGGTGCGCTAGGGTTTGTAATGTCAATGATTTGCAAACCATTGTTGGCGTCAGCGACGTAGGCGTAGTTATCCACTACAGCTACACTATAGGCAACGCCAAGAGTATCTAATGTACCTTTTAAAAAAGAATTCAGCACTGATGGGTATGCGGTTATCGACATAGTTTTTATGAACACTAAAATTTATGCACTGTTAAAAACGATTAAGTATAAGAGCGGGTTTTTAGCTATTAAAGTTTAATTTTTATACTATAGCGATCGCTGTCCCACCACAAGCCGCTTTACGTTTACGCTACCTGCTTTTAAGCTGTTAGCAACAGCCTGAAATAATCACGAATTGGTATAAAACTATTACTCCGAGTTCTGAGCACGAAGTTCTGAGTTCTGAGCACGAAGTTCCGAGTTCTGAGCACGAAGTTCCGAGTTCCGAACACGAAGTTCCGAGTTCTGAGCACGAAGTTCCGAGTTCTGAGCACGAAGTTCCGAGTTCTGAGCACGAAGTTCCGAGTTCCGAACACGAAGTTTCGAGTTCTGAGCACGAAGTTCCGAGTTTCAAACACGAAGTTCCGAGTTTCAAACACGAAGTTCCGAGTTTCAAACACGAAGTTCCGAGTTTCAAACACGAAGTTCCGAGTTCTGAAGGTGAAAACTGGAGTTTCAAGCTTTAATAGACTTGCCTTTTATCTTGAAAGGCAAAAAATAACCCCACCCCGCAAGCAGGATGAGGTTATTTAAAATTATCTGATTTTGATATTACCTGGCTAAGCGATATTCAAATTCACACGCACAGTCATATCGTTATAATCTTTGTCACCGCCATTGGGTAAATCCTCAAAGCCAAAGGTGTTATTACCTAATAGGCGAATGTGATCTACTTTGTCTGAATTAGCGCCTAAGAATGGGAAGTAAACCGCCGGATTGTTACTGGGATTACTATCGAGAATTGCATCGGGTCTACCATTAGCGATGATAAATGCTGCAAAGATAGAACCAGGCTCAAAAGTGCCAGTGTATGTTGCCGTATCTTGGTTGTTTGCTGTCAGGTCAATGCCTGTAACACGTCCACGCACTGCTGCTTCAGTATAACCAGTTTGGCCAACGAGAATATCTGCTTTGCGATCGCCGTTAGTATCAATACCACCATTCTCATCAGTTACCTGATAGAAGCTGATGTAATTGTTATAACCAGCATCTCTGTTAACTACAAACTCAGCGCTTACTGGTTGTGTCGCATCGCGTAAATCCAGGAGGTTGCTTTGTGCTAAATTAAGCGGCTTTTCTAACTCCAGAGTGATAATTTCGTTGTTATCAATCCCACCTGGTCGTCCCTGTGAGAAGGGATAATTGTTATCGTTGGCAACTAAAAGCGTTTTGGCATCTAGTACCAATACATCTTCGATAGTTACAAAGGGGAAAGTGAATTTGGTATTGCCGTCTTTATTCAAGTCGTTGGGGTCTTGAATATTCATCAAATCCACGACTTCCTCTTTAGCTACAAAACCATCAGCATCTTTTTTAGACAAGTCAACTTTGAATATCTTCTTGAACTTAGCAGTCTCACCTTGACCACCATCTCGCTCAATTACGAGATATTCATTTGAGTTAACAGCGGTAAAATCACCAATGGCGTAACTTGGGTCATCTAATTGGTAAAAGCCTAATTGACCTTGGAACTGCTCAGATGCTACATCAAATTTGTAGATTCGCAGTGAACCAGCGGGGTCGCCAGTAACAGTACCTTCTAGTAAAGGATACAGAGTTTTCTTGTCGGGACTGATGGCTAGTCCCTCAAATCCTTTGGAACCACCAAGGTTGGAGACAGCAGGTTCACCCGCGAGTTGGTCGCGCACCAGGTCGCCTGTACCGGGGAAGTCAGTGAAGTAGCCATCAACTCCTAAGTCGATGAACTGTTCATATTCCTTTTTCGGGTCGCCGTTGTAATCTGATGCTAAGAAAACCCCTTCGTTGCGGAAGGTGTAAGGATGTACTAACAAGTTAGCATCATGAGCATCTTTCACCAAAGTAGTGGGAGTACCCAAAACTCTATCAGGCTCGCTGATTGTGCCATCACCATTCAAGTCATCTGGTTGACCATCGCCGTTACGGTCAACTGTTTGCGCGGGAACAATCAGGCGCTTGTTGGGGCCAATACCAGCAGCATAAGTAGCGATCGCAGCTAGTTCTGTCGGTTTGGTAAGATCGCCGTAGGTGCGAGAGTCACCACTAACAATAAAATCATAAGGCTTGCCTGTGGCTCCACCAAATAACTGAACTAGTGGCAAATCAATTTCTGCTTTAGGCATGATGTCCTGTTTCAGTTCCTTGAGATTGCCCACCTCAAAGGACTGGATGAATACCCGCTCAGGATCAGTAAACTCTTTAGCAACTAAGGTGTCAACTAGTTTCTGACCTAAGTTGATGCCGATATTTTCAAAGTAGGTGGGGTGCTTGGTTTCTGGGTAAATACCAATTTTGCGACCTGTTTCTGTTTCTACCTGCTTCACCAAATCGATGATTTCTTCGAGAGTGGGAACTTTCAGCTTGTCATTGTTAAATTTGGTTCCCCGGAGTTCAGGTAGACGTTCAATGGCATTCAGGGTTTTCAGTTCTTCCAGAGTTAAGTCTTCTGTAAACCAGCCTGTGATAGTGCGCTCATCAATGACTTTAGTAGTTTTACGGTCGGCGAACTCTGGACGTAGATAGATATCGGTGCTGGTGTCGGTGGTGTTCAGTGTCCCATCGTCATTGATAATTGCTAGAGCGTTTTCGTGACGCGCTACCAAATAACCATCCTTGGTGGCAACTAAATCTGGTTCAATGAAATCAGCCCCATCAGCGATCGCTAGTTTATATGCTTCCAAAGTATGTTCTGGACGTAAACCGCTAGCACCGCGATGACCGATAACTAAAGGCGCATTCCCATCCAAGGTTTGGAATTGTGTCTTCTCTAATACATCAGGATTTTGTGGTGAACGCACAAAATCCCCGGTTAATTGGTCGCGCACCAAGTCGCCTGTACCAGGGAAGTCAGTAAAGTAACCATCAACACCTAAATTGATGTACTGTTTAAATTCTTCTTGTGGGTTGCCGTTGTAATCTGATGCTAAGTAACGTTCTTCATCGCGGAAGGTGTAAGGATGTACTAGTAAACCTGCATCATGGGCATCTTTCACCAAAGAAGTGGGTTCAGTTAGGGTTTTGTCAGCATCGTTGACTACGCCATCGCCATTCACATCATCCGCTTCACCATCGCCATCGGCATCAACACCCGCAACCGAGACAATCATCCGTTTCCAGGGGCCAATACCATCAGCGTAGGTGGCAACTTCCTCTAAGCCTGCGGGTGTCCGCAAATCTGCATAAGTGCGAGAGTCTTTATCAACGACGAAATCGTAAGGCTTGGTTTCAATCAGCGAACCATCGAGATTAACATCAACAGCATCCAATAACTGAACCAGGGGTATGTCGGTTTTCTCATTCAGTTCTTTAAGATTACTGGTTTCAAAGGACTGGATAAATACCCGGCTGGGGTCAGTAAACTTGGTTTTCTCTAAGGTTGCTAACAGAGGTTCTTCTAGAGATAGACCAAGCGCATCGTGATAAGTTGGGTGCTTGGTTTCTGGATAAATGCCAATTTTACGACCTGTATCGGCTTCAGTCTGTTTAACTAACTCGATGATTTCTTCAAAAGTCGGGATTTCATACAAACCGTTAAACGCTTGAGGACGGAAGGCTTGCGGCATAATTGCCCGCAGTGTCTTGATTTCTGCTAGGGTAAAGTCGGAAGCAAAAAAGCCTTCTTCTTCTACACCATCAACGATTTTAGTCGTTTTGCGATCGCTAAATTCTGGACGCTCAGCCACATCGGTGGTATTGATCATATTCGGCTCGTGACGAGCAATCAACACACCATCCTTAGTAGAAACCAAGTCGGGTTCGATGAAGTCAGCACCGCGTTCAATCGCCAACTTGTAAGCGCCTAAAGTATGCTCTGGGAGTTCTCCACTTGCGCCCCGGTGTCCAATCACAATTGGCGGTTTACCACCGAGTGTGTCGAGATTAGTTGTATTTGGTGTGGCAACGGGAGCATCTAGCAGCTTGCCATTGGCGTCGAAGTGCAACACGTAAGGGCCAAATTCATCACCAATCCAGAATGTGCCATCGGCAGCCATTGCTAAAGATTCTACATCGAAGTCTGCACCAGTTAAAAGGCGTTCTTCAGTGTTTTCATTAACAATGTCGAAAGGTACTTTCTTGTCAGGGTCAGAAAGCTGGATAAAGTCCAACACCTTGACACTTCCATCACCTTGTGCCTCAGCACCTCGGAAACTGGGGTCAAGGCGATAAATTCGCAGCAGATAATCAGCGCTGTTGCTCTTGCTACCAAAACCGTTGTCAGAAAGGAACCAGAAGGAATTGTCATCAGCAACCTGTACACCACTAAACCCTTGAATGGGCTGTTTAGCAAATGGGACATTGCGTCCGTTAGTACCTGTGATATCGCTACCAGAGGGAGGGCCTTCAGCGAAGGTATCAGCGGGGAGGGAAGCAAAACCTTTGAGTGTAACCTTTTGGGCAACAGGTAGGTCGTTAGGTAGCTCAATGATACCGAGTTTTTCAGGATTCGCGGGAGATACAATGTCAACGGTAAGCGAGCCATCAGGATTTGTTGTTGTTCCTGTAACGCTAAAATCGTTGTCGTTAATGATTGCTAGAGTATTGGGCGCTACTAGTGCTAATCCTTCCAGTTTATCGACTCCAGTGTAACCAAGTTCAGCAGCATTAACGATCAGGCTCTTGCTGACAGGGACAATATCAGCAGCCGCTAACTCGTCAGTGGTTAGTTGTTCAATGGTTTTACCTGTAGGCAACGTAGCCAATTTGGGAGAACTATTGATGTTAGTTGCTCCTGCTAGGTCGATTTGGAAGATTAATTTGTTGGAAGTGGCATCACTCTTGTCATCTCGCTCTATTACAGCAAATCTACCGTTACCTAAAGAGACTGCATCGCCAATTTTGTCAGTGCCTTGTAGTCCTTCTAAGACATAAAGAAACTCACCCGTAACTTTTTTGGTGACAGTATCAAACTCTAGAATTCGCAGGTTTTGAGAATTCTTGGAAGTCGTGTCATCGCTGTCATCTGGGTTATCAATGGGACTTTGGATAAAGGCATAAAGCTTAGTACCCTCTAAGGCTACGCCTTCAAAGCCTCTATTTGCCCGTCTTTGAGCGTAAACAGCGGGAAGTGCAGGTGTACCATAGGATTTACCACCATTTTGAGTCGCATCAGTGGCATCACCTGCGGGGATGAAGCGGTCAATCAGCTTACCGTTGCTATTAAAGTGATAAATCGCCGGACGGTATTCATCCACCATCCAAAAGTCGCTATTTTCTGTAACGACAATTCCTTCCATGTCTGCACCGAAAGGATCGTTAGCTAAGACATTATTGTTCAGGTCAACGCCAATTTCATCAGTGTAGGCGGTATTCTCTTCCCCTGTTTGTAAATTTGGCAGTCCAGTTAACGGAGTTGTGCCATCTTCACGAAATAGCTTGGTACGTTTGGTAATGCTAATCTCACCCGTGGAACGGTTGAGTTCAAAGCTGACTATTTCTGGCTGGTAATCGGGTAATGGAAATGGTCTGCCACTATCAGTATTATCGCCATTGGGGCCGCGATCTGGATGAGTGACAAACTTAAGGTTGCCGTTGGCTGCAATTCCTTGGAAGTACAGACCAGAGAATCCTCCCAAGAAAACATCTTGACCATTGCTAGCAGTACCTAACTTGGGTAGATTTTCAAAATCATAAATAGTCAGCTTAGGCTGGGCAACAGGATTGCGAGGATCGTAACTGGTGGTGTCAATATTTAATGGATTGGGGAATGCGTTGGCGATGTTTTCCCAAGGTACTAGCTTAAAGTTAGAGTTGATATTTGCCAATTCATCTTCATCTTGAACTAACTTGGCAGGGTCATTATCACCATCTTGAGTAACAAATAAACCCTGTGGGAAATTGGGCCCCAGTGGTACGTTAACTACATCTGCACCGTCCGATTCTTGTACGCTGTCAATTGCCCCATTGCTACCAACGGCAAAGTTACCTATATATTCGTTATTACCTTCGCGGGTATAAGCCACAAAGGTGTTGTCTCCTTGACTGGATGCTAGTAGATAGCCAGTACCGTTTGCACCATAGTAGATACTCAGTCCTTCAACATCGTTGGTGAGGTTAGTACCGCCCAAATCTTTGACGCGATCAATTAGTTTACCAGTTGTGCCACCGTCGGGTTCTGCTTGGAACTTCCAAATTCCCACATCTTCTTGTCCAATGTAGAGGAAGCCAGTTTCTTGGTCTACTACCATGCCCTCAGTTTGGGGTTCGCGCTCCTCAGTTGTGGGTATGGTGAATTCCCGCACCCGTTCCACGCCAATCTTGCCATTACCTTTGTCAAGCAGTTTGAACTGAGCCACATCTCCGGTTTCTCGTCGGTTAACAAAGGCATAGTAATCATTAGAGATGGGGCTACGGTACAGAGCAACTCCGTAAGCGCTGCGTTCCGATGGGTCGTAAGGTGGCTCAAAGGGTGGTGCTTGGAAGAGAGTACCAATACTGCTATCGGTGATATCTTCTAGGTACTTACCCTCAGCGTTGGCATTCGGGTTAATCTTGAAGATTGCTAGTTTATCATTTTCGCGATCGCTAGCTACGGCAATATCCACAGATTCATCGCCTAATTTAAAACCGTATTGCAGGTCAATATTGTTGTAGCGTATATCACCTGGATTGACTTCTTGCAACAACTCACCAGACAAGTTATAAACCCTTAACCCGGCATTTTTCACCGCTGTCAATACCAAGCTGTCGGCTGAGTCAGTGGCATTCACATAAATAGCAGGGTCATCAGCATCAGCTCGCCCAGATGTGGGCAGTGTCTCATCATCAAATAAATCAGGACGAGTCTCTACTGTAGGAATTGCGGTATTCACGATGTCTGCACTCAAAGTAAGAATTTGGGTAAATTGGGTTTGGCTGAAGTTGTTGTCACTCACCAGTACAATTGACTGGCTACCATCCGCTAGTTTGGGGCCGAAGGCCAGACCCTCGATGTTATCTGTACCTGTAGGCAAGTTCAACGAGTCAAGATTCAACAGCAATCGCTTCTGGGCTGGTTGGAGAGCAGCCAGTTGAGCTTCGCTGAGGCTTTCGAGTGAGTCGATGGCGCTAATGTCGGTTGCACCTTGTAAGGTAACTTCGTAAATTTTGATGGTGTTGCCTGTACCAGGAACTCCCGCAGAGAAAGAACGCTCTAACGCCAGCAAAGTACCTCGATTGTCAATTGCTAGTAAATCTACTAAGCCATTAGTACTAAATGCATCTGCTGGATTGGGAGGAACTGCTACGGAATCGGTGACATAGAGATATTCTTTCTCTGGTTGTCCCGATAGTAGGTTGTATTGCATAATGCGCGATCGCGTTTCTGTAGTGGTAGTGGCAACTGGCCCATCTTGGAACAGGGCGTTTTCGGTGGCGGTAAATAGGGTTTTTTGGTCGGGTGTAATCGTGAGGCTTTCTAATGCTGCGTTGTTGCGAACACCAGATATTTGAGTATCACCAGCGTTAACAATACCGTCGCCATTAGTATCCTGTACCACTGGTAGGTACTTGCTAGGAACAGATAGCGATCGCACCTCTTGCCCTGTAGTCAACGAAAACTCTTTAACGAAAGGATCACTAACGCGACCTGCATTAAGATTAACTTCACCCTCCGAAGAAATAAAGACTGTGCCGTTATCAGTCAGGGCAATGCCTTCAGGGTCGAGGCTATTGAGTGCAAAGAAGTTACCACGGCTATCTTTCAGGGGGGTGACATTAGTAAAAGTCGCCCCAGTTGTGGTGATGGTAGCTGGGTCAGCAGTGAAAGTATAAAAACGGGCAGGGCCAAATTGCGAGCGATCGTCTGAAATAGCGTAATAGACGTTTTTGGTGGCATCGTAGGTAACACCAGATAGCCCACCCACGGGAGTTTCTACACCATTCACCGCCCCCGCTACACCAGCAGGAATAAAGCCTGTAGTAAATACCGTCTGTCCCTGGAATTCTGCACTAGGAATAGTTTTACCTGCTTCAGTTGCACCAACTTGCACATCTGCGAACACCAGGCGATGGTCGGAACTGGGGAAGGGGAAAGTACCTACCAAGGGAAATGTCGGGTCGGTATTCAGGGGCCAGAATACTTCTGAGTTATTAATTTTCAAATCAGCGGAGGGTAGCACGTAATCTACTCGCAGGTTTCCCGGAGCCGTATCGCCGAAGTCTGCGGTATCAAAACTGGGATTACCCTTTTGACTGGCGTTTGCACCACCTTGTAAGTCTGCTTGTTGAGCAGCACCGGGACTGCTGGGAATAACATTAGTATTAATGCCAGGATTCTGCAACAGTTGCCGAATGGCGTTGTCAAAACTATCACCATCTACGGGGTCTGCATTCTGGTCGCCCATAATCACAAAGCTCGACCCAGCAGCAATACCACCCTTTTTCCCGCCATCATCATAGATGTAATCGCCTTTACCTGGGGTTATGTAGTCTGCCCAAAAGCGGATCTCGTCGTGGTTGCGCTTACCGTTGCGGTCTTCAGCACCATCGAAGGTGGGAGGTGTAGGATGGCTGGCGAGGACGTGAACTGTCTCGCCATTCACTTGGATAGGAACATCCCAGTGACTCTTGGAAGAAAGGCGCAATACTTCTAGTTCGTCCGCAGAATACCAGTCATTCGGTTTGGGTGTTGTGGGGTCATCGGGAAGCAAAGCATTAGGCATATCCTTCCAAAGAAAATTTTGGAAAGTCCGCACATTCTCGGTGTCGATGGGATATTTTGACAGTAGTAACATCCCGTATTGACCAGGAAAATTCCCAAAGCCGATCGCATCATCGCCGTATCCTGGTTCGCCTGGGGTTGTAACCGCTGTACCGTTGTTGTTTAAATCAAACCCAGAGGCAATCCCTGTATTACTAGGAGCAATGTAGATGTAGGGGTAATCAACGGGAGTTGCACCGTTTTGGCTAATAGCAAGGTAATTTTGCTGGAAGAGTTCAACAGTTTGATTAGGATTTTCTGAATCGTAGTCGAACTCATTAATTAGTAGTACATCCGGGTTGCTGCGCTGGATGATTTCGGCAACAGCTTTTGCTTGAGCATTATCAGGAGTAGATAAATCAGTTGTCAACTGACCTTCGGCGTTGCGGTTTAGGGAAGCATTGAACTGAGAAAAGCGAATTGAGTTTGTAGTCACCATAAAATCAGCAAATAATTGCTTGTTTAATAGAGTTTGCATATTTCAGGACTTACGCACTCAGATCCCCCAACCCCCTTAAAAAGGGGGCTTTAGAAGTTCCCCCCTTTTTAAGGGGAGCCAGCGCGGTCTTCTCCCTTCGCGTAGCGTCTCCAAGAGTTGGGGAGACGCAATCATGCGATGGGGTCTCCCCAAGTGGAGCGACTGGCGTGGGCTAGGGGGGATCTAGGTTTCAAGCTTCAGTGCGTAAGTCCTATATTTGTTTTTAGATGCAATGCATCCACAACCGCGATCGCAGTTGTGGACACAATCTAAAACACAAAGTTGTAGAAGTTATTCATCGCCGCTGGGGTAACGTTGTCTAAATATAGGAAGGGTTGATAAGTCGCCGAACCAAGTAAACCATCGCGGTCAATTTGGAGGACTGTATTTTTAGCTGTACTTCCTTGTACCAGACGCACATAGCCATCAGCGATCGCATCACTGCCGTTATAACCACCAGCAACCAGGCTATCGAGTAGCTTAGTCAAAACGATTTTGTCGCTACCCACTTTAAAGTCGATGATGTAATTATTTGTATCGTTGATGCTGTTGTAGACAAATTGGTCGTTGCCTTGACCGCCTGCGATCGCTTTTTTACCAGGGCTACCTACAATCACATCATCGCCCTTAGTGCCAATCACAACTTTGCGTCCAGGTGGAGGAGTGATGACTTTATCCACACTAAACAAGTTCAGCCCCACTAGCACTGGATCGTGGTCAGAGGAACGGAAGGCGTCAGCATTGTATAAACTATCTTGCTGTCCTGCTGACTTGAACTCAGTGTTGTAGTCGAGAACGTTGGGTTCATCGGCATTGATGTGCCACTTAGCACCGCCAGTAACTTGTGCTCCTAAACTGCCATTAGCTAGGGCATAGTCAAGAGTACCCCACTGTCCATCAAAGACATAAGAGTAGCTGTCATAAGAAAATTGGTTGTTATATCCTGCACTTGCCAAAGTAGTAACTGGATCTTCTTTGGCGTAAGCGTTGAGATCACCAATAACCAAGTAGTCAGGATCATTAGTACCTGTGGGTTTAGTTGCTAACCAAGTTGCTAGGTCTTCAGCCGCACGAGTCCGCGTACCATTAGAAAGACCTTGACCATCGCCAGCGTCAGCATCACCAACACCCCCGGAACTTGAACCTTTAGACTTGAAGTGATTCACAACTACTGTGAAGTTTTCCCGATTCGAGTTTTGCCGAAAGGTCTGTGCTAAGGGTTTCCGCCCAGTTAAGTCAAATGCACCTTGACCATATCCATCGGGCATTGTTGCAGCCGCACCGACTGGGGTAACTTGACCAGGTTTGTAGATGATTCCCACTGCAATTTGATCGGTTCCCAAACTTGTGCCGGGATTGATGAAGGCATAAGTACCAGCACCGGAAACTGCATTCAATCCGTTAACAAGATCCTGAATGGCACTGTTAGCACCGTAGCCATCATTCTCTATCTCGATTAATCCAAGGACATCTGCCCCTGAGCCAATAATGGCTTGAATAGTCTTGTCACGCTGACGGTTAAACTCAGTCAGGTTATCCGCTCCTCTGGGAGTAGGGAAGCCTCCGCCTGTACCGTTACCGTTGAAGTAGTTGAGAATGTTGAAGCTAGCAACCTGGAGCGTACCGCCCACATTTGGCGGTGTCGTTGGGCGAGGATTCGCAGGTGTAAAGTTTTGTCCGGTGGAGGTTTGAACGCGATACCCTTCAAAACGTTGGTCTAAAACACCATTGATGCTAGCGATCGTGTCACCACCACGCAATGTATTTTCAGCACTCAGAGGAATCCCGCCACGCGCATGAATGATTGGGTCGGGGTTTTGAGTGCCTCTACCGTCATCTAAGATGATCCGACGCTGAGCAATCTCATTTAAGTAGGCAGAGTATCCACTGACACTTGGCGCATTAAATTGGGTGTACTGGTCAAGTCTGCCATCAGTACCGGGTTGGTTGCTGGCATCAGTTGCCGAGAGAACAACTTGCCCAAATCGACCAAGTTGGAAATGCTCGGTTACAGTCAGGTTCCTACTTGCAGCACTAATGTTAACCAGCATCCCCTCGTAGCGCTCTAAGTCTGTGACGCTAGTTACAGGTAACTTGATGTTAGTAACAGTAGGCAGAGTGCTAGCGCCCAAGTTGACGACACTTGTAACACTAGAAAGTTGCGTCAGACTGCTGTTGACACCACCACTGCTAGTCGTGAATTCACCAACCGTTCCAGTTACCCTTACTTGATCGCCAACTTTACCAGAGAACAGCCCTGTGGGATCAAAAACAAAGATAGCTTCTGAGGTTGCAGCGTCACTATCGGCATCTGTATTCTCTTCCTGTATGTAGAAGCCGTTCAGTTGCGAAGAACCACCAAAAGCACCGACGACAACGCCCTCAATTGTCCGATTACCACCAAAAGCGGGGTTAAAGGTTGCACCACTACCCTGAATCTCGTGAATCTTGGTAATTGAAACAGCTACATCATTGTCAGCAATTGTTGCATTTACAGAAGCGATCGCAACATTGTTATAGTTAGCATCGCTGCTGGTTGCTGTATGGCTGATAGTGCTGGAGTGTGTACCTTCTGTTACCAAATCATCGACTGCACTGACTGTTACTGTTTGCGCCACATTCCAGTTAGCAGCAGTAAAGGTAAGTGTAGTAGCACTGGTTGTGCTTTGAGAATCCGGGGTAATGGCAATAGTAACGTCTGCTGTTGGTTGACTATTAAGTACTATTGTGTATGTATCTGTTGCACCACCTTCAGTAATGTTAGTGCTGCCACTAGATTCGGTGATGGTGACACCAGCAGGAAGAACAGCATTAGCTGTACCTGGTGTTGGGGTTAGTGCTTGGTAGGTGCTGGTGTTGCGACCGCCTCCTGCACCATTTGGAACCCGTTGAAGGGAATCATTAGCGCTACCGTTTGCACCACTGTTTTCATCTACTTGAGGCTGAGACGGATTGAGTAGAGCAAGCAAACCGGGGTCATCGGCATCATTTGTGTCATAGGCGATCGCATCAATTAGATTAGTTGTGGTGATCGGTGTATTATTTGGGAAATCGCTAGCATTAGCTGTGTAGAGTGCAACTGCATCCGCCCCATTTTGCAGAGTATTTCCAGGAAAGATTAAATCTACACTCGGTACACCTGCATTCCCAAGCAGAAAGTATCCATTAGCATCAGTGGTATAGCCATCCAAGTCAAAGGCGGCATAAGATAGGTCGTTGCTACCGTTGTAGAAAACAACCACTAGTCCGCTGAGGTCTGTATTGCCTGCACCACCATCATAAAGCTCGACAAACTCCGCTACGTCAGTGCTAGGAGTATCCGAGTCAATTTCGTTAATGATCACAATATCAATCCTCTTGTGTCAAAGTTATCCCCAGAAGCAAGGATTAAAGTATCACTTAATACGTTGCTGAATTAGTATTAGTTCGCAGATAATATATGCAAAGATATACTTTGCATTTAGGGCTGATGCCTTTGCGATCGCAATATCAGCATGGCAAACTCAGGAATGTAGGAGAATACAGCTACATTCCTAATTGGTATCAATTCTTATTCAGCCCCCTCAAACTATCCCAGTAACATTAAGAAACTGCTAGCGAAAGGTTAAAACAACAGATAATTGAGAGCTAATAACTTACATTCTCGTTGTTATGCAAGATACCTCTTGGAAAGCCTAATTATCCTAATTAATACTTTCACTCAGTAATGCTAATTTTTCTATGTTGGTAGAGTAAGAAGATTTTGATCAGTTTTACCAAAAATAAATATACAAATTATATGCACAACAGCTTATGACAAGTAACGAAACAACAGTTGACTTTCAGAAAACAACAGAATTCCTCAAGCAAGTTTATCAATCAGAGTCCGAACTTCCGCTTAAAAATAAAGCCTGTGGTTCAAAATTCTTTGTTTATCCTCACTCCACCTCCAAGGTTTGTCTCTTCTTGCATGGTTTCACAGCAGGCCCCTACCAGTTTGAGCCGCTCGGCAAAGCCTTCTTCAACAGAGGATACAATGTTCTTATTCCTTTACAACCCGGTCATGGACGCGCAGGTAACTGGAAGCGCCAAAATCCTCCACCACTTCCAACAGACATTCAGACTTATCAACAATTTGTGCTGAAGTGGTTAGAGATTGCAAAAACGCTAGGTCAACAAGTCGTAGTTGGTGGATTATCAACGGGTGGAACCTTAGCAGCCTGGTTAGCTTTAGAGCATCCTCAGCAGATTAATCGCGCTTTATTGTTCACACCTTATTTGGGTACTCATCATTCATTATTTGATTGGCTCATCAAAATCCTACCGATTTACTTTGAATGGTTCAACAAAGATGCACCCGGTAATTTTGGCTACAAAGGTTTTCAAATTCCAGCATTACGAATATTTTTAGAATTAGGAGAAAATGTTTTAGAACAGGCTAAAACTTGTGTTGCGGCCCCTGTTTTAATGGTGTGTAGCGAAGCTGATCAGGTTGTTAACCGCTCTAAACAGCAGGATTTTTTCAAAAGGGTACTCAAACAGCAAACAAAATCCTGGTATTACTGCTTTGATGATTCGCTTCACATAGAACACCGGATGATGACAAAACTAGAAGACAATGATTATGAGGAACTAGTGATTATCCTTGGCAAAGCTTTTGTTGATAGTGATTTAACTTGGGCACAGTTTCAACAAATGGCAACTCGCATAGTACAAGGAGAAACCTATGAGCAGATTAAGCCAAAATTGAACCTTGATGGTCAAGCTTGTGAACAGCTATATGCAATGATGACTCAACATTTTGGTTGTGATCATCTTGAATGCATTAATCCATCTAAGTAAACAGTCAGAAGTCATTCCTGCTTTTGCTGATACTTTTGAACAAAGTCTAATAGACTTGCTCTCTTGTCTGTACACATCGTATCAATCGCCGCTGCGGCAACGCCAAGAGTATAGGCAGTTTCGTTATGGCTGGTTACTCTTGCGGCTGCTGATTTATTCGCTTCCGCAATTCAGCTTCAAACTATTCTCCAAAATAAGACTACAGATGGAAACCTCAAAACCCAGATGAAATATGACTTTCATAATTATGAATTATGAATTATGAATTGGTATTAGTACGTTCATCCATCCGAACTATGTTGATTGATTGCATCAAATTGCTTGCCGCTACACATCTGCGATACAGCGCTCGTAACTGCTCTGGTGTCGGTTCTATATCCTCCTTGGATCCAAAAATTTCTCAAAAAAAGTCTAGTAGCCCTTGATTTACGACAAGTCTGAATTTACGACGAAGGATATAAATCAAAAGCGATCGCTCCGACTACCAATCAATGCGATCGCTTTCTGTAGACAAGACTCGCTACCGCTGCACCAATGCGTCTATCCGGCACTCAGGCTTCTGCCGACAGCGTTGGCTCCCCTTGAGCCTTTTAACGGAAGTTCCTAGGATTGAGCCGAGTGGGAGTTTGAGAGCGTTGAGGTTGAGGACGTACTACTCCATTGCTCAGGTTTCTGGCTGTACCGCCATCTTTAGGATCAAGGTAAGGTTTCAGATTAATCCCGCTTCTAGATGAAGTAACTCGATTATTGCCACCGCCCAAAAGTGTGCGACCTAAATTGTATAATTCGTTTGCTCCTCCCTGATTGCGATCGCCATAAGTATTAACAGCTGTGGTTTGCTGCCCGCTGTCAGCAGTAGTCAGGTTTTGGAAAACGCTATTGCGTACCACATAAGCGTCTTTGCCACGCGGTACTGTCAGCACAATTCTACAACTGGGGTCAGCCTCGGTTGTCACGCAAACAATATTTTCTCTATTTTGTACGCCTGTTTGGAGTTCTTGTAAGCCATCTTGCCGATAGGATTCTAAACGATTAGCAATAGTTTGACAGCGAAGTTGTGAATTCCAACCACCACCCAAAGCCGCTGGAGCCGCCCAAGGAAAGTACTGTCCTGGTTGACTTTGTGGCTGATACATGACTGTGTACTGTCCATTGTAATACTGACAGCCAAAACGAGTCACACCGTCAGCAGAGGGTGAACTAGTTGTACTTGTCGTTGATGTATCTATTGGTATTGGTCTATCTACTGGTGTTGATGTGCCGCCTGATGGAATTGTGGGTACTACTACACCATCCGATGTAGAAGGATTATATTGGGCAAGTGCTGCGGAATTGCCCAAACATAAGGATAAGCCAAGACCGCTCAGAGAGAAAAACTTAACTAGTTGTGATGACATGAATCATCCTCCGGTGGAAGTAGGTAGGGAATTGATAGTTTAAGTGACGAATAGTTTTGTGTTTTGATTCATTAAGAACTTGACTTTTTTTCTTCTCGTTCTTTTTTCTCTTTGAGTAGCTGTTTGACTCGTGCTTTTATTTCCGCGTGTCGCCCGACTCCTTCGTAGGCGTAGCGGTTATATTTACTACGAGAAATTAGGTTTTCTATCTCACTAACTCGCTCGTTACCGCCTGGGTGCGAAGACAACCAACTGGGAGGAGCATTTTTCTGTTGTTTGTCTAGTGTAACCATCAAGTTACGCAAGCCATCAGCAGCGTAGCCAGTAGCAACAATCAGGCGTGTGCCGAGTGTATCTGCTTGACGTTCCATGTCGCGGCTGTAACTGAGTGCAAAAAGTTGACCAATGGTTCCACCTAGAGGTATGTACTGGGTAACGTTAGAAATTAGGTTGCCTTGGGTGACTAGTTGAAAGCCGTGAGATAAGACTACATGGGATAATTCATGACCGATTAACCCAGCGATTTCTGCTTCTGAGTTAGTTTTGGCGATCGCACCTGCATTCAGAAAGATTTTACCTCCAGGCAATGCAAAGGCGTTGAGGCTTTCCTCTGGAATTACAAAAAACTCGTATTTAAACTCATCACGTCCAGCTACCTTCGCCAATTTCTGCCCGATTTCATTGACGTATCCCAAAACATTTTCATCTTTAATGACATCGAGCTGTTTTTTCGCCTGCTTCGCCACCGATTCACCTATGGCTTCTTCTCCTTGTAGCAACATGATGGTGGAGTCAAGAGCAGAAAACGGCCCTAGAAGACTGCCAGTAACGGCGTAACCTAATGCACCTGTAATAATATTACCGAGGACATTACCTCTAATTTCTTCTCTGATATGAGATTTGTAGCGTTTGAGATTTTCTTGAGCTAGCTTTGTAAATTCAGGTGCTTGCGGGTTTTGGGGGTTGAGAATCGCAAATTGACGCGCCGCTAAAGAAGCTTCCATCCATTTTTTTTCTTCAGCGAGCGCTGTAACTCTAGCTTTGATCAATTCTGGTTGATTTGGATAAAGGGATGTCGCACGTTCTAATATATCTAATGCTGCTTGGGGGCGATCATATTGCTTCAATACTTCAGCATATCGAATATGACCAGGGATAAATTCTGGATTCTTTTCTACTAACAATTGCAGAGGTACTAAAGTTCTGGTTTGAAGTTTACTTGCTATCCCTGCCTCTGCTTCTCGCCAGTATACTTTACCACCTGGAGATAGTTGCGTTGGATCAGCGATCGCTGCTTTGCGTCCTTCAGGTACACTTGTTTTTGCAAAAGGTTCTTTCACCTGGCGATACAGTTTTTCCGCTTCTGGGATTTGTCCCGCCAAATAAAGCTTGTCTGCTTCTATTAGTTGTTGCTGACGGGCGATTTCTTCAGGAGTGGGTAAAGGTTCCTGTGCTGAATCTGGCTTTTTCGATTCGCTGGCTTCCGGGGTTTCTAGCGTTGATGGTTGCAGCGCATTCTGTAACTTTTGAACTTTAGTCGCTTCTGAACTGGGCGAATTTGGATCAATAGTGCTAGACGCAGCAGGTTCTTGTGCGGGAACCGGTGCTATGGGTTGCGTCAGGATAATCAAAATCGATGTTCCAACTGATAGTAGTACCCAGTTCAAGGCTAGCAGTAGAGACTTCCAGGTTCGTTTCATACTGAGATTTAACTTTGCAAAAGGCTATTTTTTTAAATCTTATGAGGAATTACCAAAATACATCTAAAGCGATCGCAAGCCTTTTGAAGGTGTAACGTATTTTTCTTGGTGTCTTAGCGTTTTTGTAGTTAAAAAAGTAACTTATTAACCACCAAGGCACGAAGGTGAAAAGCCTAAAATTCGGTAAATTTTTTTGGGATGTTTGCTTAGCTTGAAAGGGCTACTGAGTAACCCAAATACTTGTAAATTTTGTCTATATATGCTACTGCAAATTATTTGGATCAATACCTTGAGA
Source organism: Nostoc sp. MG11 (assembly GCF_014904695.1). Classification (GTDB taxonomy): domain Bacteria; phylum Cyanobacteriota; class Cyanobacteriia; order Cyanobacteriales; family Nostocaceae; genus Komarekiella. The sequence continues at coordinate 416,220 of NZ_JACXXN010000001.1, read as the reverse complement.
TTGTAAATAGGCAATTAGCCGTTCTTTTTGCTGGCGTTCCTGTTCGGCACGTTGGCGTTCTTGTTCAATTTGTTCCACTGCCCAAAGTAACAAATTACCTGCCTCATCCCACCAGCGCAACCAGTAACCCGTTCTGGCTTCTTTTGTTCCTTGCCAAGTTCCCAAAAATAAACCCATTGAAGCAATCCAATGACGACCATTTTCATCAGGTTGCTTTAACTCGTAACGTCCATTTTCGAGTTGGTAAAATTCTAATAAACCACCATTTGGGTCAAAAATCACGTAAATCGGAACTTGAAGAATCTGCTCGTAAAAAAACCATTTTCCTGGTGGATAGGTTCGCTTAAAAGAGTATTCTCCACCCTCGGTGTCAGATAGGAATTCCATCACCACCGCCGGAATATCACCCTCTAAATTGGGTGTATAGCTTTTGCGCTCTCCTAAAACTTCATTTACCACTGAAACATAAACCCAGTCGGGTGCTTTCGCCACAAACTGACCGTTTATCGTCGCGCAAAGTCCAAAATTTGAGGCAATTAACATCTGGGGTTGGATGAAACCACTGATCTCAAGGCTTTCGCGCAAAGCACCAGCCAATAGTGGCTGACCTGGATTTTCCACTGGTTCATCCTCTAACTGAAAATCTGCGGGCAACGCTTCCCAAGATATTATCAGTTCTATTGAAGATTTAGCTTCGCTGAGTTGGGTTGCCATAAACGCCCCCTTTTATTGATTTGTCTTTATTTTATGGCTGACCAGTCGCTTGTTGTCAGGCGATACCTGCGGCGGGCTACGCCTACGCAATTAGCTGTAGATACTTTCATGGGAGGTGGTTGCAAAGTTCTAATTTCGTTCACAATTTTTTACACAAAAATTACGTAAACTATCTCAAATTGGCTGATAAATATAGTAAAGATTCAAAATTGCCTAAATTTACTCATATTTAGTTGGTGGTATAGCCAAGAGAGACAGAATGACGCAATATATTCAGTTTGCCACTGAAGACGGTAGCACTATCCTTGTGGAAGTAGAAGAAGAGGAAGTGTCATCACCTCCAGGATTAGTGAAGGCTGGCTTGCAAGACAAAGTAAAACAGACTGTTGGTGTAGCACAAAGTACTTTTGCAGAAGCCATAAACATAACTATTAAGCATAACGTCAATGCATTTATTGAGTCAGTACAGTGTCTATCTGAACCACCGACTGAAATGGAGGTGACTTTTGGACTAAAAATGACTGGCGAGGCAGGGAATGTTGCTGTATGCAAGGGAAGTGGTGAAGTAAATTACGGTGTCAAGCTGGTGTGGAAGCAACTTTCAAAAGCTAGAGAGTGAAATGATTACACAACGGGATAATTTAACTCAAGGTATAGTTCGCATCCTGAAACCAGACGGGAAAACAGCTGGTACTGGTTTTATTCTTACTAGAGATGGGTTAATTGTTACCTGTGCTCATGTTGTAGAGTATGCTAAAGCCGAGCCAGGCAGTAGTGTAAGTCTCGTTTTTTATGCTGGACAGCAGATATATATAGGGCGTGTAGATGAGAAGTACTGGTCTGCATCTACAGTGGGTGACGTTGCGATTCTGCACCTAGAGGGAGATCTACCAGATGAAGTAAAACCTTTGCAATTAGGCACTTCTTTGGGTTCGTCAGGTCATGCATTTAAAACCTTTGGCTTTCCCGAAACCAAGCCAATAGAAGGAATGTATGGCTATGGCACTATAGGTGACTTGATGAGTGGCGAGAATGGTCTACCTTTAGTTCAACTGACCAACGCTACAGAGGTAACACCTGGTTTTAGTGGTGCGCCAGTCGTAGATGAACGTACTCATCGTGTAGTGGGAATGGTAACAGCCATTACACCAGTTGATAAATATCAACGACAGGCAGAGACTGCTTTCATAACTCCTAGTGAATACTTGCAAGAAATTTTTCCTAAACTACAAATTACAAACATCTGCCCTTATGTAGGCTTAAAAGCATTTACTAAAGATAAAGCCGATTTCTTTTTTGGTCGTGAGGCACTAGTTGCAGAATTAGCTAATCACCTAAAAAACAATCCTCGGTTTCTAGCTATAGTTGGGTCTTCAGGAAGCGGAAAATCTTCTGTTGTGCAAGCAGGTCTATTGCCATACATTGAGCAAGTTAAGCTACCGGGATTTAATAAAATCTGCACAGTTAGCTATCGTTATACCGCTCACATTGCTAACCCATCTGACGATTTACATAGTTGTTTACAAAAATCTGGAATTTTCAATGTTGAAGATACAAATACTCGAATAATTATTTTTATTGACCAATTTGAAGAAATATTTGCACTCTGTCCTGAGCCAGAACAGTCAAAATTTCTGAGATTTTTAACTGAATTAGTAGATCAAAAATTATTTCAGAATAACAAAATTACACTAATTATAGCTGTACGAGCAGATTTCTATGATCCATTGCTCAGGTCTCCTCTAGGACATTTCCTTGGAGTTGGTCAAGTTAATATTACTCCTCTTAAGGAAACTGAATTAAGAGAAGCGATCGCTAAACCAGCTGCACAAGTTGGTTTAGAAATTGAGTCTGGTTTAGATGAACGAATTATTGAGGACATTGGGGCTACGCAAAACCCGCTTCCATTACTAGAATTTACTCTCGAACAACTTTGTAAAAACGAACATTCTAACGGGAGATTAACTCATGTAGATTACGAAAAAATTGGTAAAGTAACTGGTGCAATCGGGCAGTGGGCAAATGAGACATACAGGAATCTTGATGAAAAAGAGCAACTCATAGCTAAACGGATTTTTACTCGTCTAATCCACTATGGCGAAGGCACAATACCCGATACTCGTCGTCGTTTACTAATCTCTCAATTGCTAACTACCAATGATGAAAAACTTACTCGTCAAGTCATAAAAACACTTGCTGATCAACGTCTTCTTGTAACCGATGCGGAGACTGTAGACATTATCCATGAAGCCTTATTGCGTGAATGGTCTGATCTAGGAATATGCATTAGAGAGCAAAGAAGTTTTCTACTGTGGCGTCAGAGGTTAGATGAAAGGCGAACTGAATGGATCAACAACAAAAAGGATCAAGGACTTCTCTTGCGGGGTCTTTCTTTACTAGAGGCAAAAAAATGGTTGCAAAAACCTGAAGTTGACCTGAACTTAGATGAACAAGCTTTCATTCAAGAAAGTACTAAACTACGGCAAATAGAGCAATTTAGATTGTGGACAGGAATTAGCTCTGTAGTTTCGCTCATTATCGGAGGTGTTGTCATTTTTATTAATCAACAAAATCAGAAACAGTTGGATCTTCTTGCTGCTTGGGCTGGTGTCAGTCAAATTGACAACAATATTGAAACATTACAGAAACTTTTTGAGGAAGCAGATAAATACAAGAAGGTAGCAGATAAAAAAAGCCAGAATCAGATAAATACAAAATGGGATAAAGATGAGGATTTAATGCGAGCTTTTAGTTACTATGTGACCATCCAGTCAACAGCCAATCAGATGCTTGGTGAAACTAATAAAAATCAAATAAAAATTAAAAAAAGTGATTTAGATAAAATTAAAAGTATTATGGCTGAAGCTGAAAAAAAGAGAGTAGAAATGATTTATGGCCACTTACATCCAGTACTTATTCAACGTTTAGATGCAAAAAATTATGGAATTTATTTATCTTCCAATGAAGATGGTCTGGTAGATGGTGAAAACTTATATACAAAAGAAAGTGCTTTACAAGAAACTTATAAGATTATATTTAAAACTGGAGCAGACTTGAATCGTGATCAAAAAATAGATACACAAGAGGAAGCAAACTTAATACCTAGTGAAACTTTATTAGAGATTGAAAAAGTATGGCTAAAGAAAACGGAAAATTATTGTGGTTGGTGCAATCCATGTGTGGGTTCAGGTGTGGGTTCAAAACCACACCAATTAGGAAAAACTTATAGCATTAAACAAATATTATTTTTCTCTTTGACTAGCTTTGTTGATGATCGCTTCAAATCGGTTTTGGGCAATCGCTGTTCCTCTGACTGAGATATAGATAGTAAGTAGGTGTTTTCAGATTCAATTATTGCTTTGGAGGAGAGTTTTGTGAAGTTAATTCATTCCCAAATATTACTTATTTCTGCATTAACTACTGCACTGATACCTTTTTACTCGTTAGCAATTGATGTTAAGAGTTCTGCACAAGAGCCTGTTAAGGCGGAAATTAAAAATATAGGAGATCAAGGACAAGAACTGCAAGTATTGGAAAAAAAGGATCGTGGATTGGTTCCTGTAGCCGATCAACCTAAAGTAATCACAGCTAAGAATCGGTTTTTATTAGTCCCATCTGGCTCCAAAAAACCTTTTGGTCATTTGAGGTTTTTTACCAGTTCTGGTGCTATAGATCCATTGGTACAAGTCGGCCCTAATACCCAGAAAACTACATACAAGTTTCCTTGTAACCCTTTAAATGGTAAATTTATGTTTGCTTGGGGTCTTCTTACTAATACTAATAAAAATGGCTTGTGTCATGGAATAATAAAAGTACGAGACATGGGGCAAGTAAGTAGAAATCAAACCTTTCCTTTCTTTGTCTCTAAAATTTCTGATATTACTCAGTTTGCTAGTAGTCTATTTAAAAATAAAGCTTTGTCTAACTTTCTTAGCAGCCAAGCAGACTCTTCTGAGAATATTAATCTTTCCCCTGAAGGTAGTGGCATAACCATAGTTCAAGTTGATTCTTCTGCTGAAAGGGTAATAATTGATGCCTTAGTTGGTAATGCCAAAATTACTACTGATAGTCAGCCAGAAGCAATATCTTTAAAAGAAGGTTTCAGCTACGATAGCAGTAAACCAGATCCTATTGAACCAATCCAAATTACTGAAGAAACTCGTTGGGCGATCGCAGTATTTGTAGATCCTCAAAACTGGACTGAATCTGTCGCTCCTCAAATACCGACTCTTCGACAACAGCCATCTCTACAGAAGTTTTTAGACCAGGAGGTAATAGATTACGGTGACGCAGACCTTCGTCCAAATCCTCCGAGAGAAGTACCTAGGTAATATTTATATAAAAAAAGAAAAGCCATGAAAAAAAGTGCAATTCTGCTTTTATGTTTCTTGATTGGAATAGGTATATTGATGTATGGTTTTATATCTGAACAAGGTGTTTCTGCTGAAACTCCTGAGCGACAATTTGCTCAAGAAGTTCTTAAATCTGACTGGGATGGAAAATGGAAGTGTAATTTGGATGGTCGGACAGCAGAAGTAGAGTTTAGTTATGAATCAACTGAAAACATAGTTTTTGGATATATCAGTGATAATGGTGGAGAGAGGAAAGCTTTCGGTGAAAGAAAGCTAAATAAGTCTGACTTACCTAGCTCCCGTCGAGATCACATGCTTCCCTTACTCTACGACGGAAAAGTTAAGTGGATGCTAATGATGCATACGTGGGATCGCAGTTACGCTAGCGGATATACATATTGGGAAGGCATCCCTTTCGGGTTACAGTGCCACAAAGAGTCATAGAGAAGACAGAATGTCAACTGCCCTACCGACGAGTGGATGGGGCTTGTAACTAACTGAGAGACTCGGCTGAAACCTATGGTGCCGTTTGGGATGCGTAGGCGTAGCCCCTCGTAGACATCGCATAAAAATAAAACACAAAAAACCCCGGCGAAACTAGCCGAGGCAAAAGGGGAGAAGTACGAATGACGATGAGATACAGTGATACCGAAATTGAAAATTTTAGCTAACGCTAAAACCAACCAAAACTAAAGTAGTGACAATTAAAGTCGCAAAAACACCTTGTAAAACGTATTTACGTTGTTCCCAAATTGCAGGGTATTCAGCGCAGTAAACCTGGGGTTCAGTTGCGTAGTTATTGAGAATGCCGTCTTCATTTACTGTGGTGTACATAGTTTTTTCTCTTCTTTTGTTTAGTTATGTAAACAAATTTAACAAGTTTGTTACAAATGGTCAATAGGACTTGACAAAAAAAGACTAATGGTAGCCATAAAAGTGACTTATAGCTTACATGACTCTTTTAAAAAACAAATGATTAGCCTAATCCTTTATCACTGCATCCAATAGCACATTGGCATCAAAGCGGACGACATCGGTGCAAGGTAGCCCGGTTTCTGCTATGGTTTGAGCGATCGCATCAGTAGCCGCAGACTCATCTAGATGAGCTGTATTAAGCGCTATACCGACTACAGGTATAGTTCCAAAAGCACCACCAGCGCTAGCGACAGTCTCATAGAGCCGGATCACTTCTGGTAAAGGTGGGATTAGTACATGGGGATGATTACGCACATGAACTTGTCCCGCCCGATGTGCTAACACTAGTTGTGTTGGTTGCGAACCACGGATTAGAGGTAGAGTTGCTGTTGAACCAGGATGCAGCAGTGAACCTTGTCCTTCAACGTGCAAAATATCGTAGTTTTTGCCATAGCGCATAACTATCTGTTCTATAGCACCAGCTGCAAAGTCTACCCGCACTGCATCCAAAGCTACACCATCCCCTTCTAACATCACACCAGTTTGACCTGTAGCCAGGAATTTAGAACGCCAGCCCCGAAGTTTTGATGCCCAATGTAGCTCTAGACTAGTTGACATTTTACCGATCGCCATGTCGGTTCCTACAGTCAACACTCGCCGACAGGGTAAGGTGCGTGCCATCCCACTAGCAACACTTAAATTAGACGGCTCTTTCCGCACATCCCAAATTAATTGTCCAGGTTTGAGCAGTGCATTTAACTCTGGCATGTTTGCCATTGGTGTGTGCAAACCATTTACTAAAGACATCCCAGCCTCTAGAGCGTTTTTGATTTCCAACCAGTAATCATCTGGTACAGCACCACCTCCTGGGGCTATGCCAATTACCAAGACTTCTGGTTCGTATTCTAAGGCTGCGGCTATTGATGCCACAATCGGCACATCACGCTTGATACCTGTTAATTCTGGCAAGGATTTGCTAGCAGTCTCACGATCAATTACTGCTACGATTGGGGCTTCACTGTAGCGTAAAATTGCCAGCCCTGTTTTGCCGTGAGTCCCGCTAATTCCCTCATGCAGTAAGATAGCTACTCGTTGATTAAGTGGCAGACGCACTGTGTTGTACCCCCAAACCTGGTGAATCGTTTGGCAAAACTCTCCCCTCTTGCACCAATGCACCCGTAAAGGGGTCATCAATTAAGTTAAGGTGACTGTCTAAATCTAGATAATCAGCTAGTGGCGCTAGCTGTGCCGCTGCCGTATTTGCTAGCGAACTGTCAGAATAGCAACCGAACATCACTTCTAACCCATAGGCTCGCGCTGTATGTACCATCCGCATTGCCTCGCTTAAGCCCCCAGATTTCATCAGTTTGATGTTAACGCCATCCACATAGTTTGCCAAATGGGGAATATCGGAACTTGTAAAGCAACTTTCATCAACAAAGATGGGCAGGGACGAATGCTCCTTGAGTTTTGCTAAATTTGTTTCTTGCCCGCGTGGCAATGGCTGTTCTACATACTTTATACTCAATTCAGCCAGCCAATTGCACATTTCTATAGCATCAGCCAAATTCCAACCCCCATTTGCATCAACAAATAATTCTGGTTCAGGCGCTTCTTCTCGCACTGCCAACAGCATTTTTTTATCTGCATCTATGCCATCTGGATTACCTAGCTTCACCTTGAAAAGGCGGACATCAGTAAATTGCAACCAGTCGCGCGCTCTAGCCTTAGCTCCTTCTGGTGAATTAATTCCTATTGTGACTGAAGTTGGTACTATGGCATTGCGATCAAGTCCCCAAATTTGCCACAGTGGTAGCCCTACGTGTTTACCCAGCCAGTCATGCATCGCCATATCTAATGCTGCTTTGACAGAAGAAGGAACCTGCTGTTTTGTTAAGACTTGCTCAATTTGTTGTCTCTGTAACGGGCTGAATGCTTGTAATATTGGCACAATTTGCTGTAACGCAGCTTTGATTGTGTCAGTTGATTGCTTGCGATCGCCTATACTAAATGGCGACGCTTCCCCCCACCCTTCGATACCATCTTGCGAAATTTTCACCCATACATTCGTCGTCTGTGCCGTTGTACCCCGACTAATTGTCAACGGGAATCTCTTATTTACTGTAAATAAATTTACATTAATTTGCATACTTGTGCTGCATATTATGTTAGAGCAAAAGTCAGTGTAAGTTCAAAGTTTAGGTTATCTGATGCATCTGTTATACTTTTTTACATTCACTGCTTAATTACTAAATTTTTTATACCTTATTTTATTTATTACTTAGTCTATGAACGACTTAAAAAAATGGAAAACTTTGAAGTCAAAAATGGTCTTAGATCATCGCTGGTGTAAAGTAAGGCAAGATGAAATAGAGTTACCTAACGGTAAAATTGTAGATGATTACTTTGTCAGTATTAAACCAGACGTTGCCTTGGTTTTACCTATAACTAGTAGTAGAGAAATTGTTTTCGTCCGGCAATATAGACACGCTGTAGGTGAATTTTTTTTAGAATTACCAGCAGGAAGTTTTGATTCAAAAAAAGAGAGTGCCGAAGCAGCAGCTATCAGAGAACTTGAAGAAGAGACTGGTTATACTTCCCAAGAACTTATAAAAATAGCAACTCTACACGACAAACCGAGCAAAGATACTAATCAAATCCATTTATTTCTAGCAGAAAATGTGAGAAAAGTTGGAGAGCAACAACTAGATATTACAGAAGAGATTGAAGTTGTATTAATTCCTACAGAATCTGTTTTAGATAAAGTGTCTCAAGGTGAAATATCTGTTGCAGGAACTATTGCAGCTCTCTTGTTAAGTTTACCATTTCTTACTAATTAATAATCAATATAGCTTTTTTGTTTTTTTAATAAAAAGGCTTGAGGCAAATTGATTTTAAACTTTTTATATCAAATTGTTTGGCATTTTTAGAGAAAATGGGATTCAGATATTTTAAGCATAATAAGTAATTGAGCCGCTTTATTTCGTTTTTGGGGTAGTACTTATAAGTTGTTTGTAGAGTGTTTAGGGTTAGGTTCGCGTAGATGATATTCTAGGTAAGTCTCTCAGGTGCGATCGCAGCATCAACACATCATTATAAGACTCTACGTTTTCCTGAGAGATTGATGATTTTTGGGCGATAATGCTTACTCTTGACTCAAGTTACACTGCTTTTGCTCAAGTGAACAAATTGCTCGTTTACCTTGTAAACGCTCTCCCCTCTGTGAAATTTGAACATTACCAGACAGAACAACTTGCCTTCCTGTTAGTACATATCGAATTTCATTAGCACTGGCTTGAATTTGAGCTTTTGGATACGCCCAAGTAGCATTGCCGATTGCCCTGACTTTTTTTGTACTCTCATCGTAGTCTTGTGCATCTGAGGTGATGGTCATTTCTCCCGTTTCAATTAATTGGGCAATAGTCTGCGCGTTTGCTTTTGTATCAACTGTTGAGTAGAGGAATGCTGAAAACCATTCAGAAATCTGTCCTGAAGTCATGGTTGGAATAACGAAAACAGCAGCGGTCGCAAGTGACACACAAGCGAGTATAGAAGCGCGGCAATTTAACCGCCCAAGCGAAAAGTTCATTCGATTCACTCGTTGGTGAGTTTGTAATAGTTCAGCTTCTAGTTGAGCCTTAAATGTCGGATCTGGTTCAATACTTTCTGCAAGATGAGTCAGATGTGAAAGGAAATCTGCATCTTGCTGAGAAAGATTGGTAGGTTGATCGTGTCTAGAATTCATAGTTTTACTCACAGGTAGTTTCCACATACTTGCGTAGGTCTTTCAAAGCTCGACAAACCAGCATCTTGACGGCAGCTTCGCTTTTTCCCATAACTTGCCCCACTTCAACCGCACTCAGCCCAGCAAAAATTTGCAAGGCAACTGCTTCTGCTCGTTCAGGTGTAAGTAAACTTAGGGCTTGAGCAACTTGCTCTAAAGACAATTGACGAGCAACTAATTCATCTGGTGAAATCGAGTTATCTGCAAGCTGACTGCCCGCTTCCAGTGGCAATGTTGGGCGTTTGCGGCGAAAGTAGTCTGCTGTTTTCCGACGAGCAATTCCTAACAACCAAGCGGCAAATTTGCCTCGCCCTCGGAAGCTAGAGATTGCTTCTTGAGCGACTAAAAACGTTTGGGCTGTCAAGTCCTGTGCATCATGAATGTTACTAACCCTTGCTAAATGGTAGCTGTAGACAGCTTTGAGGTTACGTCGGTAAAGTTCTGCGAAAGCCTTAGAACTATGCTGTGCCTTCTGAGCCAACTTTTCATCTGACTTCATCCTGAATTCCGAGAAAAATTGACCTTGAGATGAACCAGATGAGGGGTAATTCATTCATACTTTCCTTTAAGCCAGAAATATGGTTCTATTGGTATGTCGTAGAAGACTATTATTTCGTAACAGCCAAAATCTCAAAAATTGCCTAATCCAGAAAAGCAGCAGTCATAGTTTGGATCACCTAGAATGATTACTCCTAAAGTTTTTGCAGATTTTCAGAATGCTTATGCTGAAAAGCGTTTGCGTTTGAACTGTATTGGTACAATCGAAGACTTGGCAAATCAGAGTATTGAGTTACAGGATGGGCAGTTGCTTACGCTGTATAGCGAGGATTTGGAAGTTGATGGAGTAGTGCAGTTCTCCGAAGAGGAGAAGTTGTGGGTTGCTGCCATTGATTGGGAGCGAATCAGGCAAGTTGAGATCTTGTCGTGCAGGCACAAGTTTGAGTATCCACGCTACCTACCAAAAAAAAGACCAGCCTCCCACAGCCGGTCACAAAGATATTTTTTTCGCGTTGTCTTCTCAATAGAGTTAAAACCCGATGCGCGTTCCCAAAATGCAACGGGCAACTTTTCTTAACAATATTGTAACAGCCAACACAGATTTTTCATGAAAATTCACCAAAAAAAGATACGAACAAAGATAAAAAGCCTCTACCTAACAGGATAATTCTGCGGATGGCAAGGAGGAAATGTAGGAAGCAGGGAGAAATAGGAGGACAAGCGCAATAACTATTGACTATTGACTATTGACTATTGACTATTAACTGCGGTTGTCCCCAAAGGATGCTCTCCTGCTTGTAGATAGCAATTCCTGGTTTAGCACCTTTGGGTTTGTAGACGTGCTTTGGCTGGGTGTAAACCACTGGTACTTGATCACTCTGACGAGCGCGACTGTAGTATGCGGTAAGATTAGCAACAAATTTCAAATCAGCTTCTTCTGGGACAGTACCCGGTTCTAGACGCAGTAATACATGGCTTCCTGGAATTTCTTGAGCGTGGAACCACAGGTCATAATCCCCAGCCACACGAAAGGTTAGTTGGTCATTTTGGCGATTGTTGCGACCGATTAAGACTTCAAAACCGCTAGGGGTGCGGTAACGATAAAAGTTGCTGATGGCGGCTTCATTGGTGCTGCGGCTGCGGTACTCTGGGTCTTCGAGATACTTTTGACTAATTAACTCTTCGCGGATTTCTTCTAAAGCTTGCAAATCTTCTACTGTTTGGTATTTGTCTATCTGGTTAATCGCTGCTTCTACTTGCTCTAAGTATTCAATCTCTGCCTGTACCTCTAAAAGCAACGGTTCGACAGCAGAACGAGCGCGTTTGAGCTTTTGGTGCTGTTTGTAAAGACTTTGGGCATTTTGTACAGCATTTTTATCTGGCTGGAGAGCGATGGCTACTGGTTTACCTGTGTCAAAATCAGCAAGGGTAATTTCTTTCATACCCGGTTCCCAGTTTTGCAGGTTAGCCATTAATAAATCAGCTTTTTGCCGATACTCATCGGCTCGATCTGATTGTTGCAACCGTTCTGCAAATGTCTGCGCTTTATTTCGTAATTTTGCCAGAATATTGTGCAATTTCTGACTTAGCTGATGGCGCAGTTGAGAAAATAACTGTTGATTTAACTGGTCAGTATAGTAGCGATTGAGTATTTCTTGGATGTCTTTCGCGGTTGCAACTGCACCCCAACCCATTACGGTATATCCGTCTGCTGTCCAGGCTGGTTGAAACTTACCAGATTCCAAAGTTTGCAGCCATTCTTGCCAGCGCTTAAACAGCCGTTGCCAGTCGTCAGGGTTTAGAGTATCGGTGGTTATTTCTGATGTTATGTTTGCTACGAGCAGCATTGAATCTAAGAGTGCTGCACTCAAGCCGCTATAACTTTTTAACAACTGACGCTTGATGCCTCCTGGTACTAAACTTACTCGTTCTTGCCAACGTTCTTGGGATTCGCTCAAGCTGGGGATAGTACCAGTGAGTTTCGGTGGTGTTTCATAAGGTTGTCCAGTTTGGATTGGACGGACGCTGGATTGTTGCTGACTAACTTGATGAGCAGCGGTGATCATTACATTGCTGGCGTCGGTGAGGATGACGTTGCTGTATTTGCCCATAATTTCCGCATACACATGATATTGGGCGCTTTCTCCAGGACGACGCGCAAATTGTAAATTAACAACACGCTCCCAAGGGGCGATCGCTTCAATCCCCACCAACGCCAAACCACCCAACTGGTGTATTAATTGCTGGCTGAAGGTGAAGGTATCTGGTATTCTTGGTGGCGGTTCGCCGATGCAAATGTGTGCAGCTTGGGGATGCCAAGAAATCTCTAGCCAACTTCGCTGTTTGAGGGTGCGTAATGCCATAGCAATAGTGTAGCGATCGCGCTGGTAAACCTGTTCTATCCGCGAGGGTAGCCAGTTAGCGCGTAATTCGCTACAAGCAGCTGTGAGGGTGGTAAAGTCAACTGGTTGCACAGCGATTAATGGTGGCGTTCAAATGTCGATGCTCAGTATACTTCCATCTTCTCTGATTTAGATGGAATAATACAAAAAAGCGTTCAGCATTATCTTCTCAAAGATAATGCTGAACGCTTTGGTCTTAAGTTGTCTTGTTATTTTGCCAAAACTTCAATCGTTGTGGTTTAAGATAACCCGATTTTTGCTACTTTCTTTCTTTTGCTTGCAACTGCGCTTGTAATTCCAATCACGAAGATAGCACTGAGAGTACCAGGTTCCGGTACTGATGTCTTAGGTGAATTACCCACTTTTATTTGAAAAGCGAGATTAGAACGCATTGGTTGTGCACCTGTCCAGCTCATCGCCGCTTTGCCTGTGATTGTGAACGGCGATGTGATGTCGCTGATCTGAAGATAATCTATGTCTCTTGTGGAGGTACCTACAGAAGAGACACTGCTTATGATCTGTCCCTGAGCATTCTTCATTTGCTGGTCATCAAATAGGAGGTTACTTAGGGTCATTGTGCTGTTTGTAGTAGCAGCGGTGCGAAGGAAGATATCACTTGCTGAACCGTTAAAATCCATGCTACTTAGCAACTTGCCGCCCAGGGTATAATTAACCTTGCTTCCTGTGTATTCTAAGGTAAAGTCCCATAAGTTACCATTTCCCCAAACAAAGTCATCTTGGATACTAACTGGGGCACCTTGCTGAACATCACCATTAATCTTTAATTCCCGCTCCCCCATGTTTAAACTATTGTTGCCAATACGACCTTCAGCGACAAATAATTCTTTAAAATCCCCTTTATTAAGCATCTCTATAAATGGAGCATCTGTAGTCCAGGATTTATACTCGAATGTCGCAGCTTTGGCTGGATTAGTTGCAACAAATGACCCCAGCGTAATTAATCCTAAAATAAAAATCGATTTGTGTTGATTTATAGACTTGCTTACAGACAGCATCTTATCTCCTTCGGGAAAAACATTTAGTTATAGCTTCCCAAGCTTAAAACACTGTTTTCTCTGCTGTCGATAAAAGGTATTCTACTTTACTAAAATTTTTATGTATAATAAACATTTTATTTTTCTAAATGTTTATACTTAAACAACTCGAAAAAATTCAAATGTTTTTTCGTAAAAATTATTTTAACATATTACGCTTAAATACATATAAATAATATTTAGATTAGCACAAAGGTTTGAACAAAACAAAAGGCTCCAGAGAGCCATAATCGTTTGACACTGAGCAGGTATTTGAGACAACGACATTAGGCTAAACACTCTCTGTTATCATTTACAGCAGATTTTAGGTAAATGAAGTACATAAATAAAACCCGAAACCATGTAGAGACGTTACATGTATGGAAAATCCTCTTTATTAATAATTTTGTGTCGGAAGCTGGAAATAGGGAATTGGCAGTTAATCATGAGTAATTACAAAAAGTAAAACAACAAACGAATGCCAAATTCTTTGTTCTTTCTTGCTCTTAACTATTACACCGATTAACGAAGCGGGTGGGAGCGCATTATTGAGCGAGCAATGCGCGTTCTTCGACTGATTGCTCCAACAGTTGGCTGTAAAGTTCGCTCAACTGACTTGCTACACCATGCCAACTAAACTTGGTTTCAACGCGTTTTCTACCAGCTTTACCTAATTCATCTCGCCACTGTGGAGAGATGAGAATTCGGGCAATGGCAGATGCAAAGGCATCTACATCTTCTGGTGGTGCTAATAAACCTGTTTCTTCTGGAACTACGGTAAATTGAAGTCCACCAACATCGCTTGCTACTACTGGTGTGCTGCTTGCCATCGCTTCAATTGCCACGAGTCCAAAGGGTTCGTAGTGACTAGGAACGACGCAAATATCGGCAGCTGCGTAATAAATTGGCAAGATTTCTTGACTGAGACGACCAGCAAGAGTTGTAAAGTCGCTCATCCCCAATTCATTAATAATTTTCTCAATGCGATCGCGTTCTCTGCCATCGCTGTTACCTGGAGTGCTACCACCACCAATAATTAGCTGAAGATTATTAGAATCACGTAATTTAGATTTGTTTAATGCACGCACTAAGGTTTCTATACCTTTGCGTGGGTCAAAGCGTCCTACATACAATACAACTTTGGCTTCTGGAGCAATTCCCAACTCAGATCTGGCTGCTTCTCGTGTAATTGAACCAAACCGATGAATATCTGTACCACAGGGAATTATATCTATATTGCCTTTAAGGGAAACAAGCGATCGCATGTGTTGCTTTTCTTGCGGACTTGTTGCCACAATCCTTTCTGCTGTCTCTAACACCTCTTTTTCCACTGCTAATCGCTTACTAGCAATTAAAGGAATTGTCTTTATTGTGTTGTACTTGACTGCTCCTAAAGAGTGATATGTGTGAACCTGTTTGCTCCCTTGGATTTTTTTGAGCTGTATCCCCACCCAGCTGGAGAGCCAATAGTTTGTATGAACCAATTGATATTTAATACTGTTTTCTTTTTGAAACTCAAGAAAATTATTTATAAATTCTGGTAAATCTCCAAAAAGCTGATCTCTCGGCACAAACTCCAGGGAACCGGCTTTTAAACGAATGGTTCGACAATTTTGGCTATGTTGAACAATTGTCTGTTGGTCTGGACTAACTTTGCGGGTAAACATATCAACTTGCCATCCCAACTGCGCTAGTGTTTCACCCACATGGCGCACATAAACATTTTGTCCTCCAGCTTCTTCCTTGCCGATTTCAATCGCTGGATCTCCGTGGACGGAAATCAAGGCGATGTGTTTTTCAGTGGTGGTAGAGTTCATAGTTTGTATGTTGCTGATAGTAATATCTCAGGCAGTTTTAAGTTTGCGTTTAGCACGCTTAGCACGCTTGCCTGAATTATTTAAGAACATTGAGTAATATCTATTTTAATTTAATAGAATAATATGTCTAATATTTATACACATCTACTGCCAGAAGTATACTTTTTGATTAAGTAAGTATTTGTCTTTATTTTTTTTTCTTACATATAATACTTTTGATAGATGAAATTATACTTTTCTGTGATGTGAAAACGAATTTAAATTTTATAGATATATGCACGAGTATATTATTCATCGCTGTGTTAGCTACTACTGTAGCGATGTCAGGCAAAATGGTATTAGTTTTAAAACTTAAATATTTAGTATTTTTAAGAATTACCTTATTTATTAAAAAATTTAAACTAATTAGTAGTTGAAACTGCGAATTTAAATAAGATAATTCAATAGTGAATGATTACAACTTTCGGCTGGGAATAGCTACATAAAATTTGCTCAAAGTTGTCTCTAAGCTAATACGGTTAAGTTAAGTCCACAAGCTTTGTTTGTTTAACCGTGCCTTTTAAAATGATGGCTACCGTTAACTAAATAGTGTTAGTCTCTAAATGAACAAGTGAAAAGTTTTATAGGCGGATTTCCCACGCCCTAAAAACTTTATCATAAAATTTAGCGGCAAGCTAATTCGCACCAGAGTAATTTAGCCAAAGGCTATGTTTCATCTCATAGATGCGATCACGTAGCGGCTCCCCTAGGGAGCATCACACTCACAAAAATAGCTGCAAGTGCCTTTAATTATGCAGCTAAGGAATAATTAAAAATTAAAAATCAATTCTGATTTTTAATTTTTAATTTATTTCCGTTGAGGATTAATTTGTAGCTTGTGCAGCTAGCATCTGCTTCAACTTTTCTAATTCAGAAGCCCAACGGGGATCTGGACGAATAGCATCTGATTCTGTATTACTGGTACTTTCGCGGGAAACGCCACCACCACCACGACGAGGCTTTTTAGAGCCTTTCTCGCGACGACTACCTTCTCTGTTGGGGCTAGGAGTAGGGCTACTACTACTGGGACTAGCAATTTTGGGAGCAGATTGTTCTTCGCTCTCATCACCCTTTGTACGAGGTAAAGCCTTTTCTAGTTTGATAGCTGTATCTTTGAACAATTGACCATTATACTTTTCAATTATTTGATCAGCTTGGTCGTCATTGTTGACCGTAAGAAAACCAAAACCACGGCATTTGCCAGTTTTTCGGTCTTTAATTAGTTTAGTGGTGACAGCATCACCTTCATCTGCAAAAACTGCTTGCAGTTCTTGACGATCTATTTCTTCTTTTGGCAAATTACCTATATATAGGCGAACGGACATGAACTATACCTCCAGAGTTGAATGAACATGGCAAGGCAAGAAAACAATTACTTGGCTTCGGCTTTTAAATAGATGCTATTGACCAAGACTGCCATAAACCAATTTTTTTATTCCAAACTGTCAACCTATACAATACAGTTTTTCCTCGGGTTCAAGCTTGTTTAATCTAAAAGCTCACACTATGCTGAGCTAATAACACCTTAATTCTAAGAATTGTAAATTTATTAGCCTACTGCCTGCCAAAATACACGCCTTCTTCAATGCCTTGTTTCGCAGAATTAAATACCATTCCTTACATTATCACGGTATTTTCTACGTAGCTAGTTCAGCGCATACATTTCCAACCATAGTATGATCGCATCGTAGCATAAAAGACAATTTTTTTTTCAAGAGGGGATATTCGGAAACAAAAACCAGCCATTGGCTGGTTGATTTGCTGCTGTGTTGGGAGAATACACGTTGATGTATCAGCAAAAGCAGCCAGACTCATAACAAAGCTAGGGCGCTGAGTTATGTTGGTTGCTATTGATTATGTAAATAAATGTAACACTTGTAAAGATAATCTGCAACTTTTGTTTACATTTGCCGTTACGCGGAGTCCAAAGTCAATAGTCCACAGTCCAAAATTATTACTTAACTCTTGACACTTGACTATCCTGTGAGAAAAATATATGCACCCCAAGCCTGTGCCGCGACTGCCAAGACAGTAGACCAAATGGGATGAGGGCTGTTAATGGTTTTACCACTTTGAGTTTGCAGAGTTTGGATGTCAATCCAGGGCGTTGCTCCTCGTCGAAACCAACCTCTGACAGTAATTTGCCGACCGATTAAGTCTTGGTGATTGACCGACTGTCCCAGCCAAGAAATATGATGTAATTTCACTAAACCTGTGCTCGACTGGAGGATTAAGTCTTGTGCTAGGCAGTTACTAGTACCTTGACGACCTATTAGTTTGCCGACAAGACACACGCTGATGCTATCAATGGGTAAAGCAGATGGGTCAGCGAGTAAGCTGGGTAAGCAGTCGTTAGTTTGTACAGTGGCAGGTTTTATATCGGGAAAAAAAGAATTCATCCGCATCACTGTACCGATACTAAAGCTAATGAGCAGGCAACCTGTTATGAAAGACCAATCTTCGTATATCCACTTTAAATTCAAAAATTTGAGTGCGAATGCTATTTGCCAAGTCAACCATATTACTCCTGCAAACAGAAAACCCAAGGGAATTCCTAGCCAGGGAGCAATTTGTAATAAGAAAGACTGACGTTTAAGCTTTAAGGATTGCTCACTAATAAGATTTAGTTCAGTTTCTAGATGCCAGTGGCGAGCTATTTGACAGAGGCGTTTGATGCGATCGCCAATTAAAGGATGGCTATTGTTGATTGTAAACCATTGGCGATAAGGATTGAGAGCGTCCCACATCAAGAACGATTCAAAAGATAGATGACTGGCAATAGTCCCCAAAGAGAGGCTCTGTTGGTGTCCCACTGGTGTTAGAAGATTTAAGCTTTCTAACTGCCAACTAGTATGTTCTTGTTTTTCGATATCAGCTGCAATGCCAATGGCAATTTTAATTAAGCCACGAATTAGAGAATTGGGATTACCAGTAATTTCAGCGGCGAGGCGATCGCTATAGTAAAGCCGTAAGCGCGATAACCACAAAGCAGTTCCAGTTAGCAAACACCACACTCCATAAACAAGACTAGCCAAGATTGTCACTGGCCAGCGCCGTATTCCTGATATGTTATTTCCCCACTCCGATACTTGTTGATATAACCTGTAAATCGTTAGTGTCACCAGCAACACCAGAGACATCACAACAAAATCCCAGTGAGCAATATGCCCTAACTGCGTAGCGTAGATAGTAGCAATTTCATCATCTGCCAGTTGCTCTAACAACCCCTGACTCACAACAATCCGGGCATTACGTGGTAAATTACCATAGGTCAGGATAATTGGTGCAGCCATTGGCAAAATCCGCAGTTTGGGTAACTGCCAACCTCGCTGTTGGCAAGAGCGTTGTAATACTCGGACTGCTTCGCGACTATAGTTATTCAATACATCTTTGGACAATTGTCGCTGTCCATAAAAGTTTGCCAGTAGCCAATCTAGCAACCAGGGTGACACTGCGATCAAAACCGTCAATACTAATAGCAACAATGGGGTAGGATCACGATACAAAAGCTGCAATGGCTCTAGAAATGGTAGTTTGACTAAAATCTGGTTGGTTAATCCCATGACTAACTTGAACATTTCCCGGATCACCCAAAATAGGGCGATGAATGTTCCAGCTGCCAGCAGCCGCAAGGGTATTAAGTTCAGCTTACGCAGGGGTTGCCATGCCTTGGCACGTTTTGCTTGTCGCCAATAAATAACACCGAATAGTTTGGCTTGTGTGCGACCCACAGATCCCATGAAGCCACTGATTGAGGCAGTTGGCGATATGTCGTGGTTTTTGGTTTCTGGTATTGTCTCTTTTGGTTTCTGTAATTTAACTGGAGCTTTCAAACCACCAGGTGATACAGGTGAGATGTTGTTGCTCTTAGTTTCATTGACTGGTTGCTCTTTTGGCTTCTCCTGCGATCCAGTACTTAGTGGGGAAGAATCTGGACGGGAGTTATCAAAGGCAACAAATCCAGTTTCGGACTTTTTTGATTCCTGACTACGTTGTTTACGTTTTGTCAAGTGTTCAAGAGCGCGTGTTGCCCACTCTTGAACTTGCGGATTATTACTCCCTGTGAGATTTTGACACAGGGCGATCGCCTTGGGGGCTTCGCCACTGCGTGCATAAGCCATCACTAAACCAACCTGGGCTTGCAAGCTAGCAGTCCCATTTTCCTGGTTGCTAGCAATAGGTTCTAGTTGAGCGATCGCTGTTTGGTAATTTCCCTGCTTGAGGGCAACTAAACCAGCCTCCAAAGACGATTCGGCATGTGAAGGCATACAAATTCTGGCACTCCAATCTCTGCTAGGTGATCCACGTTTGTTTTTGCAAAAGCGCGAACCTCGGATGCCGTGGAAATCAACCGCGTCCGGTTAGTCCTGTCGAGTGAATTATTCCACTGGTTGTTGACTGGAAAATACCGGGGCGATCGCGCTTAATTTTAACTCTGGATGGTCGCCCTGTAACTGTTGGCAATTCCATTCATTTCGGAATAGCAATACTGGGCGTCCCATGCTGTCTTTGACTGTAGTGGTGTTGAATAAACGTCCCACCTGATTCAAAGCTTCCCAACCACCCTCAATCCAACGAGCGACACTATAGGGTAATAAATCTAGTATGGTTTCTACACCATACTCGTTTTGTAAGCGAAACTGCACCACCTCGAATTGCAACTGACCCACCGCGGCCATAATTGGATCGCGCTTGGCTTCATCAGTTGAGTACATAATTTGCACAGCACCTTCTTCTCTCAATTCTGCAACGCCTTTTTGGAATTGTTTAAACTTCGAGGGGTTGGGGTTCCGAAGAGTCGCAAACAGTTCTGGCGAGAAATACGGAATCCCTTCATATTCTAGTTTTTGCCCCGTGTAGATTGTATCCCCGATCGCAAAAACACCAGGATTGTTCAAACCGATCACATCGCCAGGATAAGCCTCATCAATGGATTCTCTTTCTTGGGCAAAGAGTTTCTGCGGACGAGACAAGCGGACGACTTTACCAGTTCGGGCATGATTCACTGTCATATCTTTTTCAAACTTACCAGTGCAGACCCGGACAAAAGCCACACGATCTCGGTGCTTCGGATCCATGTTTGCTTGCAGTTTGAAAACAAACCCAGAAAACTCCGGGTATGTAGGGGAGACATCACCGACACTACTGTGGTGGGAACCGGGTTTGAGGGCATAGTCAAGGAAGTACTTGAGGAATAACTCTACTCCAAAGTTCGTCATGGCGCTACCAAAGAATACTGGCGTCATTTTGCCTTGGTGTATCAACTGCAAATCTAGTTCTGGCCCAACTCCCTCTAACAGTTCTAAATCATTTTTCAGTTGATAGTAAAGGTCTTGTTCCAGCAGTTGTTCAATTCTCGGGTCACCTAATTCCGCTATCGTATCACGGGCTTCTCGGCTGCCGTGGGCGCTACGTTCAAACAGGTGAATTTGTTGTTTGTGCCGATCAAAGACACCTTTAAAGCAATCGCCCATGCCAATCGGCCAGTTTACTGCATAGGTTTGCAATCCCAGTTCTTGCTCAATTTCATCTAACAGTTCCAGTGGTTCTCTTCCCGGACGGTCGAGTTTATTTACAAATGTAAAAATGGGCAGACCCCGCAGTTTACAAACTTCAAATAGTTTGCGGGTTTGAGGTTCTAAACCTTTTGCGGCATCAATTAGCATCACCGCATTATCGGCAGCAGCTAGGGTACGATATGTATCTTCACTAAAGTCTTGGTGTCCGGGGGTGTCTAATAAATTTATTTGACAATTTCGGTATTCAAATTGCAACACCGTCGAGGTAATAGAGATACCGCGTTGTTGTTCCATGGCCATCCAGTCGGAGGTAGCCTTGCGCTGCGCCCGTCGCGCCTTGACCGCCCCAGCTTCGTGAATTGCGCCTCCATATAGCAGTAGCTTTTCTGTGAGTGTAGTTTTACCCGCATCGGGGTGAGAAATAATGGCAAAGTTGCGACGAAGTTCAACTGCTTGATGCAGTTCAGACTGAAGTTCAGTTGACATAACTGTATTTGTTTGCTTTTTACTTAACTTAACTTAATTTTTTCTGACTCTAGCAAGTCTTTCAATCTTAAGACAATGATGCTCGCGATCGGGTCGTAATATAATTGAAAGCCTGTTTAATGGGAGAAAACAATGTACGACACAGATAAACGAAAGCTTCTATCCGCTCTGTCTCATGGAGCCATTTTTTTTAGCACTGCATTTATCTCTGTAGGTGTACCCATAGCCATATTTTTCGTATCAGATGATCCTGTTGTTAAGGAGAACGCCAAAGAATCCATTAATTTCCACTTTAATGTATGGTTCTATGGCTTGATTATTACAGGATTGGTTTGGATCACATTTGGCTTGTTACTACCATTAGCAGGTCTTGGTTATCTATTACACTGGGGATTAACCATTTGGGCATTAGCACAGGTTTTTAGCAATCCTGATACACCCTTTCGTTATCCCTTAATTTTCCGAATTTTCTAGCACAAATTGTGGTATTGAGTAATCGGCTCACTGAATCAATACCTTATTACCCAAGTTCCCTGATTAATTGGGTCAGATTTTTTAGATTGTTTCTTTCAATCCTTCTAAGAGATGTCAACAAAGCTGTAAAATACAAAATTGCCCCACAATTTCATGAAGAGTAGGGCAAGGGACAGTTAAGCACTATTTGTAGTCTGTCTGACAGCAGCAACGTTTTTCCTTGCTTTTGTGACGCTTTGTCTTGTGTCCATTAATATTCTTTAAAAGTGTCTGGTCTTACTTGAAAGCAAGTAAGCAGCAAAAGTGTTCTAATTTGTAGCGGGGTTTTCTAAAAAGGGTGTTCTAAAAAATACTCAACTGGATGTTGTTTTATACATCTGCTTCACTGTAGATGTTTAAGTTGTCCATGCGTTCAGACAGCAAATAGTAGGTTATCAATTGGATAAAGATAGCATACTTGACTGTTTGCTAGTTACCCATAACTAAGCGACAGTTATCCTGTTTGAGTAGATGTTAATGTTTAATAATTAATAATTAATAATTAATAGTGTGAATACTTGGCTTAAGGGCGTCGTACCATACTTCATGGGACAAGTAAGCACCTTTAGTGCAGCATTGACCCGCTTAGTCTTTACCTTTAAAAAGCTCTATGTTTCCGACACATCGCCCCCGTCGTCTGCGTACCCATCCCCAACTGCGCCGAATGGTGCGTGAAACTGTATTAACAACGAATGATTTAATTTATCCTCTGTTTGCCGTACCTGGTGATGGAATTGCCAATGAAGTCAAATCAATGCCGGGAGTTTATCAGCTTTCGGTAGACAAAATTGTCGAAGAGGCAAAAGAAGTTTATGACTTAGGTATTCCTGCGATTATTTTATTTGGTATTCCTGCGGATAAAGATGTAGATGCTACTGGCGCTTGGCATGATTGCGGCATCGTACAAAAAGCGGCTACTGCGGTCAAGGAAGCAGTACCAGATTTAATTATCATTGCAGACACATGTTTGTGTGAATACACCAGTCACGGTCACTGTGGTTTTCTGCAAGTGGGTGATTTGACGGGACGGGTTTTAAATGACCCCACCTTGGAATTGCTGAAGAAAACGGCGGTTTCCCAAGCAAAAGCTGGTGCTGATATCATCGCACCTTCTGGGATGATGGATGGCTTTGTGCAGGCAATTCGTGTGGGTTTGGATGAGGCCGGATTTCAAGACACGCCAATTTTGTCTTATGCTGCTAAGTATGCATCAGCTTATTATGGCCCGTTTCGGGATGCAGCAGACTCGACACCGCAATTTGGCGATCGCAGAACTTACCAAATGGATCCAGGTAATGGTCGTGAAGCAATTAAAGAAATTGAACTGGATATCGCTGAAGGTGCTGATATGCTGATGGTTAAACCAGCTTTGGCATACATGGATATTATCTGGCGTGTGAAGGAAGCAAGTAATTTACCTGTTGCTGCTTACAATGTTTCTGGCGAGTATTCGATGGTTAAAGCTGCGGCTCTCAATGGTTGGATTGATGAGGAGCGTGTGGTTATGGAAACTTTAACTGGGTTTAAACGCGCTGGCGCCGACTTGATTTTGACCTACCATGCTAAAGATGCAGCGCGATGGTTGCGGTAAACTAGTCATCTTGAATACTAATTTTGTGGTAAATCTCACGCAGAGACGCGGAAGCGCAGAGTTTTTTGTGTTTTGGTGTCTGGGCGTGAGATTGTTTGTATTTTGGCTTTGGCTGTTGCTAAATTCAAAATTTAATTAATCCGCGTTCTACTAGTCACACGTGCAATACAGGTATGACAAAATTCATGCTCAGTGTCAGGCTGGACGAAGAAACGGAATGTCGGCTAGCCGAGATCTTGGCTCACGAACAAACAGACAAGAGTGAGTTGATCCGACGCTTAATTGCTGAACGCTGGCTAACCTTGCAAGCGGATAAAACTTTAGTTGAGAGGCGGGGTAGACACCCTGAACATCTCCTGCAAGATGCAGCCAGCGAACTATCTGAACGCTCGAACCGCAAGAAAGCGATCGCTCAATATCTCAACAAGCGCCACCCATGACCTACTATCCGCTTATACTCGCGGATAGCGGGTTTTTGTTTGCGTACTATAGCGCCAGAGATCAGTATCACCAACAGGTGCGTCGCTTCTTTGAGAACTGTACTTCTAGGCTAGTAACTACGCCCATTTGTATTGCAGAAGTGGTGTGGTTACTCAACTTTGATTGGCGCACACAAAACGAGTTTCTTCTAGACGTTGCGAAACAACTCTACGAGTGTGAGCAATTATTACCTCAAGACTTTTCGCGCATTGCTGAATTGAATACTCAGTACAGAGATTTACCAGGGGATTTTGCAGATTTGTCTTTGAGGTGTATTTTGCTATCAATCAAATAAAATAATTAAAGTTTGTAGTAAGGACTTTAGTCCTGATAATTCTTGTTTTGAGCGATGAATCGCTCACTACGAACTAGGATTTTATTTTATGTTTAATTATACTAATCTACTTGCAACAGATTTCTTACTCTGTCCTCACTTCAGTTATGGCGCTATATTTAAAATATTAATTTTGTGCTGATTGTCTCAGTGATAGCACGCAAGTAGAGGTTTGCCTCGTTTGCCAGAGTGGGAAGCGATCGCTTATAAAATGAAGATAGTTAATAAATTTTTCTCAAATTGGTATTTAATGTTGAGTTGATCGATTTAGAATATTCTTGATTTTCAAGGGGAGCATTAAATTATGGATATGCAAGTCTTGAGAGAGCGTGCGGGGCTTAGCCGTGCAGAGGTTGCCTTCAGGCTTGCAATCAGTGAAACTAGTGTTCGCAACTGGGAGGCTGGGCGTACTGAACCGACAATGACGCCAAAAAAATATTTAGATGCTTTGCGTTTGTTCAAATGCACACCTGAAGAATTGGCAGCGGCAAGTGAAAAGTCAATCAATCAGCGGCATAAACGCAAACCAGGAAGACCGAAACGCTTTCCTGATAATCAGGTATCTCACGTCACTGATTCACCAGTTTGTACCTGATTACATGCTAAATGGAGTTTAGTAAGTATCTTATTTTGTGTCGAGACTTCAGAAAAGCTATAAAATCTAACTTATCCTCTCGCTTGCTCCAGTGCGGTTATTTTAGGATAATTGACCAAATAATTAATACTAATGTACTGGAAAGTAATTTTCCAAATTATTGTTGATTAGTCTTAATTATTACTGTATCAGCATCTCTTTGTGACAAAATTTTTCCTGTACGAAGCTGCTCAAACTAGCAAAGTTGCCCCATCTTTCTAATACATTGTCAGTGCATAATTTACAGTATATTTACGCTTATTTAGGGTTTTGGGAACAGCTTTGGTATAGTTATCTCGATAATTACTTCCTGCCTAGAGGCAAAATAGCAATCAGAGAGCGGAGGAATCAAAAAGGCAGAATCTTTTTATCTTTTACTTTTTATCCTCTGTAGTTGGAGCGATTAGTTCAAACAATCTAATCTCTAACTAGTGCGATCGCTCACGGTATTTACCAAAACGGCACGATAAAATTCTAAAACCATAATCGTACTAAAGGTCTAAATGGCAGAAACACTATTTTTCAACGCCTTACGGGAAGCCATTGATGAAGAAATGGCGCGTGACTCCAGTGTCTTTGTTCTCGGTGAAGACGTAGGACACTACGGCGGTTCTTACAAAGTTACCAAAGACCTGTACCAAAAGTATGGCGAACTCCGAATTCTAGACACCCCCATCGCCGAAAATAGCTTTACTGGCATGGCAGTGGGAGCAGCGATGACTGGGTTACGACCCATAATCGAAGGCATGAATATGGGCTTTTTACTCCTAGCCTTCAACCAAATATCCAACAATGCTGGGATGTTGCGCTACACTTCTGGCGGTAACTTTAAAATTCCTATGGTAATTCGCGGCCCTGGTGGTGTAGGACGGCAGCTAGGAGCAGAACATTCTCAACGACTAGAAACCTACTTCCAAGCCGTACCAGGGTTGAAGATAGTCGCCTGCTCCACACCAAGAAACGCCAAAGGATTACTAAAATCTGCTATCCGCGATGATAATCCAGTGTTGTTCTTTGAACACGTTCTGCTTTACAACTTGAAAGAAGACTTGCCAGAAGAAGAATACCTGTTGCCCTTGAATAAAGCAGAAGTTGTGCGTCAAGGAAAAGATGTCACAATTATCACTTATTCTCGAATGCGGCATCATGTGATGCAAGCAGTAAAAACTTTAGAAAAAGAAGGTTATGACCCTGAAGTTATTGATCTAATATCACTCAAGCCGTTAGATTTTGATACAATCGGCGCATCCATACGGAAAACCCATCGAGTGATTGTTGTGGAAGAGTCCATGCGAACCGCGGGTATTGGAGCAGAAGTTATTGCCTCAATCAATGACCGCTTGTTTGATGAATTAGATGCGCCAGTGTTGCGGCTTTCTTCCCAAGACATTCCTACGCCTTACAACGGTAATCTGGAGCGATTGACAATTGTCCAACCAGAGCAAATAGTCGAAGCTGTAGAAAAAATGGTAGCTCAGCGAGTCTAGGTATTGGGGACTCTTAAGAGGGGGAAAGGTTAAAGGGTAAAGGGTAAGGGAATGGTTTTCCCTTTCCCCCTTACCCCTTTCCCTTTTCCCCATGTCCTAACTCATACTCATAACTCGATAAAAGAGCGCTATTATAGCCTTTGTCAGTTGCGAGTTATGGTATGCAAAGACAGCGATCGCTATTAGTCTTGATTTTAGTCTTGGTAATCGCCGCTATTGCGGTGATTGCCACAATTCCCATACCTTTGGGGCTTGACTTGCGAGGAGGTTCACAGCTAACAATTCAGGTGAAACCATCAGCGGAAATTCCCCAAATCACCGAACGAGAATTGGAAGGTGTGAAGAAAGTTATCGAAGGTCGGATTAATGGTCTTGGTGTTTCTGAGCCAGTGATTCAAACAGTTGGCGCAGACAAGATATTAGTGCAGTTACCAGGGGTCAATGATCCAGAGCAAGCCGAACGAGTATTGGGAGGTACGGCACAGTTAGAGTTCCGTACACAAAAGGCTGGAACCGAAACCCAACTGTTTGCTTTCCAGACATCACGAGCCGAATTGAAGGTAAAGCAAGAGGAGTTGCGAAAGAGCAACGACAAAGCAGCTATTGCTAAAAATCAAGAAGATTTACAGAAAAATAATCAAGCGATCGCTGAATTGTTTGAAAGCACCAACCCGCCACTAATTGGCAAATACCTCCAGGATGCCTACGGTGAACCCACTTCTCAAGGCAGCAATTGGAATGTTGCCATTCGCTTCAACCAAAATGGTGGTGAACTGTTTGCCCAATTGACTAAAAGTCTCGCCGGTACTGGGCGGAGCATCGGTGTTTTTCTAGATAATGAACTGATTAGCGCTCCTACCGTTGGCCCAGAATTTGCTGCCACTGGTATCACTGGTGGTTCTGCGGTGATTACAGGCAGGTTTACAGCCCAAGAAGCCAACGACTTAGGCGTGCAGTTACGTGGTGGGGCATTACCCGTACCAGTAGAAATCGCAGAGATCCGCACTGTTGGGGCAACCTTGGGTAAAGACAGTATTATTAGTAGTATCTATGCGGGTATCGGTGGTCTGACTTTAGTATTAATATTTATGGTGGTGTACTATAGACTACCAGGACTGATTGCTGATGTATCACTATTAATCTACTCTCTGCTGACCTGGGCTACCTTTGCTTTATTGGGTGTCACCTTAACCCTACCGGGAATTGCCGGTTTTATCCTCAGTATTGGGATGGCGGTGGATGCAAATGTGCTAATTTTTGAGCGGACGCGGGAGGAATTGCAAGCAGGCAAATCCCTATATCGTTCTATAGAATCTGGCTTTTACCGTGCCTTTTCTAGTATCTTAGACGGCAACGTTACCACAGTCATTGCCTGTGCCGCACTATTCTGGCTAGGGGCTGGTTTGGTGAAAGGCTTTGCTCTAACTTTAGCTCTAGGCGTAGCAGTGAGTATGTTTACAGCAATTACCTGTAGTCGCACCTTCATGTTTTTAGCATATACAATTCCCGCACTGCGGAAACCAGAACTTTTCTGTCCAAACTTGCCAGCAGCATCAAATAAGGCAGAGGTGGCGCGATGAAATTGAGTATTAACAAATCGCGATCGCTTTGGTGGGCTATTTCTTGTGCGATTATGCTTGCTGGTATCATCTCAATGGTGATTTCTTGGCAAAATCCAAGTATTCGCGCCCCCCTACGCCCTAGTTTAGATTTTGTCGGCGGTACACGATTGCAGTTTGAACGGGATTGTACCAAACCTGGTAACTGCGATCAGCCGATTGATATCAATGTCGTCCGGGAAGTAGCTAAAACAGAGGGTCTGGGTGACAGCAGCATCCAAATTGTTGCTGACAGAGAGACAGGCGCAGAAAATGGCATATTAATTCGGACAAAAAACTTGGATCGCGAACAGCGTACCAACTTGCAAAAAGCTTTAAGCGAAAAAGTCGGCTCTTTTGACGAGCAAAAAAACCAACTTGACACAGTTGGCCCGACTCTGGGGGCAGAACTGTTTAGATCTGGAATCATCGCTCTAATAGTTTCTTTCGCAGGCATCATTATTTACTTGAGCTTCCGGTTCCAGCTGGATTATGCTGTGTTTGCGATCGTTGCGCTATTTCATGATGTCGTGATTACGGCAGGAATTTTTTCGATTCTGGGTTTAGTACTGGGTACTGAAGTAGATAGCCTCTTCATCGTTGCTCTGCTAACAATTACAGGTTTCTCAGTTAACGATACTGTGGTGATTTACGATCGCATTCGTGAGACGTTGCAAATAAATCCTAATCGACCAATTGCTGAAATTGTAGATGATGCTGTCAACCAAACCCTAGCAAGGTCTATCAATACGACTTTTACCACAATGCTGTCATTGTTTGCTATCTTTCTGTTTGGCGGCGAAACACTAAAAAACTTTGCCTTAGCTCTAATTATTGGTTTCACTGCGGGAGCTTATTCAAGTATTTTCATCGCCAGTACTCTTCTGACTTTGTGGCGAGAGCGTAGTGGTCAATCTCAGGCGGTAGCTAATACTGAGTCGATTGATACATCTGCGAGTAATTAGTTGTTTGTCATTTGTTATTAGTCATTGGTCATTTGTCAAGGGTTAAGAGTCAGTATTTATTTACCTTGTGCTCCCTTGCTCCTCCACCCCTCTGCTTCTCCACTCTCCATCTCTCCATAGCCTATGGATCAATCCGAACACCCTTCAATAACTGACCCAGCTTTTACTCAACAGGTGCAAAGGTTACATCGGTTGACAGTATATGGCAGGTGGCTATTTGTTAGCTGCTTGTGGCTCACCATTGCACCTATTTGCTTGTGGGATCTACGTACAGAAATTGCTCTCTGGCAACAATACTTTACCTGGGTGGCGGTGCGATATGGACTCTTTTATCATCCACTGTCTACCCTAGGTCTAGGCTTTTGTATTGGGATGACCGTTGCTGTTTTAGTTTGGCAAAGTCGGAATATCTTACTGGGACTACCACAACAAGAAAAGCAACGTTTAGAAAAACAAGTTTTTCAGATACGCCAGCAGGGAGCAACTCATCCTTTATGGAAGTGGGTTTGTCATTAAATATCTGAATAGATAATGAAATTTCAAATAGTTGTTTGTAGATAAATATTCAGCGCTTTATAGCAAAATATGACTTAACAATCACCAAGATATTGCCATTAGGTGCTGTACATGAACTTTCCTCAAATCCAATTTAGCGATCGCAAGTCTGAAATTGATCTTTACCAACTCCAAGAACTATTAAACGTTTCAGCTTTCTGGGCAAAAGGGCGCAGTATCGAGGATTTAGGTATAGTCATTGCCAATAGTGACCCAGTAATTTCTGTCTCGGATGAAAATCGACTCATTGGTTTTGCCAGGGCTACTTCCGATGGCATATATCGCGCCACGATTTGGGATGTTGTCATTTATCCAGAATATCGTGGTAGTGGAATAGGAAGTAATTTAGTACAAACAGTTCTGAGTCATCCCCGTATGAAGTGGGTTGAGCGTGTATACCTGATGACTACTCACCAACAGGAGTTCTACGAAAAAATTGGTTTCCAGCCCAACACCACCACCACGATGGTGTTATGCAGCCAAGCTAACCTTGATACCCTTCCTGCTACAGAACAGCTTCAGAAATCACTAGAGGGATAGATACTTGTAATCTAATAAGCTGCTGACCTGCTTCCTTAGCAATTGCAGAAGGCAAGATTTCTAACTTTCCTCCCATAACTTCCACCAAAGTTTGATTGAGTAATAGCTTCATTCCTGGAGAAAGACTGGTATTATCTTGGTCAGTCTGAGGTAACTTGTCTTCAGACTTAATCAAATCAATTGATTCACTCCAGGGCATAGCATGAGTTGGCACATCTAACCAAATGTGAGCCAAATTACTTGTAGGTATGATGTTACTTGAAATATTAATACTGCCTTCTTCCATCTGAGAAATAGCAGTGTCTACTAAATTTATCAATACTTGGCGGAGCCAACGGTGATCTGCCAAAACATAAATTTCTGGATCTGCGGGCAACATTTGTAAAGAAAAATTACGATTTGCTGCCAGCATATAAGTTAAGTCATAAACCTCCTCCAAAACTTGGGCTAACGATCTGGGTTGAATATCCAATTTATTAGTACCATGTTCAGTTCTAGCAACGCTCAGAATTTCATCCATCAGCTTGAGCAATTTTAGCGTCCGCTCGTGAGCTTGGGCAATGAATTCTCGTTCTTCCGCTGGGTCTTCACACAGATCTGACAAAATTAATTGATGTAAGCCAATTAGACCATTGAGAGGCGATCGCAATTCATGAGTAGTCCGCGCCAAAAAGCCAGCTTTAAACTGGCTCATTTCCCTTGCCATTTGGTACGCCAGCTGCGTTTGCTGAATTTGCTGCTGGATTAATGGCACATGCTGTTGATCTAATGGCGCTACGGGGAATGAGCTAGAGACGTTTGATAATCGTGCAAATAACCAACGAAAACCCAACCCCAGTCCTAGTCCTACTCCTAGGTATATCCAGTTGCTCCAATTCATAATTTGCCAATTTTCAACTTGTTAATTGACCACAACAGCGCAAAATAAAGTTCCGGATTTCCCCGTTGTTAATCAATCCAACAGAGTCTTCTAGGAGTCGGCTAAGTTACTCACGAAATTTAGCTATAAGATGTCAGACCAAAATGAGGAAAACAACATTATAGCTATCTATTGCTAGTTCCCAGTCGCAAAATCTAACTTGATTGCACCTTGGCGCAAAATTTGCCAATCTATCCCTGTCCATTTAGCAACGGTGGAAGGTACACCAATCCCAGGCATTTCGTCTTGGCATTCTGTAGTTGCGACGAGAACTTGGGAGAATGTAGCCTCAATTTCTGCCATCGTCTTTAAAGGCGGCTGACCGGACAAATTAGCGCTAGTGGTTGCAAGAGGGCCTGTTTCCTTCAAAATAGTTTGGGCGATCGCACTTTTTGGTACTCTAATGCCAATTGTCGTTGGGTCAATGAGGTTCATAACTTTTGGCACGCGCTCACTTGCCGATAAGACCAAGGTCAATGCTCCCGGCCAATATTTATCTACTATTTCTTGCCAAATCTTATACTCATCTTCACTCCCTTTGACATAAGGCCACAAATCCTCAGCACTAGCTGCCATCAATATCAAAGGTTTGTCCTGACTACGTTGCTTAGCCGCAAAAATTAATTCTGCCATTTCTGGTATAGCTGCTAGTGCAGGAACGGTATCCGTGGGAAAGCTCACTAAGAGACCAGCACGTGCGCCAGCTATTAGGGTTTCTAGAGAAACTTGGGTCATCTTTACGAATTTAGCAGTCAGGAATCAGAAGTTAACCACTACTTCTCAGCTCATAACTTTACACTTATTGCTTAGCACTAATATAGGCAAGGGCAAAGCGTTCAATTCCAGCTAAATCAGCGTGAATTTGAATATTGCAATAACTACCTTGATTTTGCAGAAGTTCTCGTACTGCATCCGCTTGTCCTGCCATCATCTCAATCAGCCACACACCACCAGGTTGCAAATAAATGGGAGATATTTCTATCAAATGGCGGATGCAATCTAAACCGTCAGCGCCACCATTCAAAGCTAAACGTGGTTCATGGTTGACGACTTCCGGTTGCAAAGT
The DNA here is from genome assembly GCF_014904695.1 of Nostoc sp. MG11. Classification (GTDB taxonomy): domain Bacteria; phylum Cyanobacteriota; class Cyanobacteriia; order Cyanobacteriales; family Nostocaceae; genus Komarekiella. The sequence continues at coordinate 383,978 of NZ_JACXXN010000001.1, read as the reverse complement.
AGGCAAGATACTGGTGGGGATATAAGGCGGGTTTGACACCATACCACTAAACTCACCTTTGAGGAATTCTAGTGGCTCCCACCAGCAACCTTGATAAAATCGAATTCGGTCAGCGAAACCCAAATTATCGGCGTTGGTTTGCGCGATCGCCAAAGCTTCTGGACTGTAATCAACGGCGTGAATTGTTGCTGGTAAGACATCTGCTAGTCCTAGAGCGATCGCGCCACTTCCAGTACCCAAATCTGCCCAGTGTCCTGACATACTGCTAGCAGCCGCTACAGCTAGATCAATTAAGCACTCTGTTTCTGGTCTGGGAATCAAAACTGCATTCGATACCGCGATCTTAAACTGTCGCCAAGGTGTGACTCTCGCAATGTACTGCACTGGTAAGCGGTCATCTAATCGCCTCTGCCAAAGTTGCTCTAACTCTTCTAGAGGCTGCTCCATTTGAATCTGAGGCCAGTTTTTGAAAGACTCCAAACGCAGCGCTAAACTATCTAACCCGGCTATTTCTTGCAGAAGCCAATCCACTTCTGCTGGTGGAACATTAGAGGCGATCGCCGCTTGGATTGCCTCATAACGCCACTGCCAAAGTTGTAAACCAGAAACTACTTTTGGCTGCTTTGCCATCTCTTAACGTTGCGGAGGCTTTGCAGGCTGTGAATTGTTTCGATTGGGAGCAGCAGGGGTATTAGGTGTGTTGTTATTCCTAGGCAGCGTCTTGATATATTCTCTAGATTCTGGAGACGGCACTAGGACAACTTGATTCAACCAAGGATCATTTTTATCTTGTAAAGTTTTAATAACCCCATCTACGTCTATTACTTGAATATCAGCCTTAGGATTCTTTGACTTCACTTGGTTCAATAAACCTTGTGCGTCTTGCTTACTCAAGAATAGAGGAATAAGTTGCTGATTATCAGCTGTCAGTTTAATGGGTACATATCCTTTATCTGGTGCAAATCTGACAGCAAAAACAGGCACACTCTTAAACTGAGTTACCTGTTGCCCACTTTGGCGCAGCAACTCCATTGCTCCCTTAATTTCTTGCTCGACAGGTTTAAAAGCAAACAAAAGACGGTTTGGTTGGTTTTTGGTTTGTTGCAATTGCTGATATATCACTCCCATCGGCACTGGTGTTACTTGTAAGTTTTTCACCATTTCGTCCATTTTGGGGTCTTTGCCTTTTGCATTCTTTAGTTCGTTGATAAAAGTCTGGGCTTCCTGCCGACTCATATAAACGCCTGTCACCGAACCACCACCTTTTTGCCCATTTTGACCTTCAGGCAACGCACGACTTAGTGGTAAACCTTTGTCGTTAGTAATCAAGTAAACAGGTACGGAGTCTAATTTCTCTTTTATTTGTTGTTCTGACAATGCCAGTACTGGCACACTTGCGCCAAGTACTGTTCCCAGTAAAGTACTACCGATTAAACCCCATGTCGCGCCCCAGCGAACCAATGATTTCATAACTACTCCTCGTATCAATAGTTCAATTACGTTAGATAAATGGTTGGATTTGCACAACACTAACTTGTTTTAGTTATATAGCAATCCACTTGAGTTGTAAAAAACTCATGATAGTTGTTGACTGTTAACTGCCAATAGTCAAAAAATTGACTGTACTAAAGTTGTGTTTTCCTTTTTTTTCACCTTGCTATTCACTGCAAAATGCTATGGATGCCTATTATATGTCTTCTCAAGCAGTGAAAAATTTCTGTAATCCTGAATGTGATGAATGCCATTTTATTGCCTTTCTCTAATACATGTGACGCCATTTCTTAATTTATCGTTCCACCTGCCGTTAGTTTAATATGTGCTCGAATTTATACAAAACGCGATTTTAGAAGTAATTTACTCCTTAGCCATCTAACGTACCTGTTAGTCTTTAAGATTCGGCATAATAGTAGCAAAGCAAAATTTGTCTTTTCCGGGAAACTAAGCAATTTAAATGCACATTTTAGCAATAAAACCTCTAGTCAATCTTTAATTAAAACAGAGTAAATTTTGATTTTTTTATTCTATATATTAATAAACCCCAGATTTACTAATGTATCTAGGGTTTATTAACTGAATATCATATAAAATCGGGATGACAGTAAAATCGGGATGACAGGATTTGAACCTGCGGCATCCTGCTCCCAAAGCAGGCGCGCTACCAAGCTGCGCTACATCCCGTCTATATCAATCTACATTATAATGATTTAGTTTTGGCTTGTCACCAAAAAAATCAAGCTTCACCGTAATTATATCAGATGAAGCGGCTTATTGCTTACACTTTTTATTCTTTGTAAAGACGATAGTTAATTTTATCTTTACATTAATAAAAATCTTAAGCTGATTTAAGCTCTACAAGACATAATACCTACTTATGTGTTGATTGAGCTTCTCCGAGCCACACTAAATATAGATTTTTTCTATCATAGCTGATTTTCTTAGCGCAAGCTGTTTCATTTAGTCCGGGCATCAGTGAGGATACCAAAACATACCTTTGATCCCTTCTGGATCAGCCATAAACCCCATCGTTCGGTAAAAATCTACGACATGAGGGTCAGCGAAGAGAGTCACATTGCTAATCTCTTCACTTCTGAGTTTCTTGAGTACGTATTTCATCAGTGCTTTTCCCAGTCCTTGATTTTGAAAGTCTGGGTGAACTACCACATCCCAAATAGTGGCATTAAACGCATGATCCGAGGTAGCACGGGCAAAACCAATGAGCCGCCTTTGGTTTCCTCGCACTTGCCACATCGAGGCTACGAGAAAACTATGCTCAATGGCTTTTTTTACTTTTCTTAGAGGACGACGCGACCAACCAACTGCATCACAAAGTTCTTCTAGTTCATACAGGTCAATGTCTCGCTCCGTGCTGAAGACGATGCGAGTCTCCTTTGGAGAGGCTTCGCCAACGCTATTATGGCTGTTGCCCACAGTTTCCGCTGTATGTTCTTCAAAGGAGGTTGTCCTAGTTGTCGCTACAGACTCAGGAGTACTAAACCAAGTTTTCCAAAAACCCATGCCAACGCGGTTCGGGTAGTATAACTGAATTGGTTTCCACTCTCAAGAGTGTTGATTTCCGCTTAACATAGCTACTGCCATTTTTACCCCTAATACTCAAAGTTTTTCGGTTATTTTCGGGATTTGCAATGGTAACAGCTAGTTTGAGCGTGTTTCACACCAATCATTTTCAACTTTAGCATTTTGTTGTAAAGCCTAGGAGAAATTCACCAAAAGGGAGGATATGAGAGTGAATTGTACATAAGTAGAGGTATTGAGGATTGGAAATTAGGGATTGGACAACCTCAAAGTGAAACGATATTACATAGTCCCCAGTCAATGTTATTTATTGCCCCTTAATTTCCAGAGGGTGCTCCCAGTTTCCTAGTTCCCTAATGACATGAAAGCAAGCGAGTCTTACACCTAACAATGGCTTCTGGTTTAAAATCCTCGACACTGGAACTCCTAAAGCGCTTTAACCGAGCGTTTCCCCAGTTTTATGAGCAATTTGTCAGCAGTGAGATTCAACTACAAAATTTGCGGCTAGCCTACCGTCTCTATAAAACTAGACGCGCTGTTATAGAACTGAAACCGGAAGGTAGCAAGAGTGCCCTGCATTTTGCCTACCGTAACCAGTCTTTTCTCCTCAGCGATATTTTTGGTGTGCTGGCAGCTTATGGGTTGACTATCCACGGCTTAAGTCTATACGGTCAGATCCGACCACCAATGTTAGTTTTTATCAAGCTGCTGGTATCTCGTGGCAGCAAAGCGCTGACCGATAAAACCGCAGAAAATGTCTGCCGCGCCATTCGCGAGGCTCTAGGAGGGCGGTTTGAGGTAGAAGAGATGCTAGCGGTTGAATTCAACCTTGACACTGGCTTAGAGCAGGTACAAACAGAGTTTTACGTCGATCCAGTCTTTCATCTTCCTGCTTTAGTTATTGAAGCCGATAATCAACCAGGATTATTCTATAAAGTAATGTACGCCATCTGGCAGGAAGACCTGCTGGTAGTCAATGCCAATTTGTTGGTTTGGCGCGGACGTACACGTCTAATTCTCTACTTGTTGGGGCCAAATGAAAGCCTAATTCCTGAATATCTGGGTCACAAAATTGCTGAAGGGGTGCGACAGAGGTTGCTAGGTCAATAAACATCTTGCATAAATGCTTAAATTGTCATGTTGAACAGAGCGAAACATCTCGGAGATTCTTCCCTCTACTACGTTCTGGTCAGAATGACACTCATAATTTTCGGACTTTTGCAAGAGCCCCCATGAGCGACGCTCACAAGGAACAATGAAAATGATGTTGTCACGATTCTGCGTTGTTTTAGCCTCTATTTTCAAGGCAGGTCTAATAAACATGCAATTAAAATTCCAAATTTTTAATTTGCTTCTCTAATTCCATATTTAGTCGCACTCGCCCTTAAGGGTACGATAAAAGTATGGCAAACATCGAAATCTTGGGCGTTCCACACGCATACGAGCTTACAGCTCCCACGTCTTCCTGCTTCCATACTTTAGTGTTTATCCACGGTTGGCTCAATAGCCGTGGATACTGGCAACCTGTGATTTCTCGTTTATCAGCCGATTTGCAGTGCCTATCTTATGATTTGCGGGGTTTTGGTGAGTCCCAATCTCACGCAAAAACCGATTTTAGTCAAATACCAACTTCTGTGAGCCTAAACTCTATTTCCAGTAGTGTGGTTGGCTCAACTTTCGATTCTCTTTATACTCCTGCTGCCTATGCTCAGGATTTAACAGTCCTCTTGCAACAGATGAATATTACCAGTGCTTGGCTAATTGGTCACTCTTTAGGAGGCACGATCGCCCTTTGGGGAGCTGCTCAAATGCCTGAGTGTGTTAAGGGAGTTATCTGTATTAATGCAGGTGGTGGTATTTATCTTAAAGAAGCTTTTGAGCAATTTCGCTCGGCAGGTCAGAAATTTTTGCAAGTGCGCCCGCGCTGGTTATCCCAGATGCCTTTGATTGATTTACTATTTACCAGAGCGAGTGTGGCACGTCCCTTAGAGCGCTATTGGGCGCGTCAGAGGGTGATTGATTTCGTTGTGGCTGACCCGGAAGCTGCTCTAGGAACACTGCTAGACTCCACAACTGAAGAAGAAATTAACCGCTTACCCCAACTAGTATCGCAACTTAAGCAACCAGTTTATTTTTTGGCTGGTGCTGAAGACAAAGTTATGGAACCCAAGTATGTGCGCCATCTAGCTAGCTTTCATCGACTGTTCCAATACTGTGGTGATAATGTCATCGAAATTCCTGAGTGCGGACACCTGGCTATGTTAGAACAGCCGGATGCAGTTGTAGAGCACATCCAAGCAATAGTCAAGAGTCATTAGTCAAGAGTCAAGAGCTTTGAACAAATGACAAATGACTATTAAATAATTTGATATAATTTCATTACTTGAGTAAGCGCTAACCTAGACTCAACACCTAGGGTGAGAGGCGATTTATGACCATGAGATATATGGTCAGCAGCCGCACAGCCAATCATGGCAGCATTATCAGTACAGAATTTGAGGGGAGGGAATAGCACACGCAGGTTATGTTCAGCAGATGCGGCTTGTAGGTTCTTTCTCAGACCGCTGTTAGCCGCTACACCGCCACCAACAGAAATTGTGTCTAGACCATAATCAAGAGCACAAGCGATCGCTCTTTTGGTTAGCGATCGCGCTACAGTTTCCTGAAAGCTAGCTGCTACGTCTGCCACTGGCACTTGCTCACTATCTTTCTCTAACTGCTGCACTAAACGCAGTACCGCCGTCTTTAACCCACTAAAACTCGCATCGTAACGATGATACCCCCCGCCAGGTAAGGAAACTTTTCCTTCTGGTAAGGTAAAGGCTTGAGGATTCCCTGCTTGTGCCAACTTGTCAATGACCGGCCCACCGGGATAACCCAGCTTTAACAATCGCGCCACTTTATCAAAGGCTTCACCCGCAGCATCATCACGGGTTTCGCCCAGTGTTTCGTAGTTACCACAATCTCTGACATAAATCAAGCTTGTATGTCCCCCAGAAACTAATAAACTCAAGAAAGGGGGATTTAAACTTGGCTCGCTCAAGTAAGTTGCGTAAATATGACCTTCAAGGTGATGGACGCCCAAAAATGGTTTGTTGTGTACCATCGCCAGGGTTTTGGCAGCAGTTAATCCCACCAGAAGCGCTCCTACGAGTCCAGGGGCACAAGTAGCGGCAATCCCGTCAATTTTCTCCCAGTCTAGTTCTGCTTGCTCGAAAGCTTGAGCGATCGCCTCATTTATCGTTGCCAAGTGCTCGCGAGAAGCTACTTCCGGCACTACCCCACCATACGGCTGATGGACTGGGATTTGTGAGGCTACGATACTACTGCAAACTTGACGATTGTTAACAATTGCGACGGCAGTTTCATCACAACTAGTTTCTATTGCTAAAACGGTTGCCATTAAGATTGCTGAGTTATGAGTCCTGAGTGGTAGAGACAAAATGTTGCTTCTCTACTAACCTACAACAATTCCCTACTCAGCACGAGCTAAACGCCCTGCTACCGCGCTTCAGCATTCGGAACTCGACAAGGAATTGTTTGAGAAGCTTTAACTTTTATTTACTTAAACTTTACTCGGTTCCCACCCAAGAGTATGATGACATGCTAGTTATGCAAATAAAGACTGTACAAGCCGCTTCGTTTTGTACAAAAAACTTTTTGTTTTGTAATAAAAGGAAACAACTCCATGCGACGATTGTTTGCTTTGATTTTAGCGATTTGTCTTTGGTTCAATTTTGCCCCTCCAGCAAAAGCTCTGGGGGCTGACCTTGTACCTTGTAAAGACTCTCCCGCATTTCAACAGCTAGCAGCAAATGCCCGTAATACCACCGCTGACCCTGAATCTGGGAGAAAGCGGTTTGAGCGTTATTCTCAGGCTCTATGTGGCCCTGAAGGTTATCCCCATTTGATTGTTGATGGTCGTCTTGATCGTGCTGGAGATTTTCTAATTCCCAGCATTCTCTTTCTCTATATTGCTGGTTGGATTGGTTGGGTAGGACGTGCCTATCTGCAAGCAGTCAAAAAAGAATCAGATACCGAACAAAAAGAGATCCAAATCGATCTTGGCTTAGCACTACCAATCATGGCTACAGGCTTCGCTTGGCCAGCAGCAGCTATCCAAGAATTGCTCTCTGGGAAACTAACAGCCAAGGATACAGAAATCCCTATTTCTCCCCGTTAATTCAGCTTAACTAATTCACTTGTTTTGGAGACTAAATTCATGGCGGACAAAGGCGATCAATCATCCTATTTGATTAAATTTATTTCCACAGCGCCAGTGGCAGCTACTATATGGCTGACAATCACAGCAGGTATCTTGATTGAATTCAACCGCTTTTTTCCTGACCTACTTTTTCACCCGCTGCCATAAGTGAAAAGTGGGATGAAAAAAAGTTGAATGTGTTGTCTTGTACCTAAAATTGTTTAGTTGGGTAAATTGTCTTATTTAGGTGAAATTATCACTCAAATAAGCAGTGAAAACAGTTTAATGAAACTCGTAATGCTGTTTACAGCTTGCGAGTTTCAGACTTTTGAAAACAGCTAAATTAATTTTTCTAAACTTATGAGTTAAAAAACATCTTTAGCTACAATTATTATTAATATAAAAATGCCACCATTCTAATTTAGAGGCGAACATAAAAAATATGGCGCAAGCAGTAGATGCATCAAAAAATCTCCCCAGCGATCCGAGAAATCGTGAGGTTGTTTTTCCCGCAGGACGTGATCCGCAGCAGGGCAATCTAGAAACCCCAATTAATGCTTCTCCCTTAAGCAAGTGGTTCATTAATAACTTGCCCGCTTACCGCCCAGGTATTACTCCTTCCAGAAGAGGGCTAGAAGTTGGTATGGCTCATGGTTACTTGCTATTTGGCCCTTTTGCTAAATTGGGCCCCCTGCGTGATACAGCTAATGCTAATTTAGCGGGATTACTGGCAAGCATAGGTTTGGTAGTTCTTCTCACTGCCTGTCTATCGTTGTATGCGAGTAGCAATCCTCCTAAAGCACTCGCCAGTGTTACCGTACCAAACCCTCCAGCCGATGCTTTTAACTCCAAGGAAAGCTGGAATAACTTTACCAGTTCTTTCTTAATTGGTGGTATCGGTGGTGCAGTTGTTGCTTACTTTTTGACTAGTAACTTAGGACTAATTCAAGGTTTAGCGGGTTAATTTAGTCATTAATCATTAGTCAGCAGTTAGTAGTTAGTAGTGAATAAATATCGACTAACAAATGACAAATGACAAAGGACACAAAGTTTTTCCTTTGTGTCCTTTTTTAATTATTACTAAAAATGAGCGTGTTGTTAAGGGCGCAAAATTATCCAAACAAAGCCGCTTCAATGTCTTTTAGAGCAGTTTCAAAATCGTCATTAACGATTTGAATATCAAATTCATCTGCGGCTTTAATTTCTTCTTGAGCACAGCGCAGACGCCGGGCGATCGCTTCTTCCGAATCCTGTGCGCGACCACGTATCCGTTTTTCCAATTCATTAAAGGAAGGTGGCAAAATAAAAATGCTGAGGGCACTGGGGAAAGAAGCACGAATTTGTCTTGCTCCTTCTAACTCAATTTCCAGCACTACCAACTTGCCAGAGCGAATTTGGTTAAGCACAGCTTCACGGGGAGTGCCGTAATAGTTTCCAGCAAATTCCGCCCATTCTAGTAATTCGCTTTGAGCAATCAATTGCTCAAACTTACTGCGGCTGATAAAGTGATAATTTTTGCCATCAATTTCCCCTGGACGGGGAGAACGAGTCGTCACGGATATAGAATAATATAGCTCTGGATGACGCTGTAGGAGCGATCGCATTAAAGTGCCTTTTCCAACCCCACTAGGGCCAGTCAAAACAATTAGCCTGCCACTGGGCGGGTATTCTTTGGTAGCACCACTCTCAATAGGTAAAACTTGCATCATCCGTTCAATCTGTGAATTAATCAATAAATATTATTCATTAGCTACTAGTCTTGTGTTCGTTACCAAGACCACTGTTGACTAAGGAATTTGTAGCACGGGTGACAGAAAACTTGTCTAATTCACATGGTACTGCTGATACGGTGCAAATAGAGTGAGGCTACTAAACCATTCTTAATTAATTATCTACAGTCTGATGATCGCGGGAAATTACGAAGCGATTCGCTACCGTTTCCGGCTGAATCGCTGACAGAATTACGTGGCTAGAATCAGTGATAATTACAGCCCTAGTCCGGCGACCGTAAGTTGCGTCAATCAGTTGGCCTCTGTCCCGGGCATCGGTAATGATCCGCTTAATCGGGGCAGACTCCGGACTGACGATCGCAACTACTCGCCTGGCAGACACGATATTGCCAAAACCAATGTTGATTAGCTGAATGTCCATATAAATAACTGACACCAAACGCGGTGTGAGAAGCTTGTAAGAAACTTATTCCCATGTTATCCCCAAAAATGGGAGTTAAAACGCTTAAATTCACGCCAGCCTTCGTTTTTAAATAATGTCTGCTTTTTTTTAGCAGTTTATCAGCCAAATTAACTTAAAATCTACCCAAAGATATAGGCAAGATTCCACTGATACAAGCTATTCGGCTGATGTAGATTTATTTTTAATCACAATCTGGTATGGAATTTGATGGAGAGCAAAATCGATTGGAACAGTCTCGCTCTAGCGGTGCTGGCTCAGTACAACGTCAGTGCTGCACGATTGGTGTTTTTGGGCCATAGCGAAAATTTAACGTTTCGGATTGATACGCGGGATGCTGAAAATTGCAAGTCATTTCTTCTCCGTATTCATCACCCGATCGCCCAGTTCCGCGATCGCATTTGGCAACAACACGCCGTGATTGAGTCAGAACTCGCGTGGCTAACCGCATTGCATCAAGATACCGATTTAGTTGTGCCGTACCCCGTGCAAAACCTCAACGGTACTTTCGTCACCTCTGTAGCGATTGATCACACCAGCGAAACGCTCAACTGTACATTATTAAACTGGGTTGATGGTTCTCCCCTCGACACCGAACCTACACCAACGCAAGCTTGGCGAGTCGGGGAACTTATGGCTCGGTTGCACCAGCACGCCAGCCTTTGGGAGTTGCCTATAGGCTTCACGCGACCAAAATACGATTGTGAGCAACTATATATATCACTGATGGAACTGCGATCGCTAGTAGATACTGGCACCATATCTATTACTGATTTTGCTGTGCTTGAGACTGTGGTGCAGCGAATTGCCCAGGTGATGACAGCACTAGAAAAAACACGCCAGAGTTGGGGTCTGATTCACGCAGACCTGAATGAAAACAATTACATCTTTCACGCAGGTGAAGCACGAGCCATTGACTTTTCCTGTTGTGGCTTCGGTTATTATCTTTATGACATTGCCTCTACACTCAAACATTTAATGCCTGGAAACCGTACATCATTCGTCAATGGCTATCAAAGCGTGTGCCAACTGCCCAATGAGTATCAAAATATGTTGGAGGCGTTCTTTATTGGGGCAACGATAGACAATTTTGCCTTTCTCGCATTACAGCCAAATGAACATAATTACCTATCACAAGATATACCCTACGTCACCGCAAAGCTCTGTAGCAGATATCTGAAAGGCGAGCCATTTTTGTTTAAGTCCCGTTAGCTGTTCTGCTTTGGTATTAGGTTCGCTTACCCAGTCAAGATAACTTATGGATTTTTGCTACTCTCTTCCCGCTAATTGTTCTGGTGGGATACTTTACGGTCGCCATCTATGAACCGGAACCCACTGGAGGACTTCTTTCGCAACTTGGGTGTTAATCAGGGCTTTATAAGGTTCACGTTTATATTCGGAACCACCGCGCCACTCCACGTCAGGAAGTAGGGATTGAGCCATTTCTTGACTAGTTCGATGTGCTGAAGAAATGTCATCCGCACATAGCAGCAAGGTCAAATGACCGGGATTGGGGCAGTGTAAAGCGCACCGCGCTGCTTGGGCTGCGTCTCTCACATCGAGAAAAGCGCCATATTCCCAAAATGGGTTCCATTCAAAATCGGGATTGGCTCGCCGATTGGAAATAATAAAATCGTAAGTCTCTTCATCAAACACACCTGGCGCTCGCAGACAAATAGTTGAGATACCTGTGCTGTCGGTAAAATATCGGCACATTTCTTCACCAAGCCGCTTGGAAATAGCGTAGGGAGTGGCTGGATAACAAGGGTGATTATCGTCCAACGGAAGATAATCCGGTTTTCGCTCACCTTTGAAGATTCCCAACGCATCAACGCTGCTGAAGAAAACGATACGTTTCAGTTTTGCCTCTGCTGCCGCGCTTAAAATATGCCAAGTACCAAGAAGATTGACTGCCATTATTTCATCTGGCGTGTCATCAGGGCTTCCAAGTAGCGCTGCTAGATGAACTATTGCGTCACAACCTTGAAGTGCGGAACGGATTTCGTTTGGATTCAGAATATTATGACCACTTATAATATCAAAGCCAATCACTTCATATCCGTCGGCACGCAAGACTTTTTCAACAACCGAACCGATCATTCCTTGGTTGCCCGTAACCAATATTTTCATGCGTAATTATTTATATAAGCATTTGCTAATTATTGGTTTAGCTAAAACTTTTGTCAAATATGAATTATTCTATGTTTTTAACGAGTTTTCTTGATTTAAAGTCCTTTTTCAAACTTTCCCATCTTTGTCGCAGTCGCTTCAAGTCAGGAGGATGACCACCATAGCGCCAGCCAACATAGGCTTGACAAATTTCATCTATTACCTGAGCAATAACCGGAGCATGATGCTGGTGTGATACTTTGGCATACTCAAGGGGTGTTTGTGCTGGATGTTTACCCAAACCTTTTTCGGCTGTCCATTGGAGCATTTGTTGATAAAGTTTTTCCATTGCTGGCAATTTATTCAACCATTGGCGGTTGCGCCATTCTAGCCACTGACCCCAACTCAGCCAACCTAAGAAAGCCGCTGTAGTCGTCAAGATTAAGCCAGTTAATACACCGAACCAACCTTGAGAAAATAAAGCTAAAAACCAAGCGATCGCCCTAGTTACCCAGCTAAATATTGTCCCAAATATATTATTTAGTAAACCTGTCACTGGAGATGGTAGCCACCCAGCAACCCAGTGCCACAACTGACGTAGGACGCTAAAAGTTTGGGTATCCTCAATTGAAGGGGGAATTAGGGGATGATTAGGAATTGGGTCAAAGGCAAACCAGCCATATTTGGGGAAATACACTTCTGTCATCGCGTAGGCATCTGTATTACGGACAACATACATCCCCGTAAATGGATTAAACTCTCCTGCACTAAACCCCGCCACTAACCGTGCTGGGATGCCAATCGAACGCAGCATCACTGTGAGAACGGTTGAGAAGTGGTCGGGATAGCCTCCTTTGTGCTTAAACAAAAAAGCTTCTACTAAGTCTTCTTTTTCACCCAAATAAGGCAGTTCTAACGGATTTTGCGGGAGAGAGTAGTTTTGCTTCAAGTACTGAGCTAAGTAGAGAGCCTTCTCATAGGGTGAATCGAGTGTTTTAAATGACTTAGCCACCCGCTCCCGATTGTAGTTAGCGAATATTTCTTCTGTGCGTTGCCGGACTTTTTCAGCAATTTCAGGAGGAATTTGTAGATAATACTTTTGAATTTGCTGCGGGTATTTTGTCGGAGCTTGTCCTAACAAAGTGCGATCGCGGTATGGTACTTCAGATATTACTGTGTAGGTGAGGTCTTCTGATAATTCCACAGGCGATCGCAACCCATCTTCTTTATCAACAGCAATTATTGGTGTGGGAAAGTAAATTTCTTTAGGATAAGCCATCGCTGGAATCAGATTGGGCAAATCTGATACGACTGTATAAGTTTGTACCACCTCTTTGGTTTTACCAGTGATCCAGGGTGGGGAAAGAAAAATTTGGTAAGACCAAGGCGATCGCTTGATCGTCGTAACATCTTCATTACGAGAAACTTCCCATCCTTTACCTGTATAACGGTCAAATCCCAGGACTCGCCAAAAACCCTCAGTTTGCGACCGTACCCGCATTACAACTTTCGGTGTCATCTCGCCCCGAAGATTTTGATTAATCTGGCTATTAAAACCGTAATAAAAGCCCTGATCTACTTTTTCTGGTTGGCCTGTTTGGTTTTGCCCCGTACCACTACTACCCCCCTTATTACCATTACCTCGGCGGACATAACCAGGATTGATAATGTTACGCCCTGTAAAATCTCCTTTTACTCCGATAGGAGAACTTACAGGAAATGTCCGTAACTGGTAGCCAGGAAAACGGGGCAAAATAGCAAAAATTGCCAGTCCCAGACTGACAATTAGCAAAAAATTAAGAATTAAAAATTTTATATTTAAACTTGAAAATTTTCCTTTTTGGAATATTTCCTTTTTTGTTTTTAACTGCCGTAAGCCCAAGCGTGAGCGGTAATCTAGTACTAAAGTTGGCAGAGCGATCGCTAAAAATAACAACAGGATCGGTGCAAAGGCTAAGGTCTGACTCAATGTCCCAGCCACACCTATTAAAATCAGTCCTATAACAATTGAATAACCCAAGTTTTTGCGGCGGGGTGTATCAAAGCTGTGTAGTACTTGGAGTTGTATTAATAATTCTGCTAAACCCAACCGCGTATCATTTAATTCTCCCACTAACCGCCCAAAGAAAGCGCCCAGTGCTACTAACATCCCTATAGCGATGCAGAACTTGACTGTAATATTGGCGTAACCACGACGGTAGTAACTCCAAATTGCACCAACTACACTCAGAGGTAATGCCCAAGGACTGAATGCAGTCTCAGCGGCAATATCTGTTGCCACAATTCCCAAAATAACCAACGCTAGCACCAGCACCCGCAAAGAAATAGAATCTTCCACTTCTGTTAAAGGCGACCCCTGCGTATGCCGCCAGAAATTATTTACAGGGAGACGCCAAAACCGATTCATCCTGGATAAGTTAAACATTTTGAGTCTAAGTAAAGCAATGATGTAGATGCTACGCGGACATAATACTAGTGACGTAAATGGCCCCCACCTGAAGCTACTCCCCTTGAGAAAGCTTTCTTACCCTTTCTTTAGAGACACTTTAAATATTTATGGGGGCCTGTGCGTCTTATATTAAATGTCCTTCTCAGAGCCGCTTTTCCTAAACCCCTAATGACCGCATGTTGAAAAATAGGATAAGCTTCAAAACCAGGAAAATCATCTTTATATATCGTCGTTGATTAACGTAGAGTGCTAGCGTTGGCAATTTGCTACATTGTGGAACTAATCAAAAATAACAGTGGTTGTTCGTCTATTTCTGGAAACTCAAATTCCAGGGTATAGGTCTGGCTAAGCTGCCTACAGTATAATTCTACACTTAAGCTTTCTGGACTGGAAGACTGTGACGTTGCTAGGGTGCCATTCCCCTGAAGCGTCATAATTCCTTTAGTCGGTAAATCAGCCTGAACAAGCAACTTTGTCAAGTTACCCAAAGACTGGCATTCTACCCTGATGTTTAGAGTACCGACACTAGTTAACCACTGTCTTTCTACCACTGGATTAGTCGATGAAAGTGGTAAAGTCAGATTCTCCAGCAGTTGTTTTGCTGCCAGCAACGACAGTGCCATCTGTTGACGTGGTAGTAAATCTGTGTATTCGCTCTGAATGTTGGGCATTGTTTCCAGGGCATCCACAGATCTATATGTGCTTCTTAGCACCAATCCAGCTATATCGTTAAGTGTCTGAGACTCAGTGGGAAAAAAGCTTTCCACTACCTGAACTAATTTTGCCCCTAACGGTACTGAAGACGTGAGTAAAGCTTGACACTGCTCTAGTAATTGCCGAAAAACTCTTTCTGGCAAAGGAAGTGGCAGATTCAGCTTCGATTGCTGTGCCATCCATCCCCAGGTAGGTACCAGTGCGATAGATGGTTCGTCAACAAAATCGGGATAGTCTGTTAACTTTGTTTCCCAAGGAAACAAAGGTGGGTGGTCTTGGATTTGGATTTGTAACCGACGCTTAAGGACGGCTTGGAAACGTTCTTGCACAGTAGGAATTTCTCCCAGTTGAAAGGTTTGGGGTGTCCCTCTCAATTTTTGCTGGTCACTTTTTGAAGTGGCAGCTTCCTTGAAAAGGTTTTCTCCCCCGTCATTTTCCTTACACTCTACCAAGGGTTGCTCGCAGTTTTTGACATTATCTGTCAGTAAAAAATCGAGAAACTGGTGTTGTAAGGATTCTGAGTCACTATTCATGAGTAGATGCACCTGATCCGGACACTAACGAGTTACGAATTTCCCAAGCTTGTTCAAGAATTTTAAACCATCGTTTTTGAAGTTGTGCCATTGACAGCCCCAAAGTTTTTGCAATTTTTTCGTCGGGTTGTCCTTGTTGCTTCAACTCTAGTAAAGAACGCTGTTTATCATCCAACTGTGCTGTGTATAGTTGCCATTGCTGGGGAGTTAAGCCCAAATTTGTGTGCAAAGAAGCTTCCAACCACTCATGAACTAGTTCCCAGCGATGCAACAAGGCAAACCGGATTAAATGATACTTGAAGCGTTGCTGTAAGTAATCCCTCTGACGAGGGGTTAAACCTAAAACCGACTCAATTTCTTGTGCTGATAAATCCTGGAGACGGAGGGAAAAGTAATCAGCACAGTCAGATTGTTGCCGCTGTTCTAGATAATCCATTAATTCCGTAATCACAACAGAGCGCAATGTGTCTTCTTCTGGTTCTGGTTCGGATTGCGTCGCCATCGTTGAGCGTAATTGCTGCACTGCTGGCTCCTCCCAAGAACCATCGGCTTCGTTGCTGCTACCTTCTGCTGCTTGTTCTATGTCTACGCTGGTTTCCGGGGGTTGCTGTTGGGAGAAAGTTTGCGCTCGCAAAATAATTAGCTGCTGCTGACGACCTGGTAAGGGAATGCGTCGTTTGCCATAGCGTTCGGTAAATGCCATGTACTCTGCCAACTCCAGCAATGTCTGGGGACGATAAGTGGCGCTGAGTTGGTTTTCCCTACGGAAAGCGTTTAAGGCCTCTAGATAAAAACTCTGTAAGAAATCTTCAATTATAGTCAGCCGACCTTGATAGCTCAGTTGCCTCTGAGGCGGATTAATGTAACGATAAATAATTGCACTCAAAGTACTGTGTAATTCTACCCGTCCGCGATTTGAACCCAACAGATAGTACCTGAGACACTGTTGTAGGCGATGTCGGGCAAGGGTCATTGCCGAATTTTCCACAGCACCAGAAGCTTGAATACGTTTGCTTTCACTGCAAATCCGGTAGACTTCGGTGTTAATTCGTGTCGCCACATCGTGGCAATTCTGTTCCGAAGCTTTGGTTGACTGCTGAAGCTCCTTGAATAGGAGTTGAAATATCACCTCCACGCCGATAGAATTTTCTCCCAGAATAGTTGCTGTTGCGGCTGAATTCATAGTCTCGGTTTTTTAAAGGCCCTAACATACTTAAATACAACCTGTATGACCGTGGGTATTGGCTTTGTGTGTTTTGCGTATAAGCTAAACGCAGGCCAGTCCTGCGTTGAGATTTGGCTTAATTTATTGTTCCCAACTCTGTTTTGATTATTCACACTTTAGATAAATGTTATAGCCATTACCCAGGAGCCGTTTACAAGTCATTATGGATTTAGAAGCACAAATTCAATTGCTGATTGACAATGCACCCCACGATGGTATAACACCACAACTTATCGCAGCAATCGCCCTGGCGCTCAGCGCGATCGCTCAAAAATTACGCTATCCCCAGTACTATATTCTTCAAAGCTTGAAGGAAGATTGGGTTCTAACTACATTGAGCAACCGTGCAAATCCAAAATTGGAAAAGCGCGTGATTTATGCTTTTCCTACCTTACAGGATGTCTCACTAATCTCCTCTGCTGGGCTTGACCCTCAACTAATAGCTACAGCCATTCCTGTCATTAATATTTTGTTCCAGCTCGTGGCACTAGAACCCGTAGATAGCATAGTTTTTTTTGAAACTCCTGGTACTACTACTAATGCTATTGAAATACCACGAGCTGACTTACAAAACCTTGTTCAACAAAAGCTACAACAAAATAAATCACACAAAAGCATACCCCCTGATATCGCTTGAGTTGATGACTAGGATAAGGGGAAATGGGGGTTAGCTACTGGGAAAGCTGTTTCCTAATCCCTAATCCCTAATAGAGTCGACTCAGATTATATTCAGCTATGTTAAGCAAGGCCTGGTGGGATTCTGAGGGTGGGAGAGCCGCAATATGCTCAGTCGCTAACTTAGCATGGTGAGCAGCTAATTCTCGCGCTCGCTGTATACCTTGACTATCTTGAATCAGCTCCAGCGCTTGCTCTAAATCACCTTCTTGGGCAAACTGTCGTTCTATTAGCGCTTCCAAGTACGGTTTTTCCTCTAAAGCAAATAAAACTGGTGCAGTCAAATGACCGCTTTTGAGATCCGATCCCACTGGTTTACCCAATGCATCTGTTGTACTAGTGAAATCTAAAATATCATCCACAATCTGAAAAGCTAGACCAAGATGACGCCCGTAGTTATACAAATGATCAGCTGTTTCTGGAGAAACTTCGCCTAGTAACCCGGCTGCTTTAGAACTGTTGGCAATTAACGAGGCAGTTTTGTAATAGCTCTTTTCGAGGTAAGACTCAATTGAGATATCAGTATCAAAGCGACTCAATCCCTGCTGGATTTCCCCAGATGCCAGATCCATAATTACTTCCGAAAGTAGTTTCACCACCTCCAGATTGTCCAAATTAGCCAAATACCAAGATGATTGGGCGAAGAGAAAATCTCCTGCTAGTATGGCAATGCGGTTCCCAACCAAACTATGAATAGTGGGAACACCACGTCGCATATTTGACTCATCTACTACATCGTCGTGTACCAAGCTAGCTGTGTGAATCATTTCCGTAATTTCTGCTAGGCGTCGGTGACGAGGTGTAATGTCTTGTTCTAACATGATCGCCCGCGATACCAGCAAGACAATTGCTGGTCTGATGCGTTTCCCCCCAGCCCCGAATAAATGTTCGGCTGCTGCACAGAGGATGGGGTGGCGATTTCCAACTAGCTGTTTTAGGTTATCTGCTAGTATTCGCAAGTCTGCTTCCACAGGGGTAAACAGGGAGGTGGCTGGGGTCATGAATGGGCGGACTCTGGCTTAGGTTACGAAAGTTTACATATCCTATACTCATTTTAAGATAAGCCTGTGCCAGCGCAAAGTTTTCATCAAGTAATCCTACACTTAAACTTATCCTTCAAGAAATCTTGATGGCGGTGAGAGTGTCTGTTGCTGGCAGCAAGAACCTTTTTTGTGCATTTCTACTCTTTTGGCTTTACTTTTCCACACTCATAAGCCTCGAAATAAATGTGTGTAAGCATTACTTCTATAAGTAGTAATGTGCATTTTTGCTAATTTCCTGACAATAGTTTCACACATATATTTTATATTTATGTCAATAAGCAATTGTGCTCTAGTTTTTACGAAAATGTAGGTATTCCGTATACGGAGCAGGAGGTTTCTTAAAGTTATGTTACATCTTTCCCAAAAAATGTACGTTTTCTGACATCAAATTAATTTTCAATAAAGTAATATTACTTATTGACAAAATAGATGTTGACTTAAAATTATCACAGATAGAGTTAAGATTAGTTTGTAGAAGCTTGAGGTTCAAGCATCTAAAAAATTTTGAATTTAGCAAACAAGTTGGCTGAAAAGTCAGAGCCATTGTGTTACGCTAAAATCAAGGAATTTTAAATTTTTCAGATATTCGCCCTCCAAAGGTAGATCACCCATAGATGATTTTACCCAATTGGTGTTGTGAGTCTAAAATAACTCGTCGTTGGTTGAATCTAGGAAATTATTCCTTTAGTTAAACCTACGGTATACGAACTCCTAAGTAAGAGCTACGTAATTTCCTTATGGAAGCCCTTGGAGTAATCTTCTCTTGTAGGCGCTTTGTGTAGCTTGTTTCTCCTTATGAGGACGATAACACCTTTGAATAGCGTACCTACCTACGTAGGAGCCAGCACGATCTTAGGGAGCTAGCCTGTTGCAAAGAGAAGTCTGAGCGTCAGCTACTCTATGGGAATGCCTAAAGGCGAATCGGCGTAGACGTTCGGTAGATGCCGAGCGGCTTCTCGGAGAGTAGCTGGCTTGTCAAAAACATCAGAACTTCGGGGAGTTCTCACCTTTGAAGAAACTGGGGTAGTTTATCTCATGCATGACTGGCATTTGAAACGTATTCAGCGCAATTTAGTGTAAGCGTTTCCATACCATAGTAGTGCGTACGAAAATAGTGCAGGCCAGGTAGACTGCTGAGGAGTGTAGTTATAGGTTGGCATTGGGCAACTTATAACTGCTGTAGGATGTATGGTCTGCGAAAAACTAAATTCAATAGTAAATTCGTTAACCGAAGAGAAATGACTCTGTGCGGAAAATCTTGATATAGCGAATTGCAGCCATTAAGAATGCACTTTGTTGGCTAAAGCTTTGCTAATTTTATGAAATTTCATATTCATTTGACAAAAGTGCTAGTAGAACAATGATTCACGGAAGTATGTCTATGATGATTTTTATTTTAGCGGCTGGATATTTGTTTACAATCTACTTGTTATTAGCATTGGCAAAGCGAACGGTTAAAAAAAGTGTTTGTGCAAGTGTTCTTTCATCTGACACAGGCAAACGTCAGCATGAGAGATCAATAAGAACAAAGGTGACTGAAGCAGTCAATAGCCAATAATCATTAGTCTAGAGTCAAAATAATGTTAATCCTTGACTCTTGACTAAATATTAATTATCCAACATGATCTTGTTGGAGTTGGAATGCGGTATCTGTGAAGCATATCTCTTCAACCATTGGCGTATACCCAAGCCATTTTACTCCTGATTGGGCAAATTGTTGCGGACAACCGCTGACAGCGAAGCGAGTAGGCAATGGTAGGTAGGTATTCTTTAAGCCTAGTAAGTCTAACTCTTTAATACAAGCTGCCACAACATGGACAGCTGGGTCAACCAGCTTTACATGAGATGGGAGGAATGATCGCAGTACTGGTGCAAGATGGGGATAATGGGTACAACCGTGGACTAAAGTGTCAATTTCCTGTTGCAGTAAAGGCTCTAGATAGGCTCGTGCTACCTCAGTAGTGTAGGGGTCGTGAATGCGGTTTTGCTCAATCAGTGGCACAAATTCTGGACAGCCAACTTGCCAGACTTGGACATTAGGATCAATTTCGAGAATAGCTTGTCGATAAGCATTACTCTTGGCTGTGGCTGGAGTCGCAATTACACCGATACGCTTTCCTTGTTGCACAGCTGCCCTTGCCCCAGGTAAAATCACTCCCAGAATGGGTATGCTAAATTCCTGACGCACAGTTTCTAAGGCGAGAGCAGAACTAGTATTACAAGCCATAATCACCATTTTTACCCGCTGCTGTTGCAGCCAGGTAAGGATTTCACGCGCAAACTGTAAGATTTCTGCTTGGGAACGAATACCATAAGGAAGTCGAGCCGTATCCCCAAAGTAAACAATTGATTCATTGGGAAGTTGCCGATACACTTGCCGCAATACTGTAAGACCACCAACACCACTATCAAAGATGCCAATTGGGGCACGCTGGGGTTCTTGGTCAGAAAAATCGTAAAGATTCCCTTCAAAAATGGAAGATGAATACACAGGCAGATGTTGATTTAGGTTTTTGGATTTAAAATACAGAACTTAGCAAAAAATTCACCAATTAACCACCACTAAATACTGCACATAAAAGAAGTCTAAATACTACCTCTTTAATTAGTAATTTTTACTACATTTTACCTTGTTGTAAGTACCTGAGGATGCCGCGAGCGATCGACTCTGCCATCCGATTTTGATAATCTGGCGTTGCCAATCTGGCATTATCCTCCCGACCAGACATATAGCCTGTTTCAACTAAAATCGAGGGCATAGAGCTTTTCCTGAGAACGTAAAATCGGGCTTTGCGCGTTCCTCTATCTTTGAGGGCATCGATATTCTGAAGAATGGAATTGCGAACTACTTCAGCCAAAGCATAACCACTGTCGTAATAATACACTTCTAGTCCATTTACATCAGGACGACCTTCAACCGAATTAGCATGAACGCTGACAAACAAAGTAGCGTTAACTCGCTCGGCGATGTCTACCCGTCCTTGAAGTTCTACGAAGAAGTCAGCATCACGTGTTAGCACTGCTTGTACACCATTTTGCTCTAATACTGCTGCTATTCTTCTGCCAATAGGTAGGACTACATCCTTTTCTAGCAATCCGCCTAAACCAGGAGCTCCAGAGTCCTTACCGCCATGTCCGGGGTCAATAACTACTAATAATTTCCCTTTGGGAACTGAAGGACGCGGCTGTGATAAGGGTTGAGGATTATCTGTAGGATCTGGCAATGGTCTCTGATTTAGCAATGGCAGGGGAGGCAAAGCAAGTGTCGGTGTCACTCCCTGAGAACTTTGTAATTGTAGAGCCAAAAGCTGGTCACTAACCTGATTGAGTTCCCCAATTTGCACTCCTGCCGCTGGTTGAACCAAGACAACTACAGTATTAGATTCTTGTGGTTGTAGGCGTACCCGCAGGATGGGACTATTAGCATTAAAAGCAGGTCCGGTGACTTTAGGAGCTAAGTTAGCATTGGCAATAGTAATGCGGAACAGACCAGACGTTCTATCCCAGCCTCCTGTAGCAGATAAATTTTGGTCGGCTCTAATCAGCAGTTGTGTACCATTACCAGCCAGTTCCACAGACTGAATCGTAGCAGGCGAGGTAGTAGGTGTTATGGGGGGTATATTGCCTCCAGGTGATTGAGCAACACTACGACTAGGCAGAACTACGAAACCACCGATACTGCTCTTAGTTGCCCGCCAGTCAGGACTATTTTTGTCCACCTGCAATGTCATGCGAACAACAGGTGTTCTTGTTTGCTGTTGAGTGAATTGGATATGACTGACACCATAGCGATTAATCACCACATCACCTTGCTCTAAACTTGGTGATAAAGATGCGCCAGCAATGTCGATGTTAATTACTTTTTGATCGTTGCTGCGATTTACCTGAATTTGAGGATTACCACCACTGGTGCGGATAAAAAAACCATCGCCTGTGATTTGCAAGTTCTCAATTTGAGTCACACCTGCTGCTACAGTGTTGACTGTTCCGCTGTTAGGTGTGTTAATCACAGGTTCCGTCACAACATTGTAAATATTTCTTGGGGAGAACAAGGGCGTGGATATCTTTGGGGGAGGTGCTGTCGCTGGAACTTCTCTTTGCTGACCTCCAATATCCGTTGACGAGACTACTTGATCAGCTTTTGGCGTGGGTAATTGTACTGTCCAACGACTACCAGTATTACCGACAAATTGCACTCGTTTGGGGTCTAGAGTATAACCAGGAGTGAGTTCGACAACTATACGCGTTGTTTGTTGGTCAAACTGACCAACACGGATAGAGCGAATTGCACCGCCTACCTGTTGCGTGAGCTGCGGACGCCCAAATGTGGTTTCTGGCAAATCAATTACCAGACGAGTCGGGTTAAATACTAATTGCGCTTTGGGTTGAACAGCTCCCAAAGTGTTAATCTCCAGTTTGTTTTGGTTGGCATCAAAACGCCAAGATTCAAGTCTGGCGGCCATTGCCGGCGACGACAGCATGAAGATAGTTCCAATAGTACTGGGTAGTAACCAGTGTAGTTTCACAGTATTTTCTCCTGATTCACATTTATGGGAGCAGTCAATATTTCAACATATTGGCAATCGTCACACCGACACCACCTAAACTTGAGCTTTGATGCCTTGCTTGAGTTTTGCGCTGATCTAAATACACACTTAATGGCGTAGAATTATAGCACTTTACTCTGATTTTGCCATGCTGTTAACGCCTAAAAATTAGACAAGCAAAGCATCAAATTACACTAAAAAATAAAAATTAACTAGACTCAGACAAGTCTAATCAATCACACTGGCATCAGTCAGAGATTCACGTTGTATTGTTAGTGAGCAATGCAACAATAATGCAACGATACAAAAATTTCTATTCCTGTTATTAGCTGACAGTCACTCTAAGATTAATGTTTAGAAAAATATTTACACTTAGATATGTCAAATCTTACACAAAAGAGGTCTGAGCGAAGCAAGCCGTCACTCAAAACTTCTGATATAAACGAATCCTTTTTGAGAGGAATCGGTAATTTGAGATTTTCATGAGTTAAAATGATACGAATTTTTTTCAGTACCAGTAATATTCCTAGCATATTGACTACTAAATTGTATAAAACCGAGAATCATTGAGATTTTTTTACTCAAAGTTCTGGATTAAATTACTTATCTTCTCTTTAGGTACTGGAGGATACCGCGAGCGATCGCCTCTGCCATTTGATTCTGGTAAGCTGAGGTTCTGAGCTTAGCGATATCCTCTCGACCAGTCAAATAACCTGTTTCCACGAGAATAGAAGGCATGGAACTTTTTCTGAGGACATAAAATCTGGCTCGGCGCACTCCTCTGTCTCTGACATTTAAACTTTGGAGAATGTTGTTGTGGACAATGCGAGCTAGACCCAAACCACTGTCGTAATAATACGTTTCCAAGCCACTGACATCCGAGCGACCCGGCCCTATTGCATTAGCGTGGATGCTGACAAACACATCAGCGTTAGCTCGCTCCGCCATAGCTACTCGTCCTTGAAGGCTAACGAAAAAGTCAGAATTTCGCGTTAACACTGCTTGCACGCCATTTTGCTGCAAAATTGCTGCGATTCTTCTACCGATGGGCAATATGACATCCTTCTCACGTACTCCTCCAATGCCAATTGCTCCAGGGTCTTTACCACCATGTCCAGGGTCAATGAGAACTATAACCTTTCCTCTAGGAATCGGGCGTGGCTGTGTAATAGGCTGGGGATTGGGATTATTTGGGTCTGGGAATGGTATGCGATTGGGGGGTGGCAGGGGGGGTAAAGGAAGTGTTCCAGAGCGTGTGACGGCTCGGCGAGAGCTTTGTAGTTGTAGAGCCAAAAGCTGGTCACTAACCTGGTTGAGTTCCCCAATTTGCACTCCTGCTGCTGGTTGAACCAAAACAACTACAGTATTAGGTTCTTGTGGTTGTAGGCGTACTCGTAAGATGGGACTATTAGCATTAAAAACGGGACCTGTAACTCTAGGAGCTAAGTTAGCGTTGTTAATAGTGATGCGGAACAAACCAGACGTTCTATCCCAGCCTCCCTTAGCAGATAAATTTTGATCTGATCTAATCAGCAGTTGTGTACCATTACCAGCCAATTCTACAGATTGAATCGTAGCAGGCGAGCTAATAGCAAGTGGCGTACGAGGCAATGGCAATGGGTTTGACTGATTATCCGGTGGGTTGGTGAGATTATTACTTCTGGGCAATCTTCCAATCCGAGTAGGCAGAACTATTAAACCACCATTGCTGCTCTTAGCTGCCTGCCAGTCAGGGCTATTTTTATCTACCCGCAATGTCATGCGGACACCAGGTGGTTGGGTTTGCAGTTGAGTGAATTCGACACTACTAACACCGTGTCGATTAACTGACACATCATCTCGCCGTGCTAAGGATGGTGATAAAGTTGCGCCAGAGATGTCCATGAAAATGGTACTGCGATCGCGGCTGCGATTTACCCTAAGCTGAGGATTACCACCACTGGTGCGGATGTAAAACCCATCACCTGTTACTTGCAAGTTCTCAATTTGAGTCGCCGCTGGTGTAGCATTGGCGGCAACCTTTGAGAAATCAGGTTTGGTTTCGGAGTTTGGTGTGACTACACTGTAAATATTTCTGGGAGAGGATACTACTTTTTCAAGGACTGGTGTGGGTAATTGTACTATCCAACGACTACCAGTATTACCGACAAATTGCACTCGTTTGGGGTCTAGAGTATAACCAGGAGTGAGTTCGACAACTATACGCGTTGTTTGTTGGTCAAACTGACCAACACGGATAGAGCGAATTGCACCGCCTACCTGTTGCGTGAGCTGCGGACGCCCAAATGTGGTTTCTGGCAAATCAATTACCAGACGAGTCGGGTTAAATACTAATTGCGCTTTGGGTTGAACAGCCCCCAAAGTGTTAATCTCCAGTTTGTTTTGGTTGGCATCAAAACGCCAAGATTCAAGTCTGGCGGCCATTGCCGGCGACGACAGCATGAAGATAGTTCCAATAGTACTGGGTAGTAACCAGTGTAGTTTCACAGTATTTTCTCCTGATTCACATTTATGGGAGCAGTCAATATTTCAACATATTGGCAATCGTCACACCGACACCACCTAAACTTGAGTTTTGATGCCTTAGTTGAGTTTTACGCTGATACAAATACACACTTAATGGCGTAATTTAGAGTCTATTCTTGTGATTTTGCCATGCTGCTAGTACCTAAAAACTTGACCAGCAAAGTATCCAGATGGTGACAACAAAGAGATAGCCAGAATTAACACTACTCAGTCAAACCAAGTCAGCAACACTTGAGTTAGTCAGGAATTGATGTTTATTTGTTTGATTGCTGCAATTCATGCACTGAGTAAATAATTCCCACTACGTCAGCGGATCTAGCAAAATTTATGGAAACTCCCTAATTACTTGGAAAATATTCAGATTAGGACTGTGAAGTAGAGTGAGATGAAAAATAGATAACATTCCGAATGCTGGTAAAAATTAGAAACAAACGATAATTTTACAATCTCACGGGACGGAGATTTGAGGAGAGAAGTTTCCACTTGACTTTAGCAAAATCTACCAAGCACTTATAGAGTCCTGAGTTCTGATAATTACTCAGAACTCAGTTTTGTTCTACATCAAGACGCTGGCAACAAACGATTTCCACCCAGTATTTTGATTAACTCTCTTGAGAATCTGGGGCTGTTTCCAAAGTTTCACGCTCATTTGACACCATCGCCTGAGGTGGTTCAATTACCAACGATTTTCCAGAGGAACCGTCTAGAATCAGTTTCTCTGAACCCATATCCAAGGTTTCTGGATCTGGAAATACGAATCGTAACAAGGGAGGGGCTAAAAAGGTTGTCAAGATAACCATCATGATAATGGCGGCTCCTAGTGGTTTCGAGAGAGCACCGCTGGCAGCGCCGACACCAGCAAAGACTAAACCGACCTCGCCCCTGGGAATCATGCCCACACCAATTGCTAAACGGTTGATTTGCGGTTGACCAAACACGCTTAAGCCTGTGATCACTTTACCAAGAATGGCTACTGTGATCAGGAAAGTTGCCATAATTAGACCTTCCCGATTGTCGGGAATTGCTGGGTTCAACACTCCCAAATCAGTTTTTGCCCCAACAGTCACAAAGAAAATTGGCACTAGCATATCGGCAATGGGAATGACTTGCTTTTGCAGTTCTTTGCGCTCATCTGTCTCCTCTAGAACTAAGCCAGCTGCAAAAGCCCCCAGAATTGCTTCTAACTGGATGACAGCGGCAAAGTATGACATAACAAAGGCGAAGATGAATGCCGGTATTACTAGTCCACCGCGTGTCTTAAGTTGATTAGCGATCGCTACAAAAGACTTATTGAAAACATTGCCTAGCAGGATGGCTCCAAGCAGAAAACTACTGGCGCTGATAATCAAATAAATGACTTTGCTTACATCTACCACGCCATCTTTAGCCAAGCTAGCAACTACAGCCAGAACAATGATTCCCAGAACATCATCAATCACGGCAGCGCCGAGAATAATTTGCCCTTCTTTAGAATTGAGCCGTCCTAGTTCTGACAGCACCTTGGAAGTAATACCAATACTAGTGGCAGTTAAAGCTGCCCCAGCAAAAATTGCGGGTACAGCGTCAATACCAAATAAAGTCATTAGTCCCACAGTACCAGCGGTAAAGGGAACTACGACCCCTACCACTGCAACGACAACGGCTTGAACACCGACTGCCATTAGGTCTTTGAGGTTCGACTCCAAACCAATTTCAAATAGCAGTATGATCACACCCAATTCTGCTAAAACAGAAACGACCTCCGACTGCGCCGCAAATACTTCGGGAGTGGCTTCAGGACTTAAACCCGCAGTGGTTTGTAGGAAGGTCATGATCAAAGAACTAGAACTGTCTGCCCCGCCTTCTGGAAACACCAAAAGATGTAAAACAGAGATGCCAACTACTACACCACCGACGAGTTCGCCTAAGACAGGCGGTAAACCTACTTGGTTTGATAACTCCCCACCAAGTTTACTGGCGAGGTAAATTACCACTAAGCTTAGTAGCACTGCTGCTACTACCATTGAACTGTCTGCTGCTTTTGTCGCGCTTGCCAGCAGAGGAAAAGAGAAGTTAATTGGCTCTAACAAATACATTTGGTTCTGCGAAAATCCTTCTCCTTATTTTTACGCGTTTATGGAATTTAGCTATTTTTCATAGATGCGCGACAGCTTACATTAATTATTTTGTGCCACCTGTCAACTCAATTAAATACTGCCAATAAAGTTCAGATATCGGGACTACAGATAGTCTAGGAAGTCGCAGCAAGTCAAAATCTGTGAATTTGCTGTCCTGCTTAATTTGGGTTAAGGTGATCGGCTGATTGACTCTTCCCACTGCCCGCACATCCACAACTACCCTCTTGTGATCATTGAGTGCTGGATCAGCATAAGGTTGACTAACTATCTCTGCTACACCCATGACTTGACGTTCTTTGCCTGTGTGGTAAATTAACGCCAAATCGTTAAGGAGCATCATACGTAGATGTTTTAGCGCCAAGACATTGTTGACTCCATCCCAAACTATACTGCCGTCCCGTTCTAAATCGAAGTAGGAATAATTTTCCGGTTCAGTTTTCAGCAGCCAATACGCCATCACAAAATCTCCAAATGGGTTGGTGTAATTTTTTCAGTTTCCAAAAATGTAACCATTTCAGCTTTTGACTATGGCAGTGTCAAAGTAGGAACATACAAAAAGTGCTGAGTTATAAGTGAAAGTAAAGAGACTATGAGTAATCATAGGCTTAGTTTTACTCAGTAATACTGAAGCATCTGTAGATATTTTTCAGAGGAGTGCAAATCTGATGCATAGAGCCGCTTTATCTGGTTCTCAGTTTCAAGCTGGGAACTTGTGGAAAACACTGCCTTTAGCTTTGCTAATGTGTATAACTTTTACATTGCCTGCTTTGGCACAAGAAAAAGAAAAATTGTGGCGAACTCTTACTGTTAGTGGCCGTGGAGTGGAAATGATTCCTACAACCCTGTCACAAATAAGTTTAGGAGTAGAGATTCAGGGTAAAACAGCACAAGAGGTACAGCAAGAGGCAGCTCGTAGGTCATCATCTGTAGTAGCATTACTGAAGCGCCAAAATGTGGAAAAATTGGAAACTACTGGTATCCGTCTCAATCCAGTTTATAGCTACAATAATAATGTACAACGGATTACAGGCTATGCAGCCAATAATACAGTGAGTTTTAGGATTGCTACTGATAAAGCTGGTACGTTGTTGGATGATGCAGTCAAAGCAGGTGCGACACAAATTAACAGCATCAGTTTTGTCGCTAACGAAGAGGCGATCGCTAGCGCCCAAAAACAAGCACTCAAAGAGGCTACCCAAGACGCTCAACAGCAAGCTGATGCTGTATTTAGTGCCCTAGGTCTTAAGCCTAAAGAAGTAGTCAACATTCAAGTTAATAATGCTAGTGCGCCTCCACCACCTATTTTGTACCGTGCTGAGGCTGCTAAGGTATCTAATGCTGATGCTTCCACCCCTGTCATTGGTGGTGAACAGCAAGTAGAAGCATCGGTGACGCTGCAAATTAGTTATTAGTCGTGTTTTGTCATTCGTCTTTTGTCATTTGTCAGAACAAAGGACGAATGACAGTTGACAAATGACTATTTAAAAATGTTCTGAAGACATATCTGCCGTACCGCCTTCACCATCCCGCTTAGAACCTAATAAATCGAGTTGGTCTACTTGGATAACTGGTGTGGAACGGCTGGCTCCTGTTTGGCGATCGCTCCATGTGTCAAACTTCAAAGAACCCTTGACGGCAATTTGCCTGCCTTTACGTACATAATTACCTGCCACTTCTGCCGTTTTTCCCCATAGTTCCAAATTAAACCAGTCAGTATGTTCCCCTTCCTTAGTGCGCCGATTAACTGCTAGTGTCAATTTACACTTAACACTACCAGACTCGAAATATTTTATATCTGGGTCGTTGCCTACACGACCGATGAGGGTGACAACATTGATGCTCATGGGTGTTACCTTTCAGTACAGGCGTACTCATTAATTCAGACTCCCATCATAGCGAATTGTGAAACTATTGAAAATAATGTGTTAAACAGTTAACAATATGAAGGAGATGAAAAATGATACAAACTACTAAGGGAAAACTCGAAAAGTATACGGATATACTGGCTTAACCTGAGAATATCAAAAAATAGAGGCCTGAGACATAGTAAATATTGCCGGGAATTATATAAAAATATAGTCTGGTTTACTGGACTCAGGATAAAAAAGGTAATAGAATCCAGCACGATTCACTCTTAACCGTTGTAGTAAAAAGTATCGCAAATAGGGGGCGTACAGACGCGTGGGTCTTTTCAGGAACTTTCGCACATCATGGGATATGGGTATCGACCTCGGTACCGCCAACACCCTCGTTTACGTATCTGGTAAAGGCATCGTACTCCAAGAGCCATCGGTGGTTGCCATTGATCAAAATGAAAAGGTAGCACTGGCAGTAGGAGAAGAAGCAAAAAAAATGCTTGGTCGGACACCTGGAAATGTGATTGCTCTCCGTCCTTTGCGCGACGGCGTAATCGCTGACTTCGATACAGCGGAGTTAATGCTGAAAAGCTTTATCCAGCGCGTCAATGAGGGTAGGTCTTTAATTTTACCTCGGATTGTCATTGGTATTCCCAGCGGCGTTACAGGTGTAGAAAGGCGAGCTGTAATGGATGCAGCAGCTCAAGCTGGGGCTAGAGAAGTTTACTTAATTGATGAACCGGTAGCTGCGGCAATTGGTGCAGGACTACCTGTTGCCGAACCGACTGGCAACATGATTATCGATATTGGTGGCGGCACAACAGAAGTTGCGGTGCTGAGTCTCCAAGGTACGGTGATCAGTGAGTCAGTACGCATTGCCGGGGATGAATTGACTGAGGCAATCATCCAGTACTTGAAGAAAGTTCATAACTTAGTGATTGGAGAACGTACTGCTGAGGACATCAAGATTCGGATTGGCTCTGCCTATCCGACTAATGATGATAGTGATGCAATTATGGAAGTCCGAGGCTTACACTTGCTTTCTGGTCTACCGCGAACTGTAACAATTAAGGGCCCAGAAATCCGTGAAAGCATGTTGGAACCTTTATCAGTAATTATAGAAGCTGTAAAGCGGACACTGGAACGTACACCTCCAGAACTGGCAGCAGACATTATTGATAGGGGTATTATGCTAGCTGGTGGTGGTGCTTTGCTCAAAGGCATAGATACCCTGATTAGCCATGAGACAGGAATCGTAACACACATTGCCGCTGATCCTTTGAGCTGCGTTGTGCTGGGAACGGGTCGTGTGTTAGAAAACTTTAAACAGTTGGAACGAGTCTTCAGCGGGCGTTCTCGCAACATGTAGCAAAAAATATTAGATATTGGGTGATATTTGGGTTCTATTTGGGTTTTATATAAATAGAATCCAATATCTCCTTAGATTATAAAAATAATAGGTATAGATGGTTACTGTACGTAGATGGTGGGGTCATAAAGGGTTACAAATCGGTCTGTTATCTCTACTAGTTGGTAGTGCCTGGATGCTGCGACAGACTCAAGGTGCATTGCTGCTTGAAATATACCAAGTAATTACCCGTCCTTTGCAGATGTTACAGCCAGGGCCAAGTTCAGAGGAACGTCTCAGGGATGTCCGGTTATTGGAGTTGCAAACCCGCATAGTAGATCTGGAAAGTCAAAATAAAAAGTTACAAGATTTATTAGGCTACGTCGAGAAAGAGCCACTTGCATCGCGCCCAATTCCAGCGCGGGTAGTGGGACGCAGTGCTGACAACTGGTGGCAACAAGTTACGTTGAATCGTGGCTCGAATGTCGGAATTCAAGAAGGCTTTATCGTTAAGGCTGACGGCGGATTGGTAGGTTTGGTAGAGAGTGTAACTCCCAATACTAGTCGGGTGTTGTTAATCAGTGACCTCAAGAGTCAAGTGGGTGTCACGATTAGCCGCACCGCAGCTAAGGGCGTTTTACGGGGGGATGCTTCTGCGGAAGCTGTGCTGGAGTTTTATGAAAAAGTCCCAAATGTCAAGGTGGGAGATTTAATTTCCACATCTACTTATAGCCAAAAGTTCCCTGCGGGCTTGGCGGTAGGACGTGTAAAGTCTTTAGATTTGAAAAAACTCCCAGCATCAGTTGCGAGAGTTGAGCTTTTCCCACCAATACGATCGCTAGATTGGGTAGGTGTATACCAGAAGCCAACAAACCAAGAGTTGGAAAACCAAACGTCAGCAAACCAAGAACTACAAAAGTCTAATTAGATTCTCGAAAATCTCTCAAAACAATGAAGATACCTTCATTTGGTGGCAGCAAGCAAAAACAGCCGAAATCGTCAGAGTCCGTCTTAAAAAGTTCTGAGGGTCAGAAGTCGGCGCTTAGATTTTCCGCAAAATCCAAAATTCCAAACAAGCCTTTTTCTCATTGGCATCCTGGGCTACGTCAACTAGTAAATTGGACAGTGACGGTTGGGTCTGTACTGTTATGTTTAATGTTACTGCCTACTCGCTTACCAGGTATGGAATTATTGGAAATTGGGCCTAACTGGCTGTTAATTTGGGTAGTAACTTGGAGTGTAAAGCGGACAGTTTTTGTAGGAGCATTAGCAGGTATAGTCCTGGGGTTGCTTCAAGATTCAATGACATCACCCAACCCTACTCATGCTGTGAGTCTGGCGATAGTGGGAATTTTGACTAGTCTGCTCCAGAAACAGCGTTTTATGGAAGAAGATTTTATCTCTATTGCTTTAATTGCTTTTGGTATGGCTTTTTTGGCAGAAACTATCTTTGGGTTGCAATTGACTTTAATGAGCGATGCCTATGGCGGGCACAGCCTACGCAAAGTAGCAGATATCTGGACATATTATCAGCGTGTCGCTCTTGCCTCTGCTATTCTTAGTAGTCTGTGGGCACCTGTTGTTTATTATCCATTAAATCTTTGGTGGCAACGGATGAAATTATTAGAGCAGTCTTGAACCATTCAAAATAATCTACAGGAATCCGATTGTAATTTTGAAGGCGCACTGAGAGTGAGAGTCTTACTCAGTTAGACTTTTATTTTAAAATCTTTTCAGCAATCAAACCGGATTCCTTATGTTAGTTTATGTTACCACTCGATACTTAGAAATGCTTGAGCCAAGTCAGCTTCGTCCTGCTTTTTCAAGCAACCTAAACCTTACGGTCATCCGTGCTGAAATTCCATGCCCTGAGCTAAATCGCTTTTTATACCAAAGCGTAGGTAGCAACTGGTATTGGATAAACCGTTTAAACTGGAGCTACGAACGCTGGTTAGAATACCTAAACCGTCCAGAGCTCCAAACCTGGGTAGTATATCTTTCAGGAACACCCGCAGGCTATATTGAGCTAGAAGCACAACCAGGCGACAACGTGGAGATTGCCTACTTCGGTCTACTACGACAGTTTATTGGGCAGTCTATTGGTGGACATTTACTGAGTGTTGGTGTAGAAAAAGCTTGGGCGATGGGAGCAAAGCGGGTGTGGGTTCATACGTACAGTTTGGATGGTGGTCATGCACTTGCCAATTACCAAGCAAAAGGTTTCCAACTCTACAAACAGGAAATCCATCAGCAGGAACTACCAGAGAAAGCGATTGGGCTTTGGACTGGTGCATATGTTTAAAAGACAAGCCCGTGTAGTGAGTGGCATAGGCAAGAATGTTGATATCTCATGACTAGAAGTAGGATAGTCAACCCTACAGTTGAGTGAAATATCGCATAAGCTGAGATAGCCAATAATAGCGCTTGGATATTACCGTTTAGTTATCAGGTTCAAAACGCGATTCCGCTGTACAGAGGCTAGGCGATCGCGTGCAGAATGTTTACAGTATTGCCTAAAATTATGGATAATTCCCCAGTGGTCGCTCAAGCGAATGCATCTCTACCCAATTACACTCAAGAAAATATACTTCTAGTGGAGTCAGTAGTTGAATCGAATTCTCCACCCAAAGAAAAGGTAGGAAGTGACTTTGACTCTCGGATGATGCAGCGGTGTTTGGAACTTGCTCGCCGCGCTTTAGGACGCACTTCGCCAAATCCGCTTGTGGGAGCGGTGATTGTTAAAGATGGTGAGATTGTGGGGGAAGGGTTTCATCCGCGTGCAGGTGAGCCTCATGCGGAAGTTTTTGCTCTAAAAGCAGCAGGCGTTGGCGCCGCCTCTCCCCAGGAAAATCGTGCTCGTGGTGCGACAATCTATGTCAGTCTCGAACCTTGCAATCACTACGGACGCACTCCTCCCTGTTCGGAAGGGCTGATAGCGGCTGGGGTGGCAAAGGTGGTAGTGGGCATGGTTGACCCCAATCCATTGGTAGCAGGAGGTGGGATCGCGCGTTTACGTGCAGCAGGGATAGAAGTGTTGGTAGGAGTGGAAGAAGAAGCCTGTCGTCAGCTAAATGAAGCTTTTATTCATCGCATTCTCTACAAACGACCTTTGGGGATTTTGAAATATGCCATGACTTTAGATGGTAAAATTGCTACCAACTCTGGTCATAGTGCCTGGGTAACTAGCCAGGACGCCCGCAGTGAAGTACATCAACTACGGGCAGCTTGTGATGCAGTAATTGTAGGTGGTAATACAGTACGACAGGATAATCCTTACTTAACTAGCCATCAGACGGGGGCACATAATCCTCTGCGGGTGGTGATGAGTCGCCATCTCAACTTACCGGAAAATGCCCGTCTGTGGCAAACTGCGGAGGCTCCTACTTTAGTACTGACAGAGCAGGGAAGCTCTCCTGATTTTCAAGAACTTTTGCTCAAAAAGGGTGTGGAGGTGGTGCAATTAACATCACTTACACCAGATAATGCAATGGCGTACTTATATGAGCGAGGTTTTTGTAGTGTCTTGTGGGAATGTGGTGGTACTTTAGCTGCTGGTGCGATCGCTCAAGGAGCAGTACAAAAAGTTCTGGCATTTATTGCCCCAAAAATCATCGGTGGTAGTAATGCTCCTACGCCTGTGGGCGATTTAGGTTTTTCCACTATGACTGAGGCTCTACCCCTAGAACGTGTCCGTTGGCGCGTAGTAGGTTCAGACTGCTTAGTAGAAGGTTATTTACCTCTAAAAAGTCAATAGTTATTAGTCTTGACTCTGGACTAATCCATTGTGATTTTATGATCATGAACACTGGCGTTCATGGGCAAGATCACGAATGAGGGCTAGCCTGGATTGAATGTAGTGGCTGAGGAAGTCAGTTTCGTTGGGATCTAACAACACTTGCGTTTCGGTTTGTTTTACCAACCACTGCACCAAGCTAGCATCGTCCAGTTGTAAGAGGATCTTTGCTTGGGCGGTTTCAACCACAGACCAAAGCTGACGCATTATCGTAGGAGTCATCAGACCTCAATTGAATCATTAGCTTAGCTGTTTTCAGATTACACAATTCCAGCAACACCTTACGACATGAATGTAGAACCTGAGACAAGTATTATTAAAAGCTTCATGATGAGACTTATAACTTTTTATAACTTTATGAAGATTAAGAATAGAAAACTCTGGCTTGAAAATGGGTCATGGGGCATTGAGGAGCCAGTGCCGGACAATATTGGCAAATGTAATACAGAATGTATATAAAAATGTTACAATTACTAAAATCCTTGATTTGCCGTACACATTATGATTGTATTCAAATACAACTTAATGAAGAAGACGTTTATATTGCAGGTATGGAGATAGAAGGTATTTTAATTGCGATCGCCAGCTTTGCTAGAAAAACTGCGTCAGATTTAGCATCAGACCAGAACTTTAACACTGCTTGGCAGTAGACGGATTCACAAAATCATGTAAATCTGCATCCCAAACACTAATGTAAATAAAATCACAGTTCTGTCGGATAATCTGACCCTTCACTTGACCCTTTGAAAAACGAAAATTATCAGACTGACGCTGTTGTACTTGTTGGAGTCCTTGCTGAATTTCTTCAGTAGCTTGTCCATTTAACATACCATTTAATGTTGCCTGCATTACCTGTAGATCTACCGATTGGGCAAAAGCTGCCTCGGTTTGACGCAGTACTTTAGAATTACGATCAAATAAGTAGCCAAGGTCAATTTGGTTTGGTACAAGTTTGTAAACAACAGCGCGAGTATTGCGCCAAACACCTCTTAAATCTTTACTTGGCTTACCAAGGGTAGCTTCTACAGTGCTTCTTGGTGTCCCCGTGGGAAATGCTGGAACGCTTTGCCTGCTGGTAGTGGTAGCTAATTTATTTGCAGGCTGGTTGTTTTGTGGTGTAGGAACCGCGACCGTCGGTTTCTCTGGTTCTGGCTGTGGTGGTGGAGTATCTGAAGTTACAGGTTCGTTTGCTGGTGATGGTATAGGTGCGACTGGGAAATTGGGAGCTACTTTCGGATTGGCTGTTGACAAGGGTGCAGGATTTACTTGCTGCGGTGGTGAGGTAGGTATAACTGGGGTTAGAGAAGGTTGGGAAGAAATAGGCGGATCGGTAGATACAGGGGTGGGAAGCGAAGATTCTGGTGATGGGATGGGACTTGTGGCAATGTTTACTTCCGGCTGTTGTTGGCGAGTGATACCAGAAATTGCGATCGCACTAATCAAACCACCCACCATTAAACTGCCAATAATCACAGCAGGTTTTTGCCAACCGGGAGTATTAGATCTGTTGATAATTGTACTTTGTTGAGGTAAAGATAATGGCTGGGTTTGCCGGGTGGATGCCACAGTTGCAGCTGGCTCTGGAGGAATATAACTAGCAGACTGCAAAGCATGTAGCATTTTATTGGCAGTACTGTAGCGATCGCCTGCATGGGGCTTAATAGCCTGATTAAGTATCATTACCAGTTGGGGGGAGACATTAGGGGCGTGTTGCTGCCAAAGTATTTCTCCAGTTTGCAGATCAGTTAGTATTTGTTGCGGGTGTTTGCCAGTCAGCAGATAAATTGCCGTCAAGCCTAAGCTATAAATGTCAGTAGCGTAAACTGGGCGTCCAACAGCTTGTTCGCTAGGCATATAACCAGGTGTCCCAATCACTAGCGATCGCGTAGCGTGTCCTGGAAAACTCACAACTGAGCGTATCGTCTCCTTGACTGCACCAAAATCAATCAAAACTGGTTTGCTATCAAGAGAACGGAGAATAATGTTATCAGGCTTAATATCTCGATGAATAATTCCTTTACTGTGGACATAATCCAATACTGGCAACAAATTCCAGAGAATTTGCCGGACAGTAGTTTCGCTTTCGCATCCTTTGGCTTCAATGATTTTTTTTAGGGTTTGACCGTGAATCCATTCCTGGACAAGGTAAAACTGCCCGTTCTCAGAAAAGTAGGCGTAAAGTTTGGGAATTTGGTCACTACTTTCACCCAGATACTCTAAAGTTGCTGCTTCCCGTTCAAACCGCTGTTGAATTATCTGGTAGGTTTGCGGGTCATTACTAGTTATCGGTTTGAGTTGCTTGATAACACAGCGACGACGAGAAGGCATGTGGGTATCTTCTGCCAGTAAGGTCTCACCAAACCCACCAGCACCGATTACCTGGATAACTTGATAGCGATTGTTTAGCAGCGTTGTTGTCATGAAAGGTTACAGCGGATTTCAAGTTGATGAAGTACACAACCTCAGTCTCAAAACCAAGCATAAAGCCTGTTTTACTTCTGAATTCTGACTCCTGAATTCTGAATTATGCTGTATGAGCTTAGACACGCAGCGGCTTGTCGTCAGCAGTCTATGTGCGGGGCGCACCTTCAAGATGGAACAAAGCGAGAGACAGATTGGGTATTTATATTCAAAAAAAGAGCTTTGTTAGGAGACATCGCCCTTACCAAATGTACATCAGATATATCCCCTATATTTGAGCTTAACCTGTGATATCTAATGACAAAGCTTTATTTCAGGGCGGAGCTACTTGGTATCACTAACAACCCATTTGCTATTTTGGGCATCCCATAAAAGGAAAAAGCGTACAGAACCAGAAATTACTTTTCCAGTGTTCATCAAGTATTTTAATTTAGTATTTACTGTAGCTGTTTCTGCACTTGCTTGTACCAAATTAACTTGTTCAATATCTACGCTTTGAACCTTTCCTCCCCACCAGTCGATGTAGGAAAGATAGCCATCTGGGTGTAGGCGTTTATTATTTTGATAGCTAGGAGATAGCTGATTCCATCCAGTTTGAAACTCGCGTTTATTAATAGTTTCAAAATAGTTTTGCACAGCTTGCTCTGGTGATGGTCTATCGACTTGTGGCTGTGTTGTGGGAGGAAGTTGAGAAGATTGGGTGGGGCTAGGAATGCTATTGCTGGGAAATGGTACTGGTGCATTATCCTGCGGTTCGTTACTTGTAGCAGGTTCTAGAGTGCTGGAAACTGGCGATTGTACAGGCGGCGTATCTTGTGGTTCCTCGCGGATTGTAGAGGATTCAGATAAGGTGGTTGATTGTACTACTGGTTGAGGTGATTTGTTGAGAGCAAAACCAATGATAATAGCAGCACCAATCAAACCACCTGCAATTATACTGGCGAGAAAGATTCCCTTTTGTCCACTGCCTTGATTGGCAGGTTGAGTGGAAGACCCTGGACTAACGGAAATTGTTTTTTGAAGTGTTGGGGGAGGTACTGTAGTTGCTGGTGGTTGGAGATAAGGCACTGTAGGAGCGGAACCCGCCCCCGATTGCAAGACTTCTAGCATTTCTTTAGCAGAGGCGAAGCGATCGCGTGGATGGTAGGCGATCGCCCGATCTATCACCCCGGCCAGTGTGGGGCTAACACTTAAGGCGTATCTGTGCCATACAATTTCTCCCGTACGTGGATCTGTTTCTAATTCTTGTGGCTGTTTCCCTGTTAGAAGATAAATTACTGTAATTCCTAAACTGTATAAATCACTAGAATAAAGTGGTCTACCAGCCGCTTGTTCACTTGGCATGAACCCTGGTGTACCAATCACAATCGAGCTGGTAGGATTACCTTGGGAATTCACCACCGTTCCCATTGATTCTCGCACAGCACCGAAATCAATCAGTACTGGTTTACTATCGCGATGACGCAAGATGATGTTATCTGGCTTGATATCTCGATGGATAATTCGTTTACTATGTACGTATTCTAGTACTGGTAATAAATTGACTAATATTTCTCGGACAGTGCTTTCACTTAATAACCCTTGCTGGTGGGCTTTTACAGTTAGTGTATCGCCTTCAATCCACTCCTGAACTAAGTAGAATTGCCCATTTGATTGAAAGTAAGCATACAAAGTGGGGATTTGGTTAGTTGCACCGCCAAGTTCTTCTAAAATTGCTGCTTCCCGTTGAAACCTCTCTTGCACCAACTGGTAAATCTGAGGGTTGTTTTGAATCGGTCTTAGCTGTTTAACTACACAGCAACGATTGGAAGGCATTTGGGTATCTTCCGCTAGGAAAGTCTCACCAAACCCACCGCCTCCTAAAGTCCGAATAACTCGATAGCGGTTGTTTAGCAGTGTTTGCATAACTTAGCGTCAGTAAAAACAAGGGTATTTTGTGTAGGAAGCGAAGCGATCGCAACCTATTGATATTGCTTTTTCATGTATAACACGCGTCTGGTATGCCATGAAAAAATAGCAAAAAGCAACATGCCTGCTCTATAAACTAATTCTAAAAAAGTTTATTTCTTAAAATATCTTATGTTGTAACGGTCTTGATATTTGCCAATGTAATCTACATTTCTTTGTTCTAATTTTGACAGCAACTTAGAAGGAAACTGCTTTGGTGAATATATCGGACGATACCAAGGTTGGTTATTAAAGTAATTTTGTAAGCCAGGAGTGACAAAGCGGCGACCGTGACTTGCAAAAATTGAATTTCGCATAATATCTAGTTCAAAACCATCTTTACCGTCTAAATCTGCATCAGTTACAAGCCTTTGGGAAAGCCAGGAATAATTGTTAACAGTTGGATTAATAAATGGTGGCATTGATGTAGTTGAGAAAGGTGTAGATGGAGTAGAAATAGGTGGGATATTTAGTGTTTTTACAACTTGTGGTGTAACAGTTGATGGCGTTTTTTGCGGTTGAGTAACATCTGGAGTTTCTCTAACTTGAGATGTCACAGTTGACGGCGTTTCTGAAGGTGATACCGTTTTGTCTGCTACAGGTTGAGAAGTTTTTGTTAAAACCTGACTCATAACCACAGATGCACCAATTAACCCACCTGCAATCAAACCACCGATGAGGATACTATTGTGTCGATTACTTTGTGGCGTGACATGCACTGTCTGAGGAAGTGGTGCAGATATAACAATCTGTTGTGTCGGTAGTATTGGATTTGTTATGTTCTGCAAAGCATCCAGCATTGCTCTAGCAGTGGGATAACGATCGCGTGGATGATAGGCGATCGCTTTATCGATGACCCCTGCTATTATTGGGTTAATATGACTCGCATACTGCCGCCACACAATCTCACCTGTCTGAGAATCTATCTCTAATTGTTGTGGCTGTCTACCAGTCAGTAAATAAATTGCTGTAATTCCTAAACTGTATAAATCACTAGAATAAACTGGTCTACCAGTTGCTTGCTCACTCGGCATATACCCAGGCGTACCAATCACAATCGAGCTGGTAGGATTACCTTGAGAATTCACCACTGTTCCCATTGATTCTCGTACAGCACCAAAATCAATCAGCACTGTTTTACCATCGCGATGACGCACCATGATGTTATCTGGCTTGATATCACGGTGAACAATTTGCCGAGAATGGACGTAATCCAGGACGGGTAACAAATTTACCAAGATTTCCTGGACAGTGCTTTCACTAAATAACCCCTGTTTTTGGAGTTTTGCCGTTAGGGTATCGCCTTCAATCCACTCTTGAACTAAGTAAAATTGCCCATTTGTGGAGAAGTAGGCATATAACACGGGAATCTGGTCAGTTGCGCCACCGAGTTCTTCTAAAATTGCTGCTTCCCGTTGAAACCTTTCTTGCACCAACTGATAAATTTGGGGATTGTTTTGAATCGGTCTTAGCTGTTTAACCACACAGCGGCGTT
The DNA here is from genome assembly GCF_014904695.1 of Nostoc sp. MG11. GTDB lineage: Bacteria > Cyanobacteriota > Cyanobacteriia > Cyanobacteriales > Nostocaceae > Komarekiella. The sequence continues at coordinate 343,753 of NZ_JACXXN010000001.1, read as the reverse complement.
TTGAAGGCATATAAGTATCTTCAGCCAGATAGGTTTCACCAAACCCACCTGCACCGAGTGTACGGATAACTTGATAGCGATCGTTCAACAGCTGTATTGTCATGGAAAGTTAAAAGCAATAGTTAGCCTGGATATTACCCAGAGTAATATCTTATACTAACTTGTCAAAGTGATATTCAGTTACTATCAAGTAAATTTTACTACTCACACTAAATCAATGGGAGTCTTCAGCAGTATACTTTTTTCTTTAAAAATTAAGCACTTTTACTTAGAAATACTCTCATTTCAAATCAAGTAATCCATCTTCTTTTAACTTGGGATTGAAGCGAACTTGTAATTGTAAACCACGCGCTTCTAGCTCTGTTAGAATTTCTGCTTCTACTCGACGTGCCACATTTTTAATAATTTTAATTTGTGCCAATTCATCATTAGTGGGACTTTGATAATTTGCTTGTTCGTCAGGTGTCATTATTACTTTGACATCAATGGGTTGAGTCCATTTTTCTTTATGCTGACTATTTCCCAATGGCACATTCCCGTTTTCAGCGATCCAGGCATTCTCAATATTTTCTAAAATTGTGCGACTAGGGCGTTCAATGGTTTGAGCTTTCACCCAAAAGCATTGTTGTGGCTGACGTACTAAATGCTGCTTGAGGCTAAGATAAACATCGCGAGAATATCCGATAAATTGCAGCACTTTTTCTTGGTCAAAAATAGCATATACCCCGATTTTGCCTTGAAATTGCTCAGGTATTTGACCGCGATCGTCAATGTAGGGTAAGTATTCCAAGCTTTTTAAAGAGGGAATATTTGTTTCAGTTGTCATACATCAAATATAAAACTTGCTATTTGCTTTCGTAACAAAAAATTGTTAATTCGAGAAAATATATTCAAAATTAAGCATTACTCAATTTTTTGGTAAATTGCACAAAGGCGACTAGGTTTAAAAATCTTTGCATTGAACATGAAATTTGGTGGTACGTTAATGATGGTATATTCGTCAGATTCATGATACCTTTCAAATTCTGCTGGCATTCCTTTAGTAGTAGTTAAGCTGTAAGGAACTGGTTGGAAAAGTAATTCTGTAAATTCAACTTTTTTACACCGCAACTGTTGACAAATCTGGTTTACAAAAGCTTCACTGGTCAATAATTTGAATAGATTTTCTTTAGCTTGTGCTTCGAGCGTGAAACTGCTATCAAAGTTCTGGACGATTTTAAGGGGCATTTTCTTTACAGGTAGTTATTAACAACTGAGTGATGATAGAGAGTAGGCAATATTTTGTACATAGTTATCAAAAAGTGCTGCCAACATAGTCAAACTTTTTGAGCAGCTAAGCTTTGTGAAAAATAACCACTTTAGATCAGCCTATTGGATTATGGGACTTCTGTCAGCCACAAAAAGAAGTTGGCATAATTAAGAATCGTGAAGTTTAAGAGATTTTCTGGGATAGGTCATTTATCGTCACTGCTGTGTCGGCATCAGATATTACACTTAGGAAGATAAATATCAAATTTATAACTTGAATGACTAAACAAATTGACTTAAATAATTACAAACAGGAAATAGCAGATTTATACAACCGCAGAAGCCAAACTTATGATGATAGTCAGTGGCATTTGCTAACTTGTCAACGTCTCCTTAAATATTCACTCATACGTTCTGGAAAGCATATTTTAGATATTTTTGAACAAAGAATGTGACGAATAACCAACGTAGAGACGTTGCATTACAACGTCTCTACCAACAGGATTTGTCTGTATTGGTTTATTAAGATCAAAGTAAAAGGCAAAAGAAAATCTTCTTTTGCCTTTTACTTTTTAGCGTTTACCTTTTGGCTTTGGCTCTATTCGTCGTAATCATCTTCTTCGTCTTCTTCGTAATCGTCCTCTTCGTCTTCTTCTACAAGGTCGGTGATTTCATCAGCAATCAACTCATCCTCGTCATCTAGAATTGACCTTTCTGCACGTCTGCTACCAAATCCAGATTCACCGAGTGAAGGAGAATCTAAATTATAGGTGCGAGCTGTGCGGTCATCTAGAACCATGTCTAGAGGGTCATCGACTTCATCCAAGACACTACTACTGTCAAGTGCAGTATAGTCCTCGATCGCACCTGGTTCTTCGTAAGCATTGTACCCAGTACCAGCCGGGATCAATCGTCCGATAATTACGTTTTCTTTTAACCCACGCAGCCAGTCAGATTTACCTTCAATGGCTGCTTCGGTCAGTACCCGTGTTGTCTCTTGGAAGGATGCGGCAGAAATAAAGCTGTCGGTGTTCAAAGATGCTTTGGTAATCCCCAACAATACAGGGGTATATTGTGCCCGCGCACCGCCAGTAATTGCCATAGCTTCGTTCACCTGCTCAACTTGACGCAACTCTACCAACTCGCCGGGAAGCATGGTGGTGTCACCACCATCATCAATCCGTACTTTATTGGTCATTTGGCGAACAATTACTTCAATGTGCTTATCAGAAATATCAATCCCCTGAGATTGATACACCATTTGCACCTCATTCACCAAAAATGTTTGCACCTTTTGCAAGGCATGGCTAGCACAAGCATAGACTCCATCTTCGGAACCCAGGCTAAAGAAGATTTCCAAAATTTCGTGGGGATTAGATGGGCCATCGCTCAACGGTTGTCCCGCTAGCACATGAGATCCATCTGGCACAATCAGATTTTGTCCTGGGCCCAGAGGATAATCTGTGACTACACCATTCTGTTCCACGACTTTAATAGCGATCGCTTCATCACCATCACCATAAACTACCTTGACTTCCCCAGCTCGCCGACATAGGATACACGCTTCTTTAGGTTTACGAGCTTCAAGCAGTTCCTCAATCCGGGGCAAACCTTGAATAATGTCTCCGGTTTTGGCGCGTTCAAACACCAACAACACCAAGTTATCGCCCCGTTGTACCAGATCGCCATCTTCTATTTGCAACACAGCACCAGGACTGACTCGGTAGGGACGACCGACGCGGATGGTGATGGCATATTCTTTAGTACTAAGAGCCGATTCACCATCAGCAGATGCCGCAGGAGCATTTTTGACATCTACTACTTGCCCAGATTCAACAGCAAAGACTCCAGGGGCAACTTCTGTACCTTCTACTAGCAAGTCACCCACCTTAACCTTGGGCTGAGTACTAGTATTCATCGTGATCATGTCGGTGTCACGTCGTAAGACTAAGCAGCGACGTACATTTTCAGTCCCTTTTTGTACGCCCCGTACAATACCCCCTTCTTTACACAAGATTTGGGTACGTGCCACCACAGAGCCGGGGGCAATGGTGATCCCATCTTGTACCTCAAGTGTCGTCTGAGTACTGCCTTGAGTAGCATCGGCGGTAATGTCTCGACGAATTACCAAGGACTCCAAAATTACCAGCTGCAAGCGTTGAACTTCTGGATCTTCAGTATCTAGTACTAATTCAATATCTGCTGCTAAGGGAGAAGCATTATGGTCTGCTTCACCTTCGGAGTCTATTTCCAAAACTAGCTGGGTTCGCAGTAATTCGACTCCTTCAACAGATTTGACGCGTTCTGAATCTTTGTAAGGAAGTCGCTGCACAGCTCGCAACTGAATAGAACGCCCGGTTTGTTGGCTCACAGATGTAGTTGAAGGCACATCTGGGTTACTCGGTACGGCGAACTCCACTACTGGACGACTCAATAGAGCTGGGCCTTCTGGTGTCTCCACATACTGGATGTAGCGCAATTCTGTAGCTACTGCTCCTTGGAATTCTTCACCTGGTTGGACAAAGGTGTTATCACGGCCAATCACTGCTTCTGGATCGTCCACCATTAGCAGTTCCCCTGGCTTAATCACCACTTCCCGCAGAATGTCATTTTTTTGGGTCACTTCTACCACACCACTGGTTTGGCAGAAGATATCCTTGACTACTTCAGAGCCAGCTTCGACAAACTGACCATCTTCTACTAACAATAAGGAAATATCTTTGTTTACTTCGTGGGTTTCTTCGGGAATCCACAGGAGAGTACCGCCTTCTACCACTTCATAACCCAGCTTGGCTTTACCTTTCTTCTGGACTTCGACGCCCGCGAATTTCAGGAATCCACCAGTAGTTGTACGATAGCGGTCATCAATTAACTCAGCGACTACTTGACCATTTTGCACTTTTGTGCCTGGTGTAGCTCTGAGGTTAAATACCTGGTTGTTGCCAGTGGAGACTAAGTAGTTATTGCGACCTTGTGAGCTTTGGACAGTCACCGTTGCTTGGTCTAAGACTACAGAAGCAGTGATAATCTCAATTTCCCTAGTACTCTTACCGGGGGTAGCTTCGGGCAAGCGCACTACACCGCCATGTAAAGTCGTTAACTTGGTTTCTGCTAGAACCCCATTGGAGGCGATCGCATCACCATTTTTAACCACCAATTCTGCACCTGGTGGTAAGTTATAAACTTCCCCAGACAAAATCCAAATCAAACCACCCCGTGCGGCGGTGGTTGTGGTATTGCCCTGACGGTCTGTTTTTTGCTCTGGGACTACTTCTGCAAATTGCACTTCCCCTGCTAAGTCAGAAGCTACATCCTTAACTGCTTTTTCTGTATTAGTCCGAGTCGTACGTCCACCAAGGGCAACCTCTGCCAATAACTGACCTTGTTTTACTTGATTTCCATCAAATACATAGAGTGTTGAACCTTGAGTAAGATGAACCTCTTGGTTAGCTGGGGTTTCAGAACCTTCTTTTTTTGGCTCTAAAATCAAGATGCCATTAGCCTCAACATACAGGGCATCTTCACCGTGGCGGGTACGATATGCTCTGGTCTTTAATTTGCGAGGAAGCTTGACAGTTCCATCAATTTTAGAACGCACTTGTTGCGCCACTTCCCCGGTAAACACACCACCTGTGTGGAATGTCCGCATGGTCAACTGGGTTCCAGGTTCACCGATACTTTGAGCAGCAATAATCCCGACAGCTTCGCCTAAGTCTACCATCTTGGCGTGGGCTAAACTCCAGCCATAACAGTGCTGACAGACGGAACGTGCCGCGTCACAAGTTAAGGGCGATCGCAAAAAGACTTCAGCAACTCCAGCTTTTTCAATTTTCTTTGCTAAGTCATCGGAAACTGGGGTATTGCGTGGTGCAATCACTTCTTTTGTAGTTGGATGAACTACATCCTCACCAATTACCCGTCCCATCAAGCGTGTTGCCAGAGGGATCAAGGTTTTGGCCCCTTCTGTCATTGGCCGAATCGGAATTCCCCTGGTAGTGCCGCAGTCAAATTCCCGGATAATTACATCCTGAGACACGTCAACTAGACGGCGGGTAAGATAACCGGAGTCAGCCGTCCGCAAAGCTGTATCCACCAATCCTTTTCTGGCGCCGTAAGACGAAATAATGTATTCCGTTACAGTGAGTCCTTCGCGAAAGTTGGTTTTGATGGGTAAGTCAATAATTTCCCCTTGAGGATCTGCCATCAGTCCCCGCATCCCTACCAATTGGCGGACTTGGGAAATGTTACCCCGCGCTCCAGAAAATGCCATCATGTACACGGAGTTGAGCGGATTAGTCTTTTTGAAGTGGATAACTACTTCATCTTTAAGGGCTTCACTAGTACCGTTCCAAGTATCAATTACCTTTTGGAAACGTTCAACTTCGGTGATTTCTCCCCGTTGGTAACGAGTTTCGGTGGCGCGAATTTCTTCTTCTGCTGCTTCTAGGAGCGATCGCTTACTTGGTGGCACCATCAAGTCATCTACACTGATAGAAACCCCTGCCTTGGTAGCGTAGCGAAATCCCAAATCTTTTAATTTGTCTGCCATCACCGCAGTTCGCGCCGTCCCATAATGCGTAAACGCCCAAGAAATTAAATTTCTCAGCTGACCTTTGTCAACCACGCGATTGCGAAAAATCATTTTTTCGTTAGTCATTCGTCCTGAGTCCTGAGTCATTAACAGTCCTGAGTCACCGAAGTTCAAAGCGGCGGCTTCCGCCGATCTGACTTCTCGCTGAGATTTGAAGTGCTGAGTGGTTTTTTGACTCAGCACTCGTCACTAACTTGCTAGTGCTTCTTGAATTGCCTTGTTGTAAATAACGCGACCAGGCGTTGTGTATATATATTGAGAAAGCAGATTTCCCTCACCGTCTTCTCTGACTCGGCGGAACTTGTACAGCAACGTCCGGCTACCATCGCCGTTTTCTGTTACTTCTAGGGGTTCTGTATCTGGTTGGTCTGATTCTAGTTCGCCGTCAAATCGTACATAGATATAGGCGTGCAAATCAATTTGCTCTTGCTGGAAAGCCATGATTACATCATCTAGCGAAGAAAAGTACTTTCCTGCACCTTTGTTGGCATTGGGATTCTCTGCTGTTAAGTAATATGCTCCCAGTACCATGTCTTGGCTAGGCGTAATGATGGGTTTACCCGTAGCTGGTGACAAAATATTGTTAGAAGCCAGCATTAACAACCGCGCCTCAGCCTGACTTTCCAACGACAGAGGGACATGCACTGCCATTTGGTCTCCGTCAAAGTCGGCGTTAAACGCCGGACAAACCAGAGGATGCAGTTGAATTGCTCTACCTTCCACCAAAATCGGCTCAAAAGACTGAATACCCAATCGGTGCAGCGTCGGTGCTCGGTTGAGCAGTACTGGGTGTCCTTCAATCACTTCTTCCAGCACATCCCAGACACTAGAGTCATTACGAGATATCAGTTTTTTCGCAGCTTTGATGTTATTCACCATGCCACTGCGAATCAAGCGATTGATCACAAACGGTTGAAATAGCTCAATTGCCATTTCCCTAGGTAAACCGCATTGGTGAATCTTCAGCTTTGGCCCGACCACAATTACAGAACGCCCAGAGTAGTCAACGCGTTTACCCAACAAGTTTTGTCGGAAACGTCCTTGCTTACCCTCAATAATGTCAGACAAAGATTTCAGGGGACGGTTATTTGCTCCTACTACCGTGCGTCCTCGGCGACCATTGTCAATCAAAGCATCCACTGCTTCTTGCAGCATCCGCTTTTCGTTCCGCACAATAATCTCTGGTGCCAAAATCTCTTGTAAGCGTGCCAGACGATTATTGCGATTAATCACCCGCCGATATAGATCATTCAAATCACTGGTAGCAAACCGACCGCCATCTAGCTGCACCATTGGGCGCAAATCTGGAGGGATTACGGGGATAACTGCCATTACCATCCACTCTGGCTTAGAACCAGTAGCGATGAAGTTGTCAATCACCCGTAGTCGCTTAATTAGCTTGGCCCGCTTTTGTCCCTTGGCGTTGCCAATTTCTTCGCGTAAGCTTTCAGCTTCTTGCTCTAAATTGATATCAGCAAGTAAACGCAGCAGCGCCTCGGCACCAATACCTACCTCTACACCTTGTAGCTGAGAATCTTCGCTATAAATTTGGTCTTCAATTTCCAACCACTGGTCTTCACTCAATAGCTGTTTGTAAGTTAAGGTTTCGGCATTCCCTGGACTCAGGACAACATAAGAGTTGAAATAGACAATCTGCTCAACATCCCGCAAAGGCATGTCTAACAGGATGGATATATAGCTAGGAATACCTTTGAGATACCAGACATGAGCTACTGGTGCGGCGAGTTTAATATAGCCCATGCGGTGGCGACGCACGCGTGACTCGGTAACTTCTACCCCACAACGCTCACAGACAATACCTCTGTGACGGACTCTTTTATATTTACCACAGTGGCATTCCCAATCTTTGGCAGGACCAAAGATGCGTTCGCAGAATAAGCCGTCCATTTCCGGCTTCAGAGTTCGGTAATTAATCGTTTCTGGCTTAGTGACTTCACCTACTAGCTGACCATTCGGCAGTGTTCGCTCGCCCCACTGCCGAATTCGTTCTGGTGATGCCAAACCGATTTTTACGTAGTCAAACTGATTAGTTTGGGCTGGTCTCATCTTTTTAATTCGTAATTCGTAATTCGTAATTCGTAATTAACAATTTCTAATTCGTAATTAACAATTTCTAATTCGTAATTCGTAATTGAAGAATTAATTACGAATTACGAATTATCAATTACGAATTATTTACTCGTCTTCTTCCAGCGATTCGCGGGAAAGAGATTCATAGGTAGGACGTGGAGGGGTGCGTCGAGCTGATTGATCTGCCATCAAATCAACTTCCACATCTAAAGAACTACCGTCTGCCTGTGTCTCTACCTTGTGTACGGCAATGTCTAAACCCAGTGATTGCAGTTCTCGCATCAGCACCTTAAAGGATTCTGGTGTTCCTGGTCGCGGAATTGCCTTGCCTTTAACGATCGCATTTAACGCTTCATTCCGTCCTTGCATATCGTCAGATTTGACTGTCAGCAATTCTTGTAAGGTATAAGCTGCACCGAAGGCTTCCAATGCCCACACTTCCATTTCCCCAAATCGCTGACCACCTTGCTGTGCTTTACCACCCAAGGGTTGCTGAGTCACGAGTGAGTATGGGCCTGTAGAACGAGCGTGGATCTTATCATCCACCAAATGCACTAGCTTCAGCATGTAAGCCACACCCACAGTTACAGGTCTGTCAAACGCTTCGCCGGTGCGACCATCAAACACCATAATTTTGCCTGAGTCATCTGGGTTATATACCCAAGTTTTGCCTGTTTCGTCTCGGGCTTCTTGCAACTTGCCATGTACAATTCTGCGGGATGACTCTTCACCGTACATTTCATCAAAGGGAGTAATCTTAAATCGCACTCCCAAATTATGCCCAGCCCAACCCAACAAACACTCAAACACCTGTCCGACGTTCATCCGACTCGGTACGCCCAAGGGGTTAAGTACAATGTCTACTGTTGAACCATCAGGTAAATAAGGCATATCTTCTACTGGCAATATCCGAGAAATAATTCCCTTGTTGCCGTGACGTCCCGCCATTTTGTCGCCCACTTGGATTTTGCGCTTTTGGGCAACATACACCCGGACTACCATATTGGCTCCTGGTGGCAATTCATCGCCTTGCTCACGGGTAAACAAGCGTACGTCAACTACACGCCCTTTTTCACCGTTAGGTACTCGCAGGGAATTGTCTCGCACATCCCGCGCTTTTTCACCGAAAATAGCACGCAATAATTTTTCTTCTGGCGGTTGGTCTGATTCACCCTTAGGGGTAACTTTTCCTACCAAGATATCCCCAGCTTCTACCCATGCCCCAATCCGAATAATTCCCTGTTCATCCAGTTGGCGTAGGGCATCTTCGCCGACGTTAGGAATTTCTCTGGTAATTTCTTCTGGTCCTAGTTTTGTTTGTCTGGCCTCAATTTCATATTTTTCAATGTGAATTGAGGTGTAAACATCATCCTGTACCAGCCGCTCAGAAATCAAAATCGCATCTTCGTAGTTGTAGCCTTCCCAAGGCATATAAGCGACGACGATGTTTTGTCCCAGCGCTAATTCACCACCTTCTGTTGAGGAGCCATCAGCTAATACTTGACCCGCTACAACGCGCTCACCAATCCGAACTAGGGGTTTCTGATTGAGACAGGTGTCTTGGTTGGAGCGTTGGTATTTGGAAAGATAGTACTTAATTTCTGGAGCCGAGGGTTTAGGACGCACACGGATTTCTGTGGCATCCACATAGGTGACATCGCCATCCGTACGAGATACAATCACCATCCCAGAGTCTCTGGCTCCTTGGGCTTCCAAGCCTGTACCCACAAGAGGACGCTCTGGTTTCAGCAGGGGTACGGCTTGCCGTTGCATGTTTGACCCCATCAGTGCTCGGTTTGCGTCATCATGCTCCAAGAAGGGAATCATGCTAGTAGCCACAGATACAATTTGCACTGGGGATACAGCTACGTAGTCAACTTGTTCTGGTGTTGTGGTCGCCCAGTCTTGGCGATAGCGCACTGGCACTTGTGGCCCTTTGATATAACCATTTTCATCTAAAGGAATATCACCTGTTGCCGTACGCAGGTCGTCTTCTTCATCGGCTGTCATGTACACTGGCTGTACGTCAAATCGCACTCGCCCATTTTCTACAGGTCTAAATGGCGTTTCAAGGAAGCCGTACTGGTTAACTCGTGCATGGGTTGCCAAAGAGCCAATCAAACCAGCGTTGGGACCTTCTGGTGTCTCAATCGGGCAAATACGTCCGTAGTGACTAGGATGGATATCTCGGACGGCAAATCCAGCGCGTTCACGAGTTAAACCACCAGGGCCAAGGGCACTCAGTCGGCGTTTATGAGTCAGTTCCGCCAAGGGATTGGTTTGATCCATGAACTGACTTAACTGGCTGGAACCAAAGAATTCTTTAATTGCTGCTACCAATGGTTTGGGGTTCACCAAGGAAGCAGGAGTTAACACTTCCGCATCCGATACGGTCATCCGTTCACGAATGATTCTCTCTAGGCGATTTAAGCCTACCCGCACTTGGTTTTGTAGCAACTCGCCCACACTTCTCACTCGGCGGTTGCCCAAGTGGTCAATGTCATCGATATTACCAATATCGTATTCTAAGTTAATCAGGTAATCTACGGCTGCCAAGATATCGCTGGAAGTCAGCACGCGCATGGTATCAGGAACAGATAGCCGTAATTTCTTATTGAGCTTGTAACGTCCGACGCGACCAAGGTCATAACGTTTCGGGTCAAAGAAACGAGAGTCTAGGAGTTGTTGTCCACCTAATACTGTAGGGGGTTCACCAGGACGCAGTTTGCGATACAACTCCATTAGGGCTTCTTCTTCAGAGAATTGCCCTTCTTTTTCGATAGTTTTTTGGAAATATTCTGGGTGGCGTAAGGCATCAAAGATTTCGTTGTCTGATAGCCCTAATGCTTTCAATAGAACTTGAGCTGAGAGTTTGCGGGTTTTGTCGATGCGTACCCACACCAAATCGTTACGGTCTGTTTCAAATTTCAGCCATGCTCCTCTGTTGGGAATTAAGCTAGCTGAATAAGTACGCCGCCCATTTTTGTCAATTTCTGATTTGTAATAGACGCCTGGCGATCGCACTATCTGGTTGACAATTACCCGCTCGGCTCCGTTAATAATAAACGTACCGCGATCGGTCATTAAAGGCAGATCCCCGATAAATACCTCTTGCTCTTTAATTTCCCCCGTTTCTTTGTTAATTAAGCGTGTGGGGACATACATTTGTACAGCATAAGTGCTATCCCGCCGTTTGGCTTCTTCGACGCTGTATTTTGGTTCCTTGAGTTTGTAGTTATGACCCAAAAAATGCAGCTCTAATTTGCCTGTGTAATCTGTAATAGGACTAAAGGAGTTAAGTTCTTCTATCAACCCTTCTTCTAAAAACCAGCGGAAGCTTGAACGCTGGATTTCAATCAAGTCGGGTAACAAAAAGGCGGGTTCCATATATTTTTCGTTAGTCATGCCTCTACCTTTGTCAACCTGGTTATACTTTCCTTTGGACACTGCTGTTTGACAGTTCCCGATCTTAGCCAGTGTCCGCACCTGTTTGGGAACTTCTCCTTACATCACCTGCCATTTACAAGTGTGGTCAAACGCAGCAATTAAAGCCGCAATAAGCGATTTTGACAAGGGGTTTATTGCCCCTGATGAGGGTACAGAATCGCTAAAATCCAGCTAGAAGATTGATTCAATAACAATAGATACTCCAGATATCCCTGAGTTGGATTTGCTTTCTTCACTTCCCCTCCAAACCAAAAGCGCGTTATTTAGCCTACGCAGATCTACATTTTTACATGTATCTCTAATAACACTTTTGCATTTATACTCTCAGTGATATACTCATCCAGAGGCAGCGAGCTATACCTTGTAGGCTCTGAATATTCATGGCTTCATCTTGTTGAGTTGTAGTCACAAGGCAATTTTGTTTAAAGATTTTCTATAGGTTAAACATACAGAAGCTGATGTACATATCTTGTGTAAAAGCCTAGCTTAACCTGGTTAAGCACGATTAGTTTTGTATGAAGCGCATCAGCTTGTAGAGAATAGGAGGATGTTACAGTCGGTAACAACACGAAATTCAGGCTGAAAAATTCTTAGTTCCTTCTTTTATCATTATGCCGTAAGCAAAGTGTTTTGGAGTGAATAATCTTAGCATATTTTTGTCCTTCTAAAGTTTTATTTTTTTTGACTACAACTGATAGCAGGAACTCAGCTACACTTTATAGTGATAGACCGAACAATTCACAAGCATTTTGGGTGGTTTGAGTTGCGATCGTCTCTACCGTTTCTTCACGCAGTTTGGCTACTTGCTCCGCTACATAAAGCACATAGGCCGGTTCATTGCGCCGTTCACCTCGTTTGGGAACTGGAGCTAAAAAAGGGCAGTCTGTTTCAATTAATAAGCGATCACTACTCACCATAGCAGCTGAGGATTGGATCGCTTTGGCGTTTTTGAATGTTACTGTACCGCTAAAGCTGATGTATAACCCTAAATCGAGAAACCATTGAGTTTCTTCCGGCGTTCCACCCCAACAATGCATCACGCCTCGTATTCTTTTTCCTTGCAGTTTATGCCATTTTTGCAACACTTCTCTGACTTCAACAGCAGCATCCCGGCAGTGGATAATTACTGGTAAGTCGAGTTCTGATGCGATCGCCAACTGCCCTTCAAACACTATGCGCTGTTGCTCATAGTTATCTGCTTTGTAAAAATCCAACCCCATTTCCCCGATTGCTACCACTTGAGAGTCAGAACTAGCCAAAGATTTTATTTTCTCGGCTGTCTCGCTCTTCCATTTGTCAGCATCTAAAGGATGCAATCCCACGGCAAAGCTGACTTCGGGAAATTTCTGTGCTATGGCTTGAATGCTAGAAAACTCGTCAGGGTGAACACAAGAATGTACTAAACGTACTACACCTGATTCTTGCCATCGCGATTGTACTATTGCTAAATCTCGCTCAAAAACATCAAAGTTGAGATGGACGTGGGTGTCTATCAACTGCATCATTTATCCTTTGTTATTAGTCATTTATCCTTATGATCATTAAGGATAAATGACTAATGACTACTCAGCTTGTGTAAGGGGTTTTAGTCGATTAGCCAATTTTGACTTTTTCCTCGCCCCATTGTTGGGGTGAAGGACACCCCGCTTCACAGCTTTATCAATTTTGCTGTAAGCCTCGGACAGCCGAGACTCTACGTCTTCTTTTGATTCTGGAGTAGGATTAGCTGCATGGACATCAACAGCACCAATATATTTCTTCATCAGCGTCTTTACCGCTGATTTGTAAGCTTTATTACGTAGCCGATTGCGTTCTGCGATTTCGGCACGCTTGAGAGCAGATTTTGTATTCGCCACAGTCAATTCCAAAAAGACTATTAAATATGTACACACACTACTAGACTTACTAATATAGCATTCATATTGCCAATGTTAGAATTTCTTGAAAAATCCCCCTCTTGAGTCTTACCAAAAAGCCAGCCAAAGCTCCTGACTTCAGGCATACGAATATAAGTGATTTGCAGTTTTAACCACAGTCGCTCTGAATAAAATGAATACATTAGACTTCCATTAACCAGATTGCTCAGCTAAGTGCAACAAAGTCTAGAGAAGGGAATGAATTATTGAAACGCAGTTAGGTAAACCGTGTCAGCCTATGGACGTATCCAAAAGAGAGAGGAGCAATTATCTTGGAGAGGACGGTTGAAGCAAGAATTTTCCACAGATGAAGGCTATGTTGTTTAACAATTCTTTAGTATTAGCTATGGGGGAGTATCAAAGTCAGCTTCTAAGATGAGTACCAGAAAAAAAATTGACCTTGATACTGAGATATGTTGTCAATCCCGGAAATGCGTTAAAATTGAGTACTTCAGATAAATAATGAACCTAACTGACTACTACTTGATTATGCAGTGCGTCCTTAAAGAGGATGTATCGTTAATGGTAAGGAACTGTAAACTTCTAAAATCAGAGGTTTAAATGTAAAGACTCGATATTATCAGGTCTGTACACATGCTAGTTACTAAAGTAGAAAAATCAGCAAAAATTATACTCAGACCTTACCTCTCATAAGCTGGGAATTGGATGTGCAAACACACTACCTCTACCCCCGCAGGGAGTGAAGGGTAGGACATAAGGGTAGTGGGAATGGCACGCCCACCCCTGCCGATAAGCCGACTAGGCTTGTCAAACTGAGCAATTAAGTTGCCTTCTCAAGCAAACTATATGCTGGTGGCCTTGGGAGTATCAAAAAAATCCGGGTTAAGCTAAAGAAGAGAAGAAAGTGAGCTCCATATCCCAGGTGGGTAAAGAGCAAGACTGATTCTCAAGTAGGAATATTATAATTTTGGCATTGTCCTTACTCCATGCTGCGAATCATTACTCAGCAGGCAGACGTCAGAGCAGAACTACAACGTATCTGCGATCGCACTCATGACGAACAGGTGCTTCACAAGGAAGCAACGGTGCGGGAAGTGTTGCAGGCAGTGAAGCGCCAAGGCGACAAAGCTGTATTGCATTACACAGCCGAATTTGATAACCAAACTCTTAAGCCTGAAGAACTACGTGTTACAGGCTCAGAGTTAGATGCAGCTTATCAACAGGTGTCGAAGGAGTTGATGGAGGCAATTCGGCTGGCTTGCCGCCAAATTGAAGCGTTTCATCGTCAGCGAGTACCAAAAAGCTGGGTACACTTTGGCGATGATGAAGTAGTGCTGGGTAAACGCTATACCCCTGTAGATCGAGCGGGGTTATATGTGCCTGGTGGTCGCGCCGCCTATCCAAGTACGGTACTGATGAATGCAATTCCGGCAAAGGTAGCTTGTGTACCCCAGGTAGTCATGGTGACACCACCTGGAGCAGGCAAAGCAATTAACCCAGCAGTTTTGGTGGCTGCCCAAGAAGCAGGGGTGCAAGAAATATATCGCGTCGGGGGCGCACAAGCGATCGCGGCTTTAGCCTATGGTACAGAAACTATTCCGAAAGTGAATGTGATCACTGGGCCAGGTAACATTTATGTCACCTTAGCGAAGAAACTTGTCTACGGCACAGTAGGAATTGATTCTTTAGCAGGGCCAAGCGAAGTGCTGATTATTGCTGACGAAACAGCAAATCCGGTGCATGTCGCCGCTGATTTGTTAGCCCAAGCCGAACATGACCCGATGGCAGCAGCTATTTTGCTGACGACAGATGCTAGTTTGGCAAAAAATGTGCAAGTTGCTGTGGAAAGACAGCTAGTGGATCACCCACGGCGAATAGATACAGAAAAAGCGATCGCTCACTACGGCTTGATTGTCGTTGTAGAATCCCTAGAAGCAGCCGCAGAATTCTCAAATGAATTTGCTCCCGAACACCTGGAGTTAGAACTTAAAGACCCTTGGGCACTAATTCCACACATTCGCCACGCTGGAGCTATCTTCTTGGGTTACTCTACACCTGAAGCTGTAGGAGACTATTTAGCAGGCCCTAACCATACGTTGCCAACTTCTGGTGCTGCTCGCTATGCTTCGGCATTGGGAGTAGAAACTTTCCTCAAACACTCCAGTATTATTCAATACTCACAAACCGCACTGCAAAAAGTTGCTGGTGCAATTGACATACTAGCAACAACCGAAGGCTTACCTTCTCACGCCGATTCAGTACGACGTCGAATTCAGCAGGAAGAGTGATTTGAAATGCTTAATTTTTTCTTATACTATTGGCAAAACTCACTCGTTGGCTCCACACTGAAAGTTTAGACACCAGTTGCCTCACAGGAGGAGCCACTGTGTGGTAGCTAGCCAGAAATTCGCGGAAGGTTGCCTCCCAAAGAAATTGTGGTAATGCAAAAAAAAGTCGCGTCAGCGAGTCTTGCCTGCGGCACGCTGCACGTAGCTTACTTCCTCGTAGGGGTATCGCCAGATGCTAGCTCGGAAAACCATAGCAACGCGCTAGCTCTACTATACAAACTAAGTTCCCAACATGGAAATTGGTTGATGTAGCATCTGCCAAGAACCTTTACCAGGCACTTAAATATAAGAAAGTCTACTCTTGAGGAGACGAGAGCGGTGCTAAAAACTATTTTGGTAGCTCTGGACGGTTCGGAAATTGCAGAACGAGTAATTCAGACTTTAGATAGTCTGGTGTTGTCACAAGACACTAGAGTTATCTTCTGTCATGTCTTCCACAACCCAGATTCGGAGACGGAACTACCTGCTGATCGTCCTCATCCAGAATCACCAACACTTTCTTATTTCCATATTGAAAAACAGTTGCAATCCTATCAGGAGCAAATATCAGTTAATAGTGAATTAGAGCTAGTAACTGGCGATCCTGCTGACGAAATTATTCGTCTTGCCAATATTTATAAGGCTGACTTAATTATAATTGGCAGTCGTGGATTAATTGGTATGAAACGAATTGTCCTAGGTTCTGTTAGTAGTCAAGTGGTGGAAGAGGCTAATTGTTCGGTGTTGGTAGTAAAGCCGAATCAGAATCAAGCAATGCCATGACTACAAAACCAGCAGTCACTAAACGACTTACCTTTAAAGAGTATCTGGCTTATGATGATGGCACTGATACACGCTACGAATTGGTCAATGGAGAACTAATTCCCATTGTTCTGACATTTATCTTGAGAAAGGCAAGGCTACTAACGGATTTATAGGCTGATTGAGAATAAACATAGAGACAAGGAAATCCCCCTTATCTCTACGTCCAGCCGATCAAAGCTCTGGAGTTACCAGAAATTGACGCAAACTCAACAAACTTAAAGTTTGACCCAAGTTCAGAGGTAGGATTGACACCCCTTCTAGGCGAGACTGTACCCAACCTTCTCCCCAGTACCATTCGTGAAACCCATCAATTCCTCCACTTAGGAGTAAGCGCAAGCAGTTAGGTTTTAGAACGTCCACTTTATGGCAAATCGCAACTGGACCAGTCCAGGTTGTAAATTGTAATCCTGGCAGCAATTCTTCTGGCATTCCAGGAGCAAAGCGTTGCACTACAAGCCATTTTTCTAGTTGTTTTGAATGCACCAGACTGTTGTGAATTGCATTTGCTGACGCTTCGATTTCGATCCGTAGTTGGCTTTGTTGAAAAGTACCCAGCATTTTTTAAGATTCTACTCAGTTAGAGTGAGTTTTTGTTTTAGTATTGCAAAGCTCAGCAGAAAATACTCCTCAATATTTTGTTTTCTCTTTGAGCAAATGAGAATCAATAAGTTAATCTTGTTAATACATCTAACACTTCTCATACACTAATTATTATTATTCATATTTTTTCAATCTTTTGCTTCGTTGCTATCCCGCTTGAAAACAAACTACAAAGCTAATATCTAAAGTCTATTTTAACTGACAACCATCCAGTAATGAATTTTTATGTTAATAGCAAAAGTCTTTTAAAGAAGAGTGAATCATAGCTCAAGTTTACTAAATGCGAAGTTTGACTATTAGCACGTAAATTTATTTCTAAGCAGAATAGTTAGCTCATTGAGAATAGTGAAAAATTTCAAGTTAAAAGTGACTTTGGCTATGAACCTGCCATGTAAATCGTAGGCAGACTATGGTTTTTACGAAAATTTGACTGTTACAAAAATGTGGGTAATGACAAGACATAAAATTAGGATAGTTCTTAAGTTTAGCTTAAATTCCTTTTGTGATATGTATTCACTAAATTAGTTAGTTGTTAAGTTTACTTGCTTCATGCTATTACTACAAACCATTGATTAAATATAAATTTAAGTTAAGTTTTGTTATAATAAGTAATAATCTCATTCCCATGTGTAAAAGCAAGGGACTTTCAGTAAGACACTATTAGTAAGGTTTTTCATGGCGGATCAGTTAATTCGTGCCACGGCAGCCGAAAATGGGATTCGTGCAGTAGGTGTGATCACTACACGCTTAACAGAAGAAGCACGAGTGCGCCACAAACTTTCTTATGTGGCAACAGCAGCATTAGGTCGGACTATGGCAGCAGGCTTGTTGATGGCTTCTAATATGAAGCGAACTGGGTCGAGGGTCAATGTCCGAGTCAAGGGCGATGGTCCTTTGGGTGGTATTTTAGTAGATGCAGGATTAGATGGTACGGTACGCGGTTATGTAGCAAACCCCTCTGTGGAATTGCCTCCCAATACTAAAGGTAAGCTAGACGTTGGTGGTGCAGTGGGTAGCGGCTACCTGTACGTTGTTAGGGATATTGGTTATGGTTATCCTTACTCTAGTACGGTGGAACTAGTTTCTGGTGAAATCGGCGATGATGTAGCTCATTACTTGGTAAGTTCCGAGCAAACACCTTCAGCCATAGTTTTAGGTGTGTTCGTGGGAGCAGGTGGAGTTACGGCTTCTGGAGGGTTACTGGTGCAAGTGTTGCCCAAAGCTGCTAGAGACGAAGCCCTAGTTGCAACGCTGGAATCACGTGTAGCTGCTTTATCTGGATTTACACCGTTGTTGCAAGCCGGAAAGACTTTGACCGAAATCTTTGATGATCTACTGGGAGATATGGGTCTGTCAATCTTTCCAGAAAGCCAAATGCTGCGCTTCCACTGTGGTTGCTCTTTTGATCGCGTACTTGGAGCACTCAAGATTCTGGGCGAAGCAGAATTGCAAGACATGATTATTAAAGATGATGGTGCTGAGGCAACTTGTGACTTTTGTGGCAGAGTTTACCAGGCAAGTAGCGATCAATTAGCTGAATTAATTATTGATTTACAAGCAGAATCTACTCTTCAATGAAAAGTATAAAAGGGCACTAAAGTGTAAAATTGTTAATGGTATCTGTGGAGAAAGATAATTAAAAAAGTAGCTTTTTAAGCATGAGAAAGTTACTATGGCAGCAATGGAATTATCAACTTAAAACAGATCGCTATTCAATTATTTTGGTGTGAGAAATGACAGAGCGGGATATTCCAGATACGCCTCCATCCAGAGCAAGAGAGCTAGATAAAAACACAATATTATCGCAAACACATCAATTAGCTGAGACTCAAGCGTTTGGTGTCCCTGCTGCTGGTTCAACCTCCAAGTCAGTGAAGCGACCAAAAGAAAAAAATTCCGTTAGCGTAGCGTCTCATAAAGAAGGATTACCTATAAATAATCATTCAGAAGACACTGTTGCACTCAGTGGTGGTTCTAGAAAATTGCCCCGCTGGATGAAAAGCTGGGTATTATGGTCTATACTGCTAACTTTATTGATTCCTGGCAGTATAGGTTTCCTGGCGATGGCAATACTGTTGAAGCTGCCATCTGCCCCAAACTGTCCATCCATTTTTTGGCCGTTGGCTAGTGCGTCGGTACGGTTACATTGCGCTCAGTTGGCGGCTTCTAAGCAGACAGTAAATGACTTGTTGCAAGCGATCGCCCTTGTAAAGCAACTGCCAGAAAGTCACCCATTGCATGGAGAAATTGATCGTTTATTAGAAGAATGGTCGCGGGATATTTTACAGCTAGCCGACCAGAGTTTCCAAGCAGGGAATTTAGAAGAAGCGATCGCTACTGCCCGCAAGATACCCGAAGATCTGCCAACTTACAAATTAGTAGACGACCAAGTTTCCAAATGGCAGTTAGTCTGGTCGAAGGCAGAAAGCATCTACCAAGATTCAGAAAAGGAACTGCAAGAAAGGCGCTGGCAATCAGCGTTTATGCTGGCGGCTAAATTATTGCGCGTAGATAATAAATACTGGGCGAGTACTAAGTACGAGCAATTAAATCGTATAATTACCACGGCGCGAGAAGATGGCGATAAGTTAGCAAAAGCCGAAAGTCTAGCAAATACCAAAATCGTAGATAATTTGCTAGGAGCTATCAAACTAGCCGAGTCGATTGGGCAAAATAGCTACTTTTATCAAAAAGCTCAAGAGTCCATTCCAGCATTCGGACGTAAGATGCTGGAGTTGGCACAGGCAAAGCTAGATAAGCGGAATGCAGATGACGCTTTGGATATTGTTAGACAAATTCCTGAAAATACAGGGCTGCAAGCCGAAATAGATGACTTTATCGCCTTGGGAGAGGCACAAAGGAGTGCGTGGATCGGTAATGTTTCTGGTTTAGAGGCGGCGATCGCGCAAGCACAACAAATTGATCCCTCAAGACCAGTGTATAACAAAGCACAGGAACTTATCGCTCGCTGGCAGTTGGAAATTGAAGATGTTGCCCGCCTGGAAAAAGCCCGAATATTGGCTAACCAAGGAACAGTCAACGATTTAACAGCAGCGATCGCGGAAGTCCAAATGATCCCCGCTAGTAATCCTCGTGCGCCAGAAGCTAGGCAAGAGATGAGTCGTTGGCGTGCTCAAGTGGAGACAATTGAAGACCAGCCCTACTTAGAACGGGCCGAACAGATAGCAGTGTTCGAGGATATTAACTCCTTGCAAGCAGCGATCGCTGAAGTCAGCCAAGTTCGTAGAGGTCGGGCATTATATCCAGAAGCACGAAGAAAAATTCGCAATTGGACGGCGAAGATTCAGCAAATTCAAGACCAACCCTACTTGGATCAAGCGCGTGAATTAGCTCAGGGTGGTAATCTACCAGCTGCCATTAGCACAGCTCAACAAATTGCATCGTCGGGAAGGGCGCTTTCTGGTGAAGCACAAGCGGCTATAGATGATTGGCAAGGGCAAATCCGCGCCAAAGAAAACTGGCAGAGAGCGCAGGAAGTGGCAAATGCTGGTACACCAGAAGCTT
This sequence comes from Nostoc sp. MG11, assembly GCF_014904695.1. Taxonomy (GTDB): domain Bacteria; phylum Cyanobacteriota; class Cyanobacteriia; order Cyanobacteriales; family Nostocaceae; genus Komarekiella. Next base: position 323,222 of record NZ_JACXXN010000001.1, on the reverse strand, counting down.
TGGTTGAGGCAATACGGCTGGCGGATCGGGTTTCAAATAGTAGCATCCTACGCATGGATGTGAATTTTGCGATTGACCAATGGAGTCAGCAATTACTGGAAATAGCACGCTCCCTAGGTCAATCTGATATTGCTAGAGGTATTGAGACTGCTAAGTTGGTTCCACGAGGTAGTGCTGCTTACGCAACCGCCCAAGAACAAATTAAGACTTGGCGGCAATTTCTCAATCCTGAGCCTCAGCCTGAATCTGAGCAATTTCAGCCATCAACGCCAACAACTCCTAATGGGCAATAATTTGCCATCTACCTAAATTCATGGGTGGAGACGGTGGAGACGTTGTATTACAACGTCTCTACAAATGTTAACTCCAGTGCTGTTGCTGGCAGAAGATTATTGATGACACGCTCAATGCGCTGCTCGACAGATTGCAGCATTGGTATACCGTGCTTTCTTGTTCTGGGTTTATCAGTGCTATCCGATTCTACTTTAGCGCTTCAATCTGCCTGACCACTGTTAGCGCTGAGTAACTTACCCCAGCAGTACCTTCGCCGGGATGTGTGGAGTCACCGACTAACCACAGATGATTAATGGGTGTACGATTGGCAAAACCAAAAGGGCCAAAGGTGGGTATCCTTTGACCAATGCCACCGACTATACCGCGATCGCGTGCTGTGTAATGAGCAAAGGTACGGGGCGTTGCAGCTTCTTGATGGATAATAGTTTCCGGTTTCAAATAAAAGTATTGGGCAAGGCGAGCGATCGCCTCTTCTGTATACTTTTGTTTGAGTAATGGATAATTGTCAGTAAGCCACCACGATGTAGGATCGACAAATGAAGAAGCAATAATTGTCGCTTTTCCATCTGGGGCGCGACCATCTCCAGGATGGCTAACGGAAACAAATAAGGAATTATTTTCGCCGATGGGGCCATTGGCATCATACATGAATTGTAGATGGGGAGGGCACTCAGGCGGAATGGCACTGGTATCTACACCTAAATAGACTACAAATGCCCCTGATGCTTGGGGTAGTTTTTCTACTCGGTGTTTATATCCAGATGGAGCTTGTTCTCCTAACAACTGCACCAGATTTTGCACGGCGACGTTGGCAACTACATGGTCGGTAGCTTCTGTCCACACCTCGCCAGTTTTCTGATTTCTGATAACGACAGCGGTGGCTTTACCATTTTCTACTTTGATTTGTTCTACTGTGTGGCGCATTAATAATTTGCCACCATCTCTTTCTAAGGCTTCCACTAAGCGATCGCTTAATACCTGCATACTACCCTGGAGATGAAACAACCCTTGGGGTAGTTGGGATACACTCAACGCTGTGGCGGCATAAAGTAAGGCTGTTTCGTCGGCATTGACCTGAGAATACAGCTTGAGTTGCAAATCTAAGAATGTTCTCAGTCGTCGGTCATTTCCTAGCCCATACAACCGTAAAGCATCTCCTACTGTAAATAAGGTGAATGGTACAGTAATTAATGTACTGGGACGTACTGCCTGAGTCAGCTGCCATAAGTCCCACAAGTTACGCGGCGGTAGCACCGGATCGCGTCCTTGAAATTCCCAGCTAGCTGCAAACAAAGTTGCCATCAATTGCCAAAAAGGTTCGCTACCAGGAAACTGCCTTTGTCTTTCTGCTTGCCATTTTTTTGGATCGCGCCAGACGTTAATTGGTGTCACCTCACCAGGCAAATAAACTGCACAAGCAGGATCACAAGGTGTCGCTTCGGGTAAATCTATTGCCAATTCTGAGAAAATGCGGTGATGAATCCCTCCTGGTTCTAACCCCGCTACCTGAGTTGCTCCCACATCAAAGGTAAATCCCTGACGTTTAAATGTAGAGGCACAGCCTCCAGGCACAAGGGCTTGATCCAAAATTAAGACGCTGTAACCTCTATGGGCTAATAATGCTCCAGCAGTCAGCCCACCAATTCCCGCACCGATAACAATGACGCGGGATTTACTTTTGTCAACAGAGAGACTGGACATTGATACTTAATTTTATAATTCTTAATATTTCTATTTATAATTTTACATGATCGCTAAACCTTCGTCTTTTATCCTTGCTTATGGTGCGTAATTTACCGCCGTAGGCATCGCCTCCAGCGGGCGGTTACGCCATCGCCAATACACAAAAACCGCGATCTGTCTCCACTAAGCGCGCTTGAGTGAAGCCAGCAGTCGTAAGTATTTGAGTCAAGCCGGTACTCGACTGCCCTGAATAAGAAGTAAAACCAAGCGCTATTCTGCCACCAACCTTCATAACTCGCCGCACTTCCCGCAGCCCAACTAGGGCATCTGGCCAGACTTGCATGGAGTTAACCGCCAGCGCTTTATCGAATGTATTGTCTTCAAACGGCAAACTTTCCACCGAACCTTGCCGTAAATCGACTAGACCAGCCTTAATCTCTGCCATGTTCCGAGTTGTAGCTTGCTCGACCATTTCTTGAGAGTAATCAATACCTGCGATATATCCTGCTGATGCCAGCTTGGACAGACGTTGAATGCCTACTCCAGAGCCAAATCCAACTTCCAGCACTTTGTCGTTCGGCTGAATGTCGAGCAGGTCGATGACCCAGTAGGTGAACGCTTGATTCATGCGTGCCATGATAATGCCACCAAACCTGCCTAGCATACCTTTAGGGCGACCGAACATACGCATGAAAATACTGTCTACAATGCTCATCAGTTGTTAATCACCTCCGTACCGTGATGCCTCTATGCTATCTGGTATTGAGTTCTCACCACACTTATACGAAGGAACTCATTTGTGAAAAAGCTATTCAAGAGAATGAAGGACAAAATTTTTATTAATTATCATAACCACGCGATCGCCTTAAAAAAACGGCTATTTACATTTTTTGTTAACTCAAATACTACAACGGTAATTAGTTACTTACCATCAGCTACAAATATTTTTCGTTTAGTGTATCAGGAAATGCGATCGCGTTGATTTGTATGCCTATCTTTAGAACTGAAGCTGATGATAAGTTGAGGTTTTGATGATGAGCACTGAAAATAATTCAATATTCAAGGACACATCAAAATTGTACTCAATAGTACCTTTTTCTTAGCTTAATATTTTTACAATTTATAGAAATACATTTTTCTCTGTGAGCGATTTTTTAATTCGCGCTTTTAGGAGTATTTGTACTTATTAATTAATAAATGAAAGCATTACCGGATAGCTCACATATATGCAGAACCATCCAGAATGCTGTTATTTTAGTTTGTAATTGGAGTGAGATGTATTACAGTAAAGCATAAATTACCAAAAGTAAATATAGTTAGTAGATTTTGTAATCTCCACCGTTCCATAACTGGAGTCGATTAGTTATGCTCCTAGATTTAGAAAGATTTTATCAGGCTTGCAATCCGAGCAGACCACTAATGATGGGAAATCTGCGCGATCGCCGATACTATATCGATTTTGCTGCGGTGCGGGGTGGCAAAATCATTGAAGCTTTGCAGCGCACGATTACCAAAATATCGCCAGATGCACCTACTTGTCAGCTCTTTACAGGGCATCTCGGTTGTGGAAAATCAACAGAACTATTGCGACTCAAAGCTGAGTTAGAGGAGCAAAAATTTCATGTAATTTACTTTGAGTCTACCCATGTCCTTGAAATGGCGGATGTGGATGTGACTGATATTTTATTAGCGATCGCGGGTCAGGTGAGTGAAAGCCTAGAAGCGATGAAAATCGGTTTAAAGCCGAAATATTTTACCAAGTTGTTTGCTGAAATTAGAGATTTTCTGCAAACGCCAATTGAGCTTGGCGTAGAAGCAGAGTTGTCTGTTGGGATTGCCAAAATTACAGCTAAAACCAAAGAAAGCCCACAGTTAAGACGGCGGTTAAGAGACTACCTAGAACCGCGAACGGCAAATATTTTGCACTCAATTAATAAAGAATTGCTAGAACATGCCAACAAAGAATTAAAAGCTTTAGGCAAACAAGGATTAGTGGTAATTGTTGATAATTTAGATCGGGTAGCAATTCGACCTTTACCATCTGGGCGATCGCTGCCAGAATATTTATTTATTGAGCGGGGTGAGCAGCTACGTAAATTGCATTGTCATGTAGTCTACACTATTCCCCTAGCCCTCATTTTCTCCAACGACAGCGCTGAACTCCAACATCGCTTAGGTGGTGGCGTAGCGCCGAAAGTATTGCCAATGATCCCAGTACGTTTACGCTCTGGGGAGATTTTCTCCCAAGGGCTGGCAATGATGCGACAAATGGTGCTAGCTAGAGCCTTCCCAGACATTCCACCTAGCGATCGGTTAAGCTTAATAACACAGGTGTTTGATAGTCTCGAAACCTTAGATCGGTTGTGCCTGATTAGCGGTGGTCATGTGCGCGACTTGCTAGGATTGCTGTTTGATTGTCTGCGAGAACAAGACCCACCCTTTGAGCGGGACTGCGTTGAACTGGTGATTCAAAGGCAGCGAGATTACCGAGCTAACGCCCTTGATCCCCATGAATGGGAATTAATCTTTCAGGTGGTACAACAGCAAAGGGTCGGTGGTGACATAGCATATCACACCCTATTGCGAAGCCTGTTTGTATTTGAATACCGCGATCATCGAGGCGCTTGGTTTGCCGTCAACCCAGTTTTAGCAGAGACGCAAAAATTTAAATCATGGTTGAACGACACCCACAAGCTGATGTAAAAGCAACTAACGAGCGTGCTTTACGGAGTTTGGGAAGGGCTGTTGCTCTTTCTAGCGGTCAATTCTCCGTAGTTTTGGTGTGCTGTAACTATAAAGTCTTACAAGAGAGCGTGTTGCAACGATTCGATGAACTTTCTTTAGGAGCGTACCAGATTCAAAAGGTAGTCCTGCCCCACAATGTCAGAAGTCTTTACACAGCTATCCATTTACAACTTACAGAGCAGCAGCCATCGGCATTGATGGTTTTGGGTTTAGATTCAGTAGATGGAATTGATGACTTACTGAGGTCAATCAATCATATCCGCGATGAATTTCGCAAACGTCACCCATTTCCGATGATTTTGTGGGTGAATGACGAAGTATTGCAAAAGGTAGTACGTTTAGCACCAGATTTTGCTAGTTGGGCGGCTACACCGATTCGGTTTGAAATGACCACCTCGGAGTTGCTGCAATTTCTGCAACAAGAAACTGACTCTTTGTTCGCCACAGTTTTGCACAGTGATCCTGCAAAACACCAAGAATCTAAAGTTGCAGACCATTATTCTACTTTGGAGCAAGCTTGGGAACATAGCTATGAACTCCACTTTGCCATTAGAGAGTTACAAAATCGTGGTATCAGCCTAGAGCCAGAATTACACGCTAGTTTAGAATTTGTTTTCGGTCTAGATGATTATGTTAGTGACCGAATCGATACGGCTTTAAGCCATTTTCAGCAAAGCTTGCAGTTTTGGCAGCAGGAGGCGGAGAAAGTAGGAGACGCAAATCATGGGAATAAGGAGAATGAGAGAGTATTTTCCTCCCCTGCTCCCCCTGCTCCCCCTGCTCCCTCATCTTCCCATCTGCTGCGACAGGGAGTGTTACTCTTTTATATTGGGCTATGTTATTGCCGCTTAGCAGAGCAAAATCAGGCAGAAAACCGCCGCTATTGGTCTGATGCTAAATCTTATTTTCAGCAATGCTTAGATATTTTGCAGGTGGCTGGGCGTCCAGATATAGTTGCTGAGTTTATTGGTCAACTCGCTGAAGTTTTGCAACATCTGCAAGAGTGGGAAGAATTGCAAACTGTTGCCCAAAAGTCTCTGGAGTTGCATCAAACTTACGGTAGTCAAATCCAACTTGCTTGTGACTACGGTTTACTTGCACAGGTGGCTGTGCAGCAGTCACGGTGGGGACAGGCGAGTATATTGGCACATGTATCACTATTGAAATTAGCTGAGTCACAAAAGCATAGTGATCCTTATAACTGCTTATTCCCATTGCTTTTGGGGCAAATTTATTATTTAGTTTTAGCGAAGGCACAGCGAAATTTAGGTGAGCAAGAAGTCGCTGGTGAATATCTGGAAAAAGCGACAAAAGAACTTCCAGAAGCTTTAGAAAGTAGCGCACCTCAATACGATGCCCATCGTTATATTCGACTATTGCGGAGGTTGCGATCGCTTTATTTTGAAGAAGGTCGGTATTTAGAAGCTTATTGCATTCGACAAAAACGACGTTCTGTTGAGCAGCAATATGGTTTTCGGGCTTTCATTGGTGCAGGTCGTTTGCAACCTCAAAGACAGGCGACAAATCCAGCATTGATGTCATCTTCTGGGAATAGCAGCCTTGCCTTAGAAATTGCCGCTTCTGGTCGTGAGCGAGATATTAATAACTTAATTGGCAGAATTAGCCGTGCTGATCAAAAGCTGACGGTGATTCATGGTCAGTCGGGAGTAGGTAAGAGTTCTACTGTGACTGCGGGCTTAGTTCCAGCATTGCAAAATCGCGCAATTGGTGATCAAATAGCCGTGCCTGTTGTACTGCAAGTTTATACCAATTGGGTACAGGAATTAGGGAAATCTTTAAGTGAGGCGATGACTCACATCAAAGGAGAAGCAGTCATTGAATCGCCAGCTTTACCAGACTCAACTGTGTGCGTTGCGATCGCTAATATTTTGCAGCAATTACGCGAAAACGCTGATGACCATCTGATCACAGTTTTGATTTTTGACCAGTTTGAAGAATTTTTCTTTGGTTATAGCGATCGCAATCAAAAACAGGAATTTGATAGATTTATTAGTTACTGCCTTAAAATACCTTTTGTTAAAGTTATCCTCTCCTTGCGAGAAGATTATTTACATCGTTTGTTAGAGTTTAAACATCTCTCGGCACTGGAAGCAATTAATAATAATATTCTCGATAAACATATCCGTTATCAGCTAAATAATTTTTCGCCAGAATATGCTAAAGTCATTATTCGCAAGTTAACAGAGCGTTCTCAGTTTAATTTAGAGCCTGCTTTAATTGATGCTTTGGTTGAGGATTTATCTACAGAATTTGGCGAAGTCCGCCCCATTGAATTACAAGTCGTCGGAGCGCAAATCCAAGATGAGCGAATTACCAAGTTAGAAGAATATCAGCCATATAGACCCAACAAACTAATTGAGCGATATATTAAAGAACTTATTAGAGACTGCGGCCCAGAAAATGAACGGGCCGCTTTACTCGTTTTGTACTTATTAACAGATGAAAGCAACCAACGACCTTTTAAAACTCGTGCGGAGTTAGCAGCACAACTGTCAGAGTTAGAAGATTCTGGTAAATTAGAGTTGGTATTAGATATTTTAGTGCGCTCTGGGTTAGTGGTTCTCTTTCCCGATGTTCCCGAACGTTATCAACTGATTCATGATTATTTAGTAGACTTGATTCGTTACTTGCAACAACAAGAATCAAGCTTGCAGGTACAACTTAATCAGTTACGCTACAAAGTAGAACAAAGTCAATCTGAGATTGAGCGACTAAAAAGTGAACTCAGACAAAAAAAGCAGCAAGCTAAACTAATAGATACTCACCCCCAACAGGGATTAGATTTATTAACAGAATTACGGGAGCTACGCAAGCGAGAAGAATTGAGTCAGTTAGAAATTGAGCAATTGCGAGCCGAATTAAAAGAAAAAGAATTAACAACTCAACTAGCTGAAAGTCAAGAGAAACAAAGACTCAGTGAAGTTCAATTAAATCGTTCTTTAAAAATCGCCTTAACTGCTTCCGTCCTAGCCATATTGGGGTTAAGTGTTTCCATAGTCACAGCAGTAGATAGCGAGATTAAAACCCTCAGCGCATCTAGCGAAGCCCTTTTTGCGTCACAAAAAGGTGTCGATAGCTTAAAGGAAGCTTTAAAAGCAGGGAGAAAACTGCAACATACAGTCTGGGTAGATTCTTATACAAGAGAACAGGTACAAACGGCTTTATACCAGTCAGTTTATGCGGTGAGAGAGTATAACCGCTTAGAGGGACATGTGTCTGGAGTGAATAGCGCCACATTCAGCCCCGATCGCTCTTTAATTGCCTCGGCCAGTGCCGATAGTACAATTAAACTCTGGCGTCTTGATGGTAGTTTAGTCAAAACGTTAACGGGTCATGAAGATGTAGTTAACAGCGTCAGTTTCAGCCCTGATGGTCAAATCATTGCTTCTGCTAGTCAAGACAAAACGGTGAAACTTTGGAGTCGAGAAGGTCAAGTACTCAAAACCTTACCAGGGCATGAGGCTGTAGTGAATAGTGTCAGTTTCAGCCCTGATGGTCAGATTATTGCTTCGGCGAGTACTGACAAGACGGTGAAACTGTGGAGTCAAGACGGTAAATTGCTCAAAACCCTACAGGATCATGGTTATGCAGTATTGGGTGTAGCTTGGTCGCCTGATGGTCAAATTATTGCTTCGGGGAGTACCGACAAAACGGTAAAACTGTGGAGTCGGGATGGTAAATTGCTTAAAACCTTACAAGGACACGACGATGCAGTTAAAGGTGTAGCGTGGTCACCTGATGGTAAAACAATTGCTTCCGCTAGTTTGGATCAAACTATCAAATTGTGGAATCTAGAAGGTAAGCTATTGAGAACTTTGTCGGGACACAGTGCTGGTGTCACCAGTGTGGCTTTTAGCCGCGATGGTAATACGATCGCTTCAGCAAGTACCGACGAAACACTCAAACTCTGGAGTTCTGAGGGTGTGCTGCAAGGAACTCTGCGGGGACATAATAATTGGGTTAATAGCGTCAGTTTTAGCCCTGATGGTTACACTCTGGCTTCTGCCGGTCGAGACAAAACTATTAAACTCTGGCGTTGGGACGATGTGTTACTGCGACCAAGAGCTAATAATGATGATTGGGTAACTAGCATCAGTTTTAGTCCTGACGATCGCATCTTAGCCGCAGCAAGTCGAGACAAAACGGTAAAACTTTGGAATCGCAACGGTAAACTGCTCAACACCTTAAAGGGTCATCAGGGTGAAGTTTGGGGCGTTAGTTTTAGCCCTAATGGTCAGGCGATCGCCGCTTCGGCTAGCAAAGATAAAACAGTCAAGCTTTGGAACCAAAAAGGTAAACTACTCAATACTCTCAAAAGTCATAATGATGCGGTCTTGGGTGTAGCATGGTCGCCTGATGGTCAGACCATTGCCTCAGCTAGTAAAGATAAAACAGTCAAGCTTTGGAACCAAAACGGTAAACTGCTCAATACCTTGCAAGCTCATAAAGATGCAGTGAATTGGGTAAGCTTCAGCCCTGATGGCAAGTTGCTAGCATCAGCTAGCGATGACAAAACAGTTAAGCTGTGGAATCGTGAAGGTAAACTTCTACATACTTTAACTGGTCATAGCCGTCGGGTTAATGGGGTAGCATGGTCGCCTGATAGTCAAACTATTGCCTCAGTTAGTACTGATAGCCTGGTGAAACTCTGGCGTCGGGACGGTCAACTGTTAAGCAATCTCGCGGGCGATGGTGATAGTTTTATCGGTGTCAGTTTCAGCCCTGATGGTAAGACTTTGGTCGCTAGCAGTGATGACAAAGTGAAGCTTTGGAACCGCCAAGGGACGTTACTGATTGCTTTGAAAGGTGATAAAGGTGAGTTAACTAGTGTCAGTTTTAGCCATGATGGCAAAACTTTAGCCGTGGGTAGTGGCAAAGGTACGGTGATTTTCCAGAATTTGGCAGATCTCAAGCTAGGAAATTTACTAGCACGAGGTTGTAATTTATTACAAGAATATTTGCAGACAAATCCAAAGGTGACAAAAAGCGATCGCGCGTTATGCCCAAGCAGATAATAGATTCGGAAGCTAAAGAGCTTGGAAGACTTGAAAATAGGGCAACTATCCGCTGTAGGATCTAGCGCTAGGAAGAAACCCCGTATCTTTGAGCAGCAGCCGTAGTCTTGCATGAGGAAGTTTCGTGTCCTTCTTGTTATTTCCCCACATCTCAGAAAAGAAGTCTTGCATCAGTGCAATGATGCTGCGGTATTTGACGATACTGTCAACATAGAACTCATCTAACTTCATCACCCCATCAGCATGTATCTGCTCGATGTTGTCGAGTAATATAAACCGTATTTCATAAGGTTTTAAGCCTTCTTTTATGCCATATTTTTCCATAATCCTGCGTTTATCCTTCTCCGAACATAAATCATACGACCAGCTAATAAGATGACCGAGATTCCGCAGGACTTCTCCATAGTCGTAAAATGTGTTCTGCTTAAAGAAAGACTCTTCATCTTTAGTCAACGTAAAACTCTTGTCAAGCACCAAACCAAAATCGGTCAAATATGTCCGTTCGCCGTCGGTGAGGATGTTACGAAAATGTGCGTCGAAGTGGATGATTCCTTTCGCCCTCAAAAAGGTAATCGTCGTGCGTAAGTCATCCAGGGGTTTCTGAAGTTTGTTGGGGTTTTCCCGCAACCATGTTTCCAGAACATACGGTATGTACTCTAGGAACAGAACCAACTCATAGTTGGCGATCGCTCTATCTAACACATAATTCCCGGCGTTCTCACTATTGCCCCAGTACTCCACATAACCTTTTAGACGCGACCTATCTACATCCGCACGTTGCCCAAAGAACGGAATAATCCGATAATGGTACATCAGTGGGAAGGTAGCGATTCTCTTACAGAGACACTGCGTGAACGCCCCCTCTAATACCCAGTTGGTTGTCTTGATATGGGTCACGAGTTTACGGAAGACCCCAAAACCAGTGGAACCGAAGCCGTAATTACAGTAAGTCGGCAGGTCATAGAGGTTTCTGGTGGAGAACAGGTTGTCAAATTCGATGTTCGTAACTGGAACACGTTTGACAAAGACCTTGGATTGGCCAACAACTATAGCGTGATTTATCCCCCAACCCGTACTCGACTCATGCGACTCACTATTGTCAAGCACAGAACGCAATTGTGCATTATCCAACTGAGCGATTTGTGAACTGAGCTTGAAGTATCTCTTCCTTCTAAGTTCTATATGATTCTTAGCCATTTTCTCCCATCCAGCCAGAGCATGAGAAACCGCATGAAAACCAACTTTTTCGCGTTGCTCCCCTTTAACCCTTACCCAACATCTTGCAAGAGGAATTTTTATTATGATGTCTAATAGACATCTCTGGAAATTAATTATGCATTGCCCAAAATCCTTGTAGAGACGTAGCACTGCTACGTTTCTACATCTTTTCCGGGGATGTCTAGTTAAAAAGAAAGGTTTTTAAATTGATTTCTGTAAAAAATACCTTTTATACCCTGGAGGAAAGTCTTCCAGAACACCAAATATTTGATAGTCTAGGCGTTCGTAGAAACCCAATGCTTGGAAACTGAAAGTATCTAAGTAAGCTTGACAGCAACCACGTTGTTTAGCTGCTTCTTCGGCTTTTAACACCATTTGGCGTCCGTATCCTTGACCTCGTAGCCCTTCTGTAACCCAAAGGTGAGAAATGAATAGCCATCCCCATTGTGTTTTGCCAAGTAAACCAGCAACAATTGTGCTGTTAGTATCTCGAATTAAGATAGCTAGTGACTGATATATATCTTTCTCTGCTTGACTATTGTTGTATTCTACAAGCTGGCTGATAACAGTATGAATGTCCTCTGGGTTAGGGTTATCTTCAATCGTTATTGTTAGCTTTGCCATCAGAGTTATGAAAACTAAACGGCATTAAAATAACACGAAATTGCACTTTCAGGCCTATGCCTGTTACTCCTCTTGCCATTTCGCCAGCTAGTTTATTTCTTCTCTTCAGTTTGTCTCTTAACAGTAATAGAATTAAGAACGAAGCCTTTGTAAAGCCTTCAACTATCAAGAGGTAGAGGTTTAGTAGCAGATTTTACAAATTGGAAAAACAAAAATCTGTATCCAAAATAACCTTGTAGCATCTAAACGCTTGTAAAATTTTTATGACTTCCCTGATTCGCTTTTTAATGTGTCCTCCTGACCACTACGATGTGGACTATGTAATTAATCCCTGGATGGAAGGGAATATTCACAAGTCATCGCGCGATCGCGCCGTCGAACAGTGGCAAGGACTACACTACATCCTCAAGCAACACGCCATTGTAGATTTAGTAACAGCCCAGAAAGGTTGGCCTGATTTAGTTTTTACCGCCAACGCTGGCTTAGTACTGGGAAAGAACGTCGTCCTAAGTCGCTTTTTACACAAAGAACGTCAGGGAGAAGAACCTTACTTCAAACAATGGTTTGAAGCAAATAATTACACAGTACATGAACTCCCTAAAGATCTGCCTTTTGAGGGAGCAGGCGACGCACTGCTAGATCGGGAAGGACGTTGGCTATGGGCAGGATACGGTTTCCGCTCAGAATTAGATTCTCACCCTTATCTAGCCAAATGGCTGGATATTGAGGTGCTGTCTCTGCGACTGATAGATGAACGTTTCTATCACCTAGATACCTGTTTTTGTCCCCTAGCAAACGGCTATTTACTTTACTATCCAGGCGCTTTTGATTCTTACTCCAATCGCTTAATCGAAATGCGAGTCGCACCAGAAAAGCGGATCGCAATTGAAGAAGCTGATGCAGTCAACTTTGCTTGTAATGCAGTGAATGTGGACGGCATTATCATTATGAACAAGGCGAGTGATGCTTTGAAAGCACGCCTTGCAGATATAGGTTTCCAAGTTATGGAAACGCCGTTGACTGAATTTCTCAAAGCTGGTGGCGCGGCTAAATGCCTCACCTTGCGGGTGACAGAACCAGTTAGGGACGAAGTTCATGCCAATGTCTCGGTAGAAAGCCGCGTCATTCGGATGGAAGGACACTTGCTGGATGCTGGTTTGATTAACCGTGCTTTGGATCTAATTGTGGATGCTGGGGGAAGTTTCCAAGTCCTGAATTTCAACTTGGGAGAACAACGGCAAAGTACTTCAGCCGCCGAGGTGAAGGTGTCAGCTCCATCGCATGAAGTGATGGAAGAAATCATCTCGCGATTGATTGACTTGGGTGCAGTAAATTTACCCGAAGATGAACGAGATGCCAAACTTGAGCCTGTAATTCAAGCTGGTGTAGCTCCTGATGATTTCTACGTCAGTACAATTTATCCCACCGAAGTACGGATTCGTGGTCAGTGGGTGAAGGTAGAAAATCAGCGCATGGATGGAGCGATCGCAATTACCCAAACTCCGAATGGGATAGTAGCACGGTGTAAAATCCTACGCGATGTCGAAGTAGGCGACCAAGTTATTGTAGACGTGTTAGGTATCCGCACTATCCGCAAAACTGAATCGCGGGAACTACGCAATACCCAAGAATTCAGCTTTATGTCGGCGGGGGTTTCCAGCGAGCGGCGTGTGGAATTAGTCGTTGAACAAGTGGCTTGGGAATTACGTAAAATTCGTGATGCTGGTGGTAAAGTAGTTGTCACGGCTGGACCTGTGGTTATTCACACAGGTGGCGGCGAACATCTAGCGCAACTGATTCGTGAAGGCTACGTACAGGCATTGCTGGGCGGTAATGCGATCGCTGTCCATGACATCGAGCAAAATATTATGGGGACTTCCCTAGGTGTGGACATGAAGCGGGGTGTCGCCGTGCGTGGTGGACACCGCCATCACCTGAAGGTCATTAATAGTATCCGCCGTTATGGCAGTATTGCCAAAGCAGTTGAAGCGGGAGCGATTAAGAGTGGCGTGATGTATGAGTGCGTCCACAATCATGTACCTTTTGTGCTTGCTGGTTCCATTCGGGATGATGGGCCTTTACCTGATACTCAAATGGATTTGATTAAGGCACAGGAGGAATATGCCAAACAACTAGAAGGCGCGGAGATGATTTTGATGTTGTCATCAATGCTGCACTCAATTGGGGTGGGGAATATGACCCCTGCGGGTGTGAAAATGGTATGTGTGGATATCAATCCAGCTGTGGTGACTAAGTTAAGCGATCGCGGTTCTGTAGAATCGGTGGGTGTGGTGACAGATGTGGGATTGTTCCTCAGTCTCTTAGTGCAGCAGTTGGATAAGTTGACAAGTCCGTATGTTGCTAAGGTAGGTTAGGAATCTCACGCAGAGGCGCAGAGGCGCAGAGGAAGGGAATGGCAAGAGTAGCTTTCAGTAGAGAGTTGCAGATTAATTGGGTCAGTGCGATCGCTGATTTCATACTAGTAGGTATGGTCATAGGCCCGCCTATTGCTCCCTTTCTGGCTGCGTCTGGGGTGTTTTTGCTTCCGGGGATTGCGGAGATCATTTATTTCATGGGAAATCATGTCTGTCCGCAACCAGATATGGGGTTAGATTTAGCGCCTCCGTTTATTATGGCTGTGTGTATGCGCTGCTACGGTACTGTCACGGGTTTGCTAATTACTCGTCTACTGTATGCTGTGACTGGTGGTAAAGGTTTTTACTGGTTAAATCAGTATGGGTGGAATGGGGCAGCGTTCTCTAGTGTATTGATGATGGCTTATCCTCTAGAGTTAGCAGCGCAGGTGTTCGGTTTATGGAGTTTTAATAATTACGTGGTTACGCCTTTTGGGATGATTACAGGTTTAGCGTGGGGATTGTTTACCATGCCCATATTGCATAAGTGATAGTGGGTAATGCTGACATCTTCATCTCATGAGAACTGACTCGATTTTTTATCAACTATTTCAGAACTTTCCCGCTATATTTTTTGAGTTGATTGGTCAATCTGCTGCAAATGGTAATAACTATCAATTTACCTCAGTTGAAATCAAGCAAACTGCCTTTCGTATCGATGGTTTATTCTTACCTTATATTGATTCTCCTGACCAGCCAATATATTTTGTAGAAGTTCAGTTTCAGTCTGATTCGAGATTTTATTCGCGCTTTTTTGGTGAAATTTTTTTGTACCTCCGTCAATACGACCTACATAATGATTGGCGTGCAGTTGTTCTGTATCCTCAACGCAGTTTAGAGCCAGAAGTACCCATGCAGTATCGCGGTCTACTACTGACTGAGCAAGTGTAGCGTGTCTATTTGGATGAGTTAGGGGAAGATATAGACTGTTCGCTAGGGATAGGTGTAGTAAAATTAGTCATAGAGTCAGAACAGAGAGCATCTGAACAAGCGTGACTATTAATTAACAAAGCTAGACAAGAAATTGTTGATGAAGCTGTCAAAAAGCAAATTATAGAATTGGTAGAAACAATAGTTTGGTACAAATTACCGCAAATGACTCGTCAGGAGATAGCAGCAATGTTTGGACTAAGTGAATTAAAGCAGACGAGAGCATATCAAGAAATCAAAGAAGAAGTTAAAGAAGAAGTTAAAGAAGAAGTTCTATTAGAAGCATTACCCCGATTGTTGGCTTTGGGACTGACCGTGAAGCAGGTAGCAGAGGCATTAAATTTGTCGGTTGAGCAAGTGCAGCAGGTAGTAACTGAGCAAACTTCCGATTGATGTTGTGCCAATTAGACCCGCTGAAAAATTAGGCAACTCTACTTATAAAGACTGCCCTAATGTATTCTATTTCACACTCCTAAACCACTGGGTAATTCCCTCGGCTAAAGCTTTTGCCATTTTCTTCTGTTCTTCTGGGTTTACCACCTGCTCAAATTCATCGGGATTGCTCATAAAACCCAATTCCAGCAATACCGATGGCGCCGCCGCTGGACGTGTTAGCGCTAAGTTATTCCAAAACACACCATAGGAAGGTTTATTTAGTGCTTTGACTACATGATTGTGTAAAAATATTGCTAAGCTATGAGCTTGGGGATGATACCAAAAAGCTCCAAATCCCTTAGTTTTTTCGGCATTACCATCATCTGGCAAAGAGTTGTAATGTATGGAAAGAGCGATCACAGGTTCTTCTTTACTAATAATTTCCTGACGTTCTACTAGCGAAACATCTTGATCATCTTCCCGCGTCATCACCACATTCGCACCTCGCTTCACCAACTCGTCGCGCAGCAACTTAGAGACGACTAAATTGACATCTTTTTCCAAATATCCAGTCGGGCCAGTGGCACCAGGCTCTTTACCTCCATGTCCTGGATCAAGTACAATCTTGATGCCAGCTAAAGACTTGTGTCTGTTATGCCCAATTGCAGGTGGATGACGCAAAGCTAAAAACAGGGTTGTACCGTCGTATTTCAGCTTATATCCCCACTGTTGAGCTTTTTTGAGGTTAAAGGTGTATTTTACTTGTTCTGGAGCCACCTGCTGCCAGTCGAGGCGAGAAATTAGGGGGTTGTCATCCAGGCGAATAATATCTGTTTGAGCAGTGGTATTGTAGAGAGTAAGCGTGAAAGTGCGGTTATCTTGTTGCACGCTTACGGGTACGGGAATTTGTAAGGGAAAAAATATCTCCGTCAAACCAGGGAGTTGGCGATTTCCGACACTGCGGATTACTGTCCGTGTTGGAATTGCACCAGGTAAAGAGCGGGTTTCTTTGCTATTAATCCAAGCACCATAGTCTAGGCGTAACCATTCACCTTCCTTTCCTGTAACCGTTGCTCTTGTCCCTTTCGGTAGTGGTGTGAGTCGAGAATAATCGGTACTAGGGCCAGTGCGAGCAACGCCTGACTCTGCTATCACCTCAGAAACAGGTAACTGCGCGGGTGAAAGGATTTGAATTGTGCCGGGCCCTGATTGAGTTATCGTCTTGCCATTGAGGGTTAGTTGAAATTCCGGTTTACCCAAATCTACATTTTTGCCGGAATCCTGAACAACAGCACCGGAGATGGTATTGTTACCGTAAATTAGGGAACCAAGCTGTTGTGCTGTAGTGCAACCTTCGTACTTTCCTACGGTAGACTGGGCAGTAGGCTGATTTCGCCCCGTGAGGGCTGCCAAATTACTTGGCAGTTGCGCCTGTTGGGGTTGCGGTGAGAGGTCTACAGTTTGATTAGCCAGCTTGACAGATACACTGGCATTAGGGGGTGCGATCGCGCTAAAACAAATTAGTTCCCCTGGTAGTCTGGCAATGTCAACTGCTGGAGTCAGGGAATCTTTGGCAAAGGCTAACCCCTGTGGAAGCTTTGGCTGATCGGTAAGCCTTGTCACCTTAATTTGAATTTCTTGGTTACGGTGACGCACAGTAAACAAATTCTCACCCAATTGCAAGGGGAAACTTGGAGAAAAATGACCATTCTTGCTGCGGGTAATTGGCTTACCATTAAACAAAACTTGTCCATCAGGTGGTGCTGTACCAAGAAAGAAGATTTGCTCGGCACTTGTCTGATGGTTATTTTGGGGAAAAACGACTAAAAGAGATGGCTCTGCCAATGCTACGGAGGAAGTGACAACACAGCCGAATACTACTAATCCTAAAAGGTTTTTCACGGTCAAATCACAGAAGATTTCACCACAATGACTGTGGCACAATGACGAGATGTATTTTTAGAAGTTGCTAGAAATTAAAACTATTATGACTAAATTTATCTTTGTAACTGGAGGTGTAGTTTCCAGTATAGGCAAAGGCATTGTAGCAGCAAGTCTGGGGCGTTTGCTCAAATCGCGCGATTATTCGGTGTCGATTCTCAAACTCGACCCTTATATCAATATCGATCCAGGGACGATGAGTCCTTTTCAGCACGGGGAAGTGTTTGTTACCCAGGATGGCGCGGAGACAGATTTAGACTTGGGGCATTACGAACGCTTTACTGATACCTCCATGTCGCGGTTGAACTGCGTTACTACTGGCGCGATTTACCAGGCAGTAATCAATAGAGAGCGGCGCGGCGATTACAATGGCGGCACTGTACAGGTGATTCCTCACATCACTAACGAAATTAAAGAACGAATCTTGAGGGTTGCTAAAAGTACTAGCCCATCGGTGGTAATTACTGAGATAGGCGGTACAGTAGGAGATATTGAATCACTGCCATTTTTAGAAGCGATTCGCCAGTTCCGTAAAGAAGTGGGACGGCAAAATGTGTTGTATATGCACGTAACGCTGGTACCGTGGATTGCCTCTGCGGGTGAGATGAAAACAAAACCGACACAGCATTCGGTGAAGGAACTGAGATCCATTGGTATTCAACCGGATATTTTAGTTTGTCGGAGCGATCGCCCCCTACCCAAAGGATTAAAACAGAAATTGTCGGGATTTTGCGATGTACCAGAAGAATGTGTCATCACTTCCCAAGATGCCAAGAGTATCTATGAAGTACCGCTGAATCTGGAAAAGGAAGGAATGGCAGAGCAAGTGCTGAACTTGCTGCAAATGGAACAATGCCAACCAAATTTAACGCAGTGGCAAACGCTGGTACAACGTCTACATAGTCCCAAGTACGAGGTAGAAATTGCCATCGTCGGTAAATATGTGCAGTTAGGTGATGCTTATTTATCTGTAGTAGAAGCGCTGCACCATGCTGCAATCTCCACTTGTGGCAAATTGAAACTGCGTTGGGTGAACTCAGAAGATTTGGAAACTGAACCAGCCGAAACCCATCTCAAAGGTGTTGATGGCGTGATTGTGCCAGGAGGTTTCGGCATCCGGGGAGTAGACGGTAAGATTGCCGCTATTCAATATGCCCGCGATCGCCAAATTCCCTTCTTAGGCTTATGCTTGGGAATGCAATGTTCCGTAATTGAATGGGCAAGGCACGTAGCAGGATTAACAGATGCTAACAGTGCTGAATTTGACACTTACACCACTGATCCGGTAATTAACCTATTGCCAGAACAACAAGATGTGGTTGATTTAGGCGGTACAATGCGTTTGGGACTTTATCCTTGCCGTGTACTACCTGATACTTTGGCTTTTAAGCTCTATCAAGATGATGTAATTTATGAGCGACATCGGCATCGGTATGAGTTTAATAATGCTTATCGCGATCTATTGTTAAAGTCTGGGTATGTTATTAGTGGCACTTCTCCCGATGGACGCTTAGTCGAAATTGTGGAATTACCCAACCATCCATTCTTTATTGCTTGCCAATTTCATCCAGAATTTCAATCTCGTCCAAGTACCCCTCATCCTCTATTTAAAGGGTTTATTCAAGCCGCGATCGCTCTTACTCTCTAAACCCTCAATCTGCCAAGATCATTGGAACTGTCTTAAAGTAACACAAAATGCAAAATTCCAAATTTTAAAAAATTTATTTTGTAATCATCAAAGCGATATTAATGAGGAAATGTTATGACTTACTGAGTGAAAATCATTCGTAAACTTCGGACTTGAGGAGATTTTGTGGCGTACTGGGTGAAAATCCTTTACGAGAGGAAAGAATATGTAGTAAATTTTGAGCGTGTCCATGCTTTTTGTTATGAACGCAACGGCAGGGTGACTTTTTGGCTACCCGACAGTGCCATTCCCATAGTGATTAACCCGCAAAGTAATCTGGAAGACTACCAAAAAGTTCTGGATTATCTAGAATGCGTTACAGGGTTGGAATTAAATCATGCCCACTGGGTAAAAATCATTTATGAGAAAAATGAATACGTAATTAACCTCAACTGCATCAGTTCTTTTTGTCAGGAAGCGAATGGCAGGATCACCTTTTGGTTGCCAGATGGCACTATCCCCATCATCATCAACCCTGTGAGTAATCCCGAATCTTATCAAAAAGTTTTGCAATTCGTTAAAAAGGCAACTGGATATTCTTTTTCATGAGAATGAGGCATAGAGCATTGGGCATGGTGTGAGGATATTTTTATAAAAGTGAGATGCTCCCAAACTCCACTGCTTATAGCCGTAGTAACATAGGTTAGGACAGTGTTGATTGCTCAAAGCCATAAAGCAACTGGGTTTTTACTCAGGACGGGCTAAACGCCCCGCTACCGCTAACAGCACTCAGCGAGAAGTTGCGTGCGGGGGTTCCCCCGGTTGAGCAAACTTCTCCCAAGGGGAGACGCTAAGAGCGAACGGTGACTCAGCACTTTGCTATAAGTACTCACTCCTAACTGATGATTAATTCTCCAAGGCGCTTCAATACACTGATTACTTGATGTAGTTCTAAATCGCGTTCAATTGATAGCGCATAAGATCGTGCATACCGAGGTTGTCCTTGCTGAATTAATTTGATAAAAACAAATTCCCTACCGTTGATTAATAAACCAAAAGTTGGTTGTGCAGGATTTGGATTATCAAGCATATACGCGAGTGCTTGGGGTAGGGCTACCATCACATCAAATTTACTGCTTTTAGATTCAATAACAAGTATCCAACAACGTTTTTGAATGACAAGGACATCAATATTTCCTTTAACGATAAAGTCTTCATCTTCAGCAGAAATCTCGATAGAAGTCTCGGTTTCAATTTCAAAAGGGGGTTGATAAAACCCAGCTAAATCGAGTAAAGGAGACAGCACTACCATTTTTACCGCCTCTTCTGACATCAGACGGCGCTTATTCAAGTTCAAATAATTGCTTTTCACTCGATCAAGCGCTTGCTTTTCACCATCAGTCAGAATTGGTAAATTCTCTATCCATTCTGGAAAGAAGTTGGTGTCTGTGGTAAGTTGCAAACCAAATTTTTCTTCTAATTCGTAAAGACTAATGTCTCTGGCTGGGATTATTTGAACCATAATCTAAGATCCCGAATAGTGTTGCCATGCTAACTTTGCTGCACCCACTATCCCAGCAAAGTTGCCCAATTCTGCTGGCAAAATTTGTAAATCCGCGCGTGAGGTTGGCATTACTCGCTTCTCAATTTCCGCCTTCATAGCTGGTAAGAAAAACTCAAAGCTGGCACTGACACCACCACCAATCACGATCGCTTCTGGTGTGAGTACATAAATCAAACTCGTCAAACCAATAGCCAAATCTTTACCATATTCTTGCCAAAAAGTCAATGCTTCGGCATCTCCTGCTTGGGCCAAAGCGCCCAATTCTGCTGCTTCCCTCAGAGTGCGGCGACGAATCGCATTAACTGAAGCATACTGTTCCAGAGAGCCTTGATTACCGCTATTACATATTGGCCCATTGGGGTTGAATGTAATTAAACCCAATTCTCCAGCTGCTCCTTGATGCCCAACAAACAGTTTGCCATCCAGGATAATTGCACCGCCAACCCCAGTTCCTAAAGTTAGCAGAATCAGATTTTGAAAGTGGCGCCCAGCACCTAACCAAGCTTCTCCTAACCCCGCGCAGTTAGCATCGTTAGCGATAACGGTGGGTTTGCTAGTTTTGGTTTCTAACCAGTCTGCTAAAGGCACATTGCACCATCCTGCCAAGTTAATAGCGATTTTGGCAATGCGTCCTGTGGCATCGGCAGGGCCAGGAGTACCAACACCAATAGCAACAGTTTGATTATCTGGATCAATTTGAGCGATCGCATCCAGTATTTCCGCCACCACCGCTGCTGGTGTTGTTGGTTGGGGAGTCGCCACAGTCAAAGATTGCAAGCAAGTACCATCTGGTGTAAAACGCCCCAGCTTTATTGCTGTTCCCCCCACATCAATGCCAACTACTTGATCCACAATGGCCAATCCAAAATCTTTATTTGTATAGAACCACAGATGAACACAAATAAACACAGATAAAAAAATATCTGTGTGTATTTTTCTAGAAAGTCTTTAGCTTGCTTCCCGCAGGGTGTGTCGGCTTGAGGCAAGCAGAACTTTCACAGACTGTGTTTATTCATGGTTACTAATAATTCGCACATTCGCCACTGGGGATGAACGAAGACTCGATTGCTCCTGCCAAGCTGTAATTGGAGCACCTCTTAAGATACCAGCCAGGGCGACGGAAAGTACAAATCCACCAGTAGCAGCGGCAATTAATGTCAGGTTATCTTTCACGTAAATCTCTCTATTGTTATTTGTCAGTTGTCCTCTCTTACAAAGTTGAGGCAGTCCGTTGGCAGGGTTCCCCGCTTAAAGGAACTGGCTAGACTTTGCGCTTTGTCATTTGTCAGTTGTTATTGTTTTTTTGCTATTAACTATTGACTAATGACTACTTTCGGATTCTATTTTCTCGCCGTAACCGGGGATTGACAAATTCGTTTAACCCCTCACCAAGTAGTGATAACCCTACTACCATGCATGTCATCGCTAAACCAGGGAAAAGGGTAGTCCACCAAATGCCAGTAGGTAGGACTTCTAGTGCTTGTTTTAAATCATGTCCCCATTCTGGCACTTCTTCTGGAAGTCCTAGTCCTAAAAAGCCCAAACCGCCCAACACCAAAATTGCATCAGCAGCGTTGAGCGTGAATAGTACGGGTACGCTTTGAATGACGTTGAAAAATAGATATCGAGACAGCACAATCCAAGTGGAAGCGCCCATTGCTTGAGCAGCTTCAATGAATACTTCAGTTTTCACACTAACGGTGTGGTTACGGACAACGCGGTAGTATTGAGGGATGTAAGCAATGCTGATCGCGATCGCTGCGTTAATTATTCCACGCCCCACTACAAAAGCCAGCGTCACAGACAAGAGTAGCCCTGGTAGGGTATAAATGCTATCCATAATAAACAGCAACACCCTATCCAACTTACCGCCGAGATAGCCACTTAGCATCCCTAAAGGCACACCGATAATCATACTCAGCGCTGTTGCCAAAATTACCACTTGCAAAGCCGCTTGAGCACCAAATACTGTCCGGGAAAAGACATCATAGCCCAGGCGACTGGTTCCAAACCAATATTTAGCTGAGGGTGGCTCGTGAACTGGATTGGAGAGAAAATCCTTGGGGTTTTGCAGCCATCCCCAAGTCTGGAATACGGGAGCGAAAAATGCCAATAAGATGAAAAACAGGGTAATGGCTAACCCTATGAGCATTAGTTGTTGAGAAAGGTTGAGACTGTTGGCTGAACGTAAAAATTTTGGCAGCTGCCGTTTTGTAATGGCCATGAGCGATCGCCTGGATCAAGCAAGATACGCTGACTATTTTACATATCAGATTGGGGATTGAGTAAACAAAACATCCTGAATAAAAGTCCGACTGCTTCATTATGGATACAAAGCTACACTGAGATAAAGGTGAAACTATGCCTTATTGTTGCTGGAGTTAGCTAATAAATTACCAGCCAGTATTGCTACAAGGGGCAATCATCCTAAGTAGAGAAATATTTTAATATACTTTGATATGCCTGCAAGAGATATTTATCATGATGCTGTTAAGAATGCCTTAATTCAAGAAGGCTAGATAATTACAGATGACCCCCTACATTTAAAATGGGGTCAAAAAGATATGTATGTAGATTTAGGAGCAAAACAACTTATAGCCGCAGAACAAGGAAGTAAAAAATAGCTGTAGAAATTAAAAGTTTTGTCAGTCCCTCAGAAATGGCAGACCTCAAAGATGCTATTGGGGGATTTATCATGTATTGTGCTGTTATCCATCGCCTGGAGCCAAAAAGAACATTATATTTGGCAATTCGAGATAGCGTATTTACAGCTTTGTTTGAGGAACCAATTGGTACACTTTTAATAGAAACTGAGAATCTAAAGTTACTCGTTTTTAATCCAGAAACGGAGAGGATTATCCAATGGATACCTTAGATAATTATCGACGTATCATCAAAGAGGTATTATTACCCTACACACAAATTCCCTATTCCCACGCAGCTATTGAATGTAAGGCAGTCTTTGATAGCAAAAATGACAGTTATGTGCTGATAACTTTAGGTTGGGATAGTGTCAAGCGAATTCACGGTTGCTTAGTTCATATTGACATTATTGATGGCAAAATTTGGGTGCAACGAGATGACACAGAAGATGGCGTAACCTACGAATTAGTAGCAGCAGGAATTCCTAAAGAGAAAATTGTCTTGGGATTTCATCCACCAAATGTTAGGCAACATACAGGATATGCTGTTACCTAAGTTATTAAGCGGGCATTGGGCATTGGTTATTTCTCCCTCATCCCCATGCCCTATTCCCCATTATCTTACAGATTACTTTCAATCAACTGGCGGTATTCACTCTTTTGCTTGACGCCTTTGATTTCTTTCACCAGTTCCTTATTTTTGAACAATTGAATCGTCGGTGTTCCTGTGACATTAGCATTCTCGGCAATATCTCGATCTTTGTCGATGTCGATTTCCACAAAGTGAATTTTGCCGTCAAATTCATCCACTACTTTATTTAAAATTGGTTTGAGGGTATGGCAAGGGCCGCAACCAGGAGCGACGTATTTGACAAAGAGTAAACGATCGCTTTCATGGAACAACTTCCGCAAAGCATAACCTCCCTCATGACGCGTCGCATTCAAAACAAATCCAGCTTCTTCCTCAGCTTCAGTTTTCTTCGCCGCTGGCTGATGTTCTAATTCATTATCTGCTGTTTCTGGCTGTTGATGAAATTCTTGAATCAAACCACTAGAAGATAACCAACGTTCTGCCAACATCGCCGCCATACAGCCAGTACCCGCGGCTGTAATTGCCTGACGGAACTCATGATCTTGCACGTCGCCAGCAGCAAAAACGCCTTCTACACTCGTTTCTACAGTACCGTGCTTGGTGACAATGTAACCCACCTCATCCAGTTCTAATTGTCCTTTAAATAGAGAGGTGTTAGGAGTGTGACCAATAGCGTAGAATAAGCCCTTAGCGTGCAGTTTGCTTTCTTCACCAGTTTTGATATTGCGAACTTTCACCCCTTCCATGTGACCGTTACCGAAGATATCCACGGCTTCCGTGTTCCAATGCACTTGGATTTTTGGGTTACTCAAAACGCGGTCTTGCATGGCTTTAGAAGCCCGCATTTTATCGGAACGCACCAGCATATTTACCTTAGAGCCGTATTTGGTGAGGTAAATGGACTCTTCCGCCGCCGAATCGCCAGCACCAATCACAGCTAGTTCTGCACCGTGGAAAATTGGGGTAGCACCATCGCAGATTGCACAAGCCGAGATACCGCGACTCCAAAATTCATGTTCGTTGGGTAAACCTAAACGTTTTGCTGTTGCACCAGTAGCAATCACCAGACTATTGGTTTTAACTTCCCTTTCTTGCGATCGCACTGTGAACGGACGCTGACTCAAATCAACTGAGATCACATCCTCAGTATATAACTCAGCCCCCCAGCGCTCTGCTTGCGCCTTCATCTGATCCATCAGTTCCGGCCCTGTAATCCCTTGGGGAAACCCAGGAAAGTTCTCAACTTCCGTCGTTGTCATTAATTGCCCACCAGGCAAACCCCCGGCTTGGAAACCTTCAAATACAACGGGTTTTAGGTTAGCTCGTCCTGCATAGATGGCCGCTGTATACCCTGCTGGCCCAGAACCGATAATTACTAAGTTTTCTACAGTCGGGTTAGTCATGGCTATATTATGAACTCATAACGACTACGCTTAATATAGCATAACAAATTGTAATTGGCCGTGCTATATGGTAAGCGATCATAAAATGCCTATATAACTATGCGCTCAACACTTGCCAAACACCTTCTTAATCGCTAAGACTGTTCTTGCAGATATTTTCTGATAGTGTCAACATCTAGTTCTAAAAATTCTGCTATTTCTTGAATGCTCATGCCTTTATCAACACATTTTGAGACTAATTTCAATTTTGTCTCTAGTTCTGTTTCTGGCTTTGTCTTTGCTAAGATACTCTCGTACAATCGAGTATTTTTAAATGCATCTAAATCAAGCATGGCTTCAATTTCCTCTAAAGTAAGATTGGGAAACTTATAAAATACAATGGCTTGGATAAATGCTAGCACTTTCTTTTGAAGGTTTTCATCGGGTAAGTTTTCTTTTGCCTGATTGATTAGCTGTTGAGCTAAGGAAGTAGCTTTTGTGGGTACTTCTATAAATAGTTTGGCAATTCCTATACCCAAAGAATCTTCTGGTCTAGTAGAAAGTTCATTTAGATAAATGCAGCGTAGATGTTGTTCGATTAAAACCCGATAGCGCGGGTGAGGTGGAGTTTCATGAATACGTCTATCGTAAATGACAATTGCATACCAGTCTGAGTTTGCTGGTTTATATTGACGGAAATAAACAAAAATTTCCCCAAAAAGTCGTTCGTAAAATTCTTCATCTTTGTATGTTTGCAATTCTACAAAGTATAAAGGTTCACTTTCAAATCCCTTGGCAGGAGAAAATAACCCGTCTAAGCGAAATGATTGTTGTTTGATTTCAGGTGCAGTAAATGTATAGATATTGGGATTAGTTTCAGGTTTTTCAATAATTTCAAAAAATATCTGTGGTAGTTCCTTAATAAGTTCGTAAAAAATTACATCTGTTTTCATTGATGCTACTAATGGCAAACTATACAGCCATTTTTGTTTGGATGGAATACATTGTAGCTTTCGTAGGTTGAGGTACGTATGATAGATAAATGTTATTTGGTGTGTTATGTCCCTCACCATTACCGATTTAGAGCAGCTACAATCCGAGCATCCAGAATGGCAGATGGAGCTGGTAGAGGGTAAAATCATAGTTACGGGGCCATCAGATTACGAGTCAGAGGAAATTAGTACTAGGTTGAGTACCTTCTTGAGTAACTGAGTCATATCGCGCAAACTGGGACGAGTAACTGGTTCTAGCGCGGGATTTATTCTGCCAAGTATAGAAGAGGGCGACTCTGAGAGAAGAAACCTACGTGCGCCTGATGTGTCTTTTGTTCGGGCTGACCGATTGAAGAAGACCAAGCGCGACTTTGTAGAGTTAGTTCCAGATCTAATGGTTGAGATTAAATCTAAAAGCGACAGAATTAAACCGCTCGAAGAGAAAATTCAGTTATTTTTGCAACTTGGATCTGTAGTCGGCATACTGATTGATCCTGACAAATTGACAGTAACAGTTTACCGACTAGACCAAACTCCAGTGATGTGACAAAATGGCGAGACACTTACACTACCAGACTTGCTACCAGGTTGGGAACTGGCAGTATCAGAACTGTGGCCACCTGAGTTTGAGTAAGGCTTTCACAATTGAAATTGAGAAAATCTAGCCCTTGGTTAACACCAGGAGCTTAGTTATGTCTGTGTATATTGGAATGCAAGGATTCTGGATTGTGCTACCGAATCTTCCCAAACTTTTTTTCCCAAGGTGATAGGAAAGCGATCGCGAGTGGGTAAGTTACATCTAGAACACCCAATCAAGTAGTAGCTGCGGGAAAACACTTATGAAAACCGAACTAAAAGCCAAGTTTCTTCAACACATCCTCGACAAAAAGAAGGGAGATGAGGGTTTTACACTCATTGAACTACTAGTAGTAATTATTATCATCGGTATTTTATCTGCGATCGCTTTGCCTTCTTTCTTGAACCAAGCTAACAAAGCCAAGCAGTCAGAAGCAAAAACCTATGTAGGTTCAATGAACCGCGCTCAGCAAGCTTTTTACTTAGAACAAAACCAATTTGCAGCTGATGGTGAATTTGGTAGTTTAGGTCTTGGTATTGCAACACAAACAACAAATTACAAGTACGTTATTAATGGTGGTGGTAATAACTTTAGTACTGTAACCAACCAAGCACAAACAGTAAATGCTGCTGCACCTCTCAAAACTTATATTGGTGGTGTGGGTGTAACAACACAAGCTTCTACCAGTGAGGCTACTACCATAGCCTTATTGTGTGAAGCTTCACAAGCTAGAGTTAACGGTGGTGCAGATGGAACAGTAGCATCTGGTTTCACCAACGGTTCACCAACTTGCCCTGCTAACTACATTAGTTTAGCTAAGTAGAGAAGCGAATTAGTAGGCAAAATATTAGTTACCTACAATATTTGACAAAAAAGTTAACTTTTCATGACGGCTTTTATTAAGCTAGATTACGTATTTTCTCAAGTGGGTAGAGTATTCTGCCCACTTTATTTACTTTATTGAACTGTGAGAATAAAGCATGATTACTGATATAAACACCTGGCAGCAGTTAGCTGAACAATACTTTTTTAAAGAAAACTATGCACAAGCCGCAAATTTATACGAACAAGCAATAGAACAAGAACCTGATGTAATTTTCTATTATTGGCATTTGGGATTACTGTTACTATTACAAGGACAAGAAGCAGAAGCTCAAATGACTTGGATGCTGCCATTGGCAGAAGCAGATACAGAACATTTGTCCAAATTGACAAATGAGCTATTTCAACTTTTGCAAACAGAAGCAGAACGGCGGGAAAAGCTAGCAGAATATTCTCTAGCTTGGCTAATTCGCCAACACATGAGAGAAATTAATTCTAATGATATCAATAATTTATTCCAAATCATTCTACTTAATTTCAAACTGGAAAATTTTGAAGAAATCGACCAATTGGGTGATTGGAGATTAATTGAAACTTTAAAAGTAGAAAAAAATTTAGAAATTAACGTCGAATTATTAATGCAACTTTTGCAGGAGATTTTAAATACTGTTCCTTTACATCCAATAAATCTTACTTTACTAGAAGCTTGTTTACCTTACTTTACTGATGCTGATCAAAGCTTTCGCATCCTGCTTCCTGCTGCCATGAAAATTGGGCATACTTTACAGCAGCCTAAGCTAGCAGCATCTCTGCTTAACTTACATTTACAATTGGAACCAGATAATGTAGAAATTTTGCGCCATTTAGCGACTTTTTATCAAGATGCTCATAATTATTCTCAAGGTATAGAGACAGCTAAGTTATGTTATTCGCTATCAGAAGGTTTAGCTGATAAAATCTTTGCACTCCATTTACTGTTAAGAGGTCTAATGTCAGCCGGAGGATATTGGGCAGAGATATGTACAGCTTGTAAAGAGTTGGAAACTATTGAACAACAGTTTATTGAATCTCAACCAATTATTTTAGAAGAAGGCAGAACACTAAGATTACTGACGCCATCTTTTGCCATACCTCACATTAAAGATTCTCCTGTAAATTTTCGAGAAATTCATAATAAAGTAGCTGAAATATTTAATAATAATATTAAAGAGCTAGCTCAATCTGAGAGTAAGAGTTTTAATTTTCAAAATATTAATCAATCAACTTTAAATGTCTCAACTAAAAAGTTGAGAATTGGCTATGTATCTTATGCTTTAAGAAACCATTCGGTTGGTTGGTTAGCTCGTTGGTTGTTTCAGCATCATCACCAAGATAAATTTGATATTCATACTTATTTCATTAATTACAAATTAGTAAATGATTTTCTCCAAGAATGGTATATAAGCCATGCAGGAACATCTCGCAAATTAGGTATGAACGGCTTGGAAATCGCTGACCAAATATATCAAGATGAAATTGATATTTTAATTGACCTTGATAGTATTACTCTAGATATTACTAGTGAAGTGATGGCATTTAAGCCAGCGCCAATTCAAGTTACTTGGCTGGGGTGGGATGCATCAGGCATACCTGCGATTGATTATTTTATCGCAGACCCTTATGTATTGCCAGATAATGCACAAGATTACTATACAGAGAAAATTTGGCGATTACCCCAAACTTACATAGCAGTAGATGGTTTTGAGGTTGGTGTACCAACTCTCCGCCGCGATGACTTAAATATTCCTATGGATGCTGTTGTGTATCTGAGCGCACAAAGAGGATATAAACGCCATCCAGAAACAACAAGGTGGCAAATGCAAATTATCAAACAAGTACCTAACAGCTACTTTTTGATTAAAGGGCTTTCTCAGGAAGAAGCAATTAAACGTTTCTTTTTTCAAATTGCTGAAGAAGAGGGTGTAGATTGCTCTCGATTACGATTTTTACCCCAAGTTCATCAAGAGTCAGTGCATCGCGCTAATTTGGGCATTGCTGATATTGTATTAGATACATTCCCCTACAACGGAGCGACAACAACCTTAGAAACATTGTGGATGGGAATCCCATTAGTAACGAGAGTTGGTGAACAATTTGCGGCGCGTAACAGCTACACCATGATGATAAATGCGGGTATCACAGAAGGCATTGCCTGGACAGATCAAGAATATGTAGAGTGGGGTGTGCGCTTGGGGAAAGATGAGGCTTTACGCCAGCAAGTCGCTTTGAAGCTGAAAGCATCGCGGCAAACAGCACCGTTGTGGAATAGCAAACAGTTTACCCGTGAGATGGAAAAGGCTTACGAGCAGATGTGGCAGAGGTATGTTGATGGAAAATAAGCTCTTAGTGAGCATTTAAGCACTCAAAATAACCTCTTACGGCAATTTCCAGGTAAATGAGCCACAGATTATCTTAACTTTAAAGAAGCCTATATCTATGAAGTCCTTGCCTATGTTGCATGACGGGCTTAAGAGGTAATATAAAAATAAGAAATACAATTGTGGATAAGTATGTCTGCTAAAGATGTCTTTCATGAAGTTGTAAAAAAAGCTTTGCAGAAGGATGGTTGGCAGATTACTCATGATCCCCTCTCAATTAGCGTGGGTGGTGTGAATCTCTCTTTTGACAACTTATAAAACATTTTTTCAACTTGATTTCCCCCAAGCCATGATTGAAGAGAATCAAGTCAAAATGATTATTTATGATGTAGAGCAAGAGGTGATTGTCAAATAGAGAAACTAGCCCAGTATCGGCAGATTGTACAGCAGATATTACAGGAGTATAGTGAGCAAAAACCCGCTGATGGGAATATAGATGTTGAGAATATTTTTGATATAGAACGTGACCATTACCAAGTAGTCCATGTAGGCTGGGAGGGGCAAGATTGGATACATAGTTGCATTATCCATATTGATATTAAGGGTGAAAAAATTTGGCTTCAGTGGAATGGTACAGAAGATGATATTGCAGCAAATTTGGTTACTATGGGAGTTTCCAAAGAGGATATTGTATTAGGATTTCAGTCTCCTTTCATGAGGAAGTTTACAGAATATGCAGTGGGTTAGGGCATTTCTTGAAAAGCATCTTTAGAATTTATTTCTAAGAGGATGTTTGAAAAGTCCTTGGTGATGTATCAAATACTTTTAGATCCCCCTAAATCCCCCTTAAAAAGGGGGACTTTGAGAGGTTTTTGCCCCCCTTTTGAAGGGGGGTTGGGGGGATCAATAAGTGCCTAATATCACAGCCTACCACTTTTCAAACAACCTTTAAGAGCTAGAGCCGCTTACTAAGTAAGTGGATGTGAATAATTAAAGGTTTATAGTGAGGACTTTAGTCCTCCTCTGTAATTACAAATTTAAGCACTGAAGTGCTTACTACAAACTTATTTATAAAAAGCTTCTAAGCCTATAGCACAGGATTTTTTTGCGAAATCTGGGTTATTTTATTACTCACCATAGGAGGCTTGACTACGATTAGGCAGGCGTCATCTCTAATTTACAATTGAGCTATCTACATTGTAAAATGGAAGATTTTCTGCTTTTACTTGTGCGATCGCCTGTTGATTGTCTATTCTTAAAGCAATTCGAGTATGAATTTGAGACAAAAGAGTTTTCCATTGCATATCACTCATCTTACCTAGCAAAGAAATTTCTGGCCCCTCAGTTATATCTACATCACCTTCCATGAGCAAATTCATGGTTAAAGACGATAAAAGCATATCAGCTTCTTCCTCAGAAACATTGTGAGTATCTATTAGGAGAGTTAGGCGACTTTTATCTGGGTGAGTAGTGAGAGTATAAATAACACTTGCTAAATCTTGATATAGTAAGTCTTCTGGCTGTAACCAGTCGGGGAAAATAATTAGGTTAATATCGTTTAAATTTAATTGCTCTTTGAGAGCGATCGCCTGATGTTTATAGAATAGTTCTTGGAAGAGTTCTCCCATTTGAGCAGAGTGAGAACGGCTATCAAGAAATGTTGGATTTTGATGCATTTTTTGCTTAATTTCCTCTGCTTTTTGCTGACGCAATTCAGAGTTAATTCCGAGAGCAACTGCTGACTGAATATAAGCTTCTTCAGTGTTTGTAATTAAATCAAATATTTGGAGTTCTCTTAAAAGTGATGCTCCCTTTCGAGAACGAGAGGGTTCTGTTTCCATGACCACCGTTGGTAAACCTACTTCCAACGGGTCTATGAGCGAAGTCATACCAGAGTAAGGATAGGAATCTAAGTAGATATCACAAAGTTTCAAACGTTCTTTAACATCAGCACGGTTTGGTGCTGGGTCAAGAATTATCAATCTATCCTCGCCAAGACCATATTTAGCAAAAGTAGTGATTATGCGCTTACGAAAAGCAATACAAGGATAGGAAGATGACCAATTTGGATTAAACGGATAAAGTAATAGTACAGAATTAGGTACGCTGGCAATTATCTTTGCCCAAGTTACTTCTTGCTCTGGAATTATTTTGTAGTAATTAGCTCCTGAAACATAAACCACAGTAGTTTTAGTAATTCCCAAATTTTCTCGGCTAATAGTGGTTGTAGCAAGTATTTTATCTTCGGTTCCAAAATCAAAACACTGGGGAGGACTGTCTAACGTAATTAGCTTTTCCGTATAATGTTGTTGAGCATCCTCTTCAGTTTCAGAAAGTTTACTTGAAATATAGTAATCTATATGAGGCATACCAGTTGTTACAGGAGAATTAGCATCAACCATCTGGATTCGCGCTAGCCGATACAAGGAAAGCAAGGTAATTTGATGGGTAACTGCCGTAACATTGGTAGAAATGAACAGGATATCTAAATCGGCTTCCCGAATAGTGTGTACCTGATTTTCTAAGTTTGTTGGAAGTTTAATCAGAGCATCTGCATGACCCGTACAATATCGTTCTAAACGATGATTACTTACATTTAATGTAAAGAGAATTACCTCAAATACATCTCTATTTAAATGTTTATATACTGACAAAGCAGCAAAGGTTTCTGTCTGTGGTTCAAAATGGCTAGCAAGAATACCAACCCTAATTTTTGTTCGTTCATTCAAGCGTGTTGGGAACTCGTATTCAATACTGTTATTAAATTCTTGCAAGTATGTTTTCATTATATCTGCACGTTTTGTGTAGATATTTTTTAGATTTACTTTATTAAAATATAAGGGAATAAAATTTGCTGTATGTGTAAAATTGGCAGCAATATCTTGCCAAAATTTAGACTCAGAATGACTAATAATGTTTCTATGAAGATAATTAATAAAATTCTCCATGTATTGATAGTAATTATCAGCCTCTCCTATCTCCTTAAAATAAAGGGGAGATTTGAAAGTAAATTTGAAATAGTCATTGAGTAACCAGCTAGGGATTTGAGTCAGTGCATATATTAAGGGTAACTGGTGAGGAGGGCAATATAGCATTGCTACTAAAAGATATTGAATGGCATTTTGTTCATTAAATCCCTTAGCGACTATTGCTAATATATCAGTTACAAAGATTTGTTCAGTTTCTATGAGTGATTCATTCTGGATACTACTATTTAGTAATGCTTGATGAGCTTCACCAAATTTAGACAAGTATAGTTTTTCAAGTAAATTTTCTTCTTTATCTAACCACGATTCAGCAATCTGTTTTCTCAATAAGCGTAATTCTGCTAACACAGATGTGTTTGAATCTTCTTGCTGATACTTTGCTACTAGACTATGTATGTTATTGCTAAACTGATAATTCTGTATGAATGTTTTGATTTCACATTGTTCTACTAACCCATTTAAGTTACTTGCTTGCTCAAGCATTTGTTGCCAATTTATCACTGCCTGTTTATTTTCGTATTTCAAAATAATTCTTGCACTGATACGAGGTAGCAAAGCTGTCCATTGAATACCAGCTAAATTTCCTACTAAAGATATTTCTAATCCTTCATTAATATCTATATCTTCTTGTAACAGCAAATTCATCGTCAGACCAGATAAAAAGATTGCAGCATCCTCGCTAGCAATATCGCTTGTATCAATAAGTAGTGTAGTATTTTGACTGTCTGAATATTCTGCTAATGTTTTAATTACTCTTTCTAAATCTAAACTTATTAATTCTTCTGGTTGTGACCAATCGGGAAAAATAATTAAATTAGTCTCTTTAAGATTTAAACGTAAAATAGTAGCATTAATTAGGGCAGTACTTACAGTACTGGCCATTGTTGACCAAGAAAACTTTTTAGCTTGTGCCAAACCTGCGGTAATTAATGAGTTGCGAACCCCAGGTTTTTGCACCTCAAAGAGTGCGTTTGCTAGTGCATCGACATCATCAGCATTCACATAAATTGCTGCTTCTCCCGCTACTTCTGGTATTGAAGCATTAGGACAAGTAATTACAGGACAACCACAAGCCATTGCCTCTATTATAGGCAAACCAAAACCTTCATATTTGGAAGGGTAAGCCAGTGCTACTGCACCAGAATAAGCAGTGACTAATTCATCATCGCTGAGTTGGAGAATATGAACAATACTACCTAATGTATAGGCTCTAAACTCAGGTGCTAATGTGCCTATATTTCCTGTACAAACAATATCAAAGCCAGAACTACTAGCAAGTTGAGAAAAAGCCTGAAAGAACAAAATACTATTTTTATAATTATTTTCAATACCTACTAACATAAAATATGGTTTTGTAATACCATACTTATTTTTAAAATTGTTAATTTCTTCAAGATTTGCAGGTGAAAAAGCGCTTTCAACTCCACAATGAGCTACGGTTACAGACTCTCTGCTTATTTCAGGGAAACAGCTTACTAAATCACGCGCCGTATGTTCTGAAATTGTTATGTACTGAGATGCGTTTTGAATAGCCTGATGTTTTTCTCGCCACATAGGGCTATTAATATCCCATCCCATAACTTCTGGAATCATGTCATAAGCTATGAAAACAGAAGGTGTTGTAGTCGGTGTTGTGTAGTAAGAAGATATAAATACCTCTGCGCTCTCTTGATCGCACACTTGCTGTAGCATTTCCCGGTCAGCATCAGTATTGTTGTAGTCATAACTCGGAATACCACGATACTTAATACCAGAAATTTTGGGAGCAGTTCCAGCGCGGTCAAGCACAATAATATGCTTAGCAAAGCCATTATTGACCCATTCTTTTAGTAAGGATGTCCAGATACGAGCAATCCCAGTTTTATTAAGTTGAAAAAATACACCGTCAACCAGAATTATTGGTGTTAATTTCTTAATCTGTACAATTTGTTGCTGCACTTCATCTGGTTGCAAGAAGCGCCAACCATTGTTGCTGAGTTCTCTTTGTGCAATTGGTACTATACCGCATGATTCAACGGTATCAACCATTGTTTCATCTTTTACCCACGAAAAATATTCGCGTAATAAAACTGGAAATTTAGCTGTTTCCTGCAAAGCTTTCCACTGTGGAACAGCATTGCTATAACCGTAGTATTGCTCTTTAAAGCGTAATTGTTCTAATGTTACGTAAGCAAAATGTTGGAAAAGTAAACCACGCTTTTCAGTCTCTTGATGCAGAAAAGGGTTTACTGCTGCAACATCCCGCCATTGACCATTTGCTAAAGGTTCTTCTAGTCTTGGTGGTTCATGTGCTACCCACACTGATCCTGGTTTATATCTCCAGGTTCGTAACCACTCTTGCCTGGGATTTTGGGCGTAACAATTACGAGTACTGATAATTATTTTTTCTCCTACAAAATACCAGCACCAATAGAAAGCAGCCGTTTTCTCAGGATTATCAATAAACATCTGTCGTGTAGTCAAAATATGCTCGACTGTCCATAACTCATCTGCATCTATTTGCCATAGTAAACATTCTTTATTTATGTTCAACAATGGCTCATTAACCATTTCCCGTTTACCATCCCAAAATATACCATCTGGCTTACGATAAACTGTGATATTGTCGGGATATTGCTGCGCCAATTCATCTAAATATTCCGTTGTACTGTCATTGCTGCGACCATTATGATGGATTTCATCGTTTATATATCCACCCAGCTTCATACTCCATCCAGTATCGTGCTTCAATTCAGCTACACCTTCGACAATGTGCCAATGCCATTTGAAAGTAAGTTGTTTGAATATCTCAATGTGGTAGCGTATAAATGGTTGACCATTCAGAACAATAGTAAAAAAGTGAATTGGTAATTCTACCGTTGAGGTAGAGGTGATCGCTGCCAAACTTTTTTGACCACATGCTAGCGTTGAGCAATACTCATGGTTGACAAGACGTAGTTTAGCAATGTTATGCCATACACTTTCTGGGCCTGGCCAGGTAGGTACAACATCATGAAATGCTATCCATCCGTCATTTTTTACCAGTGGAAATGAGAGTTTAAAATCTTTTAAAACATCTAAATACTGATGAGAACCATCAATAAAAATAAAATCAATAGCTTTACTATTTGTCAATTTATCCCAACGGCTTAATACATCATGAGAGTAACCACGTAGTGGTATTACATATTGCTCAAGGCCGTTTATTTGAACATTCTGCTGCCAAACTTCAAAGAATTGTCGCTCAGAAAAGTCAGCATTATTACCATCCCATGTATCAATGGAATAAATTTTACGTTTAGTTCCTATGCAAGCGTATGCCATAGCAACTGTAGAACGACCTTTGAAAGAACCAATCTCAACTATAATCGCATCTTCAGGTAGTGATTTTACCTTATTAAAAAGGTATTCCTCTTGCCCAGAAACCATGAATCCTTCAATAGACTCAACGGCTTCATAAATATTTTGATAGCTGACTGGCTGCACTGTTTTTTGTTGAAATATCGCATAGCCATTACGTGTATTTTTGTTTGAGATAATGAGAATATAATTAGGATCGCTCAACAGGCGATTGAAATTTTGATAGTTTTTAAACGTGTTGATATCATCTAAGCAAAGATATTTCGCTCCATATACCTCATCTAATTCGGCACTACCAGTGAATTCTGAGCCATCAATTAACACTAAATCGAAGAAATCAATCTTGTTTTCCTGCTTAATTTTTTGAATACCTTCGTCAGAAACTCCGGAGTTATTTACATATTCCACATCCTGTCGCAACCAACCAAGAACCCGTTCACATGGGTAAAAGTTCAAATTAGTTTGAGTGTTGTTGTAGAATTCGATAACTTCATTTTCATCAGGAAACCTTTTTAGAGAAACAGATGAAATATTGTAGCACTTGACAAAAGAGTCATTCTCATACCTCTTTTTTAACTCATTAAATCTAGTTTTTGAAACTTCCATGCAAAACAATATTGGCTTGTTAGGGTTTTCTCGAAGCCCTGTTACAAATGCTTCGGTACTTCCTTCTCCGGAAGATGAGCCAATTTCTAAAACTGTTTTAACATTTTCTTTTTGTGCAATTTTTTGAATTGCATAATAAAATTCATCATTTTTGATCTCTGCTGGGATTAATGAATTTAGCTCAGAATTAACAAGATATTTATTGTTTATAAGATTATTAAGCAATACTTGTACTGAATAAATGATATCTTCTTGGTTCCATTTATCTATTTTCAATTCTTGGTTATCAGGTAGATAATAGTGACGTCCACCATTTCGTGGATCTGATTGCGAGTATTTACGGATTTTCTCACGACGTTTTTCTTCGCTATTAATAAATAAATCTAGATGATAGATACTCAATTCAGCTAGGGATTGACCTTTATTTAGTAAATTATGAATAGTTTCGTGAATTTCCCCTTGATAAAAAATCTGTTCATTGTACTTAAACAACCGATGCTGAAAATCAGGATAATGGGGTTTACTTGTGATGTAGTGATTTTTGCTAAAAGGACTAATCCACTTTCTAGGAATCCAGAAATTATCAGTATTTATTTTAGTGGTAGGTAATTTTATTAATTGCAAAAATTCTAAAAGCTGGCTGTTAATAAATTCATCAGAGTCAATAACAAAAACCCAATCAGTATTGACAGCCTTTAGGTATACATTCCTCTGTTGAGAGTGATTTCCCAACCACGGAGAATGTATTATTGTAGCTCCATAGCTCAACGCAATATCACACGTAGAATCATTGCTGCCACCATCAACAACTATTAGCTTGTCATAAACATTAGCAAGAGATTCTAGAGCAATAGTTAATGTTCTCTCTGAATTTTGCACCATCATACATACTGAAAGACTTGGCATATAACTTTATTTCACTCCATTAAATTGATTTAATTGACAACCCATTGTGCTTAGCATATATAAATGAATATCAGCAAGTGTTTGTAAAGCACAAAAATAAACTATAATCAAAGCATTTTATTTGATGAATATAGTAATTATCAGAACTAAAAATATAGAATAAGTAGATATTTTTTATCAACATATACCCAAAAACAATTTCAAGATTTATGATAATGATGAATTAAGTAAAGGAACACAAATATGTCTTTTTTCGTGCCTGTTCTTAAAGAAAGCGGTAAACTTGACGAAGTTCATATTACAGTTTGTGTTGTTGGCTCTCGCAAAATATCAATTGATGATGATTATTGTTCGGGCGGCTGGCTCAAATTAGCTCCTAATTTAACAATTTATGGTTTTGATGCGGATCCTGACGCTTGTGAACAAGCAAATAAAGATTTAACTGCACGACAGATCAATTGGAAAGAGAAACACATTCCCATAGCACTGAATAATTCTATTGGTTCATATCCTTTATATGTTACTAATCAAATAGCTTGTACATCATTGTATCCACCTAATAGTTCTTACTTGACAAGGTTTCAGCAAATAATTTCAGATTCCTTTAAAGTAGATTGTACTGTTGAGATTGAGACTACAACGTTAGACAACTACTGCGAACAGCAAGGAATTGAGGAAATAGACTTTTTGCAGGTAGATGTTCAAGGAGCAGATTTGCATATTTTAGAAGGAGCTTCACTTTTGTTACAACGTAGTGTTCTAGCTATTCAAACTGAAGTTGAATTTTCCCATCTATATATAAATCAACCTTTGTTTTCAGACATAGATACCTTTCTAAGAAAAAATTCTTTTACGCTATTTGATCTCGTAGGGTGTAGTCGTTACCCTCGTGCTTGTTCCCCAATTTGTTCTCCTGAACGTAGTGGTCAATTACTTTGGGCTGATGCTTTCTATTTTCGAGATTTGATTAGAGCAGATATTACTATGCAGTTGAAAACACCATTACAAATCTTAAAATTAGCTTGTATTGCTGATATCCTTGGTTTCCCTGACTATGCTTTGGAGTTACTAGAATATTTGACTATAAATCATGCAGATGAGCCAAAATATAACTTTGCCGATGTGATTATCAGGAGTTTATCTCAAGTTCCTGAGTTAGTTGAACGAGGATTAGATTTTCTTCCTATAATTGCTAATATTCGTCATCGTCTCAATTAATTTCAGAAACATCTAGCTAGCAGATAAAAACAAGCCAATCTTTTATATTGACTGTCTGTTAGCTACCCCTACCGATCGCCATTACTCTGTTGCTTCTTAATCTGCTCTAATACAACTTTGTAATCTTGCCGTTCGGGGTGCAATTTCACCAACTTCTCTAAAAGTTCCATCGCACCTTTAGCATCTTTCAATTGCAGCCGCAGCAAAGACAGTTTCTCCAATGCTGTTCGGTTTTCTGGTTCCCGCTGTAAAACTAGCTCGTAACCCCGCGCCTGTTGCTGTAATGCTGACTCAGCAGAAGAAGACGCAATTGCTGACTTAGGTTGGCTAGCCTGTTGGATTGCAGGAATTACCGCAAACACCGTAGAACCAACGAACGATATGATCGACACTATTGTTAAAAACTTTTTTCGGCGCTCAATCTGCTTTTTGCGGGAAATTAGATATTCTTCCCCTGGACTGGCCATGTCTTAATAGCTGCTGTGGTAAATACTTAGGTAACAGCTAGCCTCCTGTTCTGAAGATACCCACCCGCTCAACAGAAATTATCATCTTGGTTGCAAATTTTTTACACAAAATTCAAAAAACTGATTCTGAATATAAGAAAGCTTTATGGTAATGCAATGATGCACCAATATTTTGTCATGCGTTATGCGATCGCCTCCGGCGGGGCGTAGCCCATCGCCCATTGGTGTCAACTTAACTTGAAAGCTTAGTCTGATAAGCATTTCAAAGTTTTTCGATGTACCACCTAGATTTGAGATCCCCCCTTTTTAAGGGGGGAATTAGAATCGAATGCCCCCTTTTGAAGGGGGTTGGGGGATCTGAAACTACTGGAAATTGAGTGTTTGAGCTTAAGTTGACACCAATGCCCATCGCCCCCATCCTACCGAGAGTTTTTCTTTGATAAAAGCCCTTACTACGTGTTTTCTACAAGTCTTATTCTTTAGATAGAGTATTAAAAGTATATAAAGTTTTGCTATGAGTTGGTTTAATTTCAGATGTTTGCGATAATCTGAAAAACATTTCAATTGCAAATTTCACCGTTAGCCAAAAACATTACAAATTAGCCCATATTGCATAGATTTTTCAATAAGCATACATATTGTGACTCAAACAAATATCAATTTATGAGTCGTCTTTGGCTGCGCTACTGATGCAACTTCCCAGATAACTAATTTTTTGGCTTGGCATCCATAAGAATTCAATACTTTTCCTTATAAGCACTTCTTATCTCCTTTGTGATGTGGGAAAAAGGCTAAGGGGTAAATTTCAGCCTTTCCCCTTTCCCCCTGAACCGAAAGGTATTGCATGACAACTGGTTTGCAAAATTGAACTTTCCTGGTGGTGATTACCGTACAAAACCGAAATTAAGAGCAAATTAGTAGAGTTTGTTATGGTATAGTTAAAAAGTTAAGACTGGCTTTACCAAAACACAGCACTCTACGGGCCGGCAACAATTGCAAAACGGAAAGCAGTTTTGATTAAGTATTTACCAAACAAAATCTGAATTCAATCGAGGTTATGACTCAGCAAGTGATTCACCCAATGGTGAAATTGCAGCGTAACGTGCATTCACTCGTGGAATCGAATATTATCAAGCAAACTGATAGTATCTGGAAAATTGCCTTACTCTACGGCAATGAGTGGCAGCACTGGAAACAAGAACTGCAAGACTTTGGGTTTAGTATGCAAGATCCAATCAGCGAATTACTAGCTGTAGAAGCTTGGGATGAAGAATAAAAACTGAGGATGAGGGGGATAAGGAAGAACATATAGATAGTTCCCTTGCTTGCTCATCTTCGGCTACCGCTTCATCTTATTTATTGGCAAGCAGCTAACGCAGCAGCCAAATGCTTTGCAGTTTGGTAGCGATCGCGTGGCAGTGGTTCTGTAACCCTGTCAATAACATCTCTTAATTGGGAATTAATAGTAGGAACCTTTGCCACATCAAACCTGAAATTTCGTCCCCGTTGGCGATAATACTTGAAGGGGTTTTCGCCAGTCAGCAGAAAAATTAGCGTTGGCCCAATCGCATATAAATCAGATTGAGTTAAAGGCTGTCCCCGTTCTTGTTCAGGAGCGCAGTAACCTTCTGCACCAATACGAGTTCCAGGCGCCGTACCAATTTCTTTTACAGCGCCAAAATCCAGCACCACTATGCGATTATTGAAATTTCGCACCATCAGGTTAGCGGGTTTGATATCGCGGTGAATTAGTGGAGATTCTTGGCTATGAAGATAGTCTAAGATATCACAAGTTTGAATCATCCAGGCGATCGCTTGGTTGGGCGTTACTGGCCCAGTCGTATAAACACGTTTTTCTAAATCTTGTCCGTGGATTAATTCCATCGCCAAGTATTTTTTTCCGTCTTCTACAAAAAAGTCGTAATACTTGGGAATTCCAGGATGGTTAAGAGATTTGAGTGTGTGCGCCTCGCGTTCAAATAACTCTTGAGCTTTGGCAATTCTAAGCATATCAGCATTCATCTGCTTCAATACCAGCAGTTGGGGGATACCCGCAATTAAACCTGCTGCATCCCAAGCAAGATAGGTAGTACCCATACCT
The DNA here is from genome assembly GCF_014904695.1 of Nostoc sp. MG11. Taxonomy (GTDB): domain Bacteria; phylum Cyanobacteriota; class Cyanobacteriia; order Cyanobacteriales; family Nostocaceae; genus Komarekiella. The sequence continues at coordinate 281,783 of NZ_JACXXN010000001.1, read as the reverse complement.
CCTTGTCCCAAGGTTCGCAACACCTGATAGTAGCGAATCGTCTGTTGTACTGAGAGGGGTTGACCACAGTGGATGCAAAACAAATTGTTTGCAGAGTTTCCCTCGTGCGTGCAAGTGCTTGCAAGGTTATTCTTTGAGGAGAGTGTTGCAGTAGCATTTTCTACTGTCTCTTGAATATCTGGCGATCGCGAGCAAGTATTTGATTTTGTTACCTCCTGGATTTGGAATTGTAATATTGGGCCTCCCTGTGCAAGTTGTAGAAGAGAATTATCTGGTAGCGGACTTTGAGTAACAAGGACGCCATTCAGAAAAGTCCCATTTGTACCTGTACTAGTTACCTTCCAAGAAACGCCATTGCTAATAGTACTGACTTGTTTAAGTTCTAAATGATGCCGGGAAACTAAACTATCAGTCAAAACAACGTGATTGTCCGCTGCTCGACCAATCCGAATCACGGAGGAATTTTCAAAGCACCACTGCTTAAGCGGTGTTTTTTGTTGCGGTTCCAACAGTGTCAGAGTAACCACAATACGACCTAAAAGATAAAGGATCGAGGATTGGGTATTGGGCATTGAGAATTAGCCCGTACCCCATTTATCATTAACTTTCCAAATTTGGGCGCACTTTTGCCCGGATCAGTATACCAGTAATATTGTCATGACCATTGTATTGGTTTGCCAAATCAATTAAGTCTGTGACGCCCCGCTCCAGGTTGACACCAGAACTAAGCAAAGGTTCTAAGTGAGTCTGCCAATGGGTTTCTAGTAAATTATTATCTGATAGACCATCGGATACCAAAAGCAGAATGGTATCTTCATTAATCTCGAAAAACTCCACATCGGGATTAATCGAGTGTTTGTCACGGGGGCCCAAGGCTTGGGTAAGTTGGTAGGCATCCGGGCGGGCGTAAGCTATGGTCGCTTCAACTCCTCGCGTTATTTCTCGTTGACCAACTTCGTGATCTACAGTGATTTGTTCTAGTCCCTGCTTGCGTGTCAAACGGTAGAGGCGGCTATCTCCCACATGAGCAACTGCTGCTTGATTGCCTTGAATTAACAGCATCACCAAGGTTGTACCCATGCGCCCGACTCCAGAACGGGCATCTTGTTGATTGAGCTCGTAAATTGCTTCATTAGCTAAATAAACTGCCTGACGAATACTATGTTCTGTTGGCAGTTGGTTAGTAATCCAGTGTTGTTGAAAGTATTGCCGCAGGGTGTTGACTGCTAACTCACTAGCTATTTCGCCACCAGCGTGTCCGCCCATACCATCACAGAGAATATATAAACCCTGTGCTTGGAGGACTCGGCTTTTGGGCAATTCTAGCTTGTGAATTTTAGTTTCAATGCCAAAGTAGTCTTCGTTATGATCGCGTTGTCGCCCCACATCTGTACGTCCTGCATCCTCCAAGGTGCTTAATTGCATCGCAAGCACGATTGTTGGCAGCTCATCAGTTCTGGCATTGATATCTTCGGACTCATCTAATTGCATGATCGTAGGCACAGTAGAAGGTTTTTGTTCTATTGGAGGTATTGCATTGGGTGTTTCCAATTCTGAGGAAATTGCCTCTAAACGCGATCGCAACTGGGCGATCGTCTCAATCTTACCCAACTCCAAATCCCCCAACATCTGGACTACAGAACCAAATTGAGTGCGTTGAGACTGTCTAAATAGCGCCTGCCAAACCCGCCCCAAAGCTTGGATTGTTAACGGCGGTTCTGGTTGGGCTTCTGTATCTTCTGGTGATTCAGTAGCAGGCTGAGAATTCAATGGTTCTAGATATAACTGTCTAATCGCCAGTGTTTGGTCTTCATCCAAGCGTAAATTTGACAAATCCAAAAGACTTTGACGACAACCCACTGGTTCCAGTAGTACCCAGAGTTGAGTCATCTGATAACACCAGTGTAAAAGCTGTAATAAATTCGTTGACTCTTCTTGCCACAGATCGAGTAAATATTGCCAATCCGAGCGGTCTTCAATTAGTACCACCTGGGTATTACCCTGCTGCCATGCATCGTGAATTAGCGGTATTTCTGGGTGAGTTTGAGATTGTAAATCAATATAAAGTTTAGCAAGACTAGGTATTTCGCTTGCTCCCTCTGATAGTGCTATCACTCCCTGCTGCTGATTTCCTAGCATTGCCTCAATGAGTGATATTTGATACGGCTGACAGTCTAAAACTCTCACACACACTTCAGTAGAGGTTGCAATTTCCTTTTGGCTCAATGGCGGATCTAACAATTGATAGCGCTGCTGAGGATCTAAATAAGAGCCAACCAGGAGTTCAGAAGAGGATCTAGGGGGAAGAGAAGATGAGGAGGACAAGGTAGAATTTTCTTCCCCATCTCCCTCACCTCCCTCTATTCCCAAAGCTTTCTTGGCAATAATTGCCCACCACACTGTTCCGCACTCCGTGCCGCAGTTTTGACAACTTTGTGCATCTATAGGTACTTCAGTACTGCATTCAGGACAAACTTTGTGGGTCAGGGACGTGCCACAGCTTTGACAAAATTTGTTGGTATTGGGGTTTTCAAATTTACACTGAGGGCAAATCAGCATAGTGGAAGTTCCTTAATTCCCGTTCCAAAGTGCTTCTAGCCACTAAGATCCAAAGTGCCACAATTGGCTACCCCTGCCTACATTAGACCTACAAGAGATTGTGGTTTCACCAGTGAATTTTGGTGGCAGTATTAATTGTGACGCATATTAGCTAAATATTTCAGATATTGGCATTTAATTCCTCACAAATGTAGGAATGGAGGAGTGGAGGAGTAGGGAATTGGGGAAGAAAAGTCTACCTTGTCCTCCTTGTCTTCTCTATCTCACCTTTCAGTTCAGCGCTAGTTGGATAATAAAACAGGTGCGGTTTGACCCACTTTCAACCTCAATTGTTCCTCCCATGTGTTTGATGAGTTTTTGTACCAGTGCTAGCCCTAATCCTGTGCCACCCTGCTTCAAAGGATCGTTACTGGGAATGCGGTAAAATTTACCGAAAATGCGTACTAATTCAACTGCAGGAATTTCTACACCAGAATTAATCACCTGAAATTGGATGTTCTGAGATTTTAATTGAGCAATTACGGTAATTTCTGCATTCGGGGGGCTGAATTTACAAGCATTGGTGAGCAATTCTATCAAGATACGTTCTAGACTAAATGCATCGCACGCAAGTAGGGGAAGATTAGGAGCTACCTGGAGATGTATATTTTGCTGATGAGAGTTACGGTTTTGTGCTTTAAACATCTCTAACATCCGCCAAAGCCATTCCTGTACTTGAATTGTTTCCAGTACCCAGGGTTTAGCGCCTGCATCTAGCCGTTGCAAATCGAGGAAGTTGTTAATTAGATTAATTTCTCGCTCACACTCGTTGTCTAAAATTTTAAAATAGCGGGATGCTTTCGAGCGTTCTGCTTGTGGCTTTGCCATTTGCGACAAAAAATTTTGCTCTTGATCGAGGGCGATTCCTAGCATTTGAATCGCCATCTTCATATTAGTTAGTGGTGTGCGTAATTCGTGGGAAACTGTACTGATAAATTCATCTTTTAAGCGATTGAGGCTATCCATTTCCTGCAATTGCGATCGCGCCACTTCCTGAATCTGTTTTAAGGCATCTGGGAAGTTGTCTTCTTTGATGTCAGCAGTCTTAGTAATCCAATTAAAGCTTTGTTCGCTTTCTCTTAAAGCGTCTTCCGTCTGCTTGTGAGCCGTGATATCCTCACAAACCATAAGAATCAACGGATTTTTGTAATGGTTTCCCTCCTCAACAGACAATATCCGCACCATAATTCTTACCCAGACAATTTTGCTGGCTGGGCAATTCAAGCGAAATTCCCAATTAGTAACTTTACTATTAGGCAAAGCGTTGAATAGATCTATAAATGCATCAGAAAGCTTTTGTTGATCTGATTGATCAAAAAAGTTAAAAATAGATTTATTGAGCAATTGTTCAGAAGTGTAACCAAGACAATTTGCACCAAAATGGTTTACAGACAAAATTATCCCTGTCGTATCTAAACTGAAGTAAATAGAGGGGATATTTTCATAAAGCCTACGATACCACTGAAGTTCCTCTTGGGTATTACGCAAGGTTTCTATTGTGCAAAGTTCTGAATCGGTAGCTCGTTCAGGCACAATTTCTAGGCGTTTAGGTATTGCAGATAAAATATCTTGTTGTTGGTGATTGTGATACCAGATCGATTGCTGATTACGGCTCATAAAACTTTAACTTGCACAAAAGCGCTGATTTTTACTAGGTAGGAATAAAAAAATAACATCATACTGCTTTTGACTTAAGTTGTGTCATCCACAAATAAATACTTATTTCAGTAGTGCTGAGTATCATTGGTATAGCCCGTGTTGAAGAGCTGGTCGTGTAGGCAAAAAGTCTCAATGCTAGCTTTTGGCAATTAGAACTTCGATTATTTGGAATTGCTTCTATGTGCTTTAGGGGAATTATGCAGCAATTTGAGTTCAGATGATGTAAGGTCACGCCATTGACCCGGCTGTAATCCGTCTAGTTGTAGGTGGACGATACTCACCCTAACTAATCGCAAGGTCGGGAAACCCACAGCCGCAGTCATACGGCGCACCTGGCGGTTTTTTCCCTCTGTTAAAGCCATTTCCAGCCAAGCTGTCGGTACATTTTTGCGAAATCTAATTGGCGGATTGCGATCGCACACTGGTGGTTCTTGTAACAATAGCCTCACTTTTGCTGGTAGAGTGCGGTAATCTTGAATTTCCACACCTGTTTGCAACTTGTTTATAGCATCTGCATTAGGAATGCGCTCTACTTGCACCCAGTAAGTACGTTCATGCCCAAACCGCGGATGAGCAAGGCGATGTTGCAATTGTCCGTCGTTTGTCAACAACAGTAACCCTTCACTGTCCCAGTCCAAACGTCCCACAGGATAAACATCAGGCACATCGATATAGTCTTTCAGGGTGCTATGTTTGGGTGATTCCTGTGTAAACTGGCTAAGAACACCGTAAGGTTTATGAAAAATAATATATTTATAGTGATTTGTCATTTGTTAGTAGCCAGAAACAAACACTTGACAACTAACTTGCCAATTCATGCTGGGCAAAATTATGTAAGAGTTTAGGCATCATAATAAAAACCATAGAACGAAGAGTCAATTATGCCAAGTTCTAAAATGTCTCGGCGGTCTTTCTTCTTTCTGGGAGGTGCTGCCCTAGCGCAAGAATTGACATTGGCACTCCCGGCAGCTTCTCAAACTGTACAAGTGAAGAAGGCAAAGATAAACGGTATTTCTTTTTATCAAACTATTATTGACCTTACCGACCCGAAGACCTTTATTACTATTGGTTTAGCGAATAATGCAACTTTTGCTAATACTAATCAAAAAACTAGCGGTGATGAAGAATTTCACAAACTAGTAGCTCGTCATCGCGCGGCTGTCGTTGCTAATGGGACATTTTTCGCTAAAAGTGCCCAAAAAACAGTAATGGGTAACATGATAGCAGGAGGGAGATTTCTTAAATATAGCCAGTGGGAGAATTTTGGCACTACTTTGGGGTTACGAGTTGGGAATAAACCGGAAATAGTGACAGCAAGGGTTGATGGTAAACCGCAATGGAATCAACATTGGTTGTCTCTCACTTGCGGCCCTCGGCTTTTGCGACAGGGGCAAATTTGGCTCAAACCAGTCGTTGAAGGATTTAAAGACCCTAGTGTTTTAGGCACAGGTGCGCGGACGGCGATCGGATTCCCCGTCGATGGGAAAAAGCTGTTTTTGGTGAATTTTGATAGTAGCCTAACTTTGCAACAAGTAGCAGAAGCGATGAAAGCGCTCGGCTGCTACGAAGCAATGAACTTAGATGGCGGTGCATCAAAAGCGTTAGCTGCCAACGGTAAAATTTTAGTCCCTCCTGGACGCCCACTAACTAACGTGATTGTGGTCTATGATGCCAAGAATCCTGCTCCTAGTGGTCTACAACAGGCGTGGGTAAAGTTTCAAAAAGGCGATCGCCCAATGATACCTGCTCGTTAGCAGCTTTTATGAGGAGTATTGGAGTGCGATCGCCTAAATCTTACCAAGAAATATAGCTAACAGAGTACTGCAAAGCTTTCGCATCATCAAAGACATGTAAAATTATAAATTTAAGATATAAGCTTTTATATCAAAGGAGTGGCTATTCTTCCTACAGCAGCACAAGCCCTAAAATGTGTCTACCTGTGTCAATTATTGACGACTGCCTACAAACCAATTTACATGGTGCGTCTGGATGAGCGCACTGGAAAAATATTTATCTTGGCTGGAGAAGATATAGAAATTCTGATTAGTCATGATGGTAACTGGGAATATCCATGAGCAAACCAAACTTTGATGCCATGAGCAAGGCGGAATTACGCGCCTACGTCATTGCTCACCAAAATGATCAAGAGGCTTTTTACGCACTTGTGGATCGTTTGACAGCAAAACCACCCTCTAGAACTTATCCCGCATCAATGACCCCAGAAGAAATCCACAAGGCAATATTAGACATTATTCAGCAGAAACAGCGATCGCAAGACTCCGAAAAAACTGCTTAGCACCTACCACCTTCACCTCAAGGAATTGTTAACATCTCTGCTCGCAGCCATAACTAAGGTGGTACAATCTACAACCATGCTAGGGGTGCCTACACAATCAGGCTGAGATCACACCCTTAACACCTGAGTCTGGGTAATACCAGCGGAGGGAAGCTGTTTATTGAGGATTTTAATATGCGGACAGAATGGGTTGCTAAGCGTCGTGGGCAGAGTAATGTATCTCAAATGCACTACGCCCGCCAAGGTGTCATCACCGAAGAAATGCACCATGTCGCCCAACGGGAGAATCTTCCCGCCGATCTCATTCGTGAGGAAGTAGCGCGGGGGCGAATGATTATCCCTGCTAACATCAATCACACTAATCTAGAGCCGATGTGCATTGGCATCGCCTCCAAATGTAAAGTAAATGCTAATATCGGGGCTTCACCCAACTCTTCCAATCTTCAAGAAGAAGTGGATAAGCTGAACCTAGCAGTCAAGTACGGTGCTGATACCGTGATGGACTTGTCCACAGGCGGTGGTAACTTAGATGAAATCCGCACTGCAATTATCAAGGCTTCGTCTGTTCCCATTGGCACAGTACCAGTTTACCAAGCTTTAGAAAGCGTCCACGGCACAATCGAAAACCTAACAGCTGATGACTTTCTGCATATCATCGAAAAACACGCTCAGCAAGGGGTAGACTATCAAACCATCCACGCCGGAATTTTGATTGAGCATTTGCCCTTGGTGAGAAACCGCATCACTGGCATTGTCTCTCGTGGCGGTGGTATTCTAGCGCGTTGGATGCTACATCATCACAAACAAAATCCGCTTTACACTCACTTCCAGGACATCATCGAGATTTTCAAAAAGTACGATGTTTCCTTCAGTTTAGGGGATTCCCTGCGTCCTGGCTGTACACACGACGCCTCAGATGAAGCACAATTAGCTGAACTCAAAACCCTCGGAAAGCTAACTCGCAAAGCCTGGGAACAGGACGTACAAGTGATGGTAGAAGGGCCTGGACATGTTCCAATGGATCAAATTGAGTTCAATGTCCGCAAACAGATGGAAGAGTGTTCTGAAGCACCTTTCTACGTATTGGGGCCCTTGGTGACAGATATTGCTCCCGGTTATGACCATATCACTTCAGCGATCGGGGCAGCGATGGCTGGATGGTACGGTACAGCAATGCTGTGCTATGTTACACCAAAAGAACATTTAGGACTACCCAATGCCGAAGATGTACGAAATGGGTTGATTGCCTACAAAATAGCAGCTCATGCAGCAGATATAGCTAGACATCGCCCAGGTGCGAGAGACAGAGACGATGAACTCTCCAAAGCTCGGTATAATTTCGACTGGAATCGTCAGTTTGAATTATCACTCGATCCCGAAAGAGCTAAGGAATATCATGATGAAACTCTACCAGCAGACATCTACAAAACGGCTGAGTTTTGTTCAATGTGTGGGCCTAAATTCTGCCCGATGCAAACAAAAGTTGACGCTGATGCTTTAACAGAACTAGAGAAGTTCTTGGCTAAAGAAAAAGTGCCTCAAGGTTAACTGCCTTTTAAACGCAGACGCACACGCAGGAAATCGCAAAGGTTCGCAGAGGGTTACTCTGCGTTACTCTTTGCTTACCTCTGTGTTCCTTTGCGCCTAACAAAATTACTTATGCCGATACCGTTGTTGAATCTCCTCAATCGAAAACAACGCTTCAAATTTCAAACCAGCTGACTGGTACAACTCTGCTCCCCCTTGCTTGCGGTCTACCAGTGCAATTACTCGTTCTACGGTATAACCTGCTTCTTTGAGTCGGTCAACAGCTTTTAGAGCTGATTGCCCTGTCGTCACCACATCTTCTAAAACAACTACTTTGGCTTCTTCCGGCAATAATGGGCCTTCTATATGTGCCCTAGTTCCATAACCTTTTGCTTCTTTACGAATAATCAGCGCTGGTATCAGTCGGTTCTCATAGACAGAAACTATACTCACTGCTGTCACAATTGGGTCAGCACCCAATGTTAAACCTGCAACAGCCTGGGTATCTATAGGTAACATAGGGAACAGCAATCGTCCAACTGCCAAAGCACCTTGGGGATGGAGCGTTACCTGCATCTTGTTGACGTAATAAGAGCTACGCATCCCAGAAGAGAGCACAAAATCACCCTCTTGATAAGCAAGTTGGCAAAACAAATCTAGTAACTTGTGGCGCAGGGTAGTTAAATCAGCGGTAGCGGCCCAAATATCTGAGTGGGTAAGAGTTTCAGTAGGATACGTCATTACAAAACATTAAAAGTTGTGCTACACCAAAGGTTGAACTCATAAGAGTTCTGAAATTAAGCATAAGTTAAGATTCACCCATAAATTGAGGAGTAAGGAACATGGGTATAAAATTAAAAACCCTGAGTGGTTTATTGGTGCTAACTGTTGGTATTGCTTTTCCCTCTGTAGTATCTGCTCAGACGGAAACACCCAATTATGAAACTACGAATGATGTATTTGAACGAGCTTTTTTTCGACACGATCGCAATTTCTACGATAATGGTAGCTTCAGGCGTCAACTAGATTCGTTTCTTGGCCCTGGTTCGGGTTTCCGAAATTCCTTCCCAGAAAATGAAATTGCCAGAGACGCCGAATTGGTTAATACTGTCTATCACGATGTCCTTACCCAGCAAGTTGGTAATGATCCATATATTCGTACCCCTGACTTACCAAATCCTTACGACACATCCTTGTTGATGTCTCCTCGCTTGAACACCAACAAACTCAAAGTTGGAACTGAATTTCGGTTTGAAACTTTACCACCTCGATAACGTCCTAGCGTTTAGTCATTAGTTTTTTGTCATTTGTCAGTAACTAATGACTAAATTACCAAATCTAGTTTTTCTTTAGAGACTAAGAATGTTAATTTTCAATACAATATGGTATTGTTTCGCTACAACCATCATTGGAGTTCAGTAATGGATTGCTTTTTATAATTTAGTTAGTGCGCCCTGCTGGAATCGAACCAGCCTGAAGGCGAATTATGAGTTCGCTGCCTCCCCAATCGGCCAAAGGCGCCTGCCCTGTTAGGTTTTAGATTGGCATAGGTTTATCTACTTAGACTTTTAAGTCAACCCTAATTGCTAATCTTTACTGTGAGTGCGCTACCTCACATACGCAATAAACCCAATTTCGTTATTTTAGCATGATTTTATAACTTGTAAATACTCGAAAATAATTTGCTATATTTTTATACTACATAATTTAATAATGAAATAGTGCAAACTAATATTTATTAAGTTCCTTGAAGGATTGAGGTAACAGCTTCAATACTCTTAAGTAGACCAGCATTCTTCTGCAATAGCTTGTCAGCGATGAAACTAAATTCCACTGTACTTCTTACATTGATTTTATTAACCCTGATGTTGGGAGCCGGTTCTGTGAGTGCGTTTTTGGGATTTAATATAGGGAGTTCAGCACTCAAAGGCATTACCACACCAGACGGTCGCCCCGCAACTAAATTTGCCAGCAGCAAGACAAATAACTCCCAACAAACAGGGTTAGCGCTATTAAAAGAGCAAGAGATCTTGAAAATTGTTAAGGCGCGAATTGAGGGTAAGACAAAAGCTGCTAAATCAGAAAACCTAGAGGAAGATGATGAAGAAACTAATAGCAGCAAGCAAAAACCAGAGGAAAAACCTCCAGAAGTGAGTGAAGAAAAACTTCAACCTGGTTTTCCGATTACCGCCCAGAGTGAAGGCGTTACCTTTTCTGTACAATCTGCTCGCTACTCTGGCGGTGATTTACTACTAAAAGTCAAAATGCAGAACAAAGGTACTGATTCTGTGCGCTTCCTATACAGTTTTTTGGATGTCACAGATGACAAAGGGCGAACTCTGAGTGCTAGTACAGAGGGTTTGCCAGCAGAATTGCCTTTAAATGGGCCAACATTTTCAGGTACAGTGAGTATTCCCACAGCTTTATTAGATGATGTGAAGAAGGTATCACTTGCTCTAACTGATTATCCTGCTCAAAAACTGAAGCTAGAAGTATCAGATATTCCTGTAGAAAAGTAGGAGTCTGGTGACTGGGGACTGGGAACTATGGACTGGGGACTGGGGACAGGGTGACAAGGTGAATAAATAATCAATACCCAATACCCAGTCTTTCATCTCCAATCCCTCTCAATGGGGATGTGAGTATTACACGAGCTTTTGTAGTGAGTGGTTTTCCTAGATTGATTTGGACAGATGTGGGGCTGCGATTGTTGTCAGTGCTACTGTTGATTGCAATAAATGCCTTTTTTGTGACGGCAGAGTTTTCGATGGTGAGTGTGCGGCGATCGCGCATTCACCAGCTAGTTGAGGCTGGTGATATCCCAGCGATCGCTGTCGAAACACTGCAACGCAGTATTGATAGACTGCTATCTACAACCCAGTTAGGAATTACCCTCTCTAGTTTGGCGTTGGGATGGATTGGAGAAAGTACGATTGTCGTGCTGGTGGATGCATGGCTAAAATCCTTGCCTTTACCCAGTGGGATGAATAACTTCATCGCTCATTCTCTATCGATTCCGATCGCCTTTTTTCTAATTGCTTATTTGCAAATTGTTTTAGGAGAACTATGCCCCAAATCGTTAGCTATGCTGTACTCGGAACAGCTGGCTCGGTTTCTGGGGCCTTCAGTAAAAGCGATCGTACGTTTTTTCAGACCCTTCATTTGGATTCTCAACCAATCAACCCGCTGTCTGTTACGAATTTTTGGCATCCAATACACAGGTCAAAGCTGGAGACCACCTGTTACTCCAGAAGAATTGCAACTGATTATCTCTACAGAACGCGAATCTACTGGTTTACAGCTTTCAGAGCGAGAACTGCTCAATAATGTCTTTGAGTTTAGTGATGTAACGGCGCAAGCTGTGATGATTCCTCGCACCAGCATTGTAGCGCTGCCAAAAGACGCTACTTTCCAGACATTACTCACAGAAATGGCTTCTACTGGTCACTCCCGCTATCCTGTGATTGGTGAATCTTTAGACAACATTTGTGGCATTGTCTACTTTAAAGATCTGGCAAAACCCCTGGCTGTAGGAAAGTTATCTTTAGAAACACAAATCCAACCTTGGATGCGTCCCGCCCAGTTTGTCCCAGAACACACGTCCTTGAGTGAACTTTTGCCAATGATGCAGCAAGAGAAATCAGCTATGGTCATGGTAGTAAATGAATTTGGCGGTACTGTAGGACTAGTAACAATCAAAGACGTTATTGCTGAAATCATCGGCGACGCCAGTGAACCAGAAAGTAGCGATGACTTGCTAATCCAGATGTTAGATGAGCAGAAATTTTTGGTGCAGGCGCAGATAAATCTTGAAGACCTCAACGAAGTTTTGCATCTCAATTTGCCTTTGACGAGAGAATACCAGACATTAGGAGGCTTTTTGCTCTACCAGTTGCAGAAAATTCCCGCCAAAGGCGAAACGTTGTTCTATGACAATCTCGAATTCACTGTGATGTCAGTTGTTGGGCCACGTCTGCACCAAATTCAACTGCGACGTTTGGAGGAGTAAAGAGTTAGGAAAGTGGGGGAGTGGAGAACAAGAGGACAAGGAAGACAAGGGAAAATAAATAACTACTGTCTCTTGATCCTCGACGTTTGACTTTTAACAAATAACAAATGACAAATGACAATTGACCTTTGACTCAGCACTCAAGCATAGGGAAGCGGGTCTTTTAATTGCAATTCGGCAAAAGCTGCTAATCGCAAGCGACAAGAATCACAGACACCACAAGCGACATCACCACCGGCATAGCAAGACCAAGTGAGTTTCCAAGGGACGCCCAGTTGGTTACCTAATTGGATAATTTCGGTTTTTTTCAGATTTATTAGGGGTGCAACAATAATTATTGGTTGTCCTTCACGCCCTTGTTTGGTTCCCAGGCGAAAAACTTCCTGCATTGCCTGGATATAGTCGGGGCGACAATCAGGGTATCCAGAGTAATCTAAGGCGTTGACACCGATATAAACACGTTCAGCAGCGATCGCCTCAGCGTAGCCAAGGGCAAAGCTTAAAAATATAGTATTACGAGCAGGGACATAGGTTACAGGAATATTTTGAGACATTTCATCTAGGGAACGCTCCTGGGGTAAATCAATAGCGTCGTCTGTAAGTGCTGAACCGCCCCATTGCCGTAAGTCAAAATTAACCACCTGATGTTTTACAACTCCAGCTTTTTGAGCGACGAGGAGGGCTGACTGTAACTCTCGTCGATGTCGCTGCTGGTAATCAAAGGAAATTGCATAGCATTCACAGCCATCAGCTTTCGCTTTGTACAAAATTGTGGAAGAGTCTAATCCACCCGACAACAGAATTACAGCTTTCATCTCAGTTTTCAATTTTGGAATTCAAATCGCTCAATCACACTTCAATAAAATGCCGAAAACCAATGCTAAAGACGCTTTGTAACAAGTATTAATTAAGGAAACTATCCATACAAGTTTCTCTCAAAGGTTGGTGCGATCGCTGGGTACTGCAAATAATTATGCAACATTGATTTTAAGTATTAACCGTGACAATTCATAATACAAGCTCTCGGCATCAACCGATCTCAGTGTGCTATTTTAATTATTTTGTAATTTTACTGATAAAAAATTTATCCATTCTCAATAGTGTTAATTGAATGTTGAGTATGGCAATTAATTATCTAACTTTCAACTAAAGAAAAATTAAATCTAAGGCTTCGGATGAGCATAAATTTAGAAAATTTTCACTGAGGTATTACGTACTTTTAAAAGTTAATAAAGAGACATCTAGTTTTTGTGCTTTATACAAAAACTTGCTCAATCTTGACCTGTTTATACAAAAGACAGCCAGATTGCGGGAACTGATCGCAAACTTTGAAATTCTTCATAAACAGAGCCTCTATGTTACCATCTGGATGGTTTTAGACGGATCACAACTGGCCGTTAAGTATAAACGCCAACGACCGTAGCGTCTCTAAATTTGGTGGTTGAGGAGAGAATAATAGTGCAAGATAGCATGTCAGTGGCAGAACCAAATCCATATACACAGCGCAACCAGCCACGACCGATCCGCATAGGCGTGATTGGGGTGGGTAACATGGGACAACATCACGCTCGCGTGCTGAGTTCAATGAAAGATGTTGAACTGGTCGGAGTGGCAGATATTAATGTCGAGCGGGGGTTAGAAACCGCCAGTAAGTACAAAGTGCGTTTTTTTGAAGACTACTGTGATTTGCTGCCCCTCGTGGAAGCAGTTTGCGTGGCCGTTCCAACTCGCCTGCACTACGCTGTAGGCATTAACTGTCTTTTGGCGGGAATTCATGTTTTAGTTGAAAAACCGATCGCTGCAAGTATTTCTGAGGCAGAATCCCTGGTAAATGCCGCAGCCGAATCTCAGTGTATCCTGCAAGTAGGTCATATTGAGCGCTTCAATCCAGCATTTAGGGAATTGAGCCAAGTGCTGAAAACTGAGGAACTGCTGGCGCTAGAAGCTCACCGCATGAGTCCTTACTCAGATCGAGCAAATGATGTGTCGGTTGTGCTGGATTTAATGATCCACGACATTGACCTACTTTTGGAATTAGCCGCCTCTCCTGTAGTAAAATTAACCGCTAGCGGTTCTCGTGCTTTAGACTCTGGTTATTTAGATTACGTCACTGCCACCTTGGGATTTGCTAATGGCATTGTCGCTACTTTAACTGCCAGTAAAGTCACTCACCGAAAAATCCGCCGGATTGTTGCCCATTGTAAAAACTCATTCACTGAGGCAGATTTTCTCAAAAATGAAATTTTGATTCACCGACAAACGACGGCTAACTCTCTGAACGAACACCGACAAGTACTTTATAGGCAGGATGGTGTGATTGAAAAAGTTTACACCAGTAATGTTCAACCTCTAAGCGCAGAGTTAGAACATTTTGTCAACTGTGTACATGGTGGCAATCAACCTTCAGTGGGTGGTGAACAAGCTCTTAAAGCTCTCAGATTAGCAAGTTTAATTGAGCAGATGGCTTTGGAAGATCGAGTTTGGAATCCATTAGACTGGCAAGCGGAACAGAGAGTACAATCGTTGACACCGACAGTCTAAGAAAAGGGGAGATGGAAAAATGGAGGAACATAGTCGCTATCTACTTTCCTCCTCCATAACTCCAATCTAGAAGTAACTCTGGAGTGTATTTTCAGATTTGCCCTATTTAGATCCCCCCTAGCCCTTTTAATAAGTGGGCTAAGGGGGATCTAAAGTTTTAAAACCAAAACTTCTTTTCCACTTCTTGCCTCTATGTCTGAGTTCAGTACCAATTTGATTGCAGCTAAGTTACTTTGACTCTAACAAGCGTGGATGATTAACTTTTGCGAAAGCTAACACTGAATTTAGCAATAAAATTAGTGCAATAATTTCAGGAATTGTCTCGATGCTTGAATGGATAACCAATACTATCAACTACATGGGTTACTTGGGAATTGCCCTGTTGATGTTTGTAGAAAACCTTTTTCCCCCCATCCCTTCAGAATTGATTATGCCACTGGCAGGATTTACAGCACGAGCAACTCCAGACAAGCTTAATATCATTGGCGTATTTTTGGCGGGGCTAGTGGGTTCTGTGCTGGGGGCACTAGTCTGGTACTATCCAGGTAGGTTTTTGGGCGAAGAACGTTTAAAAGCCTGGGCTGATAGGTACGGCAGATGGCTGGCTATATCCAGCAAAGATATTGCCAAAGCAACGCGCTGGTTTGATAGACAAGGTAACAAAGCAGTACTTATTGGTCGGCTTGTGCCAGGAATCCGTACCTTGATTTCTGTTCCAGCAGGTATCACTAATATGCACTTGCTGCCGTTCCTATTTTATACAACCCTAGGTAGCGCTATCTGGGTAGGTTTGCTAACATACTCAGGGTACGTATTAGGTAGTCAGTATGAACTTGTGGATAAGTACCTTGCTCCGGTATCTAAAATCGTGTTTGGGAGTCTGGTTTTAGTATTTGTTGCCTGGGTACTCAAGCGCCAGCTAAAACGCATCAGAAGATGAAACACAGCCGCTTTTGCTTTGAAGGCAGGGGTTACATCCGGCCAAAATTCGCATACACTATGCCAAATAATACTAAATGTGTGTTGGCAAAGTTCACCGTACTCCTTCCCTACGGAACGCTGCTCGAATGGGGAAGCAAGCTACGAAGCAGCGTCTCGCAGAGAAGGTATCGCCCAAATTAATTTTTGGCGTATTTCTAGCTACACTTGGCGCAACCAAAAATTTCTGGTTGCTCGCATTTTTGTAAGATGAGCATTGACAACTTTTTACAGTTAAGTTCAGACTAGGAGCTTTCATGACAGACCAACCTTCCGCCGCTACCCCAATGAATGCCGCAGCTATACCAATGAATAGAGTGTCGGCGTCCACTCCCATAAATTCTGTTAATACTCCCAAGCCAGGCGGCGGCATCGGTTCAGGGAAAACTATTCTCAGTGTTGATTTAGGCAGAACTTCGACAAAGACTTGTGTTAGCCGCGAACCTAATAGTGTGGTATTTATACCTGCCAACGTCAAGCAAATGTCAATAGAACAGGTACGTGGGGGTGTTTTTGAAGCCAGAGCTACTGACCCTCTAATGGATTTGTGGCTGGAATATCAAGGTAATGGATATGCTGTAGGTCAGCTGGCAGCCGATTTTGGAGCAAATTTAGGAGTCGGACAATCTAAGGTAGAAGCTGCACTAGTAAAAGTCTTGGCATGTGCCGGGTACTTTAAACTCAAAGATGAGATTTCTGTTGTACTTGGTCTGCCTTTCCTTTCATTGGAGCAGTTTGAAAAGGAAAAAGCACAATTAATCAGCCAAGTCGGTGGCCCTCATGTGTTGAACTTCCGGGGCGAATCTGTGTCGCTGAACGTCAATAAGGTATGGGTAATGCCAGAAGGCTACGGCAGTCTTTTGTGGTCTGAAGCTCAACCTAAAAAGAGTACTACTGTTCCCGATTTTACGAAAATATCGGTGGCGATCGTCGATATTGGGCATCAAACCGTTGATCTTTTAATGGTAGATAACTTCCGCTTTGCACGAGGTGCTTCTAAGAGTGAAGACTTCGGGATGAACAAGTTTTATGAACTGGTAGCCGCCGAAATCCAAGGAGCAGATAGTCAATCCCTGGCTTTGATTTCCGCTGTTAACAAACCCAAGGGTGAGCGTTTTTACCGTCCTAAGGGCGCTAGCAAGCCCGCCAACTTAGATGATTTTCTCCCCAACCTTACAGAGATGTTTTCTCGAGAAATTTGTAGCCGCGTGCTAGCCTGGTTGCCAGAGCGCGTCACAGATGTGATTCTCACTGGAGGTGGTGGTGAGTTTTTCTGGGAAGATGTTCAACGGTTGCTCAAAGAGGCAAAGATTAGCGCCCATTTAGCTGCACCTTCTCGACAGGCGAATGCCTTGGGGCAGTATATTTATGGAGAGGCACAATTGTCCTCCAGTCGCTCTTCTAGGGCCTAAAACTGATGTTCCAATGGTCAAAAAAAGTAGTTAAATCCGTTACGTTCAACCCAGGGGTTGCTGATGAAAGCTTGTTAGCACAAGTGGAAAGCCATTTAGAAAAACAACCCGACAAGACTTTCAGTGACCTCTGTAAAGAAGCCCTGTGGCAATCTTTATGTGTACCGGAATCTGTAAGACCTGGTTCAAAAACCGCAGCAACAGCATCGGTTGAACAACAAATCGGTGAACTGCAACGTCAAGTAGCTGGCCTTGAGGAACGTTTTTTTGCCAAGGAATACAATCGTTTGGAGGCGATGGAACGCCATATGATGCAACTTAGTCAACAAGTTTCACAATTGGCGCTTATTGTCAATGAGCGATCAATCATTCAGTCCCCAAATCAAGTAGTATCAGATGTATCAATGAATACTTCTTATGCTGCTGCTATCCCTCCTCAAGAGGTTGACCCTGTCATCAGTCGCCTTAGCCAGTTTCTTGATGATTTTTAAGGAACAATCAGGTTTGTGAGCATCTTTTGCTCTAGTCAACAATCCTTAATAGTGTTTACTATTAAGGATTATTAATATTGGTGTTCTAGCTGGGATAACACTACTTGTAACTCAAGATTGTTATGTCGTTCTAGGGCGTGTCATCAATTAAGCCAAATAACAGAAGCAGCAAGATAGATTCCACCTAAAAAGTTGGTGGCGCGTTTATCGTAGCGCGTCGCAATCGCTCGATACTGCTTGAGTTTGGCAAAAAAGTTTTCAATCAAATGACGGGCTTTGTACAAATCTCGGTCGTAGTCACGAGGTCTGGTACGGTTGCGTTTGGGAGGAATCACTGCGGTTTTCCCCTGTGCTTGAAGTCGCTCAATCACTCGCTCATCGGCATCATAGCCTTTATCTGCCAGTACTGTATCCGCTGCAATGGTGGGTAGCAATTGGTCGGCTCCATCCAGGTCGCAGGCTTGCCCTGATGTCAGGTGGAAGCTCACTCGATTGCCTAAAGCATCCACCACAGCATGAATCTTGGTACTCAATCCCCCTTTGCTGCGACCAATGCAATGGCTTCTGTAGATGCATCCTCCCCTTTGCACCCGCGCTGTGTTGATGGGCGCGGACAATTGTGGAATCAATCATCGCATATTCGTTGTCGGCATCATCTGCCAACTGCTGAAATACCTGCTCCCACACGCCTGTTTTTGACCATCGACTGAAGCGGGTGTGAATCACCCGAAAATCCCCCGAATCGCGCTGGCAAGTCACGCCAGGGGATGCCTGCTCGATAACGATATAAAACTGCTTCGACAAATAATCGATTATCTTTAGCTGTGACCCCCACATAGCTCTCTCGCCCAGGTAGCAGGTCTTTGATTCTCTCCTACTGGTCATCTCGTAGTGTGTATCGGCGCGTCATCTTTTTCAAGAGTATTTATCCTTTTTCAGCAGTTTTTATTCCAGTTTACTTAATTGATGACACGCTCTAGTTCCAAAGCTTGTTGTAGAGTAATCACTTGATTCGCTTGTATCTTGACTGCTTCGGGTAATAAGGGAAATTTTAGAAGATTGAAACTGGGATTAAGGTAATTACTTAACTTATGCACCACCAGATTCAATGTTACTCAATGCTATTGCACAATTAATACCGACGACTACTATGTAGTGATGAGCCGATATAATTACTTAATTACTATTTATACTATTTAAGTCACAGCATACATTAGTACACTAAATATTACAATAAACTTGCATTTACCAAGCGATCGCACCTCAATATTGCACAAATTAGCTTATTTTCGTTTCGAAACAGCCTAATCTTATCCGTACATGTTTTTACTATATCTTTTTTTTACATTGCATCCTGTATAAATGCTAAAATCTTCAAGTAGACAGTTAGGATACTTAGATGCCAGTTGTAGCTAACTCAATCAAGTTTGGTACAGACGGCTGGCGGGGCATTATTGGTGATGAATTCACCTTTGAACGTCTAGCCCTGGTCGCGCCAGTTGCAGCACAAGTATTATATAATACGTATTACTCTACGGTCGGTAGCCGGACGATTATTGTCGGTTATGACCGCCGATTTATGGCGGAAGACTTTGCTCGTGCTGTTGCCGATACCGTTACCGCTATCGGATTTGATGTTTTGCTCAGCGAAACCTTTGCCCCAACTCCAGCATTTAGCTGGGCAGCAAAGCAACTTAATGCTTTGGGAGCACTAGTAATTACCGCAAGTCATAACCCAGGGACATATTTAGGACTAAAAGTCAAGGGTTCTTTTGGTGGATCTGTACCGCCAGAAGTTACTAAAGAGATAGAAGCGCTGTTGTCAGAGGGAGTACCACCAACAACGACCCCAGGCAAGCAAGAGAAATTCGACCCTTGGCCCAGCTATACCGAAGCATTAGAACGTAAAGTTGATATTGCCAAGATTCGGGAGGCGATCGCCTCTGGCAAACTAACTTTATTTGCTGATGTCATGCATGGCGCTGCCGCTGGCGGACTACCAAGATTACTAGGCGATCAAGTCAAAGAAATCAATAGCGAACGTGACCCCTTGTTTGGTGGTGGTGCGCCGGAACCCTTGCCTAAATACCTTTCGCGTCTATTTGAAGTCATCAAAACTCACCGAGAAACGGATAAATCAGGTTTAACAGTGGGGTTGGTATTTGATGGGGACTGCGATCGCATCGCCGCTGTGGACGGAGAAGCCAACTTCTTGAGTTCCCAAGTGTTAATCCCGATATTAATCGACCACTTAACCCTACGGCGCGGCTTCAAGGGTGAAATAGTTAAAACTGTCAGTGGTTCTGACTTGATGCCCCTTGTTGCAGCACTGCATAATTTGTCAGTATTTGAGACAGCAGTTGGTTATAAATACATTGCTGACAGAATGTTAGCCGCAGAGGTATTACTGGGTGGGGAAGAATCGGGAGGGATTGGTTATGGTAGCCATATTCCCGAACGCGATGCACTGCTATCAGCATTATACGTACTAGAAGCGATCGTCGAATCTGGATTAGATTTAGGTGAGTATTATCGCCACTTGCAGGCACAAACAGGGTTTAGCTCAGCTTATGATCGCGTTGATTTGCCCTTAGCAAGTATGGAAGTGCGATCACGTCTTTTGCAACAACTGCAAACCCAACCCTTAACAGAAATCGCTGGTAAAGCAGTGATTGATTGTCAAACAATTGACGGCTATAAGTATCGTCTAGCCGACAAAAGCTGGTTAATGATTCGGTTTAGCGGTACCGAACCAGTTTTACGCCTCTACTGTGAAGCCCCTACACTCGAACAAGTACATAAAACTCTCGCTTGGGCGAAACACTGGGCAGAGTAAAAGTAAAATTAGTCCAGAGTCAAGAGTCCAAATTCCAGAGTTTTTTGCTCCTTGACTTTTGACTCTTGACCGTTGATCCTTGACTCTTGACCAATGACCAAACTACTCGTAGTAGCAACAGGAAATCCAGGTAAATTGCGAGAAATGCAAGCTTACCTGGAAAATTCTGGTTGGGAATTAACTCTCAAACCTGAAGAATTAGAAATTGAGGAGACAGGCAACACCTTTACAGCTAATGCTTGTCTCAAAGCTTCCCAAGTCGCACAAGTAACAGGACAGTGGGCGATCGCAGATGATTCTGGCTTGCAAGTAGATGCTCTCGATGGCGCACCAGGGGTGTATTCTGCACGTTACGGTAAAACTGATGCAGAACGCATTGCTAGGCTATTGCGGGAATTAGGCAACGAAGTAAATCGGCAAGCTCAATTTGTTTGTGTAGTAGCGATCGCTCGTCCTAATGGTGCGATCGTATTACAAGCTGAAGGTGTTTGTCGCGGTGAAATTCTCCATGCACCCCGTGGTGATGGTGGTTTTGGCTACGATCCAATTTTTTACGTTCCAGAGAAACTACTGACCTTTGCTGAAATGACGCGAGAATTGAAGAGGTCAATTAGCCATCGGGGCAAGGCTTTTGCAGCTTTAATACCACAACTAAAAAAGATATCTGAGAATTAGTATTTTCAGTATTATTAATGAAGTTGAAGATATGAGAATACCCAGGTTCTAGGCTTCACAGTGTAAAGCCCAGAGCGCTGTATCTGGGCTTTTGATTATACAGACTTTTATAAAATTAATAGACTACTAGATTTGATATTTTTAGCAGGCAAAAATAACCCATTACAGAAGAATAAAGTGCAAAAAAGTAAGAAACTGTAACGAGAGTTTCTTACTTTGTTTCGCTACTATATTCAACTTCATAGGAAGCGTTGCTGATTTAAGAAATGAAAAACTATCTAAAAGTTAGCCTTTTGCATATACTTCATTCTACATATTCAGCAACACTTACCATCTTGCCACTCAGTATCTAGCACTCAGCACTTAAACTGCTTCTGTGTTCTTTTCGCCGGTACGAATCCGAATCACTTGCTCAACAGGCGAGATGAAAATTTTGCCATCGCCAATTTCACCAGTTCGAGCAGCGGCGATAATCTTATCCACTACCATATCAACTTGATTGTCGTCAACTACAATTTCTACTTTAAGTTTTTGCAGAAACTCAACAGTGTACTCCGAACCACGATATCGTTCAGTTTGACCTTTCTGACGTCCGAAACCCCGGACTTCAGAAACGGTCATGCCAACAATACCAGCATTGACTAAAGCAATTTTCACTTCATCTAGCTTAAATGGGCGGATAATAGCTTCTACTTTTTTCATGTCTTAACTCCTGACTTCTACTAGGTTCGTTTATATATCTAACCAGATCCGCTGTCTGAAGCTGTAACTAACAGCGCTTTTCCTAAAACATCTGTAATAATTGCCACTTTTTTTAAAATAATGTAAACCCTTTGTCTGAGTACTTCCGACATGAAAAACAGCAAGGATTGATTCATTGGTATAGTCCTTAAAGTTCTAACATGGGGAAGTTGCAGTCAAATTAGCATTTTTTATGTGTGTTTTGTAACTTAAAAATAAATAAATTTCGCTACTAAGTAGATATGCTCAGATATTTACAGAGTAATAGAGAAAAATTGCCAGGTAGTCCGAAAGCTCACTGCTGCTGACTGTGGGAGTGTCAACTAACGATTTTGATGTTCAAACAGGGGACGCACTACTAAATACCCAGCGCCAAAAGCGGTAAGCATAATTAAGATGATGGTGATTACTAACCACCAGCCACTTAGTTCTCTTACTTCTGGCTCAGCAATGGGATAGTAGCGTACTTGTTGCTCCTCTATAAAGACTGGTTCTGGCATCGGGAAACCCATTTCCACTCCAGCTACAGAGAAGTCCTTGCGGCGGCTTTTTCCGGGAGGTATTTTGGGCGCTACGGGCGGACGTGGACGCGAAACCTGCTGACGTTGACGTGTTTCAGTCGGTGGCTTGGCTGCACTTTTGACATCGCCAGAAGGATGATTAGCTTGGTGATAACTGGGCGTAGCACGAGAATCTACAAAGTCTTGCAAGTGTAAAAAAGATTGAACGACTTTAGTAATTTCTTGGCGGAGTAATTGATTTTCTTGGGCTAGTTGCTGATTTTGGGCGGTGAGTGCATTTAACCTTGCCTGTGTTGCTTGCAACTCAGTTGACAATTCTCGGTATACAGATAGTGGTACAGAAGGACGGTAGGCTTGATTGGCTGGTATTGATGAATTCCGGTGAACGGAACCTGTGGTTGCTCGCATCGGGGGCTTGGTATTAAAAATCAAGGTTATTAGATCGTACAGAGATGCTAACAGACTATTAAGTTAGCCCTGAAACTATGCCCAAGAATAATAGAAAAATTCCCAGAGAGCAAAGTTTTTTTTAGGATATGGTCTGTAGTCAGTGAATACACAGTTGATAACTGATAACTGAATCAATCAATAGGTTAATTTCGTAACAATGGGAAGAAGTGTCCTACAGGGCCTTGACCTTTGCCAATGTCTAGGGCGTAAGTGAGTGCAGTTGTAACATACTCTTTTGCCTGTTGTACTGCTGACCACAAGTTTTTTCCCATCGCCAGATTAGCAGCGATCGCAGCTGATAGGGTACAACCAGTACCATGAGTATTTTTTGTCTCTACCAGTTTTGTTGTCAAAGTTTCCAGTTTTTGCCCATCAAACCAGATATCAACGCCACGCAAATTTCTCTCCATCCCTCCACCCTTGACTAAAACAGCTTTCACACCTAAATTTTGGTGAATGATTCGGGCAGCAGCTTGCATATCATCCAGCGAATGAATCTGTAGACCACTCAAAATCTGGGCTTCATAACGATTTGGTGTGACAATAGCTGCTTTCGGAATCAGGGCATTACGAAGCGTTTTCACGGCATCATCATCAATCAATTGTGCCCCTGTGCGTGACACCATCACGGGGTCAACTACTAAGTTATCGATTTGTAAAGCTTCTACTTGCTTGGCAACAGCAGAGATAATTTCTTGATTCAGCAACATTCCCGTTTTTGCAGCTTGCACGCCAATATCCTCAACCACTGCCTGAATTTGCGCCACAACAGCCTCAATTGGCATGGCATCAACTCGCGCTACCCCCAAAGTGTTTTGTGCCGTGACGCAGGTTATAGCACTAGTACCGTGGACACAATGAAAGGCAAAGGTGCGTAAATCAGCTTGAATTCCCGCACCGCCACCACTATCTGAGCCAGCAATAGTTAATGCAACAGGCACCCTGGATATTGTTTGAGCGTTCATAAGTGAAAATTACTTGCCAGACGATAGTTGCTTGATAATAGCTTCTAAAGGATTTGGTTGTGGGTTTTGCGGCTTTTCTTGCGGTACAACCGTTAAGTAAGGTTGAATAGCTTCATCAACCCAGCCAGAGTAATATTTGACGCTGGTAGATTTGGGGGAAAGCTCAAGTAACTCTAAATCTCCACGCATGGCATTCCAATTGATGGGAGTCTGCGGTGATACTTGACTAGAACTAATGCCTTGAGGGCCGTTGCCAACTAAATTTAGAGAGACTTCATCCAATCCTCGCACAAAGCGTTTTCCATTCCAATGCCATTCAAAACCAGGCCAATAAACAGCTGGTTTTCCTGGTGACAAAGAACGCTTAAACTCATAAAGGCTTGCACCCTCATCTAGCTTCACCGTAAAGCCTTGAGGATATTTCACCTCATAACGCCCCTTTTGAGTCTGGAAGTCAATAGGACTCCACCACAACACTTCTAAAGTTTCCTCACTGTCGCCAGATAAAGATACAGCAGAAGTTTTATTAGTCAATTTACTATAAAGCGGTAGTCCCTTTGATGGCAGTTTAGCCATTACTGTAAATCGCCAGCAAGTCCAACTTTCAGGATTTTCAGCAGCTTGCCAATTAACTTGACAGACGCCGTTAGCGGTACTAACCCAAAGCTTATCGTTTTCTAACCTGAGTTTGTCAGGAATTGCACCAACTAACGGACTATTATGAACAGTATAAGAAGTAAAAGAACCGGAGTTTAGGTTTTGCGAATTAGGACGATAAGCAACTAGTCCTTTAGCAGGAATGTAAAGATTTCCCTCTCCACTAATATTAGTACCCATCCAAAAAGTAGGACTATTTACATCTCCAGTTATGACTAAATCAGTAATTTGTGTAAACTCAAGTTCTTCTGGTTGAATTAGTGTAAAATTATCAGTTTGCGGATGATAACTAATAATTGTCGCAATGCCGTTATTACCTTCACCTTGTTCAAAAGCAACTGACCACCAAATGCGATTATTATAAATAATAGATGCTGTAATCCGAGGAAAACCCAGTTGATTTCCTGTTGCCGAATACCCCGCCTTTACTGCTACGTCCTGCAAGTCCTTGAGGGTATATAGTGTTTTTTTCTGTGGCTTTTTACTATTAGGAGTAATTAGCTCAAAAACGACTTTATCATCGGCTGGCTTTGGTTCAACTGTTCTTGATATATTGTTGTTTTCTCCCAAAGAGAACTGTGGTTCTCTAACGACTCGATACTGATAAATTTTACCTTGAAAATCAAGATTTTTGAACTTAGGATTTACTAACTCTTGTGCAAATTCTACATAGTTGCTTTGCGGCTGCAACTCCTTGGGTAAAGTTCCCAGTTGTACTGTCCAAGTGTTGTTACTCCGGCAGAAAACAAAATCCTGCTTTAAAGTTTGAAATTTCACTTTATCAGTATCGGCTACGATATTGCGGATATGGTAATTAAAGCTGTCATAAAAGCTTTCATTTTTATTGGGAACAGGTAAAGAAACGACTGTAGCCTTTGGACAGTTTGCCGCTTTAGGGTTGACATCATTAGCCGCCTGAGAAAAACTTTTAACGCTTGGAACACAGGCGCTAAGCATTAAAACAATACTGAATATTGGAATAATTCGTTTCATAGCAAATATTACCCTTTAAGAAGAGCTAGTCTTTTTTAAACTCACAAAAATAACTACAAAATCTCTTGATAAAATTTCTAATTTTTAATTTTTTTTTGAAATAGTTAATATACTCAAAGTCTCTAAATATTAAAAATAAAATAGTTTTAATAGTGCCACATACATATTTTGTGGCAGCGCTTTTACAGCATGGAGATTCCAGGTGTAACTGGTAAAAATTACTGATTTTATGCTATCACTTACTGCTAGAGTATCGATTCAGTAATCGCAAAAACCCGATTTCTTTTCGGTAAAACGATTAATTATCGTTGACTTTAGAGACGTTGCATTGCGACGTCTCTACGAAATAATCGGTTTTTCTCGACCCTATCTTGAATACTGAATCGGTGTTCTAGCCTAAGCCTTAAAATAAATTTTGGGCTTTGTAGAGACGTGAAGTTTTACGTCTCTACATAACTAATGAATACTAACTACTGATTTTGTTCCGATCGCAACTCTTGTAATGCTCTTTGTAAATACTTACCCCATTCCGCCGCTAAAGGGATTTCTGTAAACGGAACGCGCACCGAGTTAGCGGGTTCGGTAAATACAAATTCTAACTCAATAGCCCGACCTTTTTCAGGTATATTTTCTAAATCTACTGACTTGTCATCTACCAAAAGACGGGTTTGTTGAACGTCAAGCAAAGAGAATGTTTCTAGCTTAATCGGGCCTTTTGGTGTGGGTTTTCCCCAGGTAATATTGTTACCTTTTTGACCTAATACAGCATAAATATCGTACTTAGCCCGTTCAAATTGCTCTGCCCAAGTGCGATAGGCTTCAACTTTTTGATACTCTTTCGAGCCTTGCCAAGCCAACCAGAAAAACATTACTAACAGCGGCAACCACAAAAGACCTCGTTCCATCGTTTAAAAAAGTCCTGAGTCCTGAGTGAATATTGTAACTAAAGCGCAAAATACATCAAAAAGAAACAGAGATTACGTTATGGTAGTGAACAAACTGGCAAAAAGCGGTGATGAGTTAATATGAGAAAACTTATATTATTGTGCTTGTTTGTCATTGGGTTGGGAGCTGCCATATTTGGTTTCCTAAATTTTCAGGGACTAGCAGCTAAAGGCGAGTTTGAGACGATTTTGCTCGATTTTCGGGAAGATATTCCACAAGAGGTAGTGCAGCAAAATCTCCAAGCGATCGCTAAACAATATAACGTTACACCCCAATTAGACAACAAATTTTCGGCGAAGGATAATGTATATATTATCGAGGGCGATCGCCAGAGACTCAAAAAACTAAAAAAATCTCCATTCGCTCAAGTTACAGAATTTATCGAGCCAAACTACATCTACAAAATTCCCAATCCCGGTAAAACCGCTTGGTTGGGAGAATTTTTACGCCCGCAAGAAGACGAAGCAAATCCCTCGTTAGTTGGACCTAATGACCAGTATTACAGCAAGCAGTGGAACCTGCACAAAATTGGCGTTGAAGGCGCATGGAGTCAAACTAAAGGCAGCGGCATCACCGTTGCTGTGATTGATACCGGGATTACGCGTGTGCGGGACTTGTATGAGACAAAATTTGTCAAAGGCTATGACTTTGTTAACGACAAAGAAGAAGCCAAAGACGACAACGGACATGGTACTCATGTAGCTGGAACCATAGCCCAAGCCACTAATAACAAATATGGCGTAGCTGGAATTGCCTACGAAGCCAATCTGATGCCTTTGAAGGTACTCAGTTCTTATGGTGGTGGTACAGTTGCCGATATCGCCGAAGCGATTAAGTTTGCTGCGGATAAAGGCGCAGATGTGATTAATATGAGCTTGGGTGGTGGTGGTGAAAGTCAGTTAATGAAGCAAGCGATCGAGTATGCTCATAGAAAAGGTGTAGCGATCGTTGCCGCAGCCGGGAATGAAAACACTAATGGCGCAAGCTATCCAGCCCGTTATCCCCACGTCATTGGCGTTTCAGCATTTGGCCCAGATGGAGAAAGAGCACCCTATTCTAACTTTGGTGGGGGGGTGGATATCTCTGCTCCGGGTGGCAGTGAAGCTGGTAAGATTCTGCAAGAAACCATTAACGAAGAAGGCGAAGGAGTATTCCTTGGCTTGCAGGGTACAAGCATGGCTTCCCCCCACGTTGCTGGTGTTACGGCATTAATCAAAGCCGCTGGAATCAAAGAACCAGATGAAATTTTAAAAGTCCTTAAGCAGTCAGCACGAGTTATCCAGGATGATGGTTTGAACTATTATGGCGCTGGGCAACTCAATGCCGAAGCAGCAGTCAAACTAGCCTTCAGTGGGCAAATCAGTTTCCCAGATTTCTTCAGGTGGTTACGAGATAACGGCTATCTTAACCCCGGCTTTTGGATTGATGGTGGTGCAGTAGCACTAATACCCAAGGTTTTAATGGTAGTTGGTTCCTACCTACTCGCTTGGTTTTTAAGGGTTTACTTCCCCTTCTCTTGGAGTTGGCCATTATCCAGTGGCTTAATTGCTGGCAGTTCTGGGTTATTTTTTCTCAAGGGAATCTATATCTTTGACCTTCCCCAGTGGCCTTTCCGAGTTGTAGGCAGTTCAATTCCCGAATTAGGCAATACGCTTCAGGGAACTGATGCTTTTAATCCTCTATTTGCCAGCGTGCTAATTCCCATTGGGTTAATGGCATTGCTGCTGGGAAATTCTAGTTGGAAATGGTTTGCGATTGGTTCAACCCTAGGTATAGCTGCATGTTTAACAGTAAGTGCAGTTTACGACCCGGCAGTTTGGGGATTAGGGAGTGGTAATCTAGCACGCGTCTTCCTCATTGCCAATGCCCTACTTTGTTATGCACTTGCTCGTTTAGCATTGAAAAATAGCGAAGAACCAGCTTAGAAAGGGACTGGGTACTGTGGGTTGGGTGTAGAGAAAACTCTTTTCTATATTCCTAATTCCCCAGTCCCTAATCTCCAGTCCCTAATCCCCAATCAGCACTCGAAAAAATATGAGCATCACAGTTACAGGAACAATTGAACGCCGTGACATTGGCACAGGCACATGGGCATTACTCACCGACGAGGGTGTTACCTACGAAATCCTCAAAGGTGCTGACAAGAACTTACTCAAAGCTGGACAAAAAGCAAAAGTTAAAGGACAGGTGCGTGAAGATGTTATGACAATCGCCATGATTGGCCCCGTCCTAGAAGTCAAATCCTTTGAGGTGATTAGTTCTGACTAACTGTAGAATTCAGAACCTCTTGTAGACGACTTCTAAATTCCCCTTTGGGATGACCTCCTTTTACCTCACCCACAATCTGAAATTCTGCTTCTGGAGAATCACAGATAATGTAGGTAGGCCATCCCATTTCAGATTTATCAGGATACTGAGTTAGTAGTATCATGCGATACTTGCGGTAAGCAGCCGTATCCTGCATTTTTACATCGATAAACTGCAAACCTAATTCCTCAGCCACCTTTTTGTCATAAAAGGACATTTTGTGGCAGATGCCGCACTCTTCTGAAGAGAACTTAATCACAGCTAAATTCATGGACTGGTCAATCTCTTGGCTTTAGGCAAAATATTTTAGCATAGACCATGAACACTAGCATATTGCTGAAAGAGTGAACAATGAGAGTCAAGCAGTTTAACGCCAAAATATAGAAAAAAAATTAAGAATGTGATTAAATATCACAGCAATCATTTTTGATTGGCATCTCTGACTCACAATATAAGGAAAGCGATTTCAGAAATGAGTGAGCAGGTTTCGCTCTTGGCTGATAACAGGGTACTCAAAGTCTACTAGCAATGGGACAAGAGTAGCCACGACAAACTCGTTGCAAGGAAGGCAAGTCTTAAAAAAACCCCCAGTCGGTGTTAGCCAACCAGGGGAGTGAGTTATCAGGGTGCATCTACCAATTAAATATTCTCAGGTTGAACACTATTCTCCGGATAAATTTGTAGAAACGCAGGTAGTTGTTTTTTTCTAAAATAAAAAAACCCCAGTCGGTGTTAACCTACTAGGGGAGTGAGTTATCAGGGTGCATCTACCAATTATCTGTTCTAGGGACAAGTAGTGTCTTCCGGATAAAAGTGTCACAATCAATCGATGGTGATGCCAACAAAAAAAATCCCCAGTGGGTGTTAGCCAGCTAGGGGAGTGAGTTATCAGGGTGCATCTACCAATTATCTGTTCTAGGGACAAGCAGTATCTTCCGGATAAAAGTATCACAGTCAATTGATGGTGATGCCAACAAAAAAAACAGTGGGTGTTAGCCAGCCAGGGGAATGAGTTATCAGGTGCATCTACTAAATTAAATATTCTAAAGTTAATCACTATCTACCCGATAAATTTGGTTAGATATGATATAATCATTAACTCTCAATCAAACCTGATAAATGCGGTTTTATGGATGAAACATTTAGGTTTTCAGGTTTAGCCAATAGCAAGAAACCCAAGTTTCTGACTGGTGCAAGATGTGAGTTAGATTTAAGCTGTTGCTTTGTGCTCACCGAAGAAAAAACTCTTAATGGGTGTTAGCCAACCAGAGGAGTTAGTTATCAGGCACTTTTATCAACTTAAAGTTCAAGTCAGTCTAGAAGCTGCTTTTAGAAATTGTTTTGTTCCTGACATTTAACTGTAAATGCCTATTGGGAGGGCTACCGCCTCCTGACTTGCGGCAGAGTAGCATTGACTGCATTTTCAGGGACAACCTAGAAACGAGAATTTTGAGGGGTTGGGCTTAAGCTGGCACCAATGCTTATCGGGGTGTATCTACCAATTAAATAACTAGTAAGCTCCAGTAAAAAATGGATATGTTGAGAGTTTTTGCCGGTTCAACAAAAAACCCCCAGTAAGTGTTAGCCAACCAGGGGAGTTAGTTATCAGGGTGCATCTACCAATTAAATGTTCTAGGTTTAACCCCATTCTCCGGACAAATTTACTAAAAGATCGATTGTAGTTGTGTATTAAAAAATCCTAATGGATAGTAACTGACTAGGAAAGTTGAAGATCAAGGTGCATTTGCCAATAAAGTATTCTAGGGTTAAGCACAATTTTCTGCTCAAGAATAACTGCGTCAAAAGTTGCTGTTGTTTGCCAAAATAAAAAAAACCCCCAGTGGGTGTTAGCCAACTAGGGGAGTTGAAGATCAAGGTGCATCTACCAATAGAGTGTTCTAGGCATAAGCAATCCGATCCGGATAAAGTTGTAAAGGCAGAAAAAGCAAAGCAACTGGAGTCAGAAACATTCAGTGGCGGGATGCATCTAAGTTATCAGAGGGAGTGAAAAATCGACTTGAAACTTTTGCGTTTCAAACCAGATTTAGGAGGCGAACTGAAACTGTGACCCAGGAATTTCACATTTCCGTAACTCCAGTAGGGCAAAATGACTACTTGGTGCGGACGGAACAGGTCGCGCCTGGGGTGCCATTGGCTGAAGAATTGGTGACTTGGCCTGTAGCTGATTGGTTGATGGCTGCTGGGCATTTGATGAACGACCCTTTGAAGTCTGTGTTACAAGGGGATGCCATCGCAAGAAACTCTGTAAACTTGGTGGCGTTGGGTCAACAATTTTATAACGCGCTGTTTCAAGGCACTCTCAGAGATAGTTGGATTACTGCCCAAGGTATTGCCCAGAACCACCAACAGGTATTACGCTTGCGTTTGGGGCTAAAAGACACTAGGTTAGCTCGTCTGCCCTGGGAAGTGATGCACGCAGGCGATCGCCCTCTGGCTACTGGGCCTTATGTGGCTTTTTCGCGGTTTCAAAGTGGCATTCTCGGTGGATCTCGTTTGCGATCGCGGAATATCCCGTCACCGCTGGAAGAAGGTGGCGTGAAAGTCTTGATGGTAATTGCTTCCCCTACAGATCAAGTCCGTCTTGACTTGCTAAAACAAGAAGCCATCAAACTGCAAGCTGAACTTCATCGCCAAATACTGCGACCTGTTGAAAGCGGCAATCATCTGCCAGAAATTGAACTTGCTTTGTTAGATCAACCAGGCCGGGAAGAACTGACGCAGGCGCTTGAACAAGGAAGATACCATGTTCTGCATTACTCTGGTCATAGTAACTTAGGTTCTAATGGTGGAGAAATTTATCTTGTCAGTAAGAGAACTGGCTTAACGGAAACTTTGAGCGGAGATGATCTGGCTGGCTTGCTCGTTAACAATAATATCCAAATGGCAGTGTTTAACTCCTGCTTGGGGGCATATGCAGCTACATACAATGCCTCTGGAGACACGGGTGAACGCAACCTCGCCGAAAGCCTGGTGAAACGGGGGCTGCGGAGTGTTTTGGCAATGTCAGAACGCATTCCCGATGAAGTGGCTGTGACACTAACACAGTTATTTTACCGTAACTTGAGTCAGGGATATCCTGTGGATTTGTGCGTGAGTCGGGTACGCCAAGGATTGATTTCCGCTTATGGTTCTCACCAAATGTATTGGGCATTACCCATTTTGTATCTCCAGCCAGAATTTGATGGTTTTCTCAGCCCGGAAATTTACTTGTCTGATCCAGAGTCACTGAACCAGTATAATAATTCACCTCTGGCGGCAACCCCTAGTTCAATGTACTCTGCTGTGGCAGATGATACTGAGGTGCCATTAGCAATCGAGGAAATGCTCCCCTCTGGTTTAGCACGCGATTCTGAGATGGACTGGCTAGGTGAAGATACATGGGGTGATCTCGTTGATGAAATTGAGTATGATGACCCAAGCTATGCAGAAGATTCTGCTATAGTTTCGGATTTGTTTCGCCAGCTAGATAACCAAAAAGCCACACCTGAAAAAACTTCGATGAATGCGGAACTGGTGCAACAGATTCAAGAAGATATGCTTGATGAAAGGCAGGTTTCAGAAGAAATAACTTCTCAAGAGCAAGAAGTAGGGTTGTGGGGAGAAAACCCTGCTACGGAAATTCCCGCTGCTGGGCACTTTGAAAGAAATTGGGAGAGTTCTCAGCTTTTGCGTAGGCGTAGCCCAACCCAGGCATCGCAACCAATTTCAGCGAGACGTCGTACTCAACGCCGCAAGCTATGGCCGATTGTTGGGATTGTGGGCGCAGGTGCGATCGCCACCATTATCGGTTTAAATTTTTGGGGACAACGACCTCAAGCAACCTTACCTGAGATACCATCAATTCAGTCTCTACCCATCCAAAAGCAACCGATTATCGATTTAAATACAGCTGCAACTGGAATTGTCACTGCCACCGCTACTGAAAAATTGAGCCAGGGTGACTTACAAGCTGGGCTGCTAGCTGTAGAAGAACTACTTAATCGTGGTGCACTTGCTGCGGCTGAAGCTGCTCTTAAACTGGTTCCTAATCAACAAATCGGTGATCCATCTGTCAACTTTTTCAAGGGACGATTGGCGTGGCAGTTTATCCAAACTGGAGACAATAAATACAGTGTTGATGATGCTCGCCGTTATTGGGAAAATGCTGCAAAAGCTAAACCAGAATCACTTTTGTATAATAATGCTTTAGGATTTGCCTATTACGCTGAAGGCAATCTAAATCGAGCTAATGACTCTTGGTTCAAGGCTTTGAATTTAGCTCTCAGACAGCAGAACACACCTTCTAATGCTGCTATATCGATGACAAAGACGGTAGCATCTAAGGATGCTTTAACTTCCTATGCTGGTTTATCTTTGGGATTATATAAATCTGCATTAGCTCAACCTAATTCTAAACAGACACAATATATTAGTGAAGCAATAAAGTTACGACAAACAGTTATCCAATATGATCCGATAAATTTTCAGATAGATAAATTGAGTAGCAATTGGTTATGGACAGAACAAGCAATTGCTGATTGGCGATCGCTTCTTCAGAAAAAAAGTGAAGAGTAGTCAACAAGTCCAAAGTCAAAAGTATTGACCATTGACTCTTGACAAGTGACAAATGACAAAACTATTTAATTCCTTCAAAAGGCCCTAGAAAAGTTGGTAGAGGGCGAGTGATGTGAACTTCCCACAAAGCTTTGAGAGTAGACAACTTTTCCCGCAGTGTATAGTACATAACAGTTTCAAAACTGTAGCTTCCCCAATCTGATGTTCCTAAACCAATGACTTTTATCCCAAGCTGGCTACAAGTATAAATAGCGCGAGGTAAATGGAATCGCTGGGTAATTAAAACTGCTTGTTGTACTCCAAAAATATCTCTGGCGCGATAGCAACTTTCATAAGTGCTAAACCCAGCATAATCTAATGTAATGTCTTGAGCAGCTACGCCCCGTTCTACTGCGTAACTCTGCATCGCCTGGACTTCATTGTAGTCTTGGCGGCTGTTGTCGCCTGTCATCAACAGCTTTTTAACTCGTCCCAATTTGTAGAGTTCTACAGCAGCGATGACGCGATCAGCTAGCATTGGTGATGGCGTACCATCTACCAAAACACCTGCGCCAAAGACAATTGCAACCCGCTGGTCTGGAATTTGTACTAGGTTAGTATGGCAGCGACTTTTAGTAACTGCATTCACATAGAAATTCAATACTACTGGACTGATTGTTGCACTAAACACTAGTAATCCAAATATGAGTCGCCAGTGTGGCAAAAACCATTTACGCAGCATAGTTTTAATCGTTATGATAATTCTGTTTTAGCAATAGACGTAGTATTGGTGGCGATGTTGCAGTTGAGCAGTTGAGGCGATCGCTTTTGACTTTGAATGCAAACAAAAATTTACCATTCAAGTTTCTAGTAAAACAAGCTGGTATTTAGGCAGTAAATTTTACTTTTCAGTCTGGTTAAATCACGAATACTTAGAACTTGTGGATGAGTATTTCAGACTCGCGCACGAATGTTTGTAACTTATTAACGAGTTACAAATATTCTTTTACGTCTTTAACCGTTTTTTACACGACTTCTCCAGCCCGAAAAATCTGTTCAGCAGTTAAATTCAACTCTGGGAACGCTAGCGACTGAATGCGGTCATTACCTCTAAATTGCTTAACCTGATACTCACCTTCAATTAGTTGGTAAATTGAGATAGTCGGTTGTTTCGGATTGCCAATAAACCGCCTACCACCTAAGCCGAGGTAATCTACAATCCAATATTCAGGAATGCCCAAAGACTCATAATCTTCTAGCTTCAAAGCATAATCATCACTCCAGTTGGTTGAAACAACTTCTACAACCAAACGAACGGAAGTACCTCGCGTGATGATAGATTCTTTTTTCCAACGAGGTTCATTATTGAGAGCTTTCCTATCAAGAACGATAACATCTGGTTCATAACCTGAATCTGTGTTAGCGGACTTGATGAGGCATTCTTTAGGGATAAAGCAAGGGATGGACAAACGTGTTATTTCCACAAACAGAGAACCGATGATAAACCCAGTAATCTCTGAGTGCATCCCTGTTGGCTTCGGCATTTCAACAATTACCCCATCATGTAGTTCATGATGCTTGTCTGAAGATTCTGGATACCAAGCAATAAATTCATCAAATGTGACTTGTTTGGGTAAGGCTTGAGTCATATTTTGCCCCCTTGCTTTGTGCAAAATTTGATCCCTCTCCAAACCTCTCACCAAAGCGATGAGAGGTTTAATCAGCGAACTTACGTTAAACCTTAGCTGACGCAGGAGTTGGTATCACTTTCAACCGCTTAAACATCGCTTCTCGCGCTTGCATAGCCAAGGTATCATTTAACGGTTGTAGTGCGATCGCCTCCTGATACTTTTGCCGCAGTGCTGTTTGAATTAACCAATCGGCGACAAAGGGATTTTTAGGTAACAATGGCCCGTGGGAATAAGTAGCGATCGCATTCTGATAAAATGCTCCTTCTGTCCCATCTTCACCATTGTTGCCTAAGCCATATACAACTCGCCCCAAAGCTTCCACTTTTCCAAGCTTGGTGCGTCCGCCGTGATTTTCAAAGCCAACTAGATACGGTGTGCTACCCATCATTTCTTCTAAATCCTGCGCCAAACGTGTGGCTGTAACTTCAATTACTAAATTGCCAATACAGCGCTTAGTATTTTCACCAGGATGCACAGAGACTAAATCGAGTATCCCCAAACCTTCAATACGCTGTCCAAATGCTGGTTCATAGTAATGTCCTAGTAACTGGGGTGAACCACAGGTAAACACTCCCGGTGTACCATTTTCAATTTTCTCGCGCATGGCGTCGGCTTTTACACCCTGCAAATCACGCATGACAATTTCTTGCTGGCGGTCTTGTGCGCCACCACCAACGATGACGTCTACAGTTTTAATATCTGCGGCTGTGGCGTTTTGATCTAGGGGTAAGACTTTAACAGTGTATCCGCGCCACTGAGCGCGACATTCTATAGTAATAACATTACCGCGATCGCCATAAGTACTCATTAGCGTTGGATACAGCCAACCGATTGTTAATTCTAACTGTTGAGAACTCATAACTCCTCACTCATAACTGATAACTCATAACTTTTTCTTTCTATGCTTCGAGAATCCGGTGTATATAATGAATCTGTTCTCAGTTGCGTGTTGGCTTGTAAAAAAAATGTATCACTAACTAGTCAAATGAGTAAGTATAAATTTTAGTCTGATTATTCACCCAATGAATTGATCACGTCAAGAAATCTTGATAAGAACTAGAAATCAATAATTTGATGGTTTAGCTTTGTCGCAAACCTTTTACCTGTATTTAAGTTTATTTTACAGATTTATTTAACTTTAAAAACAATCTGTTTTAGTAATTTATGTAACAGTTTTTTAGTCAGGATTGCACATTTTCTTAAAAGAGTAACTGACAAATTTGAATAAATATTTCTTTATCAGTTTAAGTCTCCCTATTGAGCCGTAATATTACAGGGTTACAGGGTTTATTTGATAACTTAATAAATTGGCGTATGGATTGTAAAACAGCTACCTTGGTTTACCAAACTGAGAATCATCTAGAAAAGATTCGTGAGATTTTTCCAGAGGCTTGGAAGTTCTTAGAGGAACAATCTTTTGCTTATGTTAAGGGGAAGGAAGACAAGTTTGACTTGGCAGTAAAAAATTTAATTGGTGAATCAAATTTCAAATATAGAATGGTTCACCGTGATGACAAAGACCAATTAACGAAAGACTTAGCAGATTTATTAGGTGATATTACATCACGGTTACTTCTAGAGAAATATTTTTCAGAACTAGTTGGTCAACAACTTTTCTTTAGCACCATTTGTTGTAATAGTCATATTACCGCTGACCACGAGATGAGTTTAGAAGAGGTTTTACCAATACAGCGTGCAGCGGTTAAGTTGCAATAGGATTGGAGCATTGGGGACTGGGGAAAGGGATAATTTTTCCTTTTAACCTTTTTCCCCTCTTAAAAGTTCTCAGTCCCATTCCCTAACTTAGAGAATTTTACGACCAGTCAGAACTTCTCGCACTTCTAACATGGCTGAATAAGTTGGCAGAATGTGTAAAGTTTCATTCTCTGGTGTATGCTCTAATGCAGTAGCGATCGCCTGCTTTAAATCTTCTTCGACAATCAGATTTAAGTTAGTTGGAGTGGACTTTTCACTATAGCGTAAACGTAGTGCCATATCATAAACGCGATCGCCACTCACTACTAGAGTCCCTCCTCGTTCTACTAATTTCTCTGTATCGACGTCCCAAATCCAAGATACATCAGTACCATCGGGTGTGCGATCGTTCAACACTAACAGTGTGGTGTTATCTGTGCTTTGAGTCACCACGCGAATTGTTTCATTTGTCCCAACAGGATTTTTTGATAACAGAATTCGTACTCGTTTACCATTTATTACCAAATCTTCAGCACGACCAAAAGCAGCTTGGAAGTTGTTAATAGTATCTCTAATTGTCGCTTCATCAACTCCTAACTCAATAGCCGCAGTAGCCGCAGCTAAAGTATTGTATTTGTTGTACAAACCGACGAGAATCTGTTGCCATTCGCGGCTTTCCAGAGTTGGTTTACTTTTACTAAAACCGCAGCTAGGACAAGTGAAATCTCCTAAGTGCGACAAGTAGACACCTTGATAATCTAAGGAATGTCCACATCTAGGACAATAGATAGAATCAACGGCGTGAGGAATTGCTTCTAGATAGTGTTTTGGTTCATTCAAGCCAAAAAATAACACCCGTTGGGGTAACTGCTGACCGAGATAAGATAAAGTTGGGTCGTCAGCATTGGGAATGACCACCGTTTCTGCTGGTAATGTAGAGATTACCTTTGTCCAACGCTTGCTGATTGTGTCTACTTCCCCGTACCTATCAAGTTGGTCGCGGAACAAGTTTAAACAGAGAATGATTTGCGGTTGGAGTGGTGTCAATACCTTCGGTACAATATTTTCATCCACTTCCAAAATGGCATAATCAACATCTAGCGTACCCACCAAGTTGGTATTCTCTATGAGTGCTGTCATCAAGCCATTTTCTAGATTCGCACCTGTAGAGTTATGAGCGATGCGGTAGCCTTTGCGTTCTAGGATTGTGCATAAAAGCAGCGCTGTGGTAGTTTTGCCATTAGTACCAGCAATCAAAATCACCCCGTTTTTCACTTGCTGACTTAATAGTTGCAATAATCGGGGTTCAATGCGACGAGCAATTGAGCCTGGTAATACACTAGCAGCACCTAGACGCAGTAAGCGCACTAAAAACGTCACGCTTTTTGCCACTGACACTGCTAAACCAAGTCGCAGTCTATCTATGAATTGTATTTTCTTTCTCACATCCGTACCCTAATCATCTGGCGATTACTAACTGATAGTCTTTAGTTTCAAATTTAATCCTGTGAGTTTAGCGAATCCTGACTCAAAAAGCCAGTCATAACATCACACTTGCAAAGAATCTTGGACGGTAATATCAGTCGCTTGCAAGAGATAATCTCAGTAGGCGTTATCTTAAAAAATAGTGCGTGGGCGTAATTATATATCCAGCCCAGTTTGCCAAATTCAGCACAGACTTACGATAAATAGTAGCTTGCAAGGTTCTCTTTGATGAATAGCATAAAGTTTCTTTTTTTACATAACAAAATTGCTGACTGGCGACGGTTGATGTCTAAATGCCTGCTGCTGCTCGCTTGCTTGTTCATTCTGGGTGTACAACCTGCGTATGCTGGTATCGATAACGATTTGTATGACGGCAACATTTTTGTGGTTTATGCCGGTAATGGTTCATTAGTTCCTCCCAGACAGACGCTAGCACAAGCTTTAGCAGAACATAAACCCACGGTATTAGCGTTCTATGTGGATGACAGCAGCGATTGCAAAAAATATGCTATTTCCATTTCGCGCATACAAGAATTCTATGGTCGAGCAGCAGAGATTATCCCGCTCAATGTAGATACCATTCCATCCAAAAAGACATACAACCCCACAGAACCAGGATATTACTATTCTGGAAGTGTTCCTCAAATCGTAGTGTTTAATAAGTCAGGTCAGGTAGTTTTGAATAAGAAAGGTCAAGTGCCTTATGAGGAAATAGACGATAGCCTTCGGCAAGTGTTTGATTTATTACCTCGCGCCAAAACAGCACAGTTAAAGCGGCGTGCCTTCAACGAGTTCAGTAGTGAGTTAGCTAAATAACTTTTGGGGTAGGCCAAATTGGTCTGCCCTTATTTTTCGTGCTATGTGCTACTGCATTCCCCATTCTGGCAAGAGATAATATGTAAATATCTGCCTGAAATATCTACCATCTGACAACAAGTTAGGAGTTAATCCCTAGTTCATAGTCTATAGCGAATAACTAATGACTGATGACTAATTACTAATGACTAATAGAGTATGTTCTGATGTCAAAGCTTTACACTACCGAGGAGCTAATCCAAATTTTGGCAGCCGAACGCCAAGCTTGCCTCAAGGGAAAGCGGCTGAAATTAGAAGTCCCGGTTTCAGGGAATCCTGTAATTGATCAGTTTATCAGAACTGATGGGTTGCAAAAGTTTACTGCCTATCAAGATTTCAAAGCTGCCATTCACGAATACCAGAGAGAGCATCAAATTTCAGGTATTGTTTGGAAAGAGGTAAAAGTCAAAGGTAAAAGCTTGCAGTATCCAGAAGTGGACACTGAATTAATTGCGCTAACTAATGACTTAGAAGTATTGAAATTTGCAAAAAACTCTATTTTAGAATTTTGGTATGAAGTCACTGACGGGATGGACTTATATTTGAGTTTTAATAATAGTAAACAATACCAACAAATTATCAAACTTGATGTAGAGAGAATTGCTCAAAGAACAGAATGGGCAAGTTTGTGGAAGTGGGAAAACTCTAGCTTTTTGGAAATGATTTTACAGCTAGGATGGGGCAAACCAGAAGAAGCTTATTATAAACGAGGAAGACCGCGATCGGGTAGCGAATATGTTCATGCAGTGAATCCTGGAAATCGCCCTATTGGGTAAAAGGAACTCTTGACAGTTAACTGTTAACTGTTAACTGTCAAGATAATTGGGTTTAAGGGGAACCACTAAGGGGGCTAGTACTTCCAACTGAAAACTAATCACCCAAAGTCGATTATTCGCAAACACTATTTAGCAAGTTTAAATCCCCCACCATACGCCTTGATAACTGTTTACTGTTTACTGTTCACTGATTTAATTGGGGCGGTTATTATTTACCGTTGGCATTTCACCACCAAACAAGGGGTTAGAGTTTCCACCAGTGTTGTCTGAAACAATGGAACGCATTCCCTCAAGGGTAGCAGGGATACTGCGTGGATCCATAAACATTACCTTGCTGCTGTCACTGCTGCCAATCTTTGTTCCCATTTCTAGATAATTTTGGGCTAGCAAAAATTGCAACACTTCCTTTGCGCCTGGTTCAGTTTTCATGGTGTTAGTGATAATTTGCAGTGCTTCTGCTGTTGCTTGTGCTTTCAGAACTTGTTGCTGGCGTTCTGCTTGCGCTTGCAGCACAATCGTCTTTTGTTGCGCTTCTGCTTGGAGAATTGTCGCTTTTTGACGCGCTTCAGCATCAAGAATTTGCGCCTCAGCTTTACCTCTAGCACTATTTACAGCAGATTCGCGATCGCCTTCAGAGGTTAAAATCGCTGCCCGTTTACGCCGTTCCGCCGACATTTGTAATTCCATCGACTCCCGCACCGCCTGAGAAGGAATAATATCTCGCAGTTCTACCCGCGTCACTTTCACGCCCCAAGGATCAGTCGAAATATCCAAATCCCGTAACAAAAGTTCATTAATTTGGGCACGAGCCGTAAAAGTTTGATCCAACTCTAGTTGTCCCATTTCCGCACGAATTTGGGTAAGCACCAAATTTACCATTGCCGACTGGAGATTTTCTACCTTGTACCAAGCTTTTTCCATATCGACTATGCGCCAATAAACTACCGCATCCACCTCAATTCCCACGTTGTCGCGGGTAATACATTTTTGGGGAGGAATATCTAAGACTTTTTCGCGGATGGTTTCGTGGTAAACAGTTTTATCTAGAAAAGGAATCACAAAATTTAACCCCGGTTCCAGTTTTTTGTTATAACTACCCAATCTTTCTACTAGCGCCTCATTGCCCTGACTAATAACTCTCACAGACCCCGCCACAGCAGAACCACCAAGGGCTAAAAAGACTAACAGAAATAACTGTTCCATTACGAGTCTCCTGATTTTTAAGTATTAAATGTCATTCAATAAGTAGTGTGAGAGTGGGAGAACCCAATGCCCAATAACTAAGAATGCAACAAGTTTTCTGGTATCACAATCAAAGTAGTGCCTTCTCTTCTAACCACATAAACCCTTTGATGGGGTGCTATGCCGAGTTTGTCATCGTCACATCGTGCTTGCCAAGAATTTCCCTCGTATAATACCCGCCCCGTTTTCCCAGCCAGAATTTCTGTTAAGGTTTCAGCTATAACTGCATCCTGAAGTTTCGACTTGCGTCGTCGCGGTTGCAAAAATCGGCGAGAAAGCACAACTAGCACGGTGGAAAGCAACAGCCAAACCAAAACTTGCAGCCATAAACTCCGCAAACCAACTTGAGATAGCAACGCCACCACAAAAGCGCTGATTCCCATCAAGAAAGCGATAAAAGCCGATGGTAAAAACAGTTCCATTAAACACAGAACTGCTCCTGCTATGAGCCAGATTAAGGTAAAACTTGGCATGGCGCCATCCTAGAGACTACATTCACTTAAATGCATTTCTATGATTAGATACACCCAGAGGCTCACTATTTACAGAAAGCAAAACTTGGTCTTTTTACCAAAAATTTTGATTAATTTCAGTAACAGGGTGTAGCCAGGGGTACACGAATCCAGTCTATTCTAGCCTTCAAGTCTATGACTGCTAAATTTAATCGAAATTCACGAGTTAATTAGTTTGTTAAATTTATACCTTTATGCTTTCTACTCAACGGATAATTTATTGTATAAATCCAAGCTGTAATAATCCCATTAATCCTGTAGGAGATAGTCTTTGTGCAAGTTGTCAAACTCTTCTAGTTCAC
Organism: Nostoc sp. MG11; assembly: GCF_014904695.1. Taxonomy (GTDB): domain Bacteria; phylum Cyanobacteriota; class Cyanobacteriia; order Cyanobacteriales; family Nostocaceae; genus Komarekiella. The sequence continues at coordinate 240,070 of NZ_JACXXN010000001.1, read as the reverse complement.
CGCTATCTCTGGGCTACTGGCTCATTTTCTGCAAAAATAGTACCAGGCACGAAGGTAGCAGATAGGTATGAGGTGATTACGCGCCAGATTTGGCTGGATACTCAACCGGGACTACCACCCGATGTGCCTGAAGAATTGCCAAAAGAAGTAGTTCCTTACCTACGATTATATCAAGAGCGATTGCACCTACCCCAGGCTTATGGTTTTGCTCGTTCCTTTGAGGAAGATGCAGATGATATCCTCTTGCTAGAAAATGTGCCGATAGATGAGACGGGACATATTTACCCGACTATTAACGATGCATGGGAGCAAGCAACAGCGGTACGACAAGTTTATTGGCTGTGGCAAATTCTTCAGCTTTGGACACCTCTGTCGGAGTTGGGAGTTGCCCACAGTTTGCTGGTGCTGGATAACTTGAGAGTCCAAGGTTGGTGTGTACGATTATTGGAACTTTTAGAGACGTTTCATGAAACGTCTCTACAAAATTTGGGACAATCTTGGCAGCCTTGGGTGGCATCTGCAAAGACACCAGTAGCCGAAAAGTTAAAAAACATAGTCCAGCAGATGTGTGAAGCTGAGATAGAGTTAGAAGCTATTTCCACTCAACTCAATGAGTTATTACTATCATCCGTAGCAGAATTACCATTAAGCTTAAAGGTGGCTGGAGCTAGCGATACTGGCCCAGTAATGATACAAAATGAAGATAGTTACTATCCCACTGCTTCCAATAACTTAGATCACCCCATACTGCCGCATTTGTCAATTGTTTGCGATGGCATTGGTGGACATGAAGGCGGCGAGGTTGCCAGTCAGTTAGCAGTACAGTCTTTGAGGTTGCAAATTCGTGCCTTACTAGCAGAGGTAGCAGAACAAACTGAACTCGTACCGCCAAAATTGTTGCAGGAACAATTAGAGGCGAGCTTACGGGTAGTAAATAACGTGATTTACGCCCGCAATCAGGAGCAAAAACGCCAGGGTAGAGAACGCATGGCTACAACTCTCGTGATGGCAGTGCAAGTGCCGCAACGAGTACAAACGACTGCTGGATGGCGGTCAGAAAATGCCCATGAACTTTACTTAGTTAATGTCGGCGATAGTCGTGCTTATTGGATTACTCACAACTATTGTCAGTTACTCACGGTAGATGATGATGTGGCGACGCGAGAAGTACGCTTTGCCCGGAGTTTATATCGAAAAGCGCTTCTCAGACCAGATGCAACTGCTCTGACACAAGCATTAGGCACAAAAGATGCAGAATCCTTGCATATCAAGATTCAGCGATTCATCTTGGAAGAAGATGGCATATTACTGCTGTGTTCTGACGGTTTAAGCGACAATAACTGGGTAGAACAATCTTGGCAGGATTACGCAATACCTGTATTGATACGTCAACTTACAGTTGAAGATGCTGTTCGCGATTTGATTAATCTGGCAAACACGAAAAACGGTCATGATAATACGTCGGTTGTTCTCACTTATTGCCGTGTCTCATCAGAGTATTTAGTACCTTTTACTCCAACGCAGCAGTCATTAGAGATTGTAGAAGCAGAACCACAAGAACAAGAAGATTCAACCTCTTTCACAGAAAGTTCGCAAGCACTGCTAGATTTAGACCTAGATTTGGATATTTCAGAGGAGCCATTTATAAGCCCAAAAATCCCACAAACCTTAATTAAAAAGCCTAATCGGGGTAAACGCTTGGTAATGCTGGCGAGAGTGTTGGCGTTGCTTGTAGGGAGTACAAGTTTGGGATTATTTGCTTGGTTGCAGCTGAATCCTCAAGGATTTCAACAAATATGTCGGCAACTTCCCCAAGGAGTGCAGCAAATTTGTCCACCTGGGAACTAGGGATTGAAGGCTGGGGAATAGGTTATGCCGAAATATCGCGGTATTGATAATGAAAGTCGCGATGTTAATGATGAATGTCGCGATATTGATAATGAAAGTCGCGATGTTAATGATGAATGTCGCGATATTGCTTATGAAAGTCGTGATGTTAAGGAGAAATGTCGCGATGTTGGTAAGAACAACTTTTACATTCAGGGTGACGGCTAATTAAGTGGTGATAACTGATGAACTGATATAGATGAGCGATCGCAGTCCAATCTGTTTTTAACTAGGCGTAAATAAATTAAAGCTTGTAGTCGGGACTTTAGTCATGATAATCCTTGTTTTGAGCCATAAATCAAAAACATCTCAAACAACACCTCTGCTATCGCGATCAGCAAAAGAGTTGACCTTGGGAACATTCTAGAGTCAAGATAAAAGGGTGAGAATTCTAAAGTACTAAGTATATTTAGTGTTGTTTCATTCCTTTTCGCTTCCCTGTTTATTGGGTAAAGACGGAAACTAAGGATGAAGATTCTAGACTAATCTATATCAAAAGCCTACATAAGTAGACTTTATGTATCTAGTAAGTAGAAGTGCCTCAACAGTGCGCCTGTATAATCTCAGATCTAAATGATCGCTTTGTGAAACCGTCTACTTTTCAAAAAAGCAATTAAAACGAGAGATAGCTATGGACTATCTACTACATAGCCAAAAGTTTGATTAATATTCTACTTAAATATTACAAAACCTAACATAATTTATATCTGATAAATTACAACTAGTTTATTGTATGATATTAATGATTTTCTGGAGGTGTCAGGCTTGTATACGTCAATTAAGACTCACATAAAACTAACTGCAAACCAAGAAATATTGCTGGCTAAACACGTTAGTTTTGCCAAATATACTGACAATTGTAGACTAGCTATATGGAGTCAATTGTACAAATCTAATTCACTCTTATTAAACAGGTTTTTCAATAATGAAGTGAAGCCTAACACTCTTGAGAACCCAAAAAAAGAATGTAGTAAAAAACTTATCGAAGTTGGCACGGATGCCTAAAATGTGCCTGGATTTTGAGGGTTCAGTGCGTCTTCGCGCCCCTTGAAGTGTTAAGAAATGGCTGATTACATCAAATCTTAGGCGGTTTAATCGTCTATTTTATAGCAGATACTTGTGGAAAAACAAAAGTTAGGTGTGAATGTTGTTATGAAAGTTGGCGATCGCGTCCGCGTTAAAGATTCGGTAATAGTTTACCATCATCCTGAGCATAAAGGTCAGGCTTTTGACCTCAAAGGTGAAGAAGGCGAAGTCGTAGGTATTGCCACAGAATGGCAAGGTAGACCTGTAAGCGCTAACCTACCAATTTTAGTCAAGTTCAGTAAAAAGTTTAAAGCTCATTTGCGTGAGAATGAGTTAGAAATTATCTAAACATTCATCGGCGGCGAAACCACTGAAAAATATTCAGTTCGCCGCGCATTTTTTCTAAATCTTGGCGGTTGCGTTGTGCTGTTGTGTAATACCATTCACAATAACGTTGAAACTCTGACCGCGTTTGAACTTCTTGGTAGAACTGATGGGTTGTTTGGTGAGCAGCAAAGGTTTCATCAACTGAGTTGTGAGAAGATGGAATAATATAGGGTAAATTTTTAGACATAATATTAATTGAGTTAGAAGTTAGGAATTAAGAGTTTTGAACTTGAAAAGCTAAGTTTTGCATACAGTAAATTAGTGCATCTAATAATTAATAACTCACAACTTATAACTCTTAACTTGATTAAAGCCAACCGCGCAAGCGATATATAAAAGTACCAATGTACTCTTTTAAAGCAGTGGTAAATTGGTGTAAATTGTCAGTATCAGGGAATAAATTTAGTATAGCCGCTTTGGGCGTGCTGCCGAGTTCTTGTAGTTCACCTTGACTGACGAGAAAGTCAGTAGGTGCAGGAATTACATTAATCCCTTGACGTTGGAAAATTTTAAGCGATCGCGGCATGTGCATTGCCGAAGTTACCAACAACACTTGGCGAATTCCACGAGATTCCAGAATTTTGTGGACATTTACAGCATTTTGATAAGTGTTGAATGAGTCAGGCTCTTGAACAATTGCCTCAGATGGAATCCCAATAGATGTGAGAACATTTGCCATATCTGCCGACTCTGGTGAACCATCGCCGCGCCAATTGACGCGGCCCCCACTCAGAATGATTATAGGAGCTTTCTTTTGGCGATATAGTTGCGCGGCGTAAATTACGCGATCGCCCGATTCACTTAAATCAACCGTAGGTCTTGGGGGAAAAGCTGATTTAGTTGCGCCACCCAAAACTACAATTGCTTCTGCATTTGGCATTTGGGCGGGTGGGAGATTTTGCCATTCTAGCGATCGCACCAGTGATTTAGCCAGCCAAGCATTACTGCAAAATAGCAGTAGAGTTAACGCTAGGGTAATTGCGATCGTCGCAATGCGCGGTCGTTTCCACAATGTTACTAGTGCAACTACCAAACTCACGCAAGCTAGTCCCAATGGGTAAAAGAATAGTGGGAGTAATTTAGAGAGATATAAAAACATACTAGGAATTGAGGATTGAGGTAGGAGAGTAAGAGAGTAGGGGAAGATGAGTAAGAGAACACAGACAAAGTATAGATCTGCTCAATAATTCATCCTTATCTTCCTGTCCCCAATCCCCAATCCTTACCTTTCCCAAAACTTAAAATTGATACTTCCAGGAGTACGGCGGTAACGACGGGTAGCTTTTCTTTGCTGTTTGGTAGTTCTCTGGTTAATTGGTTCAATTTCGCCATTTTCTGACTCTTCTACTTGCAACTGAGTTCTAGTTTCTTCCTTACTGCCCCACCAAGCAGTAATCCAGCCCCCACCTAAAGCACCTAAAGCACCTAGGAAAATACTCATGGGTGCAGGATAGCCCAAAAACACAAAGCCAAGCATGAAGAATAACCAGTATTTTAGTCCTGTATCGACACCATCAGAGGAGGCTACAGATGGAGGCTGGCGGCTATTTTTGCTGGCATTTGTGATCCAGCCTAAGGTGAACCCTCCCATGATCCCTAGAAAGATGCTCAGAGCTGGTGAAGACCTTGTCATCAACAATATAAAGGTTAAAAATGCCCCAAATAACAGTTGAGAAAAGAAGTCTGGAGAAATATTTAAAAAGTCATTCTTTTTGTCTGCCATAAGGTGATATAGACTATTGGCTAATTACTTCTTTTAATTGTGCCTGTTGTGGTTGAGTTGTATCTAAAATCTTCACGTATGGTTGTTCTTCCTCAGTGAAAGGTTCCGCTTGCTTGAGTTGTGAGGCTAATAAATCGGCAGTGGCATCAGCAATATCACCAGTGCGGTTGGCAAGGCGTTCTTGCAAAACTTCTAGGGGTGCTATGCAGTTGATAATTTGCAGAGGAAGTTGGTGGTTATTAGCTTGTGCGATCGCTTCTTGTCGCAACTGCTGGCGGTCATACTTAGCATCTAAAATCACCGCAAAACCTTGTTTAGCCAGTAGAATTCCCAATTCTAACAGCCGCTCATAAGTTTTCTGGGTCATCTCAGGTGTATACAAATCATCGCCACCTCTTTCCCACAAAGATATTCCCCCTAAATGTTTCCGCACAGCATCAGAACGAACGTGAATCGCTCTCAGTTGACGAGCTAGATATCGTGCTGTCGTACTTTTCCCCGAACCTGACAACCCCGACATCAAAATCAGTTGTCCTTTTTGAGGTTTAGTATACTCCCAAGCTTGTTTGTAATAGTCAGTGGCGGTTTTCATCGCCTCTTCTTTTACTGTCACAGGTACACTAGCATCGTCTAGCAAAAACGAAGTTACCTTTGCTCGGACATAAGCTTGACGACTCAAATACAAAGGGAGTATCTGTAAGCCTTCCCAGTCTCCAGTTTGCTCTATATAAGAATTTAAAAACGCATTACCTAAGTCGTAGCTTTGTCGCGCTTCCAAATCCATCACCGTGAACGCCACATCATACATCACATCGACAAAGCGAAACGGTTCATTGAACTCAATGCAATCAAACAGCATGATTTTGTCGTGCCACAGAGCAATATTTCTCAGGTGTAAATCCCCGTGACATTCGCGAATGTAGTTATTTTGAATTCTATTAGCAAATAATTCTGGACGTTCTAAAAAAAAGTTATCTGTATATCGCTTTGTTTCTATAAACTGCGCCTGTGTCTGGGGGCCATCGATATACTTCTCAGTTTGCTGATAATTTTCATCAATTGCAGCCCGGACTTGCGGAATTTCCCCAAAACTCCGAATGTAATCATTCGTCTGTGCTTGAGCATGGTATTGAGCCACCACCCGTCCCAATTCTTCTAAGTGTGTCTCGTTTAGCTTGCCTTTTTCAAAAAGTGTACTAAATAGTGACTCTTGGGGAAATTGGCGCATCTTCAGCGCGTATTCGACTGGCTTCTCTGTTCCCCCTAAATGGTATTGCTCCCTCTCCACAGTCACGGGTAAAACTTCCAGATATAGTTCGGCTGCACCCCGCTGATTTAAGCGCAACTCTTCGTGACAAAAATGCTGCCGCTTCTCTAGGCTGGAAAAGTCCAAAAAACCAAAATTCACAGGTTTTTTCAGCTTATAAGCATAATCTCCAGTCAACAGCACATAAGAAATATGGGTTTGAATTAGTTGAATGGGTTCTGTTACTGTGTGGGGATAAAATCCAGGCTGCAACATTTGCTGAATTAAAACTGGAAGTGTTGCTTCTGTCATCTTTTTCCTCTGCGGTTCAAATACAAAAAAACCAGGAGTCTCCCCCTGGTATCACAAAAATCATTACATACTTTACGTAGCTTAAGAAACTACTGTTTCAGTCACCGTATCATCGTTGATTTGTGGTGGCAAAACGCTGGCAACGAGTCGGTCTGGTTCAGCTAAAGCTGTCACACCTTCAGGAAAGACTATCTCATGGATATGCAAACTGTCTCCAATTTGCATGTTAGAGACATCAATTTCAATAACATCTGGGATGTTCTCAGGGGCACAACTCACTTGCAATTCGGTGATTACGGTGTCTAACACACCACCTTCTTGTTTCACACCAACAGCATTTCCCACAAAACGTAGCCGTACTTCTACAGTGGTGTCGCCATGACCAGCAACCGCAAAAAAGCTGAGGTGGTAAGGTGTACCTTTTGCTGGATGTATCTGAAGTTCCCGCAGCAGGGTTTTGCCCCGCCAAGGTATATCAGTAATGTTTAAATCAATCAAGGTGTTATTGACTGAAGCTTTTTTGAGCAAACGCTCAACGGTTTTGGCATTAATAGTCAAAGAAATTGACTCTGTACCTTTATGACCGTATAAATTTGCGGGTATTTCTCCAGAACGGCGCAAAGCTCTGGGTTTGCTACCTTCTGGTCGCTTTTGACATTCGACTGTGAGAGCCATAGGAGTTGTTAGTTGTTATTTGTCATCTCTTACAAAGTTCTAAATCGCCGGAAGCCGGCGCTCATACTTTGCGCTTTGTCATTAGTCATTAGTCATTAGTCAAGGGTCAATACTTTTGACTTTTGACTCTGGACTTTGTAACTAATAACTCAGCACTGACTGGCACTTAGCAGAGAGGCAGGTGTGCCGTCAGCGTGCAATAAAGCACGTTTGGGGCCGTGGATGGGGTCTTCTACAATTATGGTTTGATCGCGGCTTGCTCCTAGGGAGACGATCGCGATCGGGACTTCCATCAATTCTGCCAGAAATTTGAGATAGTCTAGTGCTTGCTGTGGCAAGTCTTCCAGGGTGCGACAGTGGCTTGTTGATACCTGCCATCCTGGTAAGGTTTTGTAGATAGGGCGACATCGGGCAAACCGACGGGCGCTGGTGGGAAAATGATCGCAGCGTTCGCCATCTATTTCATAAGCGACACAAACTTGAATTTCCTCTAATTCATCGAGGACATCCAGTTTAGTGAGTGCAATACAATCCATGCCATTAATCCGAACGGCATAGCGACCAATTACAGCATCAAACCAGCCGCAGCGCCGTTTGCGTCCGGTGGTTGTGCCAAATTCGGCTCCGCGATCGCATAATAATTCTCCCAGTTTTCCGTCTAGTTCGGTGGGAAATGGTCCCTCTCCCACTCGTGTCGTGTAAGCTTTTGATACTCCAATTACCCGATCAATCATTGTCGGCCCTAGCCCTGTACCAACGCAAGCCCCTCCAGCGACAGGGTTAGAAGAGGTGACATAGGGATAAGTTCCGTGATCTAGGTCGAGAAGTGTGCCTTGTGCGCCTTCAAACAAGATATTGCGCCGTCGCAAAATTGCATCGTATATTTTCAACGATGTATCTACGACGTAAGGTCGTAAACGTTCCGCATATCCTAAATACTGGTTAATTACTTCTTTTGCATCTAGGGGCGGCAAGTTGTAAAGTTTTTCTAAAATGACGTTTTTATAATTGATTGTCCACTCTAACTGCTCACGTAGTCCATCAGGATCCATCAAGTCTAAAACCCTGATTCCTGTACGTTCAGATTTATCAGCATAAGTCGGGCCAATGCCTCGACCGGTTGTACCGATCTTATGGCTTCCCCGTCGCTCCTCCGATGCCTGGTCAATCAACCGATGATAAGGCATTGTTACGTGGGCTGTCTCAGATATCAGCAGGTGGTCAGTGGAAATATTTAATTCTTTTAATTGGTCGAGCTCTGCTATTAAAATCTGAGGGTCAATAACTGTCCCACAACCGATAATACATTCGGTATCTGGATACAAGATACCAGAGGGAATTAAGTGCAGTTTAAAGGTTTGACCCTTTACTACAATAGTGTGTCCAGCATTGACACCCCCTTGGTAACGTACCACAACATCTGCGGAACGGCTGAGTAAGTCTGTTATTTTACCTTTTCCTTCATCGCCCCACTGGGCACCTATGACAATGACGTTAGCCAAGCGTTTATATTATGAGGTAAAGTTTCCACAAACTATAATTATCAACATACTTTGTGAAATATGTCAATGAAAATGTACAAGATTAAACGCCCAGTATCCGCAGAGATTTTTTTAAGCACCAAAAACTAGAAATGGTGTGTTGCCGCGAAGCGCGTAACACACCCTACTAGCGTGGCGAGACTAAAATGTTGCAATAAATTTTCTTGTAGTGTGGGCTTCTAGCCCGCACCGGACGGGCGAGACGCCCATCCCACAAGAGCAAAGCTAATGCACTACTTTAGCCTTGCCACGCCACTAGAAAGTTTTAGACTGTAGCAGAGAAATCATAATTTGGGTTGTTGTAACCTGGATTTGACATAGCCGATGTTACAAGGTCGGGACTGCCTAGTAAACTGATGATATCAGTAGCGATCGCTTGGCTGGGCGTACTACTACCTAGCGATGTCAGTTCGCCACTAACAGAGAAATTCCAGCCTTCATTACCAACGAGTGTTTTGCCATCACCACTGGCTTCAATCCGGTTTCCAAGCAGATTACTGTTACTTACATTCGCAGTATTGCCACTACCAAGGATGTCATTGTTCTTACCAGTCTGTGCATTAGCATTACCAAAGATGTCGTTGTTATTACCTAAGTTCCAGTTACCATTACCGTCGGTTTTATTATCGTTACCAAAGCCCCAGTTGCCATTACCTTCGGTTTTACTGCCATCACCATAGTTCCAGTTAGCGTTACCGTTGGTTGTGTTGCCATCACCAAAATTCCAGTTACCATTACCGTCGGTTGTGTTGTCACTACCATATAACCAGTTACCGTTACCTTGACCACTGTTGGCACTAGCATTTGCGCCATCTAAGTTTTGAATATCAGATATCCAGTTGTCACTTTTATAAGGTACAGGTAGACCGTTACCAGTTTCAGGTAGTTTGCTACCACTCTCTTTTGAGGGGGGAGTGCTACCAAATGGTAAGTTACCAGGAAGATTGGCATTGTTAGCACCAGAGGCGCTACCACCAGCAAAGGGGTTGCTACCACCACCTAATGCACTGGTGTCACCGCCAACGACTCCGATCAGTTGATTGAACGGATTATTAGTATCTGTTAAAGCCCGCTCGTCGAGTGGTCGCTCATAATTGTAGGCGTACTGTCCATCTTTATTGGTTGTGGATGAGTTGCTACCAGCAGTAGCGCCACCGAAGCCACCACCACTAACCAAAGTGCTGCGATCGCTCGATTGCCATTTGCCATCACTGAAAGAAAAATTGTTATTACCAGTTGAATTGTTGCTAGTATCTTGTGACCCAGCAGTTTGATTGCTATTTTCAGAAGTTGCCATCAGAATTAAATTCCCATTATTCAAAGTGAAATTCCTCCAGGAAGAGGAAGCTCAACGACATGAATGAAAGCATTTTTCGACTTTCATTTTCAATAAAAAAATATCTTCTAACTACATATCTATTTTGGACAATTAGTTAGAATTTGCTTGGAAGTAAGTTAAATATCAATTAAAATACTTTGATTTAAGAAAGCCTTAATTTACCAAAAATCAAAGTAAAAAACCGTGAACGCCACACTTAAAAAAAGTATATAAGATAAGATTTATGTTTAAAATGAACAAAGCTTAGATTTGATTGTTAATTCTTTTGATTTTGTTTAGGCAGAATATTATGCAAGGTAAGAATTCAGGTTTACTTTTGTCCTTCCTAGTTACATTTTCAAGATTTGCTAGTAGAGACGTTGCAATGCAACGTCTGTACATGGTCTATCTGTCACATTCTTTTTTTAAATTGGTATAACTTGGTACGTAAATTCCTGTAAATTAGCTTTAAAAATGAGATTATTGCGGGTAAATTTCCGACTGTCGCGGCTAAAAATCAAATCTCCCAGCTTTATGTTATTGATGATGATAATAATTTAGATTTATTGAATTTTAATCTTATTTAAAAGGAATACTAACCATCACTTAACTAAAAATCTGTAGAAGCGATCGCTCTTTGCGGTTCCTGTCAATGAGCAATTGGCTGAAAAGCGATCGCAATTTACCAGAACTACAGCAGATTTTAGGTAAATAAAGTACATAAATAAAACCCTAAACCCTATAGAGAGACGTTACATGTAACGTCTCTACTTGTTATTTGTGTTGATTTCCAGATCAGGAGTTAGGTTCTCCCAGCAATACAATTGAACACTTCAATTCTTTAATTAGCTGCGTTGTCACTTGGCTGACGGCTAATCCTCCTGCTGTGCGATAACGGACGGAACGTAACACTACTAAGTCAAATGCCTGAGCCTCCCGAATTATAACTCTAGCGATATCATCACCTCTGATTGCCTGAATATTTGTACTCACCTGTAACTGACTTTTAGCAGCGATATCAGTCCATTGAGATGCAAATTTTTCTACCAAGGTTTGGGGTATTTTGCGATCGCATACATGTAACAGCAGCACCTCAGCTTGATTGACATCAGCCAAAATTTGAGCAAACCGCACAGCACCTATGGTTTGACGCGTTAAGTCTCCGACTGGTACGAGAATTTTGCGAATTGTTGTAGGACTACTTAACAAGCGTGTTACTGCTACCGGACAATGAGAAGACCAGAAGACGCTATCAATTACACTACCGAATAAACGGGCACGCAAACCTGTTGTCCGCGACCAACCCATCACAATTAAACTAGAGTTTTGTTCTCGACTGGTACGACTAATTCCCAAAGCTGCATCATCATCAATCCGAGTTGCAGGTGATACTTCTACGTCAAATTCTTGACTGATTTCTCTAGCTAAATTCAATCTTTTTTGATTTTCTTCTAGTGCTATAACTAACTGCGGATCATCCATGTGGATGTGTGCTTTAGTAATAGCTAATGGCACAATCCGCCCAGATTCATGATGAGCTAGGAGTGCTGCCATTTCTATTAAATAGCGCTGAGTTTGAGGGTTATAAATCGGCACTACCACAGTAAATGGAGCTTGTTGTTCTACCTGCTGAGTCTCATAATCCCACCAAGTTGTTAAACTATCTGTTCCTATATCTGCGGGAGCTAGCTGTAGCAAAGTGGCAAATCGAGCTGTGATTATCGGCCCTAAGATTGCAGTAACCAGCATCAGGACAATGACACTGTTTAACACACCTTCATTGATTAATCTCTCACCAGCAGGATTTAAACTTTGATAGGCAACCAACGTTGCTGCTAATGTGGCTGCTACCTGTGGCAAAGATAATGACCACATTGTTAGTAATTCCGCCGTATTGTAGCGGTAAAACAGTTTGGCTAAAAATGCCGCTATAAATTTGCTGCCAATCAAAGCCACTACTATTGCTAGCGTCAGCCAAATTGAACTGAGGGTTTTGATAAATGCAGGAATATTAATTAACAATCCCATGTCTACAAAGAAACAAGGGATAAATAATACACTGCCAATAAACTCAACTTTTTCTTTGACTGGGCTACGTCCTAGAACATCATTGACAGCTAATCCTGCTAAAAATGCACCAACGATTTTCTCAACTCCAATTACCTGCGCTCCAACAGATGCTAAAAATAAAGCTAGTAAGATAAACAAAAACTGATTACTTTGTTCATCTCCAGAGCGACGAAAAAACTCTTTTCCTGCCCAGTCAAATCCAAATAGAACAATAGCAGAGTAAATTGCTAATCCACCTAACAAAGTCGCTAAACTCAAGGCGGAAAATTCCCCTCTATGAATTCCAACACAAATTGCTAGCACTAGCAAAGCACCCGTATCAGTAAAAATTGTTGCACCAATTGTAACTGTTACAGCTTCATTTGTTACAACTCCCAAACGACTCACGATTGGGTATGCTAAGAGAGTATGAGAGGCAAGCAAAGAACCAATTAGGACTGAAGCATTCCAACCAAAATTGAATAAACGCCCTACAATAATGCCAGCAATCATTGGTACTATGAATGTCAGAGTACCAAACCCAATTGAGCGATTCCTAGTTTTACGAAATTGCTCTAAGTCAATTTCTAAACCTGCCACGAACATCAAATAAATCTTGCCAATATCTGAGAGTAATTTGACAGTGTCAGACTCAGAATCTAATAGTTTTAGCCCGTTTTGTCCTAGAACGACACCTGCTACAAGCAATCCCACTAATCCAGGAAGTCGGAGTCGCTCAAATATAGGAGGTACAGTAAAAATTACTGTTAGAAGAATTGTAAATGCAATGATAGGACTGTCTATTACGGAATCTGGTATCATTTGTAATAAATAAACCTGAAATGTTAAAGTTAATTATAAATAAAAAATACACTAATTATTGCTTAAAATTATTATATTATTTAGTATCCTTAGTTACCACTCGTTAAATCTTTAACAGCATAAATGTTGCGATCGCACTAACGACTCTACCTTAAGAAAGGCGTTATTCATATCTATAGATAGAAATAAGAGTGGAAGTGTCTATTAATAAAATAATCGATATTTCAATAGTTATAAATGTTATCTACGAATTATAAATAGTGAAATTATAGAAAAATAAAAGTTTTTAGTTGAAATAAATCAAAATTTATGCTGAGTTAAAGTTTTGAATAGAAAATAATGATAATAATTTGTGAGATAACAAGATTAAAGTTAGATTTAATGCAAAAATCCGTAAATGTCCCCAGATTAAAGCCTGAGCCTAACCAAACAAATGGAAAAATCTAAAATACTGCTCTTTTGGGTTCCTATCAATGATAATTTTAAGCATTGGGAACCTTAAAAAATCACAGTTTATGAACGCAACCGATGATAAAACAATAGTTCGTGAGTATTTCAATTCCACAGGGTTTGACCGTTGGAGGCGGATATACGGCGATGGCGAAGTCAACAAAGTCCAGCTAGACATCCGCAACGGACACCAGCAAACTGTAGATACTGTTCTTGGCTGGTTGAAAGCTGATAACAATTTAGCAGAGCTATCAATCTGTGATGCAGGGTGTGGTGTAGGTAGTCTTAGCATCCCCTTGGCGGCAGATGGTGCTAAGATTTATGCCAGCGATATTTCTGAAAAAATGGTCACAGAAGCCAAGGATAGAGCTTTGGAAACCTTGGGAAACTCGGAAAATCCCACTTTTGCCGTGCAAGATTTGGAATCATTGAATGGTAGTTACCACACTGTTATTTGCTTGGATGTTCTCATCCACTACCCTCAAGAAAAAGCAGATGAGATGATTTCTCACCTTTGTTCTTTGGCGCAGTCGCGGATAATTCTCAGTTTTGCACCGAAGACTTTCGCTCTCAGTATACTCAAGAAAATTGGCAGTTTCTTTCCTGGAGCAAGTAAAGCCACTCGCGCTTATCTGCATCGTGAGGCTGATGTGGTGAAAATTTTAGAAAGTAATGGTTTTTCAGTACAAAGACAGTCGATGACTCGGACTCGCTTTTATTTTTCGCGTCTGTTAGAAGCGACGCTTCAGTAGTGCTGAGTTGTGAGTGGTGAAGCGCGATAGCGGAGCTTTAGCCTGTGCTGAGTTTTGAGTACAAGCGTATGATTCAGTACTCAGCACTGTCGCTAGATATTACAATTGATATCAAGTTCTGCGCTTTATCTTGACGATCGCTCTGCTTTGAAGAATAAATCATGATCATAAAAGAAGCGATCGCAGCAGCTCCTAAGAGAATGATTCCAGCAACTAACCAGACTTCACGCTTAGTGAAAGAATTTTTAGGTTTTAAAGTTTTGACAGCAGATACATGATGATTAAAACTTTGAGGATAGTGATTCAAATCACTGTTTTCAATAATACTACTCTGCTGTTGCCTTATTGGTTCCTTTCTGACTTGGTTGCTTATTTGAGGTGTTTGATTAAGTGTTTGAGAAGTATGGTCAACTTTTTGTTGATCTAGTTTCTCTAATTCCCTGATTTCATCCCATAACGGATGACGTTGGAGTAACCAACGATGGACTAATTCTATTCTTATTTTATTGCCTTGCTCGTTTAAAAAACCCTTATATGTTAATTCTCTAGCTAGTTCTTCTATCAAATATCTTGACAAGACATCATTGCCTTCCAGGAGCATTAAGGGGTCTTCCTCTAGTTGTTGGTCATTTTTTTTAATAGCTATCCTTTGCGCCTCCGCCACAGCAGAAAATACTACTTTCTCTCTTACAGATAAAGCCTCCCAGTACCATGCAAAGCCAGCTTCCGCGAGTTCAATAGCTTTATCTACAATAGTTTCTACATCTTCTTCAGTGACTTCCCATTTTTCTAGTTCTCGCGCTCTATTGAAAATCGCAAAACATAAGACTTGAATGAAGTACGGATGTCCTGCGGATAAGTTGGTAATTGCTTGTATGGCTTTTGGTTCGTACTTTAGAGAATTTGCAGCAGGTTTGATAATCAACTGCTTAATACTCTCGTCATCTAGCAATCCAACTTCTACAATAGGTACATTCTGAAATATTTCTATTAAATTTGATATATCTGTGGTTTGTCTACCAGCAAAAATAATTACAAATAATCTTTTATTTTGAAAAACAACATGGTTTAATTGCTTAAACAATGATTCTAATGTTGCACCTATACTTTTATCGTTTAAAGCATCAAACTCATCTAAAAGTAATACCAAATTAGTGGCTTTCAAGTATTCATAAATCTGATGCAAGAATTTGGTATAGAAAATATCTTTTTGTTCTTGTATTTGTTTGACTCTGGGTATTACTACTTTGCCTGGAGTGATTTCTAATTGTTCGATAACGGTTTCCGCTAAATTCTCTAAGAGATATTCAATTTTTTCTTGGCTATAATGTTCTAAATCAAAGGTAACAAAAGCAAAGTTATCTAGTTTGACGCATTTAGAAATCTTATGAAGCAAGGATGACTTACCAATACGTCTTTGACCATGCACTAATATGATTTTTTCGCCTCGTTTGAGGTTTTCCTCAATAAACGATAATTCTTCCTCTCGCCCAAAAAATAGTTCCGGTTCACTAATAGGACGACCAATGATATAAGGATTTCTCTGAGACGGTAATGGTATCATAGTAATATGTGCACTAGGTCTACTGAGCATCGATTTTTTGGTTTGTAAAGTGTCTTTGAGGTTGAATTTTTAGTCTTGTATATTGGCGGGATAATGTTGATACATTGGTAGGATATGCGTTTCACCTCTGCTTGCATTTTTGGAATGCGTAGGATGTTTACCCTACAATCATCATTTTGAAATTGTGTAACGCCGAATTTTTACAGTGAATAAGTATATTAAAATATTACATGATTGCTGGGGTGCCTTACACGCGATGAGTAACTCTGCTTCTTCAAGGTGCTGGAGTTAGCGAGACAGTGAGGTGTAACAGCTAAAAAGCCCAGATTGAGATACTGGAACCTTTGCGAAAGTAAAGTTAAAATCGCTAGCAAAGTTAAAATCTGAAGTGGAAATATGAAGACTGCTGAAAAATTGGCCGCAGGTTGGCTACTTACACTCGGATTCATGTTTGTAACGTTATCAGTCTCAGCGGTAATTGAAAAAAATGCTACAAACAAGATAAACGTATATCCCAAAGATGAGTATGATTTTACGGCACAAAATCCTACTTATCAAGAAGATAATACTGCCGTTGGTGGTCTGGTTTTTGGTGTCCCTACTTTAATATTGGGGGGATGGTTAGCATTGGGATTGTACAGTCAAAGTCGGCAGCAAAAAAAGGCACTTAATCAACAAGCTAGCGATCGCCTGCAATCGGTTTTTTATGAAATGCTAGAAGAAAATAATGGGCGGATGACTGTACTTGGCTTTGCCATGCAATCACAATTACCAGCAGCCGACGCCAGACAATATCTAGATAAAAAAGCTAAAGAATTCAATGCTAATTTTAAGGTGAGTGAAGAGGGGGCTGTATCATATCATTTTGAAGTCTAGATTCAATTAGGGATTTATACTTTAGCCCCGTCAAATTTTACACCAAATTACGGCTAAGTCTCATGACGCAGATTTTTTTGAGCGTAGCTGCCATTTTAAGCGGTTTGTCTGTTGCCGCTGGTGCTTTTGCTTCTCATGCCTTGCGAGAAAAAATTAGTGAGCGATCGCTAGAAATTTTTGAAACTGGCGCTCGCTACCAAATGTATCATGCTCTTGCACTTTTACTTGTAGCAGTACTAATTAGCCGCACCGAGTCCCCTCCACCTACCCTCATAGCAAGTGGATGGTTATTTATCATTGGCATTGCTATTTTCTCAGGAAGCTTGTACACCCTTAGCTTAAGTAGTGTTAAATCTTTGGGGGCGATCGCACCACTCGGCGGCGCAGCCTTTCTTGCTGGTTGGGGGGCTTTAGCTTTTGCTGCTTGGAATTTAAAGTTATAGAAAAGTTCAGAATTAGGAGTGAATCAATTAAAAACTCCTAATTCCTAACTTTAATTAACTCAGCATTGCTGAATAGTTTTATCATTTATTAGTCAAAAAAACAATGATAAAGCAACAAGAATAATTTAAAACACTCAGGATTTCCAAATTCATCAAACTTATTTACGTAATTTTACAGAAGTCACAAATACAAAAAAGCAATAAGCTTCATAAGTATATTACTAATAACAACCAATAAATTTTACATTTGCAATATCATTCAAACTTATGAAACGGCGGAACTTACTTTGGTATTCGCTACTGTTTACTGCTGGCTGTACAACAGGAGTAAATTCTATTAATAACTCAGAGCAGATGACAATAACTGCACCAAAAAAGCTAAAATTTGCAGTTACAGATGCCACTGGAATTGAAGATTTACAACGAGATTATGGAGTTTTCCGCACTGTCTTAGAAGAAATATTAGGTATAAAAATTGAGTTTTTCCCTGTAGAAAATCCTACAGCAGCAGCACCAGCCCTGTTATCAAGAGAGGTAGATATTGTATTTGCAGGGCCTTCAGAATACTTAATCTTGAATGCTAGGGCAAAAGCTATTCCGATAATTGCCATCGAGCGCAGCAACTACCATCCTATTATTGTAGTTCGTGCAGATAGCAAAATTAAATCATTAGCTCAATTGAAAAATAAAACAATTGCCATGCGAAAAGTTGGCTCAACCTCTGGACACCTTGCTCCTACAAAACTACTGATGGATGCTGGATTAGATCCAAAAACTGATTTCAAAATTGTTATGTTAGGTGATAAGGGAGTACAAGCTTTAAAAAAAGGTGAAGTAAATGCCTGGGCAACTGCATCTGACAGATACAAAAACATTTTAGAATCTGAGGGCTTACTTGAAAAAGATTTTTCTATAATATTTACAGGTCCGTTACTTCCTAATGATGTATTTGTTGCTAGTAATCAATTAACGTCTAGCTTTATAGCAGACCTACAATCGCGCATGATTGAGCATCAAGAAAAACTAATTCAAAGTTTGCTGACTGCTAAAGAAAACCAAAAGTACAAAGGAAGTAAATTAATTCCGGCAAATGATGATAGTTATAATATGATTCGTGAAGTTTATCAAAAGCTCGGACAAGGAAATTTTTTATAAAAGTATAATCCCTAAATGAATGATAGCTGATACGAAACACTATTTTAGAAAAATCTTTATTTTCCTTAGTCACTTAAGCGATGATTGGAACATCGCTAGAAAGATTAGTTATGGCTATACTGTGGCAGTTAGCATTACTTTTATAGGCACAATAAGTGGTTTTTTATTTGCATATCGCTATGAAAGGCTTGCTCAGCGACAGTTGAATTTATCTTCTCAACAACAATCTCTTTTAAAAGATTTAGAAAATAAAATAACCAGAGTGAGATTACATCCACAAAGGTTAGTTACTGTGTTAGAAAACTCTGTTTGGTTGGAATTTGAAAAAAATAAATTCCTAAATGAAATTACTCAAGTTAATCAGCAATTATCTGAATTAGAAATATTTATAAATACATATCCTCATGATTTGATCATAAATAACACAGAATTGTTAAACTTATTGAATAATTATAAAAAAAATACTGAAATCTATACACAGATAGTAAAAAATTTTTGGCAGCAGATTGAACAAAATAAATTATTAACAAAAGAAGCAAAATCTGACCAGAAAGAACTACTAAGTTTTTTTAATAAAGAAGTTAACATTTCTATTGAATTTGAGAAACTTTCTGATGAGTTAATTCGGATTATAGGATATTCTGAAATTTATAAGAAACAGGCAAATACTAACTTTGATAGTGCTCAAAAACTGCGAATTAAAGTAATTATTGCAAGTATGTTATTATCATCTGCGATCGCAGCTTTACTAGCACTATACACCAGTAGGTTGATTGCCCGTCCCCTACAAAGAGTTACTAACGTTGCCAGAAAAATTACTCAAGAATCAAATTTTCAACTCAGAGCTAATGTTACAAGCAAAGATGAAGTAGGGACATTAGCGACTTCCTTGAATCAATTAGTGGAATGGGTAGGAGATTACACCCAGGAACTAAAGCTAGCTCACCAAAGTCTAGAGCAACGGGTAGAAGAACGAACCCAAGAACTAGAACTAGCTCGCCAAAGTTTAGAGCAACGGGTAGAAGAACGAACTCAAGAACTTCAAAAAATATTGCAAGACTTAAAAGAAACCCAAGGGCAATTAATTCAAACAGAAAAAATGTCTTCTCTTGGGCAGATGGTAGCAGGTATAGCTCATGAAATTAATAATCCTGTTAACTTTATTTATGGTAATATTCAATGCACTAATGATTATACTCAAGACTTACTTAATCTAGTAAATTTATATCAGCAACAATATCCAGATCCCATCTGGATAATTGAAGAAAAAATTGAGGAAATTGATTTAGATTTTATTAATAAAGACTTACCCAGTCTACTTTCTTCTATGAAAATGGGTGCTCAACGCATTCGGGAAATTGTGTTATCTTTACGTAACTTTTCCCGATTAGATGAAGCTGATATGAAAGATGTAAATATTCATGAAGGAATTGATAATACCCTGTTAATTCTAAATCACAGATTTCAGTCAGAAATTGAAGTAATTAAAAACTATGGAGATTTACCATTAGTTGAGTGTTATCCAGCACAACTTAACCAGGTATTTATGAATATTCTGAGTAATGCAATAGATGTTCTGCTAGACCAAAAAGGTCAATCACGTAAAAGTAAACAAATTATTATAAATACATTAAAAAAAGATGATACTTTTATCCAAGTAGGAATCAAAGATAATGGTTATGGAATTTCACCAGAGATTAAAAATAAACTATTTGATCCATTTTTCACAACTAAGCCAGTAGGAAAAGGAACTGGATTAGGTTTAAGTATTTGTTATCAGATAGTTGACAAACACAAAGGAAAAATAGAAGTAACTTCAGAATTGGAACAAGGGACAGAGTTTGTAATCGTCTTACCGATTAAAACAGAAATAAACTAGTACTGTTATTATATGAAAAACGCATAATTCAAAATCACCGACGCTTTGGCTGTTGAAAGCAATTGCACAATTCAGTGGTACTGTCTTTCTTGCGGATAGAGGTATTTTAGCTTTTATTATATTAGAATTAATACGTTAAGAACTCATGA
Source organism: Nostoc sp. MG11 (assembly GCF_014904695.1). GTDB lineage: Bacteria > Cyanobacteriota > Cyanobacteriia > Cyanobacteriales > Nostocaceae > Komarekiella. The sequence continues at coordinate 219,816 of NZ_JACXXN010000001.1, read as the reverse complement.
TAAACAATTTCTCACTCTCAAACGTATTAGCAAATTATGCAAAGCTGCCATAGCTGAAGGTGCTTCTGGCAATGTACTTAATTCATACGCCTCTTGCAATTGATATCGTAGTCGCTCATACTCCCTCTGATGAAAATTCACATCGGCATCTAACAAACTAGACTTTTCTAAACCTGTCAACTTTTGGGCGAGCAAATCAGGAATATATGACAAATTAAAGACTTGATTTAGCTGAATTAAATTAGCTTCAATAATTCCTGTTTGCATCAGATAAATTCCTGTTAGCAACACTCGATAAACATAAAGTAATGGTTTGATTCGATATAGTTTTTCTTTCTCAAAAAGCTTCCATTGTGTTGCAGCAAAACCAATATAATGGTAGCTATGGTGACGGGTGATGCAATTTTTGGCAATAAATTTCAATTCCTCATGTTCTGGAGAAGTTGTTAATATTAAAGGTGAATACAGTTGCTCTAATACATAACCATTTTTTTTAAGTAGCATCAAAAAGAATTTTTTAATATCATGAGTGACTAAATCAATTTGCAAAGATTCGCGAACTTCTGAAATGTCAATAGTTTCATTCCCAGTTTCTAATCCTACTATTTCTTGCACTGGTAAAATATGTACACCACGCAAATCATAATCAGAATCAGGTGACGGAAAACCATATAAATGGGAACCGCTGATAATGGTGAATAAAAACGGGTAAGGTTGCTGCCAAATAATTGTGCTAATAGAAGATGGAATATTCATAATGTGCCGTTTACTTGCTTATCTCGGTTCGCCTATTTCTTTAGAAAAACTTCTGTATAAACCAGAACATTCTTTAATAGTTCAGAGTTACCAACCCCGCGAAATGACCTCTGGAGTAGTAAATGCAGATGGCTTCGGTATGGGTTGGTATCATAATCAAAAAGATACTGAACCTTTTATTTATAAGAACACACTGCCTATTTGGAATGATATCAACTTACCCAGTCTCAGCCGTTATGTTGAATCAAAGTGTGTACTTGCCTATGTTCGCAGTGCTACACCAGGTCAAGCCATTGATTTTGCTAATTGTCAGCCGTTTAATGATCAACAGTTGTTATTTATTCATAATGGACGAATTGAGAATTTCCGCCAAACATTACATAGAAAAATCCGCAGCACTTTAACTCAAAATCTCTATGAAAAAATCAATGGGAGTACTGATTCTGAACACATTTTCGCGCTGTTACTTTCCCAAATAAAAATTAACAAGCATCGACCTCCACAATATGCTTTACGCACTACATTATTAACACTTTTAGAGATGGCAAAACGCTATCAAGTAGAAGTTTCAGCAAATGTAGTTTTTAGCGACGGACATCGCCTAATAGCCTCCCGCTTTACTACTACTTCACCTGCTCCATCTCTGTATTGGATACGGGATGATCTAATTTTCCCCAAATCTGTAATAATTGCCTCCGAACCTCTATTTATTGGTAATTGGACTGCTTGCCCAGAAAATAGCATCATCAGTGTGAGAGAAGATTGTGATATCCAATTTGAGCAAATCTAGTGTAAAAAAGACTGTTTTTCAAGCCTTTGATGAATGTCGCGCAAAAACCCTTTCGTTGTTCCAAGATATAGACCAAGCCAAATTCTCTAGTCAGCCTCATCCTGACTTTAGCCCTGTTGGTTGGCACTTAGGGCATATTGCCTATATTGAGTCTTTATGGATTTTAGAGCGCAGTGTAGGTTTGCCATGTTTTTTTCCGCAATACCGTAAACTTTTTGCAGCTGACGGTTTACCCAAGTCACAACGTGTCCAATTACCAAATTTAGAGGACATCCTCTATTACCTGGATACAGTTAGAGAAAAAGTGCTGGAATACCTAGGAGTTGCTGATATAGAGCAGCAAGAACGTATTTGGCGCTTTTTAATTCAGCATGAAAGCCAGCACTGCGAAATAATTAGTATGGTGCTGGAATTAGTCAAGAGTCAGGAGTCAGGGGTCAAGAGTCAGGAGTTAAAGTTTATTAGTTTGGACTCTGAACTTTGGACTTTTGATTTTACAAAGTTAGTGGAGATGGTTTGCATTCCAGGAGGTGAATTTGAGCAGGGTAACAACTCGATTGATGCTCTAGACAATGAGCAACCTATACATAAAGTATACTTAGACACTTACTGGATTGATCGCTATCCCGTTACTTGTGGACAGTATCGGTCATTTATGGAGGCGGGAGGTTATCAAAATCCTTGCTGGTGGTCTAAAGCTGGGTGGCAGTGGCTAAACACTGAGCAAGTGACACAACCTTTTTACTGGTGTGGCGATGCCTACGGCAGCAAGCTACGCATCTGGGATAATCACCCAGTTTGTGGTGTTAGTTGGTACGAAGCACAGGCCTATTCACGGTTTATTGGTAAGCGGTTACCCACAGAAGCCGAGTGGGAAAAAGCAGCAAGTTGGGATGCAAGAGCTAGCCGCCGCCGCACCTATCCTTGGGGAGATGAAGAATTAACAACCCCAGCCCAGAATTGTAACTGCGATCGCGCCATTGGCAAGACAACCGCAGTCTATGCCTATCCCGCTGGACAAAGTGCTTATGGTTTATACGACACTCTGGGAAATGTCTGGGAGTGGACAGATTGCTGGTTTGATGGTTACGACGGTTTTCAAAGTTACCCTTACTCAGGCTACTCAAAAGTTTATTTTGACCAACAACACCGTGTTTTAAAAGGTGGTAGTTGGGCAACTCGTCCCTGGGTGCTGCGTTCTAGTTTTCGCAATTGGTATCATCCCAACGTGCGCCAAATTTTCGCCGGGTTTCGCTGTGCTGCTAGCGAAGTAAGCTCATCGGCGCGTGAGCCGTAAAAAAAGACCTCTTACAGCTTTTACTACGCAAAACCGTCCCTCTCCAATTCAGCTACGGTGTACACACAAATCTTTTAGAGTTGCCCCACAGGCTTTTGATCCCCCCAACCCCCCTTCAAAAGGGGGCAAAAACCTCTCAAAGTCACCCTTTTGAAGGGGGATTTAGGAGGATATACAACGATTTTGGTTTTGTACAGAGATGTGTGTACACCGTAGCTCCAATTCAGAGAGGGATAAACTTGAACTCAAGTTCAAGACAGGGAGAAATTTATCGAACTCACGTTAAAATGCTTAACAGCTTAATCAATGCTGAGTCAGGAAAAATCCTTAAATATAGCTTTAAAGCTTGAATAATATAGCTCAGGCGTGATGTTATGGGATATAGCTATGTGTTTCACTGGCTGGGGTAAAAAGTTTGCTCTCAAAAGCAACTTAAATTACGCCAGGTATACGGAGGTTAAATGTCAGTATCTAAAGCTGTTAGCAACCAGTCTTCTCAAAACAGCATTGAAAAACGCTTGCAGATACAGCGTTTAGTAGAGGCAACCCAAATAGTTGCGCCTAATACTGGGGGTGATGTAGTTAAGGGATTAACTCAAATATCCAAATCTTTACCCCCCAGTTACTTTTATGATGACCGTGGTTCTGAGTTATTTGAGCAAATCTGTAATTTACCAGAATATTACCTGACGCGCACAGAAACAGCGATTTTACAGCAGTATGCTAGTGAAATTGCCATAATGACTGGTGCTTGTGAATTGGTAGAACTTGGTAGTGGTAGTTCTACCAAAACCCGTATTTTACTAGATGCCTACCAGCAGTTAGGCTATCCTCTGCGTTATGTACCGATTGATGTAAGTGCAGGTATTTTAGAAAGTAGTGCTAAGCAGTTACTAGTAGATTATCCCTCATTGCAAGTTTGTGCGCTGGCAGGAACCTACGAATTAGCCCTTGCACAACTCCTAACAACACAATTACCTAGTAGGATAATTTGTTTTATCGGTAGCAGTTTAGGTAATCTCAAACCCCAAGAGTGTGATGTCTTTTTCTCCCAAATTATAGATGCTTTGCAAGTAGGTGAGTATTTCTTATTGGGGGTAGATTTACAAAAACCGAAACATATTTTAGAACCAGCTTATAACGACAATCAAGGGGTAACGGCAGCGTTTAACCTGAATATGCTGGAGCATTTAAATCAGCGATTTGAGGGAGATTTTGATACAGCACAGTTTAAACACTGGGCATTTTATAACGAAACTGAGCATCAAATAGAGATGCATTTACGAAGTCTGCGATCGCAATCTGTAGAATTACGCGCTCTTAACCTCAAGATTAATTTTGCCGCAGATGAGACAATCCTCACCGAAATCTCTCGTAAATTCGACCTCAACACTATCAAACAGCAACTTACTACAAAGGGTTTAGTACCTCTGCAAGTGTGGACTGACCCCAATCAGTGGTTTGGTTTATTGCTGTGTCAATTGCAACCTGCCAATATTTGAGCAACTGCCAAATATGCCTTATAGAAACGTTCTTTCGAGGAACCGCTAATTAGCACATAGCGCCTTCCTATTGATTTCAATTCTTAACACAGCGATCGCTAAATTATTCTCTCTGATGAGGTAGATATCTCTGGCTATTTTGAGGATACAGAAAGCACAATGTAATTAGTTTTGTGAAATTATCCAGGCAATAGTACAAACTTCATCTAACTTACGAGTGAAGTTTTACCAATTCAGCGTAGCTAGCATCAAATGAACATAAAGCAGAGAATCCGCTACCTTTAGTCTCCAACTCATTTTTGAGGGTTGATTTATGGGTTGAGATGGCTTGGTTGTTTATCCGGTAATGATTCCCGGTTAATCGAGTGTTGGTGGCTATGAGGAAGAAAGGCGATCGCTTACTTGACTTAAATCAATTTAAGGAAGAATCTCAATATGATGACGATGCCACTTTTTACGCGATGCATTGCAGAATTTATTGGGACATTTGTGCTAGTACTTGGTGGATGCGGTAGCGCTGTTTTTGCAGCTGCATTTCCTGATGCAAAAGCCAATGAACTGGGAATTGGCTTTGTAGGTGTTGCTCTGGCATTTGGTCTAACAGTGCTGACTATGGCCTACGCAATTGCTCATATTTCCGGTTGTCATCTTAACCCGGCTGTATCATTTGGACTTTGGTCAGGAAACCGTTTTCCTAGTTCCGACCTACTTCCATATATCGCTTCTCAAGTATTAGGAGCAATAGTAGCTGCAGGTCTAGTTTATTTAATTGCCACTGGTAAATCAGGATTTACACTTTCTGGTTCTAATCCACTAGCGACAAATGGTTTTGGAGAACATTCTCCCGGCGGTTATTCATTTGTTGCTTGTTTCATTACAGAGGTGGTACTTACCTTCATTTTTTTAATTGTGATTTTAGGTGCAACCGATGGCCGCGCTCCTAAAGGTTTTGCACCTATTGCCATTGGTTTAGCACTAACACTCATTCATTTGATCAGCATTCCGATAACTAATACATCGGTTAATCCTGCTCGTAGTACTGGCCCTGCTCTTTTTGCTGGTGTAGAATTGTTTGGGCAACTTTGGATGTTTTGGGTAGCTCCAATTTTAGGTGCAATATTGGCAGGTATGTTCTATTCCAAAGTTTTAGGTGAATCAGGAGCGCAAGTTATGGGTGACGTTCAACCAAGATAGCGTTTTGAAGGAAATCACTGATCTGTTGAACAAGAAGGAAGGAAGATCATCTTTCTTCCCTCTGACCTCTGACCTCTGACCTCTGACCTCTGACCTCGTTGAGAAATTAGGAGTTAGAAGTTAGAATTCAAAACTTCTAACTTTTATTATTCTGTCGCCATGCCGGCGCCGGCAGCTTGTAAATTCTGGCATTGGCTGCACAAACCAAAAAACTCTAGGGTATGGTAAAAAATTTTAAACTTATGGCTGGATTCTAACTGGTCTTCTAGATTATGAACAGGGCATTGATTAATCGGAATTGAGACGCCGCATTGCAGGCAAGTTAAGTGGTGTTTATCTTGCTGCGCTAGGCTGTATAAGGCTTCACCGTTAGCCAAAGTCCGTACTTGTACCAAGCCTTCCAATTTTAAAGCTTCCAAAGAGCGGTAAACTGTCGCTAAACCCATGCTCTGATTGCTATTACGTAGTTCTACGTAAATATCCTGGGCGGAAATGCCTTGTTTGATAGTTTTCAGCAGGTTCAAAATCCGCTCTTGACTGCGCGTGCGTATGGCTCTCATAGACAATAGGTTAAATTTGCCACTGTAATTGAAGCTGTTGGACTGGCTAACTGATAGATTAACTTTAACCGCTTCGTAATCTTATTTTCACTCAGTTGGAACAGAAAGTTATAGTATAGCGATCGCAGCATTCAGCAAAAGCCCGTGCAAAGGAAATATTTAGCCAAAATTTTCGTGACGCTTCGTCCTTCAGTCTTAGATCCCGCTGGTGTGGCTGTACAATCCGGTCTTAAGCAACTGGGATACGACAACGTTGAACAGGTGCGGATTGGTAAGTACATTGAACTGACCATCACCTCGACAGAAGAGAAAAAAGCGCGTCAAGACCTTGATAACATCTGTGATCAGATGCTAGCAAATACCGTAATTGAAAATTATCGCTTTGAGTTGATTGAGGTCGAAACACAAACGGGAGTCTTTTAGGGATTGAGGACTGGGGGAATTTTAGATTTTAGATTTTAGATTTTGGATTGAACAATCTAAAATCCGTCTTGGAAAGTTCTGAACGCTATGCGGGTCTGACTGCCCAACCGTGCTTTTAGAACGGTTGCCTTGTGTCTTTTAGACACAAGGAGAGGCGCAAGGCTTTGCGCCCAAGGGCAGTAAAACAGACCATCGGAGGAAGCCTCCGCTCAGACTTTCCGCAAAATTGCAAATCCAAAATTGAATGACCCTTGACCCTTGACAAATGACAAATAACAAATGACAAAATTCGGCGTTATTGTTTTTCCAGGTTCTAATTGCGATCGCGATGTTGCTTATGTTACCAGAGACTTGCTGGGGCAACCAACTCGCATGGTTTGGCATCAAGAAACGGATATTGATGATTTGGATGTTGTTATCATACCTGGTGGTTTTAGTTACGGGGATTATCTACGCTGCGGTGCGATCGCGCGGTTTTCGCCTGTAATGCAGCAGGTTGTAGAACACGCTCAAAAGGGTAAGTTTGTCCTCGGTATTTGCAACGGTTTTCAGGTATTAACTGAAGCTGGTTTATTACCTGGGGTATTGACTAGAAATCGGGATTTGCATTTTATTTGCGATCGCGTTCCCATGAAAGTTGAGCGTACCAATCTCCCTTGGACGCAAGCTTACACCACTGGTGAAATTATTACCTTGCCCGTTGCCCACGGAGAGGGGCGATTCTATGCTAACCAAGCAACATTATCAGAGATTGAAGATAACGGACAAGTGGTGTTCCGCTATGAAAAAGATAATTTCAACGGTTCACTAAACAACATTGCAGGAATTTGCAATCGTCAGGGCAATGTCTTAGGGATGATGCCACACCCAGAAAGAGCATCTGATGTCATGCTGGGGGGTAGTGATGGGTTGAGGTTGTTTCAGGGATTGTTAGAGAAAGTAGCAGCGTTGGCTTAGGGTTAATGTTTGCGCGTACCTCTAATAATAAACAAAGTTAGGGATACAGCAATGCTGTGTCCCTGTTCGATCTAGCGATCGCCAATTTTTGCTATAGAATTAACTTCAACGCTACAGATATTTTGCGATCGCTCTCAAAATCTCAACTAGGATAGGACTTACGCACACTCTACGAATTCTTCTCTACGAGACGCTACGCGTTGGCGGTTCGATAAATTAAGATTTTTCGCAATTTTTGCGTAAGTCCTGTATGAGATTAAAGAATGGGCAACGCAACTGGAATTGTAAAGTGAAACTGGCTACCCTGGTCTTTACCCAGAGACTCAGCCCAAATTTTTCCTCCCAGATTATCGATAATGCAACGACAAATCGCTAAACCCAATCCGGTTCCTCCCACAGTACGTTGCAAAAATCCTTCTTCTTGATAAAAGCGCTCAAAGATAGATTCTAGTCGATTAGGTTCGATACCTCGACCTGTATCCGCAATAGTGACTTTTAGCATAGAAGTCTTATTAGAATTCTCCAAGGCTGCTTTGTCTTCAACCTCTTCTGAACTCATAAGGTGAGCACGAATAGTAACTTGTCCACTTTTGTCGGTAAACTTACAGGCGTTATCGAGTAGCTTACTCAAAACTTCGATTAGTCCTTCTCCATCTACCTGAATTAAAGGCAAATGCTGAGGCAATTCTACAATAATTTTGGGTAATTTCTGACGCGATTCCAGTCCACTTAAGGCCAAATCCAGGTATTCTTGAAGTGAAATTGGCTCTGGTTGCCAGCGCACCAACCCACTTTCCAAACGAGATAAGGTAATAAAGTCTTGGATCAGCTTACGCAAACGCTCTGCATCATCCAAAGCAGTTTGCAGCATTATTTGCTGCAAATCTGGCGGCATTTCTAGTTCTGTGACTAAACTCTCTAAGCAAACACGAATAGTAGATAAAGGAGTACGTAGTTCATGCCCGACAATGGCAGTTAAATTACTTTGGGTGCGCTCTAAGTCTACCAGTTGGCGATTAAGAGTTTCTAGGTTGGTGTAAGCCTGTGCCTGCATTAAGGCGACTCCAGCTTGAGTAGCGATCGCTTCAACTAAAGCTATATCATCCTCTGTCCACAGATAAGGCTGTGGCTGATGCAATTCCAGCATTCCCAGCCAGATTCCCTGGTAACGGATGGGAACTAGCAAGCAAGCCCGGATTTGCCAGTGCGCTAGTTGCGTTTTTAAGTCTGGATGTGATTGCAAGCCCAAGTCTTGGGTGATATCGGCAATAGCTAGAATTTCTGACTGGTTTTCGCTATTGGTTCGATTTTGCGTCAAAGCAGTTTGAAACAGTGGATGATCTGCCAATGACCAAACTTCCCCCTTCAAAGAAGGTAATTCAGCAGGTGTTGACTCATAAGCAATTGGCTGTTGGCTACCTGGCTGATCAAGATAAAGTAAACAGCGGCAATGGCTAAAGGCTTGACCTAATTCTGTAACAGTAACATTCAGAATCTCTTCGGTGTTCAAAGAGCGGCGGATAGAAGTGGCGATCGCATTGAGCAGGCGCTCTTTACGCTCCTTGCTGGCGATCATGCGATAAGCTTTTAGCAGCCTGTATTGACTGGCTTGTAGATATGTAACTAGGCGGTTGACAAACAGTCTAGAGCCAATCTCTAATACCCGATTAGTTGATGTCTGCGCTTGCGATTCATCCAGCAGACGATAACGTCGCTGTGCTCGCTTGATTTTAGAGGCTAGTTTTGGTTGATAAGTCAGAATCCGCTCCAACATTAGTCGAGCCGCATGAATGCTAACTTGGGGGTCAAAAGTCCAAACCCCCTGAAATTGCCTTAACTGGTCTAGTGATGCTGATTCTATAGGTGAAGCGTGCTCTCGACAAACCACGCAGGCTGAATATCGCCGACCAATTACGATCAAATGCCACTCTTGAGCTAATTCGTCGTCAGGAGCAAAAGGGATAGTTGCATAAGGAGCTGAAACAGCACCAAAGTCAGTCTCCGGTGCAGCTAATACGTAAACATGGTCTGAATGCTGAGCGATTTTCTCATACCGAGGGATTTCCTGGCGGTAAAAGCGCTCCTGTTGAAAATTGGCAATTACTAGGGGTCGTTCTGTCCCTGCCAATACTAGGTCTTCTATGGCGTGAGAAAGAGCCGTCAGCGAAGACTTGAAATAGATTTGAGGTTGTAGATGTGGTAGTACTTCGCACAAATTCTGCAACAGGGAATTCGAGACACTCATCAGTAGTTAGGTTTGAAACTGCCTTTGATAATGAGCTTTCAATAAACAATGGCAGGAGTTATCTAGAGGTTCGCTCTTAACCCCTAAATCCATCTGAGATTTGCTAGGTGGGTAGACATCAATTACTACAACAAGGGTTTCCCCGAAGTCTGAGCGCCGTTTTTGCTGTTTAAGACTTCTATTACACACGCGATTAGCTTAACTATTCGCAAAATCTCAAATAGACGACTGTATGATTAACCTACCTCGACCAAGCTACGTTCAGGCAAGGTTGCTCCGCTAAGAAAGCAGTAGCGCAAATCCACTTTAGTCAGGTCTACTTCCGTGAAATCAACGTAACTTAGATCAGTTTTGAACAAAATAGCTTTGGTAAGATTGGCATGACTTAAGTCTGTCTTGCTTAAGGTTGTCCCAGTCAGATTTGCACCGCTAAGATTTGCCCCTGCCAGAAAAGCGCCACTGAGATTGGCATACCGTAAGTCTGCACCACTCAAGTTTGCACCACTCAGGTCGGCATTACTTAAGTCTGCTAAGCGTAGATCTGCCTTGAGTAGAGAGGCCTTATGCAAATCTACCTGACTAAGCTTCGCCCGAATCAGGTTAGCGGCCTTTAAGTTTGCCCAAATCAGATTCGCTCCACTAAAGTCGGTTCTCCAGAGAGCTGCCGCAGTCAAATTTGCTTCAATCAGATTTGCCCCACGCAAGTTAGCCTGAGATAGAGTCGTGTTAGCTAGATTAGCTCTATCTAGATTGATTCCAGCTAGACACACCTCGCTCATGTTGACTGAGTGCAAGCTTACATAAGTGAAATTTCTCTCTCCTGCACAATAGCGTTTGAGAAGTTCATCAGCATCCATATAGTCTGCCTCCAAATCTCCATTTATCATTCGGAAATTACAGTATCCAATTGATGATTGCTGAAAATAGCGTTTTTTAAGAGACTTTTAAAAAGTTTGCACTGATTTTAAAACTATTTAACAATGTTTTTCCTTAAGCGTGACGAGGTAGCGATCGCTCACTCGCTCACGCTTAAGTAAGTTGGAGCGACTAACCTAATACTCTATTTACGTACTAAGTTGAGCAATTCTTTAGGAGAAGCCAACAAGTCAATGGCAACGAAGAAGATTTTGCCTTGGGGATTTAGCAAAAATCGCCACGCAATATTCATGCCTACACTGGCACCAAACCAGGGAGTTTGGACTTTGCCCGTGACTTTAACTTGGGTATACCCATCTTCTACTGGCTCAGATACACCACGCTCTGGCATCATTTTCAGTCCTTGGCATTCTTCACGCATATAAGCGCGGATTGCTTCCTGACCAACAATCGGTCTTTCAAAGGGAGGTTGCAAAGCACCATCGGACATAAATAGACCCACAGCCGCATCAAAGTCGTTGGCATTCATGTTGTTGATATAGCCCAACACCGTAGGATTGCTGATGCCCTCAATAGTAACTTTAGTCCGAAATGCTGGTGCAGTAGGAGGAGCCACAGGCTCTAAGACTTTTTTGTAACTACCTGGAGCATTTGGGTCAAATCCCATGCTAATTACGGTATTGCGTAGGATTGTGATTTGTTGACCGGGATCGGCTTGTCGGATTGCTTGCAGCACATCGGCAGCCTTAGTAGAAAGCTTATAGCCTTCTGGAATAGGAGCGACGATTCCTTGCGCCATCCATTCTCCTAACTGATACCAGAAGCCTAACTTGATGTTTACAGTGAAGGACGCATAAGAACGGCAGAGGGGAGTATCAGCACGGTTAGCCAAATCATACATGACTTGTGTTTGAGTATCAAAAGGCATCTGCTTGATTTGCTCAAGTAAGCCTTGCGCCAAAACCATGTTAGCTGCCCCTGGAGCCGCAACCGTAATAGATCTACCCATCTCGGTATAGGCAAACCAAAGTAATGCTAGTTGATCTTCAGCATTGAGCTGAGAAAACGATTCAACGACAGTTGGAACAACGTCAGCAACTAAAGTGCCGGGAAAAATACTTTGAGCCGACTGGATGGTAAAAGACATGGCAGGGATTTCAAAAAGAAAACTAAAGTACTGTCAAATTTGAAAAAACAGAAGGAAAATACGCTACACACAACAACTTATTTGCTCCTGAGTTGGATACTCAGCAAAGCAAATCACAGGCTAAATTGCATAGTTATTCAACAAGCCTTGGTTAGCAGTGGTTTAACGCATTTGTATCGTTTTTGTATCTTTATGTAAAGAAACATAACAAGTTTGTTACAAATAAGCAATGATTTCTTAGATATATATTTATAAGTTTTATTTATAAAAAACATAAGATTTGCTTAACTCATAAACAACACCTATATTGATTGAAAGTCGCTCAAATCTTCTCAAAAGCGATAGTTATTTTTGATACAAAAACGTAATAGTTATAGGCGAGATGATGATTTATCATCTGCACTGAGTTGCAAATACATAACTGGAAGCTTGAAATTCAAAATGTAATGTATTTTTCTTGGTGTCTTAGTGCCTTAGTTGTTAAATTATTTAACCACCAAGGCACTACAAAAAGTATGAGTGTCGGCTTTGGACAAACATAACTTTTCAATACAAAGACACTAAGGTAAAAATCCCAAAATTAAAGAAATTTTCTGGGATTTTTACCTTCTTGAAAAGACTAGTTTTTGGATATTTAGAAATAGAAAATTAAGGGCTTATTAAGCCTTTCTTTGCCTGCAATGAAGAGTTGAATTTCAACGCAAGCAACGAATCGCTTCTAAAAGTCCTCTGGCTTTATTCAGTGTCTCCTCGTATTCTTTCTCAGGCTCAGAATCAGCCACCAAACCTGCGCCGGCTTGAACGCTTACTGTATTATCATGCATTACCATTGTACGGATTGCTATAGCACTATTTAGTTGTCCTTCAAAATCATAATATCCATACACACCAGAATAAACGCCCCGGCGACTAGGCTCTAACTCGTGGATAATTTCCATTGCCCGAATCTTAGGTGCGCCGCTGACTGTACCTGCTGGGAAGCAAGCTTTCAGTAAATCCCATGCGGTTTTGTTTGGTGCTAATTTACCTACAACATTGCTGACAATGTGCATTACATGGGAGTAGCGTTCAACTACCATTAATTCATCAACTTTCACGCTACCGCTTTGGCAAACACGCCCCAGATCATTGCGCCCTAAATCAACGAGCATGACGTGTTCAGCAATTTCCTTGGGGTCTTTAAGCAAATCTTCAGCTAGCTCTGCATCTTCTTGGGTTGTCTTACCCCGTGGACGCGTCCCGGCAATTGGGCGTACTGTTGCTATCACTCCACCATCTGGGTCTAGTTCTGCTTTTACCATCACTTCTGGACTGGAACCGATGATTTGCCAATCTTGAAAGTGAAAGTAAGCCATGTAAGGCGAAGGATTAATCTGACGCAAGGAGCGATACAGGGCAAATGGGTCGCCTGTGTATGCTGTTGATAATCGCTGTGAAATTACGACTTGGAAGATATCGCCTGCTTTAATGTAGTCTTTTGCCTTTTGGACATTGGCACAGAAATCGGGGCGAGTAAAGTTGCTGGCGTATTCCTCTACTCCTGTGTTCCTCTCTTCCTCTGCTCCTTTACTTCGTGGGGGTGTCCATGCCAATTTGGTATTTTGTAGCGATAGAGGCAAAGATAGCTTATTGAGCATTTGGGTGACGCGATCGCACGCTTGCTGGTATGCTTCGTGTAAATCAATGGAGTCACGCAAATCAGCATAGGCGATTGCCCAAATTTTTCGCTTCACCTGATCAAAAATTAACAGGTGGTCTACTTGCATCCACAATCCATCTGGAATATTTCTCTCGTCTGGCGGATGAATTGGTACACGCGGCTCTATCCAGCGAATCAATTCATAGCCCCAAAACCCGAACAATCCGCCAATTCCTGGAGGGAGTTGCGGTAACTTGACTGGCTGATAAGGTTCTAGACATTGGGCTAAAGCTGTAAAGGGGTCGCCTTCAAACATCACCTGCGAACCGTCGCGGTGTGTTTGGGTCGTGTTATTATCCCTTGCTTCTAAAATCCACAGCGGGTCGCAACCCAATAAACTGTAGCGTCCCAGTTTTTCTCCGCCTTCTACCGATTCCAACAAAAAGCTATAGGGCTGACCTGCACATACTTTATACCAAGCAGATACGGGCGTATCTAAGTCTGCTACCCACTCTTGATACACCGGGACAAAGTTGCCTTGTTGGGCTAGGCTGGAAAACTGGGAAAAATCAGGAAAAATCATAATTTATCAATGGTAATTGGCAATAGGTAATAGATTAATTGGTAATTGTTTTTTTACTCATTACCCATTACCCATTACCCATTACCCATTACTACTAACAACTAGTTATGGAGCGTCGTAAGGATAAACGCCGCTAAACTTAAGTTTTACTGGACTAGGGTTTTCGCCAATGCGACGGTCTACGTAACGTACTTTTTCGCGGCCTTCGTTTACCTTTTCGGGGAAGACACCATCAGCCGGGTGAATGAAAGTGGTTTCTCCGTTGGGTAAAATCCGGTAGATTTTGTAGTTGGTAATTTTGAACTTTCGGAGTTGACCGCCTAAAGCGATGCATTGCTCTTTTCGAGCTAAATGCAGGAGATTTTCGCCGTTTCGCATAGTGGCAGCACCACCTGTAGGCAATTCAAATACTTGGTCTTTGGGACTAGTCCAAGTAATAGCGTACTTTTCTTCTTCTTTTGCTTTTGTTAGCAAGCCGCCAGTGTTGCCACCATATAGCGGAGTTTGTCCAGAGAGTGTTTCTGCCATAGAGTTGTCTCTCAACGTTTTTAGGGCATCCTAACACCGCCATCAGGATCATATTGCGATCGCGTCATAGACTGTAACAGTTTTTAGTCATGTGTCATCTCTTACAAAGTCTGAGCGCCGGAAGCCGGCGCTCAGACTTTGCGCTTTGTCATTCGTCATTTGTTATTTGTCCTTTGTAAGTCTTAGACTATTTACTCTTGACTTTTGACCGTTTTTCCTCTTTGCTACTCTGGACAATGGGAATGGTGAAATGAAACTGACTACCTTGGTCTTTGCCAAATGACTCTGCCCAAATTTCACCACCCCAGCCATTGACAATTTGGCGGCAAATTGCCAAGCCCAGTCCAGTGCCGCCAGTGGTACGTCGTAGTGCGCCCTCTTCTTGATAGAAGCGGTCAAAAACTACTTCTAGACGATTGGGTTCAATGCCGCGTCCGGTGTCAGCTACGGTGACTTCGACCATCTGATTCTTGTTACGAATAGCTTTAATGGTGATTTCTCCTTGTGGCGGTGTAAATTTACAAGCATTGTCTATAAGTTTTGCTAGTACCTCCACCAGCCAATCACCGTCAGCTCTAACTAAAGGCAAGTCTTGAGTAATTTGAGTTTTGATTTGAGGCGGCTTTTCTTCTGAGGAGCGGGTGCGATTGCGGCTGAGTGCTAGATCTACACACTCTTGTAAGGTCAGCGATTCTGGATGCCATTCCACCCGACCGCTTTCTAGGTTGGAAAGGGTGAGGAAATCTTGTACTAGTTTTCGCATCCGTTCGGAGTCAGAAAGAGCAGTATTGAGCATCACCTGCTGCAACTCCAAGGGCATATCCGGTTCACTGGCGAGGCTTTCGAGACACACTTGAATTGTGGATAGGGGGGTACGCAGTTCGTGTCCGGTGATGGCTATTAGGTTGCTGCGTGTGCGATCCAGGGCTTCTAGCTGTTGGTTAAGTTCTTCTAGGTTGGCGTAAGCTTCCGCTTGAATCAGAGCGGCTCCTACTTGAGTGGCGATCGCTTCTACTAGATCCAATTCCCCAGATTGCCAATCGTGCGGTGGCATCCGGCAATAGTGTAACTCTACAATGCCCAACAATCGCCCTTGATAAAATACTGGTTCTATTAGCCAAGAACGAATAGCAAATTTTTTGGCGATTAAGGAAAGTCCCACCGAATTAATAACACGATTGTCAGTCAGGGTATCGTTAACACAGACGCCCTCACCCTGTTGGACTATTTCTCGAAATAGAGGATTTTTTTCTAACTCCCAGGTTTGTCCGCGAACAGATACAGTGCCAGGAGTTAAAAACTCATGTTCAATTACGGCTTGACTATCGGTAGCTTGAGCGCGGTAAATTAAACAGCGACAAGCTTCTAGGTGTTGTCCTAATTCTTGTGCTGCTACCTGAAGAACTTCATGAGGATCAAGCGATCGCCTGATGGCAGTACTGATCGAGTTGACCAATCGTTCTTTGCGTGCTTGAGCAGTAATTGAACGATAGGCTTTATGCAATTTGTACTGACTAGCTTGTAAATAAGTTACCAAGCGCTGCACAAAGGGGTCTGTGTCAATGTCACAAGCATATTCACTGACCTGTTCTACTCCAGAATAGTTTCTTAGCTCGCCTATGCCAAACCTCTGGCGTGCCTTTTCGATTTTGTTTGCCAGTTCTGGTCTGTAAACCACAATTCTGTCTAAAAGCAATTGGGCTGCTTTGAGGCTAACTCCCCTTTCTGATGTCCAAATCCCCTCAAATCTTCGCGCTGTATCCATATCCAGATTCGGACTTATTTCTGGCAATTGGCTATTTTTGGCAATAGAGCCAAGGCTTTCACGGCAAACCAGACAAGTAGCGTAGTTGTCAGCAATTACTATTAAATGCCACTCTTGACTTAAACCATCTTCTGGCTCAAAAGCTACCTTTTCGTAGTATTCCGAACTATTGGCAAAATCCGTTTCTGGAGCAGACAATACATATACTTGATTGCTTCGCAAAGCAAGCCGCTGGTAGCGATGAGCTTCTTGGCGGTAAAATCGCTCTCGCTGAAAGCTAGCAATTACGAGGGGTTGAACTAAAGTCGCAGCCAAAACCTGATCTTCCATTGCGTGGGAGAGCGCCGTTAGTGAAGCCTTGAAATATAGCTGGGGCCGCAGGTAGGGTAGGGACTTTAGCAGATCACTCAGCACGGAAGTCGAAATGCTCATGAATTATCGTTAAACGCCCAATCTCGACAAGATCTATCCACGTCACAGCTGCATTGTACAAATTACAAAGGACTCTCAAGTTAATTAGACAGTTGCAATATGTAAAGAATGCTAAAAAGCACTTTTTGCCAATGCAAGCGCAGCACTTTGTTACCATAAAGAAGGAGCATGTGCAGCTTTATTTACAAATTGAAAAGTCTTGATTAGCAAATATAGCTACAGCGGCAATGCATTAGTATTTTGCACCCTGACGTGCCGCAAGCATAGATGTAGCACAACCATTTGCCATAGCCGCTTTGTTCTTCACCCAAGTTTTCTTTATCCATTGGCTAACATGTGATGTTTCAAATAGTAGGCTACTAAGCCCAATATACATTCTCGCTCAGCTTTGCCATTAGGTAGCGGTGGCAAAGAACCGACAAATTATAGAAAGGGACAATTAAACAAAGGGGTTTACCCCGGTTAGCTTGTCTCCAAATTCTCTATTCCCTTACGGTAAGCCATCTTCTGGGCGTTTACGTGGGAATCTTAGTCTGCTAATTAGATAGAGACGCAAACAGAAGAAATCAGACGAGCCTGCTTTTTGGAGGACATTGAGGGATTTTATGATTGGGGACAATCATAAATCATACTTGTCAGACACAGGTTGTCAGTTCTTTAGCGCCAAGTTCATAATCGATCAGTAGGAGAAAGGTTACAAGATAGTGCTAAGGTAATAACTTGTACTTGTAACCCATAACTCTCACAGTTAGAAGTTAAAATCATCAAATCATCATTTTGCCTTGTGACTTTCTACTTTATTAACACTAGCAATCGCCGACGTTGATTTCCGCCCACTCTGTTAATCTTTGTTTGTCATCCAGAAATCATTGCTGCTGCATTTACATAAGTTAGTTCACGATTTATTGAATAAATGTAATCAATTAATTAGTTATCATAAATTTGTCTAATCCAATACCAAAAATATTAAAGATGATTGCATACAGTAGTAAGTCTATGGATGCTTTGCCTAAATAAATAACAGTGGATTTTGCATCTTCGCTGGTATTTTCTGTGCCTTGTGTCTATTAAAGTCGAATGACTAAGAACTCATCTAAAAAATTTCCCAGTTTCCAGTCTTGACTTTGGATGTATAAAATATACATTGATATATACATTAATAAATATTTGCCTATAAAGGTTTGATCGCTACTCTGCCAACAGCATGTGACTATTATTTTGACTCGAAAGGCCAAATGATTTTTAGAGAGCGCCTTTTTACCAAGCTGTGAAGGCCGGTTTTCGATCCACTCTGCGGCAAGCCCTTCTCCTGTAGTTAACACTCTTGCTAGCTTGCTTTCTCTTTCTGATGTTCAAGTACTCGCAAAGCTACCGCTAGCGCTGTCTCAACACAGAAGCATCTACGGGTTCATCACTTGTTGACTCTGATACAACCACGTAAATACAGACCTGTACACGGAACTTTGGCTAATGACACCGGATATGCTGATGACCCCGGAAAAAATTTTCTTGGACGGAAAAACTTTTATTCCTGCCGAACAATTACCTATCCCAGAGTGGCCTTGTGTTGTCAGTGAAAGACAACAGCCAACCCTAACGGTTAAAGATGATGATTTATTTTTCGTCACAGATACTATCGGGAACATTTCTGGCTGTTCCCTGAATGATGGCAATCCCAGTATGGGACTGTTTTGTTGTGATACGCGATTTCTCAGTCGCCTAGAGTTACAAATTGAAGGGCGATCGCCTGTACTCCTCAGTAGTACTGCTGAGAAAGGGTTTTCACTCTCAGTTTTGTGTACTAACCCCAGAATCGATGAATCCTTGAGAGCCGAGACTGTAGGGATTCGCCGGGAAATAGTACTCAATGGAGCGCTATTTGAAGAAATAGAGGTATCTAACTACAGTACAACTACCGTCAGTTTTGAACTAAGTCTCAGCTTTGATGCAGATTTTGTCGATTTATTTGAAGTCCGGGGTTATGACAGAGAAAAACGGGGTAGGCTTTTACGCCTAGTGGAACCGACGCTTGAAGAAGGAGCAGTTTCTATTGTTGATAGCGCCTCGTTACCAGCTCAACCTCCCGCGCCGAAGGAAGAATTTTTGACACTCGCCTATCAAGGTCTAGATGGTTCGATAATGGAATCGCGTATCCAATTCCAGCATCGGCGGCCAGACAGTTTTAAAGGTTACACTGCGGTTTGGCAACTAGAGTTGGCTTCTCACGAAACCCAAAAGTTGGGTTATCGAGTCAATATGTTGAAAAACAACAAATCTAGTTCCACCGTGAGCGCAGCTTTTACTCTAGTACAAGCGAAAGCCGCCGAGTTGATGGAGGAGCAAAACTGGGTACAACAAATTACACGGATTAGCTCCGATAAGAGTATTTTCAATCGAGTTATTGAACGCGCTGAGCAAGATATGTATTTGTTGCGCCAGTCTTTTGGCAAGTATAAGACTGTCTCTGCTGGAGTGCCTTGGTTTTCTACACTGTTTGGGCGGGATTCTCTGATTACAGCTTCTCAAAGCCTAATGTTAAACCCGCAAATAGCTAAGGAAACTCTAATTTTACTAGCAGCACACCAAGGTCAAACAGACGATGAATGGCGTGAAGAGGAACCAGGTAAGATTTTACACGAGTTGCGCTTGGGGGAAATGGCTCGTTGTCAAGAAATTCCCCATACACCCTACTACGGTACAATCGATGCCACTCCTCTGTGGTTGATGCTATATGCCGAATATTATGCTTGGACTCACGACCAAGAAATTCTAGAGCAACTTTGGCCTAATGCTCTAGCAGCAATGGAGTGGATTGATCGCAATACCAAACAAGGTAGCTATCTTAGCTATTACCGTAAATCTAAACGCGGTCTTGCTAACCAAGGCTGGAAAGATTCTGGCGATTGTATTGTAGACCGCAAAGGAGAACTAGCTAACGGCCCAGTTGCCCTTTGTGAGGTGCAAGCTTACGTTTATGCTGCTAAAATGCGCCTAGCAGAAATAGCTAGGATGAAGAAGCGGCTCGATCTAGCAGATCGTTGGCAAGAAGAGGCTAGAAATCTCAAGGTTCGTTTCAACAAAGACTTCTGGATGGAAGACCAGGATTTTTGCGCTTTAGCTTTAGATGGAGACGGCAAGCTAGTAGATAGTATTACCTCAAATCCAGGTCACTGTCTGCATTTGGGTATCTTTACACCCGAAAAAGCTTATAGTGTGGCAGAGCGATTGCGAGCACCGGATATGTTTAATGGTTGGGGTATTCGCACTCTAAGTAGTATGTCACCGGCTTATAATCCGATGGGCTATCACATTGGTTCAGTTTGGCCCCACGATAACGCCTTAACTGCAATGGGATTGCGATCGCTTGGCCTAATCGATCAAGCCCTAGAACTTTTCCAAGGCTTATTCGACATGACCAGTCAGCAGCCCTATCAACGTCCTCCAGAACTCTTCTGTGGCTACGAACGCAATGGTGATAATGCCCCTGTACAGTATCCTGTTGCTTGTACTCCGCAAGCCTGGGCTACTGGCAGTATCTTTCAACTACTGCAAATGATGGTCAACTTAGTGCCTGACGCCCAAAATAACTGCTTGCGAATTATCGACCCCGCTTTACCAGAATCGATTAATCGCCTGTCCTTCCATAATTTGCGAGTAGGTGCAACCATTCTCGATTTGGAATTTGAGCGTTCTGGTGGTACTACTGCTTGTCGTGTTGCTAAAAAACGGGGCAATCTCCGGGTAGTAATTGAAGCATAGGAAGGGAGTTAGGAGTAGGGAGTGGTAAATTATCTACTCCCAATTTTATGCTGCGGGGCGATCGCCTACCAGCATAAGGGCACAAATTGTGATTGTGCTGGATGCCCGTAGGTGAAAAATCTTGAGATATGTAGAGCTATCAATGTAATTGTGCCAAAGCTCTAGAAACTGATCCTTTCAAGTTATCGCACTCGTTGACCAGCCTCATGACAACTTTGCCAAAGTAGTCTATGTCGATTAGGTTCATCTCAGCATTGTGCATAATTAAGAAAACGTGCTGCCCATCAAGTTCTTCTATGCACGTACTGGGTTGCTTTGTTGAGCTGCTGACTGCGACCAGAGGATTGAAAACTACCGCCCAGTAGCTTCACTGAGTGCTTCACGAATTATCTGATCACTCACACCATGCCGTTTCAGGCTCGCAATCAATGTAGAAACAGTATCACCTTCAAGTCGCTCAAGATCAACTCTAAGGTTCTTTCGTAGAGACGTTGCAATGCAACGTCTCTACAGTCAACGATAATTGGTCGTTTTACCTTACAATTACAATTCAGGGCTTGAATCTTGATGCGTGCCAGAACCTTGCAATACTCACCTGTTTCTTATCCTCCTCAACCCGATAAATGATGCGATACGGCTTTAGGATTAACTGGCGAATATCAGGTTCATCAAATTCAGAAACCTTTTGACCTTTAAATGGAAATTGGCTAAGTTCTTTCGTTTTCTCCAATAAATGCTGACCAATTTTCCTGACTGCTTCAGGATTGTCCTGAGTGATGTACCGGACGATAATTTCTAAATCTCCAAGTGCTTTTGGCGAAAGAATTACTTAGTAGTCCATGCATCGATTAAGTGTTCAACCTGCTCAACCGGAATGCCTTGCCCTTGATCAATTTGGTCAAACCCTTCCCGTATAGCTGCAATAAACTCTATTTTCTGAACAATTTCTCGTAAAGTTACATCTTGGGGTAAATGTTTCACCAACTCAATAACAGCTTCTTTGTCACTCATAGCAACTTAAACCTATGTCAAGTAGACAATAAAATTTTAACTTACCAGCTTATGGACGCGATCGCCTACAAGTTCAAGGATGGTAAGAAATTTCTGCTAAGAGAAGGGTTAAGGATGTAAAAACAACAATAATTTACACCCAAACTCCCAATTCCTAAATCTTATGCTTCTTCTGAATTTTCGCTTTTATGTCCTGGGGATGATTCGTAAAGGGCATCCAACTGTTGGCGAGCATCGTCAACATTAATTGAACGCATGACTAAAAGTGGCTCTTTAATTAAATTGCCCGCGTTATCTAATAACTCTGGATGAGGTATAAACTGTTGTCTTGATGCGAGATAACCAAAATTACCTTGATTACCCATTCTTGAAGAATTTGTCGGATAAGTCCGCTCTCGATCAAAACTGAACATAATCAGGTTACGAATTAAGTTAGCAACAGCGATAAATGCAAGGATAGTAAAAGCAAGAATGTAAAGCAGGTGTAACATCGGATTTTCCTCCAGAGCAGCAATTTTTAAAACTTTATATTTTAACGCCTTGCTTCGCCGACACTGTGGCTCACAATGGTAGCGAATATTTGATGCACTCTATGTGTGTGCGTTTGCGTTTATTATTGAGGCAAATTGTCAACCGTTATTCCACTTACGGTAACATAGGATACATTATTTTGTTAATCCGAACGATGTTAAGACAATGTTAAGGATTCTGTACTCTTTCTTCGACTTGTATACTGTCTTGCTATTGTCAAGTAGTTTGCCGAATTTTCAATAGATGCAACCAGCCTCAAACTTCATGAGACTGACGAAAGCGCATTGCCACATTCCAGCATTCCGTTACCAATTGATGCCAAGGTATTAACGTTGCCATTTCAATCCCGACTTGCCCATCAGTGGCAGCAAATAGCATCTTCGCCGTATTTAATTCATCTTGCGCTTGCTTAACTCGCAAAAGCAAGTCCGATTGCTCCTGGTCACTCATAAATGAAATGTGTTCGGTTTCCAGCAAATTGCGCGATCGCGTAAACCAGTACTGAAAATCGTCCAGCAGAGGTTCCAAAACCGTTTTTAGCAACTCAGTCCCCGGTAAATTAGAGTCTCGCATAAATGAGAAGCATACTTCCAACTTTATTACTAATATTAACGTTATTTACGATTCTTAACACTTTTCTCATTTATCTCATAACTCATATAAAAAATATTTTTTGTAACAAAAGATACATTTTGTATTGTATGGTCTGACAGAGGGTTTTGTACAGATCCCTGAGAGATATGTCTATATACCCGCAGGTATAGCTGCTAACGAATTGCAATCAAAAATAAGAAAGGAGGTATTAGAGGTTAAACTTGTAATTTATGATGGTAAAGCGATTAAGTCTTTTAATCAATATGTCAATAGACATCTATAAATTCTTGCACCGCTTTTCTAGGAGATGCTATACGTAGCTTACTTCTTTGCATGAATACGCAGATTCATTTAATCAAATATAAATTTCTACATTTTTTTAATACAAATTAATTCAGCAGTTGGAATATTAAGCCAAACTTACAGAAATTAAAATAGTTATAGTTGAAGAAGCTTACATATCAAAATGTTCTACATTTTATTGTGAAGTAATGGCAGCACTCAAAAATTAGGTGATTCAACGTATAAAAAGAGAAATGTTTAAGACAGCCACAGGTAAACTAATTAATGCTTAATACTAATTTAACCAGACTGTTGTGATGCTATGCATCCAGTATAGGTAAAAGCGTACAAACCTAGAAAGTATACCCATGTTATATTTGGGTAGATTTTCAGAACTCGAACTTAGTAAATCATCTTTTGTAATCACTTCGCTAATAGTTCAGCAACCAATGTCGCCAAAATCATCTTCAAATCCCGCTGATCAAAACTTAGAGCTTGAACAACCTAAAAAAATGTATTTACCTCGTACCAGCGAATCGGAGAATTTAAAAAAGATTCGCCACACTGCTTCCCATGTGATGGCAATGGCAGTACAAAGGCTGTTTCCCAAAGCGCAAGTTACAATTGGGCCTTGGATTGAAAATGGTTTTTACTATGACTTTGACAATCCAGAACCATTTAGCGAAAGTGATCTCAAAGCCATCCAGAAAGAGATGGTAAAGATTATTAATCGCAAACTGCCAGTTATTCGCGAAGAAGTCAACCGCGAGGAAGCCGAACACCGGATTAAGGAAATTAAAGAACCTTACAAGCTAGAAATTCTGGCAGATATTAAACAGGAACCAATCACGATTTACCACCTGGGAAATGAATGGTGGGATTTATGTGCTGGGCCTCATTTAGAAAACACCAGCGAATTACACCCGAAAGCAATTGAATTAGAAAGCGTTGCTGGCGCTTATTGGCGTGGGGATGAAACCAAGGCTCAGCTACAACGCATCTACGCTACTGCTTGGGAAAACCCAGAACAACTTGCTGAGTACAAGCGACGCAAAGAAGAAGCACTGCGGCGAGATCACCGAAAACTTGGTAAGGAACTGGGATTATTTATATTTTCTGACCAAGTGGGCCCAGGTTTACCCTTGTGGACGCCTAAAGGTACGCTGTTGCGAAGTCTTTTGGAAGATTTTCTGAAGCAGGAACAAATAAAACGCGGATACCAACAGGTTGTCACCCCTCACATTGCCAGAGTGGATTTATTTAAAACCTCTGGACACTGGCAGAAATATAAAGACGATCTCTTCCCAATGATGGCGGAGAGTGAGGAAGCGGCGGCACAAGAACAAGGCTTTGTTCTCAAAGCTATGAATTGTCCCTTCCACATCCAAATATATAAGAGTGAGTTACGCTCTTATCGGGAACTACCGATGCGACTGGCGGAATTTGGTACCGTTTATCGCTACGAGCAATCAGGGGAATTGAGTGGTTTAACGCGAGTACGCGGTTTCACCGTGGATGATTCTCACCTCTTCGTCACTGAAGAACAGCTAGACAGCGAATTCCTCAGAGTTGTGGATTTGATTTTGTCAGTTTTCAAAAGTTTACAACTGAAGAACTTTAAAGCTAGGCTCAGTTTCCGCGATCCAGCTAGTGATAAGTATATCGGGTCAGATGAAGCGTGGGAAAAAGCCCAAAGTGCTATTCGTCGTGCTGTCGAACAATTGGGGATGGAGCATTTTGAGGGTATTGGAGAAGCAGCGTTTTATGGCCCTAAACTTGACTTTATCTTTAGTGATGCTTTAGGGCGGGAATGGCAATTAGGGACTGTGCAAGTAGATTACAACTTGCCAGAACGCTTTGATTTGGAGTACGTCGCGGAAGATGGCGATCGCAAACGGCCAGTAATGATTCACCGTGCGCCTTTTGGTTCACTGGAACGGTTGATTGGTATCTTAATTGAAGAGTATGCTGGGGATTTTCCTTTGTGGTTAGCGCCAGTACAAATTAGATTGCTACCAGTGGGTGAAGCACAGCTAGATTTTGCTCAAGATGTGGTAGCGAAGATGAGAGCGTTGGGTATGCGTGCAGAAGTCGATATTAGTGGCGATCGCTTAGGTAAACAGATTCGCAATGCTGAGAAAGAAAAGATACCTGTGATGGCGGTAGTGGGAGCTAAAGAAGTTGAAACTAACACCTTGAGTATCCGTACCCGCGCCTCTGGGGAGCTTGGAGCTATAGCTGTAGATGAGGTAGTAGAAAAGATGAAGCAAGCGATCGCAAACTTCGAGAACTTCTAGCCAAAAAACGTAATTTAACTAACAGTTTTATAGCTGGAATGCCTGCTACTATAACCATTTGGTAGCAGGTATTTTTTAAAGCCGCTCAATTATCTTGGCATTTTCTGGCAATTTTGCATCTCGTTGACCAACCGAACGCGCTCTAGCAGTGAATAAACCAATGGGAGTATTTAATATATCTACAAGCGTGGCTTTACCTGCGATCGCCTTTACACTTTCTTTCGGTACTTCCTTCAATAACCAACGTGTTAAGCGATAACCGCATTCTTGAAGTGTAATCTCTCGCATCAACTCGACACCATGCAAATCGTGCAAATAACGATTTGAGCGTCCATAGCGCCGCCATTGACTTTGCAGTTCCTTGAGTGTGGCGCGGTGGCGGTGCTGAACAATCGCTTCTGGGGCAAATTCTAAACGCCCGATGTTTTCCAAGAGAATCCGCCAGCATATATCTGCGTCGCCACCACTTGTAAGATAAGGACGAAATAAACCTGCTTTTTCCAAGGCGATACGTCGAATTGCTAAATTAGCAGTTTGACCGTAGGGATGAAAGGAATGGCCAAGAGTATGCTTTTGTGATAGGGTTTCTTGACGCTCTGCGTGTTGTTCTAAGAGAGTTTTGCCTGGTAGTGCCACAATTTCCCCTGCGACAATTACCACTTCTGGGTTGACAAAAGGTTGAATTAATGCTTTTAACCATTGTGGTTGTGGACGGCAATCAGCATCAGTAAAAACCACAATTTCGCCCGTTGCAGCGCGAATCCCAGCGTTGCGAGCAGCGTAGGAGCTTTGAATTTGGTTTTCGCTTAATGGGTGAATTTTGATTGGGCAGTTTTCAGCAGATGTTTTTAGAAAGGTGAGAGTGCGATCGCTGCTATTATTGTCTACCAGTAAATACTCTACCCGGTCTTTGGGATAAGTTTGAGACAACAGACAGGAGAACAAATCGGGTAAATCTGCCTCACCATTATAAATAGGTACAACCACCGACACATGTGGCAAGAAGCTGTTGGCGGTGGTTGTATTAATTGGCTGATGATTCATAATCCTGAGATTTTGGAGTTGGGATTACTATGTAGTATTCCCAATCCAAGATTCGGTATCAAAATTTCAGGTCGTTGGCGCGATCGCTCAGAGGTAGGGAAGAGGAAGGACGATTGACCGGAGGTTGAGCAAAATTACCACCAGATAGAACTGCGATCGCGCGAGCATATTGCGGATCACTCCTAGTTCCAATTAAATTTGGATTAGAAGCCAGCTGACGCTCTTGTGGCTCTGTCAAGTCTACCTTAATATCTGGCGTAATTCCCTTGTGGTTAATATCCGTTCCTTTGGGAGTGTAGTAATGGGCAATGGTTACTGCTAAACCAGAACCATCTGAGAGTTCATGAACTGACTGGACTAGAGCTTTGCCAAAAGTTTGACCACCAACAACTACCGCCCGCCTGTTATCCTTGAGCGCTCCTGTGAGGATCTCGCTAGCACTAGCTGAATTACCATCTACCAATACCACCAAAGGACGATTTGTCAAAGCAGTGCGATTCGCTTTAGTTTCTTCACTTCCTCCCTGGCGGTCTACGGTCTTGACAATTCCGCCATTATCCAGCCACATCCGCGCAATTTCAATGCTCGCCTGCAACAAACCGCCAGGATTACCGCGTAAATCCAACACATAAGCATCAGCTTTCTTAGTGTTCAAATCACGGATAGCTCGTTGCATTTGCTCTGCGGCATGGGCACTAAACTCTCGCAAACTAATATAACCAACGCGTCGATTTCCTTCTTGTTTAAGGGTATAGCGTACTGTTGGCACTTCAATAGTTGCTCTTGTCAACTTCAAATTAACAATATTTTGTCCCGTCCGTCCCAACCGCAACGTTATGGGAGTTCCTGCTTTACCGCGAATTAGCTTGGAGGCGTCATCCACTTTCATCTTGAGAGTGGGTTTGCCGTCAATTGCCAAAATTTCGTCGCCTGCTTTGATCCCAGCTTTCAGCGCTGGAGAATTTTCTATAGCTTCAACAACGGTGAGTCGCTTAGTCTTTTCGTTTAGCTCCATCCGAATACCAATTCCAGAGACTTCCCCAGACGTTTGGTTCGTCAGAGCTTCATACTGTTTGGGATCCATAAACCGTGTGTAAGGATCTCCCAACTTTTGCAAAGCTTCACGGATGGCAGTGTAAGCTTCTTCACGAGAAGTATAGTCTTTACTTAACAGGCTTTGCCTGGTTGCTTGCCAATCTTGTTGATTAAATTTACCATCAACATATTCACGGTTCACCACTTGCCAGGCTTGGTCAACAATCGCTTTGGGGCTATCTTGCAGGGCTAGGGCGGCGCGAACGCAGCGAGTCCAAGCAGGGCCAAACACGGAAATAGCAGCGGTTGTAGCGATCGCTCCCCCAATCAAGGCTACCTGGAGCGGCGAGTAACTTTTCGCAGATTGGTTCATGTATATCAGCTGGAATAATTGTGTTGTTGACAGTTTAGCAATCAGGCTTTCCAGAAATTTTTAAGTTTTTATACTCCAAAATCGGCTATACTCTCTTCACCATTTTTCTATTTAAATGATGCTGAAAATACTGCATTAGTTGTTAACAATCATTTCTGAGTTTGCTAGTCTTTTCCGGAAGGCTATACTGACCATGTGACACTTTAATCAGCGTCATTTTTGCAGTCTAGATTACTTTTATAAGATAGCACTTTGATCTTTTAATTGCAGTACTGTCAGACAGCCATAGAATCAGCTTTCTTCACTTAAGTCATGAAACGCAAATTTACCATCAAATCATCAATCCCAAGTAGAGGAAAATTCGGTAACCTGTGGCAATTGTTACAACAATTAGTTTGGGGATGGTGCCTGATCTTGGGCGGTTGGCTAATTTGTACTACCATAACCTTATTTTTTGCTGCTTCTAGGCCAGTAGATGCGTTTTTTGTGCTTGGTGGCAGTATTCGTCGGGAAATCTATGTTGCTCAACAAATAAGACAATATCCGCAAACTCCAATTTTAATCTCTCACGGTTCCCCAGACCCATGTTTATGGCTAATTTTTCAGCGAGAAGCAGTAAGTTTACAAAAAGTTTGGTTAGAAAAGTGTGCTAATTCTACCTTTGAAAATTTTTATTATGGTATTCCGATTTTGCGTCATTGGAAGGTGCATAATATAAGACTGATTACTTCCCAAACTCACTTACCAAGAGCCAAATGGATGGCACAAATTCTCTTGGGCGCTCATGGTATTTGGGTAGATTTCGACATTGTTCGCGAGCAAGGTATTCCTGGTAATCGTGAGTTTTGGCAAAAAACAGTACTGGATTTAACGCGCAGCTTCTTTTGGGCGATTTTTAGTCAAATTATTCAGCCGCAATGTACTGCAAATGTCACAAGACTTACGCAAGTGGATATGTCAGCGTGGCAGCATCGAGGTTTTAAATGTGAACGCCAAGGGGAAGTAGCGAGATGAAAGCGGGGAGAATGAATAATTGGCAATATTTGGTATTGTTGAAAACAAGCTCGGATTGATGAGAGAAATTCAGTTGGCTATCCAGGTGAATATGCGATCGCAACAATGCAGAACAACTTGTTTATCCATCTTAGAAAGTGCTGCACGATTTTTATGAATCTCTTGGTATCAAAGAACAAGATGTCAAATCGTACCAATTTTTGCTCATAAATAATAATGGCACATACAAATCCTCTTGAATCTATAAGTACAGGAGGATTTGATTTTTATATTTGATATAAGTTCGACATTCTACTTCTTGCAAAAGTCGTTTTTTGCAGTTTTCTTTGAGCTTTTGAGTGAGTGTTGTAAATATTACAATTGGTTATAAACGACAATAGTTATAAAGAGTCTGTAAAAAATTAATTGTTAAGTAAGGAGGTCTAAAGAAATTCAAGTTTGCAGTTACCGCTTTAGCCCTAATTACAAGCTAGAAAGCATTTTCTCTTCGTTGATGTCTACTTATTTTGTATATATATTTTATACAGACAATTATTAGCTGCATATCTGCTGCATGACAAATAATCTCTGTAAATATCCGTAAATATTCGCTTTTCAGGGTAACATAGTGAAGCAGCGCCATTGATTTTTACTGCTTTATTTAGTAAAGAGTTGTGACACACGTTTGGGAAAGATGAGTAAACTAATTCCAGCCATAAGAGTCAAAAACCTCAACTTTTATTACGACACACAAAAAATGTTTGAAGGCGTGTCAATGGATATTTACCAAAACCAAGTTACGGCAATTATTGGTTCTAGTGGTTGTGGCAAGTCTACTTTTCTTAAAGTCCTAAATCGCATGAGTGAATTGGAAAAAGAAGTGAAAGTAGAAGGCAGGGTAGAATTTTTTGGACAGAATATTTATGAGCGTCGCGTCAATTTAAATAGATTACGCCGCCAAATTAGTATGGTTTTCCCCAGACCAAATCTTTTCCCTATGAGCGTTTACGATAATGTTGCCTATGGGGTGAAATTAGTGGGATGGCGTCCGAAAGTAGAATTAGATGAGATTATCGAATCTGCTATAAAAGCTGCCGATCTTTGGGATGAAATAAAAAATAAACTGCATAAATCTGCTTTGGAGCTTTCTGGAGGTCAACAGCAACGACTGTGCATTGCTCGTGCTTTAGCAGTTAAACCGAAAGTTCTCTTGATGGATGAGCCTTGTTCAGGTCTTGATCCGATCGCCAGCATGAAAATTGAGAATCTAATCCATAGTTTGCGCTCTGAATTGACAATTGTGATTGTGACTCATAGTATGCCGCAAGTTACTCGCCTCTCTGATTTCACGGCTTTCTTTTATAGCAATGAAAATCGCGTTACTCAATTGCTTGAATTTGGTACTACAAATAAAATCTTTACCAACGCCCTGGATTCTCGTACCCGCGACTATGTTTTAGCGCGTATTAGTTGAAGTTTTTGTTGGGGTTATTTAGATTTGATTTACACAATCTATATTCAAGTAAACTTAGTCAGCTTTCACTTGATATTACGAGTCAGGAAACCCAATGCCACTTGCTTCAACTAATTTTTATAGAAACTAGAGGAGAAAGAGACAGACGTAAATGTCTCCTTCTCCCCTAGAACCACTTAATCAGTGTCTTAAGAAAGCAAAATCAACGTCTTAAGAAAGCAAAATCAACAAAAATGCTATCTCTAAGCAGGTCGCCAGCGCTCTATTTTACCTGTGTACAAGCTTACGTAGTACAGATTTCCATCTGCTCCATTGCTAATTTGCACAGGTGATACTAAATCGGATGCAAACCGCCTAACTGAAACAACTTTGCCCTCACTGTTCAATGTCAAATTATCAATAGTTCCTCTACTCGCATCAGCGATAAACAAGGTATTTTGATAGATTGAGGGGAAAGTACTACCTGTGTAAAAATCACCTCCAACGACCGCACTACCGGGATCATCATTAGCATTAGAATGTTTGTAGGTATAAGTTGGTGCTGTGACTTTTGTGCCGCTATTGTAGAAAGCTGTCGCTGATGTCGCTGTACCTGGGTTAACAGCATATTGTGATTGTTTTAGGCTGACAACATTGCCGCTCGCATCAAGACCACCTTCAAAGTAAGGCCAGCCAAAGTTAGCTCCTTTTTTTCCAATATTGATCTCTTCCCAATTCCGCCAACCTACGTCACCAATGACGGGAGTATTGTTCCGTGCATCTATGGTGAAGCGGAAGGGGTTACGCAGACCGGAATTATAGACCTTGGAACGGTTGCTATTGGGATCTCCGTTGTAGTAAGGATTATCGGTTAAGCCTGCACCAGTAATTGGGTTAATGCGTAGCATCTTGCCCGACAGATTATTGACATCCTGGACGCGAATTGCTCGTGGATCTTCCCGGTTGTAGGAAGTACCATCGCCGATGCTAACAAATAGAGAGCCATCAGTACCAAACTGTAGACTACCAACTGAGTGAGATTCACTATCGGTCGCTATAAAATCTTGGACGTTTGTGATGTTGTTGAGATTGTTTAGATAATCTTGAGTGTTGGCAAATAGCTTGCCAGTAGTTTTGTTGAGAATTCCTGATGGTGCCAAGTTACCTGTATTGTTAGTACTGACATTTGTGCTGTTACCATCTGGACGACTGATGTACTGCCAAATGCTGTTTTTGCCTAACAGGGTAACTTCGCTGTTAGCGATCGCAGTAGTGTAGTTGGTTTTAGCGTCCGCTGTCACTCGAATTAACCGAGCGGCACGGTTGCCAGCCTTGTCTGGATCGTCCAATGTGCTGCTGGTTTTGTTTGTATAAACTTCTGCTGGATCGTAGGTGAATAACAGATAAACGTATGGGGTTTTGGGGAAATCTGGATGTACAGCAATGCCTAACAGACCGCGATCGCGCGTATTATTTACCTGTTGAGAAATATTGATAAATGGCGTTGATAGTAAAGTGCCATTTTCAAATACCTTCACCACCCCATCTTTTTGGGCAATGAACATGCGTTTATTGTCAGGTGTCCAATCAAAAGCTGTAGGATTGTTCAACCCGGAGACCACAGTCTCTTTAATGAAGCTACCAGGGTCATCATCAATGATGGTAATGACAGACGTGTCTTTGCTAGTTAGTTTTGCCCCAATTGCATTACTTAATTTCAAATTGAACGTTTCATTTGGTTCTCCAACGGTGTCATTAATGATGGGGATAGCGATCGTCTTACTGATTTGTCCGGCTGCAAAATTCAAGGTTCCAGATACAGCCTTGTAATCAGATCCAACTTTTGCAGTCCCATCCACAGTTTTGTAATCTACACTAGCCGTTGCTGAACTGTTACCCCGTGTAACTGTCACAGTAGCAGTACCATCTTTCTCGTTCACTACTGGCGCAGAGATATTGAGGTCAGTGCCATCGTCATCTTGAATCGTAATTGTGGTAGTTCTCTGAATTCCTAGAGTTGCCCCTTCTGGCTGATCAATGACGAAACTGAAGGTTTCATTTGGTTCTGGTAATGAATCATTCAGAATAGGAATCTTGACCTGTCTGCTACTTTCTCCAGCTGCAAAGATGATTGTCCCGGCGGTTTGAGTATAGTCAACCCCTGCTGTAGCACTCTCAGCAGTGGTGGAATACTTAACTGAAGATATCCCTTTTAAATCACCACTTCGCAGTAAAGTAATGCTCACACTACCATCTGATTCGCGTACAGTTCCAGGAGATGAGCCTAATGTGATGGTGGGTTCAGAAGTTGGTGAATAAAGTTGTGACTGAGGAATAATTTCCTTAGTCTGAGAAGAACTTGACCAAGCGAGTTTAGCAACTCCTTCATATCTATCTTCGTAGTACTCCATCTTAATGTCGTACTTCTGACCTGCAACCAGTGTGATTGTGCCGCTCGATTCTGTGGGGCGTTGGTTAACAAAGTTGTTGATAATTTGTTGACCATTCACCGACAGTCGTACACCATCATCAGCAGTGGTGTAGAAGGTGTAGGTTTCGCTGTACTTGGCTTGCACCTGACCTGTCCAGCGCACCGAGAAGGTATCTGCACCTACCGATGTCGCAGGCGAACCGCTACCCCAGTCAAAGTTCACCCCTGCATCTGTACGAGTTAGCTTCAGGTTGGTGAAGTCTTTGTTGTCGTAATATTCTCCTTTTAATCCTGTACCCGTACCTACCGGGGCTGTGGGAGTTGTGGGAGCTGCACTATAAAGTTGTGACTGAGGAATAATTTCCTTGGTCTGAGAAGAACTTGACCAAGCGAGTTTAACAACTCCTTCATATCTATCTTCGTAGTACTCCATCTTAATGTCGTACTTCTGACCTGCAACCAGTGTGATTGTGCCGCTCGATTCTGTGGGGCGTTGGTTAACAAAGTTGTTGATAATTTGTTGACCATTCACCGACAGTCGTACACCATCATCAGCAGTGGTGTAGAAGGTGTAGGTTTCGCTGTACTTGGCTTGCACCTGACCTGTCCAGCGCACCGAGAAGGTATCTGCACCTACCGATGTCGCAGGCGAACCGCTACCCCAGTCAAAGTTCACCCCTGCATCTGTACGAGTTAGCTTCAGGTTGGTGAAGTCTTTGTTGTCGTAATATTCTCCTTTTAAGCCATTTCCACTAGCGAGTGTGCTATCGCTAGCTCTAGCGGTTACGACTGATTTTTGTTCAGTTGTATCTAAAGGCGATTGAGTAGCAACCACTGAACTTGTCTTTGGATCAGTATTTAATAGACTATTAGAGTTAGGACTTGCAAGATTATTCATTGAGATATATGCCTCATAGCTACATTAAAACTGACACCCAAATGAATACTTTAGGGTGAGTTTTACATTGATTTCTTTGTAAAAATAAACGCCAATCTATAGTGTGGCAATTCTAGATTTGAGTTATGAAAATGTTTTTTCAGAAGACGCGCAGCAGTTTACAGCAGAGTATTGCAAGCACACAAACAAAGAAAAAATATCGTTTGACACATCATCTAGAACTACACAAAAATTTTGATTAGCCTGTTATCTTAATGAATCTAAATTTTTCCATCAGTGCCCACTTTTCTTCTAGTAGAAATTTACAATCTTTGGCACGTCAAAAACTAGCTTGATGAATTTAATCTAATTAAATTCATCAACTAATTATTTACATTAATTATCCAAAATATGACGTGACTATATAATCAAAATATACTTCTGGCTAAAAAAACAGAAGCTATTTCTAGACAGTAACTTACTGAAAATAACTAAATAATAGGTTCAACACTACTACATAATCACTATTTTTGAGAACCCATAATCAGACTAACATCTAAGTGATGAAGGCATAGTAAAAGTAGTGTTTGGCAAGAACAAATACATACTTAGATGCATGAAACCTTAAATTTTGCTATCTTCATGTAAATTCGGTAATTACTTGGTTTTAACTAATTCATTACATATTTGACACTACATACCAGTACTATGTCTATTTTTTTTAGAAGCATTGTTTAAATATTCATATATATATCTAGTTTTTAAAGCTATATCAAAGTTTTCCGCAGCCTTGAATGAAAATAACCAAAATACGGGATAATTACCTGTCTTCTGGATTACAAATATAATAAGTATATAAAAATTTTATGAAGAAGGCTGTTGATATTTAAAGATTAAAAAAATACTATTAATATTTGGTTGGTTCAACACTATGCCATTTCAGCTACGCCGATAACTTTTATAGTTGAATATTATACGACTATATTATGTGCGTTTAAGTAGCTGGGTACAAATAAACATAATTATAATCAAATCACTGTACTAAAGCTTAAAGTTTATAAAAAACAAGCCTTTGACTTTTAATTATTTATTTCCCATTAACGTTTAATTGTGCCTATATATTGAATAATTTTGTAATTTTTGGTCTGAGAGGATATTTTAAAAGTCCAAGAAGGTATAAAACTGTCATTCTGTGTGGAGCAAAGCGCAAGGTACCCCGTAGGAGTACGGGACGCTTCGCTGTGTACCCAATACTTGTCGGTTAAGAAGAAAAGGGGAAAGTGGGTGGGGATAAGAGGCAGAGGAAAGCGGAAAGAAAAAACCTTTAACCCTTACCCTTTAACCCCTTCGGAGTGATACCTCCGGCACGCCTTAGGATGCCCAAAGGGCTGTAAGGCGAACGCCAGTCGCTCACGGGCAGGCAGAGACACTGCGTTGCAAAGACAGCGCTGTGGGCGGCTTTGCCGACTTGTTCGCGCAGCGTCTCCGCTAGGAGAAGCGACTGTCGTCGGGTTCCCCGCGTTGAAGCAAGTATCGTCGGCTTTGCCGACTTGTTCGCGCAGCGTCTCCGCCAGCAGAAACAACTGGTGTGGAAACCCCCTTGCGAGAGGCTCCGCCAACGCGCAGCGTCTCGTAGAGAAGACCGCGCTAGCTCACCTTTTTCCCTAAATCAAATTCCGAGTTAAAAATACTTAACCGAGTAGTATTGGCTGTGTACCCTGCGCTTGCTAGAGCATGACAATAGAAACCCTGTTAAAACATCCTCAGATAAACTTCTATTTACTGGCGGTTGAAGGTGCTAACTGAGATTGATGCTGTTATACCATTTCACGAAAATAACGTAGGAAAAATCACAAGTTTGACGTTGTACATTCCCACTTTCCCCTAGACTAAGGGCAGCAACTTTGTTCAAACTGGCTGAGGAAAGTAAACTTTGACTGAGACAAACAATTTAAGCTTGTCCCTCCAGAATGTCTCACGCAGGGAATTGCGAGATTTAGTACGAACTCAGCTGCAAATGCTGCTGGAAGTGGAGGATTTGCAGGGAGCAAAAGCGATTCTGGTACCTGTCCAACCTGCGGACATTGCCGAGGCAATTGAGGGTTTACCAGAAGCAATGCACGCTTTGGCTTTTCGCTTGCTTTCTAAGGATGAAGCAATTGAGGTTTATGAACATCTTGATTACAGCGTCCAAGAACGGCTAATTGAAGAACTGAGAAGTCAGGATGTGCGTGACATTGTAGATAAAATGTCGCCGGATGACCGAGCTAGGTTATTTGATGAATTACCGGCAAAAGTCGTTAATCGCCTGCTAGAACAACTGAGTCCAGCAGAACGCCAAGCTACGGCCCAGCTATTGGGTTATGAAGCTGATACAGCTGGGCGAATCATGACGCCAGAGGTAATGTCATTAAAAGAAAATTTTACGGCATCTCAAGCACTAGAGCGGATTCGCAACTTAGCTAATGCCAGTGAAATGATTTATTACCTTTACATTACTGATGCGGAAAGGCATTTGACGGGGATTCTATCACTGCGTGAGTTGGTAACGGCTCAACCGGAGCAAACTATCGGCGAAATTATGACGCGTGATGTGGTGTTTATCCACACTGATACAGATCAAGAAGAAGTTGCAAGATTAATTCAAAGATATGATTTTTTGGCTGTGCCTGTGGTAGACCGAGAACATCGTCTAGTGGGTATCGTCACTGTGGATGATGTCATCGATATTTTGCAACAAGAAACCACCGAAGATATCTATGCCTTGGGTGGAGGTGTGCAGTCGGGCGGTGACAACTACTTTCAGATGAATTTACTGGAAGTTGCTCGTAAACGAGTTGTGTGGTTGTTAGTTTTATTAATAACTAATACGATTACAGGCACAATTATTAAGTCACAAGAAGAGCTTTTGACAAAAGTGGTAGTGTTAACTGCATTCATCCCTTTGCTGACTGGTACTGGCGGTAACGTGGGTGCTCAGTCTTCCACAGTAGTGATTCGCGGGATGAATACTGATGAAATCCGATCGCTTGGAGCGTTACAGGTAATTGTGCGGGAAGCGATCGCCGGGGCGTTGCTGGGAGTTATGCTAGGTACGATCGCCACTGTGTGGGCTTACTTTTTACAAGGACAGTTAGAGGTAGCGATCGCTGTTGGCTCCAGTTTAGTAGCTATTTCTCTTTTAGCTTCTATTTCTGGTTCTGCCCTGCCGTTTTTATTTCGCTTCCTTCGCCTAGATCCTGCATTAATGTCAGCACCATTTATTACTACGGCTGTTGATGTAGTAGGCGTTTTAATTTACTTCAATTTGGCGCGGGTAATTTTGAAATTATGATTAGTCAAGGGTTAAAATTAATCACTCTGAACTTTTGACTATGGACTCCGCGCAGCGGTTTACAATTCTGATTCTGTATCTGGAGCAACGATTTCGCCAGTACCCAATTGTAGTATCAAGTCTTGGTCGGTAATCAGTTCGCTGAGTTCTTTCACTTGCAAATTCATTTCTTCACAAGCTTGCCTGAGTTCTCTTGCAAATTTGTTGAGATCATCACCATAGCCACATTGATAGGCAGCTGTTTCAATTCCCTGCTTAGCATTTGCTCTAGCACAATCCACTAATTCTGTGCCATGCAATGGTGTAGGAGATGCCATAGACTTAGTTGTTATTTCTTGTGTTTGCTGTTAGCCAGCTTACCAGTCTTTCAGCATTAATTCATCTCTCCAATGGATGACAATGGAGATATAATTAAGAGTAAAAGTGAGGAATTCAAAATGCAAATTTTGTAGTTCCTCACTCATAATTATTATTTATTTTGCTTAACCGTTAACTACTTCTCCACCATTAGGATGTAAGACCTGACCAGACATATAAGAAGCGTCATCAGAAGCTAAAAATACATAGCTGGGTGCTACTTCTTCAGGTTGTCCGGCTCTTTGCATTGGTACTTGTTTGCCGAAATTTTCAACTTTCTCTTCGGGAAAAGTTGCAGGAATTAAAGGTGTCCAAATCGGCCCCGGAGCCACAGCATTGACACGAATACCCTTTTCAATTAAATTCTGAGATAGGGAACGAGTAAAAGCAATGATCGCACCTTTTGTGGAAGAATAATCAAGTAGTTGCGGACTGCCTTTATAAGCTGTTACCGATGTTGTATTGATGATAGAACTGCCTTCTTGCATGTGCTTGAGTGCAGCTTTGGTTAAGAAAAACATAGAGAAAATATTAGTGCGGAAAGTTCGCTCTAACTGCTTTTCGCTGATATCTTCAATACTTTCTTGCGGATGCTGTTCGGCAGCATTGTTGATCAGAATATCGAGTTTGCCAAACTCATTCACTGTTTGTTGTACAGCTTGCTGACAAAAGCTTTCATCGCCAATGTCACCTGCTATGAGTATTGCACGACGCCCTTGTTTTTCTACCAAATCTTTTGTTTCTTTAGCGTCATCATGTTCGTTAAGATAAAGAATCCCCAGATCTGCACCTTCTTTGGCAAATGCGATCGCCACGGCACGACCAATACCACTATCTCCACCCGTAATCAATGCTACTTTGCCTTTTAATTTGTCACTTCCCCGGTACTGAGAATCGTCGGCTTTAGGTTTTGGCGTCATTTCTGATTCAACGCCTGGTAATTCTTGACTTTGTGGTGGTTGTAATGTTTGTTCTGCCATAAGACTATTCCAATAGTAAAAAAGAACCGATAATTGACAAATGCCCAAAAGTAAACCTTGGATCAATTCAACCCAAGGTTTACTTTTTGCTTTGGCTCCCACTTGCCATTTGCAACTTTGGGTGTTTCCACCCTAGATACCTACTAAACGTACTAATTACTGCAAACTGTACGTGAATTTGGTTATTTATCCTCACTCCAGACACCCATTTTTACTCTGACCACGAAAACAAGTACACAACTTTCTGAACGATGAAGGATTTCTCCTTTTCATCTGTTTTTAAGTTAGCTATAAATACTGCTGAAGTTTATCGCTCTCTAGATGGAACTCAAGCTCAAATTTGCTCAACCTTAAGATGTAAAATAAGTTAAGAAAAATTATGTCATTTGAAATATAAAGTATGTTTTTTATCTTTTATGTAAGCCTGTTTTTAGGTGATAAGCAATATAAACTTTAACCTTCCCAGTTATAGGTTCAAAAATAGCTTAATTATGCTATTTCCGTTAAGATTAATTCAGGTGTATATATTCTGAGAACCTTACAGCACGTTGCCGCCAAGATTCTCTGGAATACCTACATCAACGAATTTAGTGTTAGGCATAAGTGTATTTAATTGGTAAATTCGCATACTAGTATTCTGGACTTAAGGGGGTTTCCATTATTTGATATTCAACGTTTGGGACTGTTTAAGCGATCGCTAAATCTATAGTTTTGTCTTTTGCTTAGAAGCGGAGACAAATTTTACAAAAAGATACACTCTCAAGGTTGAATATTAACACTTCTAAATTGGGGTTTGGGACATAACAGAGTAGTAAAGCAGTGTTGTAATTAGGATGGGAAAAGGCTATGACAACAATTAATCTTTCAGAATTAGAGCAGTGTGATCAGTTTCGCCATTTGCAATTAACTTTGCGCGAACGCTGGAAAACTATCGAGTTATTTGACAATAGCGAGGCAGATATTTTAGTTGTTCCCTCCTTAAGTATCGACCAGCGCGAACTCCAAAAAATCGCAGGTTGTGAACATTATGAAGAACGATTACTATTTTCCTTAATGCGCTTACGGAATCCCCGAACTAGGCTAATTTATGTGACATCAGTACCACTGCATCCCAGTATTATTGAATACTATTTACAACTTTTACCTGGAATTCCCTTTTCTCATGCTCGCAATCGCTTGCTGTTACTTTCTACTTATGATTCCTCTCTTAAACCCCTAAGTCAAAAGATTTTAGAACGTCCGCGTTTACTAGAGCGAATTCGTCAAGCTTTGAGGCTGGAAAAATCATTTATGATCTGCTACAATTCAGCGTCATGGGAAGGTGAATTATCTGTAAAATTGAGTGTACCACTTTACGCAGCTGCACCAGATTTGCAGATTTGGGGTAGTAAAAGTGGAAGTCGGCAGATTTTTGCTGAAAGCGGAGTACCACATCCAGATGGCAGTAAAAAGGTTTGGAATTCCGCAGATTTAGCAGAAGTTACAGCTGATTTATGGGAACGCCAACCGACATTACAACGAATAGTAGTAAAGCTCAACGAAGGCATTTCTGGAGAAGGAAATGCGCTGCTAGACCTGAGACCAATTGCAAGTGTAGCACCAGAGCAATGTGATCATGCTCAAAGGGTAGCAACAATTAGCGATCGCTTCTCAACTCTGCGCTTTCAAGCCAAACAAGAGACTTGGGAGAATTTTTCGGGGCGAATCTCGGAATTAGGCGCAATTGCTGAAGCATTTGTAGAAGGGGAAATCAAGCGATCGCCCAGCGTCCAAGGACGAATCACACCCACTGGCGAAGTGGAAATCCTTTCAACCCACGACCAAATTCTCGGAGGCCCAGACGGTCAAATTTATCTTGGTTGTCGATTCCCTGCTGATGAAAGCTATCGGTTGCAATTACAGCAATTGGGGTTAAAAGTTGGCAGAAAGCTTGCAGAGAAAGGCGCTTTAGAGCGATTTGGAGTAGATTTTATTACTGTTGATCAGGGTAATCGAGAGTGGGATATTCAGGCGATCGAAATTAATCTGCGTAAAGGCGGTACTACTCATCCTTTCATGACCCTGAAATTATTAACTAACGGTCGCTATGACCTGTCCACAGGTTTATTTTACAGTCAGCAAGGTCGTCCCAAATACTACATTGCCACCGACAATCTACAAAAAGACCGCTATCGCGGATTATTACCTAATGATTTGATGGATATCATCGCTCACCACAGACTGCATTTTGATAGTGGGACTGAGACAGGAACAGTGTTTCATCTCATGGGTTGTCTTTCCCAGTTTGGCAAATTGGGATTAACTAGTATCGGTGATTCCCCACAACAAGCAGAAGAAATTTATAACAAAGTCGTCAAAGTTTTGGATGAAGAAACTCGCAGCAACAATAAGGATTTACCCTTGTTCTCCGATTACGCCTTTCCCGTTACTTGGGATGGATATGAATAGACCTCTTGCAAAAATCCGAAAATTATTAGTGTCATTCTGACCAGAAGGTAGTGGAGGGTATCCCTACGCAAAAGCCAAGCTACGCCTTGGTTCCGCAGGAAGGAATCTCACTCCTATGTTTCGCTCCGCTCAACATGACAATTTGAGCATTAATGAATTTATTTACTTTATATTTTTTAACAAACAAGTCAAAAAAGTTAAGATATCAAAATCCTTAAAACATTTGTGTGTTTTCTGATTATTTTAGTTTTTTTGGATATTTTACTTTATCACTACGATATTCAAAGTACTTCTGAAAGTATCGAGACATAGCAAAAAGTAATCAAAACTTCCTAGGTCAACCTTTGTATGGGATGACTTGAAGTTTATATTGCTTAGTGAAATTTTTGTGCGAAATTAGTCTAAATTTCCTATTTTGTGGATTTAGTTTCATAACTAAACTACTTTGATAGCTTGCTAAAAATCGGAATAACTCAAGGACTGTTCAGCATAGCTAAGTAGGTAGACGTAATTAAATGTAAGATAAAACTTTTGTTAGTAGTGAGCGATTTATCGCTCTATACAAGGTTCTTAAGGGCTAGAGCCGCTTACTACAAGCTTTGCTTTAATTAAGCCCTTCTACTTACAAGTTTAAGGTATTTAGTTTCTCATCTGTAATTGAATCTAAGGAGTGTTCTAAATATGCCTCTTGCAAAACCTTGTTTAGCCGAATTTATCGGCACTTTTTGGCTTGTTTTGGGTGGCTGTGGTAGTGCTGTTTTAGCTGCCGCATACACGGCAGATGCCGCAAAAATCAGCGAGAGTACTTCTTTTCCATTGGGTATTGGATTAGTGGGCGTATCCCTAGCATTTGGACTTACTGTCCTTACAGGGGCTTATGCACTTGGTCATATTTCTGGTGGTCATTTTAACCCAGCTGTTTCTTTTGGACTGTGGGCAGGAAAGCGCTTTCCGGGTTCAGATCTACTACCTTATATTATCTCTCAAGTGCTTGGTGCATTTGTTGGTGCAGGTGTTATTTATCTAATTGCTAGCGGTAAAACTGGATTTGTCCTTAGTGGCTCTAATCCACTTGCTACTAATGGCTATGGTGCTCATTCTCCAGGTGGTTATACGCTGTTTGCTTGCCTGATCATTGAAATTGTGATGACTTTTATGTTTCTGCTAATTATTTTAGGTGTGACTGATCGCCGTGCTCCCCAGGGACTTGCACCACTTGCAATTGGTTTTAGACTAACCTTGATTCACCTAATTAGTATTCCTGTAACTAATACCTCTGTAAATCCTGCCCGCAGTACTGGAGTTGCTCTATTTGCAGGCGTAGAACTTTTTTCCCAAGTATGGCTGTTCTGGGTAGCTCCTATTCTTTGGAGCCATTTTAGCAGGATGGTTCTACTTGGCTGTATTTAGTGAATCGACAGTGGAAGAACCGCAGCAACTCAAGGAATTAGTCTAGTTGCAATGAAAAATTATCTTCTGAT
This sequence comes from Nostoc sp. MG11, assembly GCF_014904695.1. Taxonomy (GTDB): domain Bacteria; phylum Cyanobacteriota; class Cyanobacteriia; order Cyanobacteriales; family Nostocaceae; genus Komarekiella. The sequence goes on along the minus strand of NZ_JACXXN010000001.1, from coordinate 177,842 downwards.
GAGGCTGCGATCGCTAACGCTCGTATGACATCCAAGGAAATTTGAGCATCAGCTTAAAAACTCAGTATTAAATATACCGAATTGTCGTAATTGTTGAGCGTCAAATAATTTGACGCTCAACAAAAAATATTTAAAAGCAGAGAAACGCTAAAATCAAGTCAGCCTTTGTATTGTAGCGGTTGTGTCCCACATCACTCAGAGTGCGGTTCACTGCATAAATCCTGACTGTCAACGTCCTTATCCTCAGCCTTGGGGAAACAAATTTTGTAATAGCTGTGGCGCACCGCTACAGCTGTTAGACCGCTATATCCCATTTCAGCCTTTAGGTTCAGGAGGATTTGCTCAAATTTACACGGTTTGGGATGAAAAAACTCAAACAGAGAAAGTGCTGAAAGTGCTGGTGGAAGATTCACTCAAAGCACAGGAATTGTTTACCCAAGAAGCTGCGGTTTTAAGTAGTTTGCAGCATCCTGGTGTCCCTCAAGTTGATGCTGATGGGTATTTTCAAATAAATTTATTCAGTCCCAAACAGCGCCGACTAGCTTGTTTGGTAATGGAAAAAATCAATGGGCAAACTTTAGAGGATATATTAAAAAGTTATCCTCAAGGGTGTCCTGAAGATTTGGTATTGAGCTGGTTTACCCAGGCAGTGAAGATTTTACAGGTATTGCACAAACGCCAGATTATTCACCGCGACATTAAACCTTCTAATTTGATGCTGGGTACTACTTCGCCAAATGTACCCCTAGTTCCAAGAACGGGTGGCGATGATCGCTTAGTGCTAATTGATTTTGGCGGCGCAAAACAATTTAGCACAGCAATGCTGCGTCGAGAGTCTAGTTCCACCCGGTTATTTTCTTCTGGCTACAGTCCACCGGAACAAATGACTGGGGGAAATGTCGGGCCAAGTGCTGATTTTTATGCCCTCGGTCGAACGATGATTGAATTACTAACGGGCAAATATCCGCCGCAGTTGGAAGATCCGCAAACTGGAGAGTTGCGCTGGCGTGTTGGAGTGAATGTCAAACCGCAACTAGCAGATTTGTTAGATGAGATGGTACGAGATGATGTGCGATCGCGTCCAGCAAATGCAGCTATTATTCAAAAACGTTTAGCGAAAATTTCTAAAGTATCACCACAGCAAGGGTTATTTTCCCAACTACGAGACACTGTTAAACAAACCTCAACGCAAGCATCCCAAAAATTTGCACTGCTAATACAAGCTGTTGAGCAAGCTTTTGCCGACTTTAATCGAACTGTCGGTAAAACTGCTCGTTTCACAGTGAAGACAATTTTTAAAGTTTTACAAGCTTGTCTAGCAACAATTTGGGCGATGATCCTGACTTGTATTGGCGCTTGTGTAGGTGCGATCGCTGGTTTTATTTTGGCGTATCGGACAAATTTGGGCAATCGTGTTGTGGAATTTATGGTTTATCAGCTAAATCAATTAGTTCCCAATATTCAACCTGACTTTGGGGCTGATATTCTGGTTTTCGTCGCGGCGGGTGTGGGAACGGCTTGGGGACTAACGCTGTCGGGGTGTTTTGGCCAACGGCGGCGATTCTTGGTGGCGTCGCTGATGGCTATGATTAGCTATGGCTTTGGGTGGTTGGTTTTGCAATTAATCACGCCAAAAGATAGCGGCGAGGGCTTGGTGGCATTTATTCTAGTGGCAGTTTGCCTACTGACTTTGAGTCTAGGTCTTCGCAGCCATCATATAGTTTATGCTGTGGTTGCTTCCTTTGGTACTGCGATCGCCTTTGCAATTTCAATTCTTTTAAGGTTGACACCGCCTATCTGGCATTTTTCAAGTCAGCCTGGTTGGTCGGAGTTATGGCTACCTTTAGCGTTTTTTGGTTTTGTAGGTGTCTTCTTGAGTTTCTGGTTGGGGGTAAGTTACTACTTAATTGTGCCTGGGTTGCGTCTTTTGAGATGGCGTTAATCACATATCCAAAAACAAGATCCCCCTAGTCGTTTTTCATTGAGCTAGGGGGATCACATATGTGGTAGTCTATAAAGAGTTCGGTATAACTGGCTATGCTCTGATTCTAAATCCTAATACTTTGTTTTGAGTAGTCTTATCATCAGAATTTATACTATTTTCATAGCTTCTTAATCAATGCTTCATGCCTACTGTTTGCTAGAAAACTCGTATATGTAAGGATGACAATAGGCAACATGTGTAACTAGTCATCCTTGAAAATATCTATAAAACTATGAAACTTAAGATTTTAGCTACCATCGCCCTGTTAGGTTGTTTGAGCTTTGCAGAGCAAGCCTTGGCATTAAACCAACAGGACTTGGATCAGTTGAAAGCCGCGAGTGCCTGTCCTCGATGCGATTTGAGCGGTGCTGACCTAACTCAACTGAACCTAACTGGTGCAAATTTGCGTGGAGCTAACTTGAGCGGTGCAACATTATCTCAAGTTAATCTGACGAATGCTGACCTGACTGGTGCGAATTTGGAAGCTGCGGTTTTGAATTCAGCAAATCTCAGTGGCGCTTCCTTGACAGGTGCAAATTTGAAATCAGCATCTCTAGAAAATGCAGATTTATCCTATGCTGGTTTCATTAGCGCTAATTTGGAAGCAGCCAACCTCAAGGGCGCAAGAGTGCAGTTCACTAATTTCCGGGGGGTAAACTTCCGACTGACAACGCTAGGTAACGGTGTGGTTACTTCTGACAAACCCTATTGGTGGTCGTTAGAGCGTACAATTCCCATAGAATGCAACAAATTTAAAGCCGAGAACGCTAGTAGAGGTACAACCTGCTACACCAAATAAGAAGTTTTAATGAAGTTATGATACCAGGCTTTGTTTAATAAGGCTTGCCCATGTATGGCAAAAGCATTTTATTTATTAACAGTTCTTTATCATGGGAAAAAAGCCTGTAGATTAATTGATCGATGCTTACCCGTATTCAAGACTTAGCAGTAAAACTAGCACCCCGCTTAATTGAAATTCGCCGCCACATTCACTCTCATCCAGAACTCAGTGGTCAGGAATACCAAACAGCAGCCTTTGTGGCTGGTGTTTTATCTTCCAGCGGTCTGCATGTACAAGAGGGAATTGGTAAAACGGGCGTCATTGGAGAACTACAAGGTACTAACCAAGATCACCGTTTGTTAGCGATTCGTACTGATATGGATGCGTTACCAATTCAAGAACGCGCCCGTTTAGAATATGCCTCTCGTGCAGAAGGTATTATGCACGCCTGTGGTCACGATGTCCACACTACAGTAGGCTTGGGAACGGCAATGGTGCTGTCCCAAGTAGCAGATGAGTTGGGTGGTAAAGTGCGGTTTTTATTTCAGCCAGCAGAGGAAATTGCTCAAGGAGCAAGCTGGATGGTAAAAGATGGAGCGATGGAAAATGTTTCAGCTGTATTAGGAATTCATGTTTTCCCTTCAATACCCGCAGGGTCTATTGGCGTGCGTTACGGTGCATTGACGGCGGCGGCTGATGATTTAGAGATTATCATTATTGGAGAATCGGGGCATGGAGCGCGTCCCCATGAGGCGATTGATGCAATTTGGATTGCTTCGCAAGTAATTACAATGCTGCAACAATCCATCAGCCGGACACAGAATCCCTTGCGTCCTGTAGTATTGAGCATCGGGCAGATTAGTGGTGGCAGAGCGCCGAATGTCATTGCTGATAAAGTGCGATTGTTGGGAACTGTGCGATCGCTCCATCCTGAAACCCGTGCTCATCTCCCTAACTGGATTGAAAACATTGTGGCTAATGTCTGCCATATCTATGGAGCAACTTATCAGGTTAATTATCGCCAAGGCGTGCCTAGCGTGCAAAATGATTATGCTCTCACACAACTTTTACAATCAGCTGCCGAAGAAGCTTGGAGTAGCGATCGCGTCCAAGTCTTACCTGAACCATCCCTAGGTGCTGAAGATTTTTCTGTTTATTTGGAACATGCTCCTGGTTCTATGTTTCGCTTAGGTGTAGGCTACAAAGATAGAATTATTAATTACCCATTACACCATCCCGAATTTGAAGTTGATGAATCTGCAATTATCACTGGGGTTGTGACTATGGCTTATGCTGCTTACAAGTACTGGCAGCAAGAGTAATATTTTTGTCTTTTGTTGTTGCTCACAAGTGATTTAGGACTGCTATGGTAGTAAAACCTCTTAGAGGTCTTTTTTTACTATTAAGTATTATCCAAAATCTCAAATCCAAAATCGATGGATCGACGATCTTTTTTACTAAGTACAAGTACACTGGCACTTTCGCAACTGCTTTTTAGCTGTAGTGGAAACAACCAGGCACAACTAAAAGTACGTTTATTAAAGGGTTCCATACCTGGTCAGGTAGTTAATCAATTTCAAAAAGGTTTACAGCAACAGGTACAGTTAAAGTTTGCTCCAGTTGAGCAGATACGGGATTTATTTCAGCAATTACAAAATTGGCAGCAGAAATCAAAAGCTACCGACCAAGAAATATGGAGCCGCTTTATACCGTTTAGGCAAAGTCAAAAAGTAGATGAAGCTGATTTAGTAACATTAGGAGATTACTGGCTAAAAGCAGCTATTGAGCAGAAACTCATTCAACCACTAGATGAAGTACAGAAAAATCAATTAAAACAGTGGTCTGTTTTAGATGAAAAGTGGAAAAGACTGGTAACACGCAACGACCAAGGCAATTTGGATGCTCAGGGAAAAGTTTGGGCTGCTCCCTACCGTTGGGGTAGTACGGTAATTGTTTATAACCGTGATAGGTTTCGAGACTTAGGATGGACGCCGAAAGATTGGCGTGATTTGTGGCGGGATGGATTGCGCGATCGCATTTCCTTACTAAATCAACCTAGAGAAGTGATTGGTCTGGTCTTAAAAAAGCTAGGGAAATCTTACAACACAGAGAATCTTGACCAAGTACCAGACTTGGAAAAAGAATTACAGACATTAAATCAACAAGTTAAGTTCTACAGTTCTAATAACTATCTAGAACCCTTAATCATTGGAGACACTTGGCTAGCAGTTGGTTGGTCAAGTGACGTGCTGCCAATTCTTGGACGTTATCCACAATTCGCAGCAGTTATTCCCCAGTCAGGAACAGCAATCTGGGCAGACTTGTGGGTACGTCCCACGGGTGTTGCTCAGGATACTTTATCATCCCAATGGATTGATTTTTGTTGGCAACCAGATATCGCTAGGCAAATTTCTCTGCTGACTAAAAGTAATTCACCAATTTCTACAAATATTGTCCCCTCTGACATTCAGAAGCCATTACGCAGTCTATTACAAAGCGATGTCTACGACGGGCTACGCCTACGCGAAGTTTTTGACAAAAGTGAATTTTTGCTTCCCTTATCCCCAGCAGCAGCAAAACAGTACGAGTCTTTATTCACCAAAATTAAAGCTTAATTAGACATTGAGCAGGGGGCAGGGGAGTAGGGGAGCAGTGGAGCAGGGGGGCACAAAAGTAGAGTTCAGAGGTGGATTCATCCGGTTCAAAGACTCGTTAATCCAGTTCAAAGGTGGATTCATCCAGTTCAAAGACTCGTTTCTACATCCCAAAATATATCTTCTCTGCCCCCCTGTCCCTCTCTACCCAACCTATAAAGAGCGCAGCAACCCTAACTTATTCTGAGCGTTCATCTGGATGCTACATAACGCTGGACTTGTATTAAAGTTACAGGTGTAGGTTGCTAACAGTTCTTGCTGATAATTGAAAACCCGAACGTTATAACCGTCCTTCCGAGCAACGCTACCCAAGCGATTTACAAAGTCGTAGCGCTCCAGATAGTCTAGTAAGCTCCAAATCTGCTGATTTACTATCAGGTCTGCTCTAGCAGGTTCTTCGGCGGAAGCAGAATATGCTATCCAGTTATCTAATAGCTTGTTCTCAGAGTTTTCTTTGGCCCACCATAAACTAGGAGTGGCTATTTTTTCTAGGTTAATGGTGTTAGCTGTAATCACATAGTCTTTTGGCTTAGTTAATAAATCTAGTTGCAGAGGTGCACTAGAAGGTGGTGGTACTGGGGTCTTTTGCGCTAGCGAGGGTGAGACTAATAAGGTTGTGAAACTAATAGTTAATAGTAGTGATAGCGGTGTCTGGCGACCAGTTGGTTTGTGTTTAAGCATAAGCTAATACCATTTTTGATGGTGGATGAATCTCCAATTCACTCATGAGTAATGGGTGATAGATTTTACCCATTACTAATAATCTATCTAAAATAATTACCGTTTTTATTTGGGCGTTGCTGAATCCAGGTATGAATTTATCTCACGCAGAGACGCAGCGGAAAGTCTGAGCGCCGGCTTCCGGCGAACAGACGCCACTTGCTTCAAGCCGGGGAACCCGTCCAACGCAGTGGCTCAACTTTTCAAGACAGAGGCGCAGAGAGTAAGAGTTTAAGATGTTAAGTTTTTAAATTTCATACTTCAATTCAGCAATGCCTTATTTGATCATGAGCGACACAATCTAAACTTTGATTGCAAAGATGCGAATTCGTCGATAGTCTGCTGTCCAAGTACCCTGTTGATACATTGTCGGCTTGAGATACTGCTCTACGACGTGGATTATGTGCGTTTGTTGCTCAGCAGACAGTCCTACTAACAAAGAGCTGGCAAACATCTGAATCCAGTTTGCTATACCTGCTTCTCCTGCTGCTAAAGGAGTTGGACGAGCAAACAAAGTAGCATAGATGACATCAAAGCCTTGTTGTTCTAGTCGAGTAGCATATTCGCCAACGCTGGGGAAATACCAAGGATTCACTACTTGTGCTTTGGGAATACTGATCGCTTCCAAAGCAGTGTATAAAGCTTTGGCGATCGCCTGCACATTTCCCTTACCACCGAATTCAGCGACAAAACGCCCACCTGGCTTTAGTGCTTGATGTATGGAAGCGATCGCCTGATCTGCTTCTTTCACCCAATGTAGTACAGCATTAGAGAATACAGCATCTAATAGCTGGTCTACGTGAAAGTTACTAGCGTCAGCAACATCAAAGCGCAGATGAGGATAGTTTTGTCTTGCCTTCTCAATCATTGCAGGTGCATGGTCAATTCCCATAACCTCAGCCCCAGCGATCGCAATTTTTTCTGTGAGTTGTCCAGTACCACAGCCGAGATCCAAAATCAATTCTCCCGGCTGGGGGTTGAGTAATTGCAGCAAGTCCTCGCCATACTGCCAGACAAAGGAGTGTTTATCTTCGTAAAGAGCAGTATTCCAATTATTAGGTAAGGAAATATTATTCATAGACAACTATGGTAATTTTTAATTGTATGCCTTTTTGCTTGCTGAATCTGCTGAAATCAGAAAGCAATTAGTGAGTATTACCAAGTAATTTGCTAAACTCTGAACCAGAGTCAGGAGCAAATCTGATGTTTCAAGCTTTACCAAAAACAATCACTTTTGAAGAATTTCTAAATTGGAAACCAGACGGCGGATGTTATGAACTACACGATGGGGTAATTGTTGAAATGCCCAGTAGGAGATCATGAAGAGATTAACGGTTTTTTAGCTAAAAAACTAAACGTAGAATTTGAACGGTTGAGTCTCCCCTACCTCATACCCAAGCAAGCACTAGTTAAAGTTCCTGACAAAGAGTCTGGTTATTCGCCTGATGTCATAGTCATAAATCAAAAAAATCTTTCATTAGAACCGATGTGGAAAAAGTCCTCAACGGTTACTCAAGCTGCATCTGTTCCCCTAGTTATTGAAGTCGTCAGTACTAATTGGAAAGATGATTATGCACACAAGCTGGTTGACTACGAAACTGTTGGCATTCCTGAATACTGGATTGTTGAGGACACTGCGTTGGACGGGTTCCCCGGCTTGAAGCAAGTGTCCGTTGACTATTTAGCTTTGGGTGGGAGACGGTACATAGGTAATCCTAAACGACCTACTATTTCCATCTACTATTTGGTGGATGATGAGTATCAAGTTAGCCAGTTTCGGGGAAGCGATGCCTACGGCGGTAAACAACGCATCGTATCGCCTACATTCCCAGAATTGAATTTGACCGCTGAACAGATTTTCCAAGCTGGGCGGTCGTAAAATGAGTAATGAGTTATGACTGCAACGCAGACACTCCCATAGGGCCGCGAGTTACGCCCAACTGATTTTGTAGCTTCAATTCTCGCCAAAGTTGGGAACCTGTAATCTCGCCTTGCAGTAATTGGCGATAGCAATGTATCGTTTTAGCCACTTGCTCAGCTGTCTCATTCACAAACTCGATGCGAAAGTGACCTAATCCCAAATCTCTGAGACGTTGTACGTACTCGGCTCCTGTTTGAGCAGTGCCGTTAAATACAGTATTCCGGCAACTTACATCTGCCTTGAGGACGTGTTCACTACCGACGCGATCTCTTAATTTCACTTCGTGCTTTTCACAAGGTCGTCCACAGTTGGTGTAATCTGTACCCGTCGATAGAAAGGTACAAAAAACACAATGCTCCATGTGAAACATTGGCATCTGTTGATGAATTGTCACCTCAAACCACTGAGGTGAACAACTGGTAAGTAAGTCTTCTAGTTGGGTGATATTCAGATCATAGGAAGCCGTTAGTCGTTCTAAGCCAAAGTGATGTTGAAAGTAGTCCGCCGTTAAGGGGTTGGAAACATTGAGCGAGAAATCTCCGATACAACGGTCTGCTGCAAAGAATTGCAGTTGGTCATAGTTTCGTACCAGATAGCCATCTGCTTCTGAGGCACGTACTTGTTGCAAAATCCAGTTTTCCCCAGGTTTGGTAATCCGGGGAGGCGCAACCCAGATAGTTTGATTAGCAATAGTTTGACCGTCGCGTACCATCTGCACAGCCTTTCTGTAAGCGCGGGGGTCTTCAAATTCACAATACAGCGTTTGGATTCCTGCTTGGAGGGCGGCTTGGAGTTGTTTGAGATTTCTGACTAGGACGATGAGTGAGGGGGAGTTAAGGAGTGGGGGAGTGGGGGAAGGAAGTAAATCTGCGAGGGAAGCGTTTAAAAATAATTGCCAGCGTTTGGGTTGACTTCGCAACTCTTCTAACTGCGTCACGATTTCCCGCCGCATTCGATTCAACTCACTTACGGGCAGCATAACAGTACCGTTGAGGTGATTGCTTAAGGTTCCCAAACAGAAGGGGGTATTACCAAGACGACCCAACTGTTCTTGTAAACGGTCTGTAGTTAAGGGTTTGGTGTGCGCCTCTACAAGTGAAATTGCAGACTCTACCTGTACGATATTACCGAGATCATCACGAGCGATCGCAATCAACGGCTGACCAACTTCTCCATAAACCTCCAGGTGAATGGGACGCTGAAACTGCGGATTTTCTCCAGCAAAACTCTGACGCAATTGCTTATCAAGTTCTGGGTCATTGGTTTTCCAAACCTTATCGCCCACATGCACCCGACGCAGGTTTAAGTCATGCCGACCAAAGGTTAGCATAGCTTCTTTGCCCTTCTGCACCACCGCGTAGACTCGGCCTCCTTCTTCCTTAGCTTCTGGATGACCGTAGTCAAAAACAATTCCATCCCCTGGCTTAACTGGTGCTTCTAGTCTGAGTGTTACTTGTTCATTGTGGATGCGAGTGACTTTACCCAAGTAAACTCCACGCTTTTTACCAAAGTGGGCATGAACCAATTCTTGATTATTAATCCCGCCAAACCAGCCTGTATATAGTCCGCGAGAAAATGCCATTTCTAAGTTATGTCGTTCCTGGGAAGTTGAGGAGGAGATGGGCAAATGGGGGAGTTTCGTTGTTGGCGTACCCTTGTCCTTTTCCAATTGCACCATCACACGATCAAGCGCTTCTCGATAAACACGTATGACATTGGCAACATACTCTGGGGCTTTCAGACGACCTTCAATTTTGAGGCAAGTTACTCCTGACTTGACTAAATCTGGCAGTACTTCTAGCCCAGCTAGGTCTTGAGGACTAAGTAAGTATTTGCGATCGCCTAAATTTACAACTTCCCCATCAGTAATTAACTCGTAGGGCATTCGGCAAGCTTGGGCACATTCACCTCTGTTAGCAGAACGTCCGCCTAAAGCTTCACTTGTCAAACATTGACCGGAATAAGCAACGCACAAAGCACCGTGAACAAATACCTCTAAAGGTAGCGAAGCATCCTGTTGAGTGATCTGCTGTTGAATTTTATTAATTTCTTTAAGTGAACATTCACGCGCCAGCACCACCAATTGACAGCCAAGAGACTTGGCAAATTCTACCCCAGCAGCGCTGGTGATCGTCATCTGGGTTGAGGCATGGATAGGAAAATCGGGCGAGATGTGACGGATAAGACGGCATATACCCACATCTTGGACAATCACCGCATCGACACCTGCGGCAATAATTGTACGGAGATATTGCTGTGCTGCTGCTAGTTCTTTAGGGAAGATTAGTGTATTGAGGGTAACGTAGCCCTTGACGCCCCGGAGGTGCAGGAATGCCATCAATTGGGGTAAGTCCGCCTCAGTAAAATTTTGCGCCCGCATTCGGGCATTAAACCGATCCAAGCCGAAGTAGATCGCATCTGCCCCATTTTCCACAGCAGCTTTAGCACAGTCCCAATTACCTGCTGGCGCGAGTAGTTCAGGACGTTGAAGAGAGGGCAGGGAATGGAGGCGATCGCTTTTCATCAGTCTAAGGGTTAAGTAGCACCATAGTGATTTTATCGAAGTTGGTGGGAGATGGTGGGGGAAGAGGGCGATCGCTTTTTGTATGGAAGGAGTGATATGGCAAGAATACTTCTGGGAACACTGAAATTGAGTGATAGTTAGTTTAAAAGAATATATGTAATGGAACGTCCTGAACTGCGACTTATTTCACAATCAGCCGGAAGTTCAAAAGCCTTAGTATTTATAGATGGTTATTTAAGTCAAGATAAGGTGCGCGATAACTTGCTTTCAGCATTGAGTTATGCTGAATGGCAATACTCTGTTTATCATTTATGGTGGGATTCTTCTTGTTGGGAAAGTATGGTCTTGGGATTAATTATCCCTCATTGGCATAACTGCAAAAGTCGTGCAAAAAGTGTTGGTAAAGAATATCTACCAAGTTTAATTTACTCTGACATTTCTGAACAACATATTTCTATTGTTGCACACTCACTAGGGGCACATGTTGCTTATTATTGTATGGAGGTTTGGTTAGAAACTTACCATTCATTGCAAGATGTAATTCTTCTCGGTGGAGCAGTTCGTAGGGATAGCAGTAAAGAATGGGGATATGTAGCCTCGCAAATAAGAGGAAATCTAATAAATGTGTATAACTACGATGATCCAATATTAAAAAAGAAATTTAAAGTAGCTGAGGTAGGTAATAATGCTTGTGGACGTAAGCCAATTAAAGAGTACCATTCAAAGATAATAAATGAAGATGCTACATCTTTTATTGGTAAAAGTCATAGCCTTTCAAACTACTTAGACTATTTGCCAAAATTAGTTAGAAAGGGTTTATGGCAGATATGAAATAAATTAGGCTGTTAATAGTCAACAATTAGTATAGTGATTTAACTTGGAGGTAGATGCCCAAAAAAATTAGACAGTTAAAGGCAATGTTGTCAAAGGCTGGGTTTGTCTATCGTCCCGCCAAAGGTAGTCATACTTTCTGGACTCATCCAAAGATACCTGATGAACCAGTCACCGTTGCTGGAAACGATGGAGATGATGCACCGCAATACTTGGAAAAACAAGTCGACCGTGTATTGAAAAAGCTAAGGGAAATAAAGGAGGAAGAATGAATGATCGCTACAGTATGGTTATCCAATGGTCAGATGAAGATAACTGCTACTTGGTACACCTGCCAGAATTCCCTTGGCAGCAGTTTCATACTCATGGCAAAACCTATGAAGAAGCTGCTAAACATGGACAGGAAGTGATTGAATCTCTAATTGAATGGTATCAAGAGCAAGAAAAACCTCTGCCAGAGCCAATTACTTTTCCTTAAAAGCCCTTAAAAGTAGCGTAAACTTCGTTGTTACTATGAGAAAAATAGGTGGTTTGTATAAGTTAGGCGATATCTTCTCTACGAGACGCTACGCGAACGATGGCTACGCCTACGCCCCTTTCAACCCGATTTTCCAGCATCAGCGCTTTTTGCTTTTAACTCAGCAAGCTCAAATTTTACTTTGTTATACAAATCTTGCCAGGAAATTTTAAAAGGTACAGTCACAAGAGCGTAGATGCCTAGCGGCTTGTCGCCAGACATCGCTTTTCATCAGGCTTGGGGAGGATTAAACAGCACCATAGTGATTTTATCGAAGTTGGTGGGAGATGGTGGGGGAAGGGGCGATCGCAGTCTTTATTTTTCCACAACGATTGTCTGCCTATCTTACCCAATTAGTTAGTTAACAATTTCTACCCTTGATCCACTAAAAGCTACAAAATTTGATGAATACTCTCTACAACCTGCTCAAGAAAATCAACTGTATCACCAACCATTGATTCGTCAATAAACCAGCGATTACCTATGTTGAGGGTAGGATCTATATCTGCTTCATGAGCAATTTTATTTCTGCGATCCACAATTAGAGTAAGTTGTTGCTTAATATCTTTAGGAGGTTTACTCATTTTACTAGCAACCTCATCCCACAATTTTTTATCCGAAATTTGCCTGATTGCATTAGCTATTTTGTCAGGTTGCTGGAAGCTTTGATAACTTAGACGTTCTCGAATCTCGTCTTCTAACCATGAAGTATTATTTAATCTATTCAAAATACTATTTGATATATCTGGAATTAAACCAGAAATAGTATGAAAATACTGTAAAAAGTTAGCTCCATAAACCTGCTGTATGTCATTCTCTATCCAAGAGGCGATATCTATGGCTATTTTTCTATCCTCACGAGCGCTTCCCAAGGAAACTTGAAAACGGGAAAAGGCTGATTGAGTAGTATTAGCTGAAGATGCTGGTTCAGTACGTTGTCCTCGATGAATTTCCAGCATACCCAATGTGACAACCTCATGGATATAATAATCCAGGGCACTAACAGTTAGAACTAGGGCAGCTCGTAAAATGTCTGAAAGATCCAGAGCAGCAGTAGCTTGAGCCTTAACGGAAGTATGAAGAGCAATCAGATCTCGAACACGCTGGATACTAATGCGAAATTGGTCAAGCGCTGATTGCATAACTGGATGATAGTGCAATAATTTTACCTGCTAACTCAGAAAAAGTTGTTTTAAATTCCTCTTGCTTTCTTTGATTATTTTCGCGTACAATACCTGTCTGTCCTAAATGCTCGGTTATAAGTGCATAAACTGGCGTACTGTGTTGCTGTGAGAGAGCAATTAAACTATTAAAGTTAGAAATTTTTGTCAGAGTACAACTACCATTCATACCCTGCTCAGTATAGACTTGCTTTGGTAATAAAAGATTATTTTGCTCTAGAACTGGTAGTAGTTTATAAGTAACTGTATTCTCTATTTTTTCTATCCATGTTTGAAATGCAGCTGTTTCTTTACCCCTAATAATTCTATAGTTTTGAACTATGGTTCCTAAAAATTTCAAGGTAAATTCTGGAAAAGGATAAGCAGCTTCCTTTAATATAGGATTTGCGCTTGCCATCCTTGCCCAACTACACCATTTTGATAAAATTCTAGACAGAGAATCAATCGCCATTACAGAGAAAAAATCAGCCGTTGTAGGTACTAAGAAAAAGTCACTTGTCATTAGTAAGTTCTGATTAATTGCTCCTAAACTTGGACTCATATCAATCAGAATATAGTCAGCATTAAATTTATTAGCAGTTTTTTCCAACAGATCAGAAATAGCACCTGGCAAGTTTTTGAGTGTCTGAATTGAGCCACTGAGTTCCTGTGCAATACCTAATGTTACTTCATATTCAGCAAAGCCAACATGACCAGGTAATACAAATAACCCTTCTTGTCCTTGTATAGGAATACAATCGACAGCTTCAATAGCCCGTGGCTGTGACTCAAAAGCAGGAGCCAAGCCAGTTTTTATATTTGAATGTGTATTGTAGATGTTTTCTATCCTTGCCTCATCATCTTCAGTCTCTTCTTTTAGAGCTATTCCTGTTAGATTACATTGAGGATCAGTATCTACAAGGATAACTCTTTTACCCTTTGAAGCAAGCATCCAACCTAAGTTAAAAGTTGTTGTGGTCTTACTGACACCACCCTTGTGATTGAACAAGGCAATCTTGTGAACCATCTTATTTTGCTTTTGATACTTCTGAAATCTTTTGAGTACAGGTTTTATTTTAGAACCTGTATGACTTAAATATAGCTTCTAAAAAGCTTACAGAACAGCAAGTTATTTAACGCCCCTTTATCCCAATTATTCAACATCAGCACTTCCCCTTCCGATTCAACAAGCTCGAATTTAACCTTGTTGTATAAATCCTGTAGGGAAATCTTAAAGGGTACAGTCACAAGAGCGATCACTTGCTTTTCGTCAGTCTAAGAATTAAGTCAAGAGTTATAGTGAGTTAACGTAGTCCTTTTTCTCGCAACACTGCATCCACTCAAACTCTATTCTCTTCTGACAATTGTGATGCTAGCTCTTGACTATAATCTATTACTAAGTCATAACTTGCGCGGTCATAAATTCCAGTTAATAAACTCTGCAAATCTATTAAGGGTTCACGATCATCCGCTCGCAAAAGCAAGGAAAATGAAGGAATTGCATCTTGCAAATTAAAGGCATATAAATCAGATTGCGGACGATTTTCCCCTCGACTAACTAAAATGCGATAATCATCTTGCGTACCATCGCCATTTTTGACTTTTTTCTTAACCCTCTTTTTTTGTGGTAGAGGGGTATGTAGCTCTAAGAACAACTAGTTAGGGCAGCACCACACTGATCTTCCCTTGCCAACCAACCCTTGACACCTTGATATTCTACCCGCGCCCAATCTCCCTGACAGCCTAACAATTTAATATTCACACCAGCGGGAATTTTTCCCACTTTTCGGCCTTGCTGATTAGCATTAGCGTAAATATCTACGCCATTAGTAGCATAGCCCCGTGATGATATGCCTAAGTTTTGCACAAAAACCCATCCAGTTCCTTGAAAACCATCGCTAGCGTTAGTAATCTGTACCCATTTTCCCAAGGCTGCAACAATCTGAACTGTTTCATGGATAGGTATTTGCCCCAGAATTCTGTTTCTGACACTTGCACCACTCCGCACATTTAAACCTTGTAGATCTGTATCAGTAACGTAGGCAAGAATATCGCACTTATTTTCATTAGTTGATTTTGCTAAAACGATTTGATTAGCTATACCAGTATTGATAATTACGCTAACACAACTTAGTCCTAATACTATAGCGAGCTTTGATGGTGAGTTTTTCGCATTTTTTGTCATATTTTCTCTATTTTCCTGGTATCAGTACCCAATGCGGCAGTCTTATTTGTATCTCAAATCATACCTGAAAAAATAGAGTTAATTGATAATACAGAAATGCTTCATTGTCTCAAAGCTTTTTCTGATAATAAAAAAGATATTTATATCAAACTAGATTATTCAGATTTTTCTTTCTGAGATTTTATTATTTTGTCAGTTTGACTGACGAAAATCAGCCAAACTGATAGCTAGTGTAGATTTTTATTGGTTACAATCCAACACTTTACTTCATATCGTAGCCAAACAGATTTGGGTTAACTTCTCCTAACTGTAAATCAGCCAAACCATATTCTGCCCATCGCCTCTCTACCATCGCCGCTACATTTGGATCTGACTCTAAAGGCGCACCCCACTCATGTTCGGTTTCTGGGGGAATCTTCGTGGTAGCATCGATTCCCATCCGTCCGCCTAAACCAATTTTTTCACTAGCAAAATCCAGAGTGTCAAAGGGTGTATTCGGCAAAATAAACACATCTCGTGTGGGGTCAACTTTGGAACTAATCGCCCACACTACTTGACGCGGATCACGAATATTTATGTCTTTATCTACAACAATGACAAACTTTGTGTATGTGAATTGTGGTAGAGCACTCCAAAATGCTAAAGCCGCCCGTCGCGCTTGTCCGGGATATGCTTTATCAATGGAAATAATTGCAGCTTTGTAACTTAAAGCTTCCATTGGTAAGAAGAAATCAACAATTTCTGATACTTGTTGCCGCAGAATAGGGGTATAAATGCGATTTAGCGCGATCGCCATCATCGCTTCTTCTTTGGGTGGACGACCGCTAAATGTTGTTAAGTAAATCGGATCTTTGCGATGCGTCATACATTGGAAGCGAATCAATGGCGAATCTTCGACGCCACCGTAATAACCCATGTGGTCGCCGAAAGGCCCATCTGGTAAAACTTCCCCTGGTGTAATCGTCCCTTCTAAGACAAATTCCGAATCTGCGGGAACTTCCAAATCTACGGTTTTGCACTTTGCCAATTGCACACCCGAACCGCCGTAAAGTCCTGCAAATAACCATTCTGATAAATCTACAGGTATGGGCGTAGCAGCTGCCATGATAATTAGAGGATCAACGCCGAGTGCGATCGCTACTTCTAAGTTTTTCCCACGTTCGGCGGCTTTTCGCAAATGCCTCGCCCCACCCCGTACCGATAACCAATGAACTGTCATCGTATTCTGTGATTGCAGTTGTAAGCGATACACACCTACATTTGGCGTACCTGTCTCGCAATCCCGTGTAATCACTAATCCCAGCGTGATAATTTTGCCAGCATCACCAATATAAGGACGTATTAAAGGCAACTTATGCAAATCTACATCATTGCCTTGCAGCACCACTTGTTGACAAGCGGGAAAAAAGTCCCGTCCTGGTTTCGCCTTAACTACGTCAAATAGCACCTTACCAAAATCTATAGCTTGGGAAATCTTCTTCGGTGGTTTTGGCTGTTGCAGCATACTCAGCTTTTTCCCCAGAGTTTCCAACTCTTCTGGATGCTGCATATTCATCGCCCAGCAAATTCTTTCCACAGTTCCCATCAAATTCACCGCCACAGAGAAAGAAGCGCCTTTGACGTTTTCAAACAATAACCCTGGCCCACCTTTTTGCAGCATCCGGTTGGAAATCTCAGCAATCTCTAAATCTGGGTCAACTAAAGCTGAAATTCGCTGTAATTGTCCTCTTTGTTCCAGAATTTTAATGAATCCCCGCAAGTCTCTCGCCATTGTTCTAATAAAATCGAATATTTAAGAAGTGTGAAGCGCTTTCTTATATTATTAGTCATTTGTTAAGAGTTAAGGGTCAAGGGTCAAGAGTCAGTATTTATTCCCCTCTGCCCCTCTGCTCCCCTGCTCTCTTCCTCCACCATCTGGGAAATTGTTAACTTTAACTGCAACTTAATCTATTTATTTATTTTTCTTAACCATGTTTTACAAACAATTTGGTTATCCTAACCTGGGATAAGCATTATTTATTACAAATAAGCGCTAACCTGCTCAAACATGGCCAGAATAAACTATACCTTACTGGCAGGCAGTCTTGTTATATGGCTCCTGCCAGTTTTTTTGTGTTTTTATAAATTTTTGGAAGTTTGCGATCGCTTAAGTGATTAACCAACCTAAGCTAGTTAGCATTTTCGTTTCTAACTATAAAGAATAAATTACATAAATCTCAAGATAGCAAACTATATTATATTGATATTTTTCTACGTTTGAATTGAATTTTTTCCAAAACATATTAACTCTAATTTTTTTTATATTAAATATACTTAAATAGAAATCAAAGCATAGTATATGCTTTGTTGCGATTAAAAGTTAAAAATATTTTAATAATTTGTTTACCTGTCGTTAAATTGCCTTTAACCATAAAAAATGTACCTTATTTCAAGGCTGTAATGACAACAGTAAAATCTTCCTTTAATACGAGGTAATATGATTTTTTCAACTACCATTTTGAATCGTGTAGTTACTACTTCAGTAGTGACATCTGCTATTGCACTTAGCCCGATTTTTACTGCGATCGCTCAAGCTGAAACTTTGAATGGTGCAGGAGCAACTTTTCCAGCTCCGCTTTACGAACGGTATGCTCGTGAAGTTAGAAAAAAACATCCAGAACTGAAAATTAACTACCAAGGAATTGGTAGCGGTGGCGGTATTCGTCAAGTAATTGCTGGAACAGTTGACTTTGGTGGTAGTGATGCAGCAATGAAAGATGATGAAATGGCTAAAGTCAAGAATGGTGCAATCTTAGTACCCACAGCAGGGGGTGCGGTTTCTGTTGTTTATAATCTTCCAGGTGTTAACAGTCTCAGATTATCTCGCGCTACACTTCCAGCGATTTACTCAGGTCAAATTACTAACTGGGATGACGCAAAAATTAAAGCTGATAATCCTGGTGTAAATCTACCAAATCAACCAATTAAATTTGCTGTTCGTGCTGATAGTAGTGGTACAACTTTCATTTTCACCAATCATTTGAGTGCCATCAGTGCTTATTTCAAAGGAAGAATTGGAGCTAGCACTTCTCCTAAGTGGACACTACCAAACGTCCTTAAAGGTAAAGGTAATCCTGGCGTAGCTGCTTTAGTATCTCGTACTCCCGGCTCTATTGGTTATGTTGAATATGCCTACGCTACCCAAAACAAATTGAAATCAGCGCTGATACAGAACAAGCAAGGAGAATTTGTTGCTCCTTCTTTAGAATCTGCAAACGCAGCTTTATCAGCTGTAACTTTTCCAGACAACTACCGCGTTTTTGTAGGAGATCCAGGACAAGGTTATCCTATCGTAGGTCTTACTTGGATGATGATTTATAAGCAGTATGCTAATGCTTCCAAAGCTGATGCTGTCAAGAAATGGATTAATTGGGTACTGACAGACGGTCAACAATATAACAGTGACCTCAGCTACACTAAGATTCCATCTAATGTAGCAAACCGAGTACTTCAGACAGTAAATAGCACTGTTAAGCCTTAATTTGTCATCTAACTAATTTCTTTCCTGATTAGGGTGGGGGATTTTTCCACCCTATTTACATAAAAAAAGGCTATATTTCTAGATTTGTAATGACCGACATTTCTTGATGTCACAGAGCAAGCAGATTTCTCTGTGAGATCAATCCAAAATCTAAAATCCAAAATCTAAAATTGAATGACATCATCAGAACCAGCCAAAAATAATTCATCAATTCAACAGAATTTAGGCGATGAAAATCTTGACCTGACAGCCACTAGCAGAACAGATTTTTGGTTTGACCAAGGATTTAAACAGCTTGTTTATGTTTTTACCGTAATTACTGTTGCGGTGCTATTTGTGATGAGTTGGGTAATTTTCCGCGAAGCTCAACCAGCCATTGTGCAGTTTGGGCTGGGGTTTTTGTGGGGTCAAGATTGGGATACAGGTAATCAGATTTTTGGTGCTTTACCTTATATTTATGGAACTTTAGTAAGTAGCGCGATCGCTATTTTATTTGCTGTACCAGTAGGAATTGCCGTCGCCTTAGTTACTAGTGAAAATTTCTTACCTTCATCGGTACAAACAACTTTAGCATTTGTTGTTGAATTAATCGCAGCAATTCCCAGTGTGATCATTGGTTTATGGGCTATTTTTGTCTTTATTCCGGTTTTAGAACCTCTGCAAAAATGGCTAGCGATCATTTTCAAATGGATACCACTATTTAACACAGAAGATCCTGTTGGAACGAATATGTTAACTGCTGGCATTATTCTAGCCATCATGATTTTGCCAACAATGGCAGCGATTACTCGTGAAGTATTGCTAGCTATACCTAAAGAATTACGCAGTGCATCTATGGCTTTAGGTGGTACACGCTGGGAAACAATTTTTCGGGTCTTGCTACCATCTGGGTTTTCTGGAATTATGAGTGCAATAATGCTCGCTCTAGGACGTGCTTTGGGCGAAACAATGGCTGTGACTATGGTGATTGGTAATTCTGCTCAAATCAGTCTATCCTTACTTAATCCGGCTTATACAATTCCCTCTGTATTAGCCAATGAATTTGCAGAAGCCGAACCAGGATTGCATATTGGCGCTTTAAGTTATTTGGGATTAATTTTGTTTGGGTTAACTCTAGTTGTAAATGTTGGTGCAGTGTTATTAGTGCAGTGGTTTGGTAGGAAAAATAAATAAGATATTGAACTAGATCGCATCTCAACAAAAAACTTAAATATTATAAACGTTCAAAAAAATGAGTGGTTATCTAAAGTCTGAAAGCAATAAAATAGCAGCAGAATTATGCAGCCCTTTACCAACAAGGCGACTGTTGTTTACATATACAATGAATGCGATCGCCTTTGTTTTTACAGGTCTAGCACTTGTTCCTTTGCTGTCACTTTTATGGGAAATTGTTGTGCGAGGAATATCTGCACTCAATCCAGAAATGTTTGTCAAAACAGTAATTGATAATGGGTTTGCTAATGCCATACTTGGTACGATCACAATGGTGCTGATTGGTGCATTATTAAGTATTCCCACAGGCATAATGACAGGAATTTTTTTGGCGGAATTTAATCAAACCAATCCAGCTATTGGCTTTGTTCGTTTTATTACTAAAATTTTTACAGGTGTGCCTTCGATTGTTGTGGGTATATTCGCTTATGGTGTGATTGTTTTAGTAACTAAGGGATTTAGTGCGATCGCAGGTGGCTTTGCTTTAGCCGTCATCATGCTACCCGTTATCGTACTCACAACAGAAGAATCCTTAAAACTCATTCCCACTACTCAACGCCTCGCCTCCGCCGCTTTAGGAGGAACTAGTCTACAAACTACTTTTCGCATAGTTTTTACTGCTGCAATCCCTGGGATTACTACAGGCATTTTATTAGCTGTAGCTCGTGCAGCTGGTGAAACAGCACCTCTGATTTTTACTGCTTTGTTTAGTCTAGATTGGTCAGAAGGATTGTTAAGTCCAACAGCTTCCTTACCAGTATTGATTTTTAACCTCTACAACGACCCCGACCCGCAAAAAAATCAATTGGTCTGGACTACTTCCATAGTTCTACTCAGCTTAGTTTTGTGTGTCAGTATTGTCTCTCGGTTAGTTATTAGCAAGAGAGAGACAAAGTAAAACTCAATTTTTGTTTCACACCTTTGGTTAAGTATGAGTAACTTAATTCCAGCCATCAAAGTTAAAAACCTGAGCTTTTATTACAGCACTTCCAAAGCAATTGAAGGAATATCAATGGATATTTATCAAAACCACATAACAGCAATTATTGGGCCGAGTGGTTGTGGTAAATCTACTTTCATCAAAACCCTCAATCGCATTAGTGAATTAGAAGGGCCTGTGAAAGTTGAAGGGTGCGTAGAATTTTTTGGTCAGAATATTTATGACCCTCGGATCAACTCAAATAAGCTACGCCGCCAAATTGGTATGGTGTTCCAGAAGCCGAATCCTTTTGCCATGAGTATTTATGAAAATGTTGCCTACGGTGTGAAAATAGCCATGAGGCGTCCCCAAGCAGAATTTGATGAGATTGTCGAATCCGCTTTGAAAGACGCTGCTCTTTGGGATGAGGTGAAAGATAAACTGAATAAATCCGCTTTAGGGCTTTCTGGCGGTCAACAACAGCGACTATGCATTGCTCGTGCTTTAGCAGTCAAACCCAAAATTCTCTTGATGGATGAGCCTTGCTCGGCTCTTGACCCGATTGCTACGATGAAAGTTGAGGAGCTTCTCCATAGTTTGCGATCGCAATTAACGATCGCGATCGTTACCCACAATATGCAGCAAGCCGCTCGTATATCAGATTTCACGGCTTTTTTCAGCACAGATGAGAGTCGTATTGGTCAAATGGTTGAATTTGGTGCTACAGAACAAATCTTTAACAATCCACTCGACCCCCGTACCCGCGACTACATTTCAGGGCGTTTCGGTTAAGATACTTTTTTGTATAACAAAACTTAGTTGTGTTGTCGATGAGTACCACCTCTCGTCCATGACGCGCCAGGTGCGTTGCTACCTCGGCACCCGCAATCCCAGAGCCGAGTACAACACCTGCCCCCGCAGCTTAGTTTGCTCACCCATCTCAAGAATATCGGTGATCATATGACCTCCAATCTATGTATAGTGTCGAAAATAATTTTTCTGTATAATATAATGCCTTAGGCCCAATGCCCAAAAACTCCACCCACAAAGAGATGGAGTTTTTAATTTTTGACGGTAGGTTGGCGAATAGTTAAGCGCCACGCTTCAGCGCCGTCTCTACCTGCTGTAACTCCTTCTCTAAACGATTTTTGAGCTTTTGTGGTACAGGGCGATTTGGGTAAGAACTGTAGTGTCCAGCTAGGGAGTTGAGAGCTGTTCGCATGGTTGTAAAAGAGCCAAGACCAGAAACAGAATTAACTCGCTGGTAGCGAGCTGAAAAGTCATTAATTTTTTGACGCGCTTCTGCTTGAACTTCTGCTTTGTTTTGTGAATCTTCTGATAAATTTAGGGCTTGCCTCATGGAATTGACTACAGCTAAGGTATCTTGGCGATAATCCCCTGTTAAACTATCTGGACTACCAGAACACCCTATTAAGCCAATGGCTAAAACCAAGACCAGTGCAAGCAGACGCGACCAATAGCGCTTCATATGCATTAAGTGAAATACTACGCAAATCAACGTCCATAGTATCCTGGATTGGTATCTTGGGGATCAATTTAGTGCTGAGTGAGGAGTCAAGGGTCAAAAATTGGACTTTGGACTCTGGATAACCTCCACGAAAGAAATGTAAGACTTGCGTAAGTCCTATTTAACTCCTAACTGTTTGATAAAGAGTATCTCGTTGTTGATAAGGTCGTCCTAAAGAAGCGATCGCTGTTTGCAATGTTTCCACTTCCATGCATGTGCCACCTAAAGCACCTGCCATTGTGGTAATGTGTTCTTCCATCAATGTGCCGCCGATATCGTTGCAACCCCAAACTAAGGCTTCCTTTGCACCTGCAAGTCCTAGCTTTACCCAACTCTGCTGATGATTGGGAATCCAGTTACCTAGGAAAATCCGCGCCACAGCGCCTAGTAGTAGCGCATCAGTCAAAACTGGTTGATCGCGTCCGACACGACGACGTAAGGGTTTTGGCGCTTCTTGACCGACGAAGGGTAATAAAATAAATTCAGTAATGCGGGCTGGGTATCCCTGATTGATGGCGGTTTTTTGGAGTGATCGCAATTTTTCTAAATGCTCGATTTGCTGTGCTGGTGTTTCAATATGCCCAGACAGCATGGTGCTAGTAGTGTGTAAGCCTAATTTGTGAGCTGTGCTGACAATTTCTAGCCAAGTAGCTGTGTCAATCTTCTCTGGACACAGTATCCGCCGTACTTCATCATCTAACACTTCGGCTGCTGTTCCTGGCATTGAATTAACGCCAGCATCTCGCAAAGCGGTTATTACATCGGCATACTCAAGTCCGTCAATTCTGGCTATAAATTGCACTTCTTGCGGAGAGAAAGCGTGTAGATGTACCTGGGGAAATTCCTGCTTGATGGTTTCCACTACCTTGAGGTAATAAGCTAAAGATTTGCCGTTTATCTGTGCTTGCGGGTTCAATCCCCCCTGCATACAGATTTCCGTCGCACCTCGCCGCACCGCATCTGTAGCTTTTTCTAAAATTTGCGCCCAATCTAACCAATACGCACCAACATCACCATCATCTCTACGGAAAGCACAAAAACTACAGTGCTGCTCACAGATATTAGTAAAGTTGATATTGCGGTTAATTATGTAGGTAACTGTGTCACCTACTTGAGCGTAGCGGAGTTTGTCGGCTGTGGCGCGAATCGCTGCGATCGCCTCTGGGTCAGTTTGTTCTAATAATATCACTCCCTCTGAAGGAGATAAATCGTACCC
The DNA here is from genome assembly GCF_014904695.1 of Nostoc sp. MG11. Lineage (GTDB taxonomy): Bacteria > Cyanobacteriota > Cyanobacteriia > Cyanobacteriales > Nostocaceae > Komarekiella. Next base: position 154,170 of record NZ_JACXXN010000001.1, on the reverse strand, counting down.
TATCAAAGCACGTTCAAGAATTGTTTCAACAGCACTTTTGGTCACATTACATCTCAAAAACTAAAGTATTACTCTCTTAATTTTCTCAGTAAATCTTAAATTTGTGATGCTGTAACCAATAAAATTCTCCAAAATTCTACTTATTTATAAATACACTAAGTTCTGGAGAATACCAGGCTCGCTCATAAATTTTATCTTGAAAATTAATCTTTTGGCGTTTTTCTTGCCTGCTTTTTTTAGTTTCCATTGAAATTATTCCACAAGGTAGAAATTCTTTATAGGGATACTCATTTTCTAGAGACGCTGAAATATTATTTAAATTAATATGTTGAATTTTAACTACTTCTTGCTGGTTTTGCTGTAAAAGTACCCATAAAGGATATTCCCAAGGGTCATTACCCATTGATAACCCAATATTCGAGCATTTTGCTGAATTTAAAAACTCAACGGCTCCTGTGTAAGTTACGTTGAGGTATGGTCTATTGCTAAAGTATTGTTCCACTCTGCTTATTTGGAAAATGCTTTTATTAGAAATAATCGGTCTATATCTGTTAAAAAATACCCAACTTAATGATGATAAAAGCAGGAACAATAGTATAAATATTGCTACTTGATCTTTTTTAACATTGGATAAAACAACACCTATAAATGGAGACATCAGTACGAAAAAAGGTAAATGAAGGCGACTATTCCAGGCTTGCCATTTTACTAAATAACAAAATATCAAAAATGTAAACACGACAGTAATCAGATAAGCAAAAATATAACTTTGCTTACGGAGAGATTTTTTGGTTATAAAAACAGTAATACATAAAATTATGAGAATTAGATGTACTAAATTACCTGCATTGTTTTCATTGCCAGTTATCCCTATTGTTGACCAACCTCCTGGCACAAAGAATGTTTTAGAAAAAGTTATCCTAGGGTCATCAACATCTACACCGATGAATGTGTGGATAATTCTAATTAACTTATTGGCTATCCCATTCCATAAACCGATTGGTGTGCCTATGTGTAAAGCAAGATTTTTGAGTATATTGGAAACAAGTATATTAACACCAAGTATTTCATTTCGATAACCACCTGGTTCACCAAGTGGCGAAGCGAATAAATTATAATTGCGTAAACAGTGATTAATATTAAGCAGTAAAGATATACTACTTACAATCAAAGCTGGCTTCCACACTTGCCAATGTAAGCGTTTAATCTGAGATAAACCTAACCAAATTAAGAAGGGAAATACATAAAAATAAGCTGTTCCCTTAGTCAAAATAGCTAGCCCTATACTACTACCAATTTGGAGGAAATTAGTCCAATTAGAGTTATTTCTTGCTTGTACAGTTAATAGCACATAGTGAGCAAGACAAACTAACCAAAATGCAATTACATAATCATTTTGAGTACTTGATGCTTGCAAAATACCCATAGGAATCGTTACAGCTACAACAGCAGAGAAAATCTGACCTCTTAAATCTGCTCCTAATTGTTTTGCAATTAACGAGACTGCAATCAGGCAGCCAATCATACTCAACCATTGGACTAAGTTAGCGAAGTAGTCACCACCACTCAAAATTTGAAAATGCAAAATTACAAATTCTGACCAAGGGTTTTGATATAGCTGTGGCGTATAACTTGTTGGATAATGAGCAATGCTATGATTTTGTATCCAATGAGCAACGCGACTCATGTGATAGTCCATAGAGTCCCAATTATTGGGTGGTGCGATGATGGCAATTAATCCAATTGTTACTATATAAAAAGCTATATTGCACAATAATAAAATTATTAAGGGCTGAATTGGATTTTTTTTATTGATTTGAGATATTTTATTTTCGGAAATATCATATTTTTGAGTGTTTAACTTAAAATATATAGAAATTAGGATGATACAGCTTACTCCCCAAGCTCCTAATATCCAACCAAAAGTAATTAACTTAAAATAACTCAAGCTTTCTGTGATGATAGTGAGTAAAACTGCCCAGTAAGTAGCTGCCAATATCACAGACTCACGCCAATCGATCCGATTTTTATTAATTATTAAAAAAATATTAATTAAGCAGACAATAGGTAATATAACTAGCATTTTTTCAAAAAATATAAAAGATTGTTGCTATTCCGATGAATCAAGCGAAAAACAACAATAGTTTACGACAAATTTATGTTGATTAAAACCTATATAAGTAGAAGGGCTTAATTAAGTCAGAGCTAGTAGTAAGGAATTTCTCCCTTGAAAACCTTATATAGAGCGATAAATCGCTCACTACGAACAAAAGCTTTATCTTACATTTAATTACGTCTATCTACTTAAAATATTTTGAATGATTTGATATTTATCAAAATTCAGTGTTTATTTAACCAGATTTTTAGGTGGTAGGCGACTAGAGAACTTATTTTAAGACTGATTGTTGAGGATTTGCAGCATTCACCGGAGTGTTGAGGCAACTGTATCGTAGGATTGAAAGGGGCGCAGATTTGACAATAGCTAGTCATCAATAAAAGGAGGCAGTGTAAGTAGTTAGAGTGTTGGCAGGGTTTTTTAATCCCGTGGTGCATTGGAGTGCGATCGCAGGTACAACGCCCAATGATATAAAATTCTCTTGCAGCTAATTGGACGGCAAAAAGTAATTTAAATTGCTGAACTTGTACCCAAATCTAGCAAGCAACCGACGTGAAATAGTCACGAATGGAGATTTTTTAATCGAACTTAAATCTAAAATGTCAAGTCTAAGTAAAAATTGGCTTGTTGATGGCAGGGCTATGAAAGCTATTTTTTGGGGCGTATCTCAATTTTGCAGAAGGATGATCTCGTTGCTACCTACCGACGCTAATCACCGTGTACCTTTGGCAGGTGAAACCTCTGCCTCACAACAAATGCATTTGCATAATTGGCAAGCTTTCCTCCTTTCTCGCTGGTTTCATCCCTTGCTTTGTTTGATGTGGTTGATCATCGGTATCAGCTTACGCCTAGCCAACTTGACTGCAAAGCCTCCTTGGACTGACGAGTTTTCCACTTTGGTGTTTAGTTTGGGGAATAGTTTTTTAGAAGTACCCCTAGATCAAGCAATTGCCCCTGATATCTTATTGCAACCACTACAACCACAACCCGCCGCTAACATTCGAGATGTATGGGCACACTTGAGTCATGAAACTAATCATCCCCCACTTTACTTTGTCCTAGCTCATTGGTGGATGCAGTTATTTCCCACACAAGAGAGTTTAGTGTCTTTGTGGGGGGCGCGATCGCTTGCGGCTATTTTTGGTGCTGCATCCATCCCAGCTATCTATACTTTAAGCTGGCTGAGCTTTCGCTCTCGCTTGGTTGGCCATTTAGCCGCTGCCATGATGGCAGTATCACCCTATGGCATTTTTTTAGCACAAGAAGCGCGTCATTACACTTTGGCGATTTTGTGGGTGATTGCTTCCCTGGGTTGTTTGGTAATTACCACACGTCACATCAAAAACCGAACACAATTACCTATTTGGGTAGCAATCTCCTGGGTGGGAATTAATGCTTTGGGTATTGCGACTCATTACTTTTTCGCCCTTACCCTCTGTGCTGAAGCTCTAGTTTTAATTGTTTTGGCTTGGCAGCATCAGGCTGGCGCAAAATTTTCTCTTCTCTTCTCGCATCCCTGGCGGCGCCTCTATGCCGTTGCTGTTGGCACTTTTGTAGCAGGTGCAGTTTGGCTACCCATATTTTTACACAATAGCTATGGTAGTAAATTGACAGACTGGATACAGCAGCCACGTGTAGGATTTGCTTGGTTAAGCCCAATTTTTCAGGCTTTTGCGGCATGGATAACCATGATTTATTTGCTACCAGTTGAAGCACCACAGCTAGTAATTGTGATTGCTTCGGGGCTGGTGATGCTGATGTTCTTGATTTGGGCTGCACCAATTTTGGTTCGTGGACTAAAATTTCAGCTACAGCAATCAGAGAATCGCTTGATGACTCAGGTATTAGCTGGGGTAGTTGTGGGGGCGATCGCTTTATTCTTTATCTTTACGTACTTTCTTGGTATTGACCTGACAAGGGGCGCTCGTTATAACTTTGTTTACTTTCCTGCTGTCATAGTTTTACTTGGGGCGAGTCTTGCGGTTTGTTGGCATTCTCCTAAAAAACTGATGAAAAGGACTTCCGAAGAAATAGCCAAATGGAGAGAAATTCGGAAATCGAAAATTGATCCTCGGAACTTTGGGAGAATAACTGGTAAAAAAGCCGTGATTCTCATTTGGCTAATGGGATTTTTCAGTGCCGTAACAGTCATTTGCAATCTTGGTTATCAAAAATACTATCGCCCTGACCTTTTTGCACAGCTAATTCAGCAAACATCGCAAGTTCCAGTACTCATTGCCACCACCCAAATTACTCATGTGCATATTGGGGAAATGATGGGAGTAGCGAGGGAATTTAAAATGCAGAATTCCCGTTTCTCAGATATTCTGTTTCTCCTGGCTCATCAAGACCAAGACCCTAATACTTCTACAATTGCTTTAGCAAATAACTTAAAGACGCTACCACGACCCTTTGACTTATGGCTTGTAAATTTTCATGCTCCCATAGCAGAAGAAGTCAAAGAATGTGTTGCTAATACCCAATCTTTGCCATTAGTAAACGGCTATGATTACAAACTTTTTCATTGTAAAAAAGATTAATCAGAATGGTTGATAAGTTATTGCATTATTATGCGTTATCTTAACTCCTGGTGAATTACGAATTACCTAGCTTGCTTCTCCTCGGAGGCGAGTACTACGAATTACGAATTAGAGCAAAGCGGCTCTTTCCTCACTCAAAACTTTCAGGCATACCCACTGGCGATAAACCCGCGATCGCTCGTAAGTTTTGACAACGAATCAATTCAGTAAAATTTAAACCAGAACGTCCTTCAATCTTAGCTACCGCCTCAATTGCAGATAACAAATGTGCTGCTGCTGCAACTTCTGAATAACCGCGCCGTTGTCCTATGCGAATTGCTGCTGCATCAGCATTTAACTCTGATTCTTGAGATTTATTAGTGCGCCAAATCCGAGTAAGTGCGATCGCGCTTAATCCCCCAGCCACAGCTATACCTACTACATCTGACTGTGTTGATTCCACTAATCCACCTAAAAGCCCCGCCAGTACTACACCTTGATAAACATCTGGTTTAAACCACTTCACCCCTGTTAACCAGCTAACCATCTGCAACAGCAGTAAATCTCGTTGCGGCTTCGTCAGACGACGCCACAAATCGAAGTTAATATATATTGGTCGTTCTCGATTCCAGGGTAAGGGAAAAGAAGCTTGTATTACCTTTGACTGCTCCGGTTTGCTGACGACTTTTGTGGTCATCCGACCAGAAGCAGGCATGACATCTAACAAACGTCGAATTTCAACATTTGGCTCCATATTTTTAATTATTAACCATAATATGCATGGTGACTAATTCTGCAAAAGATAAACTTTTCGTGTTAATCTTTGATTTGTCAAACGTTATCACCGTATTTAAGAATAAACCTTCTATTGGTGAAAACCTACGCAAACTAGGGTTTGTAAATAGAACAAACAAAGCTATAAAAATACTAGTAGAGCGATTTTATAAGATGGCGGGATTTTATGGTATCCGTTTGCCCCCAAGTTCAAAACCTCAAATTGGATAACTATTAAGACTACATTTGATAAATACATGGACGCTTTTGCTCTCATCCCGCCTGAATGGACGAATAAGGCAACACACGCTTATGATTTTTGTTGTCCTAACTGCCACTCAAGCAGCTTAGAAGCTGCAAAAGTTTGGCTGAATCGGCGATCGCCCGTCATGACAGAAGACCGTCGCCGCAAATGGCAGGAGTTCTACTATTGTCATTGTGATTATGTATGGTGGGCTTGGAGTAGCGATCGCCCCCCAACAGACATATCTAATCAGCGAGATTATAATTCCACGTAATCCCATTTTTTCCTAAACAAAAACCCGCACAAAGGCGGGTTTTTGTTTATCTAATAGGCTAGTAAGTAGTGAGTACTTGAATGGTCACTACTAACTTACGAATAGTTTTAGAAAGTGAAGGTTGTACGCAGTGTACCTATATAAACGGTGTCATTGGCGTCATTGTGTTCAGGATTGAAGATCACCAACACACCAGGAGTCACAGCAATGTTATCGGTGAGTTTCACCTTGTAGAGGGCCTCTGCATGATAAGAGGTGTCTGGATCTTCTCTACCCGCGACATCATTACTAGTAACTGTGGGTGATTGACCAAAGATTAGACCAAGCAAGTTACCTTCTCTACCAAAGTCCTTAAGACCAAGGGTAGCAGCCCAGTAAAACAAGTCTGCATCACTACCCCTAGTTGCACCAGCTTCAGATTTGGCGGTTGTATAACCAACCCAACCACCAACGGTCAATGCTGAGCTGGGTTGAAAGGTAGCTTGTACGCCATAGTGGTTTGCTGAAGTAGCAACACCATTGCCAAAGGGACGAGTAGCGAAAGCACTACCTGTACTTCCCGTCAGGTTAATATCGTTGGGATTACCAGCAGCCGTAAGATCAGGATCTCTACCACCATCGTAGGTGTGAGCGTAGGTTAGACCTATATTGAAAGCTTTGCTAGGTTGGAATGCGATCTGTCCAAAGGCTGCATAGTCACCATCGGAAATTCCAAAACCGTCGTTGGGGTTGCTAGCTCTAGGAGCCAGATAAGCACCCGACAAGCTAAGAGCACCATTAGGATTAAAAGTGACAGTTACACCAGCGCCACCAGAACCTTGGCGATAAATGGGGCTGAAACGTCCGTAGCGAGATAAAGCACCTGAGCCGCTGCTTCTGAAATCAGGGTTAAAGACGTTGACGTTTTCGTACAACTCAGCACCAGTAGCTTCAACCTTGATACTCAATGCGTCATTAAAGTTAAAAGCATAGTTAACTTTATCAATTTCAACGCCATTGCCGGTATCACCATCAAAGCCTAAGCGGGTCATGTTGGTACCAGTTACACCGCTATTAGATACGATATTGGCAGCATTCAACCGAACTTGCAATTGGTCTTTACCAGCGAAGCTACTGTACAAGTTCAAACGAACCCGGTTAGAAAAAGTAGTATTGCTTTGTAAGTCGCCACCACCAGCTCTCTCATCTCCGAAAGCATCAGATACGTTGAAAATTGCTTCCCCAACCAATTTAGTAGTGGTGGAAAACTGATTAGCTTCAAGTTCAGATGTGCGTGCTTCTAAACTATCAACGCGACCGCGTAAGGTTGCTAATTCGGCGGAAAACTCTTCTTGCAAACGCTGTAAGGTAGCTAGGTCTTGCTTAGTTACCAAGTCAGCTGTAGCTGTAGCAATCAGTTCATTAACCCGATCCAAACAGGCATTCAAACCTGCGGCAAATTCATAACGGGTTAAAGCACGATTACCACGATAAGTACCATTAGGATAACCTGCAATACAGCCGTAGCGCTCAACTAAGGATTGCAAAGCTTGGAATGCCCAATCTGTAGGTTGTACATCCGAGAACTGAGAAACAGATGTTACCTGACCAAGGCTATTAGACTCTTCTTGAGATAGTTGGGCAACAGTTGTTACTTGTTCTTTAGTTTCCGCGGCTAAAGTGCTGTTAGCAGCAAAAAATGTAGCTACGATAACTGGACTGACCTTCAACACATTCCAAAACAGTTTTGTCATGTTTTTACTCTCACTCACACCTAAATAAATTCAACTTATGGTAAAATTACAAGAACTTTTTTTTCAGGAATTTTACTCACAATTTCCGCACCAATTATACCTTGTTTCTAGCAATTATCACAAGTTAAGACTATAGTTTAGTTAATTGCTTTGGTAAACGCAGAATAATACGTCGTTTGTGGCGTAAAAGCGCTCCTTCTTCCTCAAACTGCTGTAACAGCCGAGTTACTGTTACTCGCGTAGTATTCAATACCTCTGATATTTCTTGATGAGTAACATTCATATCTATTAGCTTGCCTTGTTCTACATCACGACCAAATTTTTCACTTAACCACACTAAAAATTGCCATATACGTAACGACATTGGTTTGCGATGTACTATGCTTAATAGTTCTTCTGCCTGCTGAATATGAGACAACAAGGCATTAACATCTTGATGCCAAAGATGAGGTGGTACAATGCTAACTTCCACGCTTGTCAGACATTCGATTTGGTAGGGCATAACTCTAGAAAAAGAATAGCCAATCAGATCCTCAGGGCCCCAATAACCTAGAGTTACAAATGTTCCGTCTTCACTCCAGGTTAAAGTACGAACTGCTCCGCGCTCAATGCGCCACAGTACATCATTCCGAGGTGGAATAACTTCCCGACGGCTAAATAGACGTTGAGGTAAATGGCCACCCAAAGCAGAATTATTCGACGCAACAGAATAGTTAGGAGTAAGACTTGTAGAATACATGATTGCAGGGTTTGAAAGAGCGGAACTATTTGATTAATTTAAAATTTATCAGATGTATCCTAGCAATTTTTTATGAACTACTATGTGGCTAAATAACTTCAAAATTGTTTAATACTGGTGTTTGTAATTATCAAACTTAATTCAAAGATTACAAGTGCTATTACACAGTCAACTCTGGTTACTTTAATCGTGTAAGTTTAAGAAAAGGTAAGCTTTTAGTGAAATGTATGTTAGCTAACTAATTTTTAATTTTTTTTTATATTAGACTTTTTAAGTGAGAATATCTGACATAGGTATTAAATACAACTTTAAAATTAGGTCAGACATCTGAATCGCTTTTTCAACTTGTCACGACAAGGACTCTCCACCATGTCAACGTCTGGTGAAAGGAGGAACTGTTGCTCTCGTTAATCTTTACTACGATGAAGCTTTTATCTTCTACGAATTCTCAAACTCATTTTTCAATCACTATTTAATTGGCTCTTGCACATCTATCTAAAGTAGTATGTTTTTTAACTAAAGTACTGATGTCAAGTCTACCTGAATAGCGACAACGTTATGAGCACCGACTTTCGACACTCAGGCTTCTCTATGCACGCGACGGGCTGCCCGATTTATTATCTCCAAGCTCTAATAAGCTCTAATAAGCTCTAATTAAGAGCGCTGACCAGTAACGATGTATGCCACTCTTTGACCAATATTAGTAGCATGATCTGCCATGCGTTCTAAACAACGAATCGCCAACGCCAGCAGCACAATCGGCTCGACAACACCTTGAACATCCCGTTGGTGAGCTAAAGTCTGATAAACGCGATCGTAGGCATCGTCTACAGTATCATCTAAATGCTTTAAACTTCGTCCACCAGCTTCATCCAAATCTGCTAAAGCCCCCAAACTAGTTGCTAGCATAGCCTGGGCGTGAAGGGACATGGCTTCAATCTCTGATAAACACGTATGAGGCGGATAAGGAAAGATTTTAATTGCAATCTCAGCTAAATCCTTAGCATAGTCGCCAATGCGCTCTAAGTCTCGCACAAGCTGCATAAAAGCACTCAAGCATCGTAAATCTTGGGCCGTAGGTGCTTGTAGCGTCATGATTGCTGTACAGTCTGATTCTATTTGTCTATAAAAGCGATCAATTTTTTTATCTAATCGGGGAAGTTTCTCAGCAGCCGTTAAGTTGCGGGCAAATAACGCTTGGTGGCTGAGGCGAAATGAGTTTTCTACCAAAGCTCCCATAATCAATACATCCCGCTCTAAGCGCCTAATGGCGCGTGCCAGCTGGTGGGGTCTTTGAGAATCAGGATTAGAATGGACAGCTTTCACACTACTTGTAGTCTCAAACGTGAAGATATTATTAACTATAGTCTTGGCTTTGAGAGTTTGCCATAACTTCAGGAAGTTGTAGTTGCATCCATGCACCACCCGTTTCTGGATGGTTCATAGCTTTGATTGAACCACCGTGGGCGAGAACAATTTCCCAGACGATCGCCAAACCCAAGCCATTACCAACAATCGTTCCTATCGAATTACTTTCTTGCAATGGCGAATGAGTCCGCGCTTTATCTCCTCGGTAAAATCGCTCAAAAACATGGGGTAAATCTGCTGGCGAAAAACCGACTCCCGAATCAATAAGATTTATTTCTACAGCTGGGTAAGCAGGATCGCCTTGATGAGTATCCTCTTTCGATAAGATTTTCGCTTGGACGTGAATGGTAGTCTGAGGAGGACTATATTTAATGCTGTTGTCCAGCAAGTTGAGAAAAACTTGGTAAATGCGGGCTTGATCTGCTTTAATCCAAAGATTATCGGGACCAGAATAAGTAAGAGACAGATTTTGCCGCTGTGCCAACGGTTCTAATGTTTCCCATACACATGCAATTAGCGATCGCACTTCCACAGCTTCAGCTTGCAATTGAATAGGTGAGCTTGCTTCCAGTTGAGTCAGTTCCAACCAGCTTTGCACTAAGTTAATCAGCCGATCAACTTCCTGCATCAGGCGGTTAACCCAGCGATCTAAAGGTGGTTCCAAGCGGTTTTGTAACGTTTCCACAACCAGACGAATCGAAGTTAGTGGCGTTCTGAGTTCGTGAGCTAGATCAGAAAAAGAACGGTCTCGTGCTTGATTTATATCGAGTAGAGGTTGGCGGTTTTCTAAAAATACTCCTACTTGTCCTTGAGGTAAAGGTAAACTGGAGGCTCGCAAAGTCAGAGATTTTATTGCCTGCATCTCTGCCGCATTATCACAAGAAGGGTGAAATACCCATTCCCTCATCTGGGGTTTTTGCCAATCACGAGTTTGCTCAATTAAATGATCAAGTTCATAAGACCGTACCAACTCCAGTAACAAGCGCACCTGTCCTGGTTGCCATCTTTGCAAGTACAAAATTTCTTGCGCCTGCTGATTGCACCACAGCAGTTGATTTTCTTCATCCACCTGCAAATATCCCACTGGTGCAAAATCTAACAGGTCTTGATAAGTTTGTAACGACTGCTGCAAATCTTGCCGCAGCTTCTGCACCATTGCTACTTTTTGCCACAGGCGAGGCATAAGTGGCAGATCCACCTTAGAATGACGGCAGGATAGTGATTGGAGTGCTCGCCCTAGATAGCGGTTTAATTTAACCTGTTGCCAAACCCAAAACCCAATGCCTATCGCTAAGCCTAAAAAAAATCCCAATAAAAACATTTGAGTTGTTAGTTTCTTGGTGATTACTAAAAACTAGCAACTATCTCAACTAATTATCCAAACCTATAGCCAAAACCTCTCACAGTCACAATATATTCAGGGTGACTAGGGTCTTGCTCTAATTTTTCGCGTAACCAGCGGATGTGAACGTCTACAGTTTTACTATCCCCAACGAAATCTGGCCCCCAAACTTGATCCAGTAGTTGTTCCCGCGACCATACCCGACGGGCATAACTCATGAACAGTTCCAGCAAGCGGAACTCTTTAGGAGATAAACTTACCTCTTGACCACGAACCAATACGCGGCACTCTTGAGGGTTCAATGCCACATCTTTATATTTTAATACAGGTAGTTGCGGCAAAGTGCTCAAGCGTTGGCGGCGTAGTAAAGCTCGACAACGTGCTACTAGCTCGCGCATACTAAAGGGTTTAGTGAGATAATCATCTGCCCCTACTTCTAACCCCAGAACTCGGTCTGTTTCACTACCCTTAGCACTCAGCATTAAAATTGGTACTGGGTTTCCTTGATGACGCAGTAACCTACAAATATCTAGTCCATTTATCTGAGGGAGCATCAAATCAAGAATAATCAAGTCAAAAGGAAGATCTCCTGAGTTAGGTTCAAAATTTTTGAGATACTCTATTGCAGATCGACCATCAGGAGCAGTTATTACTCCGTAACCTTCCTCTTCCAATGCTACAGCTAGCATCTCTTGGATTAGTTCTTCATCTTCTACTACTAAAATGCGGCTGGTTTGACCGATGTCCGCTCTAGTAGAATACTTTGTCGATTCACTGGTATACATTGATATCATAAAATTCTGGGACTGTACTTGTATCAATATGATAATTGAGTCAATTATCTAGTCTCAGTGCATCCACACTTTTGGGGTAGAGAATTTCTTTACAATAAGTAACATACATAACAGTACCCTCTATATTGATATTGTAAATCAATGTGGCTGTAAGCCACTAAAGTCTCTGTGTCTTTAAAAGTTTTGAAATTCCCAAATAAATTTGATTCTGTCTTGACAATAGCAGATAAGGTTAAGTATATTTATCTTAGTACAAAAGTACTATATAAATTTCAAAAATAAGCTATACCTAAAAACAACAGGATACTGTAATAGATAATTGAGTCCACAATCAAGTGTCATGTGTTTCATTAATCATTCCAGTATTTGTACTGCGCTAAAAATGCTAGTTTCAAGGCTACCCTGATGTCTGCATAGGGTAGTTCTTGGTATGACTTGCTACCCACATAATTCATTGTTTATTCAAAGGAGTTGAAGTTATGACTATAGTTGCAATCCAGGATAGTAAACAACAACTAATGCAAGCATTTCAACAAATTCTTGCAGATAGGAAAAAGCTAGAGTCAAAAATAGCAACTAAACAAGAGGAAGCAGCAAAAACAAAAAACCAAGAAATACTAGAATCTGCTTCCACATACACTGTTGAGAGTATTGTCAAAGGTTTAGCTGATTTGCAATTAGAGTTTGGTGACATTCTCAATGCACTATCTGAGAAGTTAGATAAAGAAAATTCTCGGTTAGATGAATTGAATCAAGCTCTAGAAATTAAAAGTCAGCATTTGCAAGAGCTTAGAAAAATTAGAGTTGTAGCAGATATTTTAGATATTTTAAATCAAGAACATCAAGAAAAATTAAAAATTTTAGAACAGGATAATGCTAGCAAGCAAGAAGCACTAGAGAAAGAAACTACAATCCGTCGCAAAGAATGGCAAAAAGAGCAAACTGAGTATGAGAAAAAACTTCAATTTTATAATGATTTATTAGTAAAAGAACGCCAGCAAGAACTAGAAGAATGTGAATATAAACTAGAAACAACTCGTAAACTAAATACAGATACTTACGAGGCAAAAAAACGCCAGCAAGAAAGGGAAATTCAAGAAGGTTATCAACAGAAAGAGAAAGACTGGACAGAAAGAGAAAAAATATTGACTGAACGTCAAGCAGTATTTGTGGAATATCAACAAAAAGTAGCAGCATTTCCTAATGAACTGGAAGAAGTAGTTAAAAAATCTAGAGAAGAAGCAATTAAAGAAACAAGTCAAAAAGCTAAAATTGAGGCTGATTTATTTGAAAAAGAGTGGGAAGCTAACAAGCAAAATTATGAATTAAAAATTCAAGCTTTAGAAGAAACAATTAAAAAGCAGACTGAGCAAATAGAAGGTATTTCTACTCAACTTCAAACTACATTGAAACAAGCACAAGACTTAGCTATGAGAGCTTTTGATAGTTCTTCTAACAAATAGATTTCTTGCATAAATGCTTAAATTGTCATGTTGAGCAGAGCGAAACATCTCGGAGATTCTTTCCTGCTGAACCAAGGCGTAGCTTGGCTTTTGCGTGGGGGTACACTCCACTATGTTCTGGTCAGAATGACAGTTATAATTTTCGGACTTTTGCAATAGGTATTATAGTTATTGTTGAGTATTTTAGTAATTTTTAGTTTTTGCAGAGGAGAGATTTTGTGGCAGTTAAAAAACCAAGCGATAAAAATACCAAAGTTGAAATTCTTCAGGCATACGAAGAGTTAAATAAAGAAAAAATAGCACTAAAATCCCAACTTGATCAAGTAGTTAAAGAAAACCAGCCTGCAACTAAAGAAATCCCTAAAGTAGAGCAAAAAATGTCTGTAAATAATCAGCCTTCTACTATCCAGCAAAAGATGAATTCTACAATTGAAAGCTTGGCAAAAATTCAGTTAGGCTTTGGTAGTGCTGCTAATGAATTATCAGAACAACTAACTATAAAAGCATCTAAGTTAGCAGAAATTAGGCAATCTGTAGAGAATGAAATTCAGCAATTAACACAGTTACATAATTTGGAAATATCTGAAGATATATTGGATACTCTCATCCAATCGTACGAAGATAATTCTAAAGGTTATCAAGAAGAATTTCACCAGCGCTATGAAATACTATCACAAGAAACATTAGAGCAAAGGAATACTTGGGTAAAAGAGCAAGAGGAACATCAACGAGCTATCAAAGAACGAAATGAAAACCTCAACAAAACTCGGCAACGGGATGTAGCAGAATACAAGTATGATTTAGAACTCCAGCGTCAACTTGAAAGCGATGAATACGCACAACAGCAAAAAATATTATATAACCAACTAAAAGAATTACTACAAGAAGCAGAAAAACAGTGGACTGAACGAGAGAAAGCGATTTCTGAGCGAGAAAAACAATTTGAGGAATATAAAACTAAAGTAGAAGCATTTCCTAAAGAGAAAGAAGCATCTATCAAAAAAGCTATGGAAGAAGGCAAAGGTATCGCCTACTACCAAGCTAAAGTCAAAGCAGATTTATATGGTAAAGAAGTCGAAGGGCAAAAGCGTTTCTATGAACAAAGATTACAGTCTTTAGAACAAACTATTATCAATCAAGAAACAAGGATTCAAAACCTTTCTAAACAGCTTGAGTCTGCCCTCAAACAAGTCCAGGATTTAGCAGTTAAAGCTATTGAAGGAACTGCAAATGTCAATTCATATCAGGCAATCAAAGAAATAGCTTTAGAACAGGCAAAAAGTCAAGTTAAAAATAAATAATTAGGTTACATTATGGAGACGTAGCTCTAATTACGTCTCTATAACTAACTATGATTTTATATTTGGGGTTTTTTAATTGGTTTTTTTAATTCAGTCTTACGTGGTTTACCCAGAGTGTTAGGGGGTTGTGGTTTATCTCCTCTGTGATGTTGGTCATGTTCTTGGTTAGACATAAAATTAAACTTTTAAGTTAACTACAAATTTAGCTACATTGTAAATATTATCGATTCCAGAAATATATCATAATTTTTCTAAAGAAAAAAATAGAGACGTTGTGATTCTTACGTCTCTATAACAGAGGAAACCCATTATTTTTAATAATTCTAAATAAAATTTCTATAAAATAAATTTTTGATTGAAATTTGAAATCTAGTAATTAATCAAGTTATTTGCAGTAGTTGAATTTTACTTTTCAAATGGGCATTACTAGGCTCGGTTTTAAGTGAATTGGCATTCTTAAGCAGTTGTTGAGTCCTGAGAACATCAATGATTGTGAACCTTCTACAAGTGGGGATACAAGAGTATAAATTGCAAATTCGGAAATTTTAAAAAAATATAAGATTTTTGTATGCTCAAGTGAGGTGTATTCTGAGAGAGTTTGAAAAGTTAAAACAGCTATATTACAGATATGTCTCGACATAGAGACACATCTGTGCATTAGTTTAGATGCAGCAAAACCTTTGGGCAAAGGCAGAAAATTTCAAGCGAAGTTAGAAAACCCTATATTTGGTGGAATATCCTGAATTCGCCCTGGCCCGATCGCTCGCAATGCTTCTTTCAACAAAATATCCCCAGTATACAGCGCACGACCGACTATTACACTAGTCACACCTTGAGGTTCTAGCGCCAACAAACTTAACAAATCGGTAACAGAACTCACCCCACCAGATGCAATTACTGGGATGGAAATCGCCGCAGCAATTTCTCGCAAAGCTTCTAAATTCGGGCCTGTGAGAGTACCATCACGGTGGATATCTGTGTAAATAATGGCAGCTGCGCCCAATTCTTGCATTTGTACGGCCAGTTGAGTTGCTAAAACTTCCGAGGTTTCTAACCAGCCGCGAGTTGCTACTCGGCCATTACGGGCGTCAATGCCGATAATAATCTGTTTAGGAAATTCTTGGCAGAGTTCTTGTACTAGCTGGGGTTGTTCTACGGCAATAGTTCCGAGAATTGCCCACTGTACGCCTAAATTAAAGACTTGTTGCACGCTAGCGCGATCGCGCAATCCTCCACCTACTTCAATAGGCACTGATATTGCTTGAGCGATCGCTTCAATTGCGCCCAGGTTTACTACTTTACCTGCTTTTGCACCATCTAGATCAACTATATGCAATCTGGTAGCACCCTGATCAACCCACTGTTTGGCAACATCAACAGGGTTTTCGCTAAAAACTTGTGATCGTTCATAGTCTCCCTGATACAGTCGCACACAGCGACCTTCTAGTAAATCAATCGCTGGAATTACATCCATTTACTTGTTCCTCATAACTCAATCTAGTTAAAATTCTTGCTATATCTGGGTTTTTTTCGTTTTTAATTGCCTGACAGCTTGCCCGAAACCCAGCACAAGTAAGATGTTAGAAAGCGTCAAAAAAACTTCTGCACCGCCGTGTAGCCAATCTACATTTGCTAAAGACTCGCCATAATGCAATACAGCATAAATTCCCGCTGGGATGGTGATGGCAACAAACACTAGAGTGCCGTAAAATCCATACAGTGCCAAACGTGGCATTTGCTGACTGCGGCTGATAAACCACAAGAAACCCAAGTAGGGAAACAGTGAAAGGGCAAACAGGGTTTCTTTAGACATCATTACTCTGATTTAATAGGTTTTGGCTCAACAGTTTTAGTTACAGTGTTGGCATTGGTAGAGCGCCAGATCAAAAACGCCGCTGCCCAAAGCGTAAAATTACCAATTAAGGTCATGGTAGCTTGAAGCGTTACCAGCCATTCTAGAGATTCGGCGTTGTCGAAATAATGCCAGGTACAAGCGCACATAGCGCTGACCAAAGCTGGTAACATGGCAAGGGACAATCCCCACCAAGTACGGTTATTAGTAAGTTCGCCGTAAGTCCAGATTAACCAAATGGCGGCAATCCACTCAATAACGCTAGAAATATGAATAATCCAGGTGGGAATTGAAAGGGCGTGCATAAGAAAGTCAAGAGTCAAGAGTCAAAAGTCAAGAGTAATTAGTTCTCTTGTTTTTCTATAACATCATCTTCCCACAAGAAAATTCCTCTTCTGTTGGTAGGATGGCTGATATCTCGTCAACTATTTAGAAAAAAGTTGATAATCTCAAATCCGTCTTGGAAAGTCTGAGCCAAGGAAATCTATCTTCCAACTTTCCGCTAAATCCAAAATCCAAAATCCAAAATCCAAAATGGTAAAGATGCGGGCGTTATTATCTGGGTATTACGGTAAAGGTAATGGTGGTGACGAAGCTTTGTTGGCGACGCTTTTGCAAATGCTACCACCTGATGTAACGCCTGTGGTTCTTTCGGGCAATCCAGAGGAAACCCGCGATCGCTACAATGTCGAAACCCACAATCGCATGGCTCCTTTACCTGTACTGCAAGCTTTACGCTCTTGCGATGCTTTTATTTGGGGTGGTGGAAGTTTAATTCAGGATGTTACCAGTACCATAAGCCCATTTTATTATGGGGGACTGATGGCATTGGCTCAAAAAATGGGATTAAAAACTGTTGCTTGGGCGCAGGGTATCGGCCCGTTAACACGCGCACAAACTCGTTGGTTGGCACAATACTCCTTCGGATATTGTACCAGAGTTAGTGTCCGCGATCGCGCCAGTGCTAGTTTATTATCTGATTGGCAAATTCCTTGTATCCTTGCTCCTGACCCTGTTTGGGCGTTGGAGTCTAAACCAGTACCAGGACTTTGGGATTTACCTGCGCCTAGAGTTGCTGTGACTTTGCGATCGCATCCCCAACTTACAGAAACACGCCTAGCAAATTTAACTCGTGCTTTGGTTGACTTTCAAAAAGCTACGCAGGCTTTTATTTTACTGCTGCCATTTCAGAAAAGTGAAGATTTAAGTATTGCCGAAGCTATTCAACCACATCTTAAAGATGTCAGCAAGATTTTATGTCTGGAAGACCCGCAACTTTTGAAAGGTGTATTTCGCGGTGTCGAGATGGCAATTGGAATGCGGCTACACAGCTTGATCATGGCTGCTGCTGAAGGTTGTCGCTGTTTTGCTCTTAGTTATGACCCCAAGGTAAATCGTCTGATGGAAGAGTTGGCGATACCTGGGTGGGATTTGGCGAGTTTGCCAGATGACCCCAATTCGATTAGTCTGACTTGGATGGAGCATTACGCTAATGGTGAGCCATTATCATCTGAGCAAATCCAATCTTTGGTAGATCGTGCGTTAATGCATCGTGAAGTATTGTATGAAGCACTGGCTAAAGATTAACTGAACAAACGCGCAACATCGCAAGTGAACCCAGGTAGTAGCGGTGAACTCAGATTATCGTTGCTAAACAACGTTTCTATTAGCACCAGTGTTGCTTGCTCTCGTCGATAAACTTGAATTTGCTGTAACTGCCAATCAACAATCCAGTATTCTCGGACACCTTGAGCAGCGTAAAGTTTCAGCTTCACCTGTCGGTCACGTCGTTCGTTTTCCTGTCCAGGAGAGAGAACCTCAACTACTAACTCTGGTGCAGCTGTTAAATGGCCAGCATCATCCAGCACAGAAGCTAATCGTTGATTGCTAATCCAAACCACATCAGGGATGACGTTATCAGCATCGCTAAAGATAATCCCAGCACTACTTACAGGCTTTCCTAAGCCAGTCTGCCGTGACCATAGTTTTAACTCTGTACAGATATTGTCAGTAACTTCTTGATGACCCCAGTGTGGTGCGCGTGTCACAAATAATTCTCCGTCTACAATTTCATAGCGATTGCCGTTGTCTGGCAACAACTCTAAATCGGCAGATGTCCATCGTACTTGGTTAGTCGAAGTCTGGTTCATAGGGGCATCCTTGGAATTATATCTTTCAATGTACCAAGCCTAACTGAGATGCGGCACAATTATAAAGTTGTGCTGTAAATGGGTAAGTATGATTAAATGATCCATTTAAGAGCGATCGCTAAAAAACAAATCAATAAAAATATTGATTCTTTCCCTTTTAATCTCCCTTTAATGAAAGCTTTGAAAGAAATTAAGTTTTCAAATTCCGTAACTTTTTTTGTGGGAGAAAATGGTTCAGGTAAATCAACTTTATTAGAAGCAATTGCCGCAGGTGTTGGCTCAATTAGCGTTGGTGGTGAAGATATTCAGCAAGATAGAACATTAGACCATGCTCGAAAGTTATCTACACAATTAAAGTTTGTCTGGCAGAAAAAGACTGGACGTGGCTTTTTTTTAAGAGCAGAAGATTTCTTCAATTTTGCAAGGCGAATTAAAACCCTTAGCCAAGAATTAGAAGAACAAGTATCAGAATATGACCAAAAGTTTACGGGAACTGGTTTATGGCTCGCTAAACGCTCTGTACTAGGTCAAAAAGCTGCTTTAGCTGATAAGTATGGTGAAAATCTTGATGCTAACTCTCACGGAGAAAGCTTTCTCAAACTTTTTCAATCACGCTTCGTTCCTGGTGGATTATATCTTCTCGATGAGCCGGAAGCACCTCTTTCTCCTCTGCGACAATTATCACTATTGTCTTTGTTAAAAGATATGGTAAATCAGGATAGCCAATTTATAATTGCTACTCACTCTCCAATTCTCATGGCATTTCCACAAGCATCAATTCTCAGTTTTGATACCTATCCACCACAAGAGGTAGAATATAATGCACTTGAACACGTTACTTTAACAAAAGCTTTTTTAAATAATCCCCAATCTTTTCTACGGCATTTGTAAAAAGTTCATAGTTAGCAATAAAGCACTAATTATAGACAATACCTAGCGGGATATTCTAGAAACAGATTCAATGATTTTCCAAAATACACCGATTATGGTAAATCTCAATCGTTCACATCCTGCCAGCAATCAATCTATGGGTGCAGTTCGAGTCAAAGTCAAGCTCACCAATGCCATTGATGAAGCGCTTGTCAGCCGAGGAATGCTCAACCCAAATATGTTGCGAGTGTATGAAACTGAAGCACTCGTAGACACTGGGGCAGTACGTACTGTACTACCCATGTCTATTGTGCAACAACTTGGTCTAAGAATTCGAGGACAGCAGATAGCCCAATACGCGAATGGTAGTGAAGAATCAATTGGCTTGACTGAACCCGTAATTATTGAATTGGCAGGACGGGAAACTACTGAAGCAACATTAGTTACAGGTGATATAGTCCTGATTGGACAAACGGTGCTGGAGACGCTGGATTTACTAGTAGATTGTAGAAATCAGCGACTTATCCCGAATCCTGAGCATCCTAACTATCCTGTGCTAAGGATATAGCAGCAATTCTAGTGACTTGTTTTGCCGCTGACAATTCCCGACCACTGAACTTTTTTCTCTTTTTCTCGACGGTAAGAAAAGAAATGCTCTGGAGTTTGGTAAGTACAGTATGGAGCGATCGCAACCTGTTCTGCACTAATCCCCATATTTTCTAACTGTAAAGCATTTATCCGGCGTACATCCAGCCTTACCTTACCTGGATTTGGATCTTCTAGCAAGGGTGAATTGGGTAACTCATGCAACGCAGCCACAATTTTTTGTTCGTCTTCGTGTGGTATTATGCTAGCCCCGATTTCAGCAGCTACTTCAACAGAAACTTGGTAAACCTCACCAGCGATCGCCGGGCCCATTGCAATGCGTAAATCATCAAGTTTGCTGCCTTGGGATTGTAATCGAGCGATCGCTAGAGGCACAATCTTCTTAGCAGTACCCCGCCACCCTGCATGTAGTGCTGCCACTTGTCCAGTTTTTATATCCCCAATTAGCACGGGTGTACAATCTGCACTAGCCACCCATACCGTTTGTAAAGGCTGCTCGCTAATTAAACCATCTGCCGATGCTAAATCATCTTCACCCGAACTTAACTTTTTATTAATTTCTTGTGGGGTGAGAACAGTATTGCCATGAACCTGCTTCAAACGATAGACTGATGCCTCTGGTTGCAGTACTTCTGTCAGATTTTGTGGCGAACGCGGCCAAAATTGCTGGGTAAAGAAGCCGTGATGCCAAAATTCTAAGAGACTACAAGTCAGATAGGGCAGTCCTTCCCAATTGCGCCAATGCCAAGTGTGCATCTTGAACCAAACCTAAACAGAAATCACTTATCAGCCAATTAATGCTAACTTGAACAACGGGATTTGGGTCAACTGCTGTGGAATTTAATCGGCAAAACTTGGAATTAGCCCTAAAAGCTGGGCGTAAGTCTAAATATTTACCATTTTCCCTACACATTTTTGAAAGCGTCTCCTCCACTAACCAAACCCTTTGGGACTTGCTCGCTCAGGGAGCAGAAGCGGGATGTGTAGTGATTGCAACTCAACAGACTGCTGGGCGGGGACAATGGGGACGCCAATGGGTTTCTCCTTCTGGAGGATTATATCTTTCGGTTGCGATCGCTCCTAAAATAGAAGCTACTGATAGCTACCAACTAACTTTGGCTTGTGCTTGGGGAGTTGCTTGGCAATTACGAAAGTGTGGTGTGAATGTGGGAATTAAATGGCCTAATGATTTAGTCCTAAATGGTCAGAAATTAGGCGGCATTTTAACAGAAACTAAAGTAAACAAAGGAAAAATCACCCAAGCAGTGATTGGTGTTGGTATTAACTGGGCTAACCCGGTACCTGACACTGGAATCAATCTGGAATCGTGGCAAGCTTCGCAACATTCCAATCCCATTTCCTGTCTGGAAATGCTAACCTCTACGGTTTTACTAGGCATAGAATCCGGTATAGAGTGCCTTTTCCAAGAAGGAGTAAGCATACTCTTGTCTCGCTATCAAGATTTGCTTACAAACATGGGTGATCAGGTTTACGTAAATAATCTTTCAGGCAATGTAGTAGGAGTAACTCCTCAAGGGAATTTACGAGTGGATCTAGAAACACATGATACAAACGAACTAATAAGACCAGAAATTTACGTTGAACCCGGTACAATCAGTTTGGGTTACAGTAAATCTTCCGTTTAAATTTGAGGTTTGTTTAAAATTTCGCTCTTTGGGCAAGACAAACCACTGACATCATCTGTTTATGCTAATTACACACAACTGAGAGAACAAATGACGCAGCGCAATCACTCTGCCCACAATCGTTTGCACTACTCATGGCCGCGGGGTCAAACTAAGAAACGCTTCGCCTCTACCTTACCAGCACAGAGCCTTTGTTGGCTTAGCAGTGTTAGCCTGCTTAGCGGCGGCTTCGTGTTTGCCCAAACGGAAACATCAATAGATAATATCGTTCCCACTATTGAAAATTCCCAGCCAGCAGCAGTTACAAATTTCATAAAAAAACCAACTGTTGCACCGGAAGCAGCTCAAGCACAGCCAAACTTTTCCCGACAGCAAACCAGACTTAGACAGAGACTCCGCAAGCAAGCGGTTTCTCAAACAAAACAGCCACTTAGACAATCTAAACCCAAAATAGAAGCTTCCGCGCCTGCCACTGGTATTAGACGCTCTATTCCCCAGGTAGAAACTTCGCGGGTTGCACCTGCCAGGGTTAGTCAAGAAAAACCCAAGCTCGAATTCCAACCAAGAGCAAATATCAGAAAAATTGAGGTAGCCAAACCCACTGCTCCTGCGCCTTCCTTACCTGAGAAACTCCCAGAAGTTGCCCAACCATCTAATAACTCAAATAGCACTGCCAGCCGGACAGCGGGGAAAACCAAGGATTATAATAACTCCTATATTGACCCCAACAATTACGATAGTGCCACGGGTACTTATCAAGCACCCAATTCCGTAATTATCACAGAGCGTTCTAGTGGTTGTCGAGCAATTTTACCTTCAGGACAAGGTTTATTGGGCGGCGTTTGCGCCAAAGTACCATCGCGCAATCAGCGTGTAGCTGGTTCTAATGGCACAGCACCTAATTGGCTCAAAAGAAGTCAAAATGCACAGTTAGCAACCGTTTCAGCAAGACGGCAGGTTGTAACCACTGCTAATAACAGCGGATGGCGTGCGACTCGGAGTGTTTCGGGCAATGCCAAGAGCGCATTTCGCCCTAATCGGTTTATCCCTAATCCCGGCGATTTCAGCACCGCAACTAGAGTCAGTGCAACTCCCATTGCACCGAGTGGTGGTACTTTGCCCCCACCAATGGCAGACGGTAACGTTGCACCCCGCCCCAGCACTGTGGCTTATGACTTCTCGCTAGCATCAGTATTGCCGCAAATTCCCTACACTGGTGCAGTCGCCTATCGTGGTACGGGAATGATGTACCCACTATCTATCCCCGCTCCCATTACTTCTTTATTTGGTTGGCGAGTTCATCCGATTACAGGTAATCAACGCTTCCATGCTGGTACAGACTTAGGTGCGCCAATGGGTACACCAGTTTTAGCAGCCGCAAAAGGCCAAGTGGAAACTGCTAATTACTTGGGCGGTTATGGTTTGACTGTGACTCTGAATCACCAATCTGCTCAACAAACCCTCTACGGTCACATGTCAGAAATCTTTGTTCAACCCGGTCAGTGGGTGGAGCCGGGAACTGTCATTGGACGGGTTGGTAGTACAGGCAACTCCACAGGCCCTCACCTACACTTTGAAGTCCGCCACATGACACAGAACGGGTGGGTTGCTACTGACCCAGGCGTTCAATTACAGACCGGACTGAGCCAGTTAATTCCAACCTTGCCAACAGCTCAGGTAGCTCAGCAACCAGGGAGCTAAGAGAGGAGTGGAGGAGTGGGGGAGCAGGGTAAGAATAGCTAATGTCCCATGCCCCATGCCCTCTCTTACAAAGTTCAGATCGCTATGCCGGTCTGACTTTACGCCATTACAAATACCCGTGTTCTGCTAAGAATGCGGGTGTAATGTCATCTAAACTAGTTTCATCTGAGGTTGGAGTGGGCTGGTTTCCAGAATAAAGGAATTTTTCCACGTATTTGCCGAGAATATCCCCTTCTAGATTCACCAAACTGCCAGATCCTAAATAGCGAAGATTTGTTTCGGCATAAGTGAGGGGAATTACCGCTACTTTAAATTGGGAGAGTTCTGGCTCATAAGCGGCCACTGTGAGGCTGATGCCATTGACAGCGATACTACCTTTAGGGACAATGTACCGTGCGATCGCCTCGGATGCTTTAAAGGTCATTTCCCAAGAACTAGCCGTTTGTTCTGCTGTTAGCAATCGACCTATGCCGTCTACATGACCCATAACAAAATGACCGCCGACTTTACTGCCTACCCGTAGCGACGCTTCTAAGTTGACATATTTCTGTTGTGTTTGCTCACCTCCTAGGGTTGTGCGGCGTAGCGTTTCCGGTGAAGCAGTGGCAATAAACCCGTCTTTTAAAACTTCTTCCACTGTCAAGCAAACACCATCTACTGCAACACTGTCACCATAAGCCAAATCCTGCATAATTACTTCACACGACTGACTTACACAAGTAATTTGCCAAGAATCGCCCCCTAAGGGTTTCATTGTTCCTAATGCCTGGATTAATCCTGTAAACACGGCTTTTTTGTCAAACTAACTCTATTTATTGCTTAATTTTGCCTGAAATTAACTGGTAATTCTCACAAGAATGCAGAACATTCAGAGTATAATTTCTGACTTTACTTATTATAAGGTTGTTAACACATTAGCATCCTGCACAAGGCATACTTGGGTAAGAAGGTTATTGTCTAATTAGACCAATTTGTCTTACTCTGGTGTTCACCACAAGTTCGGAGTTTAATAGAAGCAATTATAGAGAACAAATGCCTATGTTTATTCCTGTCCCCAATTCACCTAAAGAAGAGTGTTATTTGTTACTTAGCACCCAATCGCTCAAAGGATTGTAGAGGCTTAGCCAATGATTGAAATGAGAGTCGCTGGCATAGCATTAGATGCCATAACCCGCAGCCCGATTGTACTTTTGAAAGATGCTTCAGATCGCCGCGCTTTGCCAATTTATATAGGTCAGGAACAGGCTAGAGCAATTATGGGTGCATTGGAGAATCAAAAGCCTCCCAGACCCTTAACTCATGACCTAATTGTAAATATGCTAGAGACATGGAACATGACTCTAGAAAAAGTTATCATTCATTCCCTACAAAAGGATACATTTTATGCAGCTTTGATTGTCCAGCAAGGCGAAGTTAAAAAAGAAATCGACGCGCGTCCTAGTGATGCGATCGCCGTTGCCCTTCGTACAAATACGCCTATTTGGGTAATGGAAGAAGTAATCGCCGATGCTTCTATCCCTGTTGACCGCGATGCTGATGAAGCCGAACAGCAAGCATTCCGTGAATTTATTTCCAATCTCCGTCCTGAAGATTTGATCAAGCGCTTTGGTGATGGCGACAGCTAAAAAAGTGCTGAGTCATGAGTGCTGAGAAGGAATAGAAAATCAAAGAATAAAAATAATTTCTTTATTCTTTCTTTTTCACCTTTCACTCTTGTACAGACACTATTAATCGTGTTTCTACTCAGCACGGGCTAAACGCCCCGCTACCGCTAACAATACTCAATTTATGCAATACCGACGCTTTGGGAAAACAAATCTTTGCCTCTCTGTCTTTTCATTAGGAACAATGCGCTACTTAGCTGGTTTTGAAAATGCTCAGCAAACTATCGAACAGGCTTTAGCGCTAGGAATTAATCATATAGAAACTGCCAGAGGCTACGGCAAAAGTGAGGAGTATCTTGGTGGAGCGTTAAAAGCTGGGTTGTCAGTACCCCGAACAAGGCTTCACATCACCACCAAAATTTCTCCTACAAATGATGCTGACACCATGCGTCGGTGCATTGATGAATCCTTGGAAAAATTACAGCTAGATTATCTAGATTGTTTGGGAATTCATGGTTTAAACACTTGGCAACATTTAGAGTGGGTGCAAGCCAAAGGTGGCTGTATGCAAGCCGTGCAAGAAGCTGTTGCTGATGGTCGAGTGCGACACGTTGGTTTTTCCACTCACGGATCATTAGAAATAATTCTGGCGGCAATTAATACAGATTTTTTTGAATTTGTTAATCTGCATTATTACTATTTCTTCCAACGGCACGCATCAGCGATTCAGCTAGCAGCAGAGAAGGATATGGGCGTTTTTATTATTTCTCCTGCTGATAAAGGAGGACGCCTTTACACGCCGCCGCAAATTCTTAAAGACTTATGTCAGCCGTATTCACCTTTAGAATTAAACTACCGATTTTTACTTAGTGATAACCGTATTACTACTTTAAGTTTAGGGCCAGCAAACCCAGACGAATTAATAGAACCCTTGCGATTTGCTAAAAGTAATGGAGAGCTAACAAAAGAAGAAATTTGTGTTTTTCAGCGGTTAGAAAATCACCAAAAAATTGCTTTAGAAATTGATAAATGTAGCCAATGCTATGCTTGTTTACCCTGCCCAGAAAACATCAATATTCCAGAAATATTACGATTACGTAATCTGGCAGTGGCATACGATATGACTGACTATGGAAAATATCGCTATGGAATGTTTGAAAATGCTGGACACTGGTTTCCTGGAATGAAAGCTAACCGCTGCACAGAATGTGGTGACTGTTTGCCAAGATGTCCAGAAAATTTAAATATTCCTGCTTTGTTAGAAGATACTCACGACAGATTAAATGGAAAAGCAGGTAGAAGATTGTGGGGATAAAACTATGCAAGTAACACAACAGCAACACTACACCCCAGAAGAATATTTGCAGTTAGAGGAAGCTGCTGATTATAAAAGTGAATATATTGACGGACAAATAATTCCTATGGCGGGTGGAACAGCAAATCACAATCGAATCTCACTAAATCTAGGTTCTGCCTTAAATTTTGCGTTCAGACAGCAGAATTACGAAGTCTTTGTAGGCGATTTGCGTTTGTGGATACCCCAAAAGCGGATCTACACGTATCCAGATGTGATGATTCTAGCGGATGAACCAGAGTTTTTTAACAACCGGAGGGATATAATTCTGAACCCACAGGTTATTGTTGAGGTTTTATCAAAATCGACCAAAGGCTACGATCGCGAGGATAAATTTGAGGCTTACCGGACAATCTCTTCCTTTCAAGAATATCTTTTAATTGACCAAACCAGAATTCATGTAGAACAGTTTTCTAAAACTGGGAAAAAGCAATGGAATCTACGTGAATATGATGAAGAGGATAAAGCGATTGCTCTTGTGTCCGTACCCTTTGAGATTTCCCTACAGGATTTATACAACAAAGTTAAGTTTGAGCTTGTGGAATTAGAAACGGAAAGTACTGGTACTGAGAAATTGGAGTGAGAGAGGCGATCGCTGATTTCACATCATATCATTTGTTCAGCAGTCAAAACTTAGTTTTTGCCAAAAAGCTAATTACGTTGAACTAGGATAAATGTAATATTTAATACATATATTAAGAAAGTTTGGGAATCTTACACAGGCTAATTGAAAGATTTACGTCGAATGGATATTTTAATAGAATGATCTCATCAAAAGATTCGCAGAAATATAAATGGACTGGATTACGCTACTGTGATCGCTACAGTCTGATTTTATTAAAAGGTTAACAACTGGTTGTCTGCTTCATTGTGAAACAGAAGGTCAATATAGTGAATTAACCATAATCTCTGGAGAGAGGTTAAAAGCACTACGGGAATTTTGCTGGCTGATGGCTGAGAAATATAAGCGCGTTTTGCCAGTTCGTGATGTTTTTATTAGCTATCTTAAGGGAAAACTCGGTGAGGAAGTTGTCAAGGAACGTTTAGCCGATTTTATTACGGAAGTGGATTATGAAAAGCGATTTGGCGGCGATGGTAAGATAGATTTTATCTTGACTTCTGACCCATCTGTTGGTATTGAGGTGAAATCTCGTCACGGTAGTATTGACAGAGTGAGATGGTCAATTAGTTCAGAAGAAGTTGAAAAAAATGCAGTTGTAGTCTGTATTTTGATTCAGGAAGAGGTGAGTGAAGCACAATCTGAATATCACCTTTTTTTGGCTGGCTTTCTCCCAACTCGGATGATTAAGTTGAGAACTGGGAAAATTTCATTTGAGATAGACCAATTACTATATGGTGGTGGCTTATGGTGCTATCTAGAACAGTCACAATTTTCTATAAATTACAATTCTTCCAGGCAAGAACCTCTAATTAGTAAACATTATTTACCGCAGGAAACGCCATCTAAAGTAACTAATAATCAGTTAATCAAATCTTCTTTTCAACCTAATTTAAATAGCTATTTAGACACTTATGATGAAGATTTAAATCTACTTTATATAAAATTAGGTGAAGAATGTTTCGATAAAGGAGAATATGTAAATGCGATTACTAACTATAATCAAGCTTTGCAACTTAATCCCAACAATACTGATTTATATTATCGACGAGCTTTAGCGCATTATCAACTAGGAGATTATGAAGGAGCGATCGCAGATTATTCTCAGGCAATCCAAATAAATCTTCATGATGCTAAATCTTACAATAAACGAGGTTTAGCTCTATATCAACTGGGGCGATTTGAAGAAGCAATTGATGATTATACCCAGGCAATTAGAATTAATCCTAATGTTGCTGTAGCTTATAAAAACCGTGCTGAAGCACGTTCTCACATAGGAGATAACCAAGGAGCAATTGAGGATTATACTCAAGCTATCAAAATTAATCCCCATTATGCTGATGCTTACAAAACCGGGGAATCTCTCGTTATCTCTTAGGATATCAGCCAGGATTTACTCAAGCAATCAAGATTAATCCTCAAGATGCCAATGCTTATAAAAATCGTGGTAATGCTCGTTCTGACTTAGGAGATTACGAAGGAGCAATTGAAGATTATACTCAGGCAATTCAGATTAATCCTAATTATGCCGATGCTTATTACAACCGTGGTAATGCTCGTTTTGACTTAGGGGACTACGAAGGAGCAATTGAAGATTATACTCAGGCAATTCAGATTAATCCCAACTATGCTGATTCCTATTACAATCGTGGTAATATCCTTTTAGAAAAGGGAGATAAACAGGGAGTTATTGAAGATTTTCAAAAAGCAGCAGATATTTATCGTAAAGAAGGCAAGTTAGAAGCACTTAAAGATACACATGCAAGAATATTAGACTTAGAAATAGAAGAATCATTAGATATTTTAAACTTCTAAAAAGGCAAATATACCCAGCGATTATAAATCGCAGTTCATCTTGCATACAAATAAAGTATGCCTGCGTGGACTCCAGGAATTTGAAACCCACGTAGGCAGAATTTTAAGAGCCAAATTTTCAAGAGTATGCGGGAATTTATTCTGCGTAAGTCTTTGAAAATTAAAAATAATATTTGCGATCGCGTACCCACATACTTATAGGTACAGCTTGACCTTGTGCATTCACTTTCACTTCCACTACTATCGGTTGCGGCTGGCCTGGTTTGATTGGTCGGGCTGTTGAGATATCTTTGTTAATATCGTTCCGTTGATCTTCTGGGATGTAGTAAGTTTCCAAGCCATAAGTGATCGAATTATAGCCATTATACCGACCTTTTAAAGCTATCTGATTGGCAGCTAGAGAAATTGGGAGTTGTCCACTTACTCGCACAGGTTTCCAAGCTTGAGGAATCCCACCAGAAGATTTTTGTTCTTCCAAAATTATGTACAAGCTGGTTCCCTGCGCTAAAGGATCGTATTGTTTGTTATTACCAGGATTTTGCTTGACCAAATCTGCCCAACCCGGAAGTTTTGTTAAATTATCTGTGCGAGAAATTTCATAGTTTAGTGTTACAGAATAACCCCGCAGCAAATCATAAGGATCTACAGGTAGAGTTTGCAAGATAGCCGTTTTGCCTGTAACCAACGTGTAAACTGATTGGGCTGGTACTGATAAGATGATCGCTGTTTGAATTAGCAGGGGAACCACAAATCGCCAAAGAGTTATGGGTTTTTCTGGAGGTTCATTTTGCAAAAGTAATGCTTCGTTAGTTTCCATAGGAGATAATCCTAAAAATGATTTTTGAATTACTAGTTTTTTCCAGTTTTAATCTCATGATCGATGAGTTGAAGAATTTGATGAAGCTGGTAAAGTTGACAAATAGCGTTCAAACCACAAGCCGGCAAAAATTACAGCAACACCGCATAAGACAAAAACAAAAGATTTGAATAGTAAGGCGGTGTCATATTCCAGCATTCGGCTGATAATTTGTAGTGTTAATAAAAATATCCCACCCCAAAAAGCCTGTCGTTGTCCTAACTCCAGCGCTTCACGAACTAGTCCAAACCCTAACACTGCTAAAAGAACATTAAACGCAAATATGGGAATAGCTGGAATTGGAGTGATAGCTTGATGAATGAAGATGAATAAGGCAGTTATAACAATCAAACTACCAATAAAGATTGTTTTTACATCAATTCCCTGGCGTTCCTGGTTACGTGTTGGGCGTAGCAAATGCCACCATTGCCACAAAGCTAAAACTGTGAAAATTGCCACATCAATAAAGGGTAGCCAGGTTGCTAGGGAAGTGTTGCGAAATTGAGCTTGATAACCAACAGTTCGAGCTTCCCATAGCCAACGGAAAGACAAGAAATAAAACATGATACTGAAAAACGCTAGAGTTAAAATCCGCGCAAAGGGCTGAAATAGCCTCGAAGAAACTCGCACAAACAGCAAATCATCATAACTCCACAATAATGCTGACGGAAGAACAAATGTGGCTATAGCAATCCAAGGCGGAGCATCTGTATATGTTAATATTTCCAGTGATTTAAGATGAAATTGCCAGAATATAACAAATGCGATCGCGGCAATTCTAAAAATCCAACGGGAACGACACCAATAAGCTAGAGGTACAAACAATACACTTAAAGCTAAGGGTATATGTTCTATTACTATCCGCCCCAAGGTAAGCTCATTTCGTGTAAAGTACCAATCGAATAATCCTGTTGAATACCCGATTAGCACTAAAATCAGGGCAAGCATCCCCAAGGAAGTCAAGCGTAGACTGTAAGCCATTAGCAAAACAGCCAATCCCCAACCTAAAAAAAGTTCGTAACTTGAACCACTAATGTGGAACATCTGCGCCAACAGCGCCATATTTGCGCCTATGGTCAACGCACCTAAAATTAGCAAGCCTTCTCCGAAAACCTGTTGACGACGTTTTCGACCTCTTGAAGAGATATTATTGTTTGCGGGTTGTCTCCACAAGCTAAAACCAGCAATATTAGTTGTCAGGAATAAACTTAGCAGTAGTATTAACCTGGCTTCTCTACTCAAAGCTTGCCAGTTTGCAGCTACAAAAGTAATTACACCTAAGCCTAACAATGTTGCACCCACTGCGATCAAGATAAAAACAAAGCGATCGCGAGCAGCCGTTTCTAGATTATTAAATTGATATCTTTGTGCGAGTACTTGGTAAAAATCCGCATCAATAAGTCCTTCATCCTGCCATAGTTGCGCTTCTTGACGCAACTGGCGGCGAAAATTATCAAATATCATGACCTTCTCCTATGCTATAAGCAAACAGGATATGTGACGAGAATTACGCTCGTGATTAAAACGTGATTGATTATACTTTCAATATCAATACTGTATTTTACGAAAATTCTATTATTGAAATCCTCGTATTTCCACTGAATCTTAATATGATTCCCAGTTCCCAAAAGCCGATTATTCTCTCACCCGACTCAGACGGTTAGGGATGGGTAGTTTGACCATAAGTTTGAGTTTTGACTGAGGAGATAAAAGGAGCGATCGCGTTACTCTTAAACTAATCGGAGTTTTTTGGGTATGAGTAATGGGGAATAGTAAACAGATACACTACCCACGCAGCGGGACGGCTTGCCCACAACACCCACTGTCTTGACAGGATTTCCCACCACTTTTGATGAAGAAATTAGACTACGGGGAAATACCACTTTTACAAGACGTGAACACCGATCTAGGCGATCGCCCCCGTCTTCTTACAATATCCATTGAGAACGAAATTTTCTTTCCTTAGCGACGAACACTATGCAAGGGCGAGAAGAACCCCCCAAAGTTCAGATCGCCGACTTCCGGCGATCTGACTTCTCTCCGCACGCAAGTATCTTCCTTTTGTGGTTCCTTATTCCAAAAGCCTATGCAACCTACTAATCCCAACCAATTTACAGAAAAAGCCTGGGAAGCGATCGCTCATACTCAGGATATTGTCAAACAATACCAACAACAGCAGATAGAAAGCGAACACCTTTTGAAAGCGCTGCTGGAGCAAGATGGACTTGCTAACGTTATTTTGACGAAAGCAGGTGTTAACCTACAAAAACTGCGCGATCGCACTGAACAATTTCTTCAACGTCAGCCGAAAGTATCTGGTAGCAGCAGTTCTGTATACTTAGGACGAAGTTTAGATAAACTTCTCGACCGAGCGGACGCCTATCGTCAGGAATTCAAAGACGAATATATCTCAATTGAACATTTGTTGCTAGCTTACGCCAAAGATGACCGCTTTGGCAAAGCTTTATTCCAAGAATTCGGTTTAGACGAAGGCAAGCTTAAAAATATTATTAAACAAGTTCGTGGGAGCCAAAAAGTGACCGACCAAAATCCAGAAGGCAAATACGAAGCACTGGAAAAATATGGGCGTGACCTCACGGAAGCTGCTCGTAAAGGTCAACTTGATCCAGTGATTGGGCGCGATGATGAAATTCGCCGCACTGTGCAAATTTTGTCACGCCGCACCAAAAATAACCCTGTGCTAATTGGTGAACCAGGTGTTGGTAAAACTGCGATCGCCGAAGGACTAGCACAGCGTATCGTCGCTGGTGATGTACCCCAGTCGCTCAAAGACCGTAAGCTGATTGCTTTAGATATGGGTGCTTTGATTGCGGGGGCAAAATTCCGGGGTGAATTTGAAGAACGCCTGAAAGCAGTATTAAAAGAAGTGACTGAATCCGGCGGTAATATCGTTTTATTTATCGATGAGATTCACACCGTTGTCGGCGCTGGTGCAACTCAAGGCGCGATGGATGCGGGTAACTTATTAAAACCAATGTTGGCGCGGGGCGAATTGCGCTGTATTGGGGCGACAACTCTAGATGAATACCGCAAATATATCGAAAAAGATGCTGCCTTAGAAAGACGCTTCCAGCAAGTTTATGTAGATCAGCCCAGTGTAGAAGATACTATTTCGATTTTGCGCGGGTTGAGAGAACGTTATGAAAACCACCACGGGGTGAAGATTTCTGATAGTGCTTTAGTTGCAGCGGCGATATTGTCGAGTCGATATATTAGCGATCGCTTTTTACCAGATAAAGCCATTGATTTGGTAGACGAAGCCGCCGCAAGACTGAAAATGGAGATTACTTCCAAGCCGGAAGAACTCGACGAAATAGATCGCAAGATTCTGCAATTGGAAATGGAGAAGCTATCACTGCAAAAAGAAAGCGATGCAGCTTCTCGTGAACGCTTAGAAAGACTAGAAAAAGAAATTGCTGATCTCAAAGAAGAACAAAGAACACTCAATGCTCAATGGCAATCAGAAAAAGATATCATCGACAAAATTCAATCTGTGAAAAAAGAGATTGAACGAGTCAACCTAGAGATTCAGCAATCAGAACGTGACTACGATCTCAATCGTGCTGCGGAGTTAAAATTTGGCAAGTTAACTAGTTTGTATCGCCAATTAGAAGCAGCAGAAAATGAACTGGCAAATACCCAAAAGACTGGGAAATCGTTGTTACGCGAGGAAGTAACAGAAGCAGATATTGCCGAAATTATTTCTAAGTGGACAGGAATTCCTATTAGCAAGTTAGTGGAATCTGAAAAAGAAAAACTGCTGCACTTAGAAGATGAACTACATCACCGAGTGATTGGACAAGATGAAGCAGTCACAGCTGTAGCGGATGCAATTCAGCGATCGCGTGCTGGACTGGCTGATCCGAATCGTCCCATTGCTAGCTTTATTTTCCTTGGGCCTACAGGTGTAGGTAAAACCGAATTGGCAAAAGCACTGGCGGCATATATGTTCGACACCGAAGACGCGCTGGTGCGGATTGATATGTCGGAGTATATGGAGAAACACGCTGTTTCTCGGCTGATTGGTGCGCCTCCAGGATACGTCGGTTACGAAGAAGGCGGACAATTAACAGAAGCGATTCGGCGTCGTCCCTACTCAGTGATTCTCTTCGACGAAATCGAGAAAGCACACCCCGATGTATTCAATATCTTCCTGCAAATTCTCGATGATGGTCGTGTTACTGATGCCCAAGGTCATAAAGTGGACTTCAAAAACGCTATTATCATCATGACCAGCAACATCGGTTCGCAGTACATTCTCGATGTCGCCGGGGATAACGCACACTACGACGAAATGCGCCGCCGGGTGATGGAGGCGATGCGAAATAGCTTCCGTCCAGAGTTCCTCAACCGGATTGATGAAATTATCATTTTCCACGGCTTGGATAAGAAGGAATTGCGCCAGATTGTGCTACTACAAGTAGAGAGATTGCGGCAAAGACTTGGCGATCGCAAGATATCTCTAAGACTTTCTGATACTGCTCTTGACTTTTTGGCTGAAGTAGGGTATGACCCTGTATTTGGAGCGCGTCCATTGAAGCGAGCAATTCAACGAGAGTTAGAAACTCAAATTGCCAAGGCAATTTTGCGCGGCGAATTTAACGACGGCGACACCATCTTTGTAGATGTGGAGAATGAACGCCTTTCTTTTAGTCGCTTACCTGTTGAGTTGTTTACTAGCTAATTCCAGATAATCTCCCAAAAAAACGCAGAGGCGCTGAGAACGTCTTTGCGTTTTTTTGTATAACTTACCGTAAAGCCGACATTCCATCGTTATATTTGGTGGGCTGATAAGCTGCTTTATCCCTTGGTAGGGACGGCATTTTAGACTATCTGTACAAGTTCCGCGTTAAGTTTCTCACGAGTTTATCCGAGAGACAAGGTGTTGTTATGCTAAAAGTTGAGGACAAGTAGTTAAATTCAGATTGGCGGTTCGTAACGTGGATGTTTTAATTGAGTCAACAAGGGGCTTTGAAAAGGATATTGTTAGGCTGAGTGAAGATGAAAAAGCAACAGCTATTCAAATCAAGTATATTATTGAGGGGCAAAGGCATGATGATGTGATTGAGGTGATTAAATCTAAGAAGGTACGCTACGAGTAATCCTCAATCCTATCCATCGTTACGCCCTAACAAGTCGCTGCACCGGAACGCATTAATATGATTTATCGAATTGCAGAGAAGCGCTTTTCTTTTCAAAGTTTACCTGTTGAGGTGTTTAATAGCTAAACGAGTTTATCTCACATAGAGGCGCAAGAAAGAGTGCTAATAAATATGAGTTGAAAAGACGCTTTTGCTATTGAGAAAAGCGTCTTTTCGCAATCAATTCCTCTAAAATATCGAACCTGGCTGCTGCAAAAACTCCTCTTCCTCTGGAGTTGAAGGACGTCCCAAAATACTATTGCGATGAGGAAAGCGCCCAAAACGCTCAATTATTTCCCTGTGACGAAATGCGTACTCAATTGCGCTAGTACTATTAGGGTCATCACTGAGTTTTTGAAACAGTTTCACACACTGACGCTGATGATCAGGGTTTTCGCTATGTTCAAAGGGCAAATAGATAAACCAACGTTGCACAGGCAATAATTCGTGATCGTAGCCTTGTTTAACAGCGTGTTGCGCGGCTGAGAGGGCTTCCCAGTCGGTTGCAAAGGCTTCAGGGGTGTCACGAAACATATTTCGGGGGAATTGATCTAACAGCAGAATCAATGCTAAACAAGTTTCAGGTAAATCTATCCACTCATCTAAATATCCTGCTGCTGCCTTTTGGTAATCTTTGAGAAACCGGGTTCGCAGTTCCTCATCACAATCGAGTTTTTTGCCAAACCAAAATTGCCGAGGTTTGCCGTAACCCAGTTCATCAGGCTGACCAAACCAAAATTCCAAAATAGCTTTTGCCTGTGACATTGCTGTTATTGATCCTTACAAAGCACTTGGCGCATTTTACGCATATTCGTAGGTAACTCGAAGTTCATTGCTTGTTGAATGAAAACTGAGGGTATTGGAATCAGAGGCGTAGCTTGCACAGTATAAGCAAGCAGTGTGCCGTTACCGCAATCTTTTAGCTCTAAATTTGCGGCAAAATCCTCAAAAGTTCCTTTTTCCATTTGAAATTGAATTTGCTGACCAAGCACTTCTACCACGTTAAGATAAATTTCGACTTGAGCTGTAAAGAAGAAAAAAGCTTTTTGTGCTGCTTGGTACAGATACTTGACTTCCCCTCTGGACATGACTTCACTTTTGGTGATATCGGGAAAATATTGTACCCAACGGGGGTAATCAGTTAATTGCTGCCATACTTGCGATCGCACCATCGGTAAGTACATCCAGGCTGTCACCGCACCACCCCAAGTCTTGTGCGATCGCGTCTGTACCAAAATTTCACCCTGCACCAGCAACTTTTGCTTGTCTTGATTCCAAGCCATATCCGAACCTGTAATAATTGATTCTGAGATATAAGACGCAGACATATTGATTTTAGTTACTCCTCAACCATCCACCTGAAAAGGTTAAAACTTCAAGCCATTAAAACTTGATCTACTCTAACCCCTTAAATTTTAATTCCAGTCCAGACATAATATTTTTCGGAAACTGTGATTTTTTGGTAATTATTCCGATAATTTACTTAAAAAACTGTATTTTTAATTACATTTTAGACTCTAAATGCTTAAGTGAATTTAGTAGTAAGTAAATAGACGTAGTTAAATACCAGATAAAACTTTTGTTCGTAGTCAGCGATTTATCGCTTTATGTAAGCTAAATGAGGCGTTGTTGCATAAACAGGGAGAAATAGTAAACTTTACTTACTTCCCATTTCACACTCAGTTTGACCATGAAGACCAAAGCGAGGTACAAAGTTCACAATTGCAATGCTTATGATGCGGCGCTAAAGCATTGAGAGTCATAGAGCAATGACGCAACCAAAGGTAGCTTCCAACTATTACAGCGACGTAGCGATGCCTTCGCTAAATAAGTAATATAACTTTTATTTATCTTATTAATTATTGCAATAAAACTTGTCACGAAGTATAGGCTTTTATCTATGAAACCAATTTAATATTTATTTAATGTTAAGGCATATCAATGAACAACATTGACATGTAAAGCTGTAAGCTATTGTTAACCGCATTCAAATTTGCGATAAATCAAACTTGCAATTTATGTAAGTTTTTTCAGCCAAATTTTTGAACTGTCTTTGACCTAAGCCTTCTCTGTTGGAGATTCGGATTAAGCGAGTCACTATTTAGAAAGGCACTATAGTCTGCTGATTTGCACAAAATTAAAATTTTCGTTGCCAAGTTTTTTATGCTCATAAAACATGAAACTTACTCAAAGTAGCTGGCAATTTTTACCAATCAAAATTTATTTTGCTGTTTTTGTAACTACAACTTCAAGATGTCATTGACTAATACTATCGATTTTAGAAACTTATGAGGCGATTTATTCGGTGGTGTAACTGCTGCGATCGTTTAGTTGCCTCTAGCGCTAACATTTAGTGCCGCCTTTAGTGCTGGACTTGTGGCTGGTCTTGATGATGCAGTTTAGTAATTCTTAACTTCATCATTAATTAGGAATTACGAGATATAAATTACAAATTCTTTTGGCTCGACTTCAAAATAAATCAGCAACACAAATAAAAACATGATTTTTTCAGAACCAATAGTTAATTCATGTACCTGGTTAAATTTCCTCCCTGTAGGTTTACAGCCTTCTTTACTAGCAAAAACCAACGAGGCTGAATATGCTCCTATTGTCCTAACTGGAGTATTACTAAGTTTAGTAGTCATTTATCTGGCTAGTAAAATTGGTGGCGAATTATCTAGAATGATGGACTTGCCTCCTGTATTAGGAGAATTGGTTGGTGGTGTGGTTGTCGGTGCTTCTGCTCTCCATTTGGTAGTATTTCCCGACAGCGGAGCAGCTGCTACCGACTCCATGATCATGACTATCCTGCAATTCATTAACAACCTCACTCCTGATGCACTCACATCAATATTTCAAACTCAGAGTGAAGTTGTTTCCGTTCTCGCCGAATTAGGTGTGATAATTCTATTATTTGAAATTGGTCTAGAATCAGACTTAAAAGAATTGCAGAAAGTCGGTTATCAAGCGACAATTGTTGCTTGTGTTGGGGTAGCTGTTCCTTTTGCAGCTGGCACGGCAGGACTGATTTTATTGTTTCATGCACCAGTAATTCCGGCAATTTTTGCAGGTGCAGCGCTAACAGCTACTAGTATTGGGATTACCTCCAAAGTTTTGTCAGAAATTGGGCAATTAAAATCTCGTGAAGGTCAAATTATTGTCGGTGCAGCCGTCATTGATGACATTTTAGGCATCATTGTACTGGCAGTAGTTGCGAGTCTTGCAAAAACTGGCGAAGTTGATATTTTCAATGTGATTTATCTGATTGTCAGCGCTACAGTCTTTCTCATCGCTTCAATTTTACTAGGCAAATATTTCAATCAAAGTTTTGTCGCCATTGCTAATAAATTGCAAACGCGAGGAAACTTAATTATCCCAGCATTTATCTTTGCCTTTTTCATGGCTTTTTTGGGTAGTGCCATTCATTTAGAAGCTATCTTAGGCGCATTTGCAGCTGGCTTAGTTTTGGATGAAACGGATAAACGCAAAGAGCTAGATGAGCAGGTTAAACCGGTTGCTGATATCCTAGTACCAGTTTTCTTTGTGACAGTTGGCGCGAAAGTTGATCTGGGCGTTCTTAATCCTTTAGTTCCAGGAAATCGAGAAGGATTAATTATTGCTGCCTTCTTAATTGTGATCGCGATTATTGGTAAAGTTGTCACCGGTTGGTCAGTTTTCGGTCAACCTGGAATTAATCGGTTAGCGGTTGGTGTGGGGATG
Organism: Nostoc sp. MG11; assembly: GCF_014904695.1. Classification (GTDB taxonomy): domain Bacteria; phylum Cyanobacteriota; class Cyanobacteriia; order Cyanobacteriales; family Nostocaceae; genus Komarekiella. The sequence continues at coordinate 115,548 of NZ_JACXXN010000001.1, read as the reverse complement.
ATTCCCCGTGGCGAAGTTGGGTTAGTGTTTGCCGCGATTGGTGCAGCTAGTGGTACGCTCGATAAACCATTGCAAGCTGCGATCGTGATTATGGTGATTTTGACAACCTTCGTAGCACCGCCTTTATTACGGTTTGCATTTAAGCGATCGCCAGAAGAAAAAGAATCTTTAGAGGAAGCCAATTTCACCTAATTCATAATTATTAGTTCATAATTCATAATTAAAAAGGTTTTTATTTCCCTCCTTCTAAAAACAGTGCTATTTCAGGTTTTCTTACATAATTTATGAATTATGAATTTTTAAATTTGAACAGGCAACCCTTATCCAACAGGCAATTCCAGTGTTAGAAGCGTGCATATTCGCAACAGTATTGTGCGGGTTTTTCGGCATCATCCTTAAAAAGAACCTTGTGATGAAGATCATTTCTATGGATGTCATGAGTACGGGGGTTATCGTCTATTACGTGCTAGTTGCATCACGAAATGGTTTGTTCACACCAATTGTTTCCAACGTCAAAAATGGTGCTTATGCTGATCCGGTTCCCCAGGCGGTTATATTAACGGCGATTGTAATCGGCTTTTCGATTCAGGCCTTAATACTAGTCGGTGTCATGAAGCTGGCGCGGGATAATCCGACCTTGGAAAGCAGCGAGATCGAGAAGAACAACACGCCATGAGTACCATTACCATCGCCTGGATTGCACTACCATTTTTTTGGGGTTCAGCATTTATTTGCTTCCCAGACTTGACCGATATCTTGCACTGTGCATGGCTTTTGTTTCGGTGGGATACGCGTTGCAGGTATTTTTCAACCAGTCGCCACTGACACTACAGTTACTAGATAATTTCGGCGTTATCTTAACAGTCGATCAATTAAGCGGCTACTTTATATTGACAAATGGGCTGGTAACGGCGGCGGTCATCCTCTACTGTTGGCACACCGATAAGACAGCATGGCGGAGATAGCCATGAATGATAGCTATGTCTATGTGATCATCGCCCTGCTGCCGTTGGCTGCGTGTATGGTGGTATTTCAGGCTAATCCATACCATGCCCTGGTAATTCGCGGCATATTGGGAGCGATGGCGGCATTAGTATATACAGTTTTGGGGGTGCCAAATGTTGCTTTGACCGAAGCATTAGTAGGCACTATGCTGGCAATTACTCTCTATGCGATCGCAGTCCGCTCATCGCTGGTCATGCGTCTTGGCTTGCTCAAAGATGACGATTCTCTACAAGATGACACCGAAGACCCTTTTGGGCAACTGATAGATGACTTACGCACAATTTTTGGTAAACACCATGTACGTCTAGAGTTGGTTCCCTACCCAAATACTCAAGCTTTGCAACGAGCGCTGATGGATAAAGAAGTCCATGCAACCTGTGTCCGACGAGAACACGCCGAGCCAAACCAGACAATAAGTGAGGACAAAAATCAGTACCATTATACCGCCATCAGGGTGAAACGCATCTATGACATTATGCAAACTAAACTTGCATCACCAGCGACAATCCTAACCTACGTAAGTACACCAGATTCAGGAGAGAAGCACAAATGAAATGGGTCTACATTGCAGCAGGGATAGCGTTATATGTAAAAATGCTCGTCTTGCCGAATCCAGAACTAAACCTACCGGATTTCTCTATCGTTGAATCGATTGTCAAAGATGGTGGCATACCCAACGCGGTTACAGTGATCATTCTCAGGAATCGGTTGTATGACACTATTTTTGAGGTAGTAGTATTTACAATTGCGATTATGGGTGCTTATTTTCTCCTAGCTAATGAAATACCGTCCTGTGCGATCTATCATTTCACAGATAAACCATCCATTGTGCTGGCGCGTTTAGGAGCGACCATTGCCGCGTTAGTAAGTATCGAGCTAGCTATTCGGGGGCATCTGAGTCCAGGCGGTGGTTTTGCAGCCGGAGTGGCGGGCGGAACTGCGATCGGTCTAATTACGATTACCTCATCACAGGAATCGATGCAAGCAATCTACCAGCGCTGGCACGCTGCTACATGGGAGAAAGTTTCGGTTCTTGTTTTCATTGTATTAGCAGTTATAATTCTGGCTGGAGTAGAGTTACCGCACGGAGAGTTGGGCGCACTTGTCAGTGGAGGAGTTATTCCCTTGCTCAATATCCTGGTTGCAGTCAAAGTCGCATTGAGGTCGTGGGCGGTGATTTTGGTTTTTATTCGTTATCGAGGATTGTTGTGAGAGATAAAAACTCTGCGTACCCACTGAGTAACTATTAATGACATAGTTGATTGCCAGGTTTTACCTGGCTTATGAGAGCAGATTACTACTAGCTTTTATTTAATCCTTTTCCTAAGTAACACTTGATTGATCAAAAGCCAATATTGAAAAAGCTAGAATCACACAAATACTATCTAAATATCAAGTTGCAATCAGTTCTATAGTGATTGATATGGTGGATAACAGTAGTTTTGAGTTCCGTTAGCGTAGCTGGGCGTAGCCTATGCTGAGTCATAACTCAATTTGTTGTACTCATGAGTAGAGAGGTAAATTAGGTGAGTCAATCTTCTTTAAATCGCAGATTAACCCAGATTTTTGGGATGCTGCTTGGTATTGGCATAGCTGTTTGGGTACTGAGAGGCTTTGGTATTCTCAGTTTTATGCCAGGTGGAATTATTTGGCTAATAATATTAGGGGCGATCGCTGTAGGAATTATCAGTTATGCCCAAAGGACATGGTGGCGTTTATAACAGTTATCAGTTATCAGTTATCAGTACACGCAATTTATAAGAGGAAAAGAAGATGATACCCCATATATGCACTGTTTGCGGCTATGTATATGACCCAGAAGCGGGCGATCCAGATAGCGAAATAGCACCGGGAACAGCTTTTGAAAGCATACCAGATGATTGGGTATGTCCAGTTTGTGGCGCGGACAAAGAAGAATTTGAACCTAATGAGTGAAGATAGCAGCTAGCCTAGAAGGTAGGTGCTATAAAAGAGATATTTTTGAAATTGTTGCCGTTACAAATTGTAGTTATTGGTGGTGGAGCAGCGGGATTTTTTAGTGCGATCGCTTGTGCTAAAGTCAATCCTCAAGCCCAAGTTACTTTACTCGAAGCCAGTCGCCAACCACTGGCGAAAGTTCGGATTTCTGGAGGAGGGCGCTGCAATGTCACTCACGCTTGCTTTGAACCAGAAGGGTTGGTGCAAAATTATCCCAGAGGTGGAAAAGCTTTGCGCGGTGCTTTCACTCGCTTTCAAGCTAAAGATACAATCACTTGGTTTGCTGTCCACGGAGTCCCGCTGAAAACTGAAGCTGATGGTCGGATGTTTCCAATTACAGATAATTCCGAAACGGTTGTCAACTGTCTAATTAAAGCCACTGTTGCATCTGGGGTTGAACTTCGTACTGGTACACCCGTGATCTCAGTCAAACGACTATCGTCTGGGGGGTTTGAAGTTTTCCTGAAATCAGGAGAGACAATCAAATGCGATCGCTTACTTCTGGCCACTGGTAGCAACCCTATAGGTTATAAGATAGCTAGAGATTTAGGTCATCAAATTGAGCCGCCCGTCCCTTCTTTATTTACTTTCAATATTGGCGATCAAAAGTTGCGGGACTTAGCTGGAGTTAGTGTTAACTCTGTGCAGTTGCGGTTATCTGGTAGCGGAAATTCTCAATTAGAACAAACGGGGCCATTGCTGATTACCCACTGGGGTTTGAGTGGCCCAGCCGTTCTGAAGCTTTCGGCTTGGGGTGCAAGAATCTTACATGACAGCCACTACCAAGCGACATTATTAATTAATTGGCTGCCCTCTTTGTCGCAAGAACAAGTTCGACAACAAATCTTAGCAGTTAAAACTGAATGGGCAAAAAAAGCGATCGCATTACATCGCGGCGCTGACCTACCTCATCGTCTCTGGCAATATATCATTGCTCGTGTACGCATCACTACAGAAGACCGCTGGGCCGGATTATCTCACAAAACATTAAATCAGCTGGTGCAAGAACTCACTCAAGGACAATACTTAATCAACGGCAAAGGAGCTTTCAAAGAAGAATTTGTTACTTGTGGTGGCGTCAATCTTAAAGAAGTTAACTTCAAGACGATGGAAAGTAAGTTAATTCCTGGTCTTTACTTTGCCGGGGAAATATTAGATATTGATGGCGTTACAGGCGGCTTTAACTTCCAAAGTGCTTGGACAACTGCTTATTTAGCTGGTAACGCAATGGGAACTGGAGGGTGAAGATGAGGGACTGGGGAATTTTAGATTTGAGATTTGAGATTTTGGATTGAACAATCTAAAATCCAAAATTGAATGACTATTGACCTTGACTCTTGACTTCTGTTTCCCTGTCTTTGCGTCCTATGCGCCCTTTGCGGTTTGATTATTTAAAATACCAATACCTAATAATGAAATTTAGCGAAATTATAAGTCAATTCGGCAACGCCGCCACCGTCCATAGCCTCACCGCCAACCCAGATCACGACCCAGAAATTACGGGGGTAGCAGCCCTTGATGAGGCTACTAGCGGCACTCTCAGCTACATTGAGGGGTCTAAATTTGCCTCTTTTGTCGGCAAAACAAATGCCAGTGCTTTAATTTTGCCTCAAGACGAAAAATTACAGATGCAAGCCCAGGAACGCGGTATCGTTTGGATAGCAACCCCAGATCCGCGACTGTTGTTTGCCAAAGCGATCGCTCTTTTTTACCAACCATATCGCCCAAAACCAGAAATTCATCCCACTGCTGTGATTGACTCCACAACAAAAATTGGTAGCGATGTTTACATTGGCCCTCATGTTGTGATTCAGCCAGGGGTAGAAATTGGTAATGGTGTAATCATTCATCCGAATGTAGTGATTTATCCAGATGCCAAAATTGGCGATCGCACCACCTTACACGCCAACTGTACCATCCACGAACGTACCCACATAGGTGCAGACTGCGTAATTCACAGTGGTGCTGTCATTGGTGCAGAAGGCTTTGGCTTTGTTCCTACCCGCACTGGTTGGTTTAAAATGCAACAATCCGGCTATACCATCTTAGAAGATAGCGTAGAAGTGGGAAGCAACAGCGCCATAGACCGCCCAGCCGTTGGTGAAACACGGATTGGTCGTAGTACAGTAATTGACAACTTAGTACAAATAGGACACGGTTGCCAAATAGGTTTTGGTTGTGCGATCGCAGGTCAGGCAGCAATGGCGGGAGGCGCGAAACTGGGGAATCGGGTTATTTTGGCTGGCCAAGTAGGAATTTCCAATCAAGTGAAAATGGGCGATGGGGCGATCGCATCTGCGAAAGCTGGAATCCACAGCGATGTCGCGCCAGGAGAAGTTGTCTCTGGTATGCCAGCAATTTCACATAAACTATACCTCAAGGTATGTGCTATTTCTAACCGCCTCCCAGAGATGTATGAATCGCTGAAACAGTTGCAACGCCAACTAGGGCAAAAGTGAGGAGTTAGTCAAGAGTCAAGAGTCCAAAGCCCAAAATATTATATAGTCTAGAGCTAAAACTCTTTTGACCCTTGACCAAATAATTACTAATTCGCTCTGAGGCTACGCCCCGCTGCGCTCTAAGCGTAGCTATGCCAGAGGCTTTACGCAATTCGTAATTGAACTTCCTAATTACGAATTATGAATTATCAATTACGAATTATTTTGACCCTTGCCTAAAAGCCCAATTTCTCCAACACCGACCGAGTAGAAACAATGTGGCGTGCTAAACCCAGTTCTTCTGGGCTAACCCCAACTGCTAAAGCAATCAACTGGGGCAGATGTAATACTGGCAAACCTAGCTTTTGCCCAATTACTTTTTCCACTTCTGGCTGACGAGAATCTAAATTCAAGTGACACAAAGGACAGGGAGTTACTATACAGTCAGCTCCAGATGCCAAAGCGTCTTGAATGTGCATCCCCGCCATCTTGAAAGATTGGGTAGTGGCATAGCTAGAAAGCGGCCAACCACAACATTGTGTACGACCGCGATAATAAATTGGTGTTGCACCTACTGCCCGAAACACATTTTCCATTGCTTCCGGTTGGAAGGGGTCATCGTAAGGCATAGACTTTTGAGCACGGAGGAGATAGCAACCATAAAAAGCCGCACATTTTAGTCCAGTTAACTTACGGGTGACACGTTTGGTAATTTCCTCCAAACCGTAATCTGTCACCAAGGCATAGAGTAGATGCTTGACTTCCGTACTGCCACGATAAGGCGAACAGCCTTCTTTATTCAGTAAACCATTAACTTGTTGAATGTAGGCGGAGTTGCTTGTTTGGCATTCTTTCAGGCGTTCATTGACATGACCAATCACACCCTGACAAGTGCTGCAATGGGTAAGTAAAGGCAAATTTAATTCTTCTGCTAAGGCAATATTCCTCGCATTAACTGTATCTTCTAGCAGTTGAGAATCTTCTTTAAACGTTCCCGAACCGCAACAAGCAGCTTTTTTCAATTCAACCAGTTCGATACCCAGTGCTTGGGTTAAAGCTTGGGTTGACTGGTAAAGTTCTCGACATGCCCCTTGGGCAACACATCCTGGGAAGTAAGCGTATTTAAGTGTCTGAGATAGCATAGAAGTATATTTGGGTTAGGGCAATTGCCCTACACAATAACTGTTTTAGCATCTTTTGTTAGTACTGAAGTTCTAATAACTGCGGCAAACCGCAATTCAAACTTAATCATTACTGTTAAAGCGATGGATTTTAAATAGGACATCAGAAAAAATTAGCAAAAATCGGTAAACATTAAGTATTTACGCGATGTATGCGATCATACAGCATCCCTTACTACTATATAAATACATAAACACTCTCCGTTCCTCAAAGAAACGGGCTGAGTTTTCCTACAGAAAACTCCTCGGTAGTATGCGGGCGATCGCGCTTTCCGATAAGATGTATATGCTCAAAACAATATCGCCCATAAAGAGCGTAATTATAGCAACCAGGTAAGGACTTTATATCTATGAGCCAAGCAGAAATTCTTGAAAGAGTTAAAGAAGTAATCGTCGAGCAACTGGAAGTAGAGCCTGAGGCTGTTGTTCCAGAGGCTAAATTTACCGACGATCTACACGCAGACTCTCTAGATCTTGTTGAATTAGTAATGGCTTTGGAAGAAGAATTTGAACTTGAAATTCCCGATGAAGCTGCCGAAAAGATTCTATCGGTTCAAGACGCAGTAGACTACATCAACAACAAAGTTGCCGCATCAGCTTAAACATGTTTTGAGTCCCGAATACTGAGGAGCCAACCGCCTAATTCGGGAAAACGCTACTTAGCTACCCCGCAAAATAGCTGCCCTCTGGGTATTTACAAGTAGGGGCCAACGGCAGTTACTACAACTCTCAAAGGCGAGAGCAAAGTACTGCCTCTCCATCAAACTAGGTCTTCAAGTAGGGAAAATCTTTCCGACGCTTATACGAAGCCACTACGTGGATAAGTTCTCAAGGCAGTTCGTTGAGGAACGAATCCCGTAGGCAAAGAGAAGTTTGTAGCAAGATTTCGCAAGGTGCGGCGGCTTCCGAAATTCTGATTTTCGGGATATCCCAACTTCTATTTGCAGCACTGGCTTTTCATACTCGCAAGACCAGCCAACAAAACGCCTCTTTAGGAATTAAAACTTTAGCACTATTTTGTTTTTCTGACTGCTGCTTTTTCGCCACCTTTAACTGAATCATGACAGACTATAAACGTAAACGCGTTGTTGTAACTGGTGTTGGCGCGATTACACCTATTGGTAACACACCAACAGAATATTGGGAAGGATTGTTAAGTGGACGTAATGGCATAGACTACATCACTGCTTTTGATGCGTCTCACCATGATTGCCGCATTGCTGGTGAGGTGAAAAACTTTGATCCACATGATTACTTGGAGCGCAAAGAAGCCAAGCGCATGGATCGATTTGCCCAATTTGGGATTGCGGCGGCAAAACAGGCGATATCCAACGCGCATTTAGTGATTGATGACCTGAATGCAGAACAGATAGGTGTCATGATTGGTTCTGGCATTGGCGGTCTTAAGGTATTGGAAGACCAGCAAACTATCTACCTCAATCGTGGGCCTGATCGCTGTAGCCCATTCATGATACCGATGATGATCGCCAACATGGCAGCAGGATTAACAGCAATTCATACCGGTGCTAAAGGGCCAAATTCTTGCCCTGTAACTGCTTGCGCTGCTGGCTCCAATGCCATAGGGGATGCTTTTCGCCTGATTCAAGGAGGATATGCCCAAGCAATGATTTGCGGGGGGACAGAGGCGGCTGTGACACCATTGTCAATAGCTGGGTTTGCCGCAGCGCGAGCACTTTCGACTCGTAATGATGACCCTGCTCACGCTTGCCGTCCCTTTGACCGCGATCGCGATGGATTTATTCTTGGTGAAGGTGCAGGAATTTTAATTCTAGAAGAACTACAATACGCCCTCAGTCGCGGCGCTCGAATTTATGCCGAAATAGTTGGTTACGCCATGACCTGTGACGCTTACCATATAACCTCTCCGATACCGGGGGGATTAGGAGCCGCCAGAGCCATACAATTGGCACTCAAGGACGCAGCACTAACTCCAGAGATGGTAAGCTATATCAATGCCCACGGTACTAGCACTGCGGCTAATGATACAAATGAAACCGCTGCCATTAAAAAAGCCTTGGGAGAACATGCTTACCGAGTGGCAATTAGCTCGACAAAATCGATGACAGGTCATCTGTTAGGCGGTTCTGGAGGTATAGAAGCAGTCGCAACAGTACTAGCGATCGCTAACGACAAAATTCCACCAACAATTAATTTAGAAAATCCCGATATAGAGTGCGATTTAGATTACGTGTCCAACTCTAGCCGCGCTCAAAAAGTCGAGGTGGCATTATCCAACTCTTTTGGGTTTGGTGGTCATAATGTCACACTAGCCTTTAAGAAATACCTCTAAAATTCTCAATTTTGCCACTGGTCGGCTCTACTGAAGTGTCAGTGTGAAAAGTATCATAGATATCATTCTGCTGGGAGCTAAGCGTTCAGCATGACCCAATTATCAGCTTGATTTATCACCAGAAACTCAGAAGATCCCGCTTGTCCATCAACAATCGGGAATGGGATGATGAGGATACTGTAGGGGAATCTAAAATAACCCCAGCAAGAGAGAGAAGCTCGAAGAGTGCTAACCCGTCGTTAAAAACAAGAGATTATGACTGTTGCAACCCAATCCCTCAAAGAACTTTCCCTCGAAGAACTTTGTATTAACTCGATTCGCTTCTTGGCTATTGATGCCGTAGAAAAAGCAAAATCGGGGCATCCAGGACTGCCAATGGGGGCGGCTCCAATGGCTTTTGTCCTTTGGGATCGCTTCATGCGATTTAACCCCAAAAATCCCAAGTGGTTTAACCGTGATCGCTTTGTCTTGTCTGCTGGTCATGGCTCGATGTTGCAGTATGCCCTGCTCTACCTGACAGGCTTCGACAGTGTATCGATTGAGGATATCAAGCAATTCCGTCAGTGGGAATCTAAAACCCCCGGACACCCGGAAAACTTCATGACCCCAGGCGTAGAAGTCACCACCGGCCCCTTAGGTCAAGGAATTGCTAATGGAGTCGGTTTGGCAATGGCGGAAGCACATCTTGCCGCAAAATTCAACAAACCCGATGCTAAAATTGTTGACCACTACACCTACGTAATTTTGGGTGACGGTTGCAACATGGAAGGAGTTTCCGGCGAAGCTGCTTCTTTCGCGGGACACTTGGGATTAGGCAAACTCATCGCTCTGTACGACGACAACCACATCTCCATCGACGGTTCCACAGATGTGGCATTCACCGAAGATGTTTCTAAGCGATTTGAAGCTTATGGTTGGCATGTTCTGCATGTCAAAGATGGTAATACAGACCTAGCGGCAATTGAAAAGGCGATCGCCGAAGCAAAAGCTGTCACTGATAAACCGACCATGATTAAGGTAACAACTACCATCGGTTACGGTTCACCCAACAAGCAAAACACCGCCGGCGTTCACGGCGCTGCTCTGGGTGCGGACGAAGTTGCCTTGACTCGCAAAGAATTGAAGTGGGAACATGAGCCTTTCGTAGTTCCACAAGACGCACTCAACCACATGCATAAAGCAGTAGAGCGCGGCGTAGGCTACGAAACTGAATGGAACAAGACATTTGCCGACTACAAAGCGAAATATCCCCAAGAAGCGGCTGAATTTGAACGTTACGTTAGCGGCAAACTCCTCGACGGTTGGGATAAGGTACTACCCACCTACACCCCCGAAGACAAAGGACTACCCACCCGCAAGCACTCGGAAACCTGCCTCAATAAACTGGCGACGGTTTTACCTGAGTTAATTGGTGGTTCAGCTGACTTAACCCACTCTAACCTTACCGAAGTCAAGGGCAAAGGCGACTTCCAAAAAGGGCAATACCAAAACCCCAACATCCACTTTGGTGTACGGGAACATGGAATGGGCGCAATCTGCAATGGTATAGCGCTGCACGCTTCGGGATTAATTCCCTACGGCGCTACCTTTTTGATCTTCACCGACTACATGCGCGCTGCCATCCGCTTATCCGCCCTGTCTCAAGCTGGCACGATTTGGGTGATGACCCACGACTCCATTGGACAAGGTGAAGATGGCCCAACACACCAGCCTATTGAAACCTTAGCTTCCCTGCGAGCCATTCCCAATTTAACGGTAATTCGCCCCGCAGACGGAAACGAAAGTTCTGGCGCTTACAAAGTAGCGATCGAAAAAGCGAAGCAAAATGCTCCCACTCTATTGGCGTTCACCCGTCAAAATGTCCCCAATTTAGCAGGTACATCGATTGAGGGCGTAGCGAAGGGTGGATACACAGTAGTGGATAGCCAGGGTACGCCTGATATCATCCTGATTGGCACTGGTTCCGAGTTGAGCCTCTGTGTCACCGCAGCCGAAAAACTCACCAATGAAGGTAAGAAAGTTCGTGTTGTTTCCATGCCCTCAACTGATTTGTTTGATGCACAGGATGCGGCTTATAAGGAGTCTGTTCTGCCTAAAGCTGTCACCAAGCGCCTGTCTGTAGAAGCTGCTGCTAGTTTCGGCTGGCACAAGTATGTAGGCATTGAAGGCGATTGCGTTAGTATTGATCGCTTTGGTGCTTCGGCTCCAGGCGGTGTTTGTCTAGAGAAGTTTGGTTTTAGCGTTGATAATGTGTTAGCTAAGGCTAAGCAATTGTTGGGTTAATAGCAACGGAATATTCTCTTATTTTTGTAAGGTGGGCTGAAAAGTCCGCCCTTTTTTTTACGCAGAGGGACGCGGAGGAGGATTGTTTATAATTGGGGTAATTAGTTAATTAATCAGAGGAAATAATGCCAGAAGTTGCTAATTATCATCAAGAACTCTTTAACCGGATCTCGCCAATTGTTGAAAAGCTAATTCAAGGTAATAGTTTATATCAAGTCAAGTTAAACCAACGAGAAATGATAGAAATGTTGGTAGAACTATTTGAGCAGTTCTCTCCTGAAGAAATGAGGGAAATTAAAGATGATGATTTGATAGATAGAATTGATAGTATTTTAATTTTAGAGGCAGCTTCAGGTACGTTAAATGATTTAACACCTGAGCAAATAGCCATTTTTGATGCAGTTGTAGAAGGAAGACCGATAAGGTGAGTTATTTACTAGATTCAAATATTGTTACTTACATTTTGAAGAGAAATGCAACTGTAAACAAAAAATTTCGAGAAGTGCGTCGGCTGAAACAAGATGTGTTTATTAGTTGTATAACTTACTATGAAGTCAAACGAGGTCTTTTAGCTATCAATGCAACCAGACAGTTAGTTGATTTTAATAAATTCTGTCAAATATATAAAATTTTGTTAATAGATGATTTAGAAATTATTGAAAGAGCATGTGAAATCTATGTGGATTTACAACTCAGGGGTTTTACCATTCAAGAACAAGATATACTGATAGCAACAGCGATCGCCCGCGGATTAATCTTAGTCTCTAATGATTATCACTTGCTCAGAGTTCAGGGTATTAATTTAGAAAATTGGGCAAGAATAGAATATTGAGTTTGGGCTAGTTAAGTAAAAGACTATTGAAGCAATATCTGACTTAGTTCCATTGATTTAATTATTTAAAATTATAGGCAGGCAATCCAGTAACGTCAGTTTGGAGAGCAAACACATCGCCAGAGTAGAAACTTTTTTCGATTTCCGCTTGGCTGAGTCCAACCGAGGCTGTGGTAATGTAAAGCGTCTGTAAATCCTCGCCACCAAAGGTGCAGCTTGTTGGCAACTGTACAGGTAGTTTGATCCGCAATATCTCCTCACCTTGGGGATTGAAACGAATTACACACCACCCATCCCACATCGCTGACCAGATATGTCCTTCACTGTCTATCGTCAACCCATCGGGATAAAATGACTCACCAGTTAAATCAACAAAAATGCGGCGATCGCTAATGCTGCCCGTTGCTGAATTAAAATCATAAGCATATATCTTTTGCTGGGGAGAATCGGTTAAGTAAAATGTCTTTTGATCAGGACTCCATCCCAGACCGTTAGAAATAGTTAATCCCGTTTCCATCACATGCAATGAGCCATCAGGATCATAGCGATAAAGACTAGCCTGCGGTTTTTCCAAACAATGCATTGAGCCGAACCAAAAACGACCTTGAGAGTCGCATTTGCCATCGTTGAAACGGTTATCCGGCAAATCCGCTTCAATTTCGAGGATAGGAGTTACTACACCTATCTGAGTGTTAAAAAAAGCCAGATGATGACGTAACGCCATAATTAATCGATTTTTACCTGCTATGGCGATCGCTCCTACCACATCTCCTACATCAAAAAAGGTATTATTTCCTGTGGCAGGATGGAACTGATGCACTCGATGATTGTAAATATCAAGCCAGTAAAGTAGCTTTTGTGTCGAATCCCACATTGGCCCTTCACCCAAGCGAGCACGCGCCTCTAAAACATTTTGGAGTGGATACTGTAAAACATCAGTCATATTATCAACAGACAATAATTTCAGTAACATTTACACGATTCATTAACAACAGGTCTTTTTCACCAATCCACTGATATTGATATATTCAATAGTTAGAAAACCTTGTGAACTGAGCAATACAGAAGAAAATAACACGCTCACTTTACAGTAAAAAATAAAAACGCTATTGATCGCGTCTTCCGCAGGTACAAGAAAAAATTTTTCTTGTAACTTCTGACTTTTATGTATCAAACAGATCCTCCTCGTCCTGCCAAAGAAGTTTTACCTACCATGTATGATCTTCCTAGTGAAGACCCAGAGGAACTAGGCTTGCCTGACGAATTTCACATTTTTCAACCCCGACTTTTGGGAGATACTTTCGCTACACCCAACTATCCACCAGACCAGGTATTTGTTGCTAGTGACCATACACTGTGGTACAAACGCCCAGACTGGTTTAGCTGCTGTGGGAGTTTCGCGTCTTTATCAGAACTTACGCACTCAGATCCCCCAACCCCCTTAGAGAGGGGGCTTTACACGTTCCCCCCTTTTTAAGGCTACGGTGTACACACATCTGTGTACAAAACCAAAATCGTTGTATATCCTCCTAAATCCCCCTTCAAAAGGGGGACTTTGAGAGGTTTTTGCCCCCCTTTTGAAGGGGGGTTGGGGGGATCAAAAGCCTGTGGGGCAACTCTAAAAGACTTGTGTGTACACCGTAGCCTTTTTAAGGGGAGCCAGCGCGGTCTTCTCCCAACGCGAAGTAGCGTCTCCAAGAGTTGGGGAGACGCAATCATGCGATGGGGTCTCCCCAAGTGGAGCGACTGGCGTGGGTTAGAGGGGATCAGGGTTTCAGGCTTCAGTGCGTAAGTCCTATTTATGAACAGCAGAACTTGCGTCTAAGTTATGTCATCTGGCAAGAAGGAGTTGCTCCCTTTATAGCAGTAGAATTGCTGTCTCCTGGAACTGAAAAAGAAGATTTAGGACAAACCCTGCGGGAAATTAACCAACCACCGACGAAGTGGGAAGTTTATAAGCGAGTTTTGCGAGTTCCCTACTACGTTGTGTTTGACCGCTACACCGACAAGCTACAAGCCTTCCAACTAGTTGCAGATCGTTACAGCGAGTTGAACTTAAGTACACCACGGGTATGGATGCCTGGTTTGCAGCTGGGTTTAGGACTATGGCAAGGTTCCTACCAAGGGATTGAGCGATTGTGGCTACGCTGGTAAGATGCAACTGGGAATTGGGTTCCCACTCCAGTAGAACAGATAGAACAGAAAAGCCAAAGGGTTGAGCAATTAGCTGCGCGACTGCGAGAGTTGGGCATTGACCCCAATGAAGTATGAGGGTGCGATAGGCTACGCCTCGTCGGCGGCGATCGCATCAGTAGAGGCACAACATTGTTGTGCCTTGATCGTGTTGTTTACAACGCTTGCAAAATTTCCTCATCCACAGAGAAATCGACATCAGCCTTATCCCGCTCGGAAGCCAAATAATCATTCTCCAATGAGTCTTGTAAACCAGAAATTAAATCATACTCCGGTTGCCAACTCAATTCTGTAATGGCTTTATTCACTGAAGCAAAGAAATGCTGCACCCGCATTGGAAAAGCTTTACGCTTGCCGAAATCAAACTTTTTCGGGTCATAGTGGACAATTTTCACAGCATCAGGTGACTTGCCAGCAGCAACAGCACTAGCACGGGCTAAACCGTCAAAAGTGACAAAGCGATCGCCAGAGACATTGTAAATCTGTCCAACTGCCTGTTCATTATCCATAACCTGAGTCATTGCCTTTGCTAGGTCTTTCACATGACCTAGCTGAGTAATATGTAATCCGTTACCAGGGATAGGAATGGGGCGATCGCGCACAATTCTGTCAAAAAACCAGCTTTCTAACTCGTTATAATTGCGGGGCCCGTAAATGTATGTGGGCCGAATGGAGGTAAAGGGTAATCCCAATTGCGTTAGATAAGCTTCTGTTTCATGTTTGCCCCGGTGACGACTTTTAGGATCGACGGTATCACCTTCTACATGGGGTAATTGATCAGATTTAAGATACACTCCCGCAGAACTCATATACACAAAATGTTTTACGCGCTCTTGAAAAATTTCTGCTAGTGGTTGAGTATCAGTAAGTTCCCGTCCGTTATTGTCAAAAATGACATCAAACTTTTCTTGTGATAACTTTTCCTTTAGTTGAGTTGCGTCAGTGCGATCGCCTGTAATTTGTCCTACTTCCGGCAAGGAAGGTGCTGGACGATTGCCACGATTGAACAGTACCACCTCATGTCCTTGTTCCACCAGTAGTTGAGTCAGGTAAACACCAATGAACCGAGTGCCACCCATAATCAGAATTCGCATAAATTCCCAGTTCCCATATTAGTTGTCGGGGGACTAGGGACTAGAGACTGGGGACTAGGAACTGGGAAAGAGGTAAAAAATAAACTCTTCTCAATACCCAATACCCAATACCCGATACCCAATCCCCAATTTGAGGTTATCAGGTTACAGATCCCTCTGGAACCTCTGAGTGGAGGATTACGTCTTAGAGTTAATCTGGGGCGCTTCC
Source organism: Nostoc sp. MG11 (assembly GCF_014904695.1). Lineage (GTDB taxonomy): Bacteria > Cyanobacteriota > Cyanobacteriia > Cyanobacteriales > Nostocaceae > Komarekiella. The sequence continues at coordinate 100,026 of NZ_JACXXN010000001.1, read as the reverse complement.
CATTCATTAATCACAACGGGAAACTTTTCAGTTAACCTCATAAATTACCTAAGTGTTTTCCATCTATTCAAGTTAGCTGTGCCCTTGAAATATGCTTTGGTTCATGAGTGGCTGACGCCTAAAGCCACCGGCGGTTCAGAACTCGTTGTACGGGAAATCTTGAATCACATCAATGCTGATTTGTATGCCCTCATCGACTTTGAATCCAGCAATCCTGAAAGTTATTTATACAAGCGTCAGATTGGTAACACGTTTCTCCAGCACTTTCCCTACGCCCGCAACGGTGTACAAAAATATTTGCCTTTGTGGCCGTTGGCGATTGAACAACTGGATGTGCGGCAGTATGACGTAATTCTGTCTTCATCCCATGCTGTTGCTAAAGGAATCCTCACCACTTCTGAACAGTTGCATATTTGCTACTGTCACAGCCCTATGCGCTACGCCTGGGACTTGACCTTTGATTATCTGCGCCACAGCAAACTGGGTAGTGGTTTACCTGGGTGGGTAACGCGATACTTATTGCATCGTTTGCGCCAATGGGATGTATTAAGCGCGAATCGCGTTGATTACTTTATTGCTAACTCCCAGTATACATCTCGTCGAATTTGGCGTTGCTATCGGCGAGAAGCAACAGTCATCTACCCACCAGTAAATATTGAGGAATTTCCATTTTTACCTCAGAAAGAGGATTTTTACCTCATAGTTTCCCGGCTAGTGAGTTACAAACAAGTATCTTTGATTGTCAAAGCTTTTAATCAACTAAAACGACCATTGGTCGTAATTGGTACAGGAGATGAAATGAACCAAATTCGCAAGATAGCAAATCCTAATATTCAAATACTAGGATGGCAACCCGATAATGTGGTAAAAAAATATATGGCTAATGCCAAGGCGTTTGTGTATGCAGCTTGTGAAGATTTTGGCATTGCCTTAGTGGAGGCGCAAGCTTGTGGAACTCCAGTCATTGCTTATGCTGCAGGAGGTGCTCTAGAAACTGTGCGAGATATTCGTTCCTGTGGGGATACAGGAACCGGTGTATTCTTCAGAACACAAACAGAGGAAGCTTTAGTTGCAGCAGTGGAAAAGTTTGAAATGCATGAGGGTTTGTTCAATCCTGAGTATATGCGATCGCACGCCGCGCAGTTTTCGCCACAAATCTTTGCAGAACGCTACCTAGATTTTTTAGAAAAGTGCAACGCAAAAAGACCTTCCTGGGAGTGATGGTCTAGATTTGCTGATTTGTTTTGTAGGCTTTTGGCAATTTACCTCCAGAAGCACCTCCTTTTGGCTTTAAGATTGGGACTATGTGTGGTGTGGATTGTTAAGGAGTATGATGACTGCCCAGAGCTCACTCCTCTCCGGCAAGCGATCGCGTACTTTCTTAAAACGTGGTCAAAAAACAAAGACGCCTAGGGTTAAACCCAAAGGTTTGTCTTTTCAGGGTTTAAACGGAGAGTTTGCCAAGCGACTGTTCGATATATTGTTTTCGTTGTTGGTGTTGATTTTGTTCCTCCCCATTTACTTAATCTTGGCCTTGCTAATTGCTTTAAGCTCAGAAGGCCCGATTTTTTACGTCCAGGAACGGGTCGGCAAAAACTACAAACGCTTTAATTGTATTAAATTCCGCACAATGGTGAGCAATGCCGATGAAGTTCTCATCCAAATGATGGAAACATCCCCTCAGCTGCGGCAAGAATTTGAAACCAGTTTTAAGCTCAAGCAAGATCCCCGAATTACAAAAATTGGTCGATTCTTGCGAATTACTAGCTTAGACGAATTTCCCCAGTTCTGGAACGTTTTAAAAGGGGATATGAGTGTTGTCGGCCCGCGACCTTTAGTAGCGGAAGAACTACCAAAATACGGTTGTCACATCGAAGAGATTTTGACAATTCGTCCAGGAATCACTGGCTTGTGGCAAGTGTCTGGGCGTAATGATATTCCATATCCTCGGCGAGTCCAAATAGACCTGCATTATGTCCAATTTAGGAATCTTTGGCTCGATTTATGGATCATCTTGAAAACTATCGATGTGGTCATTATGCCCAAAAATAACGGAGCATACTGAGAAACTACTTAGGGTGATTTTGTGGGGCAGTTAATGCCCCAAAGAACAATAATTCTTTTATCGAATGAACTGCGACATAAGATTATTTACGTCCGTGTTCTCATTTTTAAACACACATAAGGTCTTTTTAGTAACAAAATAGCCTCTGGTCAATCTAAATACCCAATTTATTCAGCCTTCACAAAAACCCAAGCTGTATAAAGTTTCAGCAAAAATCAAAAAAATATACACACTTTCTCAGGAATATTTATTTAATTTAGATAAGGTTTACTTGTTAAATTACTTATTATTAAGTATATTTATTTACGGCAAAGTTCTGATATCAACTAGGACTCGTATGTTTCCCATTAGGCAATTTAGCAATTAACTGCTAGGTTGTATCAGATTGACTGTAACTTTTTCATCGAAGACAACGAGGGATAATTGAGCATGACGCAACAGAAGCGAGCGTTGATTACTGGTATTACCGGTCAAGATGGTTCATATCTGAGTGAGTTTTTGCTAGAGCAAGGTTATGAAGTTCATGGCATAATTCGCCGAACTTCTACCTTTAACACAGACCGCATCGATCACATCTACGAAGATCCTCACAAAGAAGGTGTGCGGTTGTTTCTTCACTACGGTGACTTGACGGATGGTACAACGCTGCGCCGTATTTTAGAAGAAGTTCAGCCAACAGAAATTTTTAACTTGGGCGCTCAATCCCATGTAAGAGTTAGCTTTGATTCACCAGAATACACGGTGGATGCAGTAGGAATGGGAACACTGCGTTTGTTAGAAGCAATTCGTGACTATCAAGGACGTACTGGAATTCAAGTGCGGTTTTATCAAGCGGGTTCTTCGGAAATGTATGGTTTGGTACAAGCAGTACCTCAAAGCGAGACAACACCGTTTTATCCACGCAGTCCTTACGCTTGTGCTAAAGTTTACGCCCACTGGCAAACAATAAACTACCGCGAATCTTACGGTTTATTTGCTTGCAATGGTATACTTTTTAACCACGAATCACCACGACGAGGTGAAACCTTTGTAACCCGCAAAATTACCAGAGCAGTAGCCAGAATTGTTGCAGGTAAGCAGAAAAAAATCTTCATGGGTAATCTTGACGCCAAGCGAGATTGGGGCTATGCGAAGGATTACGTTAAAGCAATGTGGCTGATGTTGCAGCAAGAGCAGCCAGACGATTACGTAATTGCTACTGGTGAAACTCACTCAGTTAAGGAGTTCCTGGAACTGGCATTTGGTTATGTAAATCTTAACTGGCAAGATTATATAGAGTTTGATGAGCGGTATCTTCGTCCATCTGAAGTGGACTTGCTGATTGGCGATCCTACCAAGGCACAGCAGAAGTTAGGCTGGAAACCGTCAGTAACTTTTAAAGAACTAGTTGCTCTGATGGTGGAAGCAGATTTACAGGCTTTGGGTCACACCTTACCCAATGGGAATGGTGTTCAATTTCCACATGATATTGCTACTACTCGTCAAGAACTGGGCGCTCTCCACTTTTGATTCACACTGCTGAGGATAACAATATGACTGCCTTAGAACTACAAAGTAAACGGATTCTCGTCACCGGTGGAGCGGGGTTTTTAGGTCGTCAGGTGATAGATCAGCTGTGTAAGGCAGGGGCCGACCATGACAAGATTACAATACCGCGATCGCGTCAGTGTGATATACGTGTATGGGAAAATTGCCAACGTGCAGTTGACCAACAAGACATAATTATTCACCTAGCTGCTCACGTCGGTGGTATTGGTCTTAACCGGGAAAAACCCGCAGAGTTATTCTACGATAACTTGATCATGGGAACCCAGCTAATTCATGCTGCCTATCAAGCTGGAGTAGAAAAATTTGTCTGTGTTGGCACAATCTGCGCTTATCCCAAATTCACCCCAGTGCCATTTAAAGAAGATGACCTGTGGAATGGCTATCCAGAGGAAACCAACGCTCCCTACGGAATTGCTAAGAAAGCGCTTTTAGTCCAATTGCAATCTTACCGCCAGCAGTACGATTTTAATGGCATTTATCTGTTGCCAGTAAATTTATACGGCCCAGAAGATAACTTTGACACCGGAAGTTCCCACGTCATTCCAGCGTTGATTCGTAAAGTTCACGAAGCCCAACTTAAAGGAGAAAAGCAGCTCCCAGTTTGGGGTGATGGTAGTCCTACCCGCGAGTTTTTATACTCAGAGGATGCGGCACGAGGAATTGTCATGGGTACTCAATTTTACAACGACTTGGAACCAGTTAACCTGGGCACGGGTTATGAAATCTCCATCCGCGATTTAATTACACTCATCTGCGAACTGATGGAGTTTGACGGTAAAATTGTTTGGGAAACTGACAAACCCAATGGTCAACCCCGCCGCTGTTTAGATACAGAACGGGCAAAGCAAGCCTTCAATTTCACCGCTCAGGTAAGCTTCCAGGAAGGGCTAAAGAATACGATTGAATGGTATCGTCAACACGCTGCATAACAAGTACTAATGTAGGGTGGTGTAAGGTGGGCAATGCCCACCTTATTTGTTTTGATATCATGAATTTTATGGACAACATTGATCCTCAATTAAGTAAAGTAGAACTACGTCGTCATCTGCTCCAAACACGTCAATCAATGCCCGTCCGAGAGTGGAGAGAAAAAAGCGATCGCATCTGCTCTCATCTGCAAACTTCTGTTTTGTTCACCCAAGCAAAAACAATACTTGCTTACTTCAGCTTTCGTCAAGAACCTGACCTCAGTCCACTATTTGCAGATACTAAATACCGTTGGGGTTTTCCTCGCTGTGTTGGTAAGTCCCTTCATTGGCATATTTGGACACCTGAAGATTCTGTGCAAACTGGCGCTTATGGAATTACCGAACCCCATCCCAACACTGCAAAAGTTGAATCTGCTGAAGTGGATCTAATTCTTGTCCCCAGTGTTGCTTGTGACCATCAAGGATATCGCCTAGGCTATGGCGGAGGATATTACGATCGCCTACTCAGTTCAACTGAGTGGGTTACAAAACCAACCATAGGAATTGTATTTAATTTTGCCTATTTACCCCAACTACCTATTGAACCTTGGGATAAACCGTTAAAAAATGTTTTTACTGAAACTGGCTGGGTTAACTCTTAAAAAACAGTAGCCTTGCACAACAGTTGTCTCTCAATCTCATCGCACGCCACACGTACACCTTTTTCTAATCACAAAATACGTCCAATAGGCATAAAAAGTAAAATCCGCAAATTTAGTCAGATGGTTAATTTCAAAATCCAAAATTCACGACTACAAATTCTTGGAATGTATGCATTATTGGGAGCGATCGCACTAGTAACACTCTTTCCATTACTATGGCTAATCAGCACAGCTTTAAAATCGCCAACAGAAAATATATTGCAGTCGCCACCGCAGTTACTACCAAGTCAACCCACACTTGATAACTTCTCTAGCGTGTGGAACTCTCTACCTTTTGGACAGTACTTGTATAACAGTACCGTAGTATCTATGCTGACTGTTGGCTTGAACCTATTATTTTGCGCTTTAGCTGCGTACCCGTTGGCAAGACTGTCGTTTGTAGGGCGAGACTGGATTTTTATTGCGATCGTTTCTACAATTATGATTCCTTTCCAGATTGTGATGATTCCCCTCTACATTTTGACGGTTCAGTTGGGTTTGAGAAATACTTATTTGGGGATGATTTTTCCTAGTTTAGCTTCTGCCTTTGGCATTTTTCTATTGCGGCAAGCTTTTATGAGTGTCCCTAAAGAAATAGAAGAAGCTGCCCGTATGGATGGCAGTTCTGAGTTAGGCTTATGGTGGCATGTGATGTTACCAGCAATTCGCCCAGCACTAGTTACCCTAGCTATTTTTGTATTTATTGGCGCTTGGAGTGACTTTTTGTGGCCTTTAATTGTCATCCAAGACGAAAATTTATACACTCTACCTTTAGGAGTTGCAAAACTAGCAGGTACGTTTTCTCTTGACTGGCGATTGGTAGCCGCTGGCTCAATAATTTCGATCGCTCCAGTACTACTACTATTTTTATTTTTACAACGTTATATTGTACCCACTGAAACTGGTAGCGGGGTTAAGGGTTAAACAGTTTAAATCCAAGAATTCCAAAAATTCTTGGATTTAAACTGTTGAATTTTGAATCAGTATGAGAGTTAAAACAACTTAATAAGCACCATTCTTTTTTAATACCACCCAGATAGTTTTAAGAATCAGACTCAGATCGTAAGCTACAGACCACTTGCGCTGATAAGCTATATCCATGCTGACAATGGTTTCAAAATCTTTAATGCTAGAACGACCATGAGCCTGCCATTCTCCGGTTATACCTGGTTTGACTCGCAATCTTTCCCAGTGGTGCGGTTCGTAATGCATAACTTCATCAGGGGTGGGTGGGCGAGTACCAACTAAACTCATATCTCCCACCAAAACATTCCAAAATTGGGGTAATTCGTCCAAGCTAGTGCGGCGTAAAAATTTGCCAACAGGAGTAATACGAGGATCGTCAACAGATTTAAAGATGTGACCTTTGGCTTGGTTTTTGACTAAATGCTTGAGTTTATCAGCACCGACGATCATGGAACGGAATTTCCACATGCGGAAGGATCTTCCATGCAGACCGCAGCGAATTTGAGAATAAAATATTGGGCCTGGATCTTTAAAAACAGTAGCGATCGCTACAGGAATTGCTACTATAAGTGTGATACTCAGTCCGACAATGGCTCCCAGAATATCAATTAATCGTTTTGTAGTGCTTACAGTTGAGGGGTGTAAAGGCTGTTGTAAGAGATTAACTGAATGAAGATGATTCACAAGTGCTAACTGATCCACAACAGGGCTTTTTGTGTCAGTAGTAAAAGTAGACATAGACATGATTTTTATTCGGTTTTTACTTGTTTTGTCGTTTCTACTGAGTTTCTACTGAGTGTTAATATAGACAATATTGTAACCAGCTAAAAACCGAAACCTTAAAGTTTACAGAATCTTACAATTAAAGTGGTAGATTTTAAATTTCTAGTTTTATTTCTTAAAATAAAAACAACAAATGTTAGAATAACGCGCGGACTTAGGAGTAAAAATTAGTTTTACTGGCAAGGCTGCGCGTTGTGGTTTGCATATTTCTTGAAGATCAGACTGTCCTGAGACATTATTCTTAATGATCAACCTCTAAAACGAAATTCACCGTATAAGGTTCCTCCAATGACTGTTGATTGCTAGCTTTGATCATATCTAGATAGTGACGCAGACAAAACAGTTGTTGAGAATTCGGACGATAGGTGAGACTACCTTGTTTTTCAAAAAGTGGTGCATTGGCGATCGCCTTGTAGTCAGAATTTCCCTGAGAACTGTGGGTGAGCCAGGTTGAGTCTATCACCGAAGGTATCAAACCTGGAGGTAGTTCACCCTCCAAGAAAGCCAGTAAGCGTTGCTGACAAGTCCGGGTATTAATGCCACGGCTCTCGAATAACTGGATAATTTCACCGAAAGATAGGGGTCTGTCTGGCAGAAGCCGCAGTAATTCTGTGAACAGGAAATAATCAGTATACTGTTGCCTGGGTATTTCTAAAACCTGGGGATGCAAAGGTAGCATCGCCAAACCATAAGCAACCTGACTACAACAAGGAGCGCCATTTTCGCCAAGATATAAATCTTGAATAATCTTAGCGTTGGGGAGTTTTTGCCGTAGCCAACGGTTCACCGTTCCTACAGAAGTTACGCCACCAGTGAGGATAGCTTGATTAATTGCTTCTGTGGGTATACCACGAGCTACCAATAACTTATTGAATTCTCGGTTCAGGCGGCGGACAAACGGGATAAACACCTGGCTTTCTAAGTCTCTTCGCTGCAAAATCCACCGCTGATCGGCTAATTCCAGGGTAAAAGAGTCTTGGTGTTGCAAAATTAGCTTCAGAGCAAGCGCTGCATCCAATACCGCCTGTCCCAGAAGGGAACTCTCTAGACGCTGCTGGAGCCGAATGCGAGCGGTGATATCTGGTTCCCCAACTCTAGGTAATTCTAATTCTTCTAACCCCAAACTATGCCAGCGCATTTGGTCTAAACCAGGAATAGCTGGTTGCCATTGCCAAGGGTTACTGCTGATAGTTTTGCTATCGCCTTGTGTTTCTACGCGTGATTGCCGAGATTTTGGTGGTAATAACAGTTGGCAGATAATGTCTTGCTCAATGCCTTTACCTGCATAGGCAAAACTGTGGAGCATGAAATCATTATGTGTCAATTGCACCAGACTTTCTGGTAAATCTACCAGTAACATTTCTGTTGCAGTTGCTCCAATGTTAATCACGAGGGTGTTACCAACAAGAGGATGTTCGCTGGTTCTTGTCGGACGTAAACCCTGACGCTCACTTAATTGTACTTGTTCACCGTTAGCACTATCTAGTTGCGGCAATAGACTAGCGATCGCTTCCTCAACGAAAAAGACTTGTTGGGGATGTTGGATAAGTTTGCTAGTTAATACAGCTTCCCGCACATTGAAGCGATATTGTTCCGACCAGCTAGATGGGCAGGTGCAGATCACACCAGCAATGTTATTAATAATCTTTGGAAAAGTTTGTTCGTTAATACCAACAGCAGCCGCAACTAAACCAGGGGTGGTACTGGTGCGATCGCACTTGAGAGTCAATAGCAGCTTCGAGAGCGATCTGACAACCCAAATCAAAGGGCCAGCAGAAAATTCATTTAATTGCAACACAGGTTCCCATTTTTGTTGTTCACTCTTGTAGGGAATGGCTACTTGCAAATAGGGTTTCAACTGCGCCGAGTAAAGATTGTTCGTTGGATCTGGTGCTGAAATAGTAGCTGAGTGGTCAGGGACTTTCTCCTGAGCAACAGCCGCGGGTGCTGTTTGTTCCTGTGCTTCAATGCTTTCATTTTCTCCATGAGGCACAGAAGCCGCAGGTAAATAAACCTCTGCTGGTAAGCGAAACGATTGCTGAAAGGAAGTTGTTCCCGGTTGTTTTTCTGCTGACCAGTAAATAGGATACACAACAAAATTGGAACTATTTAACAGTGCTGCCGAAATTCCAGTTGTACCCAAATCAATTCCTAAATACCAGACTGATTCTAGAACATTGAGTTGAATTTCTGGATTATTTATTGAGTTGGAAATTGAACTTGAAAAGCTTTCCTGAACAGGATTTGTGACTTGCTTTTTTTTTTCAGTTTTTGATCTAATGTCTAAGTTAGCTTCTGTCTGAGGCTCTGCCAAGTAAGACACAGCAGGAGTTGCAGAATTTTCTGGTGTCTGCATTTCTGGCAATAACTGCCTGGACTGAGATTCAGCTTGAGGAGAAGTTGAGCGGTGCGTGTCTTGCTTTTTACCAACTACTTCCTGAGAATTATCTAAGTTAGTGGCAGGCTGTGACTCAGAATTTAGTTGCCGATCAAAGTTAGCCAAATCCTGATCTAATTGCTGCAACTGCTGTTCATTCAAGGAAATATTAGGTAAAGAAGGAGTCTGAGTTTCCTCAGAAGAAAGTAAATTTTCGTGTGGCGAAGCAGGAATATAATAATCTAAAAAATGTTCTTGAGTGTCATCGTGAATTACGACTTCCGATGTGGCAATTGGCAAGTCACGCGCAATTCCCTCTGATTCTGTAGTTACTGGATTATTCACAGAAGATGATACTTCCAACTGTTGCTGCTCACTGCCTGCATCCGTCAATAAATCAGTCAAAGTTGTAATTGTATCAGCAATGGCTGGCTGAACACGGAGTTGCACAGGTAAACTGTCTATTGCCAAAACTTCTTCTTGGGGCAAGGTAAAGAAACCAACAGGTGCGGCTAGAAAAGTATCCTCTTCAAACAATGGCTGTTGTGACTGTGATGATGTTGTGGCTTGTACTGGCTCCTCTTGGGTTTCTTCTAGGTTAGGGTTGTTCAGCTCTAAAAAACCCGCCTCTGGCACATCAGACCAAGGATCTGGCATTGTAATTGCAGAATCCGCTTGTTGCAGTTGATTGGTTGGGGGTTGAGGTGAGCTTTCAGCGATACCCAACGCTGATGGTGAGCCTATAACATTGCTAGTACCAAACAAACTGGCATAAAGTTGGTCTACTTCATCACCTAACTCAAAATTATCTTGCTGTAATTCAGTTGAGTTTGCATCAGATTCAGGCGAGTCTACACCAAGTTGCAATAGTACAGCATCTAAATCCTCTATGTTGGCAGTATCTTGTTGATCGGAATTAATTACCAGAGAGGATATTTCTGGTTGGATAAAATCTGAAGCTTGGGGTACAACCTCAGTACTGCTAGCAGTTGGTACTGCTACTAAATCAGCTAATGATGGTGATGGAACTGGTGTTTCAGCTTCCAAACTGGGGAAAGATGGCTGAGTAGAGGATTGTTGCTGCAAATACTGGGTCACATTGTTGAGAAAACTCGTCATCAATTGTTCGCCTTGCACTCCTTTGCTATGCATTCTTGCTAGTGCTTGCGATAAAGATTCGTGATATGTATTAATGTTGCGTTGTAGTGCCTCAAAAACAACATTTACAGTCCCATCTAGTGATAGTAAGCGTTGATCTAACTCCTTGGACAACTGCGTTAACCGTTCGACGCGATCTGGTGACTCTAACAAAGGTTGTGGCTCGCAGGTTGCTAGTTCTAGGTTCGCGCTATTGCTTGTTTTTGAGAAACTGGGAGAATCTGTTAAATTCTGTGCTAAGTGTGGTGTTATTGGCACAAGGCGACTCATGAGTACCTGTAAAAACTCAGAAATCATCTGCTCCTGTTTTGCCAACTGCTGTGCTAAAGAGTAGTTTTGCGATCGCCTTTGCTCTAGCTGTCTAATTTCTTGGACGAGAGCTGCTCGCTCTTGCAATAACCCTTCTAATTCTGCTCGCAAGGGCTGTATTAATCCAGAAAATTCACTCTTTAATTGTTCTGCCCCAACAGTACTCTGCTCTTGATCGGGTTCGTCTTCTAATAGTGAAGACTGGTTGTTACCTTGATCGATAAATCTCGCCAACAAAGGCGATACTAGCTGTCCAGAAGACTGATTTTGAGTGGCGCTTTCTAATGCCTCATCTTGTAGCTTAACTAAGAATTCACGAATTCGTTGTAAAACTTCTTTAGGCTCTTGCGCCTGACCAGACAGCAACCTAGATAGGCGCTTACCACCGCTGGTAAGTAAGTTGTCAATGTCTGCAATCAGTTTTTGAGTTTCATCTGCGCGGAAAGTCACTTTAAATCACCTTAGCTAGAACTGTACGTCAACCAGTGTGGGAATTACTTCACAATTACCGAAGTGTTGAGTGGTAAAAGCTTTTCTCCTGTGGTCGATGCTGCGCTTAGCTTGCTTCGACCTAGGGGTACAGAGCTGTTTCACCGCTGCTTAAACTTCTGACTGCCATTATGTTATCGATTGATGGGAGTCTTAGTAATCGTTAATTAGCATCTGGTCTAGAAGATTAGCTTGACAGCTAATTGTAGTCTGGGGATACACACAATATTCCGCGGTTCCGCTAGCGCGGCAGTTTACACGGCACTGTGTTCTTTCACTAAATAGCCAATGTTACAACCACACGGACTTAATAGCATAAAACATAGAAAAAAATGCAACAATCAAGCAAACTGCCTTTGTTAATGAACGCTGGAATACCGATACCAAATTGATAACCTCAGTAAATACTACTTCGACGGTTACTAAGCTAAATAGTATACCTATAAATTAAGTAATGCTGAGTATCTCATCAATGCTGAGGAGACAACCGCATGGGCAAAGAGAAGTCTGATGGTCTGTATTACTACTGCCGAGAGGCAACATCGCGCTCAGAACTTCGGTAGCTTCGTCTTTACTTAGCACGGGCCATGCCCTGCTACGCTAACAATACTCAGCACCGTTTCGGTAATTAGATAGCAAAATGGTTTGTTTTACCTAGTTCTTTATTACTGATAACCGCTAAAATACGTGAGCAAAAATTTACTAGCTTGAGTATCATTGATTTTGTCTGTCTATATTTTTAAGTAACCAAATTTGCAGTGCAGCTAGCCGCTTAGAAACACTTCAGCGGGTCATAAACAACTTTTTGCAAAACTTTGACTTTTTTGTAAACCTATAAAAGGTTGTTTAGAAAAACGTTCTTGTCGCTTTCTTGTGTAGGATAGTTTAGTTTTATCTTTGAAAGGGGCTGTGCTTTGATAGCTTAGGCTGAAAATGGTGTTCTTGTTTTTTATGTATATAGCCGCTTAAATAAAGATGTTGTAATGGAAGACCGATATAGCTTGCAGGCACCCGCTAATCCTTGGATGATCACGTCGGCTCCCTTTTTCCAAGGGTTGCCCGAAGCTGTTGTGGAACCAGCCCTGACCCATCTTGTTACCCGTACTCACCCAGCTAATCAAGTGATTCTGCTAGAAAATGACTGGGGTGGTTCTGTGTATTTTATTGGGGATGGATGGGTCAAAATTCGCACCTACAACATGGAAGGCAAAGAGGTAACGCTGAATATTCTCGGTAAGGGGGAATTATTTGGTGAAATGGCGGCTTTAGATGAAGTACCTCGATCTACCGATGTAATTACTCTTACCCCTACGGTGATTGGTAGTATGCCTGCTCAGGATTTTGTCAAGTTACTTCAAATAGAACCCTTGGCGGGAGTCCGATTATCGCAACTGATGGCACGACGTTTGCGGCAAGTAAATCGCCGCTTGCGGTTGCGGGAATCTGATAGCCAATCGCGGGTGGCAGACACATTACTATTTTTGGCAGAAGGTCAAGGAAAAAAAGGGCATACAGGCACCGAAATTCCTAATTTACCTCACCGAGAATTGAGTAGTTTGAGTGGATTGGCGCGGGAAACAGTGACACGAGTATTGACAAGATTAGAAAAAAAAGGGTTGATTAAACGGGATCCGGACACTATTTGTATTCCCGATTTGTCAGCTTTGGAAAGAATGATAGTTTAACAACTTGTCAGAATATGAGCATTTTAGATTCTCTGCCAGATGAGCCGGAGAAAGATCCATCGACTGAATCCCAAGCTTCCCTAAATCAATGGTCAGATACACAAGCGCAGTTGACGCATCCCCAATTAAAATCGGATGCGCCCTTAAGAATGGTGGAAACAGCATTTTTAGCTAGTACTGCTAGCTTGATTTGGTTTATTAATTTCTATTTTCCGCTGGGCCCATTATTACGGATCTTTTTTCCAATACCGATCGCTCTAGTTTATCTGCGTTGGGGTAAACGAGCGGCATGGATGGCAGCTCTCACCTCTGGGCTACTGCTGGCAGTACTGATGGGGCCATTTCGTAGTTTACTATTTATCATGCCCTTTGGGTTTATGGGTGTGCTTTTGGGGGCGACTTGGTATCGTCGTCGTGTTCCCTGGATTGTTTCCATCATCTTGGGTACGCTGCTAGGTACTTTAGGGGTCTTTTTTCGGCTATGGTTGCTGTCTGTGTTGTCGGGTGAAGACCTGTGGATTTATTTGATTACCCAGGTGACGGAATTCATCGAGTGGATATTTCTGAAGCTAGGTTTATTAGCGAGTCCTAGTGTATTTTTAATTCAAGTAGGCGCGATCGCTTTAATCATACTCAACAACTTTGTTTACCTATTTGTGGTACACCTAGCAGCATGGCTACTTTTTGATCGCTTGGGAAATCCCATTCCTCGCCCGCCAAATTGGGTACAAGTCCTCATGGATTATGAAGGTTAGTCCAAAGTCCAGAGTCAAAAGTCAAAAGTCCAGAGTAGCTAACTTTGACCCTTGACCCTTAACCCTTGACCCTTAACTTATGATTCGTATTTATACCCAAATAGAACAGGGTGAAGAATGGCTGCGACGGCATCGCAGTTGTTTACCTGTATTTACCTGCGTTTTAGGATTTACTGCAACTGGTTTGATTCCAGGAATTTCAGCCGCCGGTCGAACTCCTGAAGATCGCAAATATACTGCTTGTGCTGATGCCGAGTTTTTGTATTACGGTTCTGCACGAAAGCCTCAATATCCCCTTCCACCACTGGCGGCGGGGGCTTCGCCTGTGCTGATTTCTCGCGCTGTTGTTGAGGCATTCAAGATACCAGTTTATTTATTTAATGCTGGTTTACCTCAATCTCCTGCTGTGCCAGCAATTGATTTGGGTGGCACTCCTGCTAGGTGTTTAAGTGAAGGCGCTGCTATGGAATTAACAACGGTACGCCATTTGTTAGAGCAAGGATTACTGTGGGGAGAAAGCCTTGCTAGCAATATTCAACAAGGATATTTGGTCTTAGGTGAGTGCGTCGTTGGAGGCACTACAACCGCCCTAGCGATTTTAACTGGCTTGGGTATAGAAGCAGCGGGAAAAGTCAATAGTAGCCATCCTGTTTGTAATCACGCGCAAAAGTGGGCGATAGTACAAGCGGGGTTGGAGAAGATGAGAGTAACAGAGGGGAAGATAGATCTCCAAAATCCGAAATCCAAAATCCAAAATTCTTTAGATCCTCTACAACTTGTTGCCGCAGTGGGCGATCCGATGCAAGTGGTGGTAGCTGGGATGGCGATCGCTGCTAGTCGTAGTTGTGGCGTTTTGCTGGCTGGCGGGACGCAAATGCTGGCGGTTTATGCTTTGATGAGTGCGATCGCTCAAGCTTACTCTTTATCATGGCAACCAACAGAAGTAGTTGTAGGTACAACTCGTTGGGTAGCAGAAGACCTTACTGGTGGTACGGTTGATTTAGCCCTCAGCTTAGCCAAAAGTAGCCTAACTCAAAGTGGAGGAACTCCTCCTCTATTAGCAACTCAACTGAGTTTTGCTGATTCTCGTTATCCTCAATTCCAAGCTTATGAGCAGGGCTTTGTGAAAGAAGGTATGGGCGCTGGAGCCGCTTGCATAGCCGCCCATCTTAGCTACGATTGGCAGCAAAGTCAACTTTTGGCAGCCATTGAAAACCAATTTGAACGTTTGTGTCTAGTCAATAGCCAATAACAAAACTACCGGACTAAAACAGCTTCCGGTAAATCTTTGAAATATTGACTATTGACTAATTAGTGAATTCTTTCTCTGAGTAATTGTTCTTCTAGGGCTGCAATGCGATTGTATGCTGCTGTTAATTGCGCTGTCAGTCTTTGTATTTGAATTTCTGGTGTTAAGCTTTGATCTCCAGCTTGACGATTCAAGTCTAGATAAATACCATCTGTCAATACATCCTTGTGTTCTAAATCTGACTTAGAACTGATATTTCCCTTTAAAGGGTAACGTCCAGCCTCACTATTTTCCTGATAATTATCCCTTTGTTGTGTTTTTGCTAAGGAACACTCTGATAAAGCTTGAGAAACTTTTGTTTCAAGTTGCTCAATCATTTGGTAGAGGGCATCCAGTTTATGGCTCAACGTCATAATCTGCTTCTGTAATGGCTCCATTTAATACCTTTAACCGCATATTTTCTCTATGTTATTCAATTTACTGCAAATCTTAAACTTACTTATGAATTATTTAAGTATTCAAATTTTTTGTGTAAATCTGATAATTTAATCCTTAATTCTAGACATAACTCGATATTTACTTTCAGCATCAATAAACAATTTTATTGAGAAAAATGAATCTTTAGGCATTTATTCTCATAAAAACTCGCTAAATCTAGAGACGTTGCAATGCAACGTCTCTACAGTGGTCTATCTGTCGCATTCTTTTTTCAAAATTGTATGGGTAGTGCCTAAATTTGGTAGGCTTGCAGGTATGCTGTAATCAATGTTTTCGTTTCTGCTAGGAGTTGTTCGCGGAAGATTTGATCACGGGTAAGAGAGAGCCATAGCAACTCGTTGACAGCTTTCACAATAGTTGTGGCAATTAATTCACACTTTGCTCTATCTAAAGATGGGTTTCGCTGTTCTAAAAAATGAGCAAGTTCTTTAATAATCTGTGGGTCGTAAGTATCTAGGGTATTGATATCTGCTACTACCATCAGATCGATCAATTGTTCTAATACCGCACGATAACCGGGATGATCGGTTGCAAACTGGTCAAAAGCATCAACCATGCGCTCAGCATAGACCGCAATTGGGGCTTCTGCTAGTTCGGTATGAAGTTCTACAAACAGGTGATATTCCTGCTCAAAGTAATGATTTGCCAAAGCTTTAAGAATCGCTTCTTTGTCAGGGAAGAACTGGTAGAGCGAGCCAATGGGTACTTCTGCATGAGTTGCGATCGCTCTTGTTGTGGTCTGATCGTAGCCACGTTCGATAAATAGCTGCTCGGCAACACTAAGGATATATTGGACGCGCTCCTGGCTGCGTACCTGCTTTGGTTGCCGCCGCATTTTTGCTGGCTTTTGAAGATCATTTACCATCGCCAAAAATCATCCTTGCAAAAAGTGAACAATGTTCATATTATAGAGATGTGAACATTGTTCATATCTTACTTCAATTCCACCTGGCGGAGGTAATTATATGCAGTCTATGAATTCCGAGTATTTGCAACCAGTCAAAGGTAATACGAGCGGACAGATGTGGGCAATCGCCAAAAACTTTTTTCGGATGTTAAAAGCAACAAAAGCATTCTTGACGCTGCTGATCGACGACAGTGGAAATCTGGGTGCAGTTGGAAAGTTGAGCACTGGTTTGGTTAACACTCATGCTTTCCATGTTGCCGTTGAAGCAATGAAGGTAAAACCAGAAGTCGCTGAAATAATTGCAGAACGCTATATGGCTCCCCCGCATGATTTGGAAGCCCTGTTGCAGTATCCCAAGGACTCGTTGGGCTACACCTATGCTAGCAGTTTGAAACAGTCAGGTTTTCAGACATTGGCGGCTGAAGTCGAAATTGATTCGGATACCAGTTATGTTGAAAATCGCTGGCAACAAACCCACGATATTTGGCACATTATTACCGGATTCGACACCAGTGAAATCGGTGAAATTGGTTTGCAAGCCTTCTACCTGGCACAGTTTCAGCTACCGCTTGCAAGTATGCTGATCGCCAATGCCTTGATTAGCATCACGCTGTTCCAACCTGAAGTCTTATCTCCACTTCTGGGCGCGATCGCCAAGGGATGGCAAATGGGGCAAACAGCCAAACCACTTATTGCTCAAAAATGGGAGGAAGCTTGGGAAAAACCAGTTGCAGTGTGGCAATTAGAAATGAATGTGCAACCTATTTCATAGTCTGAATATCGAGGTAGTGCGATCGCACAACCGACAAGACACAGCTCAAAGTATAAAAATCAGAGTGAAGCTAAGCGTGACCAATAGGTTGTAAGCCGTGAGTCATAAATCAAAGAAGATTATCCTAATCTGACGCATTTCAAATGACTAAATGGCCTACTGAGCTCACGTAAAACGGTAGAAATTTGAGGTTGAATTTAAAACTAATTAAGCGCAATACAAATTATGCTTATGCACTAATTTGCTCACGATTATGTGGTGCGTCAAAATCAATCAGCGGCCCTTTTGGCACAATCCGAGTTGGATTAACTTGGGGATGGCTTCTGTAATAATGTCGTTTGATATGGTCAAGGTTGCAAGTTTCCTTAACTCCCGGCAGCTGATAGAGTTCTTTGAGATAATTCCACAGATTGGGATAATCTACAATCCGACGTAAGTTGCATTTAAAATGCACATAATAAACTACATCGAAGCGGAACAAGGTAGTAAACATACACCAGTCCGCTTCTGTAATTTGATTTCCGCAAAGATAGCGCTGATTTCCTAATACTTTTTCCCAGTGGTCAAGAGCCGCAAATAATTCCGTTACAGCTTCATCATAAGCTGACTGAGTAGTAGCAAAGCCCGCACGATACACACCGTTATTTATTGGTTGATAAATTGCATCAATCGTTTCATCAATTCTTTTTTGTAAATGTTCTGGATAAAAGCTAATATTTTGTTTAGCTAAAGCATTGAATTCTGTATCGAGCATCCGAATGATTTCGCGGGATTCGTTATTAACTATTGTTCGTTTTTGAGTATCCCACAAAACTGGAACTGTCACTCGTCCACTGTAGTTAGAATCAGCCTTTAAATAAAGTTGCCATAGATACTGAGTGCCATTGACCGTATCAGGAATGCTCCCTGGTTCATCGGTAAATTCCCAGCTATTTTGATCAATTTCCGCAGCAACTACCGATAAACCAATGACATCTTCCAGCCCTTTCAACTGGCGCATAATTGCAGTGCGACATGCCCAAGGACAAGCCCAGGAAATATACAAATGATAGCGCCCTGGTTCAGCTTTAAAATCACTAGAAACATCAGTTGTAATTTGATTGCGGAAAGTTGTTGATGGTCGAACAAATCTACCTTTAGAGTCTTCTTGCTCTCGTTGAGATATCCACTGACCATCTTTAAGGATTCCTAAACCCATAATTATCTCCTTGGTCAAGAGTCAAAATAATTCATAACTAATAATTCATAATTAATAATTACTAATTCATAATTGCAATTAGCGAAAAGCTCTGTAGGCGGGTTCCTCTCCCGCAGAAATTTTCGCTAGTACCTCACTAGGTGAAAACCGCTATATGAATTAATAATTATTTGGTCAATGGTCAATATTTAAACTTTGGACTATTGACTACTCAGCGTTGAGAATTTTTGGTACTTTGAAAAATTCGCCTTCTTGTTCAGGCGCACTGTTAAGGATTGCTTCTCTATCGGGATATGGTTGTAATTCATCGTCTCTAGTAACGTTACTGACATCAATAGCCCTTGTTGTCGGGGTAACATTACTGACGTCAAGCTCATTCATCTGTTGGACATAATCTAGAATATTTCCTAGCTGAGAAGTGAATTGTTCCTCTTCTTCTGGGGTCAATTCTAAACGAGCGAGATTAGCAACTTTGCGAACTTGTTCACGGTCAATCATAAATTGTCATTAGTCACTAGTCATTGGTCATTGGTCATTAGTCATTAATCCATTAGTAAATGACATAGACGCCCAAAGGGCGGCTTTCCTTAGGGTAGGACTAATGACTGATGACTAAAAGAATACGTCAATTTGCGATCGCCCAGTGGTTTTCAACCAGTTTTGAGCTTCGATGTAGTTGTTGGGAGCCATGCGAATAGCTCTAATCCAATAGTCTGCTGCTTGGTCAAATAAAGCTTCGCCGCCGTCATTATCCCCAGCTTCTTTAGCCC
Source organism: Nostoc sp. MG11 (assembly GCF_014904695.1). GTDB lineage: Bacteria > Cyanobacteriota > Cyanobacteriia > Cyanobacteriales > Nostocaceae > Komarekiella. Next base: position 80,888 of record NZ_JACXXN010000001.1, on the reverse strand, counting down.
TTTCGCCTTGGTAGTGGTAAATCACAGCAATATTATTCAAGGCTTGGGGTAAGCGTGGGTTTAACTCGATTGCCTGATGATACAACTCTAAAGCCTTGCTGTGGTCGCCGTTGCTGGCATAAATCAGCCCCATGTTGTAGAGAATATAACCGCGATCATTGGTGTCTTCCTCTAGTGTTAGAGCTTCTTCATAGTATTCCAATGCTTCAGCATATTCCCCTTCTGCCTGGGCTGACATGCCATCTCGGTAATAAACAAATGCTTCTTTGGCTTTTTTGTTTGCTGGCAGGATCTTCAGGATGATATCCGCCATCACTGTAAAGGATTTGTCAACAAAATTATCGTTTTTTTGCGTTCTTGGCATATGTGCCTCTGTGTTTGTGTAGCTATTTGAAGATTAGGGATGGGTATTGGATATTGAAAAAACTCTTCTCTAGTCCATAGTATACAGCCCCAGTCTAGTCCCCACTAATGGGCATGATGCATTCTGGACTGTTATGCCGAGGGTTGTTTACTAGGGTGCTAACTGGGTAAGCAGTCATTGCTGGTGCTGGATAGGGACGCAATAGTTGCTGTAGTGGTTGGGGCGTTTGCACTTGAGGATCTAGCCATAAATCGTAATCTTGTGGCTCTAAAATCACTGGCATGCGATCGTGGATAGGTTGCAGTAGTTCATTAGCTGCCGTTGTCAAAATTGTACAAGAAGTTATTTCTTCATTGGAAGGCGTTCGCCAAGTCTCCCACAACCCCGCGAAGCCAAAAGGTTGCCCATCTTGAAGACGAAAATAAAACGGCTGTTTTTTACCTTGTTGCCTTTGCCATTCATAAAAGCCGTCAGCTAGCACTAAACAGCGTCGGTGCTTAAAAGCTGACCGAAAAGACGGTTTTTCGGCAACAGTTTCCGCCCTAGCATTGATCAGTTTCGCTCCTATTCCTGAATCTTTCGCCCATGAGGGAATTAATCCCCAACGTAATTGCTGAAATTCCCGCTTATCACTATCAAGTTTATGTAACACTGTTGCCACCATTTGCGTAGGTGCAATGTTATATTCGGCTGCTAAATCCAGAACTTGCTGAACATGGAAAATATGGGCTAAAGCCGTTGCTGGCTGGTTTAAAGTAAATCTTCCACACATACTTTTATTCTCAACCACTGACTAAAATTAAACATCTAATTACCGAAAATAAATAATAATTTTTTTTATTTTTGCAGATAATTATGCGTTGCACTCAGAAACTAAAATATAAGAAAATATCCGGTTTTTTGAAAATCATTTGGTAAGATATTGTATTTTGAACCCTTAATTCTCAACATATTCCTCACATACTTTTGGCATGGAAACGCTGCGTTTGTACGATTTTTTACCTTCTGGGAATGGTTATAAGATACGTCTTTTATTGACACAACTGGGTATGCCCTTTGATAGGGTAGAAGTTAACATCTTGAAAGGCGAGACTAAAACACCAGAATTTTTAAGTAAAAATCCTAACGGGAAGATACCAACTTTGGAAATTGAACCAGGGAAATACTTGGCTGAATCAAATGCCATATTGGTGTATCTAAGTGAATGCACAGAATTTTTACCTTACGACCGCTTTTCGCGATCGCAAGTGCTGCAATGGTTGTTTTTTGAACAATCTAGCCATGAACCTTTTATTGCTACCTCAAGATTTTGGATTTCAATTTTGGGTAAAGCTGAAGAATATCGTGAAGCTATAGAGCAAAAACGTAAACCGGGTTATGCAGCACTTAGCTTGATGGAAAACCATTTAACCTCTCACATTTTTTTTGTGGGAGATCGTTACACTATTGCTGATATTGCCTTGTTTGCTTACACTCATGTAGCTGATGAAGGTGGGTTTGATTTGACACAATTTCCTGCTATCCAAGCTTGGATAGAACGAGTCAAAGCTCAGCCGAGACATATTAGTATTACACAAGAGTAAAAATTCTGCTTTGTGAGTTTTTGGCTTTTGTTCCCTGGCTCTACCAGGGAATACATTGAGTGAAGCTATTCACAACTAAACAGCAAAGTAACAAAAAAGTAATTAATACTAAGTTTCAGTGTTAATTTCAATTATTTTTTGCCGAGAAGATAAACCAATCTTAATTTGGATATAAGATTTGGACACATCAAATTTTTCGGCTAGTAGTTTAATTAACTCTTCATTAGCTTTGCCATCTACTGGAAGCGATTTTAAATACACAATCAGACTGCCGTCAGGTTGTTCTTCGATTTTCTGTTGCTTTGAATTAGGTTTAACCTTGACTTCTTTTTGCATAACCGATTCCTTGTAATTGCCGCAGCCACAACCAACCTAAAACACAACCCAATGCATAATGAGGAAAATCCCACCAAGCAAAAGTAGTACCAAGCAACAATTTACCTATTAAGGTAGTGCGAATCTCCTCTAACAGTGGCGGATGCCAAAGTTGCAATAATTCGAGTATACAGGTGATGACAAAAACCCATAAAGGAATTTGGATTACTGCTGCCCGACTTCTAGCAAACCAAAACGCAAATAAGCACCAAAATATTTCGTAAAACACGGCTGCACCGTAGTCATTAAACCACTGATAGGCAGGCCCAGTGTAATACTTAAAGAAAAAGCCCATCACAACAACGATGAGCAGAGAAAGAATGATAAATATTGATTGGTTACGGTTGCGATGCATTTTTACAAGGCTAGAGACTAAGCAAGATTTTAGCCTCTGCACCGCCAGTTCCTCAATAATTCGTAATAGTAGGATCTTAATTATGAATTACGAATTATGAATTATGAATTATTTTGTTATGGATATCTTCTGCTACCAGCACCAACCACACCAATTTTATGCCGATAGGAGAGTTCGGCACCAAACCAGCCGGAAACGCTAGTTAGCGTACCAACAACAAGCGAGATTAACAATCCCCAAGGCAATATCCGTGACTCAGGAGCACCCAAACGTAGCAGGAAGTTGACGAGTGTCAAGACTAAAAGAGAAACGTTAAGAATCAGATGCGCCCAGCCGGCGCTACGCTTGCGGACTCGTTCTATTTGTAAAAAGTCGCTCAAGCCGATCGCAGCTGCTAAGACGCCTCCTGCTAAGCCGAGTCCGATTAACCACAATGAAGCTCTAGCCCAGAAGAAATCACGAGTTAACCAATAGCCAAAGTCGCTTCCCAAGGCGGCGGCGAGAAAGGCTATAGGAAAGATCACACTCAAGGGGTGTAAAGGATGTCCAGCGATCGCAACTGTACTAGGTACACCGCTATCACGATACTCACTATCGTTACTTTCAATAACTGGCGGGATATTTGGGAAAGGTGTAGAATTTGTTTCCGTAGTTTCCATTAGCTTAGTATCCTAATTTTAAGCGGTAGGTATCTGTTCAACATGAGCTTCAGCTTGCAGCGTTAATTTGCCTGTTTCTACTTCTAGTTGCTTAACTCGCAGGCTCATTCCTTCTAAATCGAAGTTACTTAAATTCAAAATTTCGCTGGTTTGATCTATCAAAGCTTTTGTCAAATCTGGAGATATTTCCTCGCCTTCGCCATACTCGACATTTTCCAGAGAAACTGTTTGTCCGTTAGGGTTAACACGGGGTACTGCTGAAAAATCAACTTGCTTGGTTTCGCCAGTTTCTTTTATTAGGATGTTGGCATTCAATGCTACTTTGCTCTCACCAGGTAAGCGAAAGTCTACGTGTTGAAGTTCAATAGCTACTGGTTGCCCGTTGAGGTTTATTTTCTGACTTTGCAGTTGTGAGCGTACATAGTCAGAGTTGAAAGCGCGATTGATATCAGTTTCGATTAGCACAACCCGTGTGCTGGCTTCAGTAGATTTAGTCAGTTCAATTTTGCCAAAAGCAACACTCAAAGGATTAATAGCAACGCTATTCATTTGCATTTCCATTTCTTCCATGCGGAGGTCTTTTTGCATTACTAAACCTTCGCCTTCAATGGTGACTGCATCTACTTGTCCCTGAACCAGTTTGAGCGGATCGGCTTTTACATTTACATCTAAACTTTCTACTTCATCTAACTGGCTAGATAAACCGATTTCTGCCGCTTTATTCAGGGCTTGCTCTCCTAGTCCAGAACTTTCTGGCATTATTAATTAATCTCCTATTTAAACATCCATGAGTCAATCTATAAAACTAATATTAAAAATTTATCTATCTGAGGATGGAGTACAGATTATATTCTTGTATATCTAAAAGTAGAAGTAGATAAAATATGAGAATAATATTTGATTTTCTATCTAGAGTTGCGAACTTTAATCGCTCAAAAGAAAGATGGAATATACCTAACCTATGTGCCAACCTGATATTAGTAATAAATACGAACACTTGGCCGAGGAGAACAACAGATGGTAGTTACTTTAGATGATACCAAACGCAATGCTATTGCCATTAAGTTGGCAGGGATGAAATCAGTTCAAAAATTAATCATTGAAAACGAACAACAACTTTTGAAACAAGGACTCGATACCGAAATCGCTGATCGCATTAGAGATTTCCTCAAAGATGACGAAAAAAATCTGGGCATTCTGGAAACTGTAATCGGTCAGTATGGTATTCAGGCCGAACCAAAACAAGCTATTCAACAAATGATTGAAACTGTTCGGAAATTATTCCAAGGTTCCGAATTAAGCTTGTACGAAAAAGTATTTCAGCATGAGTTGTTAAAGCATCAACAAGCAATGACGGGCTTGATAATTCACAAGGCAGCACAAAAAGTTGGTGCTGATGTAATGCTGGCGATCGGGCCTTTAAATACCATTAATTTTGAGAACCGCGCTCACCAAGAACAACTCAAAGGCGTTCTAGAAATTTTAGGTGTCCGCGAACTAACTGGACAAGATGCAGATCAAGGAATTTGGGCACGCGTCCAAGATGCTGTGGCAGCATTTAGCGGTGTAGTAGGCAGTGCTGTTACCCAAACCAGTGACAAAAAAGATATGAATATCCAGGATGCTATCCGCCTGGATCATGGTAAGGTTAACACCTTGTTCACTGAACTGCTGCAAAGCAACGATCCACAAAAGATCCAAGAATATTTTGGTCAAATTTTCAAGGATTTAACTGCTCACGCTGAAGCTGAAGAGGAAGTTGTCTATCCGAGAGTACGTCCTTTCTACGGTCAAGACAACACCCAAGAGTTGTTTGATGAACAAGCTGAAATGAAGCGGGTGTTACAAGAAATTAAGGCTCTCAGCCCTTCTTCATCTCAATTTAAAGACAAAGTTAGACAATTGATGGAAGCTGTTGGCGACCACATGCGTCAAGAAGAAAGCACAATGTTTGCTGCTATTCGCAACAACTTAAGCTCAGACCAAAGTGAGCAATTAGCTACTGAATTCAAAGCTGCTAAAACCCGGATTCAACAAAAATTGGGCGTTGTCAGCGAATCGAAAATGTAATTAGTCGAAAGGCTCAGATTCCCAACTTATTAAATAAGTCGGGAATCTTGTATAAACATTGCTCACTTTTTACATCAAATAAAAAGACGCGATTCATCGCGTCTTTTATTTTGTAATTAATATATTGAAAACGATATTTAACTACAAACTTGTTGCAGTGTCGTGGTGAAATTAGGGTAGGAAATAGCAGCGGCTTCTGCACGGTGAATAGTAGTAATTCCAGTGGCGACTAAAGCCGCGATCGCTAAACTCATGGCAATGCGATGATCTGTATAGCTATCTACGTCAGTACCCACTAAAGGTGTACCGCCAGTAATTTCCATACCATCGGGTAATTCGGTTACTTTTGCTCCCATTTTATTGAGTTGTTGAGCCATTACAGTAATGCGATCGCTTTCTTTAACCCGCAACTCAGCTGCATCCCGAATAATTGTCGTCCCCTCAGCAAACACCGCTGCCACTGCCAAAATTGGAATTTCATCAATTAATCTGGGTATGATATCCCCGGCAATGGTGCAGCTTTGCAAACGACTAGAACGCACGCATAAATCGGCTACTGGTTCACCAGCAACTTCTCGCTGATTTTCCAGTTGGATATCTGCTCCCATAAGAGCTAAAGCTTCCAAGATCCCCGTGCGACTGGGATTAACGCCCACATTCTCAATTACTAGTTCGGAATCGGGGACAATTGCCCCAGCCACTAACCAAAAAGCAGCTGAACTGATGTCACCTGGTACAATTACGGACTGTCCATGTAATTGAACTGGACCCGTAATAGTCACGCTGTTAGTTTCTGGCTCGATGCTAAGTTCTGCCCCAAATGCCCGTAGCATCCGTTCGCTGTGGTCGCGAGAAAGCGCGGGTTCTGTAACAGTAGTTTGTCCCTCAGTCATTAAACCCGCAAGCAAGATGCAGGATTTAACTTGAGCAGAGGCGATGGGGGAGAAGTAGTGAGTGGGTTTGAGGGCTTGTCCTTGAATTGCCAGGGGTGCTAAAGAGTTGCCTTTGCGTCCCCAAATTTGGGCCCCCATTTGTTGCAAAGGTTTAACTACGCGAGACATGGGGCGCGATCGCAAAGAACCATCACCCGTTACAGTAAAAAAACGCCCTGGATGAGATGCCAAAATACCCAACATCAGTCGCAGTGTTGTGCCAGAGTTACCAGCATTTAACACATCAAAGGGTTCTTGCAAGTTCCCCAGACCAATCCCTTTAACCCGTACCAATTCCGTATTCAATTCCGAAATTTCCGCACCCATAGCTTGAAAACAGCTAGCAGTGCTACGGGGGTCTTCTCCTAAGAGAAGACCTTGGATTTGAGTTTCACCTTGGGCTAAAGCACCCAACATCAGCGCCCGGTGGGAGATAGATTTATCCCCAGGGACTCGGATAGAACCCTGTAAGGATAGTTCATTAGAGGGGCGCTGAATTATTAACTTATGAGAAAAGTCTTCTTGAGTTTCTAGGGTTATAACAGAAGCCGACATTTAGGATACACTGGCTTTTGAATACACCGGAAGTTCATAAGTAACTTAAATTTGCCACTGCTGATGACTTCCTGCCTAGTATCCTATCGCTTTTTGCTGTATGAAATTTACTCAAATCTTTGGGAATTTTGCCTTAAAGTAATAACAAGAAGATTTACAAGCTTTATTTGATCAGCTTTCTCTACAAAAAGCGCCATTTTTGCAGTTTAAACCCATATACTACCTATTTGCACTCTGATTCGTCTAGCTTAACAACTCAGCAGATTCAGTTAATATTAAGCATGTTTTACTATTTATGTTGTTTACCTTGACCTGCTAGACCCCAATACAGTTCAGTTAAGCCCAAAAAATTAAATTATGTAGGTTGGGTTGAGGAACGAAACCGAACGTTTGCAGGCCTTTGTTGGGTTTCACTGCGTTCAACCCAACCTACAATTATTCTTAACTGAACCGTATTGTGCTAGACCCCCTAGTGTTTATTTCATTTTGTTCAATAGCTTTTAGCCCTTATCGCTCCCATGCTGACCCATCACCGCAAGCCCGTGTGCTTATCACTTATTTCCACTGACTTACCAGTCTGGTCTGTTGTCGAAACTGCCGGAACATTGTATCAGAAAGATACTGATCGCTTCCATTTACTACTGACTGCACCACCCCTAATTAGTTGCGAAGTAGCAAGTTTCCAAAGTCCACAAGATACACTTCCACAAACAAAAAGCAACGTCTACGCTCCCACTAGTCCCAGGATTTTGTGGCTGGAGATTTCCCCTTATCGGGTAATCATGACCATGCAAGGTAACGCTCAAGTAAGTTATCGTCATTTCTGGGAACAGGGCGTTTATGGCATTAGCCGTTTTTGGTTGCCAGCTGAGTCACTGCAACCTAACTACCCCATTCGCTTACGCAATTTTACTAGTAGCCTGTCTCTTACTGGACACCCCTTGCCGGAGCATTTGCGGGTGGAATACGAATTGTGGGCTGAAAAAGTCCAATTGGGCCGCTACGTCCTTAACTTGGAAATTAAGCACTAATAGTCAAATAATTTATAACCTCCCGTGCTAGATCAGAAATTTTGGCGAGGGAGGTTACTTATGTATTCCATCGGGCGGATGCTACTAATTGATGTTCCTTTGCGTACTGATGCCTGAAAGCTGAAGCATTATTTAAAACAATAGCCAAATTCGTTAACAGCTTAATTTCAACTTACGACTGTTATGAGCGTTAGTCACACAGCAAAGCTCAAATTCGTAATTGATAACGGGCTTCGCTAACGTAATTCGTAATTCAAATCAGTAGTAGCTCTGTTCTTCTTTGAGTTACGAATTACGAATTACGAATTAGTAAGAGTTCTACTAGCCAAAATAACTGGGTTGGTTCCCAGGTTTCCATTTAATATTGCAACCAACACTTGGCTTTTGATCATCTGTAACAGGTTTATCGGCTAGTACCGCTTCTATAGCCGCGCGTAAATCTTCTCCTGTTACAGGTTTGCCATTACTAGGGCGACTATCATCTAATTGTCCGCGATAAACAAGTTTGCGATCGCTATCAAATACAAAAAAGTCTGGTGTGCAAGCTGCTGTATAAGCTTTTGCCGTTTCCTGGCTCTCGTCGTAGCATAGAGTAAAAGTAAACCCTTGTTCTGTGGCAAATGCTTTTAACGACTCTGGCGCATCATCTGGATAATTCTTTGCATCATTAGCACTGATGGCAATGATCGCTACATCTTTTGTGAAATAATCTTTTCCTAACTGCGCTAGTTCTTGTTGCACGTGCTTCACGAACGGGCAATGTCTACAAATGAACATTACCAATAGCACTTTTTTATCTGCAAAGGTGGAAAGTGAAGTTGCCTTTCCAGATACAACTTCCGGTAGATGAAAATCTGGTGCTTGAGTGCCTATTGGCAGCATAGTTGAAGCAGTTAAAGCCATAGTTCACCCGACATTTTTAACTTTGAAAACGGCTCTTACTATCAGTATATTTTCACTGTAGCATTAAATTTTCAATAAAATTAGAGACGAGAGATTTCTCGTCTCTTACGTAAGAGTTGCTCTATAAAAACTCAAATTGTTTGTTAAAGGCTTCCCAGAAGACCAAGGATACCGTGTCCTGTAAGTACTTCCAATGCTATCAGAGAGACAAAACCAATCATTGCTAAACGACCGTTGAGCAATTCTGCATAGGTAGTAAACCCTGTGCGATCGCCTTGCTCGTCTACATAAATCTTTGGCTCGATCGCAAAGTTGTTTAGTTTGCCCTGGTCATCAACGATAGCAGTGCTTGTACGCATATAAATTTCCCTGTCTTTTTTGTATGTAAATAAATGTAACAAAGTTGTTAATATTTGTAAAGTAAACTAAGGATAAACTTACATACCAAAGGTGTGGTCTAGCTTGTTAAACTTTTCTCAACAATTTGCTCGACTGGCAGCAGATGTAGTGGTATGTTAACCTAGCTAGTTTTTTAAGTTTTAGCCAACCATGACAGTAGCGGGTAAGGCAACCAAATTTGAGTACAAAGCACTGCACAAGCCTAATCAGCTGAACTATGGCAGTGGGCAAACAGCAGTGATTACAGGATGGACGGTCAAGCAGGCGATCGCTAAACACCTGCAACCGCAAGAGTATGCTGTAATTGGGCAGTTGTACTCGCCCACACGGGGGATAAACTTACTGATTCGCAATTTACTGTTTAATCCCCACGTCCGCTTTTTGGTTGTTCTCAACGCTTCTAAGGAAGATAAGAACGCAGGTGCATGTGAGTGCTTGCTGGACTTTTTCCGTAATGGTGTTGAAGAAAGTTTAAGCGATATTGGGCGCAGAGCTTGGGTAATTCGCTCTCCCATCCCTGGTTACATAGATATTGAAATTAATATTAATACCTTAGAAAAACTGCGGAATTCTGTAGAGTATAAAGAAGTAAAATCAATTACTGAAGCAGTTAATCTAGTTAAGTCTTATGCTCAACGTGAAATACTTGAGCCTTGGGGTTTGCGGCTAGAATTTCCTATGTCTAACGTTGAGCCAACTGTTTTACCAGGAACACGTTACGGACACAGAATAGAAGGTAAGACCATAGCTGAAACCTGGGTAAAAATCATTCATCGGATTAAGACAACAGGAACAATTAGACCAACTGGCTATGATGGGCAATGGCAAGAATTAATCGATTTAATGGCAATCATTACTGATGAGCCTGCTGATTTCTACTTTCCTGAACCTAATTATTTACCAATTGACCGGCCTTTTCTTGAAGAATACGTTTCGCAGATTTTAGATGATGCGCCCTATCGAGAAGGGTTGAAATATACATACGGTCAGCGTTTACGTTCTTGGTTCGGGCGCGACCAAATTGGGCAGGTAATTCAAAAATTAATAGGAGAAATTGATGCTGCTAGTGCAGTGATGAATCTATGGGATGTAAAAGACCACGAGAAAGGTGGTAGCCCTTGTCTTAATCACATTTGGTTGAGAGTTGTTGATAATGAGTTATCACTAACTGCAACTCTTAGAAGCAATGATATGTTTGCTGCATGGCCTGCAAATGCTATGGGCTTGAGAGCTTTACAACGATATATTAGAGATGAAATTGCTAAGCGTTCTAAGTATGAATTGAAAATGGGCCCGCTAATTACTATCAGTCAGAGCGCTCATATATATGATGATACCTGGGATAATGCGGAGAGGTTAATTGCAAATCAATACGCTACAATTTTGAACCAGCGTAGCTATTATGATCCCTCCGGTAATTTTTTAATTGAAGTCGATAGCAAAGAAATAGTTATTTCTCATACAACCGCTGGTAGTGGTGAGGTGATTAAGTCTTATCGTGGCAAAAACCCACTCAACTTATTAAGAGAGATTTGTGCTACTTCTCCAGCAATTCAGCCTGAACATACTGGTTATTTAGGTATCGAACTGCAAAAGGCTAGTAACTGTATTAAAAGTTGCCAGCCTTATATTCAGGATCAGTAAGCAAAAAACCGTAATCCATACAAGTATTTAACAGTGCTTACATAAACATTAGCGACATAAAATTAACCTGTATTTTGCAATACACTAGAACATAGCTTAAAATACGTGTAGCAAAAGTAGCATTTTGATTAAAAAAGTCAGGGCGTCTTATTTAGCTACTGATTAAATGTGCTTGACTTTATAACTACATTTAAATGTGTTTGTAGAAAGTTCTAGTGGTTTGTGAAATAAAGGAGTATTGGATGTCAGTCTTGAGCGATAGAGATATTATTAGGGAACTTGGTAAAAGTATACTTTTTCATCCTCTCAAGCCAGGTAGTATTAATGCTTGTGATTTATGTCTAACTGCTAGCGAATATGCATATGCTATTGGACAGCAAAAACGTTTGGCTATTGAAACAGAACCAAAGAAAGACAAGCCTGGTGAAGAACAGCAATTTTTCTACATACCACCAAGGGATACAGCTCTAGTATGGACTGATGAATCAATCTGGCTAAATAATTATATGTGCGGTTTGATTAACTCAAGGGTGGGTTTAGTCTCTCAAGGTCTAGGCCATCTTGGAACCAGGGTTAATCCTTCTTGGTCAGGTGTTTTGTGCATAGCCCTTCATAATGTCTCAAATGAACCACTAAGAATTAATGTTAGAGACATTAATGAACCGATTGCCTATTTAATGGTTCAAAAATTAAGTTCCCAATCTTCCAAAAACGGGAATATAGATATTCCGGCAAGGCTTGATATTCTTAATAATCTGCCTAATACTAATGAAATATATGCGTTTTTCTCTAAAAGAAAAAATAAATGGATGTCAGATGATAAAATTCAACTAAAAACCCTCTTACTTGAATCACATGAGTATAAGAAACTTAAACGAGGATTTAGTGACATATTTCTACGAATTTTAGGTTCAGATGAACAGACTAGGTGGACGGCAATAGCTGCAATAGGAACAATATTATCAGCTTTTTTTGCAGTACTTCCTTTACTTATGGAAAAAAAGTAAGGATATTTTGTAAGTTAATCAAAAGGAAAATATTATCTATTTAATATGTAAATAGTATGAACAAAGTATATGTATCTGGTGCATTGACTGATGTAGTAAATCTATCAGAAACCAAAGCACTTTATGAAAAAATAGGCTTGCTTTGTCAGGAAATAGGTCTTCAGGCTTATGTTCCACACAAACAAACTGATCCAATAAATAATCCCGATATTAGTCCTCGTGAGGTTTTTGACCAAGATAAATATCAGGTTAGTAGATCAGACTTAGTTATTGCTTATCTTGGCTCACTTTCCTTTGGTGTAGGAATGGAGTTAGCTTATGCAGAAACAAACAAAATTCCTATTATTCTTTTATATGAAACAGGTAAACGGATATCACGATTTCCACGCGGCATTCCCTCTGTGATTGCTGAAATACAATTTCACGATCATGAAGATGCTCTGAACCAACTTAGAAATATTTTAACGAAGTGGAACCCAGAGCATCCACAGTTTCCGTTGTCAGCAAGGCGGTAAAATAAAGTTTGAAATTGACAGATTATGCAAGATATTTCTCCAGTCGAAGAACGCCATCAAAGGCCAACATGGGATGAATACTTTTTGATGTTGGCCAAACTTGCAGCTACTCGCTCAACATGTTTAGCCTTTCCGGTAGGTGCTGTGATTGTTAAAAATAAACAAGTAGTAGCTACAGGTTACAATGGCTCACCATCAGGTTCAGCCCACTGTACTGCTCAGGGCTACTGCTATCCAGGGCTAAATAGCTGCGATGCTAGTAAAACTCTACCATCAAGGGCTGTACACGCAGAAGCAAATGCGATCGCCCAAGCAGCAAAGCATGGAACCGCCACAGATGGTGGAAGTATTTACGTCACTCTAGAACCTTGCCTCTCTTGTTTGAAGTTAATTATCTCCGCAGGGATTCAGGAGGTGTTCTATGAAACTTCTTTCAACTGCGGAGAGAAAGCCTTGGTGAGAGATACCTTTGTCAATGAAGGTTTAGTTACCCTTAAACAGATTGAGCTATCTGAAGCAACGGCACAACAAGCTGCTCAATTTCTCCTAAACCCGACATCTGGTGCTAGAACAGTAAGGTGTGTTCACGAAGTTTAATACACCCTCTTACTTAAGATTATTAAGTTTAAAAACTCAAATTCTAGGAGCGTTTAGGGTCGATGACTGCGGCGGATTTCTGTAATTTGATCTGCTACATCGAGGAGAGATTTCGGCATTTCAGGCCCGGTGAGAATGATATCAACATGAGGAGGGCGTTTTGCTAGAAATGCTAAAACTTCTGTTTCGGGAATTAAACCAAAGTTAATTGCCAAACTTAGCTCATCTAGAACCACGAGAGAATACTTGCTCTCGCATACTACCTGTTGTGTATATTGCCACAGCTTTTGTAAGGCTTGGTTCTCAGCCTCGTCTAAGTGTGGTGTATCAATACAACGAGGCAAATCGCAGCGAATCCAGTCTAAATTTTGTCCTAGTTGTATGGGTCGCTCCTGTCCTTGGCGAATGCCCCCTTTGAGGAACTGTACTATTAGCACTGGTGTGCCTTGACCGGCAATTCTCAGTGATTGAGCCATAACACTCGTAAAAAAGTTACGATGAGAGCTAGTGAAAACTTGCACTAAGCCTTCAACTGGATATGGTGAAGTGAGGGTAGAATTTATACTTTTGGTTTCTAACTGAGCAACCATAGATTAAGTTTAAAAAGTTACGACGAATTACAAAGCTTTTACTGAGAGTAGTTGTTACAAATCTGCCTGCATAATCAGTCTGTTTTTTATAAACATAGTCTCTTGAGCAAATTGCCTTCTTAGTCAAACACTACATTTGTACTAAAGTCAAGAGCTATTTCGATTTACCTTATCGTAGTTATCCTAAAGTTAGTTGTAAAAATTAGAACGTCTAAACTGTAGTTCTAGTGAAATTAAAAGCAGGAATTAGAGGCTAAAAACCATTAGATGTTATATTTCTCAGTTGTTTGGGCAAAACAGAGTTAGAAAGTAACAAATTTGACAGGATGAGGAGTGAATTGTTGTGAGATTGGTGATTCTGGGAGGTTCAGGATCGGGAAAAAGCACTCAAGCAAAGAGGCTTTGCAGATACTTTGATATTCCTCAGATTTCCACAGGTGAGATTTTACGGGAGGCGATCGCTAATCTGAGTCAATTGGGTCATCATGCACGGACGTACGTAGAAAAAGGGGAGCTAGCCCCGGATGAAATGATGATTGAATTGCTCCGAAGTCGCTTTAAACAACCAGATATTAATTGTGGTTGGGTATTAGAAGGTTATCCCCGTACTGCCTTCCAAGCTGAGGAATTGGATTTTTGGTTAGATAATTTAGGGCAAAAGCTAGACTGGGCAATTTATCTACAAGTACCAGAGTCCGTTATGGTTAGTCGTTCCTTAGGGCGTTCTTTGCCAGATGACCAACCTGAAATCGTGCAGCGCCGCGTAGAAATATTCTATGATCGCACCATTCCCATTTTGGAATATTACGACCGTCGCCGCCGTCTGTTGACTGTCAATGGAGACCAGTTTCCAGAAATGGTACAGCAGAACATTCTAACTCTGCTCTCAATTCCTTAGATCAATCTTTGGTGTTCCTGCCTAGTTAAAATTTCATCCTGGGTCTTTGGATGCTGACCCTAAGATATAGCACTCAGTTGATTTACAACACTAAGGTAACCTTAAGGCAGTATTCTATTTGAGGCAACTCCAATGGCTTGGCAGCGTCCAGACGGTCGTCTTCCCTACGAACTCCGTCCAATTAGCTTTTACCCTAGTTTCACTCGCTTTGCTCCCGGTTCCGTTCTGATAAAATGCGGGGACACTCAGGTACTTTGTACCGTTAGCGTTACTCAAGGAGTTCCCAAGTTTCTTGAAGGAAGTGGTAAAGGCTGGTTAACTGCTGAGTATCGGATGCTACCATCAGCCACACAAAAACGGCAAGAAAGGGAGTTATTGAAATTATCTGGACGCACGCAAGAAATTCAACGCTTAATTGGACGCAGCTTAAGAGCAGCAGTGGATTTTGAGGCGCTAGGAGAACGCACGCTGACTGTGGATGCTGATGTATTGCAAGCAGATGCAGGAACTAGGACAACAGCGATTACAGGCTCTTTTGTGGCGTTAGCTCATGCGGTTTCTCAATTGTTACAACAAGGGGTGTTAGAGCGATCGCCATTATCCGGGCAGGTGGCAGCGGTATCTGTAGGATTATTACAGGGAGAGCCATTTTTAGATCTGAATTATACCGAAGATGTATCTGCAACAGTAGATTTCAACGTAGTGATGAATCAACATTTAGAAATTATTGAAGTCCAAGGAACGGCTGAGGAAGGTAGCTTTAGCCGCACTCAGTTGAATCAACTGCTGGATTTCGCTCAAAAAGGAATTCAGCAATTGTTAACCGCTCAACGCCAAGCAATCGCCGATTGGGAAACGCTATTTCTAGGGGATTGGTGACTGGTGATTGGGGATTGGGTACTGGATATTGATTATTTGTTCACTTTCTCCCCTTGTCTACCTTATTCCTCAGTTCCTCAGTTACCAGTCCCTAGTCCCTAGTCCCCGATGTTAAAAGTTTCAAAAGTTAAAAAGGGGAATTGTAATAAGTTCGGTATTGTATTGCTGGAAGTCGGCAATATGATCATCAAGCCATGAATAAAACAGTTGAAGTTTTACCCGATCAGTCAGCACTAGTTGCACGAGCGCTGGAATTGATTCTCTCAGAGTTAAAAACTGCCATTGAGCAACGGGGGCGATTTACAATAGCCTTATCTGGCGGCAGTACACCCAAGCCTTTGTATGAAGCAATCGCTAGTCAAAAACTGCCTTGGGATAAAATTCATGTGTTTTGGGGGGATGAACGTTTTGTTCCACCAGATCATCCTGATAGCAATGAACTAATGTCGCGTCGTGCGTGGCTAGATCGCGTTGATATCCCAGCAGCCAACATTCACGCCGTACCGACTTTGGAAGCTGAACCAGGGCTAGCAGCGGCTAAGTATGAACAACATCTCCAAGAATTTTTTAAGTCTTCACCCGGAGAGTTTCCTTCCTTGGATGTAATATTACTAGGAATGGGTGATGATGCACATACCGCATCTCTGTTTCCCCACACAGAGGCCCTCAAAGTAGGCGATCGCCTCATTACTGTGGGTAACAAAGACGGGAACCCCCGCATAACCTTCACTTACCCCTTCATCAACTCTGCTGGCAGCGTGATTTTTCTGGTTGCTGGTGCTAATAAACGACCAGCTTTGGCTCAAGTCTTTGCACCCGTAGCTGATGACTTCACTTACCCATCCCGTTTGATTCAGCCTCAAGGAAAACTTTGCTGGTTGCTGGATGCAGCAGCCGGTTTGGAACTCCAACCTTAAATTTACCATCAGGAGTAATTGTTAGAATCTAAAGCTAGGATTGCTCCTCTGCCGAACTTCCGATGCCGTCTAAGTGTCCGTAGCGTCTACAGATAGCGCAGCTAAGCCGAGTTCGCGTACTCCTACGGGGAAGCAAGCTACGCAAGCTACGCAAAGAGAAGTCTGAGCGGAGGCTTCCGACGCTCCTACGTCGCTCTAAGCGTAGCCATGCCGCAGGCTTTACGCTGCGCTATCCGTTGGCGCAGCCCGCCGTTGGTATCAGAACTTCGGCAGCGTCTCGTAGAGAGCGTCGACTTCCGCCGTCACAACTCTCTTGCACGCTGTCTTAAAGTAGAAGTGTCTACGGAGTTATCTCTAATTGCCAGTAATAATTGTACGATGATCTTGAACAAAGGCTAATATCGATGATCGTCTGCCCTAATTGCAATCATCCCAACCCTGATGGTGCTGTCCAGTGTGAAGCTTGCTATACGCCGTTACCAGCGACTACTAACTGCCCTAGTTGTGGGGCAACTGTGCAGGCAGATGCCGCTTTCTGCGGTCAGTGTGGCTATAATTTACACTCAGCACCCGCTGCACACGTTGCAACAGCAGTAACACCAACAGTGGCTCCCGACATTCCTGTGGAAGTACCGCCGTTAGTTACGCCTGATCCACTTTTAGAACTTTCACAACCAGATTCGTTAGAAATCAGTAGTACCAACTCTTATCCCCCTGTTGCCTCATCTTTACCACCAACAGCGGTGGCAGCTCAACCACAAGCAATGGCTACAGAAAACAGCACCCCAACGCCACTGCCAAGCGTCCCTGAACAACCCGTATTTGAGCAAGAAATCCCGACTCCCCCCCCTCTGGAACCAGTGGCTACTCAACCAACGCCACCCCCTGAACCAGTCTCAGCCCCGCAATCGCCTCTGCCAGCAGCATCAAATGTAACTGCTGCCAGAACTCAATTGCAGCAGGTGACAGCGCGGTTGTTCCACGTCCAAAGCGACCGAGAAATTGAATTACCGCAAAATCTGACTGTCATTCATATCGGCAAGCCCAATGACCGTATTCCCCCGGATATAGATGTATCAGGATTTCCCAATTCGGAAATTGTCTCACGGATTCATGCAGATATTCGCCTTGAGGCAGGCGCTCACTATATAGAAGATGTAGGCAGTTCTAATGGTACTTACATTAACAATTTGCCGCTATCATCGGGGAATCGACATCGCTTGCGAGCAGGCGATCGCATCAGCCTAGGTAAGGGAGACATGGTAACATTCATTTTTCAACTGTCTTAGCTGATTGTTAATCAGAGCATCACAAAGGCGGCGGATAACTTTATTCGTTATGTGTAGCGTCTTAGTTTACCACCGTCGCTTTGAGGTGCAAATTGCTGTATTCTCCAGCAACTCCAGCATTTTATTATTTACACTAGGATGGATAAAAGTACACTCCGGTAATTGAGATAATTACGTTCAGGAAAGTGATCCATGAGGAAATCAGGCAAAGATTTTGAAACCTTGCTCAACAAAGAAGCCCCGCCAGTTGTTGAACGCATGGGGCTAACTTGGCTGATTGGAGCAGCGATCGCCACTACTTTGCTATGGCAAGTTCCAGGGGGCGATTATATTTTATACCCATTTACGATCTTGGCAACTTGGTTTCACGAAATTGGTCACGGCTTGATGGCTCTGCTACTAGGAGGACAGTTTCAGAAATTAGAGATTTTTAGTAGTGGTTCCGGTGTGGCAACTTATGGCCTCCGGTCGTCATTGGGGCCTATTGGCCCGGCTTTGGTTGCAGCAGCAGGACCAATGGGCCCGCCTCTTGCCGGTGCGGCTTTGATTTTGGCTTCTCGCAGTTTTAGAGCAGCTTCCCTAAGTTTGAAAATTTTAGGAAGCTTTTTGCTGTTTTCAGCATTAATTTGGGTGCGTTCTTTGTTTGGATTAGTAGCAATTCCCCTGCTAGGTTTGATTATCCTAGGTATTGCCTTAAAAGCTCCTCGCTGGGCACAGGGTTTTGTCATTCAATTTTTAGGCGTACAAGCTTGTATAAGCACGTATCATCAGCTTGATTATCTATTTAGCTATAGTGCTGGTTATCTAGGACTTTCGGATACAGCACAAATGCAGCGGTATTTAATTTTACCCTATTGGTTTTGGGGTGGATTTATGGCGATCGCGTCTCTGGTGATTTTAGTCCAAAGTCTCCGCGTTGCCTATCGTTCGTAGTGTTAGTTAATTAGCTAACTAGTGCTTTAGCTTCAACTTCTGGTTGAGCACGAATTTCATTTGGACAAGGACGACCTTGTTCAACGTCAGAAATATTAGCAAAAGTCGTTTCGGCAATATTGTGCAGAGCTTCTTCTGTAAAGAAGGCTTGATGTCCGGTAATAAGTACATTAGGAAATGTTGTCAGGCGTTGGAAAACATCATCTTGGATGATTTCGCCAGATAAATCTTCAAAGAACAATTCCGATTCTTGCTCGTAAACATCCACACCGAGAGAGCCTATTTGGCGCGACTTTAGTCCTTCGATGACTGCTTGGGTATCAATCAGCGCTCCTCGGCTGGTATTAATTAACATAACCCTTGACTTCATCTGTTCTATAGCCTCGGCGTTAATCAAGTGATGAGTTTCGGGAGTCAAAGGACAATGTAAGGAAATGATATCGGAGTTGGCAAATAGCTCACGTAACTCAACATACTTCCCACCCAATACCTCTAATTCTGAATTACGATATACGTCATAGGCGAGTATGTCACAGCCAAACCCCTTCATAATCTGTCCTAAAATCAGACCGATTTTTCCAGTACCGATAATCCCTACTGTGCGTCCATTCAGATTAAACCCCAACAGTCCTTCTAAAGAGAAATTGGCTTCTCGGACGCGGTTATAAGCACGATGAATTTTACGATTGAGGCTCAAAATCAATCCAACGGCATGTTCTGCCACTCCATAGGGTGAGTAAGCAGGAACACGCACAACAGTAATCCCTAAGTCTGCTGCGGCTTGTAAGTCTACATTGTTAAACCCTGCACAGCGAAGCACAACTAGACGAGTTCCATTAGAGGCAAGAATCTCTAAAGTTGAAGCATCAACTTGGTCATGTACAAATACACAAACTGCTGGAAATCCGGCGGCTAAGATAGCGGTATCTCTACTCAAACGGGGTTCAAAAAACACCAACTCATGAAGAAAGTGGTTTGCGGAGGTATTTTCCGTTGAGAGTTGGGTGGGAGAATTTGCAGCTTCTAAAAACTGCCGATCATAGGCTTTTGTACTGAAAACTGCGACTTTCATGCAAAACCTCAGGCTGTATGCTGCAACATGTTTTTCCAGTACATGATAGCTTGTGAGTGAGATGAGCGATGCTTGGGTTAGGCTGCGTCTACGCCTCTTCTATAACTACCAGCCATAGGCGTTAGAGTTTCTCTGGCTAATTCCACAGCTACAGCAAAACTTTAGAATTTTAGGTAGAGTGGTAAATCTCAACTCAAACCTTGATAACTGTTCACTATTCACTGATTTAAACTGGCGTTTCAGTGTCGAAATACTCACGCCATCTACTGATCAGACCATCTTTGAAATCAACAACAATAACGTCATCAGCTTTGTTGCGGCGACCTGTGGCTTTATGAATGTCTTGATAGTACCACTCAACTGCGGCTTGGTTATTCTCAACGATAATTCGCTGGATGTCAATTTTCACATCTGAATACTGCTGAGCAAAATGGGTTATTTCTGCTCGAATTTCTGCTCGACCTTGCCATTTTTTTCCTGGGACAATAATTTCTCCATCTGGTGTAAACATCTGGGCAAGAGCATCAGCATCTTGAGCAACCCAGGCTTCTTTAGATTTGTTAATTAGTGTCAGAATATCTTCTTGATTCATATTATCTTGATTTCCAAATGCATCTGAACTGAATAAATCTATTCCAAATAAGATTAGTATTATTATTAAACCTTTAATTAAAATTTTTCTCCAGTCTTTCATACTCCTTTTTTCCAGAACCAAGTTTAATTTATATTCTAAAATAGTGAAGTTAAATCAATAACAGAATCAATTAAAATATACCCTGAGATAGACAATAGTAATTAATACACCTATTTCCGCAGCTTAACAGAGATTCCTCCCCTAGAAGGACTAATTACAAGCAAGCAGATTGCTATGATTATCCTATGACAATCAGCACTGGATGGGTGTTATGCCGCTGTGGCCTATTGTCGTGTATCAAAGGAGAGCGATGTCAGATACGCGAACAGTGTACAGATTTGCCATGAAAGGTGTGGAGTTTTTATCGCTTCCTCCACTTTGTTGCCACCAAAGGAAGGCTAAACCCTTCATCAGAGCGGTCTGAGGTGGTAGGCTTCTGGTATGAGCTTCTTGTAGACAAGATTCCCGATTTTTTGAGAAAGTCGAGGATACTAGTGCAGCTGTTCGATTAACTCTATAATTTGCTGATAATATTCTGTGTTTCCTTCTTGGAAATACAGGTCGGCAGATTTTTGGAAATCGGCAATTGCTTCTTGATAGTCTCCTAAATTTTGGCGGATATCTGCCCGAACGATGTAGGCTGAAGTCCAATGAGGCTGATACTGCAAGGCTTGATTCAAGTCTGTAAGCGCTCCTTGCAAATCTCCCAATAGAGAACGGCTACGACCTCTGTTGAACCAATCTTCAGCAAAGCTAGAGTTAAGCGCAATTGCTTGATTGTAATCTTCTATTGCTCCTTGATAATCTTGCAGGGCATAGCGAGCATTGGCGCGATCGCTATAAAATGCAGCAGATTGAGGATTTATCTGCAAAGCTTGGGTATAATCTGTGATCGCACTTTCATAATCTTCTAGGGCATAACGGGTAGAACCCCGATTATAATAAGCCTCAACCAGATTAGGATTAAGTTGTAATGCTTGATCGTAATCTGTAATCGCCCCTTGTTCATCTCCGATAAGGCGGCGAGCATTACCCCGGTTACAGTATGCTTGAGAAAAGTCAGGTACAATCTCTATCGCTTGCGTGTTATCTTCAATTGCTCCTTGGAAATCTTGCAAAGCTTCGCGGGCAATACCTCGACCATAGTAAGCTGAGGCTAAGTTATGATTAATCTGCAATGCCTGATCATAATCTTTAATTGCTCCTTTATAATCTCCTAAAGAACGACGAGCAGCGGCGCGATCGCAGTATCCTTCAGCTAGATGGGGATTGAGTTGTAATAGTCGATTGCTATCTTCAATTGCGCCTTGATAGTCTCCCAGTTGGCGACGAGCATTAGCCCGAAAGCCGTAGACTAAAGCTAAAGTCGGATTTTCTTGTAATGCCTGATTATAGTCTGCGATCGCTCTTTGATAATCCCCAAGTATGCTAAGTACAAGACCCCGTTCGTAGTATGCTTGGATATCATCAGGATTCAGCTTCAGAGCTTGATTAAAGTCTTCAATTGCCCGGTGATAGTCTTTGAGGTGAGAAAGAACAAGACCTCGGTTGTAGTATCCTCCTGCAAAGCTGGGGTTGATTTTTAATGCATAGTTGTAATCGGCGATCGCGCTTTGATAGTCTGCTAGAGCGTAGTAAGCATTACCTCGATTATGGTAAGCCTCTGCTAAATTGGGATCTAACTGTAATGCCTGGTTATGATCAGCGATCGCTTGTTGATAGTTTCCTAAAATATAGTAAATATTACCCCGATTGCTATAAGCTGCGGCAAAATGAGGATACCACTGTAAAGCTTGTTGGAAATCTGCAATTGCTCCTTGATAGTCGCCGCGATCAAAACAAGCTACACCCCGGTTATGGAATGCTTTGGCAATATCAAAATTAATATAGGTAGCTAACTGAGTACTCTTTTCTATTGCTTGATGATAATCTGTGATCGCTTTGTCATAGTCTTCCAAAGCAAAGTAGGCATTACCCCGACTGTGGTAAGATTCAGCCAAGTTGGGATTAATTTGTAATGCTTGGTTATGCTCAGCGATCGCTCCCTCATAATCGGTTAAAAAGTAATGAGCATTAGCCCGGTGACAGTAAGCTGTAGCAAAATTGGGACTGATTTCTATTGCTCTATTAAAATCTGCGATCGCACCATGATAATTTTTAAGTTCACCACTTAGAATAATACCTCGGTTATGGTAGGCTTCTGCATAGTCAGGATTTAACTTGAGTGCTTGAGTGTAAGCTGCGATCGCTCCTTGATAATCTCCTTGTAAATTGTTGTTTAATCCCTGATTGAAAAAATCTTCAGCATTCATGTAATTTTTTTGAGTTTTAACACTCCCTTGCTTTTAGCGACGGGATTCTTGATGATTACGTATCTTTATTATGTAATGCTTTATAACACAATACAGTTCAGTTAAGCCCAAAAAATTAAATTATGTAGGTTGGGTTGAGGAACGAAACCCAACGTTTGCAGGCCTTTGTTGGGTTGAACGCAGTGAAACCCAACCTACAATTATTCTTAACTGAACCGTATTGCTTTATAACAGCCCTTCGCTTTCATTCTTGGTTCATTACTTGTACAAGGATAGTCACCAGAGTACAAACTTGTTTATTATAAATAGTTGGACGCTGGTGTAAGGATTAGATCTTTGATAATGGAAGAGTCGGCGTAGATGCTATGTAGCCTGCTTTTACAGGCTCAGGTTTTGTAATCTCAAACTTCCAGTCTGAGGAATAATTAGTTATCTCATATCCAGCACTTTTAACATGAGCCAACATTAATTCATCTCGTTGATGCCAAACTGCAAATATTTTTTCTCTGCCATCATTAAGCGTTTCTGAATCAATTTGATAAACTTCATTTAATCGCTTCAGCTTTAAACCCAACAAATTTAACAGTCGGCTGAGTATTTTCATTCCCGAAACTTGCTCTTTCTCACTATCTAAGCTAATACCAAGCGCTCTTTTAATATGTTTACTATGCTGAAACGCAACATTTTTTAGCAATATTAAATCAGCGTCGTTTTCAGTAAATCTTCGTTCTAATTCAAGAAATTGTAGCATTCCTAAAGCTCTCATTGCTTCAACTTTTAGTGTGTAAGTTTTTAAATCTGGTAAAAAAACTTTCCCTTCTCCCCAAGACAACTGCTGATGCCATTCTTGCTGATCTCTGACATGAAAATACTCACTTTCATGAGTTAGATAATAGTGAATTAACAATTGACAATAATATCCTTGTTCATCTTGCAATTTCAGCATGGGAGTAACTTCTATTCCATACCTTTGTCTGAGAAGATATTTATTGATTTGGTTACGTTCTGCATCAGTAAGAGAATGTTTAGCTAATAGCTGCTCATATTCTACGTAATCAATATCCCTCGCCTTAGCTACAGCCGCCGCGGCTGCTAATTGATTTTGCTGCTTAATTTCTTTAATTTTCCGCTTAATTTCTTTAGCTTTCTGGCGGCTTTGTACCCAATCTTTTTGAACTTTGACAATTTCTAAAATTAATCTTCTGCGGGTAGCTAAGTCGTTAGGATCAGTCGCCATAAAAGCTAAGCGTAAATCTCGAATAATATTATTATGAACAGCGTTACTTCGCATCTGTATTTTATGCCCATCAGCAATTAAACCATCTTGCATCGATTGACGGTAGAGGCGAATAGAAGCATTTACTCTTGCAGATAACTTTGCCCAAGTTCGCAAATGAATAGGATCATAAACTAAAGGCAAATCCACATCTATTTTATGTAGTGGACTCAGCAAAGCTAAGTTTTCCTTTTGATTTTCCTGATACCAATCAGATAGCGATCGATAATTTGTACTACCACTACCAATTAAGCCAATACCTCGCTTAGCACACCAGACAATACGCGGCACATCATCTCGTACTCTTGCTAATGCTTGTCGTGCTTCTGAGTCAGGAATTACCCCTTGAAAGACGCCGTAAACCCGGTCAAAGTGCTGGACATCAATACTAATTCCTGTACCAAGGCTAGGGGTTACAAAAACGCCATCATATTCAGGTATTTTTTGATTAATAGCTGCTATAAAATCAACCGCTGCGTGACCAGGCGTGTTTGTCGTATGGCTACTAACTACGAGGGTTTTAGGAAATTGCCGTCGTAGTTTTTGTAAGCGCTCTTTTAGATAACGTTCGATTGTTTCACAACTATAACGCCCAGAGCGACTATCAGTAGTCACGTAACATTTACGTCCTGCAAGTAAATCTAATTCCAGTTGATGAATTAGCGGCGTTGGGTTAGGAGAATCGTAAAAAGTAACATCCCAACCTTGTTGAGGTTTCCATTGATTTACAACCACCCAAGGCATTAATTTAATTCCTGCTAATCCTTGCAAATATTCTAAGGAAACATCTGATAAATCAGCATCTTGAGCAATTACTAACCCTCCAGTTGTCAGAACTGTAGCAATTAGTTGCTGGAATAATTTTAAAATTTTGACACGCTTGTGTTTACAAGTATTACTATTGAGTAGATGCCACAAAGATTGCTCTACTTCATCTAAAATTACTATTGCCCCGCGCCAGTTTTCAGGGTTAAGTTTCCAAATAGAATCAACACATAATCCCAAAGAATGGAGCGGATAGCGCGAGTGCAAAATTGGAGGAGTGGAGGAAAGTGCTTTATAATTTTCCCATTCTCCAACTCTTCCCTTCTCTCCGTCTTCTTTACCTATTCCCCATTGAATACCAATTTTTTCACACAAAAACCGCCCCAAAATAATTCTATGAGTAATTAATAAAACAGGTTGATTTCTACTTTTGGCTTGTTTAACAACGCTTTGAAGTGCTGTAGTTTTACCCGTTCCTTTTGCTGATTTTACTCCTACTAATCCAGAGGTGGGGAAAGGGATTTCACCTATATAGGGACGGTTGATGGTGAGCGTAGCTGGAATTGTTAACTCTGTGTGAGGTTTAGTTTGAGCAAGGTAAATTTCTAAATCAACGCTTTGACGATAAATTTTATCGAAAGCAGTTGCACCTTTAGCAACAATAAATTCATCAACTCCTTTTTCTATCCCTGGAAGTTCGACAACTTTAACCGAGCAATTTTTTTGTTGAAACAAACAACCAAGTTGAGAAATAGCATTATTTATAGCAGCAATTTTTTTTGGTTGAGTTTCATAATCAAAGCAAATATAAAAGCTACGCTTTGTAATAGCAAACTTCGCTAAGTCGGGAATCAGCTGACGACGGGTGACTTTGCCGAACTCATCTTTGACAACCCGATAACTGCTGGTAATTCCAGGAATACCAATAGCTGCATAGCCTTGTGTCAACAATGCTGCTGCTTTCTTGACACCCTCGCAGATGATTAGGGGGATATTCTGTTGCATCACCCATTGCCAGAAGCCTTCAGCTTCGCCATCGGGGGTAATGCTGATATTGTCAGGCATGACTAGGTTGTAACGCTGGGCGACTTGCTGCCATACTTGCAGCGATACCCGTAAACAAAACACTCGTGTTGATGTACTGGGTGGATGCTCGTATTTAACGAACTTACCATTGTTATTTTGTCGGGGTTTGTTTGGCTTAAAGCATCCCCACTCCATTATCTGCCAATCATTTAGAGGATCTAGTCCAGAACACCACCAACCGCCTTCAGTAATATGAGCATAACGGTGCAACCAGCTGCTTTTCACCATTCCCGTATTAGTACGGGGAAGTAGCTCAGAAATTAACAGGTACTCATAGGCATTCTCGCCTTGAAGAGACTTAAAATTGAGCTGTATCAGGTGTAAATCTATGCCACTGCTCTTGACTAATTCTTCAAGGTGTTGTGGGTGTAAATGTTGCAGATGCATAGGACAAGGCGCGGGAGGAGGACGATGAGATTAAAACACTAACATGCATCTGCTAGTTATTCATAAGAGAGATTGCGAGGTCTTAATGATGCTTTTTTTACTTCGTTGTCGGAGATACATCGGTTAAGACTTCAGTGGGTTATTCTGCCTATTAGATTCCTGAAGTAATAATTTTGTATTGTAATATTTGTTTAGTGTTATTTTTTATTTATCAGTATATTTATCCATTAAGGAATGCGATCGCTAGAGGGGTTGCAGCAACGATCGCTATAGGGTAACATCTTCATCTACTTCAGAACTGTACACTGAGCATCCATCTGTTACCAAGCCTCATGTTTGGGATGTGACATCTCTGAGATGAATCAAGACAAAAACGCTCAATTGACAGAATCCTAAAGGTATACTGATAAAACTTTGAGATAGCCAAGGCTATTAATTTTTCTTTCGCAAACAAGGCTAATACAGATACATTGAGGTAACACTTTTACTCAAGTAGCACGGTAACTTCAAAAACTAATTGGAGGTAAAATAAACAACAACCTTCCAAACAAGTTCAATCTGCTTTATAAACCCTTTGCTTTTGTTCCGAATGTAGGAAATATGGCTTTGTACTTTTTGAGTATACCGTGTGCTTGTTTCATCACTGGCTATTTTTTATTAAAAAAAACTAATAATGAAATCTCACATTTAGTAGCTGTATTTGCAGCTATCAGCCTGATTTTGGGTTTAATGTTAGCTCCTTGGCAGATTTTACTTCTACTATTAATTCTTATTCTTATCAGTACAAGCTACGAATACTACACAAGCAAGGTGGTCAGCAGGGAAACACAACATCCACAACAGCCAGTTCCCAAATCTGAACCAGATTATAACTTAATCTACCGTGGGGCTTCCTATCGTGCTGACCTTGATGCCAAATCAAATGGAGTAACCGTACCATTAGTAACCCATAAATTGAGCTTTAGGGGATGTAATTATTTTGTTCGCGCTGATCCTAATGTCCAATCGACTGAAATAATTACACCACCAGTAATCTATAAATTGAGCTTTAGGGGAAGCGCCTATTCTATAAACAGAACTGCACATAGAGAAATTAAAGAGCGAAGAATGTAACAAAAATAGCTGAAATTATCTGTAAAGTCATACCTAATTCAAAGCTGACAAAAAACCTATTTTGAAAGATAGGGGCTATGAGTTACACTGTTCAATAAAAATCGTGGCTGTAAGCATGGATTCTCTCAAAGAAAAGATTTTGGAGAAACTAGAAGACCTCTCGAAAAATGCACAACAGTAAGTTTTAGATTTCGTTGAGTTTCTAGAGTAGCGAAAGAAGAACTGTCAGGAAACTCAGCTAAACGACTACAATGAAGTAACCGATAAACTGAACTATTTTTAGAGTTTTAATTAGTCTGGTGCATAGTCTATTTTCGTTAGAACTGCTGGATAATTGATTGCTATTTAGAAACGCATTATTTTTAATAAATTAGTTTGTGCAGTTGAATTTATTTAATAATAATCAGAAGAGTGTTCTTTCAAAGAAACACTCTTCTCTAGAATTCTAGCTATCAGCAGTTTTATAGCTGATAACTAAATTATCATTAAGCCCCCACAGCTTCCTTGGCAGCGTACAACACCTCAGCGTTGATTTCTTTGAAACCGCGATCGCGGGCAAATTTCTCAGTATTTCGCTTCACTTTACCGCGAACAAATCCAGGAATCTTATTCAATTCTGCTTGACCATCTTTTGTCCAGTTGAGGTCAGAATCAGCAGAAATTCCTCTAGTAATTACTTCTTTGGTATCGTGACCACCGAAGATTTCTAACAGGTGATCTTCCATTCCCAAAGTGAAGGAATTGTAGATCAAATCTGTAATCTGATTCGTCCCTTCGTAACCCATAAATGGTTTGTAGCCAATGGGGAAGTTTTGGACGTGGATTGGTGCAGCAATTACGCCGCAGGGAATATCCAAGCGCTTACCAACGTGGCGTTCCATTTGAGTACCGAAAATAGCAGAGGGTTCGACGCGGGCGATCGCATCCCCAATTGCACCGTGATCTTCGGAGATTAGCACTTCATCGCAATACTCGCTTACCTGTTCGCGGAACCAGTCTGCATCATATTTACAGTAGGTTCCAGCCCAAACAACGTGAATCCCCATTTCTCGCGCCAGAATCTTGGTAATGGCGGCGGCGTGGGTGTTGTCACCAAAGACCACAGCTTTTTTGCCAGTCAAGTTTTGACAGTCAATAGAACGGGAGAACCAAGCAGCTTGAGATACATGCAAGGTTTGCTCGTTGATAAAGTCTTCGTAGTCAACTTCTGCGCCTTGAGCGTTGATTACCTGCTGAATCTTGCGAATACAACGGGCAGTTTCCACTACACCCATTGGAGTAATGTCTATATAAGGTGTGCCGAATTGTTCTTCTAGGTAACGAGCTGTGGTTAAACCGAGTTCACGGTAAGGCACTAGGTTAAACCAGGCTTTAGGCATCTTCTTCAAGTCGTTCACCGAAGCACCTTCGGGAATTAAGGTATTTACCTCAATCCCCAAGTCAGCCATCAACCGTTTGAGTTCGGTGCAGTCGTGATTGTTGTGGAAACCGAGGGTAGTAGTACCGATAATGTTAACTGAGGGCTTCGCTGTTTTGCCTTCAGGCAATTCGCCCCGCTTGCGGGCTTTCTCTATGTAATATTGGACGATTTGATCTAGAGTGCGATCGGCTGCTTGCAGTTCGTTGTAGCGGTAATGGTTCACATCCGCCAGCATTACGTCTCCTTTTGCTTCCAGCTGCGCTCGTTCGACAAAGTTGTGCAGGTCTTCTTGCAAAATGCTGGAGGTGCAAGTAGGAGTTAACACAATCAGATCAGGGTGTTCCTCGGCATCCTTGCGGGTAATGTTATCTACCACCTTCTCTTGAGAGCCACGTGCCAAAACGTTACGGTCAACGACACTAGTTGTCACCGGAGTAAAATCCCTCTCCCGCGATAGCATGGAGCGCATTACGTTAAAGTAGTCATCGCCAATGGGGGCGTGCATGATCGCATGAACGTTTTTAAAAGAACTAGCGATCCTGAGAGTGCCGATGTGGGCTGGGCCTGCATACATCCAGTAAGCCAATTTCATGTTTGTGTCTCTACCCGATAATATGTGGACTATAAGTGCTTGATTATTAAGTCGTTTCTGATTGTCTCAAAAGTTGTAGCCTTGATGAAGTGAAGACTTGTAAGGGTTTCATCTGCCGCATGTAAGCTTAGCTAGCCGTAGATATCCCTCAAACCTCGTTAGTGATTGGGATGTAGCTTCCAACTTTAACAACATTCATGTTGTTTAATTTAAATAAATTTTAATATTTCAGCAAATTTGTTTTTAATTTGGAGTGTTGTGTTAACCATCAACACCAGATATAGAAGTGCCGTTGGCTATACCGACTTATAGCAACTAGCGTTCAAGAGTCCAAAAAACCTGGACTCTTGACTCTTGACTCTTAACCTTCATAACAGAAAATATATGTGCCAGTTGCGTAAGTCTTGACTATAAAACCACAACTGTGAGGTATTAATTTTATGAATTGGGAAATCTTTCTTGCCAGTTTTGCAGGATCTCTGATTGAGTTAGTTGAGATTCTGGGCATAGTCATCGTTGTCGGTAGGCTAGCAGGTTGGCGTAACGCCCTAGTTGGCTCAGGTAGTGGCATTGCTTTAACAATAATTGTCTCACTCATCTTAGGAAAAAGTTTGACGCTCATCCCCGTAGACATTTTGAGGGTTGTTGCAGGCAGTTTACTACTGTTATTTGGGCAGAAGTGGACACGCTCAATTATTAAGTACTACGGCGGCATTCCTAAGCGTGGAGGTGACAAAGAAGACAGGCTAGAAGCAGAACTAGCAAAAGAAGACAACCAATCTAGCTGGAACTGGTTTGCTGTAGTTACCACATTTAAGGGTGCGCTGTTGGATAGTGTAGAGGTGGCGATCGCAGTAGTCACATTAGGTGCTGCTGGAGGTCAATGGATAGACGCCATTAGTGGGGCTGTAGTTGCAGCAGTTGGGTTAGCCGTGTTTGCATTCTTATTCCGAACTCCACTCAATCAAATACCTGTTAAGCCGATGAAATTTGTCGCAGCAATGCTGCTGATGGGATTTGGCATTTACTGGTTAGGTGAAGGACTAAATGTAGAGTGGCCTGGTGGAAACTGGGCTATTATCTGGCTACCGTTAGCCTGGGGTATTTTTATGGCTCTTGCTGCTGGACTTCTGCGCTGGCGAGTTGGGTTGCAGAAGCCGGAAAAGATTGTTAGTTAAGTTACATCCATAACAAAGCAAGCAAGCCTGCTTGACACTCACCCGACTGTTTAAACAGTCGGGGGATTCTTAAGAGTCCATAAACAAATTCTCAACGACGTTGTATTAAAATCAGCTAGACAGCTATGCTTGCTGCCACTTCTATGTAGATTTTACTTTGCTAGTTAGAGGTTGTTTGAAAAGTGGTTGGCTGTGATTTTAGGCACTTTTAGATCCCCCTAAATCCTCCTTAAAAAGGGGGACTTTGACTCCGGTTCCCCCCTTTTTTAAGGGGGGTTAGGGGGGATCTAAAACCTTTTGCTACCAAAAACAGGACTTTTCAAACATCCTCTTATTGATATTGTTGTGGTTGTCATTGTTTGAACTTTCCAAATAAGCCTGAATATATGACACCACAATTTGTAATATTCTTTAATATTCCCGGTTTTTAATAAGAAGAATATACAGAGACGTTATATATAACGTCTCTATAGAGTTTCGGGTTTTATACTCTATTTTGTAAGTCTACTGATTTTTAAAAGCTGAAAGTTGTGCGAATTGTGCCGATATAGATTGTGTCGTTTTGGCGATCATGTTCTGGGTTAGTAATCATCAATAATCCTGGAGTGATGGCGATATGATCATCAACTTGGAAGCGGTAGAAGGCTTCTAAATGGAGAGATGTATCTTCATCTTCGTATAGCTGATTTGCAATCTCAAAGTCATTACTAGTAACTTTGGGTGGTTGACCGATCGCAATTCCGCCAATGCTGTTTTCGCTGCCCAAATC
Source organism: Nostoc sp. MG11 (assembly GCF_014904695.1). GTDB lineage: Bacteria > Cyanobacteriota > Cyanobacteriia > Cyanobacteriales > Nostocaceae > Komarekiella. The sequence goes on along the minus strand of NZ_JACXXN010000001.1, from coordinate 49,789 downwards.
GACGAAAGCCAAAGTTAACGCCCAGTTAAAAACGTTTGCTACTGGGTTGTTTGGCAGATCTATTGCTGTTGCGTGAGTAAAACCAACCCAACCAGAGATAGTTAAACCATCGTTAACATCAAAGGTTGATTGTAAACCAAAAGAGTCTGCAATGATTGCATCACTCTCGTCATCAAAAGGATCATTGGCGCGGGAACTGCCGGTTCCGGTTTCGAGGCTGTTGTAAGAGTGAATGTAGGTTAAGCCGACTTTCAAAGAGTCGCTGGGTTCGAGATTGAGTTGAGCGATCGCCCCGTATTCCGCTTCACCAAACCCAACTTCTGGATCATTCACATCGTCAGCCACATACCCCAAACTCAAGCTGATTGAGTCACTAAAATCGTAAACCAATCCGACTCCAGCCCCTCCGCCCTGCCGATAAATTGGGTTGCGCTGTGCAAAACGGGAAATGGAACCACTACCACTACCACTGAAAAAAGGATTAAGCGTATCGGTAAAATCATCAAGATCGCCGCCTTCCGCCTCAAGATAAGCAGTAGCTTGCTCTCCTATGGGAAAGCGATATTCTAAGACACTCAATTCAAATTGATTATCGCTGTTGCTCTGAAAGGCTAAACGAGCCATGTCAGTTTCCGTAGCATTATCTATTCTAGGAAGATTACTGGCTTGCAGGCGAACTTTCAGGCGGTCTTTACCAGTAAAGCTGGTATTAAAGGTCAGGCGTGCCCGACTACTCAAAGTCAGATTGCTATCGATAGTATCACCACTGCCATCAGCTTTTTCACCGCCGCCAACTCCAGAGACAGCAAAAATAACTTCGCCTTCTAATTTCGTAGTTGGAGAAAACGAATGTGTAGACTCGATTCGGGCTTCCACACTGTCTAATCGTCCCTGTAAAACCTCTAGTTCTTTGCCAAACTCAGCTTGCAACCGTTTCAAAATTTCCAGGTCTTCCTGACTGGCTGTGTTAGCATCTGCTGTCAGTTCATTGATGCGGTTCATGGTTGCGGCAAGATTGGCAGCAAATTCATAGCGAGTCATGGCTTGGTTGCCACTAAAGATGCTCTCAGAATGACCTGCAACCACACCATAGCGCTTCATTAAGGATATTAGAGATTGAAAAGCCCAGTCAGTAGGTTGAATTTCTGCTAACTCAGAAACAGCATTGATTTTGGCGAGAGAATTAGTGTTATCAATGTCGTAATCAGTGAAGAGAGAAGGGGCTTCGTGAGCAAAAATCCTACTTTCCAGTGAAATAATAGTTGTAAAGGCAAGCAAGGTGATATAGCAGACATTCCAGATATTTCTTGACTGATATTGTTTTTTCATCTAAGCCGGAATGTTTTTTAGTCAGGACTTACACAACTGGTATATGTTTGAGGTTAAAAGTAGCTCTTTTAATATCTCAGTATTTTTCTTTGGTACTTTAGTGTTAGTGCCATAGACATTTGTCATTTGTCCTTTGTTATTTGTGCTTGGTTGAATGATGAGTCTTACTAATGCCCAATCACCAATTAAAATCAGTAACATTCATGGCTTGCAGCACAGGGGTACGGCTTTTTAGAGGATAGTAAATAATACTTAGGGTATCGGGAATCAGATTCAAGCACTGTGGTGAGGTATCTAAAACCTGACTTAGCAAATTCTGGATAATGGAGGGAGAGGCTACTATTAATCCTGTTATAAGATGGGGTGAGTCCATGTCATTAGATGACATCATGGCGCGTTGAGATGAAAGCTGTTGCTGCACAGTCTGAGGGAAATATTTATGTGATACTTGGATTTGTACCGTTTCGGCATGATATTTAAGTAGTTGCTCGGCGATGTGTTGAGAACTTTCCAAATCGCTGTTAAGGCTAAAATCAATTGTTATTGTCTGAAGGCGTTCAGCTAGCTTTTGAATTAAATGTGTGACTGTGCCAATAGCTGGTATAAAAAGTAGACGCAGACCTTGTTTACCATCCTTTACCTTGGGTAGAACTTCACCTAGATGAGTAGTAAGATTCATTGCCGCAAGTTGCGCCTGCTGATGTCCGAGTGTGGGAAAATTTAGGATGCTGATGCCACAGTTTGATTGTTGGAGAACGTGGTATTGCTCAAATTTCATTGCGATCGCAGTACTAATTAACGCCCGAATTGTGCCGCTATGGCTGACAATCAGGATAGTCTTGCCAGTATGAAATAGCAGAATTTCTTGCCAGAATTGATCAGCGCGATCGTACAAATCCAGTACTGGGAAGCATTGTTGTTGGACACATATAGCAGATCTTGACTGCCTTTCTACCTGCGCTGTCATCTGAAACTCGTGGGGTCGCTCCTTCCAGCAGCGATAGTCTGCCGCAAAATGTTCTTGTACGTATTTGTACGTTAGTCCTTGCCATGCAGGCATCTCGATTTCTTTGAGAAGCGGAGATGTCAAGACAGGTTTTTCTACTTTCATCCCTCCTAAAATCTCAACTACAGTTTCCTGAACTCGCCGCAGAGGACTTGTATAAACTGCATCTATCCTTATATCCCTGAGAGCAACACCAGTTTGATAAGCATCGTTGCGCCCCTTTTCGGTTAAAACTGAGTCGTCGCAACTTCCCTGATAACGCTTTTGGGCATTGTAGGTACTCTGTGCGTGACGCACCAAAATCACACGGGTGATTGAGGATGGGGATTCTGGCCACTTTAGCCCTTTTTGATCAAGCTTCAACTGCATACATATCATCCTCGCGGGAATTTCCGCTAATCGCAGATTTCAAGGCATACATCGCGGCGTATCGTCCACCTAGGCGCAGCAGTTCCTTGTGCGTACCCCGCTCTAAGATTTGTCCACCTTCGATGTAGAGAATCAAGTCAGCTTGTTCAACGGCTTTAAGGTTGTGAGAAACTAAAAAGGTCGTGCATTCTTGAGTCAAACGTTCCAGTGCTTCGTTGACGGCGTGTTCGTTTTCGTTGTCTAAGCCAGTGGTAGGCTCATCCAAAATTGCAATCGCAGCTTGACGAATGGCAGCGCGAGCAATGGAAATTCTCTGCCGTTGTCCCCCTGAAAGCGTCGCCCCTCTCTCACCTAGAATAGTCTCGTAGCCTTCAGGCATTGCCATGATGAAATCGTGGGCATTTGCCAGGCGAGCAGCGCGTTCAATTGCTTGGTCAGAAGCTCCCAAACAACCATAAGCAATATTATCTTTGACACTGGCGGCAAACAAGATGGTATCTTGTAACACCACGCTGATTTGCTGCCGGATAGATTGCAGCTTGTACTCGCGCAGGTCGTGACCATCAACTAAAATCCGTCCTTCCAATGGGTCATAAAGGCGCAATAGCAGACTTACCAGAGTTGATTTACCGCCACCAGACGGCCCCACCAAGGCAACGCGTTGACCTGGTTGCACCTCAAAGCTGACGTTCTGTAAAATTCCCTTTTTTGGTTCATAAGCAAAGGTAACATTTTCAAACCGCACACCTCCCTGTAAAGACGGTGCATCCATTGCCCCTCGCGCATCACGGATGTCGGGTACGGTGTCCAGCACATCCAAGATGCGCTCACCGGAAGCAGTAGCTTTTGCAATTTGCCCGGTATACTTGGCAAGCTGCCGCATTGGCTTAAAGGCAATTCTCAGATAGTTGACAAATACCAGCAAATCCCCAGGTGTGATGGCTTTTCCCAATACCAACTGCACACCCCGCCATAACACTAAGGCAGTGGCAATCCCAACTAGCAATTCCACCACCCGCTCTAAACCTGCTGCCAGTTTTTGCGCTTTGGCACTTTCTTTTAAGCTTTGGCGGTTATGGCTGGAAAAGGTATGCTCCAGCATATCTTGCAGAGAGAGCGCCTGAACAACCTTGATTGCCCCGATGGACTCTGCTGCTGTAGCAGCCATTGCACCTTCACGCTGACGCTGCGATCGCACTACTTGCCGGATGCGTTTTGTCAAGCGCATAGTAAAGAAGATAAACAGAGGAAACACGGCAGCAGCAATCAATGCCAATTCCCAATGTAGCCAGAACATGACAAAAATCATGCCGAATAGGGTGAGGGAGTGGGCAATTAAGGGCAATACCGCCATTACCGTAACTTCCCGTAGTCGCTCAATATCCGAGGCAACACGGGTAATTAAGTCGCCACCCTTGGCTTTGTGGTGAAATGACAAAGAAAGGCTCTGGAGATGACTATAAAGCTCAGAGCGAATCTCAGTTAACACATTGCTAGCTGCCAGCGCCATCCCCACCACGCTGAAGTAAGCAGCAGTGGCGCGAAGTAAAGCGATCGCTACTAACCCTAATGTCAAGCCTGTTAATAGGGCAAATGGACTGAGTTCTGCAAGTAGGTGAATCCCCAAGGATTGAGAACGAAAACCAGGTACAAGAATGTAGTCAAAGATAAACTTTAATGGCCAGGGTTCTAAAAGATGCAAGATAATCTCAGCCATTAGTGCCACAAAAGACACAATTAATAGCGCCTTTTGTTTGCCCATCTGGGGCGCAAACCGCCGCAAAATCCGCACAATTCCCGGTAAAGCAGCTTTCAGACTTTTGGGATCTCGATGCGCCATATCATACCAATTCTCCAAAACCCACACCAAAACTGACTTTCAAAAATTACGAATTACGAATTATTTTGGTTTTGAGTATAGTGATCGCTAATATACTGATTTAATTTCTTTTCGAGAGCGATCGCCATTTTCTCTAACCACAAAGGGTTTTGCTCAAAAGTAAGACGACTCAGCAGCGGCTTCAAAAATCCCTGATGACGACGATGCCCCATCCGCTTATAGCGCTTCTTGAAATACTTGTCTTTGATTGTCAAATCCCACTTTTGCGAGAAATATTCTAAACTGGCAATTTCCCAAGCATCGCTCCAGCGCAGCATAAAAAATGCTAGTTCTGGTAATTCAAATTTCAATCCTGGTACATAGGTAACTACCGAAGCTGGTTCACAGTAAAAAGTACCTCCCGCCTCAGCCACCGTCATACAAAAATCGATGTGTTCTCGCGTACTCAGCAAACCCTCATCTAATAGCCCGATTCGTTGGAAGATCTCAGCGCGAACCAACATACAATGAAACTCGGCAAATTCGCATTGTTGACGATGAAGTTGATCGCGTACTTCCGCAACTTTTCGGTTCACAAAGTAGTGTTTTTCATGGACTCGTCGCTTGACTCCAGTTTCCTGTGGCTCCACAAAAATATGAGCTTCGCCACCCGCCAGATGTATTGTTTCCCCCAAAGGCTTGCCAATACAGGTAAGCGGACAGACTACAGTCGCTTTTGTTTCTTCAGTGCATTGGAGTAACGAGTTTAGCCAACCTGGACTGACAATCACATCGTTGTCAATAAAAACTAAATACTTGCTATCAACTTGTTGTAAACCCAAATTGCGGGCTTGATTGGGTGAAAGGTAGTGTTCTGTGCGGATTAGCTGGAATCCTTTTTCTTGCGCTTGTTCTTCTAGGTAGCGCCGGATGGGGCGGGGTGAACCGCCATCTACATAAATTAGGGAGAAAGGTAGTTGAGTATTTTCGTAAATGCTTTCTAGCGATTCGCGGGTAAAACTGAATCGCTCACGCTGCGAAACAATTATGATGATTTGTGGTTTGTTCATGGTTTAAATTCTGTTTTTAAGAAATGAATTTCTCTGTTATCTCTGCGTTTCTGCGGTTAAATAAATAGCGAACCGCAGAGACGCGGTGAACGCAGAGTGAGGAGATTAAACGAGAGATATTTCGCCTAACAAAACTGATTTAGATGTGATTAAGACTCGTTGATAAACGTTGATCCAGTTTTGGTATTCTACTGATGGGGCAAGCTGCTGAGTTACTTTTGTTTTTGCTGCTGCACCCAACTTTGGCCGCAGTTCTGGTTGAGTTGCTAGATATCGGAGTGAAGCAGTTAATTCTTCTGTACTGCCAGGGTTGACTAGCAAACCGTTTACGCCATCTTCTAGGATTTCCGCGATCGCATCTACACGAGTGCCAATTATTGCTCGACTCGCTAGCATCGCTTCTAAGAGGGTATTCGGACAACCGTCATGCAGTGAGGGAATCACGAAAATATCCAAGTGGGGCAGATAAGCTAAGGCTTCTTGGCGAGTGGTGATTCCCGTGATGCGGAGGCGATTACCAATTCCACTTTGTTCTACTTGTTGCTCCCAGTATTCTCGTTCTTTCTCCACAAAATCACCTATGAGCAAAAGTGTTAAATCTAACTCTTTGCTTAATTCGGCGCAAGCGTCAAGGAGAAATTCAATTCCCTTTTTGTCTCGGAACCTACCTGATGAACCGATAACGATACCTGGTAATTCGTTAACTAGAGGTGGGGTAGGGAGTTGCTCAAAGTTGATAGGTGCAATGGAATTCCAGAAAGCTGATGATTTTAACTTCACACTCGGAGCAATGACACTAGCTCTTTTTTGCAAGTCCCGACTCACAAATGTCACCCAAGCAGAATTTTCTAAAATCCATGTTATTTGAGCATGGTTCTTGGGATTGAAAATATGCTTATGCAAGTCGCTACCGCGAACGCTATTGATTACCGGAACATCATTTTCTTTTGCTAAAAGTGTCGTCACATACCCTGTTTCATTCATGAAAAAGGCATGAAAAAGGTCAAAGTTATATTTTTGATGCAGGCATTTTAGTTGAAAATAAACGTCACTAAAAAAGTCTTGAATTTCTGTGACATTTTCACGAACTGCTGATTTAATCCGATGTACAAATACACCATCTTGAAACATTGTTGTGCAACTTGCTCGTCTGCGGCTTCCATCAGAAACTAGCCGTTGTTTCGAGCGAAAAACCGCAACGTGGACTTCATAGCCACTGTCAATCAGCATTTTGGAAATTCGATGTACTGACTCACCAACTCCGCCAATATCAGGTGGATATTCAAGTGTGGTAATGCAAATTTTTGTTTTATCCATGATTGTATTTTTCTGTGAGGAGAAAGTCTAGTGTTGCTGAGTTAGATTATGAAAATCTCACGCAGAGACGCGGAGGCGCAGAGAGAGAAATAGGAAGTTGGTAAAGCTTGAGGTGTTATGAAATTAGGCAATACTGTATTAAGCTACTTTTTGCTTGACCGCTAGAGCTTTTAACAGGCTGGCTGTCTTCTCAACTCCGGCGAAATCAAAGTTAATTTTATTGGGTTGATATTGAAGGTAATTGATGATTTTTAAGGCCAAGTAATCTGGTTGCAAATCATTAGGATTGAGAAGTCTAACAACTCCTAAATCACTTAACTTCTCTGCTCTAATAGTTTGTTCTCTGTCTTGGTTTCCTGTAAAGGGAAGAATCATGGCTCGTACACCTGTAGTTAAAATATTCATCGTGGTGTTGTAGCCAGACATACTTATAGAAAGTTCTGCTTTTTTCATGTAACTCAGCAAGTAAGGTGTGTAGCGTCCAATACGAATATTTTTGCTATCTCTTGCCATTGCTTGCAGTTGATTAAATTTGTCTTCTGGCATGAAGGGGCCAGTGAAAACTTGAATATTGTGCGGCAATTTTTTTTCTAGCCAGGGAGCTGTTTTTACTACACAATCAAGCAATTCATGACCAAATCTACCACCTCCGACGCTGACTAGTATGAGGGGTTTATCAGAGTTAATCAATTCCTTTTCTTCGTCAGTAAGCACAGGATGCATCGGAGGTTCTTGTACTACATATCCGGTGTAATGTACTGCACACTTGAGGTCACTGACTCTAGAGAAGGTTTCTTCTAAGGGAACAAATTCAGGATCACCGTGAACCAATAACAGGTCAAAGTATTGGTTGATTAAGTTGCAAACTTTTTCTTCGTGTTTCGCCTGCTTATGTTGTTTAGTAACTACAATATCTCGCAGGCTAGAAACAACTTTGGTTGAGCTTTCATTTGACTTTGCCCGTTCTAGTAAGGGAATTAATTCAAAAGAAAAGCGTCGTCTACCAAAGGGGAATAACTCAATCATTAAGATATCAGGCTGAAACTGATCAAATATTTTCAGGAGTTGATTTTTTCTGATTTCTTTGGCTTCGGTGAGACTAAAGATATCATCTACTACTTGTAGTTCTTCAAATTCTGAGTCGGTTTTAATTGCAGGTAAATTGATGATTTCAACACCAGCCGGAAACTCAAATTCTTTAATTATTTCACCACCATTAATAAAACAAATTTGAAAGTCTTTGGTTAAACCACGGACAATTTCCATGCTGCGAACCAGATGACCCATACCCAAAATATGTTGGCAGTAAAACATCAGACGTTTCATGGCAACTTTACCTCTGTAAATTTGTTTTTATTTAGATGATCGCAACTATTTCTAAATCCCTTAATTGTTCCGGTGGCTGATAGGTTTTGCCAAATGGAACCACGCTCTTTTTTTTTTACTAGTAAGGTAGAAATGTATTGACTAATTTGGGGCAATGCATTCAAATCAATTGTCGGAGTAGAAATCTTATGTTGCGGAGTATTGAGTTGTTGTAGGAGCGATCGCAGTAATATATCAGGTGTCAAATTATCTGGATGAATAGCTGCCAAAACCCCCAGTTTTGTTAAATGTTCTGCTCGCATCCATTGTTCTTGAGATGGTTTAATTCTGGGTATCACTACTGCCGGCTTACCCACTGAGAGAATCTCACAGGTTGTATTGTAGCCACCCATTGCCACTACTGCATCTGCTGCGGCAATGTAGCTCATCAAATCATCGGTAAACTCAACCATCTGCACTTGCGGATATGCAGCCGCCTTTTGCTCCAGTGCTGCTTGGTCTTTTAAGGGCATTTCCGGGCCACATATAATTAAACTTCGGAGTTTATGAGAGGTAGGCAGCAATGCCAAACTCGATAGATAGGTATCAATTAAGTTGTAGCCATCCTCGCCACCTCCCGGCGTGACTAAAATCAGCTTTTCTTCTGGGCTAAGTCGCAACTCATTACGAACGAGATTTGGACTTTTACGTCCTAGTTCTTTGCGGATATAGCCACAAAACTGCACCTTCTGTGCCACTTTTGATGGTAGTTGATATTCTTGGCGGATATCAAAAATTTCTGGAGTGCCAACGACAAGCACGCGATCATAAAATCTTTCAATCGCTTCGTAATAACCATGCTTTTGCCATTCTTGAATTGTCACATCTGGATGATCCAAAATGTCACGCAGCAGCAGAAGTAAGGGAGTTTCTGGTAATTCTGTTTTGAGATATTCGATAGCCGTCTCTAATTCATTGCGGATGCCGTAGGGTTTTTTGTCTACCAGAAACACATCCGGTTTAAAATTAGCGATCGCAGATAAAATTAACTCTGAACGCAGTTTCACTGTTTCATCGATTGCTGTCCCCAGATACTTGGCAGACAACTCACCCGATGTTCCCCGATTTATGCAGGGTAATTTAATATAATCCAGTCTTCTCGGCAGACGAAAGCTGTGTAACATCGGCGAACCAGAAACAACCAATATAGAAAGTTCTGGAATCGAATCTAGTAAGTGAGTGCAGATTGCCAGCATTCTGCGAATATTACCGAGACCAAAGCCATCGTGGGAATATACCATCAGTTTCATGGCTAAATGTCCCTCAATTATTCAGTGAATGGATGCCTCACTGATCAGCTTCTCAATCTTCCATGAGTCTTTTATGAAACTTTTATGAGAAAGTTCTCATGATATTTTTTCAGGAGGAAAACCCCGGCAAGAGGCACAGGGGCAATGAAGGGTATTTCCAGATATAACCTAGAAACGAGATTTTAAGTTGGGTTTCGTTCCTCAACCCAACCTACGCCTACATCTCGTCGGCGAGTATTAGAGACTCATTAATGAAGCTCAAAGACTCATTAATGAAGCTCAAAGACTCATTAATGGAGTTCAAAGACTCATTAATGGAGTTCAAAGGCTCATTAACGGAGTTCAAAGACTCGTTAATGAAGCTCCAATACTCATTAACGGAGTTCAAAGGCTCGTCGGCGAGTCCTATTTATCCCAATCCCCAAAATTACAGCTACAAAATCATTCTCCCCCTGCCCCTCTGCCCCTCTACTCCCCCTGCTCGCTTTCCACGAGTTGTGCTTGAGTGCGACGTAATTCCTCTAATGCCAACTCCAAGCGGCGATTTTTCTCATTTAATTCCCGCGTCCGTTCGCTTGCTTTCTTTTCTAGCACCTGGCTGTATACTTCTAACTGTTCGTTAGCATCTTTCTGGGCTTTGATGAGTTGCTGAACTTCCTGAATGAGACGATTTAGGGAAGCAGCCAAAATTCCAACTTCATCATTGGTTGTGACAGGTGCTTGCAAATCGAAGTTAGATTCTTCGGTAACTTGTTGAGCAACGTGGGTAACTGCTTGAATGGGATGAGCAATGGCGCGACTGGTGTAAATTGCTAATAGTGTGGCGATCGCGATCGATAGTGACAGGCTCGCGCCAATAATATACAGGCGTAATTTCTCTGCTGTTTGTAATTCCTGTTTTGCTTGCTGATACTCTTGGGCTGTAACTTCAACAAGACTGGTTATGTCATTGAGAAAATCATCAATTTTGAAAACTGACGAACCATGCATGAAATTGAACAGTTGAGTTTGTGCTGTCTTAATTTCGTTTGGTGACAACTTGCTGGGATTATTATCTTGAAACAAGGCTTCTGTGTGCTGTAAGTAAGCGCTAAAACCATTATGAGTCTGCAACAAACGGTGAATCGCTTTCTGTTCAATTACAGAATCATATATGGCAGATTTTTCAATGCTGTAGTTTGCTCCAAAATCAGACCAAATTTGGCGGGCTTGAGCAACATTTTTAAGCAACTGAGTGTATTTTTCTTGCCATATCTTTGGTCGATCCATGTAGTAAATTAACTTGTGTTGCTTGGTGCGGACACGAAACACACTACTTTTGAGTTGGTAGACTTCATACAACTCTTCAATCGCTGCTTCTTCCCGTTTTTGTGCCTTGGACTTGTAGTGATCCGCAATCAGAAAACCAGCGGTAGTTCCTAGTACGGCGATGCTCAAAAGCAGTCCATACCCGATACCGATCTTTTGACCAACCTTCAAGTGGCTAAACCAATGTCTAGAATTGCTTGTGTGCAGATCTGAGTTATTTAATGGTTGCAAGCGGTGATTGGATTGTCTAGAAACTAGTTCATCAAAATTACTGTGCTGTTTCATACTCAACCACGACTCAGATGAATTTGAATTCGTTCCAACAAGTCACTAAAGCGAAATGGCTTAGTAATATAGTCGTCTGCTCCATTTTTAAATGCATTTGCTCGTTCGTGATTGTCCTTACGCGCTGTGACGATGATAATAGGTACTATCTGTCCCTGTCTACGAAGTTCTTTTAATACCGTCCAACCGTCCACTAGTGGTAAACCCAGGTCAAGCAGTATCAAATCAAATTCATTGTTTTGAACCAGGAGGAGTGCCTGCTGTCCGTCTTCGGCGATGGTGGTTGTATATCCCTGTCTTTGCAACCCTTTTTCAATAAAAGTGGAAACCCCTGCTTCGTCTTCAACAATCAAAATTTGATTCATAAACCGACCTCAGCAGGTGGATTTAAATTAATTCGTAATTCGTAATTCGTAATTCGTAATGGGCTACGCCCCGTTGTGCTAACGCAATTAAGAAGGTTTTCTGTAGATTTATGTCTCTGCTACAGTATGGTAATCATTGATGAAATCATAAGAAAATAAACATGAGAAAATTCTCATGTTCGCAGGCGATAACCCATTCCTCTAACCGTTTCAATGACTTTGCTGCCTAGTTTTTTGCGAAGATAACCGACATACACATCAACAATATTAGAACCTGGGTTATAGTCGTAGCCCCAAACAGAATCTAGCAATTGCTCTCGACTGATGACTTGTCCTGGATGACGGCAAAACATTTCTGCCATTGTAAATTCACGAGCAGGCAATTCTACAAGGCGATCGCCTACTCTCACTTGTCGAGTTCGCAGATCAAGCACCACGTTGCCTGTTTTCAGGACAAGCTCTTGAGCCTCTCTAGCAGGTCTAGCACTCCGCAAACGTACCCTTATCCGTGCTAGAAGTTCTTCAAATCGGAAGGGTTTGGTGACATAATCATCTGCTCCCCTTTCTAGTCCAGCAATTTTATCGTGGATGTCACTCCGGGCAGAGAGGATAATCACAGGTAAATCTTCTCCCTGTCCGCGTAGTTCCTCCAATACCTGAAATCCATCTTTTCCGGGCAATCCCAGATCCAAAATTAGTAAGTCAAAACTTCCACTTTGTGCTACATCCAGTACATGCAGCCCATCGGCAACAACTGCGGTTGTGAACCCTTGCGATCGCAATCCTTTTTCAATGAAAGAGGCAATCCGGGGTTCATCTTCAGCGATGAGAATGTTGGGCATAAGCACTCATTTCCTGGGGGGATCGAGCGGTAAAACGATGGTAAACATCGAACCAGCTCTTAATTTGCTGCGAAGCAATACTTGCCCATCGTGAGACTCTGCGATCGCTCGCACAATGGATAAACCTAGTCCAGCACCTTCAGAACGACGGCGACTGTTAGTAGTCCGGGCAAAGCGTTCAAAAATGCGTTTTTGATCCACAAGGGGAATTCCTTCGCCTGTATCGCGTACCCAGAATCGCACTTTTCCTTTAGCGATCGTAGAACCTATAGAAATAGTATCACTCTCTTCAGTATGCTGAGTTGCATTCTGTGCCAGGTTCATCACAGCCTCAGTAATTCTTTGGCGATCAACTATAACCTGACCCTTCGCCACTGAATCTATTTGCCAGTCCCGCTCTGCCAATGCCTGGGCTTTAGCAAATAACTCTTGGGTTAATTCTCCTACATTCACCGTCGCCAACTGCAAAAAATCTGAGCGTTCTGCTTTTGCCAGCAAAATCATGTCATCAACTAAACGACTCATCCGGTCTAGTTCTCCGATGACCAGTGTCAAGGTTTCCTGTTGCTCTTGGGGGTCATCTCCCATCAATTCTAGATGTCCACGAACGATGGTAATGGGCGTCCGAAGTTCATGTCCAGCGTCATTGACAAATTCGCGCTGAGTGGCAAAGGCTGCCTCTAGTCTGTCCATCATTTCGTTGAATGTCGTTGCGAGTTCTCCCAGTTCTCCCTTACCTCGCGCGGGTAAGCGCTGAGTCAAGTCTGTTTCACTAATAGCATGAGCAGTAGTGGTAATTGTCCGTAGGGGAGCCAACACCCGTCCCGCAGCGAACCACGCCAGAACTGACGATACGACAAATACCAGGCTGGAAACCTCAATAATTACGGAGACTGCATCTAGAGCTTCTGCCCGCTCACCAGCTGCACTATGGGCAACAACGAAGACTCCCCGTGTTTGTCCATTAATTTTTATCGGTTCTACCATGTAGAGAATCTTACTAACATCAGGGTCAGAGAATTCTTTTTCTCCCTGTTCTGATTGGGTTTGTTTTGCCCACCGTTGCATGAGTGGTGATTCCTTCGCCAGTGGCTTGGGGCGTGCTCTAGGACTAGATTTGTAAAATTCACCATCGATAAACGTGATGAAGTAAGATTCATCCTCTGGCAGTCGATACAACAAATAAGCTCTGAAAAGCAGCAACAAATCTTCTGTAGAGGCTGGAGGAGCGATTTGTTTTTTTCCAGAGAGTAACCACTTCAATTGCTCTGGCTTAATCACTAAGTCTTCTGGGTCGTCCTCAGTGAGTGCATCATCTGGAGCAAACGTTTCACCCCTAATCAACGCCTTGAAAGCTGCCATGTCTTCTGTCATGTCCTGGCGAACACGTTCATCAATGCGCTGGTAGAGGTTGTAGCGAAATGCCGGAATAGCAATGAGAAACGTGATCACCAAAATTAGCAAGTACCAGAATAAAATCCGGGTGCGTGCTTCTCCAAATATCTGCTGCCAACCTGCAAACAGCTTAGGTATTTTAATGTTAGATGTGCGATGGTCGCGTTGATATTTTGTTGCACTGCTCATTTTTTTACCTTCCCAAGCAAGGAGTCAAGAGTCTAGAGTCCAGAGTCAATAATTTTCTCATTGTCTCCCCTGCCCCTCTGCTCCCTTCCTCTACTCAACTCGTCGTTTGTCGTTTAAAAATCACCATCTCAGTTCCGACAACTGGATTACGAGCAATCAGCCTATTTTGAGAATCGAGAATTTCTAAATGGGTAAAATCCAGTTCTTGAGAACGCTGTAAGATTTCGGCGGCTAGTTTGTTCTGTTGAGATTCTTCGAGAGTATACCAATCGTTGCTAATTTTGAGAGTTAGATTGCTGGTGCGGAAGTTGGCTTGAATTGACTTTATCAGACCAGAGGCGAAGCGATCGCTAATTTCCGCTACTTGATTTTCGATGGCTGCAATCAAGGTTTGTTCTGGTGTCAATTCCAAAGTTGGTGTCGGCGTTGGCGAGGGAATTGGTTCTAGTTGCGGTTCTGGTGGTGACGGGGGAGTTTCTGGTTCTGACGGCGGCGTAATTTCTTCTGGTGGCTGTGGTTCCGGTACTGCTGACTCCGGCGGAGTAGTTATTGTAGGTGTTGGTGCAGGAACTTCCTTAACTGGGGGAGCTGTTGCTACCTCAACAGGTTTACTACTAAAGACAGTTGCAGTTGTCCAAACTATTACTACAGCAACAACAGCAACTATCGCTGTCAAACCTGTATCTGATAACTTTGTTGACAAATTTGATGGCAAAAATAAGCGGATTGTCCTTAACAGTCCACCCCACTTCAATTGCAACTGCTGGAAAAAACTAGGTTTATCCTCAGTACCAGGTGGTGGCGCTGTTTCCAGTTTCTCTACTGTCGCTTCTAAAACCCCAATCGTCCCTCTGAGTATCTGGATAATTTTAGACTTCCAAATAGGTTGAATTCTCTGGTAGGGTTCTTGAGGAGGCTGATTCGCTTCGGGTTCGGGAGACGAAGGCGGTTGTGAATTCTGATTGTCCTGTGACATGGAACTTTCACCAAAAGCAGCGAATCTAAAGACAAATAACGCAAATTGTTACAGGTATTGTCTCTACAGCCCTAATGTATCACTTCATTGCACATTGCTTCGGCTAATCTGACTATTTGTTGAATTTGGTGAATATATGAACATGAAACGTCGTCAATTTTTATTTTTAAGTAGCCTCAGTGCCATTGGTACAGGATTTGTTGGCTGGATGTTAGCTCATAAAAATAATCAAAGTGATGATATTGCCGATTCAATAGCAATAGCCGCAAACTCACCTAAAAAAGACTTGTTGTTACGTTTTGTGTCTGTGGCAGATACGGGGACAGGAGCTAAAGGACAGTATGCTGTGGCTAGGGCAATGAATTTTTATCACAAGCGAAATCCTTATGATTTGGTAGTTTTAGCTGGAGACAACATATATAACAACGGTGAAATTGAAAAAATCGGCGCAGTTTTTGAGCGTCCCTATCAACCTTTGCTCAAGCAAGGTGTGAAATTCCAAGCTTGTTTAGGTAATCACGATATTCGGACTGCTAATGGTGAGCCACAAGTCCGCTATTCTGGCTTTAATATGAATGGACGACGTTACTACACATTTAAGCGTAATGGCGTACAATTTTTTGCTTTAGATACTAACAGTAATGCTGATTGGCAAAATCAATTACCTTGGTTAGAACAAGAATTAAGTCTGAGTAAAGCAAGTTGGAAAGTAGTGTTTGGTCATCATCCGGTTTATTCATCAGGTCACTATGGGGTCAACCAAACTTTTATTAAAAACTTTACTCCGCTATTTCAAAAATACGGTGTTCAACTTTACATCAATGGTCACGACCACAATTATGAGCGCACTCGTTCTATTAATGGTACAACCTATCTAATTAGTGGTGCAGGTGCAGGTAGTCGTCCTGTAGGACGTTCAGAATGGACTGAATATTCTACTGAAAACTTGAGTTTTGCTACGTATGAAGTGTATCCAGATAGAGTAGAAATAAACGGTATTGGCACTGATAATCAGATTTTTGATAGAGCTATTATTCAATTGAAATCAGCATGAATCAGCAAGAGCTTCCTGCTGCGATCGCCAATATTATAGAATCGTATCAAGTACCAGATACCCTATTTACTGCGTTATTACCAGCTTTGGGTGAGTTTTTGCACTGCGATCGATGTTTTCTCTACCTGCACAATCCCAAGACAAACCTCGGTAGAGTTGCCTTTTGTTGGGTTCGCACCCCAGATATACCCACCGTCTACAATGAAAATTGGCAAGCGCAACCCCCATCTTTACCAGATGAAGACCCGATGTTTGCTGCTGCGCTGCGTGCTGAACCTTCCATCTTTATCGAAGACGTAGAAACTGCTGATTCTCAAATCTTAAATCGGCAATTTGAACAAGAAAATTTTGGGCATCGCGCTCTTATTCATGCTCATATTCGCCAAGATAATCAACTCTGGGGCATTTTACAACCTTGCGTTTTTGGTCATCCAAGAATATGGACTGAATATGAGCGGGAGGTGATTAATAATCTTGTCCAAAAAATCACACCTTTTGCAGTTTATTATATCAAATCTGCTTTTGATTAGCTGTTTTTTATTATTAATTTATTAGCTGTAGTAAATTAGGTTCAACGTTATTAAAACTATGAAAGTCAAAGGCAATTACATCAAGAATTGGCTAATGAAATTGGAGCAGATGAGCCAGAGTTTGTCAAAGCGGATGTACTGATTCGGCGCAAGGAAATTCTCAACCGATGAAATACATTAAAAAGGGTCAGGAACAAGAAAAATTTACCAAGTGGAATGCTCTGGACGCTTAAAAAATGATTTTTAACAACCACCACTTGCGAATACAGATAACATGAAAATCCGATTTTTAAACTCGCAAGATGTCACCGCTTACCGCGAACTGCGTTTACAAGCGTTGAGTGAGTCACCGACGGCTTTTGCTTCCAGTTTTGAGCAGGAGGCTTGTTTGACTTTGACCGACTTTGCTGCCAGACTATACGCTCATGATAATTATACTAGTGGTATTTTTGGTGCTTTCGATGACAGAGAACGACTAGCAGGAATGCTTGGCTTTTCGCGTGAAAGTCGTCCGAAACGCGCTCACATCGGTTCACTATGGAGTATGTATGTTTTGCCCGAATTCCGCCGTCAAAGTGTTGGAGCAGCGCTTCTAGATCGGGCATTATCCCATGCCCGACAACTTGGTGTTCTGCGACAGATTGTCCTCGCTGTCACTGCGAATAATTTAGCAGCATCCTCTCTTTATAAGTCACGCGGTTTCGAGCGTTTTGGTTTAGAGCGTGACGCTTTATTCATTGATGGCACATATTTTGATGAAGAGCATCTCGTATTACACTTCAACCACGATATCTAAATAGCAGCTTGGGCATTATGAGAAATTGAAGATTACGGTATGTGCGATCGCTTACTAACGTATCCTAACTTGCTGTATTTCAAAAATAAAAAACTATATCACTCCACTCTTTGTAACTGCGCTACCCTGGGGTCGATGATTTTTTGACCCAGGCTAGCAAATTTAATCGCCACAGACATCTTATTACCAGTTCCGAAGACATGAGTTATTTCACCAACACCAAAAGTTTTATGTAATACTCGATCGCCTACTTGCCAATTCTGGGCTGTGCCTTGCTTACCATTAGGTGCAGACGCAACTTTGGTATAGGTTTGACGACTCATCTGTTGAGTAGTTAATAATTCTTCGGGCAATTCATCGAGAAATTGCGATCGCATTGCAGGTTCACGAGAACCATACAGGCGGCGTTCACGGGCGTGTGATAAATACAACCTCTCTTGAGCGCGAGTAATGCCCACATAACACAAGCGGCGTTCTTCTTCCAAAGATGCGGGGTCACTCAGCGAACGGTAGCCGGGAAATAGTCCTTGTTCTAATCCCACCAAAAATACTACGGGAAATTCCAGCCCTTTGGAAGCGTGCAAAGTCATCAAAGAAACGGCTGTTTGTCCTTCTTTCAAATTATCCAAATCGGAACTGAGAGCCGCACTACTGAGAAAGTCTCGGAGGGAAACCTCTTCGTTTTCTTCTTGAAATTGTAGTGCTGCGTTGTAAAGTTCCTGGACGTTTTGTACTCTATCTGTGGCTTCATCTGTGCCTTGATTCATCAAGTCTTGGACGTAACCAGAGTCTTCTAATATTCCTTGCAAAACCTCAGTTACGGGAAGCGTGGCGACTTGTCCTTGCCAACGGCTAATCATCTCGGCAAAGCTATTCACAGCTTTTGTCGCCCGTCCAGCTAATGTATTAACTGATGTTTCATCGCTGAGTATTTCCCACAATGTTGTACCTAATTGCTGGGCAGCGTTCACCAAAGCGTCAATAGTCGTTTTGCCAATTCCTCGCCGAGGAGTATTGATGACTCGCAATAAACTTAATGTATCAGATGGGTTAGCGATCGCTCTTAAATAAGCAATCACATCTTTAATTTCTTTGCGATCATAAAATTTCATTCCTCCCACAACTGTGTAAGGAATTTGATATTTCACCAACAATTCTTCAAACGGGCGAGATTGAGCGTTTGTCCGATAAAGTATGGCAAAACTACCCCAGTTCAATTCGGGATTTTGGTGTTCTAAAGTGCGAATTTGACGAATTACAAAGTCGGCTTCTTCTAGTTCATTATCCGCTTTGTGGGAATAAATTTCTTCTCCTGCCCCACGTGTCGGTTTGAGGACTTTATCAATCCGTTGAGTGTTATTTTCAATTAGTTCATTAGCCGCTTGCAAAATGTTTTCGCAAGAGCGATAGTTTTCTTCAAGTTTTACCATCGTGCGGGTATCATCATCTGGCAAACCATCGCCAAAGTCGTTTTGGAATTCCAGCAAAATGGTAAAATCTGCCATTCTAAAACTATAAATAGACTGATCTGCATCACCTACAACAAAAACTGAGCGATTCTGCCATTCCCATTCGCTCTTTCTGTCTTCGCCATTTGTGACCAATAAGCGAATTAGGTCATACTGGGTGCGGTTAGTATCTTGATATTCATCTACAAGAATATGGCAAAATTTGCGATGCCAGTAACCCAATACATGCTCGTTTTGCTGAAACAATCTAGTAGGTGTGAGAATTAGATCATCAAAATCAAGTGCGTTATTTTCTGCTAACTTATCTTGATATAAACTATAAACTTCAGAAATTACCCGTCCGCGATAATTGGGTTGTTCTCGCTCCAATTCTTGGGGTGATAAACCTTGGTTTTTAGCGTTACTAATCGCGTAGCGGACAGAACGAGCCTCGAACTTCTTATCGTCTAGATTTAGCTGTTTGTTGACAATTTCTTTAACCAAGCTGATGACATCAGATTCGTCAAAGATGGAGAAATTGCGATTCCAACGGCGTCCTTTTTCGTCTTCGTATTTGTCGATATCAAAGCGGAGAATCCGGGAAAATAGACTGTGGAAAGTCCCACACCACAAATCTTTAATAGTAGTTTTGTAAACTTGCGATCGCAGTTTAGTTTGTTCATATTCTGGCAACAAATCTAACCGCTGACCGTGTTCTTTCATTGCCAATTGTTCAGCAAACAGCCTTTGAATCCGCTCTTTCATCTCCCGCGCGGCTTTGTTGGTGAACGTCACCGCCAGGATATTTTCTGGATTTACTCGGTTTTTGAGAATCAGGTTCGCAATGCGATAAGTTAGTGCTCGTGTTTTGCCGGAACCTGCACCAGCAACAACTAGCAATGGGCCGCAGTAGTGTTCGACGGCTTGGCGTTGACTGGGGTTAAGGTGACTGAGAAAGTCAGTGGTTGTTGTCATGGATGTGAAAAAGCGATGTCTGTCTTGTAAAGTTCAGAGCTGCGGAAGCCGCAGCTCCGACGCTAGTTGCTTTCCGACGCAAGGCGACAGGAACGCACTGGCTCGACTTTTCGCTCCGACGGGCTAAGCCTACGCCTGGCGTCACATCAATAGA
Source organism: Nostoc sp. MG11 (assembly GCF_014904695.1). Lineage (GTDB taxonomy): Bacteria > Cyanobacteriota > Cyanobacteriia > Cyanobacteriales > Nostocaceae > Komarekiella. Next base: position 29,947 of record NZ_JACXXN010000001.1, on the reverse strand, counting down.
GAGTTGCTATTGCCCAGGTTACAATATCCTAGCGAAACTTGGTTAATAAAGATGATGTGGCAATATTCTAACCAGAACTAATCAGCCTTTGCTTTTTATCCTTACCGCCTCAGTCACCAGTCCTATGGCTCCGTAGAACTTTCTGTGGCGTCTCAATGCGGCGGCGGTCGTTGGGCGTTGAAGATCCTTTACCACACTACAAATCCTCCATCAACGAACATCGCACATCCGGTTATAAACGAAGCCGCATCTGAACAAAGCCAAAGAATCGCTTCGACGATTTGCTTAGGCTTACTGGTTATCACGCCGCTCTACGGAGTTGAGCTTCCACGGAAGGTGGCCGCAAGATAGTGCCTCGAACTTAATGGTTAATGAAGCATCAGCGGCCTCCAAAGAATGCAACCAGAGAACACATTTTTTGCCGCTTAGCGATCGGTCATTTGCTCCAGCTTTTTGGGGTACCGAGCTCCTTGCACCGTGATCTTGGAGGTGGCGTCATCGATATCACGCAGATCGTCGGGCGTGAGTTCGACTGAGACTGCCCCGATGTTTTCGTCCAAGCGATGCAGCTTCGTAGTGCCCGGAATCGGAACAATCCACGGCTTCTGAGCAAGCAGCCAGGCGATCGCGAAAACACCGTCGCTGAATGCCTCCAAGCGGGTGGTATCCACACTCACCTCCTCTGCGAGTAGTCGTTGCTGTTACCAAGTTTGCGCTTCTGCATAGTTATTCCTTTGAGGTTCCACCTCGGTTATGCAGATTTAAGGGATACCATATCGATACAGAAGCGGTACTTCACATCGGACTTGAGCAGTCGCTCGTAAGCTTCGTTGACCTTTTGAATGGGGATGACTTCGACATCGGCAGTGATGTTGTGTTCCCCGCAAAAGTCCAGCATCTCCTGGGTTTCGGCAATGCCGCCGATGTTAGAGCCAGAGAGACTGCGGCGGCCCATGATGAGGCTGAATGCCGAGACGTCCAGGGGCTTTTCAGGTGCGCCGACCAGGGTGATGTTGCCGTCGAGGCGGAGCAGGTTGAGATAGGCGTTGATGTCGTGCTTGACGGAGACAGTATCGAGGATGAAGTCGAAACTGCCAGCGTGCTTCTGCATTTCGTCGGCATTACGGGAAACGACGACTTCGTCGGCACCGAGACGGAGCGCGTCTTCCGTCTTGTCGGGCGAGGTGGTAAAGACGACGACATGGGCACCGAACGCACGGGCGAACTTCACACCCATGTGGCCCAGTCCGCCAAGACCGACCACGCCGACCTTCTTGCTCTTGGTGACGCCCCAGTGGCGCATGGGCGAATAGGTTGTGATCCCAGCGCAGAGGAGCGGCGCGGCTCCGGCGAGATCGAGGTTGGAGGGAACGCGCAGAACGAAGCGTTCATCGACGACGATGCTATCGGAGTAGCCACCATAGGTGACACCTCCAAGGTGCTTGTCCGGGGAGTTGAAGGTGAGGGTCTGGTTCGGACAAAACTGTTCAAGACTAGCTTTGCACTGGGGGCAGGTACCATCCGAGTCGACCAGGCAGCCGACCGCTGCGAGATCGCCGGGCTTATACTTGGTAACTGCTGAGCCAACCTTGGTGACGCGGCCGACAATCTCATGACCGGGGACAATCGGATAGACAGTGGGCATGATGTTGCTCCACTCGTTACGCACCGAATGGAGGTCGGAGTGGCAAATGCCGCAGAAAAGGATTTCAATCTGTACGTCGTGTTCGGTTGGATCGCGCCGCGCGATCGTGGTGGAGGCTAGTGGTGATGTTTCACTGACTGCGGAATAAGCTTTGGTGTTGTACATAAATTGATGCTCCAATCTGGAAGATAAGCTAGTTTCCTTCTACTCGGTCTTGAATCTGTCCTGGTATTGTTCGTCGCTGACCTTTTCCATCCAGTCCGCAGGCTTGCCGTCCAGTACCTCCTGAGTGGCGATATGAGTCATCGCCGTTGACGGTGAAGGTGGCGATGGCGACAATGCTTTGTTGTCGTGCGTTTAGGGTTTGATCGTGTTGGCGACGAACATCACTACACTGTTTGACCGCCATCGACGACCAGGGCGTGCCCGACGGTGAAGGAGGACGCATCCGAACACGGCCAGACGACGGCATTGGCGATCTCTTCGGGTTGACCCATCCTGCCAATTGGCTCCTGCGAGATCACTTGTTCTCGTCCTTCGGGAGTGCCGCCGCTGAAGCGATCCATCATCGAGGTGTCGATGATTCCGGGGCACACAGCATTGATGCGGATGTTCTGCTGCCATCGAGCACCTCCTGAATGGCAATATGCGTCATCGCTGTGGTTGCCGTAGCACCGTGCCAATGTTTCTCACCCGGCGAGAACCAGATCACGTCCCCCGGCCGAATTTGCTTGATCGAACCGCCCCAGCGTTGTGCAAGACCGCAGCCAGCCGTCACAATCAGGATCTTTCCCAACGGGTGGGTGTGCCATGCTGTCCGAGCGCCAGGCTCGAACGTGACACTGGCGCCGAGCGCACGCGCCGGATCATTTGCTTGGAACAGGGAGTCAACGCGTACAGTGCCGGTAAAATACTCAGTCTGTCCTTTGGCAGAAGGCTGTGAGCCACTTCTTTTGATGTCCATCTTCTTAATTCCTTCACTTGATGCCAGTTTGGTGGCTAGCAGGCAAGTCTCTTGCCCAATCAAAACTGAGTTTTCTCTTAAATAAAAATCCAGAATGCTTACAAGAAGCCGAAATCATTTTTCCTTGCTTTAGCTTCATTCTAAGAATCCTGAAGAACAAGTAATAGAATGATCGTCTAAGATCGTTGTACAATCCTGCAAACTTAGAAATGAACGCTGCCAAAACGAGTGAAAAGTCCGATATCGATTTAATGAGCGACCCGCAGGCAAAGCGCGAGGTAGACAGAGCGCAAGCCAACAGAGACGAACTGAAAGAGCGGATTGCACAGGCGATTCGTCAGGATGGGACGATTGAGCCACTGAAAGGATTGCACTTCAACCGCTCCTCCTCGCCTTCGGAATGCATTCATAGTGTCTCTATCCCTGCCTTTTGTGCGATCGCTCAAGGCAGCAAAGAAGTTCTTCTGGGCAGCGATCGCTATCAGTACGACCCGATGCATTATCTGCTTGCTACAGCTGAACTTCCGGTTATCAGCCAAATTCTGGAGGCGTCCAAAGAGAAACCGTATCTTAGCGTTCGCCTCGATCTCGACCCTGCCCTGGTCAGTTCAGTCATGGTCGAGGCAGGACATCTTCTATCACAAAGGGGTGCCAATGTCAAAGCGATTGACGTAAGTCCTTTGGAAGTAAATCTGTTGGACGCTATGGTGCGGCTCGTCAGGCTTCTAGATTCCCCTGCTGAAGCTCATGTTCTCGCATCACTGATTAAGCGGGAAATCATTTACCGACTCCTGATAGGAGAGCAAGGTAGTCGACTCCGTCATATTGCAGTTCTGGGTGGCTACACCCACTACATCGCCAGAGCCGTCGAGCGACTTCGTAAAGACTTTAATGAGCCGCTTCGGATTGAAAACATCGCACGAGAGCTTGGAATGAGTGTCTCAGGCTTCCACCATCACTTCAAGTCTGTCACTGCAATGAGTCCCTTGCAGTTCCAGAAGCAACTGCGGCTTCAGGAGGCTCGCCGTCTGATGCTGGGGGAAAACCTTGACGCTACCAGTGCTGCCTACCGTGTGGGTTATGACGATGCCTCGCACTTCAACCGGGAGTACAAGCGGCTCTTTGGTACACCACCGATGCGCGATGTGGAAAGGCTGCGAGAAGCTGTTAGGGAGACTGCTAGTTCAATATGATCTCCTCAAGACGTCCTAATCTTGCCAGAAATCGTTTCCACGCAAACATCCTTTAACGCGAGCACTTCAGGAATACGGCAGGTTGATCAAGACAGTTCATATTCTGCGTTAGTATGCCGTCCTGAAAATCCTGGATATTTATAAATCGCACTTCAAACCAGTTTATCCTTGCACAGTCAATGGTAGGCGAACGGTGAAAATTGAGCCAACTCCCGGCTGACTTTTGACAATAATCTCACCCCCCATCATCTGGCAGAAGTGGCGGCTAATTGCTAAACCTAATCCAGTACCTCCATACTTTTTCGTAGTTGAGGTATCCCCTTGAGTAAATGGTTGAAATAATTGCCGCTGTTGATTGTGAGACATACCTATGCCTGTATCGCTAACGGTGAAAGTAATGATGCCAAAAGGAGCCTCCGGTAGTAAGTCTTCTTTTTCGCTCTTGACTGTCAGCATTACCTTGCCGTTGGTGGTAAACTTTGCGGCATTGCTCAGTAAATTTAACAACACCTGCCGCATCCTAGTTTGATCAGCGTACATTGTGCCAAGTCGCTCATCAAAATCTACTTCTAAGATATTGGCATTTTTTTCTATAGCCGGCTTGACTGTAAGGACGACGTTATGGATAAGTGTTGCAATCTCAAACGTCTCAGGATAGAGAGTCATTTTCCCCGCTTCAATTTTTGACAAGTCGAGGATATCGTTAATCAGTTCCAGTAATTGTCTACCAGCAGAGTTAATTGTTTCCAAGTCTGTGATAAAGTCTGCCGATAAACCAAGATCGGTTGCGTCATCTTCTAGAAGTTGGCTCAAACCAATCACAGCATTCAACGGCGTGCGTAACTCGTGACTGACATTTGCCAGAAATATGCTTTTGGCTTTGCTAGCTGCTTCGGCTAATTCTTTAGCCTGCTGTAATTCTTTAGTTCGCTCAGATACCCGCTCAATTAGACGATTCAGAGATTTGGCTAATAACCCAATTTCATCTTCTGTGGTGACTGGAGCTCGCAAATCAAAATTAGATTTCCTCGCCACTTGCTCAGCCACTTGAGTTACAGTGATTACTGGTTCGGCGATCGCCCGACTAGTACGCCACGCTACAATGGCTGCGATCGCCACTGACACCACCATACTCACCATCACAATTAATCTTTCAACTATTTTTGCCTGCTCAAGAGCTTTTTGCCTTCCCTGCTCTTGTTCTTCAGCAGTTTGCAAGATATTAGTCAATTTTGCCGAAAGCTGCTCTAACTGCATGGCTGTTTGACCACGCATAATTTTTAACAACTGCCCCCGTGCTAAAGAAATCTGCTCTGGTTGCACTTGCTGATTATCAATTTTCTGTAAAACAGCTTCGATTTGATCAACGTATAATTTTAAGTTAGTCGCGTTATCCTGCAATAAAGTCTGTAATGTAGAGCTGGTCGCGGCTAATCTCCGGGGTTTGCTATCGATAAACCCAGAAATTTCTGGCTCTAATTTTTTAGCTCTTTCAAAACTTTTGATAAATTCAGCTTTTTTGCTTTGCAGCTGCTTTGGATCTTCTAACACAGCAACCAAGTTAGAGCTGTGCAATTGTGCCCCTACTATTGCATCTTGATAATTTCTCAGGAGTTGTCCTTGCTCATGGGCTTGATTTAATTGTACGACTTCTCGTCCCCGATAGTAGTTGGCAATTACCAACCCAGTCAGTGAGCCGAAAAAACCAATACCAATTGCTACAAAGTACCCATAGCCAATTTTTTGATGGATGCGCCAAGAACTGGCTTTGAGTTTCCCTCGTGAGGGAAATTCTATGGTCGGGAGTTCGTCTGTTGATAGCTCTTCCGCTGACACTTTTTTGCTTTCTGAACTGCTGTCAAAAGGGGTTGGCTTTTGAGTTGGCATCCCTCAAATCTCCTTGCCTTCCCGCAAAAATTACCAAATTAGCTTAGCCTGTGCAATCACTTCAATTGGTGATTAACATCTACATTATCTTCTTTTATAGCAAGCGCAAATCACTGCTTACTAGATAATTGGCATGACCTTTACTATATTTAAATGGTTTTGTTCGCAATCTTAGGAAGCATACTTGCTGGCGGCGAACAGAATTTACTGCTTTAGGCAACTACATAGTTACATACAGTAGAGACTTTCCTGAAACTGTCTCCTCCTTGGCACTTTCTTTAATATGCAGTTGATAACAGTGAGTTTTCTCCATTGAGAATGACACTAATCTACTTTACTGCTTCTTTATAAAACTAATCCGATCAGGAAAAAAAGACAAGGGATGAGATATGTTTGCCTTTTTGGCCGATATTGCTTGCAAAGCAAAATCCATAGAGGTGTCGCAGCTTGCTCTGGGCTAAGGTCTGATGTTGGTAATTGCCAGGGCTAGGTGTGGAGCGTCATTATACGGTTTTTTATTTAGATTGCAGGCAAGCTAGTCTTTAGTCTTCAGTCAGGCAATCCCGATTACCATAAAAGATTTTTAAAGTCTAGTCTATATGAGTACAGAAAAACTTTTATTACGTATTAAGATCAATACGAATAAGTTAATTGGCGAACCAGGCTTAAGATAGCTTTAATATCGGATAAAATCAGCTTTTAGGCTTGTATAAATGAGAGGTGAACCGATTTTCGCCTAATTTATACTGCGATGAGTACGATTATGAGCAATTGACACGGTATGAGATAATCACAACCTGAGGATTACAGTTGATTCCCAAGAAACCGAACTCAGAAAGCTAATTTTAATACATTCTGCCGCCTTCTGACTTCTATCCTCCTACTGGCTTTCTACCTTGTAGTTGATGCAGTGGAGGTTGCGGGACAATTATGGTTATAGGACACTATAACCTTTTTGTACCCCAAACTCAGTTGTACTGATGCACAAGTGCATTGCCTAATCAACGGCTTTTTGGTTGTAATTATCCAGATTAGAGAAACTCAACTGTCAAAATTATGGAAGTGAAAATGCAAGAACCGGAATTTACGGAAACCAAGTCAAAAGAGGCAACAGTGCCAGAGATTAACAACCAAACGGGAACCATTACTAAAGTCCCGGCTTCCGCGCCTCAAGATGAGTGGCTAAAATACGGTGAACAAATTTCTAGATTTTTAGCGACACTGCCCGAATACTTAGGAGCCTTCTTTAATCAATACAAGCAGCCCCTAATTAGCATTGGGTTAATTGTGGGAGCGATTGTCGCAGTTAAGGTGCTGTTGGCAATATTGGATGCTTTGAATGATATCCCCTTGGTAGCTCCTACTTTCGAGTTGATTGGTATTGGCTACTCTGCATGGTTTGTTTACCGCTATTTACTCAAAGCCTCAACCAGGAAAGAGTTGACTAGTGAAATTACAACCCTCAAATCACAAGTTGTCGGCAAAATACCAGAAGCCTAATTTCTGACTGATGCAGTACAGAGCGCTATTTTAATCTCTAATGCGTTTGTTGATTGCTGCTATTTGGTAAAACAGAAGCGTGAAAGTGGTCAGGAGAATTCAAAATCTTGACCACTTTTACTATCAAGCTTACTAAGGCGATTCTGAGGATAAGTTACCTTCAGGGTTCTCCTTTTGAATCCGCGAGAGTCTTTCCTGTTTTCTGTTGTCAACACTACGCGGAGCTTGCTGTAGTGTAGGATTACGAGATGTTGCGCGGAGCTTGCTTTCTCCTGGGGGTATAGATATGTTTGGCGATCGCACAATGCTTTGAGATGGAATTGTTTCTAATTTTCCTAGGTGTACCAAAGCTTGATGAATCATCGCCGCTACCTCAGCCCGACTAGCCTCTTTGTTGGGAGCTAGGATTTGTGAGTCTGGGTAGTTAACTACAAGACGATTAGCTGTAGCGGCTGCTATTTTGCCAACAGCATATTGCGGAATATTTTTAGCATCTTTATAACCACTCAAAATCTGATTTGGGGAAGCGGGTGTTTTTAAGTTCAACCCACTAGCAAGAGCAACTAAAACTTGCGCCCGCGAGATCTTTTGTTGGGGTTTGAAGGTTTTATTCGGGTAGCCTTTTAAAAACTTAGTACTGAGGGCTTGGTCAATTGCTGGATTTGCCCAAAATTTTACTGGTACATCTCTAAATGCTGTCGTAGTCTTACTCAGTTTTTGGTCAAAAGCTTTTTGCAGTATGGCAGCAAATTCAGCGCGGTTTACAAGCTGATTTGGTCTAAAAGAATAATCGGGAAACCCCTTGAGAATACCACGAGAAGAAAGAACGTTAATAAACCGCTGACCCCAAAAGTTCTCAGGCACATCGTTAAATGCAATTGGCGGTGGAATAGTTGATTTTTTCTCTGCTGGAGTTACTAATGGCAATGCTGCTGCTATGACTGGTGGCTCAAAACTTTTTGAGGGAAACACAGGCGTCTTTCCCTGTGGGGATTGAGTTGGATCTACGTTAATGGATGGCCATACCAAGGGGTGAGGAGTCGCGCTATCAGTTAAAGATGAAGTTGTGTTGGGTTCAACAACAGCACCAGGTACAGGTGACGGTGAACCTTGGAAGTTGGGCGCTGTATTTGGTTCTATGGGCGTAGGAGAAGGCAAAGCTTGATTTGGCTGAATGCTTTTATTTGGCGCAGGGGAAGGCGACAATAGCCCGTTTAAGTTCCAGCTAGAATCCTTACGGGAAAATGACCAAAACAAAATCGCTCCAATAGTGGCAAAGGCAACCAGAATGGCTATAAATTCATCAAAGCCAAGGGCAGTTCTTTGGGATGACTCCGATTCGGACGGAGGTCTATTTGTCATCGTAATTACCCTGGTAGCGGTAAAATTTGCGTCTAAACAAATTAAGCCATAGATGACTCTTTTACACCACCCCCCTCTTTTTTCCTCAGTGATTGCTGACAGGGAATTTTAAAATAAATTTTAAAATGCGATCGCAGTTTCAATGGTAGCAAACTCTTAGTTCTGCTCGAATTTAAAGTACACGCAGTAAGCTGGGAATACTGTTGATCGCTTCTAGATTCTGAATTTCTGCTAAAGCTTGGCGAAAGTTTCCTTCTCGGACATCGTGGGTAACAACTACAATTTCTGCTAGCTCTCCCTGAAAACCAGTTTGGACAATTGACTCTAAGCTAACGTTATAGTTACCGAAGCAAGTACCTAATTTGCCAATAACTCCGGGTTGGTCTTTTGTGAGGAAACGGGCATAAAACCGAGTTACAAGTTCTGCCATTGGCGCAATTTGACAGTATTCTTGATGCCCACAAGCTAGCAAGAGATTTGGATCTACTGTCTTAGTTTTAAGGACAGCAACTAGATTTAAAATATCAGATGATACTGCACTGGCGGTTGCACCAGCACCAGCACCAGGTCCGAAAAACATCACCTGTCCAATGGGTTCCCCTTCGACAAGAATGGCGTTATAAACGCCGTTGATGCTAGCCAACGGGTGTGCTTTAGGTACTAAGGTAGGATGCACTCTGACGGACAGGGGAGATGAGGGAGTATTGCGTTTAGCGATCGCCAGCAATTTAATCACAAATCCTAACTTTTCCGCATAGGTAATATCTGTCTTGCTAACTTGCCGAATCCCTTCACAGTAGACATCTTGTAGGTTAATGCGTCCATCAAAGCCTAATGATGCCAGGATGGCAATTTTATCTGCTGCGTCTAAGCCCTCGACATCGGCGGTGGGATCAGCTTCCGCATAACCCAACTGTTGGGCATCAGCTAAGACATCACTGAAGTTGCTGCCTTCTGTTTGCATCCGCGTCAGGATGTAGTTAGTCGTACCGTTAACGATGCCAGTAATTGCGTGAATACGGTTAATACTTAAGGACTGCTTTAGGGGTTGAATCACTGGGATACCACCACCTACAGCGGCTTCTAGCATGACGTATACCCCGGCTTGATTGGCAGTTGTGAAAATTTCCGCCCCAAAACGGGCGATCGCTGCTTTATTAGCGGTGACTACGTGCTTACCATTATTGAGAGCTTTGAGGATTAGCGATCGCGCTGGTTCTAGCCCACCCATCACCTCAACAACTATATCTATCGCCGGGTCATTGACAATAGCTTCTAAATCTGTAGTTAGTACTTCTGTAGATAATTCTACTGCGCGGTGTTTATCGAGCGATCGTACTCCCACCCGATATATTTCTATTTCTTGCAACAACGGGTGACGCCCAGCCCCATCTTGCAATAATTGCACTGTACCCGTTCCCACAGTGCCTAATCCTAGTATTCCTAGCTTCACGCCCACAAATTTTGTACCCAATCCATTTTTGAGTTACCGAAGTTCAGAGTCTCTTTCAGAGACGCTGCGCGAACGGCGGTTCGCCTTTGGCGTTCCCGCAGGGTAGCCGCCGCTCTGACTTCTCGCTGAGTACTGAGTTTTGAAGTGCTGAGTAGTTATAAGTACCTATTACTTTAAAACTCAGAACTTAGAACTCTTGTCTCAGATGTTCATACAAAACAATTGTAGGGTGAGCACTGCCCACCCTACAAACTTATAACTCAGCACGGGCTAAATACCCCGCTACCATGCTTCAGCACTTAGTATGTTTCTACGTGCCAGCGATGGGCTTTCTTGAGTTCCTTCTGGTAATCACTCCAGGTTACACCTTCCTTCGCAGCAGCAGCAGTCAATGCTGCATCGATCCCATCTTCCATACCTCGCAAACCACAGATGTATGTGTGGGTTTTTTCATCTTTAATTAACTGCCACAATTCATCTGCATGTTCTGCTACGCGGTCTTGGATATACATTCTGCCGCCTTGGGGGTTTTTCTGTTCCCGGCTAATAGCGTAAGTGAGGCGGAAGTTATCAGGATATTTTTGTTGAATTTCTTCCAGTTCTTCCTTATATAGAATATTTGGACTTGTCGGCACACCAAATATTAGCCAAGAAAATCCCTTAAATTGGTATTCTGGGTTAGCTGCTCTTTCTGCATCTTTGAACTGCCGCCACAGGTAAGCCCGCATAGGCGCAATACCTGTTCCGGTTGCCATCATAATCACTTTGGCGTCGGGGTCTTGGGGTAACAACATTTCCTTACCCACCGGCCCTGTAATTTTTACATCTGCCCCTGGTTCGAGGAAACACAGGTGAGTAGAGCAAACACCATAGACTGTTTCGTTGGTTTCTGGGTGCTTATACTCTAATTGGCGGACGCACAATGATACTGTCTTATCATCCACATCATCGCCATGACGAGTTGAGGCAATTGAGTACAGTCTGAGTTTTTCAGGTTTACCGTTCTTGTCCACTCCTGGCGGAATAATACCGATACTTTGACCTTCTATGTACTTCAAATCGCCGCCGGAAATGTCAAACTTGAGGTGCTGAACAATACCAATTCCACCTTCTTTGACTAAAGGTTCATTAGATATTACCTTGCCAATATACGGAGCATTGGGACGGTAAATGTTGACAGGAACGTCACCGTGGGCGTCTTTCTTGGCTTTCGCTTGAGTCATGGTGTTGCCTTTTTTGTCCTTGTTCTTGGGCTGTTCTTCAGCAGGTGATTTAGCGAAGCCTTTCACTTCACTATTAGTATTCACAGGTGTGGCTTTACCATTCCCCTCACTGTTAGCAGTTTCCCCAAATGTGGCTAAGCTTATTTCGCTGTTAGCATTTCCAAATGAGGCTTTCCCATTGACTGGCTCTAGAGCAGTTAATGGTTGGATGCTAACAATTTTGCCGCCTAGGCGAGTGATCCGTCGCATTTCTTGATTCATGCGGTTATAAGGCACTCTGATGAACACACTGCCACTTTTACGAATTGGGTAGTTCGTTTGATCAGTTTCTTCGCTCTGACGCAGACCCACCACTTCGTACACGAAGACACGGCTACCTAATTCTTTATTGGCAGCACTCTCAACAGCACCTTGATTGTACATTCGTTCTACCACTCCGATATTTACTTAACCGTTTTTCAAAAAAACTATTCCCATCCCATGCCAGCTTTAGTTTACCGGATTTTTGTTTCACAAAACTGGCTCCCTGGAAAAACGGCATCATTAAATAATGCCTTGCTAAGTACACTCACCAAAGACATGCAGGCATTGTAAAAAACACACCTGTTCACCTTCTAAGGTAAAGGATAAGTCTTTTGGAGAATGTTAATAATGAGTCAATTTAATCTTTTTTTCGTTAACTACGACTTCCACCAAAAGATAACTTTTTAACTACCCAACTAGTAAATTACAATGGCAGACATTTAAACCACCGTTCATTGTGCCTCCAAAGACTGCCGTTGTACTTACCTAATTTGGACGCTGATATTCGGAAGATGCCAATTCTAGAAGGTTTTCTGCGGATTGGTTCTACTTGACTCAACTGTAGTAGCTTCCCAAAATGTTATTAGCTATATCTGTATCCTGCTCATGGTCAATTACACGACCAGAAAACTCCAGCTAGAAACATGATGATAGAAGGAAGCGTGATATGGGCAACTATAATAAGTTTTACTTGATGTGAAAAATCTGTCAACCTCTATTATTACCTTGCATAATGCTCATACCTAGATTTGAGCATATCTAAAAATTAAATCACAATAATCTCGCTAATCTAACTTAAGAGTTCATTCCTTAGATAGATTCTAGATTTTAATATCTCAAGTTTTGCTTGAGCGCCAATTAAAATTTTCAGGTAGCAAAAAAGTTGCTGCCGGAAAAATTATACCTTATGGACTTGGTTTATGGAGTTACAATCCAGTAATGGAGATCGCCACACCAATTACAGGCGATAATGTTTGCTCTTTTAGAATTAACAACTAAATTATCAAAATGATTAGCGAACCACATAGATTATTCCTGACAGCAAATATTGTATGGGATACCGCCTTCTGTTAAAATTAAATGTACCACTAGGATTAAATACTTACCAGCACCGAATTTCAGAACTAGTCTGACGAGTAACAAGTATTACTTTGTTGTCTACCCGTCTGATATCTCATCGCTGTGCTGGGTAGAAGGAACACAGGACAAACCAAAGGGGTAACTCCTGGCTTCAAAATCTGCTGTGTGAAAAATTATTGATTGACACAACTTTAGTATTTTTAGAGGAGATTTATGACAAGTAAGCCGGAACGCGTGGTACTGATTGGAGTAGCAGGAGACTCTGGGTGCGGTAAATCTACGTTTTTGCGTCGTTTAATAGACTTGTTTGGTGAAGATTTAATGACAGTCATTTGCTTGGATGACTATCATTCTCTTGATCGTAAACAGCGCAAAGAAACAGGAATAACTGCACTCGACCCCAGGGCGAACAATTTTGACTTAATGTATGAGCAAATTAAAGCGCTCAAGAATGGTCAAGCGATTGATAAGCCGATTTACAACCACGAAACCGGCTTGATTGATCCGCCAGAGCGGGTGGAGCCGAATCATATTTTGGTTATTGAAGGGCTACATCCTTTATATGATGAGCGGGTGCGATCGCTAATTGATTTCAGCGTTTATTTTGATATCAGCGATGAAGTCAAAATTGCCTGGAAAATCCAGCGAGATATGGCTGAACGCGGTCATCGCTACGAAGATGTCTTAGCCCAAATCAATTCCCGTAAACCTGACTTTGATAAATTTATTGAACCACAAAGAGAATTTGCTGATGTGGTTCTTCAGGTATTACCTACAAACTTGATTAAAAATGACACGGAGCGCCGAGTCCTACGGGTACGTATGCTCCAGCGGGAAGGTAAGGAAGGCTTTGAGCCAACCTACCTTTTTGATGAAGGCTCAACAATTAATTGGACTCCCTGCGGACGCAAGCTAACCTGTTCCTACCCTGGTATGCAAGTGTACTATGGTTCAGATGTCTACTACGGCCGCTACGTCTCAGTATTAGAGGTGGATGGTCAATTTGACAACCTAGAAGAAGTAATTTATATCGAAACCCATCTCAGCAACACATCTACCAAATACCAAGGTGAGATGACTCACTTGTTACTCCAGCACCGCGAGTATCCAGGTTCCAATAATGGTACTGGTTTGTTCCAAGTGCTTACAGGTTTGAAAATGCGTGCTGCTTATGAGCGTTTAACAGCTAAAGAAGCAAAGTTAGCAGTTCAGGTTTAAAGCAGCAGTGTTTGTGTCAAAGCTTATGGGGGTACTTCTGGGTATCCCTGTTTTTTTTGTTATTAAATACACTTTATTAACCAAATAATTACCGTAAATATTATCCTTTTTACAGATACTTAGCTATAATTAGTGGTTTTTCTGAGGAGAAGAACACACTAACTACTGAATGTGTCAATATTGTTATGATTCCATAAATAAGTAACTGACCTAAATATCCACATTTAGTCAGCGAAAAAACTCTTAGAGGAGGAATTGCCCTTGTCTCGTCGATATTTATTTACCTCTGAATCAGTCACCGAAGGTCATCCAGATAAAATCTGCGATCAGATTTCTGATACTATTCTCGATGCCTTACTAACACAAGACCCCAGCAGCCGTGTTGCTGCTGAAGTAGTAGTTAATACTGGCTTGGTGCTAATTACAGGTGAAATTACCACCAAAGCAAATGTGAATTACGTCAATCTCGCCCGCAAGAAGATTGCTGAGATTGGCTATACCGATGCCGATAATGGCTTTTCTGCCAATAGCACTAGCGTTTTAGTAGCTTTAGACGAACAATCACCTGATATTGCTCAAGGTGTGAACACCGCTCAAGAAACCCGCGAGCAGGATAGTGATGAACTATTCGATAAAATTGGTGCAGGCGACCAAGGGATAATGTTCGGCTTTGCCAGCAACGAAACCCCAGAACTGATGCCCTTGCCCATCTGTCTCGCCCACCGCATTGCTCGCCGCCTTGCAGCAGTCCGCAAAACAGGTGAATTGCCATACTTGCGCCCCGATGGCAAAACACAAGTAACAGTGGTCTATGAAGACGGACGTCCGGTGGGTATTGATACTATCCTAATTTCAACCCAGCATACAGCAAGTATTGGGGAAATAAAAGATGAGGCGGCGGTGCAAGCCAAGATTAAACAAGACCTCTGGTTGGCGGTGGTCGAACCTGTTTTTGGTGACATTGAAATTAAGCCAAGTCAGGAGACACATTTTTTAGTCAACCCCACCGGCAAATTTGTCGTTGGTGGCCCCCAGGGAGACTCTGGTCTGACAGGACGGAAAATAATTGTTGATACCTACGGTGGTTATTCACGGCATGGTGGCGGCGCTTTTTCTGGCAAAGACCCCACCAAGGTAGACCGTTCTGCGGCCTATGCTGCTCGCTATGTGGCGAAAAATGTTGTCGCCGCTGGGCTGGCAGATAAATGTGAAGTCCAGCTAAGTTATGCCATTGGTGTAGCGCGACCGATGAGCATTTTGCTGGAAACCTTTGGTACTGGCAAAGTAGATGATGAAACCTTGCTGGAATTAGTTAAGCAGAACTTTGAACTGCGACCGGCGGGGATTATCCATACCTTCAATTTACGCAACGTACCAAATGAACGAGGCGGACGTTTTTATCAGGACGTCGCGGCTTACGGTCATTTTGGACGGACGGATTTAGACTTGCCTTGGGAACGCACCGATAAGGCAGAATTGTTGAAACAAGCGTTAAATGAGTCATTTTCAGTAGCGATCGCTCAGGCACTCACTTAAAAATATCGCTACCGCAAAATCCTAGCATATTATGTATGAGGGTATTGGCAACTTAACAACTTGTCTATGCCCTCATTTTTTTATAGCTAGCGGAATATTGAAAAGTGGATAAATAAAGGATATTAAAATCGCACCTTGGGAATAGCTTCATCTATGCTATTTAGCTGAAATTTTCGAGTTTTATAGGTATAGTAGCATCTGTTTTTTTCATAACCGAGATATACCTTTTGCTAGAAGAATAATAACCTTTTTATAGTTAGGGTTTACTTATGTTCAAAATAGCTAGTTGGCTGAAAAATAGATAAAATCTTCCTAGATTTTATTACTAAAACCTATAGCTCCGTTCGCTCGATTAATTACAGGTAGAAGCTAAGTTTAGCTTTTAATAGCAGCAGATGAATTTGGAGTAAGCCAATTATCTCCGCCAAAATTGAGAAAAGCATCAACAATCAACTAATGGAGTATTTGCATGACAAATTTGATTTCTAGGACAACGACTTATATTAGTTCCTTGCTGAAGGGACTTCAGGTAAAACGTTTTTTAGCTGTTGTCTTAGTTGGTTTTTTACTACTGACAACGAATGCTACTCCTGGGCGTGATAACACAGGTTTAAAAGAGAGAGTTCGCGAACAAATAGAGCAAAACGATGCCCAAAGACCAAAAACAGTAGGGCAATGGAATAAAGAAGCTCGTGAAACAGAAGGTTCTCCTGGCAAACGTCTTCAAAAGATTGGACAAGAGTCAGCAGAAGCCCTTAAAGAATTTGGGTCGGGCTACGTAGAGGGTGCTCAAGAAACTGCTAGTGATGTAGGGGATAGTGCAGCAAAAGCAGGCAAAAATATCTCTAACAAAGTTCGCTAAATGCTTTTAGTCTGTCAAAATAACTTTGGCAGACTACTAAGAATAATCTTCAATATTTCCGTGTTTCGAGTCTTTCAAAAAGCCAAGTTGTCTACTTAAAAGACTAAAAGCCATATGTAGCAAAATTTTTACGACATTGCATACAGTTCAATTCATAAAATTAACTAAGGTTCAACGCCAATAAGGAACCCTCTACCTTAATGATGTGAAGTCTAAAAGGTAGAGGGTTTTGATTTGTCTTGATGTTTTTGTAGCAGAGGTTTAGGGGTAACACTTGTAAACAACCAGTTTCTCAGATTTAAAATCGGCAAAAACCATTGTTTTAGTTATTCCAACCTGTCTACGTTAGATGAGCCTAGTCCCAATCTGGAATCTGTGCATCTTCACCACCAACACCGATTCCAGTGTTATATATTTCAGCATCAGTGATATTAAGATTTTCCATTGATGCTTGATATACATTGGAATCATAAATCTTAGCGCGAGTAAAATTTACCCCGTTGAGATTGGCTTGCTTCAAGTTCACATTGGTTACATGAGCTGATGTTAAGTTAGCGCCTGCTAAGTTAGCACCAGTTAAATCAGCACCTTCGAGGTTTGCTTCTGTAAGGTTGGCTCCTTGAAGATTCGCTCCTCGCAAGTCAACACCAATTAAATGAGCACCACTAAGGTTAACCCCTGATAAGTTGCACTGAATACATTCCCTAGTTGAAAACAGCTTTTGTAAGTCCTGCGGATTTTCAGCTCTAACTGCGCTAGCGAAAAATAGGGGAGTTGCTAAGGCTAGAGGTGCTAATAGCTGGAGTTTCATAATATTTCCCCCTTGATTATCAAGTTGCGTCCGTTCTTTGCCTCACAGCCCTATTATCTCACCAAATTCCTTGGGGACACAGATTGACCTTGCAAGCTTATTATGATATGTGACAGCTATATTCGTGATGCCAAAAAAAGTATTGATTCTGTTTTTGGGTTATTTATCAGCTATAAAGCTTGAAAAACAGCCACTATTAAATCACTGTTAAATATTTTTTATAGCTTGCACCACTCAGCTTAATTTAACTAGGGCTAATGAGTATTTTTACTTCACCAATTACCCATTTGGTATAGCAGCTACCACAAATAACTAAGTCGTTAGAAATTCTCGCATATACTGATTAACTAAATCAGGCTGTTCTTGTTGCACCCAATGGCTACAGTTGGGTAGGTACTTAATTTGAAAATCCTTAACATAGGCTTCAGTGCCGTAAGTTAGTTCCTTACCAAGTGCGGTATCCTTTTCACCCCAAATCATCAACGTTGGTACTTCCAAAACGCCCCAGTTTTCATTGGAAATTCTCTGTTGAAAAATATTGCGGTAATAGTTCAACATTGCTGTAAGGGCCCCGCGTTTGGCAGCAGAATTTTTATAAGCGTCAATATCCGCTTGGGTAAAAGCATTTTTGTTAATTGCCATACCTTTAAAAGCTGTTTCAACTGCTTGATAATCTGAAGATTGTAGGAATAATTCCGGTAATAACGGTAGTTGAAATAAGAAAATGTAGAAACTACGTAGCAACTGTTGAGGAGTGCGTAAACCTTGGGCAAACTTAGCCGGATGAGGCAGATTGAGTATAATTAATCGTTCTACCATACTTGGGTAATCATAAGCAAAATTCCAAGCGATCGCACCACCCCAATCATGTCCAACTAAAACACAATTCTGGTATCCTAATCCTCTAATTACTCCCTCAATATCTTTAACAAATTCATTCATTACATAAGCTGATTGCTCTTTTGGTTTATCACTGTCGTTATAGCCACGTAAGTCAAGAGCGACAACTTTAAAGTCTTTAGCAAATTCTGATATTTGATGCCGCCATGAGTACCAAAACTCAGGAAAACCATGCAACATCAGCATCAAAGACCCTTCACCTTGGGTAACATAGTGTAGTTTTACCCCATTGGTATTTATATATTCGTGTTTCCAAGAAGATTCATTTACAAACACCATTAATACTACTCCATCCGTAAAAAAAATTATCAAAGTCTACAAGAAATATTTTTATTATCATGTCTTTTTAAATGCCACAACATCTATTGATAGAAAGCATTATGGCGGTAATTTTTTATAGTAAAGTCTCTGCATAACTCTCCTTTAGATAGATGTAGATTTTAGATAAATATTGCTAAAAACAATATCATGATTCCATCCAACTACCATGACAAAACAGCTGACACACTACCCTTCAATCTGGGTTGAGCGACTGGCACGACTCGGTTATGCTTCCAAGGGAGTAGTTTATGGTATTGTCGGATTATTAGCAGCACAGGCAGCTTTTGGCACAGGTGGTAGAACGACCGATACAAGAGGTGCTTTACAAACACTTTTAACTCAACCATTTGGTAAATTGTTACTGGCTCTGATCGCAATTGGCTTAATTGGATACGTGCTTTGGCGATTTGTGCAAGCAATAAAAGACCCAGAAAATAAAGGTACAGATGCTAAGGGATTGGCACAGCGAATTGGTTATGCAATCAATGGTTTGATATACGCGGGTTTAGCGTTTAGTGCTGTGCAACTTATCCAAGGTTCAGGCGGTAATAGTAATAGTAATTCTACCGACGATTGGACGGCTCGCTTACTTTCTCAACCCTTTGGTCAATGGTTGGTGGGAACTGTCGGGGCATTTATAATTGGTATGGGTTTCTATCAGTTTTATAAAGCCTTTACTGCCAAGTTTCGCAGAGAACTCAATTTAACCGAGTTAAGCGAGACAGAACGCAAGTGGGTAACAGGTATTTGTAGATTTGGTTTGCTGGCAAGGGGCGTTGTGTTTTGCATTATTGGCTGGTTTCTGATTCAAGCCGCAAGACAATTTGATGCTAGCGCTGCTGGAGGTTTAGCTGAGGCATTACAGACTTTGGCACAACAACCTTACGGTTCATGGCTTTTGGGTATTGTCGCGTTTGGTTTAGTTGCCTACGGGATTTATTTGCTAATTCAAGCGCGGTATAGTCAGCTGGTCACAGGTTAAAAATAGCGGTATCTCACAACAAGTTGCTACGGATCTACGCATTGTTTTTAGTTATGCTTAGATATGGCAGAAATACGCGGTGTCTGGCTTACCACTACCGATAGTAAAGTTCTCAAGTCAAAGCAACGCATTGCCGAGGCGATGGACTTCCTTGTTGAGACGGGTTTTAATGCAGTTTTTCCCGTTGTTTGGAACAAGGCAGTAACCTTGTATCCTAGTCAAACTATGCAGCAGACTTTTGGGGTGGAAATTGACCCTATGTGCATAGGTCGTGACCCGTTAGAAGAACTAGTGTTAGAGGCGCGGCGAGTTGGACTGAAAGTTATCCCTTGGTTTGAATACGGCTTTGCTAGTTCATATAATTTGAATGGTGGTATACTTTTGCAGAGAAAGCCGGATTGGGCTGCCCGTGACTGCAAGGGTAATTTATTAAAGAAAAATGGTTTTGAGTGGTTGAATTCCCTCGACCCCCAAGTACAGGAATTTCTGTTGAATTTGGTACTGGAAGTTGTGAAAAATTACGATATTGATGGCGTACAAGGTGACGATCGCTTTCCTGCGTTACCCTGTGAAGGTGGCTATGATCAGGTAACTGTCACACGCTATCGCCAGCAATTTCATCACAATCCGCCACAAAACCCCAAGGATTGGCAATGGTTAAAGTGGCGTGCAAACATTCTCACTGACTTCTTGGCGCGTCTTTACCAGGAGGTAAAAGCGGTTAATCCTAACTTGCTAGTATCAATGGCTCCTAATATATATGATTGGGCATTCAAAGAATATCTGCAAGACTCACCCACATGGCTAAAGCGGGGACTAGTCGATATTATCCACCCGCAGATTTATCGTCGTGACTTTAGGAGTTATCAGGCGATCGCTGATAAACTAGTAAACCAGCAGTTCACAGATGCGACGTTGCCGAAATTAGCACCGGGAATATTGATGAAGCTTGGCAGTTATTGTATTAGTCCAGAATATCTAGTGCAGGCAATTGAATACAACCGCCAACTTGGTATTCAAGGGGAAATATTCTTTTTTTACGAAGGTTTGCGAGAGAATAACAATACCCTGGCTAAAGTTTTACGAAATGGCACCTATAATAAGTCTGCGTCATTTCCAAGTTTGTCATATTTGAGTAGAGATGGTGTACGTGAAAACAAATCATCTTCAATTTGGCAAGGGGTGGAGAGGTTGTTAAAAAATATTTTTTAAGGGACAAAGTGCGTGGAATATCAATTGCAGATAGAACGAGTAATAAAAACTCTCAAACATGATTTACCAACACTTTTTCAAAAAGATATCTCTTATGACATATATACACAAGATATCTACTTTCAAGACCCTGTAAATAAATTCAAATACAAATTCAACTATCGCATTATATTTTGGACTTTGCGATTTCATGCTCGACTATTTTTTAATCAAATTTATTTTGATGTACATGAAATATACCAGTCAGATGAAGACACTATTTTAGCCAAGTGGACAGTTCGTGGAGTTTTACGTGTTCCTTGGCAAGCAGGTATATTTTTTAATGGATACTCAACTTATAAACTCAACCGAAAAGGTTTGATATACGAGCATATTGACACTTGGGATCGCAAACCAGGAAAGATTTTAAAGCAGTTCTTTAGAAAGGGAGAAGATAGCTAATTAGCAGCTATATATTTCCCTTTTAAAGACTAAAAGGAAGTCTTCCTCTATTAATTAAAGAAACAATAGTAATTAAAGATCATTTATAGTGTTAGCTTGTATCAAATTTTGTTTAGGGAAACAGACCAGCAAAAAATTACTATAAAAAATATCAAATCTGGAGACAAAAGTCATTTAATTCTGTCCTAAAAAAATTTTTATATAACTAATTTTTCTATAAAGCTTTACATATTATTTATTTCCTTATAAAAATTTTATATATAATCTAGTTAAACTCTGAGTAATAATATTAAACTTTATAAAGTCAAATTCAACTCTGGTTTTACCAATTAGAAAAGCACTATTTTATCTAAAACTATTGATACTCTGTGTTCTCGAATTTTGAGGAAATTTTAAAAAATTTGTATTTATGGGGAAACCTACCCAAAAATACTTCACAGACACGCACAGCGTTTACAAAGAATAGATGCAAATGGTAAAACACGAATTATATCCTGATTACGAAAATAAAATAATGGCTAATATAATAATTTCAGACTTAGAGCCTATTGATGTAAACCCATTTATAAATGGCCTGGCTCCAGCGCAAATAGATGATTTATTGGGAGGAGATATTAATATTCAGATAATCGCTATCAATTACGGCTTTAATCCCTTGCTCAACATAATTGGAGGCCCGTATAGCGTTTATGATAATAGGGCTGATGGTACAGACTATTCAAGACAATTAACAGTTGGTTCTGTTTTTAGCTATTAATAACTGATTCGGTTTTGTTGTAAAAACTTAAGTATGAGCAAAAATAAGTTGTAAAACTATGTTTCATCAAACCTACTCTTCATTATTAGCCTAAACTTTAGTTTCTATATTTGCTCAGGTTGAGTTTTTGGGTTTGTGAGCTATTGATTTGAGAGGATTCAGTTGTTGGCTAATTAGTTGCACTATGTTTTAAATCTTCTGCTGCTTCCTGAATGTCTTTAGCAGAATTCTGAAAATTTTCTCCTGCTTCCTGAATATCTTTGGCGGAATGCTGAAAATCTTTTCCTGCCCCCTGAATCTCTTGAGCAGAATTCTGAAAATCTTCTCCTGCTTCCTCAAGTTTGGTTACTGTTTCTGATGGTATTACAACACCTTCTGCTCGCTGGATAATATCATCAGCTAACCGTTCGCTAAAACCAACTACAAATGCAATTGAAAAGAAGAAATAATATTTAATATCAGTATTTCTTGGTTCTTCAGATGACTTAGGAACTTGTATAGTTGAGATAATATTAGAGTTAATAATTGTAAAAACTAAGATGCCAAATGCTGTTCCAATCAAAGGCTTGGCAAAGCCAACTAAAATAGGAGCAGCTGAGCCTTTATAGTCACTATCCTGGTATTTTTTCAGTCGAATTAGGATGCTAATAATACTACCAAATGTTCCAGCAAAACCAGCGACCATTACCAAAGTAGATCTTTCAAAGAATAGTTGTATTTGACTTGGTTTAACTTTTGCTTTTTCATCTATAACATTAGAGGATTTCGGCACAGTGTTACTATTTTTCAATGCTTCTGTTAGCGAGTCTATCTGGGTCAATGTTGTTACTGCAACCGTGATCATGAAAACTCCTATTACAATTGAATAGATTGGCATTGCCATTGCAAGCCCCAGTAGAATTTTGGTCGGTGCTGACCATTCTCGAACAGCTTGCTTGAAAAAGTTTTTTATCAGACCTAGAAATGTTTTACTGTTGATAAAATATTCAATATCGTGTCTTATATTTTTAGCAAGAACTATTTTTTCTTGCTTCATCATTAGCAGAAAATACAAAGCCACTTTAGCTGATTTGAGCTTTGATTGTAGAGTGATACATTCAGCTATACTTTTTGGTTTACTATTTTGAACTTTTAAAATGTATTCTCCAAAGCGCTGTAAAAGTGATATTTGACTAGCAATTTCTTCCTGAATATTCTCTTTTAAATTTTGTAACTCTACTTGTTGAAGTTTATTTTGTATTTCTTCAAGCAGTTGATAAATTTCTTGTTGTAGGTCTTTAAGGATACTTTGGCATTGCTCCTGGATATCTTTGTGACTCATAAGCCTATTTTCCCTTGAGATATTTCTGATGTGTTTAGCTTGATGTAATGTTTTCGGTGTATAATTTAGTAACTCAGTTAGGCAATAGCTGGATTGTTATTTTTTAAATCGAGTTAGAGTGATTTGTAATTATTTATTTAAGTAAAATATTAGCTTAAATTTCATATTTCTCAAGTTTAAAAACTCATATGAAAACTAATATTAAACCTAATATCAAAATATATTTTACTTATTGACGTATTGACGAAAGTAATAAATAAGTAATGATTTTTATGAAAAGTACCATTTTATACAATATCAGTTCGTGTGCAAGTTTCTTGATTAGTTGTTAGAAGTTGGAAGTAATTAGCGATCTCACTCAAAAACCCTTACTTCAGAGCAGATCCAGCGATATTAGGTGATCAGCTATGCAGTTCCCTTGCGATCGCGCAATATCTCCGCTTATATTATTCGCTGCTAGCCTTCATCGTCCACTTGGCTAAAGTTCTCAAAGACAACTGGAAAAATGACTCTTACTTTTAACTTAGACATTTACAGTCAATTGCTGTCTCAACATCAACCTCGGATTATCAAGACAGAAGAGGAAAACGATAAGTTTTTAGAAACTGTTGAAGAACTGCTTTTTCGTTCTCATCTGACTCCTGAAGAAGATGCTTTGCTGGAATTATTTAGTAAAACTGATTGAAGATTTTGAAGATAAGCACTATCAGCTTCATGTTTCAACACCTTCCTTAAGACTCAAGCATTTGATGGAAGCTAGGAGTTGGGAACAAGCTGATTTAGTACAAATTATTGGATCGAGCGAGATTTTAGCAAAAATTATTGATGGCGAGTTAGAAATAACGGAAGAACAAGCTGAGGCTTTGGGAAAGTTTTTTCACGTTGATGGAAGTTTGTTTATTTGTTGATTTTCTAGATGGTCAAACTATAGAATAAGCTACAGAGGAATGACAAAATGATTTACTAGGTAATAAAATTATAGAAGAAATGTAGTGTGCAATAACCTTGTTTAACTTTCCCCAATACCGCCAAATCTCGACAAAACCCTCAAAGACTAATTAATCTGAGGATTTTACTGTAGAGAACTAGCTATATTGCTATAATCCCGCCCTCTCAGAGCCAAATGTGGTGTGGGTGTTGAGCCGATCTCAAAAGTACCGTAGGGAGGGCAGTTAAACCAATAATGTTTTCCCACCAATTGGTTGATGATATAAAGTCATTAGCTGGGTAGCATTTAAAGTTTCTACGGCATAAGCTTTTCCTGTTAAGTCGCTGAATTCTACTTCAAAAACTCCAGGTTCATATTCTTCCACAATCGTTCCTACTTGACCGCGATGCAATCCCAATTCTGGTAAGTCTTCGGTTAGGGCAACCACATCTAATAATTTCATTGGTATTACCTCATTGCTTAGATTACATAACAGGTGACTAGGCGGGGGAAGCCTTCATTATTACGCACTATCCAAACGCTTTGAATAATTGCTTGTTTATCTGAACGATTTAGAGGAAAATCAATGATATATTTTTGACCGTATGGATTCCTTTTACCAGGGATAGCATCATAATTTGCTACTGCTTGTAAAAGGATCGCTTGTAATTCTTCCGCATCATCTAAATTTAAGTCTAGTGCAGATTTAAATACACGGGCTTTGTGTTTTCCCTCTGGATGTTCTGGGTTGAGACAGTAACCCGCGATTTTATCTATTTCAACGATAGCGCATTCACGGTTAGGAAGTTTCATAATACGTTTGCTACACAACCTTCTCCGCTTTTTTCACCTGGATATGACCTGTATGTAATACACCCTACTCGGAAAAGACTAAGATTTCATCGCCGGATACTGTTTCAAAACCTGCTGCAAATATTGCCCAGTATAAGACTTGGGATTAGCTGCAACTTCCTCCGGTGTGCCTACAGCAATCAATTCTCCGCCTTTATCGCCACCTTCTGGCCCTAAATCTATCACCCAATCGGCACAACGAATTACATCTAAATTGTGTTCAATTACTAAAATTGAATTGCCTTTATCTACCAAACGTTGCAATACATCTAATAATTTATGAACATCGTAAAAAGATAACCCTGTTGTCGGTTCATCTATTAAATAAAGTGTCTTACCTGTGGCGCGTCGAGATAGTTCAGTTGCTAATTTTACCCGCTGTGCTTCACCACCAGATAAGGTAGTCGCAGGTTGACCAAGTTTAATATAACCCAACCCTACATCAAATAAAGTCTGCAAACGGGCGACAGCTTTAGGAATATTTTGAAAAAACTCTAAACTCTCCTCAACTGTCATGTTGAGAACATCAGAAATGGACTTGTCTTTATACTTTACCTGCAAAGTCTCACGGTTGTATCTTGCACCTTTACAAATTTCGCATTGTACGTAAACATCGGGTAGAAAATTCATTTCAATGACATTCACCCCCTGTCCGCTACAAGCTTCGCAACGTCCACCTTTAACGTTAAAAGAAAATTGTCCGGGTTTGTAACCCCTAGCTTTGGCTTCTACTGTTTGGGAAAACACATCTCGCACAGCATCGAAAATACCTGTGTAAGTTGCAGGGTTGGAACGTGGTGTACGTCCAATGGGGGATTGATCTATGACGATCGCTTTATCAATAGCATTTAATCCCTGTATCTTATCTAACTCTTTAGGTAAGGGAACTTTCTTAGTTAAATGGTGTTGCAGAGATGGGTAGAGTAGTTCGTTAATTAGCGTAGATTTACCAGAACCAGAAACACCAGTAACGGCGACGAGTTTACCTAGTGGGATTTCTACATCGATATTTTTTAAATTGTTGCGATTAGCACTTTTAATTACTAAACTGCGTCCATTTCCTTCTCGACGTTCCTCTGGTGTGGTAATTACCCTCCGTCCTGATAAATATGCACCAGTTAAGGAATTTTCTGCTGCTAGCAACGCCTGGAAGTCACCTTGAGCAATAATATTTCCGCCGTGAATTCCTGCACCGGGGCCAATATCAACTATGTGGTTAGCTGCGCGAATTGTTTCTTCATCATGCTCAACCACAATTAATGTATTACCTAAATCACGCAACTTAGTTAAAGTTTTAAGCAACCTGCCATTATCTCGTTGATGTAAACCAATACTCGGTTCATCTAAAACATAGAGAACTCCTGTTAAACCAGAACCAATTTGTGTTGCTAAGCGGATTCGCTGTGCTTCGCCACCTGAAAGCGTCATTGCTGGACGGTCAAGGGTCAGGTAATCTAATCCTACATCTAGCAAAAATTGCAATCTAGCTTTGATTTCTCTGAGTACTAAATCAGCAATTTGTAACTGGCGATCGCTTAACTTAAACTGATCAATTCTCTCCCGACAATCTCGAATTGAAACCCCAGTCAACTCTAAAATTCCATATTGTCCCAACTTCACCGCCAAGGCTTCTGGTTTTAATCGCTTTCCCCCACAAACCTCACACGGTTGATCAACTAAATAATCCTCTAGCTTTTGCTTAACCATCTCTGAAGCACCCTCATACTGTCTTTGCAGTATGGGAATTACCCCTTTAAAATTCTGCTTTTTATCTCCCTCTTTAGTTTGTTCTCCATACAAAACTATCTGCTGCTGTTCTACTGTCAGCTTGCTCCAAATAGTCTGTAATTCAAACTCATAAGCTTGTCCCAAACTGTAGAGTAATTCCAAATAGTAAGAATTATCTTTTTCTGACCAAGGCGCGATCGCAGCATACAATGGTGACTCTGGGTCAGGTACTACCAAATCAGGCGAAAATCTTTTTAAAGTCCCGATCCCATGACAGTGAGGACACGCACCATAAGGTGAATTAAACGAGAACAATCGTGGTGATAATTCCTCCATCACCGCCCCATGTTCTGGACAAGCAAAATTTTCCGAAAATACTAATTCTTCTTCGTCATTTGTCATTTGTCCTTGGTCATTTGTTTGCTGCTGATTATCACCAATGACAATGTTCGCAATACCACCTGATTGCTTGAGACACGTAGAAAGAGAATCAACTAAACGCTCTTGGATACCAGGTTTTTTTACCAAGCGGTCAATTACAACTTCAATGGTGTGAGTAAAATTTTTATCTAATTCAATCGAATCGGACAGTTCTCGCACTTCGCCATTGACACGCACACGGACAAAACCTTGAGATGCCAAACTAGATAACAGCTTGCGGTGAGTACCTTTTTTACCTCTGACAACGGGGGCGAGGATTTGGAAACGGGTGCGATCGCCCAGTTCCATAATCCGATCAACCATCTCATCAATTGTCTGGGGTGAGATACAGCGATCGCAAATCGGACAATGGGGTTCACCAGCGCGACCAAACAGCAGCCGCAGATAGTCATAAATCTCTGTTACTGTGCCGACAGTGGAACGGGGGTTATGAGAAGTTGACTTTTGGTCAATGGAAATTGCTGGACTTAAGCCTTCAATCGCCTCCACATCCGGCTTATCCAATTGTCCTAAAAATTGCCGCGCGTAGGCACTGAGGGATTCCACATAGCGCCGCTGACCTTCAGCGAAAATGGTATCAAAAGCTAAGGAAGACTTGCCCGAACCAGAAACGCCAGTGAATACAATTAGGCGATCGCGCGGTAATTCCAAGTCAATATTCTTCAGATTATGCTGCCTAGCACCCCGAATCCGAATGGTATTCTGGCTGTTATGGTCGGGGTAGGGAAGATGTCCATTTAGAGATTCGGCTAGCTTTGGATCTGACATATCGGCAGGCTGATGGTGAGAGGCGGCGTGAAACAGTCCTTAATAATACTATCTTTATTACGGTTATGGTAGAACAATCGTACTGTTTTTAGTGGTGATCGCTCCAGATTCATGCCGCAGACATCCTCCTCTATCTGCTAATTTGGAAGCAACACGATTAAACATCCTTCTAAGGGCGAAGCTATGGTGTTTCAAATCCAACCACAGACTCATCCAGAGGTTATCTACCCAGATTGTGACGGACAACCAGTGGCGAATAATACTATACAGTTTCGCTGGATAGTCGAGATTCAGCAGAATTTAGATTGGCTATTTGCTGAAGATCCTAACGTGTTTGTTGCAGGAGATTTGTTTTGGTATCCCGTGGAGGGACGTAACACCATTGTCAACGCCCCGGATGTCATGGTGGTATTGGGTAGACCAAAAGGCGATCGTCTCTCCTACATGCAATGGAAAGAAAAGGGAATTGCACCACAAGTGGTGTTTGAAATTCTCTCTCCTAGCAATACACCAAATGAAATGGACAAAAAATTACTTTTCTACGATCGCTACGGCGTGGAGGAGTATTACATTTATGATCCTGATAAGAACAACTTGCAAGGTTGGTTGCGTGGAGAAGACGGCTTAGATGTCATCCCTCAAATGACAGATTGGGTTAGTCCTAGATTAAAGATTCGCTTTGTTTGGTCAGCAGAAAACTTGCAACTTTATCGTCCTGATGGAGTGTCTTTTCTAACTTACACAGAGATTTCCCAGCGAGTAGAACAAGAAAAACAACGGGCTGAACAAGAAAAACAACGGGCTGAACAAGCAGAACAGGCTAGAAGGGATGCCATACCCCGATTATTGCAAATGGGCTTAAGTGTAGAACAGATTGCCCAAGCTTTGAGTTTCTCAGTGGAAGAAGTGGAAGCAGTTGCTCAAGAATAATTTTTGGATCTGTACTTGAAATATTGTAATTATGCTAGCCAATGCAGCCAATTATTGAGTTTGTCAGTGGAAAAAGTGCGATCGCTTGCTCAACAATAATTAATTTTCTTTGGGATTAGTCAGTGCGATCGCATTTACAACTAAAGAAAGTAGCAATAAATATCTTTGCAGTGAGTAAATCCAACATCAAAACTCGGAAGTTCGTGCTCGGAACTCGGAAGTTCGACCTTTTTGCTCGGCCATTCGTGTTCAGAACTCGGAAGTTCGACGTTTTTACTCGGCCATTCGTGCTCGGAACTCGGAAGTTCGACCTTTTTGCTCGGCCATTCGTGTTCAGAACTCGGAAGTTCGACCTTTTTGCTCGGCCATTCGTGTTCGGAACTCGAAACACCGAGATCTGAACTGCGATATCTTCGATGGGCTTCGCCTACGCGTCTCTTTGTTATCAAGCGATGTCTACGACGGGCTACGCCTACGCCTTGCACTCTACATTTAAGCTTAGTGTTACAGCAGGCGATCGCATTCCTACAGCAAATTTCATTTTATTTGAATACGCGGCAATGCCTTATCCCTAGTCAAGTACTGCAAGAGCCTCATTCATCCTCAAAGGTGTTTCGCCTGTTACTGCTTCTTGCATGGCTCGATAAAGTCCTTCGTCTTCAAGAGCTTCTAACAAGCGCTGATATTCCTCAAACTCTAAAACAACCTTGAGAACTTGACCTTTTTTATCTGTGATTAACTCCTGAACAAAGGGATATTCTTCAGCTTTCATAGGTCATTGCACAGAGTAATTACCTTTTACTATAGAGCGATGTCTACGACGGGCTACGCCTACGCCTCACACTCTATATTTCAACTCAGGATTACAGCAGGCGATGTCTACGACGGGCTACGCCTACGCATTTTCTCATGGCGGAGCGCTCATTTTCTTAACTATGGGAAGGCGTAGGTTGGGTTGAGGAACGAAACCCAACACCCAAAAAGCTTGTTATTGTTGGGTTTCACTTGGTTTAACCCAACCTACAATTATTTTTCTTTAACAGATAGCCTCACACTCTACATTTAAACTCAGGATCACCACAGGCTTGCCCCCTCATCATTTCTTCCTGCAAAGCTGCCTATCGCTATCACTCAAATTAGGCGCATAAATTAAATAGTTATGCAACCACCGACAACCCCGTGCTAGTAATTGCTCCAAGCTTTCCACATTCCAGGCATAAATAGACACAACTCGCGCTGTGTTGTCCCAGGAGGCGGTGAGGATGCGCTGCCCATCCGCGCTAAAACTGGCAGTTGTGACCCTACCCTCATGCCCCTGTAACTTGGCAA
>NZ_JACXXN010000019.1 GCF_014904695.1 Nostoc sp. MG11 | reverse complement strand
GCAGATGTAATCAACCGGGCTAACTTGGGTATGGAAGTGATGCACGAGCGCAATGCTCACAACTTCCCTCTCGATTTGGCTGCGCTTGATTCTGCTCCTGTGGCTATCAGTGCTCCTGCAATCAACGGTTAATCTTTGAATAAGACGCGATGCATCGCGTCTCTACAACTAAAGGCGCTCTCCAGAAATGGGGAGCGCTTTTGTATTTATACTTTCTACCTTTTATTAATACCGCAACCAAAACCTTGCTACGGGCCAAGATAATTCACAAAGCGTCCCTTTAGGAGAAAGTGGGACTCGGCGAAATTTCCCTTTGAATTGTCGGGCTAAATTCCTAAACTGTTGAGTTCCGCGACCTTCTCTAGATGAGCTAACTCCCAAGCCATCATCTACGATGCTCAGAGTGTACCAACCTTCAGATGAAGAACAAGTGACTTCAAGACGGGTTACTCCTGTGGCGTGTTTACCAACATTGCACAAAGCTTCTTCCAAGAATCGGCAGAGACTCCGCTTTTGCTCAATGTTCAAACGTCGTTCATCTATTGGCTCAAAGGTTCGGATTTTAATCCTGATAGTTTTAAAGCAGGGAAACTCTCGTTCTAAGGTATAGCTGTAAACTTGATAGAGAATTTCGTGAAGCGGGTCTTGCAAATTTAGTACTAAACTTTTCCCTAAATAAAGGCTGGTATCTTGGGTTGGCGGTTCTCGTTGCAAAAATTCATAAATTCCTCGTAGCTCGTGGTTCAATTTCTCAAGTTCTTTTTCTAGTTCTGACAGTAATTCGTTGGTTGGCGAATTTTGATCTCGAACTAGCTTCAAAACTTTAGCTAGGTTTTGCAGAGGCCCATTATGAATTGTTTCAAATGTACGTTCAATAATGGCTTGGCGAGCTTGTATTCTAGACCTCAAAGCTTGGTCGTATTGATATAAAGCTGTGAGTTCTATACCATTTAAAGCTAAAACCAGGAGTGCTGGTATTACCGGAACCCACCAACCCCAAGTCAGGAGTAAATAACTAAAGACCACTAGGCTAAAGCTAGCAATTCCAACAACTACAAAATTTTCCAGAGGAGATTTAGTTAGCCTAGCACTAGCAATTCCGAAAAAACCCCAAGCAAAAATCCACAAATACTCCCATCTGTCATCCCAGGTGTTTAAAAATGGTCGAGAGTCAAGTACTGCACTGATAATTTGGCTAACAGCATGGGCTTGAATTTCTACACCATAAACTCGCCCGGTTGCAGGTTTTATAGATTCAATGGCTGAAGTAGTGATGAAGTCTTTGCGGCTAGGGGCCGTCATCCCAATAATTACAATGCGATCGCGTATCCAATCTGGATTAAATTTATTGCTTTGGAAATCATTTAAAGATAAAGTTCTAAATCTTTCTTTACCACTCCGAAAATTCAGTAGTACCTGAACTCCACCTGCATCAGTTCGCACATATCCGCCAGAGTTGGGTAAAAATCGGGGTAGTTCGGTATTGCCAAACCTCATAGCAGCGCGATCGCGAATACCATTTTCTAAACTAATACCTTCATCAGCTAAATAAACTTCTGTTAGACGTATAGACAAAGATAACTTGTATCCTTGAGGTGTTGGTGTTCCCAATAGGCTGCGTCTTAACTTACCATCACTATCGGTAATTTGATCTGCAAAGCCCACTTTTTGAGAGGGCAATGCTTCTGGTGGAGCAACTTGATCAGGTAAGACTTTTTCAATAGCAATTAAATTTTTAATACTTTTAAAAGCTGCAACCAGTTCAGCATGACCTGGGTCAACTGGTAAATCTCTATAAATATCAAGACCAATTACTCTCGGCTTATAAGTCTGCAATTTTAATAGTAACTGTGCCAAGTCACGATCTGATATGGGAGAATCTATGGGATAATTTTTGCGAGTACGGATATCATCTTCATTAATCCCCACAATCACAATTCGTTCATCTATAGATTCTTCAGGACGCAGACGCAGAAAACTATCAAAGGCTAGCCACTCTAAAGATTGCATTGCACCAGTGAGACGAACAATAATTGCCAGTCCAATTACTGCAATACCTGGTAATGCACCTACACGCCAAATGGCAATTTCCTCTTTGATTCTTGCCCAAATTCCAGTCTGCATAAGCGTCTGCTTTAGTGTTTAGCCCTCAGCTGTTGATCACTCGTTATTAATTAATAAAAAAGTCAAACTTCTACTAATCTTTAATAACTAATGATCTTTGACTCTTAATGCGTAACTAATCAATCAATCCTTCTTCTCTAGCTCGCATTTCAGTTTGAATACGGATATTCTTTCCATCTTCTGGGTAAACATCTAAAGCGTCTTGCAATTTACTCCAGTAATGACGCACCATGCGTTCAGATATGCACATTCGTTCAGCAATAGTTTTATCTTGCAATCCTTCCTCAAATGCTAGAGTCAATATCCTCAGCCATTCTGGTTTCACCTCTAATCCCGAATGGATGCCTTTGATGTCTTTTGTATGAGTTAATCCCTGTAATGCCCAATCAACTCTAGTCAACATTTCCTGAGTGGAAAGACTTTTATCTGCAACTGTAAAACCTCCTTTATGACTATCAATATCAGGTCTAATCCTTACCAGTGTTCTCACATTAGCACTTTGGACAACAAGATTCAGATTGGGATAGTTTTTCATCAGAGTCCTGAGCAGTTGAACACCTGTATCAGGTCGCGCGGTCATTCCGACAGTAAATGGAAGAGAAAGATCCATAACCACGATATCGGGCTGTGAGCTAGTAACTTGATTGAGAGCGTTTTTAGCATCTACAGCACTGATAAATTCAGCACCAGGGTAATGTTTTCGCAGTACATCTACTGTTCCAGCTAAAACTGATTCGTGGTCATCAATTACCAGAATTTTCAGCGATGCTTTCTCGGTTAAAGCTTGTTTCATAATTAACACCCTGCCAACTGTTCACGTAGATATGAATTTTTCTTTTTGCCTGCATAAATAAATTTCCTTATATAAAATTGTATTATTTAGTAATATACTTATTAATGGGATATCCCAGCCTTTTCACTCATAATAGTTCTTTATCGCTCTCTTTAAAGAAAGCTGAAGACAATTTAATGATTATGCTTACCAACATAAATAACACGCAATAGTAAGATTTTGACTACGACAAAAGCATTTTCCTGAAGTTAAAAATTGAAAGCTTTCACAAAGATAGTTTAATTCTGGTAAGCTAGAATAAAAAATAAATGTCGATGTATCAGGATATATAATTTGTACTATTAATTCACCAATATTTTTACGTTCTTCTAAATTAATATAAATTGATATTGGCATTAAAACTTCTGGTAAAGTTATAATAAGTAACTCCTCTAAAGCTCTTAAAACTATCAGACTGCGATCAGCTGATTCATGTCGCCAGCAGGTTGGCATATTGATATGAAAATACAGGTGAGGATTTGATACAAGCCACGGTTCTAATAAGCACTCAATAGCCAAGGGTAAGCTATCTTGAAGATATGCCGGAAATAAGCGATCGCTCAATTCCACTAAAGAGTGATGAAAATTATCAACTTGTTTTAGGCATTCTTGAGTTCTGTTAATTGATAAATTCACATTATCTCTAGCCAATAAATCTAAGCTGCGACGAATTGTGAAGGATTCTTGTAATAAGTCTTCTCGAATTTTCTCAGCTTCTAAGAATAGTCGCATAGACTGTCTAGAAGACCACCATTGCAATGCTTGTTGAATTCTATGGTAGGAAGTCAGAAACCTCACAATAGTCATAACGTAGACAATTAAAAGTATAATTTGCGTACACAATTTCAGATTCACAGGATATCGCTATGTTAATTATTTTACTAGCACTAGAGAAAAATGCTAAGTAGGTTATGGTATGTTGATGCCAAATAAATTGTTTAAAGTGTACAAGAAAAGTGTCAAAATATGCCATTGTAACTTTCAAAAATTGCATGATGGATAAATAAGTTAATATGATATTTAACATAGTCAGTGCATTTAAAAACAACGTTATTCTCTAGTTTGATCAGAAAAGATAGATTTGTGGTATTGAATCGCTACACAATACATAGATTTAAGCACCTTATAAATCAGTTATTAATCTTGCCTTTCTCAATATAAATTGCAGTGCTGTTTCTTCTTTGGAAATAATGTCAGCTTGCGCCTCCATACCTGACTGAATAAGACACTGGCGATCACCATTTCCAAATGTCAGATTTTCGGGCTGAATAGTCGCTTCAAAGTAGCTAGTAGCAGTAGATGTGGAATTTGAGGTTGCTGAACCTGTATTGTTATTTTGGGGTGTAATAGCATCTGGAGAAACAGTTTTGACAACGCCTTTGAGAGTACCATAATCAGGATAGGGACAGGCATTAATTCGTAGTTGCACTTTTTGATCAGCGGCGACATTTTTAATTTCCTGAGTAGGAATCATTGCTTTAATGACTAAAGGAGCATTGGTAGGAGCAATTTCTGCAATAGCTTCGCTAGCACGCAACACTTGACCAGAGTTTCGCAAATTCAGCTTAAGAATGATACCATTACTACTTGCCCGTAAAATAGTATCTTGTATTTGATTTGCAACCTGTTGAAGTTCTTTTTGAGATTGCCCAAGTTGGCTTTGCATTTCAACCCGCCGTTGAATTAAGGCTTGCTTTTCTTTTTTTAAAGTAGCCATAGTTGCTTCACCTTTGGCAGTTTCTTGAGCAATTCTTTCTTGGGCAATTGCCACTGTTGCGGTAGTAGGATTGACGGCAGATTTAGCTGATTCTACTTTAGATTTGGCGATTTCAACAGCTTTTTTTTGCCCTTCAAGTGTTGCTTTTGTTTGCTCAACTAGAAGTTTTTTCTGCTCAAATTCACGCCGACCAATTGCACCAATTTCTGTTAGCTGCTCATAGCGATCGCGATCTAATTTTGCAAAATCTAAATCAGCTTGAGCTTTTTGTAAATCTGCTCCTGCCTTTTGCAAGCTTGCTTCTGCTGCAAGTAAATCATTACTAGTAGTAACTTGACGTTCTTGATATTCCCGTTGATTACGTCCCAAATCTGCTTTAGCCGAAGAAACCGTCCGCTCTGCTACTCTTTCTTCCGCTAAAATTTGGGCATCTAGAGTTTTAATTTGGGCATCAATTTGAACTACTTGTAACCTATTCTGTTGAATATTACCTTGCAGTTGGCTCTTTTTAATTTGTAATTGTTCATCATCAAGGCGAGCGATCGCATCTCCTTGTTTGACAAGCTGATTTTCTTTAACCAAGATTGTTTTAACAGTTCCTTCAATTTTCGGTTGCACTAGCCGAATTTCTCCTGTAGGACGCACAGTCGCAGGAGCTTTCACTGTGACATCATATCTAAACCATGAGGAGAGGCTAATCCCAGCACCAACACTTGCAATCAGAAAAATCCCCGCTAAAGATGTCCAACGACTAACAGGAGGAAGAAACTCTTCACTTTGAACTGATGGGAGAAGTTTTTTATTATGGGTGTGTAACATAACTACCTGAATAAATATCAATAATTAAGGATTTAAAAAGTCCAAATGATCTCCTATTTTGGAGTACAGATCCTCCAAAGAACCTTGAATTTTTAACTTGCCTTGATCTAACAACACAACCCAATCAGCACGATTAATTACCTTGGGACGGTGAGTAATTAAAATCGTAGTTTTACCGCGACGATGCTTAAACAATTGATCTAAAACTTGCGCTTCGCTAACTGGATCGAGTCCACCAGTAGATTCATCCAAAATTAGCACTGGTGGATCTGTAACAATAGCTCGTGCTATTGCCAATCGCTGACGTTGTCCTCCAGAAATATTTGCTCCAAATTCTCCCAAAATAGTTTGATATTTATCAGGAAGTTTGCTGATAAAACCATCAGCATCCGCAATCTGGCAAGCTTTCACAATTTGCTCAAAGGTAACGTGAGGCGCTCCTAGGCGAAAGTTTTCTACAATAGAACGACTCCAAAAGTGAGCGTCTTGAGGAACGAGAACTACTTGTTGACGTAGACAATCAAGAGATAAATCTTGTAGGTTATAATAACCAATGCGAATATTGCCAGATTGTAAGGAATATAAGCCAGCAATTAGTTTAGCTAGAGTACTTTTACCACAACCAGATTTGCCAATGATGGCGACAACTTTAGCACCAGGAATTGTTATAGAAAAGTTTTCTAGTAAGTCAAGCCGGCCAGCATAATGAAAGTTGACATCTGTACAAGTAATATCAGCATCTCCAGGAATTTTTGCAAAAGGTTTTTTACCATCGCCTTCATTTTCTGCTGTGGCATCGATAACTTCTGTAAGGCGTTGTGTGGCGGTTTTGGCACGAGTAAATTCATCTACAAAAGTGATTACAGTACCAATTAAGCCTACGAAATTACCATTCATTGAATTAAATGCCAGTAGTTGCCCAATACTGAGATTTTCAGCAGGATTGATAACTAAATTTCCGCCGAACCACAGTAAAGCGACACTGCCGATACCAGAAACTAAAGTAGAAAAACTATTATTAATAATACCAATTTGTATCGTACTCAACGATAGTTTAGCAACACGACTAAATCTATTTTGAAATTCATCCCAAAATTGAGGTGAAGCTGTAGTAGTTTTGAGAGTGAGTGCGCCTTTAAATGTTTCTACTAAAACGCCTTGTGCTTCGGCTTCTGTGATTAAAACATCGCGGGTTTTTTGCTGTAAAGTAGGCTGAAAAACAATTGTAGATAGAGACATGAATGCAGCTACAAATATAGCTAATGCAGTCAGTTTCCAGCTATAAAAAACCATGAAAAAAATAGAAATTATCGCAATAAAAAACTTGCTTGGCAGCGTAACAACCACTTGAGAAACTAACTGATTAATCTGCTCGATATCTCTTAGGCGGCTAACAATCTCTCCACTACGACGCGCTTCATAATAAGAGAGAGGTAATCGCAAAATTTGTCGTCCAAATTCTAGGACTAGCCCTAATTGCAGGCGTTGTGCAAAGTGAGCAATTAAGTTAGACTGCACAAGTGAAAGGCTACTAGAAATAAGATTCATTACTACTACAGCGATCGCCATAGTAGTTAGTAGTTTTGTATCACCTCTAACTAATACATCATCAGTGAGAATTTGTAGCAGAAAAGGAGAAGCTAAAGATAGCAATCCCAAAAGTAGATTGAGGGGCAACGCTTGAGCTAGAATGGTGCGGAAAGTCCAGACGCGTTTAAAGAAGCGCCAAAAGCCACCAATTTGATCATTAGTTTGTTCAGCAAAAGTTGGGTCTGGTTCTAGCAAAAGCATTAACCAATCTGTCCAACCCTCTACTAAATCTTGTTTAGACAGATAACGAATACCTACAGCTGGATCTGCAACTACACATTTATTACCTTTCTTGCCATATAAAACCACCCAGTGGTGTCCTTTCCAGTGAATAATCGCTGGTAAGGGTGCTTCGTTCATCCGATTTAAAAGTTCTGGCGAAGTTTTTACTGGACGAGCATTGAATCCAAGTGTTTCTGCTCCTCGCTTTAATCCTAATAATGTGGTTCCAAGCTGTCCAGTTCCTACCGCTTCACGGATGTGACTTAGCGTAAAAGTGCGCCCATAGTATTTAGAAATTGAAGCCAGACAAGCAGCGCCACAATCTTCTTCGCTGTGTTGCTCAACGTGAGGGTATTTCATAAGGTAAGATGGCTATCTTGATTTACCTATTATTCAAGATGAAAAAACACCCTGATTTAAGATTTTGATGGCTTACACAAACTGTTTATAACGGTGTTTGTATTACAGAGCTTGGTTGAGGCCCAAATACAAACGATGACTCCCAGGCAAACTGAATTTCATCTGGAGTAAGTCCAGGGTTGCCAAATACAACACCAGCTCCCAAAATGAACAAGTAAGTATTAAGATCAAAACTAACTTGAAGGAATCCTCCGCTGACGGCAGCAGATTCTTCTAAGTCGAGTTCTGTAAAAAGCGGGCTTATATCTTCCATTGCTTCCTTGTATTAAAATTAGGTATAACGGGGAGTAAATTGACAACCTAGGAACATAAACTAAACGATGAGCTTCATAAGTAATTAATAGTGATAACTTTTAATTACTCACTCTTGGATCTTTAAATGTGGAAACGTTTTAAACCAAAGTCGGTAAGCTTAATCCTAAAAGAGGATCAGGTTCGCTAACAGGAAGGTTAGAAGAGGAAAGATCAGAAGGATCAAGAATCACAAACTTACTACCACCATCAACATTTTTGATAGTAACTGTACCGTTAGGATTCACAACAGCCACGGGAGTACCGCCACGCACTATATCAGATTGTTCCGCTGTTAGTTCCGTGAACAGAGGTTTTATCTTTGTTGTTGGCATTCTCTTTCTCCATTAAATTAATTTCGTAATATGCTCTGGATTAAACAGGTAGTGAATCTAAATACTGGAACACCCAAAGATGCCCCAGTATTTAGAAAATAGATAGTTGTTACTTGTTTATCCCTAAAGCATTTCTGGAAAAATCTGAAAAACTTGGAATATAAAATTCCAAAGATTTTTAGATTAGTATCCGGTAAAAGTTTAACAGTTACCTAAACTTCAGGAAATTAACCTAAGGAGATGGCTTCTTCAAAACCGAATTGGATTTCATCAGGGGTCAATGTTGGGTTACCAAATACAACACCAACGCCTAAGACGAACAGGTATTTGTTAAGGTCAAAGTTAACTTCTGTACCACCGCTAACGGTAGCAGATTCTTCAGCTGTGATGTCGGTGAAAAGAGCGTTGGTTTCGATAGCTTGCATGGTTTTTTAGTCCTTGGTTAAGATTAATTTACTCGCTCCTAGTTGATTACCTTGTTTTGGCTGCTCAACTCCTCGCTTGATTCATACAATACGTGGAAGCACTTAGGTTAGTCATTTACACTTTGTGCAAACTTGATTACCAAATTTAGAAAACTCGATTGCACAATTACGACAGCACCATTTCCGAAAAATACATACAGCAATTACACATCATAGAGGTGTATATGCATTTAATAACTTGATAACTACTATTCATTTCAGTTAATTTTTCAGATTGTCTACCCTTCTCCCAATGTTGAAAGAAGGGACTGACGGATGTAGTAATAAGATCTCACAGGCTGGGAAGGAGATATCCAAATACCCAGTCTTGAAATTTGCCAGCGCGATAAACCTAGGTTGTCCATTATCAATAAAGTTAAGTTTTTATCGATAAGTATAAAGTCTGATTTGTCAAGGTAGCGCTAATAGATAGTCTTGTTGGAAAGAGGTAGAGATTAGCTCTGTATTTTACTCAACTGCAAACCGCATATTTGCTGTTTTTCAACGCCAGGTAAAAGTAACAAATTATTAACTCTTTGTATATAAATTTAATAACATTCGGGATTGCTCTATCCTGATAACGTAAAACACTGAGTATATAAAGGATATAGCTGCTTGAACTGAATAAATCAGTGGCTATTTACTGCGACTAAAACCAAAAAAACGTATTAAATGATACAGTTTTTTAGTTCTACTAAATAGACAATCAATCAAATTTATCCTTTTAGGCATAAATTCACTAAAGGCTACAAAAACTAGCCTCATAAATTCCTGTACAAAAATGTTTATGTTTTTTCTTAAAATTAGAGTTTTGGATGCTAGTAAAAGTGAGTGATAGAGAAAATAACTGACACAAAAAATGAGATAATTATGTTTGAACAGTATTAGCAAAAACTTTGTTGAGTCTCTCTCGTTAAATTAATATTGGTAAGTTTATTATCAATATTAATTGCTACTTTTATTAATTACTACTTTTCCAGCAGGAATAGATGATTAATGAAGAAGCATTTTCGACCCTGGCATTGCCTACTGTCTCTAACAAACGTTTTAATAGTTATACAGGCAGCAGACCCTACAACCGTTTAATCTTAAGCATAAACTACAACCAAACTACAAAATTAAATTGATACTATCTGGTTACTGCTCACCAGGTTTGTGAGTATTCTTTATAAAAATCGGCTTTGCCATTTTATTTAGTAAGGTTTGATCGAGGATAGAGGTATAGTTAACGCCTGATTGGAAAACTTCATTTAGTTTTCGCTCTCACTCTACCCAACTGAAAATTCTTCTTAACTAAACTGTGTTGGATGATATTGACAATTCCAAGCGATCGCACTCTCAAAGTTAACTACTAAAGATTAAAGATTAAGTGAAGGAGACTTGACTGATTAAGAGATTACATAATAACTTCTTAATAACAACTGCAATATTTACAGAAGTTCCTATAATTTCCTAAACTCCTACTTAGGTTATTGACTTTCTGGTTTGCAAACAAGTGGTTGAAATGAAAAATATCAAAAACCACTGGATTTAACTTCTAGCATTAGTTTTTTTCTGCTTAACCTGTTTTTTTCGCGTTTTTAAGGATGGTTTGGAGGATGATGTTCAAATTTATGAACAAACAGAAGTCGAAAATAAAAAGTAGGCGTCTGTTCACAAGAAATTACGCTAAAGCAACACAATCTAACTCAAAAGTCAATACATTTAATCTAGCAATTAAGCGACTTTCTCCCAGTTGGCAAGCTTGCTTACCTCTGGCTTGTCTAATTGTATTGGGCTGGGGTTATGTAGCAGTTGCCCAAACTCCAGCTCCAGGGCCGACAACAGCGGATCTAAAAGTTGCTCTTGACACATTGTGGGTAGCGATCGCTGCCTTTTTAGTGTTCTTCATGAACGCTGGTTTTTGTATGTTAGAAACCGGGTTCTGCCGCCAGAAAAACGCTGTCAACGTTCTTGCTAAAAACTTGATTGTGTTTGCTCTTGCCACAGTTGCCTTTTGGGCGATCGGGTTCGGGTTAATGTTTGGCGACGGCAATGGCTTCATCGGATTGAATGGGTTTTTCCTGGGAGGAGCAGATAACAGTCCCGCCACAGGAGATGCTTATCAAGGTGTCTATAGCGCTCTTAATTGGGCTGGTGTACCCCTAGCAGCCAAGTTTTTATTCCAGCTAGTATTTGCTGGAACCGCAGCCACAATTGTTTCTGGCGCAGTTGCGGAACGGATTAAGTTTGTTGACTTCCTGATTTTTAGCCTCTTACTCGTAGGTATCGCCTACGCCATTACCGGACACTGGATTTGGGGTGGTGGTTGGTTAGCAAAAAGTGGTTTTTGGGATTTTGCTGGTTCTACAGTAGTTCACTCAGTCGGTGGTTGGGCGGCTTTGATGGGAGCAGCATTTCTTGGGCCACGTATTGGCAAATATCAAGATAACCAAGTTGTTGCCTTACCTGGTCACAACATGAGCATTGCAACTTTAGGTTGCTTAATTCTCTGGTTGGGTTGGTTTGGTTTCAACCCCGGTTCTGTAATGGCTGCTGATCCTGGTGCGATCACTCATATTGCCTTAACCACCAATATGGCTGGTGCTACGGGCGGTATTGCTGCCACTATTACTGCTTGGCTGTACTTAGGTAAACCAGACTTGTCGATGATTATCAACGGTATCTTAGCTGGCTTGGTGGGAGTTACAGCATCTTGTGCTTATATCAGCATTGGCAGTGCTTTTATCATTGGCTTAATTGCTGGAGTCATTGTAGTTTTCTCTGTAACATTCTTTGATAAAATCAACATTGATGACCCAGTAGGAGCGACCTCAGTCCACTTAGTCTGCGGTACATGGGGAACTCTGGCAGTTGGTTTGTGGTCTGTTGGCCCTGGTGTTTATTCCTGGTATGGTGACGGACTTGGCCCAGCCAAGGGATTATTGGCAGGTGGTGGCTTTGGACAGTTATTCACTCAGCTAATTGGTGTTCTCTCAGTAGGCGGTATGACCGTTCTCCTCAGCAGTATTTTCTGGCTGGTGCTTAAGGCGACTTTAGGTATCAGAGTATCTAGAGAAGAAGAACTTGAAGGTTTGGATATTGGTGAGCATGGCATGGAAGCCTACAGTGGATTCCTCAAAGAAGCGGATGCATCTGGATTCCCTGAAGGACGTAGCTCCCGTGGCATTTCACAAAGTGGGGATTTACCGAATACCCTGTAAATTTTGAGCCGTTTGATTTAATTGCAGATAAATACCCGCCCCTTTGACTTTTGTCTTTCATACAGGTGGCGGTTTTTTTTACAAAAATTTTAGAAGGAGTTTATATCTAGCCTGGGAACCATTCTTGTACCAATCTTGCTACTAAAAGATTTTAAATGAATGCCCTCACTATTTTAGTGAGGGTTTTATTTATGAGTGTGCTGATGAGAATAAATTGGGCATCATAATGCCAAGTCGAAGAAATAATTCTCCGGCAGCTCGTTTTTCTATATAAAACTATAGTATTAGCCGATGACAGGTAGTTTTAGAGATTATCTCTCTGTCTCTCGACATAGTTTGGACACCAAGTTGGTTTTGCGATGTATACAGATCCAAGCGATCGCAGTAGGTATTTGGATGTTATTAGGAGCTAAGTTACAAGCTGCCCAACCACATAAACACTGGAACTCATCCTTAGAATTGACTCAAGAAAAATCCAGAAATCAGGAGCCAGTTGCAGTTCCCTATCAATTAGAGCCAAAACCTATTTTGATTGCAGCACCAGAAAACTTCAATCCCGGTCTGCGATTACCGCCGCCAACACCGCCAGCGTTACCCAAACCACTACCAACTTATGTTGAACCAATTGAAGCGATTGCAGTTTTAGAAAGTATCCAAACAGACTTTCGCAATGACACAGACAACTTTGGACAAAACAACTTATTCATTGAACCAACGGCTCAGTTTCGATTGAGTAATGGCAATAAAATACTGTTCAAGACAGGTTTTAACTTCTTTGAGCAAGGCAATGTTGACTCAATTACCAACATTCCCTTCCAAATAGGATGGGAGGGGAAAATTGGGCAAGCGACATTACAAACAGCAGCCGGGGTCGATTTATTCAACCGTCTACCCACAGCCATCAATCTCAATGCCAAAGTAGAGGCTCCAATTTTGCCGCCGAAAGTTTCTTCATCAGGTCGATTACTTTCGGGTTTGATACTATCAGCTAACTTGGATCAAGGGCCTTATAAATCCAACGCTCGAACTTTAGAAAATCAAATTACTGCTTGGCGGTTTGGTCCTGATTTATACTGGCAAATTGACCGGGACACCAGTTTATTCTCTTCATTAC
This sequence comes from Nostoc sp. MG11, assembly GCF_014904695.1. Taxonomy (GTDB): domain Bacteria; phylum Cyanobacteriota; class Cyanobacteriia; order Cyanobacteriales; family Nostocaceae; genus Komarekiella. Next base: position 103,185 of record NZ_JACXXN010000019.1, on the reverse strand, counting down.
GCTTGGGCAATTATAACGATGGTAATTCAGAGATACAGTCGTTTAGTAGACTAGAGCGCAAGTTTGGGCAGTTTTCCTTAGCAGCTAACTTGTTCACTTGGAGTTACGATCGCGATTTAGAACGTACAAGTGGCTACTTCTCTCCATCAGATTTCCTCGTTTACAACGCTGAGGTGGCTTGGGAGGGAGATATTTTTGATTTCTTGCGCTGTCGTTTATCTGCCAACCTAGGACGACAACGACTTAAAGGAGAATTCGATAATGCCAATACTTATCAATCTCGCTGTACGGTAAAACTTTCACCCAATGTAGAGGCAGATCTTGGCTATAGCTTTAGTAATGTCCGCAATCAAGATACAGGGGCAAGCGCCTACGATGGAAACTCGTTGACAGGGCAATTACGGATCAAATTTTAGACTTCTTTTACAAGTCGGGCATCTCCTGTCTCCTTTCCTAGACTGTTAGTTAGCTTTCAAAGTTGGGAAGAATGTATTTGATTAGATTTTGCAAGCAACAGTGACTTACAATATGAGGCTTTAATCAGCATGAGTTCTGATTTTCAACCACCTCCTAAAAGCTTATCTATATTAGCTTCCGTGGGAGGGGTAGTTACCGCTGTAATTGCGATCGCAATTTTAAATTTTTGGTCTAAGCAACTCTCTCGGACTGCTTCTGTAGCAACACCTAAAATCTCAACATCCCAAACTGCCTTACCTACCCAAGCAGATGAAACAGTTGCCATTGACGCCAAATCGGCGATTTTGCCAGGGACACCCGTTAGCCCTAGTCAAATAACAGCAACTCCTTATATTGCTCCTGGAGTTGGAAAACTCACCCCAGAGGAAACTGCAACTGCCCGTCAGGCGTGGTTATACTTCCAGCGCAACTGGAACGATGAAACCGGCTTAGTCAATTCTGTTGATGGCTTTACTTCTGTAACAATGTGGGATCAAGCAGCTGCGATCGCTGCCTTAGTTAGTGCTAGAGAACTTAATATCGTGCCAGTGGCGGAATTTGAAGCCAAGATGAGCAAGATGTTGAAGACTCTCGCATCCATGCCTTTGTATAAAGGAGAACTGCCTAACAAAGTATACAACGCCAAAACTCTTCTACCTGTTAATTACGGTCAACTAGAAAAAAGAGAAGAAATTGGTTGGTCTGCGATCGATTTAGGACGGATGGCAATCTGGCTAAAGATTGTTGGGGCAAAGTATCCACAGTTGCGATCGCAAACAGAAGCCGTGTGGAAGCATTGGCAGGTCAAGCGTCTTACCAAAAATGGGCAAATGTACGGTACTGCTGTTGTCAAAGGTAAAGAACAGTACAACCAAGAAGGTCGCTTAGGCTACGAGAATTATGCTGCTTATGGCTTGAAGTTGTGGGGCTTGGATGTCAAGCAAGCCTTAGATCATCAATCTCACACCGCCTTTGTGAATCTTTACGGAGAGGGCGTTCCTTATGATCGCCGTGACTATAAAAACTCTGGAGCTAATAATTATGTTCTCAGTGAGCCTTATATTTTAGACGGTATTGAAACTGGGTTTCAAGCTTTGCCTAAAGCTTATGCTGACCGGATTTTAGCAGCCCAAGAGGCTCGCTACCGAGCGACAAAACAATTAACTGCCGTCACTGAAGACAACCTAGATCGTCCTCCCTACTTCGTTTACAGCAGCTTGTTTGTCAATGGAGAACCTTGGGCTACGATCACAGATACCCAACAGCAGCACAATAGCTTGCGGTTCCTCAGTACCAAAGCTGCGATCGGCTGGTATGTGCTTTATGACACTGCATACACGCGCCAGTTATTTGATTTTGTTCAAACTAACCTCAAATCTCCAGATGGCTGGTACAACGGCTTCTACGAGTCTCTACGTCAGCCGAATAAAGCTCTCACAGCCAACAATAATGGTGTGATATTGGAAAGCTTGCTATATAAGCAAGTTGGCAAACCACTTACCGTTTGGGCAGGAGTTAAGAGGAGCTAGTTGCGTGCGGAGGTAGATTTCCTCCGTTGATTAAACTAGCGTTCAGAATTCAACCAAAAGAGCCATCAGAATACCGCAAGTTACAACTAAGATTCTAAGGCAATGAAAAACTGGCGTTGTATAGAAGTATAAATTTGAGTTTAGGCATCTGCTGAAGTGAGCGGCGACCGTATTAGCCTGTAAACTTGATAGTACTGACACTTTCGGTATAAAACAGGAAAGATGTGAGTAATTGTTAGCATTTTTGGATCGGAGAAAAGAATATGTCTAACGTGAGCATTGCAAAAGGTAGCTGCCTGTGTCGAGCGGTAAACTTGTCCACAACCAGTATGAGTAATAAGGTGGGAGCGTGTCATTGTAGTATGTGTCGCAACTGGGGTGGAGGGCCTTTGTTAGTAGTTGAGTGTGAAAGTGATGTTAGCTTCTCTGGTGAAGAAAATATCGGGGTTTATCAATCTTCAGAATGGGCAGAGCGTGGATTCTGCAATAAGTGTGGTAGCCATCTATTTTACAAATTGAAACAAAATAACCAGTACTTCTTGCCTGTTGGACTATTCGATAACTGTGAAAGTCTTGTTTTCGATCATCAGATCTTTATTGATGAAAAGCCCAAATATTACTGTTTTGCCAATGAAACCAAGAACCTGACAGCAGCAGAGGTATTTGCACAGTTTGCACCTCCATCAGAGCCTTAAAAGACATCTCTGAAAACAATCAAAGCGTCTTTGTGGCTAGGATATAGAACTTAAATGCAATCGTCATAAATTAGTTTATATGTACGATAGAGTCAGGCTTTGAGATATTTTTTATTGATAATTAGGTAAAAATGTTTGGAGTTGTAATTAAATCTTCTCCAACGTATGCCTTACCTCCCTTAAATCTTTGTTCTGGATTAAACTCCGAGCGATATTCTTGGAACAAAGTTATATCACTTTTTGGTTCAGGTTCCCCTGCCAAAACATCTTTTATAGATAGTTTTGGTTTATCGAACAATTCGCAATTTGCAATTGCGAATTGGTTTGACGACCTCCATCACCAGCAATAATTCTAACTTTCATAAATAAAGCGATTACTAAAAGAATAGACCTGACAAAGCTCGATTTAGGAATATAACTGTACAGACGCGCTATGACGCTCTCAACTCCTAATTCCTTCTTTGCATATGATATACAAACCCCGTCAACAAAAGCTGTTGAGATGGATTGCATTGTTCTTAGTTGGGACATTTCTGCAATTGTGGTTCTACATCCCGACACCAGTCTTATCGCAAAATTCTAATAGCTGTAGCAATATTACAGTTCCGCTCACACCTGATGAACAGACTTACGCTCGTGCTGCTTGGCAGTATTTTGTAAAAAATTATCAACCAGCAACGGGATTTACCAATTCCACAGGGGGTTATCCTTCCGGCACAATTTGGGATATGGGTAACTACCTAATGGCATTAAATGCTGCACGCTGGTTGAATCTAACTGACCAAGCAGACTTTGATGCTCGTCTCAATAAGTTTTTGACGACTCTCAGTAGCCTGAAACTATTTGAGGATGCTTTACCGAATAAAGTCTATAACGCCGCTACCGCACAGATAGTTGATTACGGAAACAATCCGATTGAGCGGGGTATTGGCTGGTCTGCTTTAGATATTGGTCGGATGCTGGCTGCATTTGATGTGATTCGTACCTGTCACCCTGGCTACAATGACTGGCTAAAAGGAATTGTCGCGAAGTGGCAGGTGGGGCGATCGCTTAAAGATGGACAACTTTTTGGGGCTACAGTTCTACCAGACAACAAAACATTACTGGTGCAAGAAGGACGACTTGGCTATGAGGAATACAGTGCTAGAGGCTATGAACTTTGGGGTTTCCCAGCACCCAAGGCTATTTCTCTAAACCCATTTAAGTTGGTCGAAATCAATGGTGTAAAAATTCCAGTTGATACCCGTGATTTTAAAAGCACCAATGCTAATAATTACGTTGTCAGTGAGTCTTATATCCTCGAAGGAATTGAATTTGGCTTGCAAGGTGAGTTAGCTGATTTTGCTGCTAGGGTCTTAGATGTGCAAAAACGCCGCTACGATGCCACAGATCAGTTGACTGCGGTTACAGAAGATAACATCGATCAAGCACCGTATTTTCTTTACAACACCGTTTATGCTAATGGTGAAACCTGGGCAACAATCACCGATACCAACCAGCCTTATCCACAGCTACGCAGTGTCAGTACAAAAGCTGCCTTTGGCTGGCGTTATCTGTTCCCAGATAATGCTTATGCCCAAAAAGTTTTTGATGCAGTCAAGGATCTCCGTAGTCCCGATGACGGTGGTTATTATGCTGGCATTTATGAAGAATCAAAGCAACCTAATAAAGCCCTGACTGGCAATACTAACGGGCTAATTTTAGAGATTTTGTACTACAAAGCTAGGGGAAACCGTCCTTTAATTGGATCTGCGTCTGCTAGTGTGTCCACTGGTAAGCCCAGTGGTAATACTTCTGCTGCGACACCTTCAAATCAACCAAATTCCAGTCCTAAACCTCCAGCAGCAACTCCTGCGGATACTTCTAAGGTAATCGAGGTGAGCGTTGCACCCATTCCACCAGTTGGGAGTCAAGAGTCAAAATCTCAACTCAAGTTGACTCGACCGCTGACAATTATTGAACGACGTTATGCAGAGGCAGCATGGCGATACTTTCAGGCAAATTATCACTCCAAGAGTGGGTTAATTGACGATCGCAGTGATTTCAAAGGTGCAACTCTCTGGGGTTTGGGTGATTATTTAGCAGCACTCCATGCAGCGCGATCGCTCGATATCATTACTGCCAAGGAATTTGACCAGCGCACCCGTCATCTTTTAGCCGCATTGACAAAACTCCCATTATTTGCTGGAGAGTTACCAAGTCGGGGTTATGATACGCGATCGCTCCAACCCGTAGATTACGGCGGTAATCCAGTTCCACAAGGTAACGGCTGGTCATCTTTAGATGTCGGCAGAATTTTGGCAGCGCTTTACAACTTAAAAAGCTGTCATCCAGAATACACGGCTGCTGTGGATAAAATTGTGCTGGATTGGTCATACTTGCGAGTTGTGCGCGAGGGTATGCTCTCTAGTGCCACTGTTACAAATGATGAGCGATCGCTTACCCGTGTTAATCCTGAAACCCGCTTGGGCTATGAAGAATATGCAGCTCGGGCTTTTCAATTATGGGGATTTGATGTGACGCGTTCTGCTGTTGGGGGTGAATATCAAACTGCTTTGGTAGAAGGCGTAAAAGTGCCAATCCAGCGTCGCCGAACCGACACTAACTCAAAAAATCAATACACAGTTAGCAATCCGTTCTTGCTGTATGCTCTGGAGTTTGGACTAGATCCGCAAATGCGATCGCTATTTCAGCCAATTTTCCAGGCGCAAGCTGAGCGTTATCGTCGCACTGGAACCCTCACAGCCTCCGCTACCACCCTAATTGATCGCAAACCCTACACTGTCCATAGCACGATTACTGGACAAGGCGACCCTTGGGTGGCTTTAGGAGATGATGGTCAATCTGTACCAAAGGGGCGAGTAGTCAGTACAGCAGTGGCTTTTGCTTATCATGCCCTGCTTCCAGAAAACAAGTATGCTCAAGAGTTACTGCGAGGGACGACAGATTTATATAACCCATTAGCTGGCTTCTATGAGGGCTTTTATGAAACCACAGGTAAAACAGCGATTGGTTTCACTAGCAGCACCAACAGCATGATTTTGCAATCCTTGCTTTACACAGTCATGAATCGGCAACCTTTGATTCGTCCATCTACCACCATGAACTCTCCTTGGTGGCAGACTGTAGCCAAAGGAAATTCTGGTCGAGGTCTACCCAGTACTCCCACGCAAAAAGCCAAGTTAATTTCTGATAGTTCTGAAGATTACTGGATTTCGGGGAGAGATAGCACATCAATGAAAGGGAACAGGGAATAGGGAAAACGAGGATTTTATGTAGGATGGGCATTGCAATGCCCACCCTACAAGCAATTCAATTGAAAATCGCTGTAATCCCATTTAGTTTTTTGTGCTTTATGAAGTTACGTCTGTTAATCATAAAGCGTACTTGGGAATACTGGTTATGAGGCAATGGCTTCATTACGTGTCTGACCGCAAGAGAACGGATATGAAAATTTACAACTTTGCTAATCATTACTTACGGTTTGTCAGTACTAAAGCAACATTTTACTGGTTTGCTCTCATGCCAAATGACTTTTACTGTCAAATGCTGCGAGACTTTGCTCAGAATTTGGCTGATAAAAATCGCGGCTACCTGTCAGGACGATATGAAAATCACAAACTCAGTATTAATACTTCGTTGATGTTAGAACTAATGCGCTCATTTTAGAAAGTCTGCTTTACAAAGCTAGAGGTAGATATCCACTAGCCCATTAATTATTATTTTTGGTATCAACATGACTTCAGTTCCCATTATTGACGATTCATTAACTTTTTCAGGCAATAGTCGCTCAAGCTTAAAAAAAAGAACGCTATTATTTCGCTACTTGGCAGAAATCAATTTAATTTTTGGTATTTGGTATTTGCAATGGCGCATCACTCATTCAATCAATTTTGATGCGCTGTGGCTCTCTATTCCGTTGCTGCTAGCAGAAATTTATAGCTTTTTTGGCGGTGTGATGTTTGTGATTGGCTTGTGGCGTCCTTTAATCCGACAGATTAAGTCTATCGACCAGATGACCCCACCTCTACCTAGACCTGAATGGCCTACAGTAGATGTGTTTGTGACATGTTACAACGAACCACCAGAAATTGTAGAACAAACTGCTCAGGCGGCTCTAGCAATTGATTATCCTCCAACAAAGTTGCGCGTTTATGTGTTAGATGATGGTAATTCAGCTGCTATACGAGCTATGACGGAAAAGCTGTGTATCGAAGATTTACAGTCACCACTGTTACAGCAAGAAGCCACTCGGATTGATGCAGAACATGCTTATTTATTAAAGCGCTTTCAGCAACTCGAAAATTTGACACCTAATACTCAAGCAGCTGAACAATGGTTGCAAGAATTATCACCAGAACAAGCTCAAAGTCTTGACCAAACTGCTGCCGGATTTGTACAAAGTCTGCAACAGTTAATTCTATGGTTACATCCTGCTCATCAAAGTATTAGCAATTCTCCTGCAACAACATTAAGCGATCGCCTCACTGCTGAACGGCTCTTATTAGAAGAAGCTATTCGCCAAAAAGAACTTGAGCTAGTTGAACTCGCTCGTTTTCGCTACATTGCTCGTCCTAAACCAGTTGGCGTACCTCATCATGCTAAAGCTGGCAATCTCAATTATGCGATTTTTTCTGGAGAAACTTCAGGAGATTTTATTCTTACCTTGGATGCTGATCATATCCCCAAGCCACAATTTCTCAAGCGTGTCTTGCCATATTTCTACACTTACAATATTTTCACAGGAAAATACGAGCAGAATCGAATTGCTTTTGTGCAAACTCCCCAGGATTTTTACAACATTCCTCCAGGCGATCCTTTTGGCCATCAAGCACATCTATTTTATGGCCCACTCCAACAGGGAAAAGATGGCATGAATGCCGCATTCTATACAGGAACAGATGCAATATTGAGGCGTGAAGCACTAATTAATGTTGGATTGCAATACTTTTCTGATGAGTTTGCTAAAGATGAAAAACGTTTAGATGAATTTCAATTAGTTGGTGGTGTATCTAGCAACAGTATTACAGAAGATATGAATACAGCTATGCGTTTGCATGGTGCTGGTTGGAAATCTGTTTATCATCATGAGCTTTTAGCAGAAGGTTTAGCACCCGATGACTTAAAATCTACTTTAAAACAGCGACTTCGGTGGGCACAAGGTACTATTCAAGTGCTACTTCGAGAAAATCCACTCACGAAAGCAGGGCTAACATTTTGGCAACGGCTGCATTATTTTAAGACAATGTATAGCTACTTTTCGGGTTTTGCTACTGTTGTTTTTATCTCTTGCCCAATTATTTATTTTTTCACGGACATAGTTCCAGTTAAAACCTATGGCCCTGATTTTGCTCTCCACTTTTTTCCAGCTTTTATGCTCAATCGCTTGACTTTCATGGCAGCTACTTGGGGTATTCCCGCTAGAGAAGTTTGGCGAGCCGAGCAATACGCGATCGCTTTATTTCCTCTATTTATCCAAGCAGTCTTGAGTGTGTTTGTTGGAGGTAATCTTAAATTCCAAGTAACGCCTAAGCAGCGACAATCTGGAATTTATCTCCAACTTGTTTGGCCTCAATTGCTCGTTTTCTTACTCACTATTTTAGGTATATTGTGGAGTATTTACCGCTTTGCAATTGGTCATTTAAATTCTCCTTGGGTTCACCTGCTAAATAGTGCTTGGGCTATCTATAATTTATTACTTTTATCCGCTATTATCCGCGCTTCTTTCTGGCAACCATCAAAAGATGTCTAATTGACGTGCTTACTAATCACATGCTTTTTAGTTGTGGATGTCATTAGTTATTTGTATATACAAAGGACAAATGACTAATGACTAAGGACAATTTCCATGATGTTAGTAAATCCAATTTAACAAAGTAAAAAGCTATGAACACTTATCTAGACTCCGACAAATTTGCTCAGCAAACTGTCTTGACAATTTATGCTCATGCTGATGATGAAGTATTACCTGCTGCCGGTACTCTCAGTCTAATGTCTAAGACCGGATGGAACGTTCGCTGCTTGATTTTGACTGATGGCAGTCTTTCTAGCTCGGCTGTGAAGGGTACACGTCATCAAGAAGCAGAGGCAGCTGGTAAAATTATCGGCGCAACTTACGAGTTTTATGCTCTTGAGGAGTGTAATTTCTCAACACAAACAGTGATTAAAGTCGCAGAAGAAGCTATTAAGCGTTGGCAACCAAATCTGATTATTACTCATGCACCACAATCTGAAAAATATGGGCATAGAGATCATGAGGTATGTGCGATCGCAATTTCCAATGTCGCTACTCGCAAAAATATTCCTCTTTGGTATTCAGCACCACCTGTTTTTTTGCGCGGGTTTGAACCAAACTTTTTTGTGGATATAACCTCTGTAATTGAAGAAAAAGTTGCAGCTATTGGTTGTTATGAATCAGAGATGTCTAAAGCATTTATGCAACTTGACGCCATACTCGTTTTATCTCGATTTTGGGCACGAGAATTAGGTCAAAAGGATGGTTATTTTGAAGCTTTTGAAATTGCTCGCCAATGGGTTGATGCTAGCTTCTTTGCTGCAATGGCAAATAGTAATAAACAAGTATTAATACAAGAATAATTGTATAATACCTTGCCGTTTTAGTAGTCAAATGTCAAAATAGCAATGTACAAAATAGTAGGAATTTAAAACTATGAATCCTAAAGTAACAGTACTAGAACCATCTGGTATTTTAGATGGTATTAGAGGCAATCAACTACGTCAAGAAGTTAGTGAGATTATTAAGAACGGATCTGATATTTTGTTGATTGATCTTAAAGATGTAAAATTTGTTGATAGTTCTGGTTTAGGCGCTCTAGTATCGGCAATGCAAATGGTGCGAAAAGCAGATGGCAAACTCTTTGTTTGCTCTGTTAATGATCAAGTAAGGATGCTATTTGAATTAACAAAGCTAGATCGAATTTTCCAAACATTTGCCGATCAAGATGAATTCAATCGCCAAGTACTTGCAGCTCAATAAGTTACTCAGCAATTGAGAATTCTCAATAGCTAATTCCAATGATGATTGGATAAAAATTTCATTCAAGCTAACCAAAACTAACTTTTAGTAGAGATAAATCATCATCAAAATTGTTATTGGTATTTAAGTTCATAATGTGGGCTAATATCTGGTTTAGATGACGAGTATTTTCTTGGCTACAGTTGATTAATAAATCAATAAAAGCATCAATACCCCACATCTTGCTGTCTGGCTGATTAATTTCGTAAGCACCATCACTAAAGATGTATAAAGTGCTATTTTCTTCGATATCAAAGACAGCATCATCAAAGTTGACATCAGGCAAAAAACCAATAGGCAAATCTAAAGAGTCTAATTGTCTAACTTGGATTTTTGTTGCAGGTGTACCTGATAACAGTACACCTGGTGGATGTCCAGCGTTGGCATAAACGAGTTGACGTTTAAGACGGTTATAAACTCCATACCAAATTGTAAAGTATTTATCACCGTGGTTTTTCATCTGGAAGGCATGATTAAGTGCTTTGAGAACTTCGCTAGGTTGGCAAAAGTTAGTATTAGGCAAGGATTGCGATCGCAAAACATTAAGTACAGATACAGATAATAGGGCTGAACCTACCCCATGTCCTGAGACATCCAACAAATAAATAGCTAAATGATCATCATCGATCCAGTAATAGTCGAAGCTATCACCTCCCAGTTGTGTTGAGGGAATAAACAGTGCTTCTGCTCTGACTGCTCCTATAAGCGCTGAGGGTAGAAGCGATCGCACATAATCAGCCGCCTCAGCCAATTCTGCTTCCAAAATTTGCTTTTGGGTTTGTAAACTATGATTGAGTGTCTCTAAAACTTGCTTTTGACTTTGTAAATCCTGATTGAGTTGGTGTAACCTCAGCCCTGCTCTGACTCGTGCTTTCAATTCATTCATCTCGATTGGCTTAGAGACAAACTCGTCTGCTCCTGCGTCCAATCCCCTTACTCGATCTTCCTCTTCTCCTGGAGCTGCTCCCTTTGCAGTCAACAGAATAAAAAAAGTAGTTGCTAACTCTGGATTTGCCTTAATTCGGCGACATACTTCCAATCCATCTAGCTGTGACATCACCCAGTCACAGATGATTAACGCCGGACGTAGCAGCTGTGCTTGTATGATTCCTTCCTCGCCATTGCTGGCTACAGTTGTATCATAACCCTGTTTTTGGAGTGTTCTTTTAAGTGCCGCTCGCACGATAGGATCATCATCAATAACTAAAATTTTTAACATAAACTACATTGTAATAAATAGAATAAAAACTACATAATTGCTCTCATTCAAATTACATGTAATTTAGTTAAGAATGTATAGTAAAATTACTCAAATTAAATAAATTAATTCTCGAATATGATAATGTCACACTATTTTAATTGCTAAAAAGTGAATCATCACATTCATCTAAAAGTTAATACAGACCTGGCCGCTTCGTCTCAGGTATTGTCTTGGTTCGAGCTGATAAATCAACCACCTATTCCAGATAAACAAATTTGGTGGCAATGTCAAACGTTGCTAATAGAAGGTTTTGCTAATATTGTTGAACATGCCCACAAAAATTTACCAATTGAAACTCCTATTGAAATAGAAGTTTTACGGTTAGATAAACAGATAGAAATTCGCATTTGGTCGCAAGGTGAACCCTTTAACTTAGAGCAACAATTGCGAGAAACATCTACATTAGAGGAAAATGATCAAGAGCGTGGGCGTGGTTTGAAAATCATGTCTACGATTGCTGACAACTTAAGTTATGAGCCGACAGCCGATAATCGTTATTGTTTATTTATTAGTAAATGTTATTAAATGTTCATAACACCATTTAGAGAAACAGTAAAAAACCGTATTAGTATATATTTTTACTTGCCCTTTGCTACACCCAAATATCAGAAGTACAATCACCGCCAGGATAGCGCATCTCATGAGCGCGAGCGGGGCCTGCGGGTTCTTTACCAAAATCAATATAAAAATTTTCGTTGATTTTTAGTCCGCCATTTTCAGTATCGCAATCAATCTGCAACAAATATGAGCCAGTTTTGGACATATCAGGGTAAAACTGATTATCCCAAGTGCTAAATAAAGAATTCGTTACATAAAGCCGTTTACCATCAAGACTTAGCTGTAGCATTTGCGGCCCACCAGCTAATTTATGACTTTGAACTTCACCACCGTTACCCAGCAAACCACCGCACCAAACTTGACCAGTGAGTTTAGGATTAAAGGGATCGCTAATATCGTACTGGCGAATATCTCCATGCAACCAATTGGAGAAATAAATATAGCGATCGCACATTGAAATCAAGATATCAGTAATCAATGATGGCACAGGGATAGGCCAGCCTTTCACTTCCACCGATGGCACATCAATCACTTTATCTATTTCCCAATAACCGTTAAACTTGTGCCAATGCCATACATTACTACTAAGCGCTGCTGCGACAAATCCATGAGTACTGTCAGGGTTATGGTGAAAGCGCACTTCTAAAGGAAGTAATCCTTCTTCTCCCAAATCAAAACTTTGGATAATTTCGTGTTTTGACCAATCCCAGAAATGTATATGATGACCATAGTTGTCAGCTGCTACATCGTTGAGGTCAAAGCCAGCATAATAGGTTTTGGGTGCGCCCCACTCACTACTCACCATAACGTTATGACGCGGCTGATACCAAAAGTCATAGTTAAATCTCATGGTGTCGGCTTTGTTTTCCCAGCGTCCAGCAATATCAAAGTTCTCATTCAGTAACAAAAAGCCACCGGGGCCATTCCCCTCGCTATCACCTAGCATGGAAATCATTACATGACCATCTGCTAAGCAGTGTACTGTATGAGGGGCGGTTAAGTTAGTCTTTTCTTTAATTTCTTCTGGTTCAATGACTTTATGCAGTTTGGGTACTTTTGTATCTGCTGTATCAACAACATAGATGCGGCTAGAGCGTTGTCCAGGAATCACACTGAACCGCCGGGATTTATTAGCGTCGCCATGACAAGAACTGCAAGCATTCCAGCCAAAGTGATGTAACTCATCGCCAATATAAGGTACAGATAGGCGATGAATCACTTGGGAGTAGGTTGGGGAATTGGGATCAACGTCTACGGTAGCAAGATAATCTGGCTGTTCGATACCTGTATTCGTATAGAGAGCGATCGCATAAAGCACTTTTTCCCTTTCTGCATTCATGGCTGCTTCTGGAGAAGCATAGCCAGGACCACAGCAAGCATGAGTCATAGTTTTATACCTCTAATACACTATGAATTGTAATTATTTTGAATTTTGGCAGGTTGGGCGATTAACTTATAACCAAATTTGCAAGCCTAGCTGTTTTAAATACCTCAAGCCAAAAACAATCTGCTGCGGATTACCCCAAATTTCTAAATCAAACCAACCATCATCTTTAGTATTTGTATTTAATGAAGCTCCAACTATATTTACAGTTAATCCAAATGAAACCAGCCCAGCAATTACCGGAGAATAACGGTAGTGTTTGGAGATGCAGACATGAAACTTCGCCCGATTTGTTTGTTTTTGGATTAGGCTCCAATCAAATTTTGCTTGATTGTCTTGGATTTGGGGACTTGACTGGAAGCGACTACAGCGATCGCTTATATCTATACCTTCCTTCCCAAGGATTTTGAAATTTAGCTGCTCAATCTCTATATCCAGCTTTTGGAGATAGGCAATACCTGCTTCTACCTGTTGAAAACTACCTTGTATTTCTAGATTAAACCAACCATCGTCTATGCTATCAACTTTTAAAAGAGCTGCTGCAATATTGACGGTTAAATCGTAGCTAGAAATTAATCGCGAGATAATTGGTTGGCGATGGTAGTGCTGAGGAATACGAATGCAGATGTCACTCACCGTGGAATTAACAGTTGTAGATATCATCATCTTGTTCCTCTTATCAGAAGTTCACTCTTAGCCGAGCCAAAAAACAAAGATCCCCTTGATAAGTTCAGCGTCACCTTTGAAACTCTTATGCAAATCGTAATATTTGCGTGTCTTGATAGCGCTGTTGTAATTGGTGCATGTGGTTAAATAAATGCCAACAATATTCTTCTGGTAGTCCGCAGGTAATAGCACCTCGTAAAACAACATTAAAGTACCAGTCGTTGGGTGCGGCTTCTTCTGTAAGCTTGTTAACCACTATATAAGTGCGAACATTTTTGTATTTCCGATCTTGGCAGTGAATATCTACTGATTCGTGACTATAGACATTTTGGGAAACACCTTCACGTTTATCCAAATATTCACTCAGTCGCCATGGTAACTGATAAAGTACACCTTTGACGCTGGTTTTAGGGTCTTTCACTACATCCAGAACACCACATTTACGCATATCAGAATATAGATAAAACCCAAGTCGGTAGCCTTTGAGGATTCCAGTCCCTATGACATAAGGGTGAGTATTTTCGCCAAGCGATCGCTTCAAATCCACCGGACACATACAAGAGCCATAAGCAAAGTAATAGAACATTGGTTCTTTTTGTTGCTTTTGTAGCAGTTTCAGCTCTAACTTGGCAGGATTATGAGATTGTACCCAACGGTGGTGTGAGTATCCACTTTGATGGCTCATCTATCGCCGGAAGTATTTACTACAAGTATAATACTACCATCAAACATCAAAAAATACAACTAAATTCCGATAGATAAAACGGAGTTAGTTTTGTCTTGCTTTTAAAAAGACTGAATAGCGCTTTTTTATTGCTCTGAATAAATAAAAATATTTGTAGAAACCCAACAATTAACGTTCTTACTGGTCTGTCGCAAAAGTTTTGAGAGGTTCGTAGTAAGCACTTTAGTGCTTAAAAAATTAAGGACTAAAATCCTTACTAAAAACCCATCTAACCATTAAAATTAATGAGATAGAGCGTATCGCTCTCTAAATGATCATTGTGCGTTGCTTATAATCTGATTCCAGGTTGTGACTACTGCTCGTAACTTCCTTGGTAGATGCTCTTGAGAAATATCGCTGTACTGAACCGTACCCTCCTGACTGGTGAGGGTGTAGGTGATGAAATCAGCAGAACCGCTGGGTGCTGGATAACTCAGATTCTTGAAGTCACTAAATTCCCTTCTCTTTAATAGTCGCTCAAACCGTTTTACCTGTTGCACAGAAACACGGCGAACACTACGCTCAGAATCATTAGCATCACCAATCCGTACCCGAATCAAGCGCCCGTCATTGAGTAAAACAGTTTCGTAGGTTCTACCAGCTATACCTCCACTAGAAATTTCCCGAAACACTACACCTTGGTCTAATGGTGGTGGTAACTCACTTGCGGGAATTGGTACAGGGGCCAGTTTAGTTTCGCTAGCCTTTTCATTTAGCTTGATTACGGAACCATTTTGATTGGTATGATAAACCAAAGTTTGGTTAGCAGTCCCGACAACTATCCGCCAACCTGGTACTAAAGCTTGGGTACACAATTCCTCAGCATTAGCCAATTCTAAACAGCCATTGTTCCAAGTTCGCTCTTGGGCTTCAATAATAGTTAGTTGAGAAATTGGTAATTGCAAACGTACAGATGCCGCTCGTAAAACGGCATTTTTGACAGATTGAGGAAAATTTGCTGGCAGGTTGCTAGTAGGATTCTTTGTAGAAGCTAAGCGCAAAGAACTCCCAGTTTCTAACGAGAGATTTGCAGAAGCAGCTGAGGCAGTTTTAATTAGAGTTAATCCACTACCAACAGACAAAATGGCAGTCAAAAACCAAGCAGTGACAATTCGTCCTTGATTGCTGGTATGGTTGCCTTTCAAGAGATTTTTCATAGTAATATGATCCAGATTTGGGATTAGCCAGTAATAAGCATATATTTAGTCAAAAGCCAAAGTACTAATAACTAGCAACTACCGGCAAAAAACGTTGCAGGATGGAAGTCAATACTACTTGGAGTTTTGCATTTTCAACTCGGAATTTGGTTTGAGGAAAAGGTACAAGGTTTTTTTCCCCTTTTCCCGCAAAACGCGACAAGTATTGGGATGGAGTATAAAATCTGGCCTCCCCGATTTAAATCGTTGTTAACTTATCGGAGGTGACTTTAGGATTTATGCAGCTATGCAACAAATCTTTATTAGCATCATTTACTTGATTCGGTAATACCCAAAAAAGTATATGCTCCCAAAACCGAACTAGTTGGGATTAAATTAGCATCTGTTTTTACCGACTGATGTATGGATAGACGTGGATGTACTGATTGTTTGTTTCTTAGTATTTACAAAAAAAATTATGATAAATTACGTAGGTAATATATATTAAATGATACTAATATTGTCTTGTGATTTGGATAAAGTCAGGCTTAGGCGCTAATAGCTTGCTGTTCAGATTCAATTAATTGGTTGCTCGGTACATCAAATCTAATAGTGCTGGCCGCCCAGTCTTTGAAATCAGGTGCTAGCCAAACTAGCTTACGAAGAATTTCATCATTGACCCACAATACCAAGGGAAACCGAAACTTTTTCCGAAACTCATTTCGGATGAGATTGGTACTAATGATTAGTTGATTAATTGCTACTACAGATTCTAAACCTCGCACCATCAAAGCTTCGGGTTGAGTATCACCAATTGTAGTTACGAGAGTCGTATATAGCGTCTCAAGTTCAGGTGTAAGCAAAATGTCTTGGATGTTAGCTGGTGAAAATTCTGTTAACGAATTCAGTATTTGCTGCTGAATTTTGACACAGTTACAACATACTAGTATCAATGAAAACTCTCCAGCCGATACTGTCATTGCTCTTGCTAGACGCTCAGTGGCCGGTGTGGTGCTAACGTTGCCATCTTCTGAATTACTTAGGCTGATCATTAAAAATCCTGCTTTTATTTTAAAAATAGCTGAGTAATATCCGCTACATGTTAACTTTTGTTTACAAATAATATCTATGTAATTTGCATGAGATTTTCTCTGCAATACTTAGCATAATCTTACGCATCAGCTAATAAGCGAAGATATTGTGTATTATTCCACATTTACAGTTAAGGGTTAATGTGGAGGTAATATCAACTGAGTATAGATTCAGAGAAGATAGGAAAAAATTAGCAGTAAGTTTATTACCGTATCCTTCTTTAGATTGTCACATATGAAGGCGACACAGTAGCCATTATCTTAACAATGTCAAAATAAATGCTATACAATGGCTTAACAATAAACTTCAGGAAGTGAGAGAAAACTTATCTGGCTATTGGTTGATGTAAAGCGATAAAGCAACTTATATCTACACATGTCAGTCATTGTTCATAATTTGATGATCTCTGTAGCAAATGATGAAAAGGTTTGTAAAGTGGTGTGTTGAGCTTCATAATTGGTGGAATATTCGCCAAAGCATAAAGCCAAGGTTGTTTACCGTCATAGTGACCTTGAGTATGGTGGCTACAGTGATGCTATCGTTTCCGATAAACGCTCAAACTATTCCTCAGAGAGCAGCATCATCTGAGTTAAGAGGTGTGTGGTTAACAAATATTGATAGCAATGTGCTGTTTTCGAGCGATCGCCTCAAGGGATCATTACAACGCCTTGATGAACTCAATTTTAATACCATATATCCAGCGGTTTGGAATTGGGGGTATACACTGTATCCCAGCAAAATTGCAGCCAAAGTTATTGGGCGATCGCTTGATCCCACACCCGGACTACAAGGACGAGATATACTCAAAGAGATTGTCGATGTGGGACATCAAAAAGGCTTAACAATAATTCCCTGGTTTGAATTTGGCTTCATGGCACCAGCGGATTCCCTATTAGCGAAAAATCGTCCTCAATGGCTCACCAGTCGCAGCAACGGTACGCGGATTATCAAGGAAGGGACACACAACCGCGTTTGGCTAAATCCTTTTCGCCCAGAAGTACAACAGTTCATCCAAGATCTAATTGTTGAAATCGTCAGAAACTACGATATCGACGGAATTCAATTTGATGATCATTTTGGCTTGCCATCAGAATTGGGATACGATGCCTATACAGTAGCACTTTACAAAAAAGAACACCGTGGTAGAGCACCCTCCAAAAATTCTAAAGATCCAGAATGGGTGCGCTGGAGAGCTAACAAAATTACCGACTTTACCAAGCGGGTATTCAAAGCTATCAAAGCCACTAAAAAAGATTGTCTCGTTTCTGTTGCGCCTAATCCTCAGCGTTTTTCCTACGAATACTTTTTAGCAGACTGGCAGAGATGGGAACGTCTAGGAATTATCGAAGAACTAGTTTTGCAGATATATCGGGATGACTTGAATGTCTTTGTCAGCGAATTAGAGTACCCAGAAGTGAAGGCAGCAAAGAGCCATATTCCAGTGAGTATTGGTATTTTAGCTGGTTTGAAAAATAGGTCTGTGCCGATGCAACAGATTCAAACACAAGTACAAAAAGTACGCGATCGCAACTTTGCCGGGGTATCATTCTTTTTCTATGAAAGCCTCTGGAACATGAGCAAAGAAAAACCTCAAGAGCGTCAGACTGGCTTCCAGAAAATCTTCCCCACACCAACGGCTTACCCGAATCTGCTAGCGGGTTGGAAACCATCCACTTAAGTTTAAATAACTACGTTGCTCAGATATTTGTTACTGAGTAAAAATCGTGTCAAGTCTGAGTAGATACTGCTGTTAAGGCAAAATAAAAGCGTTGTATTTGTAGTACAACGCTTTATCAAAGATTTTAATTTAGTTTTACTCTTGCTGTTCTTGCTGCCTACGTATTACATCTGGCAGTTGTTCTGGAGAATCTAACTTTACTCCATTTGTTTCAACTCGGCTTGCTAGAGCGTTGATGGCATTTTGGTCATCTCGGTGTGCTAAAACATAAGTCCGCAACTCCTTTGTGGTCATTGCTTCATAATTCGGGCTGGTCATAGCTCAATTCTCCTTGCTTATTAATAACAATTACTGACCTTCACCCGCGATGATTACTATTCTCGCGTCTCTAGAATCAAGCGTTACAAGATAGATGGGTAAATACATTTTTGTTAGCCAGTAGCAAACTATATACACCGCTCTTAGCTGCTGTGGTGTTGGTTCCATATCCTCCTTAAATTTATCGAAAAAAGTTTAGTAGTCCTTGACTTTTGACAAGTTATAACTAAAGAATTTCTCCAGTTGGTGTTACCTCAGCTTCTATTGAATTATTAGCCAAGATATAAATATTTCTGGTGCACTCGTCCAATCTTACAAGGTCTATTCGTTTATAAACCCTGGTAAGTTGGGCGCACACCCGAATTGCAGATATTGCTTGTTTGGGTGTTGGCTCTATAAGCACTATCCTATTCCTAAACGCCCAGCCAAGGCGGGAGTCAAGGGCAAGAGCGTGGTAATCATCAAGAATAAAGCCAAAAGTCCCAAAGCGGCTCTGGCATCGTCGGGTTCAGTGACTTCATTCAAACTGGGACGTTCTGGATCTCGTTGCAAAAAGAAAATCACGATCGCCCAGTACATGGCTAGAACATTACCAAGAGATACTAAGGTCAGTAAAATTAAAGTTGCGATCGTTGCCCGTCTTGCGGTTTTACGTCCATAAATTGCTTGGACAATGCGTCCACCATCTAGTTGTCCTGCGGGCATTAAGTTCAAAGCAGTGATTACTAACCCCAACCAACCAATAATTACTAGGGGATGAACGCTCACCAGGGGCGACTGCAAAGCAGAACCAAGTACAACCCGCGCTAAGCTTCCCACTAAAATCGAGCCTTGGAAAAACTGATTAGGCAATTGAAATAAACTGCCTGGGTGAGAAAGTAGCAAGCCAGTTATCAACATTAATAGAGAAAGAATACCACCGACTGCTGGCCCTGCCAAAGCAATATCAAATAGAACTTTGCGATTGGGCAACAAAGATTCAAAACGGGTAATTGCACCAAAAGAGCCTATCTGCACAGCAGGTAAAAAGAAAGGCCAGCTGAGGCGGATTTTGTGACGCTGAGCAAGTAACCAATGACCGATTTCGTGAGCTACCAAAATTCCAAATATACCAGCACCTATAGGTAGAGCTTCTTGGAAACGCTCAGGATTGGCAAAGAAATCAAAATTCAGCACTAACCCCGCGGCTTCTAAACTTGTGGCAATGGTTGCTACCAACAGGATACCTGCAAAGGCTTTTTGCGATAACAACATCGGACGGGGATCATTGCGGCTTGGCAGGACAATGACTACAGGTTTACCGTCTGTGTTTTCCACTAAAAACAGACGATATTGCTCACCAAGGCGTTGCCGTAAACTTGTAGTTAAACGATTGTGAACTTCTTCTGGTTCTCCCCGCAAATTGCCTTTAAAAATGGCTCCATCCTGGTAGGCGATGGTTTCTGTGGCAAAAAACGTATCAATACCGAAAATACCTCTAATTGCATTTAAGTCATCATCCGGTATTGGCGGTACTTCAGATTTTAATTCTGCAATTACTGCTGACTCTGTAGGATTTGTCTCAGACGAGGAATCAGCATTGAGCCTTTCTGTGGCTCGCTGCTTGAGTAGGGCATCTTGACCAGCTGCGCGTAGCTGTCTTCCCAAATATATGTATAGCCCAGCGGAACCGACCACCAAAAACAATATACCAACTATATTGATGTAAATCCCGGCTGCAAACAATCCAAAAAACAGCAGCCAGGGAGCCATCAACACCACCGATTGTAACCAGGCTAAGATTCCCAGCTTCCCAAAAGGTCTGGCGCGATAAAAGCCCCAGCCCAAAATGCCGAAAGCTACCAGCAGTATTGCTGCAAGGATAGAAGTTTCTGATAAAGTAGACATCTCCAAACCTTTGCTATTGAGATCAAGCCAGAACAAGTCCGGTATTGCAGATACACTTATTAATTTATAACGCCGCCTGTAATCTGCCCAAATTAGAGACAAGCGATCGCACTTTTGGTAGAACCCGGAACTATCTATTGACTAAAAGCTTCTAACAAAATCAAACAATTGATGGGCCATTTTTAATTTAGAACAGGGTGCAATTTCTACCTGACGCCCTTGCTTGTCTAAAAAGATTGCTTGATTACGATCGCTGCCAAAACCAGTTTCGGGTTGATCGATGGGATTAGCAATGATCGCATCCAATTTTTTACTGTGCAACTTTTCTAACGCAGGTGTGATAATATCTCCAGTCTGTGCAGCAAACCCAATTAACAGCTGATGCGGTTGTTTGAGTTGTGCTAATTGAGCGACGATATCTGGTACAGGTTCTAAGGGTAGGGCTTGGGGAAGCGATCGCTTGGGCAATTTCTTTGTACTATAATCTTTTGGCTTCACATCCGCTACAGCTGCCGACATCACAATGACATCAGCGTTGGGTAAACACTCTAGCATGGCGTGCTGCATTTGGTCGGCACTAACGACGGGAATTGCTTGGACTCCCAATGGTACATTCCAACTAGCTGGGCCATGCACGAGGGTGACACTTGCGCCTCGGTGGAGTGCGGCTCGCGCTAAAGCCAATCCCATTTTACCCGTGGCAGGATTGCCAATAAATCTCACTGGGTCAAGATACTCTCGCGTTCCCCCGGCACTAATCAACACTCTTTTACCTGCTAAATCTCGTTTGCCTTGAGTGTACAACAATGATTGGATGTAAACCAAAATTTCTGGGGGTTCTGCCATCCTACCAGCACCGACGCGATCGCACGCCAATAACCCCGACGCTGTATCGACGCCATGATATCGACTATCTGTTAATAACTGTCGCCAATTCCGCTGCACTGCTATTTGTTCCCACATATCCGTATTCATCGCTGGAGCCAACAGCACGGGACAAGTAGAAGCCAACACAGTATTTGTGAGTAAATTGTCAGCCATACCGTAGGCTAGCTTTGCTAGTGTATTAGCTGTTAAAGGTGCAATTACCAACACATCCGCCCATTCACCTAACTCAATATGCAATGGACGAGAGTGAGTTGGTTGCCAGAAATTATCATCTGTGTAAGCGGGATGACGAGATAGGGTTGCTAAAGTCAGAGGCTTGATAAATTCTTGCGCCGAACGAGTGAGGATGACTCGAACTTCCACACCTGTTTTAAACAGCGTCGAAACCAGTTCACAAACTTTGTAGGCGGCGATACCGCCGCCTACGCCAATTAGAATCCTTTTGTTGATGTTTTCGCTTTGGGATTCGGGATTAGGCATAGCAAAAAGATTAGGATTAGTAGTTAGAGGTTAGGAATATTAACTGCTAACTTCTAATTATCAAATCTTTAAGCTTCATCGTAGGGTTCCAAGTCTAAGAGATAGATGTAGGGTTCAACTAACTCTGGACGCTGAAACGCGATCGCTCGTAGTAGATGCCAATCATTCAAACCCTCAAAAGCATTACTGTAATTATCGAGTTCCAAACGTGTAGCCAACTGTTCTACTTCTGCCGAAGTCATGGCAGCAATTTCTTTCTTGGAAATGCTTAGAGTTGTCATAATGCTTGCCCCTCCCTTATGCAGCACTCGCCTTCAGCATGGGTGAAATTGCGCTATTACGCAGCCACCCAATATATATTACTCATTAGAAGACATGGATTTCGTGAAATTTTTCAGGATTTATACTAGAATTTATAAAAAATTTGTAACGTTTGACTAGTTAATTGTATTCCCGATAAAATTCCGTACCACCTCTAACATTTGTGGACTGATTTCATGCCCCATGTCAAATTCGTGGTATTCTACCGCCACTCCTTGGGATTCCACAGTCTCTCTAGCTTTTAAGGCAGCTTGCAGTGGTACAACTTCATCATATCTTCCATGCGCGATTAAAATCGGCGGAATACTACTTTGAGTTACTGTTCCTGCACCAGGATGTAAATATCCGCTCATCACAACTAAACCAGCTAAGGGCAAATTTAATCCTATATCTAAAGTCATCGCCCCACCTTGTGAAAATCCACTCAAAATGGTGCGCGATAGAGGCACACCAGTACTAGTCTCTAAGGATTGCAACCAATCTACTAACAGTTGCCGACTTTCTGCTAAGCCCTGATACATATTTTCCGTTCTCAGGTCATACCATGCCCTGCCTATAGGAGAATGGGGATGAGGAAAAGGTGCATCAGGAAACATAAACTGATAATCTGGCAGGTTGAAAAATGGCAATAAAGATGCCACATCCTGGGCATTTGCACCCCAACCATGCAAAGTGACGATTAAGCCTGCGGGTGGCTGAGAAGTTGCGGGAGGAACGGTAATAAATTGCAAAGACAGGGGTTTGCTCCTTAAATCTTACTCTTCTAGTAAATCCTATCTCTTCAACAAGCAGAAAATTGGATTATATAAGAATTATTCTCATCCTCCGCCAAGACAAACTTGTTGATAACTTTTACCAGCGATATCCCAAGTAAACTCTGTTTCTACCAGTTGTCTACCGTTGCGAGATAATTCCGAGCGCAGATATGCATTATCAAATAGTTGACTAATAGTGTTGACGTACTCGGCTGGCTTGTTTGCTCGTAATGCCCGTAATGATTTGCTCGCGCCATCTACAGATAGTCCTTCTAAGCCGCGATCGCTTGCTACTACGGGTATACCTGCTGCCATTGCCTCTAAAGTTTTATTTTTAATGCCAAACCCAGTTCGCATGGGCACAACGCAGATAGTTGATTTGTGTAAATACTCTACCATCGAATGCACACGCCCAGTCACATTGATTCCCGGTTTTTCTTGAAGCGCTAAAACTTCTGGCGTTGGATGAGAACCGACAATATCGAAGGTTGTTTCAGGATAATATTGTTGGATTTTTGGCAAGACTTCATTGCTGAAAAAGCTAACAGCGTCTATGTTTGCCAAATTATCCATTGCGCCAATAAAAATTAAGCGATGTCCTCCTGGATCGGCAGTACGGTTAGGGAAACAAACCAAATCTACGCCATTAGGAATGACTGTAATTTGACTATTTGGGTTGAATTCTTGTAGTTGAATTTTATCTTCTTCAGTTGTGACTACAATTTCCGAGAATTTAGAACAGTAGCTTTGTTCATAACGACGCAGAAGCGGTAGATTAATTTTATCTCTGAGTGCATTTTCAGAAATGCCTGTTGCTAGCTGATTAAGACAACTACCGTAAACAGAACTATGAACATTGACTATGGTTTTTAGCTGTTTTTGAAAATGCGATTGTACGTAAATTTCGTTAACGCTATGTTCGCAGGTAATCACATCACATTTTCCTAGCTGCACAAAGTTATCAACCCAGGCTTGCATCTCGACTGAATAGCGGTTGAGTACACTTGGTGGCGTCCCCTGTTGCAGAAATACGCCAAAACGCTGGATTTTCTTGAGTATTCCTGCGGTGGTTCCAGAATTTAGGGGGCGATCAAAAACTACTAGATGATCCACACAATCGCGCAATCCTGCTATTTCGGTGTCTGTAACATTGCGATCGCGTTGAGTCACAAGGGTAATAGCATGGCGTTGACTCAGATACTTAAGTAAATTAAATGTCCTCACTTGGGTTCCCCCCCGCGTTGGCGGATAAGGAAAAGTAGAAGATAGCATTAAGATGTTCATACAAGTGATATCTGGTACGTGGTACATACACCATGACTTCATTACAGGCTAGATGTCATCACAAATATCCCTTATATATTATTTGGAAAATTTTTATAAATTAAAGCAAACAAAAAGCTGGTTAGCTATTGAATGACAACAACAGTAAATTTACTGTATAGTTCCACCTAAAGTGTTGTTTTTACGTAGGAGCTTAGGGCAAAATGTAACCATCACCAGACCAAATAGGAAGATCAATATGCTTGTTTTTATAGTTCCAGTCAAAAGCAAATATGTTTCTACATCATGGGAAACTGTATCTAAATTATTTGGAAGGTGTGTAAAATCAATCTGTAACCAAACTGTAAACGACTTTAGAGTGATTGTTGTTTGCAATGAAAAGCCTGAGATAGAATTTAGCCATCCTCACATCACATATATTGAGCATAACTTTGAATTACAAGGCAAAGACTGGAAAAGCAAACAGTTAGATAAACTATCAAAATTTACAACGGGATTAATTTATGCGCGGCAACTCAACCCATCCCATGTTATGTGTGTTGATGCTGATGACTGCGTAAGCAAATATTTAGCAGAGTTTGTTAATAGCAACCCTCAAGCTAATGGTTGGTTTATCAAAAAGGGCTACATTTATAGTGAAGGCAGTAAACTCATACGTATTATGAGGAAAGGCTTTGATCAATACTGCGGAACAAGCAACATAATTAGATATGATTTATATAATGTCCCTGAAATTGTCAATGCTATATATGATAATGAATATACACAATACATTTTTAATTCCTATCGTCATCGTGACATAACAAGCACTCTAGCAAAAAAAGGAACACCGCTTGAACCCCTACCTTTTCCGGGCGCTGTTTATATTAAAAATGGTGAAAATGTTTATTTTGGAGTTGCAAACAAAAATAAAGCACTACCGCTAAAATCAAGGCTTTTAAGAATAAAAGCTTTATTAGATTATAGATGGATGGCACAATCAACTCATGAAGAGTTTAGTTTATATAATATCGATAATATTTCAGAATTTGCGTAATTAATTTCAGATTACTAACTATTTTAAAAAGTCGGTAATCTTGCGAATTCCTTAGCCTTGACGGATAGGGTAACGAAAAAGATACTATTAAAATGTTTATTTAATTGAATATCTGGGAACCCTAGCAAATAGAGCAACCAAAAAACTTGATGTTTTTTGGTTGTAGACTCATTTGTGGGAGGATTTCATGCTTCAAGCTAGTTAGCCTAGAATTGTAACAGGAATATAGACTAAATCATGTCATCCCCAAGCTGTTTATATAATTGCTAAAACTATTTATCACCTGGAAAAAAGGATTTTGTCAAATGGAATCTTTCGGTATTTACACCCTTGCAAATGATGTAGTCTATGACCAATTGGTAGCTTTGCTAAATAGCATTGAAATAAATGTAAGTGCAGATATCCCAGTTTGTATTATTCCCTATGATGAACGACTAGACCGAGTTAAGCAAGAAATTAATTCTCGAAAGAACGTAATATTGTTTGAGGATTGGGATGTGATTCAACGCTGGGAAGAATTTGCTCACCAAGTTTGGGCAGCTCATCCTAGAGAAAGAGAGACAAAAACATCGCGTCCTAGTTGGTACAAAAGTCATTTACAAAGAAAGTTTGTTGCTTTTGAGGGTGTTTTTGAGCAATTTGTATTTTATGACGGTGATAGCTTGGCGATGAAGCCACCCACAGATGTAATTGAAAAGCTCAATAAATACGATTTTGTTTTTGATGATTGGGAACATCTTAAGAATAGAACTGTAGCAGCTTTAGATATTTCAGTTATAGAGAAAACTGGGCTATATACGGAAGCTGATATTCGTCCTAAGCTACATTGTTCTAGTTTTTTTGGGTCTAAACGAGGATTATTTACTGCTGACGAAATTGAAGTAATGAAGCAGCAACTAATTGACAAAAGAGAAATTGAATGGATTAATGGACATGGATGGTGGGATGATGCATTTTTGTTTAATTACATGACTTTACGGTGCGATCGCCCACTATTTAACTTCACACTTAGTCCCGATGGTCAAGATAGAACCGGCAACTGTGCCAATGCAGATCCCTTCGTAAATATTAATCATGTTCTTTACAATCAAGATGGATTAAAACCCATTCATCGTATTCACTACATGAGCTATTCCTCTAGTGATTTTGCCCGTTTATCTCAGGGAGAAGATGTCAATATTCTTTATAGAGATGAGTTTTTATACTATCGTTTTCTTAAACAACCAGAACAAAGACCACAAAAACTAAAACCACCAAGTATGGCATCAAAAACTAATCGATTTATCAAAAAGACTATCAAAAAAATTCAAAGAACTATCACCTAATTTTTAGCTGTATGGTGGTCAAGCATCACCATACATTTAATTTGTAATTGATATTATTACAATAATTTATATAATATGCCTAAAATTAGTGTTTGTATCCCTACTTTTAATCGTGCCTATCTGCTACCTCATGCCATTGACAGTGTACTTAAGCAGTCTGAACAAGACTTTGAATTAATTGTGTGCGATGACGGTTCTGACGATGGTACACCCGAGTTAATGTCACAGTATACAGATAACCGCATTAAATACATTCGTCATCCGCAAAATATTGGTAAAAGCAATAATATGCGCTCTGGTTTTAATGCTGCAAGCGGCAAGTATTTTATGAAGTTTGATGACGATGATAGCCTAACAACCGACTTTCTAGCACGTACTGCTGCAATTTTTGAACAAGACTCTAGCATTGATTTTGTTGGTACAGACCATTGGATAATCGACATTAATAATGTCCGCAATCAAGAGAAAACTCAGGAAAATTCTCGTCGCTGGGGTAGGATGAATTTACCAGCAGGTATCGTAGATAATTTGCTAGAAGTTGTATTTATTCACCAAAGCTTTCAAATTGGAGCAACATTATTTCGCCGTCAAACCTTGCAAGAATTAGGATTTATGTTACCTAATTTGCAAAATTGTGAGGATAACGATTTGTTCGTGCGGTTGGCTTTAGCTGGGAAAAACGGCTATTACTTACCAGAGTTATTGATGGAATATCGCTATCACGCAGAACAACAAGGTATTAATCGAGCTATTCCTTATTTATTTGATAAAATTCAATATTTAGAAAGTTATCACTTTGATTCAGAAAAACTGGAGTTAATCCGAAAAAATCGTCTTGCTGAAACACAATTATTATTAGGTTTGCGTTTAATTGAAAAAGGTGAAACGCCAAAAGGCAGAGAACTAATTTTTGCAGGACAGTCTTTTTCAACTACCAAAGCATGGACTGGTTTAGGTTTATCGCTATTACCAGTTGGGTTACGGAGTAAGGCGTTTAGTATACTGCGACAAACACGAGGTTAAAATTACCTAACAAAACAAAATATGAGAAGTATCCAGTTGATTAAAAAGTCAAGTTTACTTACTCTCAATTTAAAAGTAAATAACTGAATTATGCTAGCACCTAAGATTATACCTTCTAAGTTTTTTATCTGGAACCAAAAGTACAAAGCACCTGTGGGAGCTTCATGGTGGTATCAATATACCAATTCCAAAATTACTGGAAACAATTTTGCTTGGCGTAATCGCTATAACCTACCTAGTGAGTTAATTAAACAGATTGGGCCCTTTGGTTTTCAAATCAATAGCCTTACACGCATCTTTGAATATCCCTGGTGTTTTTTCGCCACACCGTTAGAAGCAGGTATGCGTGTAGTTGAAGTTGGAACTGGAGCTTCTGGTTTTCAATTTGTATTAGCTCAATCTGGTTTGGATGTTACCTCAGTTGACCCTCTTATTAATCCTAGCGAAAAAGTTGATTGGATATTTACTATTGAGCAGTTTCATAAATTGAATAATGTTTTTGGTGGTAAAGTTAGATTTATTCAGGATTTTTTACAAAACGCTAATTTGAAGAATAATTATTATGATCGCATTTTTTCTATCTCTGCAATTGAACATATTCCACCAGAAGAATTACCATCATTGGCAAAAGAAATTGAACGACTGATGAAACCTGGTGGCTATTTTATAGCAACAATAGATTTGTTCTTAGATTGTTATCCATTTACCAATAAACCTTGCAATAAATATGGTTCTAATATCTCAGTTAGTTCTCTAATTAAACACTCAGGATTAAAACTTAAAATAGGTAATCCTGAAGAATTGTACGGCTATTCTGAGTTTGAACCAGAGAATATTCGTCAGCATTTGGATGAATTTTTAGTTATTGATAATGTTCTTACACAGTGCATTGTGCTAGAAAAAACAGTCTAATTTTAGACAACTTCCTCAAAACAGTTTGTGGATAGCCTTTTCCACCTTGCGACTAACCGCTTCCCAGGAGTATTCTGCTTGTACTAATTCATAAGCAGAACTAGCTAGTTTCTCCCCCAAAGAAGAGTCTGACCAGATTTGGGACACTCCTGCAACTAACTCTTCTACCTCTCTAATCAGCAGATGTTCCCCATCTCTAGCGTTGATTCCTTCAGCACCTTTAACTGTACTAACAACAGGACAACCAGCAGCAAAGGCTTCTACGATTTTCAGGCGTGTACCTCCACCCTGAAGTAATGGTACAACCATGACACTGGCAGCAGCCAAATAGGGTCGAACATCTGGTACACTACCAGTAACGATAATTCCAGGCGATCGCTTAGCAGCATCCAGCATAAATTGAGTCGGACTGCGCCCCACTAGCAGCAAACGGCTATCTGGGTAAAGTTCCTGTAGTCGTGGGTAGATTTGGTTAATTAATAACTCAGCCGCCACTGTATTGGGTGAGTATGAAAGTTGACCAAGAAAAAGGACATTTCGGCTTGTATCCTCTAATCCAGTCTTCGGGCTGTATTCGCCGGAGCGTACACAGTCGTAGTGCGCTACATTAATGCCGTTAGGTACAACGTAAGTGGGCGATACTTCTCCATAAAACTTGTTTATCAAGCTCACATCATCTTCGCTGCATACCCATACTTGGCTAACTTGCTTAGTAAAGTCGCCCTCAATTGACTTGAGATGGTCTAGCTGAATTTTGGCTTTTAACTTTGACTTTATACCTTTAACTATACGGTATCTCTGCTGCCATAGAGATGCTTCCACGTTATGGTTATCGAAGATAATGCGACATTTATGTTTCTCGACCACACTCAAGTAAGGATATAGCCATACCTCTTCAAGAACTACAATATCAGGCTGAAATTTTATGAGAGTTTCGTCTAATTCTTGAGCAGCAGTTTTTGTATAAGCCCAATCTGCATCTGGATGTCTGCGGGGATGTAGCCACCACAACCGACTTTCTAAGTTTTCCCAGTTTGACCGATGTGTGGAAAAGTTGGAATGCTTCCATAGTGTAACCCCTGGTAGAGATGTGCTTTTAGGAGTCCAGTTTGAGGCTGAAAAAACACCAACAGGGCCAAACTTCATCATAATATTGATGTTTTGCCAGGTACGTAAACTTGCTCCACCCACGGGTGGATAAGGTACTTCTTTTGTGATAAATAAAGTGCGAATTGAGGAAGTCGTCACTTAAGTATGTCTCCAATGATTACAAGTTATGTGGGAATGCGTAGACGATTATAAGAATTCCTCACGCAGAGGCGCAGAGGCGCAAAGAAAGACTGCAAACGGTAAGCAATGCCCCACAATTATGTAATACAAATACTCAGTTAAGGGTTGGAGAATCTACCTATTTTGTGGGATAGTTGGAGTAGGTTGGTAAGTTGTACTGGATCTAAGTTGACTGATCACAAAGAAGGTACCAACAGCTAAGGTAATAGATACGACTGCGATCGCTAAACGATTAGCCTTCCAAGAGCTTAGTTTCCCTTGTGTATATGCAGTATTAGCTATATTGACTTCCCGTTTAGCTTCTTCCAATATTGATTGGAGAGCATTTATCTGCTCATCTTCTAATTCTGAAAATCTATCTTGCCTAAAAGCTTGTTCTAGAATTTTTATCTTTTCCTCTGAAGATAGTTGAGCAAGTTTTTCCTTAACAACTTCATACGGATTAGTTTGCCTTATAGGTTGTGAGGATGGAGTTGGAGAAATTGGCGGTTGAATTGGAGTATCTCGTTGAATCTCTTCTTTATTAAATCTATACGGGGTATCTTGCTGTATAGATATTGGTGATTGAGTTTGAGATTTTCGGGGTTGAGTTGGGATCCGTTGATTATTACCTATTTTATTTGTCTTAAATGACCATTTATACTCACTATCTTGGATAATCACATTCTTCAATGAAGAATATAGGTAGTGATTTATTTCTCGTCTTTCAACTCCCAGCATTTCAGCGATTTTTGCTGCTCTTAATGGAGTACCACGCTTCAATATTTCAAGTATTTTGGATTCTAGTTTATCCATAGCTTATAAATTTTGTATAATTAACTAGGTCAATTCAGCTAATAGCATTAGAAAAGCTATCGATAACCTTTAGCATTGTTTTATCGCCTAAGCCCTTAATACGCTCAACTACATTGCTAAAAGATTTAAATTTACCATTCTCTCGTTCGTTGAATATTTGTTCAATTATTTTAACATTAATACCAACTCGTCTTAACTTAGGAGCAAGCTCGGATAAGCTCAAGGTATTAAGTGCC
The DNA here is from genome assembly GCF_014904695.1 of Nostoc sp. MG11. Classification (GTDB taxonomy): domain Bacteria; phylum Cyanobacteriota; class Cyanobacteriia; order Cyanobacteriales; family Nostocaceae; genus Komarekiella. The sequence goes on along the minus strand of NZ_JACXXN010000019.1, from coordinate 72,420 downwards.
TCTAATGGTTCAATTTGCTTTGGAATTAGATCTTCAATTTCTTTCAGTCTGTCATTAATATTTTTTATTTCACGTCTAAGCTCTGTCTGCAATTCAATAGTGCGATTTTCAAAACGTGATTCTAAGTTTGTCATGCGACTTTCTGTATTAGTAACTCTTAATTCGATATTTGTTGAGATGGATTCTTTGCTATCTGAACCAGTTGATACATTGCTGTAAATAGCAGGTTTTGATTTTCTAAATAATTCAACTTGCTTTGTAATAGACTCCTCATTTTCAGGCTCAATAATAAATGCTCCAATCATCTCGCCTTTACGAGGATCTATTTCTCTAGCTCTAGCAGCAGCATGATACTCAAAGTCTCCATCTACTACCTCGTATGATTGCAGACTTGTTCTGCGAACTACTATGGGGTTAATAACCCCTTCAGATTCTAAAATAAAGTTAGCAGCTTGTTCTAATTCATCATCTGGAAAAGTTGAACGAGGCTTGATGGATGTAATTTTCTTTACGGCCACAAGTGATGTAGATAATTTCATTAAGCCAAACCTATCTTTTGTAAAACTTCTATTGCTAGCAACTCAAATTCTTGTGCTGATGTTGATTCTGGTTTAAAATCTAATACTGATATTGGATCAGCTATCTCCATATCTCCAACGATCTGAATTTTTTCAGCGCACTTTGCCAAGTCTTCTCTTTCATAAATCACAGCATCCATGACGTTAATACCATATCGGCTAGAAACCTTTTCTATACGATTTTTTAAAGTTGATTGTACAAACTTAGCATTTGTTGATATTTTACTAGCTAAAACTCCTATTATTTCAATTGGTGGTTTTCTAATTTGCTTTCTAAATCCATTAATAGTTTTTATAAACTCTTTAACATTCGTTAATCCTTGGTTTGCGAAAGGTTTTAAATCAGATGGGACGATAAGATAATCTGTAGCTATCAAAGCAATTTTGGCATACAGATTTAAAGAAGGTGGAGTATCAATCAAAACAACATCGTATTGTTCTTTCACTTCCTCTAATTTTTCAATCAGTATTAGTCTGCTATAATCAAGTGCATTCAGTTCTGTTTCTAATCTTATCAAATCAATGTGTGCAGGGACTACATAAATTTCTGGATTACTAAAATTAGACTTTCTAGCTACCTCCGAAATAGGATAAAACTCTTCTGAGTGCAATACATGAAAAATATTAGAGTCTTTTATATCATCAAAATCTTCATCATCAAATTTGACCAAACCAGTGGCAAATGTCGTGTTAGCTTGGCTATCTAGATCAATAACTAAAACTCTTTTACCCTTTTTACTAATAGCAGCAGCTAGATTAACTACAGTAGTTGTCTTTCCTACACCGCCTTTATTGTGGTAAACTGCAATTGTTTTCATTGAATTTTGCCTCTTAGTTTCCAAAATTGAATTGTTCTCAGCAATTTGAATCTCTGACTTATCTATTAACGGTTTTTCTCCTAGACTTTCTCGGCCAATTAAAATTTTAATTCTATCTATCTTAGTATCAACTTCTTTGCCAAAACACTGAAAGACTAGCCGAATATCATCCTGTAATGTTTGATAAATTCTGATCTCTTTGCCATTAGTTAACAACCCATATCGCACATTCAAGCTTGTTAAATAATGCCTGAGTCGGAGGACGTGATTATTTAAGTTTTGTTTAGGGTGCTTTGCCTCCATGACGACGCTCAGCGGCGAGTTGACATCTAAGACAAAAGGAATCACTTGCGCTGCAAATGCTAAGAAGTCTAAGCGGATGCTACCAAGGGCAACTTCTTGATGCCAAGTATCAGGAGTATACCCTAGCTGTGGTAGCAAATATTGCACTATGAGTTTGCTTTCAACTTCGCTTTCGTTACGACACAGATCAGGATTAAAAGGCAATCTTTTTCTACCTCTAAAAAATTACAATTATTGTCAATAACTGGATTTCTGTTCGATTATGGCATAGCGTTAATTGTCTTGAGTAATAAAATATACTAAGAAAAATATAATAAATCATAATATAACTAATGTTTCCACTGGAAATTTAGCTATTTCTGAGAGCTAGCCATGTTCAAAATTATTAGACTAAGTAAAAGCAAAATGCTGTAAGAGCACACATCATCTGTGTGTCTCTACCAACGACATGTGAGCTTTAGTATAAGTTCCCAACTTAAGTTCACAGGTTAGATAAGTGTAGACGTATACTTCAGAGGAACAGGTTTTTTCTTTGCCAGCGTTGCATAATTAAGTCCGGGTTGCTATATAATCTGACTGCCTCAATTGAGGAAACATGACTGAAACGACTCTTTTGAGTCCCCGAAAATATTAAATTTAACGGAAGTTTCAATTGTTCAGCAGGGGTGTACGCTACCTAGATGGGAAGGCGTCATCAGAGGAATTAACCAATGGGATATGTAATTGCTACTGCAAATATGAAAGGTGGTGTAGGGAAAACCACTCTCACCGTCAACTTAGCTACTTGTTTAGCGAAAAATCATGGTAAGCGGGTGCTTGTCCTTGATTTAGATAGCCAAATTAGTGCCACACTCAGTCTGATGTCGCCTTTGGACTTTGCCAAGCGTCGCAAACAAAGACTGACATTTAGATATTTAATAGATGAAGTTATCAATCCAGAACCAAACGCAAAACTGACGATTCAGGAAATCATTCAATCTCAAGTTTGTAATCTACCCGGACTAGATTTATTACCGGGAGATATCGACTTATATGATGAATTTGTCGTTTCAGAAATGCTGCATCAACAAGCAGTTGCTTTGGGTGAACAGGATTTTGAAACGATTTGGAATCGCTTTGAAAGAGTCTTGATTAATAACATTTTAAAATCAGTTCGCCAAGACTATGATTTTATCCTCTTGGATTGTGCTCCTGGCTATAATCTATTGACTCGTAGCGCTTTAGCTGGTAGTGATTTCTATATACTTCCTGCTAAGCCAGAACCTTTATCTGTAGTAGGTATTCAACTACTCGAAAGACGCATTGCCCAATTAAAAGACAGTCATGGACATGAAACAAAGATAGATATAAAAATGCTAGGAATTGTATTTAGCATGTCCAACGCTAACCTTCTAACTGGCAGATATTACAAACAAGTGATGCACCGTGTGGTTGAAGATTTTGGTGTAGAAAAAATTTGTAAGACTCAAATACCAGTTGATGTTAACGTTGCTAAAGCTGTTGATAGTTTTATGCCAGTTGTTTTAAATGCTCCCCAGTCATCTGGTTCTAAAGCGTTCTTTCAGTTAACTCAGGAGTTGTTGCTAAAGTTGTAAATAGTAGCTAGTTTTGTGTCTTAGTGCCTTTATGGTAAAAAACTATTTTGTTAACCACAGAGACACAAAGACACAGAGAAATTTCTTTTTTTAGAACTCTCCGGCTAAGGCTGCAACGCAACGTTCGCAAATTAGGGGATGTTCTGCTGATTCTCCCACATGGGTGGAGTAGTTCCAGCAGCGATCGCACTTTTCCCCATCTGCATTCACTACACCAATTCCCCAGGTGTCAGTCTGCAAGTTGTATTTCACGTCTCGCAGTTTGTCAGGAGAATCTAACAATTCTACTTGGGAAGTAAGGAACAGATAGCGGAGTTCATTGATACCGTTACCAATGGCTGTATTCAATGTTTTTACTGAGGAGCGTAATTGTTCGTCAGCTATATACAGCAATGCTTTGGCTTCTAAAGAAGAACCAATTAGCTTTTCTATCCTGGCTTGTTCTAGCACCTTATTGACCTCAGTGCGGATTTGCCGGACTTGTTGCCAAAATTCTGCTAATTCAGGATTAAGCCATTTTTGGTCTATCTGCACCCAGCCTGATTCAAACACCGATTTGTAGGGTGTTTTGTAGGGGAAATATTGCCAGATATCTTCAGCTGTGTGGCATAGTACTGGGGCGATCGCTCGTGCTAAATTTTCTAAAGCTATCTTCAGCACTGTTTGACAGCTGCGACGGCGAAATGTATTAGGAGCACTGATGTACAGTCTATCTTTGGCAACATCTAAATAAAAGTTAGATAAATCCACAACGCAGAAATTCTGCACTGTTTGGAAAAAGCGGAAGAATTGGAAACTATCAAACGCTTCTGTCACTTCCTGAAACACCTCGGTGATGCGGTGTAGCATGTAGCGGTCAAGTTCTGGCAATTCCTCAAAGGGTACTGAGTCTGTTTCGGGGTTGAAATCATGCAAGCTACCCAACAAAAACCGCGCTGTATTGCGAATCTTGCCTCTCACATCATTCAGTTGCTTGATGATGTTTTTACCAATGCGTACATCAGCAGAGTAATCCACCGATGATACCCACAACCGCAAGACATCTGCACCATAAGGCGGTTCTTGTTTTTGATTTTTCCCGCCTTCAATGATTGTATTCGGGTCAACCACATTCCCTTCTGACTTACTCATCTTCCGCCCTTGTTCATCGAGTACAAAGCCGTGAGTTAGCACAGTTTTGTAAGGCGCACAGTCATTCACAGCTACACTAGTAAGCAAACTTGACTGAAACCAGCCGCGATGTTGGTCTGAACCTTCTAAGTACATATCGGCTGGGTAGTGTAACTCTGGACGCTGCTTGGTAACAGCTGCCCAAGATGAGCCAGAATCAAACCATACATCCATCGTGTCCATACCTTTGCGGTAAGACCGACCATTATGACGATAAGATTCTGGTAACAATTTCTCTACCGACAGTTCCCACCAAGCGTCAGAACCTTTTTCGGCAATGATTGCTTGGACGTGAGCGATGGTTTCTGCATTTAGCAGTGGTTCTCCTGTTTCTTCATCGTAGAAAACGGGAATGGGTACACCCCAAGAACGCTGACGGGAGATACACCAATCAGAACGCTCTGCCACCATTGGCGTGATGCGATTTTCACCTTGGGCTGGAATCCATTTTACCGAAGCGATCGCCTTTAATGCTTCTTCCCTAAATCCCTCCACCGAAGCAAACCATTGTTCAGTAGCGCGGAAAATCGTCGGCTTTTTCGTCCGCCAATCATAGGGATATTTGTGTTGGTAAGGTTCTTCTTTCAACAAACAACCCGCCGCTGTCAGTGCATCAATTACCGCCTGATTACCATCACCCAGTACATTCAACCCAGCAAACTCTCCCGCTTCTTGGGTAAAGTTACCATTATCATCCACTGGCGCGAGGATAGGCAAACCATAACGCTGACCGACTATGTAATCTTCTTGACCATGACCGGGGGCAGTGTGTACCAACCCAGTACCCGACTCAGTAGTGATATAATCACCACCTATAACAATCGGACTTTCACGGTCAAATAGCGGATGACGGTAGGTAGTATGTTCTAAATCTTTCCCTTTGAATATGGTTTTTACAGTTAACTCAACTCCCAACGTCGAAGATAAACTCTCCACCAAATCTGCCGCAACGATTAGATATTTGAAATTTATCTCGCGCAAAGGCGCAAAGGCGCTAAGATTACCTTGCGTCTCTGCGTCTTGGCGTGAGACTTCCACCACCGCGTAGTTTAAATCTGCATTCACCGCCACAGCCAAATTCCCCGGAATTGTCCAAGGCGTAGTTGTCCAAATAGCCACACCTAATTCCGACAGATATTCTCCCAACAGCGGTTTAATACCCTCCGCCAAACCTGTAATTGGAAAAGCTGCATAGATACTGCGGGAAGTGTGGCCTTCTGGATATTCTAACTCGGCTTCTGCCAAAGCAGTTTTAGAACTGGGACTCCAGTGAACAGGCTTCAAACCACGATAGATGTATCCTTTTAAGAACATCTGACCTAATACACCAATTTGCGCTGCTTCGTATTCCGGCTGGAGAGTGAGATAAGGGTGTTCAAAATCACCCCACATTCCGAAGCGCTTACAGGTTTTACTTTGATCTTCCACTGCTTCTAGAGCAAATGCTTTCGCTTTTTGCCGCAGTTGTAAAGGTGTTAAGTTTTGCCGCTCTGCTGGCTTCATATTCTGCAAAACTTTCAGTTCAATTGGCAAGCCGTGGCAATCCCAACCAGGCACATAACGAATTTTACGTCCTTGTAGTAGTTGGTAGCGATTAACAATATCTTTAAGAATTTGACCTAAAGCATGACCACTATGAAGTGAGCCATTAGCGTAGGGAGGCCCATCATGCAGTATAAATAATTCGCCTGGGTTTTCTTTGGAGAGGCGATCGTAAATTTTATTTTCTTCCCAAAATTTTTGGATTTCAGGCTCACGCTTGATGGCGTTTGCCCGCATATCAAAGTTAGTTTTGGGTAAGTTTACAGTATCTTTATAGCTTCCTGATTCGGTCACAGTCTCATGCCTAAGATTAGTTGTGCAGGTTCTATTAATTATAGAAGATGGCATCAAAACCAAAATTCGCTATATTATTCATCGTCATTAACGTTAAGCCCATTTAAGACAATTTGAGCGATCGCTCAAATTGCCTGAATGCTAGGATCATAGAATACATATATCATTAACCTCAGCTAACTATGCAACTTGAAGACTACTTTAACTTTCTAGCTCCCGATGATATTCGACTTAAGAGTACACGGGTAGGAATTGAGACGATTCTCTTTGACTACCTCTTCCATGCCAAAACTCCAGAAGAGATTGCCAAGACTTACACCTCATTGACTTTAGAACAAGTCTATGCAACTATTCTCTATTACTTACACAATAAGCAATCAGTGGATGCATACATGACCGATTGGTTAGAGTGGGGCGATCGCATGAGAGAAGAGCAACGTCGCAACCCAAACCCAGTTGTAGAGAGACTACGAAAATTAAAAGCTGAAAAAATGGCCATTTAAACTCATGGCGCTCAAGTATCTCATAGATGAGAATGTTGATCCAATTTACACAATTCAACTCCGCCGCCTAAAGCCTGATCTATTTGTAGTAGCAGTTGGTGACTTGACTACTCCACAGAAGGGAACTCTAGACCCAGAAATTTGGGTTTGGTATGAAGAAAATGATTGTATTCTAGTCACTAACAACCGTAAATCTATGCCAGTTCACTTGGCAGATCATGTAGCTCAAAAGCATCATGTGCCGGGAATATTCATCCTGAATCCGAAATTAAGCTTTGGTGAAAATCTTGAACAGTTACTTTTGATAGCTGAAGGTTCGTTTGATAACGAGTATCAAGACCGTATAGAGTTTTTGCCTCTCTTTTAGGAAGTTGTTATTTTTTTGAAAAACGTTGCTTCTTCATTTTACTACTGCGAATACTTTTTAATCTGTCCTGAAAAACTCAGATTTTCACCACTAGCTAGTGATAAGACGATTGACGGTGACATAATTTTAGTAGCTCAAGCTGTAACTCTTGCTGTTTTAGATGTAGTAATTGCAACAACTAATGTTGGTCACTTATCTAGGTTTGTGTCAGCCGATTTGTGGCAGAACATTAAAACAAGTTGAGTGAAACCCAACATCATGTTTAGTTAACGTTGGGTTTCACTAAATTCAACTAGCCTGATTATCAGGCGGTATTACCTCAGGTGACGTTTCCGCTGGCGGCGCAAGTACCGCATCTGGAGCAATTTCCTCTACAGGAATTGGTTGTTTGTCCTCAGTTTCGGCATCTGCTTGAGCTGCTTGCACCAATTCTGGAGATGGGGGATTGGGTGGAATTGCTTCCGGTATACTCTCGATTTTTGCTTCGGTGTCTGTAGTAGCAGCCGCGTCCTCTGCTGGTTGTTCTGGTATGGGAGTAGTTTTGTCTACAATCTCAACAACAGGGTGCTCTGTTAGTACAGAGGTAATATCTTCAGGTTTGGAAGTGGGTATTTTTTTACTTACAGTCTGTTGCACCTTGCCTTTCACGCCACCGAAGGTATTACTAATTCCCTGTTGCAGCTGAGCAAGTCGTCCCTGAACAGACAACTTATTGACCTGTTCCTGAATGCTAGTTTTTACTGTCTCAGGACTCGGTACTTGGGTTTGTTGTAGCAGTGGGGTTAGTTGCCGACGTAATGAAAGAGTTTGCCAGCCAAACCAAACCAAAAGAGCCACACTAGCCACATGACCCAGCAACAACCCTCCAGAAATGCGTGGTGCAAACACCCATAATACTAGAGCGTAAAAAAGTCCTACACCGCTCCAGATAAAGTCATTCTTACGGTGGATTTCTGGGAAAAAGAAAGCTGCTATGTAAATGGCTAAACTACCAAGACCGACCACTAAAGCTAGGACATATGCCAGCATTATTTGGTTACTCCTTATTGCGTCCTTTGACTAGGGATGAGATATTGGGGATTCAGATATGGGGAATTAAGAGAGAATTTCCTAGTCCCTAGTACTTAGTTACCAGCCCCCAATCCCTTAACTAAACAATTTTGCCAATTTTGCAAGTCAATTGTTGATTTAGATACAAATTAAAATTAATTATCTATGTTAGTTGTGGATTTTTGTCGTTTATATCAACTCTTAAGGTCTTCTTTAGGAGAGAAGCGAAAATCTCGGACTACCCTTAAAGATAAAAGGATCTGCAAGAGTTAGCCAAACATAGTTTATGACACTACAAAGCTTTGGTGTGATTGGTTTAGCTGTAATGGGCGAGAATATCGCTCTAAACGTCGAGCGTAATGGCTTCCCAATTGCAGTTTACAACCGCTCCCGAGAAAAAACGGATGCTTTTATGGCGCAGCGTGCGCCAGGACGGAACGTCAAAGCCGCCTTTACACTAGAAGAATTTGTCGCCTCATTGGAACGTCCCCGCAAAATCCTTGTGATGGTGCAAGCTGGTAAGCCAGTAGATGCGGTGATTTCTCAACTCAGACCCTTACTAGATGAAGGCGATATCATTATTGACGGTGGCAACTCTTGGTTTGAAGATACGGAACGACGCACTCAGGAATTAGAACCCGCTGGGCTTCGGTATCTTGGTATGGGTGTCAGTGGCGGTGAAGAAGGGGCGTTAAATGGCCCTTCTCTAATGCCTGGAGGTACAAAAAGCTCCTACGAGTATCTATCGCCAATTTTCAACAAAATTGCTGCTCAAGTCGATGATGGCCCTTGCGTAACGTATATTGGCCCTGGTGGTTCTGGTCACTACGTCAAAATGGTACACAACGGCATTGAGTATGGCGATATGCAGTTGATTGCTGAAGCCTACGACTTGCTGAAAAATGCTGCTGGACTTGACCATATTCAGCTACATGAGGTGTTTACTGAGTGGAACACCACCGATGAACTCAATTCATTTTTGATTGAGATTACCTCAAATATCTTCCCTTACATTGACCCTGAAACCAATCTACCGTTGGTTGATTTGATTGTTGATGCAGCAGGTCAAAAGGGAACTGGACGCTGGACTGTCCAGACTGCGCTGGAATTGGGAGTTTCTATTCCAACAATTACAGCAGCGGTGAATGCCCGGATTATATCTTCCATTAAAGAAGAACGGGTGGCAGCATCCAAAGTCCTTACAGGCCCAAATGGCAAGTATGATGGACAAATTAAGGATTTTGTCAACAAAGTGCGGGATGCCCTCTACTGCTCAAAAATCTGTTCTTACGCTCAAGGGATGGCACTGCTATCTACAGCTTCAAAGACATATAACTGGAATTTGAATCTGGGTGAATTGGCGCGGATTTGGAAGGGTGGCTGTATTATTCGCGCTGGCTTCTTGAATAAGATTAAGAAGGCTTTTAGCGAAAATCCAGCATTACCTAATCTGTTATTAGCTCCTGAATTTAAGCAGACTATTCTCGACAGACAAACAGCTTGGCGAGAAGTGATAATGACAGCAGCACAATTGGGAATTCCAGTGCCAGCATTTAGTGCATCATTGGATTATTTTGACAGCTATCGCCGCGATCGCTTACCTCAAAATCTGACTCAAGCACAACGTGACTACTTTGGCGCACATACTTACCTACGTCTTGATAAGCCCGGAAGCTTCCACACTGAATGGGTTCCTATTGCTGAATCCGAAAAGTAAACTTTCATGTCTCAACATCCGTAGATTGTAAAAGTTTAGAAAGCTTCAAAATTTAGATTTACTAGTGACTCTGAAACTCAGAGTCACTTTTTTTTAAGAGTGTTGGGTAAAGAATTGCTATTAGCGTAGCTCATTAAGAATTACGAATTGGTACTAGGAGTTGTTATTACCAAGATATTTAGCTTTTAATTCCTCTAATTCTTCATCTAATTTGCTTGGGCTAGAAGGCTGAGGTGTTGGATTTGGCGGTTTTATTTTATTTTGTTGGGGTTTTGCACCACCCATAAATTGAGTTTTCATCTCTTCTAATTCTTGCTCAATTTGACTCGGAGATTTCGTGACAAAGGGTGGTGCAGAAGGTGGGGATTGAGTGATAGGCTTAACGGGTATCGTTGCTGTAGTAGCCACTGGTGAATGTCCATTTAAATCTTGGAGGACTTCATCTGCTGTTTGATAACGCCGAATTGGGATACTTTCCAGCATTTTGTCGAGAATGCGACTCAACTGATTGTTGACGGGAGTTTGCAAGTATTGCTGCCAAACCCATTTATCGTTGTTAGTATCATACGAGTCGAATGGCGATCGCCCAGTTAATAGATTAATACAAGTCGCACCCAAGCTGTAGATATCACTAGCAAAAACAGCCCTACCTCTAATTTGCTCAGGGGCGACATATTCGGGACTACCTATACTAGTACCAGTTCTATTTAAAGCGGTGCTGGTGGCAGATTTAGAAGCACCAAAATCTACTACAACTAGTTTGCGATCGCTCTGGCGTAAAATAATATTTTCTGGCTTAATATCGCGGTGAATCACTTGTCTGGCATGACAAAATTGCAGCACTGGCAATAAATCATTCAATAGTTGCCGAATCTGCGTTTCATTGAAAGCCCCTTTTTGCACCAATTCCTGAGCTAAGTTTTGCCCATCTATAAATTCTTGTACAAGATACTGGCGGTCTTCGTGAGTGAAATATGCCAGCAGTTCAGGAATTTGGGGATGTTTGCCCAATTCATCTAACTGTACCGCTTCTTGGGTGAATAACTCCACAGCTTTTTGCACTGTGTTAGTGCCTTGGGCTTGGGGATAAAATTGCTTAATCACACAGCGGGGTTTAGAGGGTTTATCCTCATCCACAGCTAAGAAGGTTCTGCCAAAACCGCCTTGTCCTATCGGTTTGATGGCACGGTAGCGTTCTTTGAGCAGTAACTTAGCACCACAAGTTAAGCAAAACTTGACATCATGAGGATTTTCCGGTTTTGGACAACGGGGATTAAGGCAGTAGCTCATACAGGCAATCGCTCTTATATGTCTTTATTTTGCCCTGTCCCAGACCAAAGGTAGTTTATTAATGGATCTAGTTAACTTTTATATTCGCCAATTATCCAGCTTCAGGCTGTAACCCAATACTTTAATTCGCTGATAGTGTGATAAATTGCCACTTACTAAGGTTAAGTCTTGTTGGATTGCAATGGCAGCAATCATAGCATCAGCAAGTCCTATCGGTTGCCCCGTTCGTTCTAAATCTGCATAAATGCGTCCCGCTAACTCAGCATCACTGAGTTGTAGTGTTAACACTTCTGCCTCAATAATTTCAATAAAAAACTGCCGAATCTTATCTTCTTGTCAACGCTTATGCCAGCCTTTGACATATCTCTAAGACTGTAATGGTACAGATGGTATAGTAACCAAAAATACTACGATAGCTGGAAGCTCTAACTGCAACTCGTTGATTAATACCCTTGAGAATCTCAGAAAAAATATCGGTGTCAATGAGTACTTTGTCCAAAGCGTTGATTTAATGGGTGTGCTGCCCGATCCTTCATTACTTCTTCTAGCATCTCATCTACTGACTCAGGATCATCTGCAAATAATCCCAGTAATCGGTCTTTTGGTGGTTCTACCACTGCCAGTTGATCAATTGCGTGTACAATCAGTTTCGACAAGTCACAATGGCGAGACTTTGCCAAAGCAAGTGCTTTCTCAAGAGTTTTTTCGTCTAGTTCCAGTTCTATTTTTACCATGCTGCCTCCTCTGAAAGCATCTGTACTAGGGCGATTCTAGCATTTTGGATATGCAGTGAATGCAGGTGCGATAGCGAAGCGCTGACTTGTCAGTTCGCATTGATTGCAACTTAGCATAATGCGATCGTCTAATTTGATCTGAACATGATATTACGTCTTGACAGGCAAACGGGAAATTGTCCATAAAATGAGCAGGAAAATTAAGTAAATCGCGCCAACTAGCCCAAACTCAATCAGAGGGATGTAGGTTACTTCGTAAATTCTGCCCAAACCGCGTTCAGTCAGTCCATAAACGGCCAGTACACTCACTAAAAAGGCTCCGTAGATAGTACGTTTAGTTGAGATACCCACAGGTAAACCGTGGAGCTGGGTAAGCACCAGAATGCCAAGGAAACCAAAGAGAAATGTTGGCCACTTGCTTTGTCCTAGCATCCAGGATACAACTACACTATGTAAAAGTACTGTGATTTCCAAAGTGAATGTCCACCAACGGTTTACATGGGTGCGGTTAAATATTAACGACGATTGGAGCAGAAGCAAGAACATATAGAGAAAACCAATTAAGTGCCCCAAAGTCGCTTCCATTGGGTGATACCAGAAGGTGTAAATAGCGGCGAAGGAGAAAAAGTAGCCGTGGTACAGCTTGATAATTCGCAAAAACTGTTGATGGAATGGAACAGAATTACCAAAAAACAAACCGCGCCGAGGCGTTTCCAAAATCAGTACGAATACCAGTAAGAGCACAACTGCACCTTGGGAAGCCCAAATTGAAGTATCTTGAGCCAGAGCATCGTACCAAATATAAGTCTGGATAAAGTGTAAGGCGATGAATGCACTATTGATGGCAAGCATGAGGTAATTAATGGGGTGCAACGCTGTTTTGTATTTCAGCTGCGATCGCTGCGCCCACCAGATACACGCCCAGATGCTAAACTGATGCCCAAGGTACATACTCCAAGCCGTTGCTCGACTCCAAAAAGTCGGGTTGGGAAGCTTCCAGTAGTACCAGTTTAATCCTTGGTCAGGAAGTTTGATAATGCTTGCAGGAATGCTTCCACCTAGCCAAATTGCGTAGGTGAGGAGGATGCTTACAACAATGCCTAGAAACAATACTCGGCGACCTGTCATATTAATTGGTAATTCGTAATTCGTAATTCGTAATTAATTAAGGCGTAAAGAAAAAAGGCTTGGTACAGCGGGTTTACAATCCCATAACCAGAAGAAAATTAACTACGAAACTAGGATTTTTACGTGACACGTTCTGTCTTTGGTTCAGATGCGCTTTTAGTCACTCGCAAACTAAGAGTTAAAGCTATTAGCATTACTAAAGATCCACTCAAAAAATAACAAAAAAGTAGATGCTAACAAGCATACAGAACTGTGGACGCTGTAACAGTTGTAGCAAGTTCAGCCGTTGCTGACGGTAGCGATGAGCTTGAATTTTGGCTTTAGTCTCAGAATTTAGGGATTCTGGGAGTAACATCAAAGCACAAAGCAACGCCAATAAAGATAATCCGGCTGCGAACAACGACGGTAAATGAAAGTTAGCGTTGTCCGGATCAGGCCCGATCAGAAGACCTCCAATAGCTGGGCCGAGAATAAAGCCAAGACCAAAAGCTGCCCCGATTATGTCCATGCCACGAGCTCGATTAGTTGGCGTGGTAATATCTGCTATGTACGCCTGAGCAGTGGCAATATTTCCTGCCATAATCCCGGCAAGGCTACGAGCAATAAACAAAATCCATAATGAGTTTGCAAAGCCTAACCCTGCGTATGCAATTACAGAACCTAATAAAGTGAGTAATAAAATCGGACGGCGACCGTAGCGATCGCTAAAACTGCCCCATAATGGTACAAATAAGAACTGCATTAAAGAATAAATAGCTACAAGTAGAGTCGCTTCATTGGGTTTTGCGCCAAATTGTTCAGCATACAAAGGTAGGATCGGCAGGATAATTCCGAAGTCGAGCAAGTCGATAAATACAGTCAAAAATAAGACGAATATAGCCCTGCTATTATTTTTACTCTCCATAGGTAAAATTCCCTTTTATAAAAAGTATGTGTAACTTGGATTAGTTTTATGGACATCAGGGAACGCTGACCATAAAGACCCAATTAACGCAACCAGTAATCAGTTCAACCAAAGTTCTTTAATTTGAACGTGGTTAAGCCAAATAGCGTGAAACAAACCCACTATAAAAATTAAGCCAATAATACTACTAATAAAAGCAACTATAATTTCGTGCTTCCGTATAGCTTTTTGTATCTTAGCGTCTATAATTTCTTCTAATTCTTTGTATGACATTGAGTTTAATTTTGCTAAAGACAAGAATTATGTGGAACTTACATACTTAACATAAGTTTGAGTATGTCCAAAACCTTTAACTTGTTAAATGAAAGCTATTTCAACGCCGTATGAGTATCACGTGCCTTGGCGTAGTTTCAAAACAACACCTGAAACACCAAAAGCTAACAGCACTAAGGTATAATTTGGTTCGGAAACTGCAACAATGCTTACCTGATTAATAGCCAAGCCGTACTGTGGATAAGAACTGCTAAAAACGACTCGTGAGATGTTTGGAGTGTCACTGCGAATCCCTAAGAAAACTGCCGAATTATCTAATGCTAGCGACGAAGTACTTAAAACTGAGAAACTACCCAACAGGTTATTGGTGTTATCAAAAGCGGTGATAAAAGTTTCTACTTCTAAATTACTAATATCTACAGCTATTTGAGTACCAGCGCCAAAAACAGGACGAGCAAAACTAATGCTAAAAGGCCCTCCGTTCCCCTGAGTCCGAGGATCAGGAGCACCAGGAGGAAGAGGTTGAAAACCTGTTGGGTCTATACCTCCGAAGAGAATAAAATCTCCTTGGGCGAAGTTAGTCCGAATGCCAGGTGGAGGTAAAGTTTGAAAGACAAACGGTGAAGTAATCTGAGAATTATTAGTTGGAACTATATTTATATCCAACCCTAAACCACCTTGCGATGTTGCTAAAAAAGAATTAGGTAAAAAAGCAGAAAAGTCAGGAGCGGAAGGATTGAATACTTTACCTAAACTTACCCAATCAATTTCATCATTGCCTCCTAAAACAGCGCGTTCAGTTACTAAAAATGTAGCTGCTTTAGCTGGTAATGGGATAACCGTTACTATAGCTGTAGTTGCTAGTAAATATTTGACAGATGACTTAAATAAGTGATTTATCGTAAATCCCATAAGTTTTACTCTTTAATTTCGTAAAAAATATCATCAAAATGGAATAATTCAACACCCATAATTAGACATTATGTTATTTTTTTCCTAAATTTGAAACAACTATTGTGTTCAATAATTGTGTTGCAAAAACTTTTTGATGTCTAGCTGGTCAAAATTGACGCAATTCATACTTTTACCAGTTAAACGCCATTTTTTGCAACACAAGTTTAGCCTGGGTTATAAACACAATTTCTTATGTCTGTACCATGCTCAATTTGTTATTGGTATACTAGTCAGTGCTTCCACAATAAACTGCAAAAAGCTCTAACTTATTATGGATTTATGACTCTTAGTCCTTTTAGACCAATTTAATACTCAAATTAGAGGAGAGATTTTCAACAAAGGCGAATTGATTTCCCAAGAAAGACAAGTTACCGCTAGAGGCGTCGTAAGAAAAGTCGCTAACGTTAGTCGTGCCAAACCCTACTTTAGAAACTTGGATTACGTCGTTTTGAGCAAAGTTGTAATCTTTGATGGTGTCCAGACCTTCCTTAACATTATTAAAGAAAAACTTATCTGCACCAAAGCCACCAGTGAGTATATCGTCACCTTTTCCACCAGCGATGAAGTCATTACCGAAGCCACCGGAGATAGCGTCACTACCATCTCTACCTTCTAATCGGTTATTTTGGCTGTCGCCAGTAATGCTGTCACTTTCATTTGTACCGATAAGATTATCAAAGTTGAGTACATTAAATGTTATTGTGCCAAGTTGGGGCACGTTAAGGGCAGAGATAATTTGCGTCTGTAAGTTAGCGGTGACAGATACGCCAGCAAGAGATTCGGAGGAATCTATAGTGTTATTAGCAACACTAGCATCAGCAATAACCGTTTCTACCTTAAAAACTGTGTCTTTCCCAAATCCACCAGCTTTCGTAATTGTCCCTACACCTGAGAGAGTGATGGTTTTACCTAGTTTGCTGTAGTCTGCGGTATCAATACCATCGCCACCATCAATGCTGTCATTACCCCGACTGCCCTTGAAGGCGTCATCGCCTGCACCACCGGCTAACTTGTCACTACCGCGTCCACCGTCAATCAAGTCATTGCCACCTCTACCATCAATACTGTCATCGCCATCATTGCCGAATAATTGGTTTCTTTGGTCGTCGCCAGCAATGGTATCACTTGCATTTGTACCTTTGACATTAACAAAGTTGACTACCGTAAATGGCAATGTCCCTAAATCGGGAACGTTATTGGCAACCAAACTTTGGTTTTGCAGGTCAACGGTGACAAATACGCCAGAAACAGATTGAGAGGCATCTATAGTGTTGTTGGCAACACCAGCATTAGCAATAATCCTTTCTACTTTAAAGAGTTGGTCTTTTCCAAACCCGCCAGCCTTGGTAATTGTCCCTACACCTGACAGGGTAATGCTTCTACTCAAGCTACTGTAGTCTGCGGTATCAAAGCCATCTCCGCCATCGATGCTGTCGTCACCCCGACTGCCCTTGAATGTGTCATCGCCGCCATTACCAGCCAATGTATCGCTACCTAATCCACCATCAATTAGGTCATTTCCAAGACCACCAGAGATATTATCATTGCCTCCACGGCCAAAAATCTGATCGTCATTATCAGTGCCCGACAAAAAATCATCGTTAGCAGTACCAACAATAATGGACATAATGTATGCTTTGTGGTTTTATAGATCAATGCATTTGCTAGTTGTAATACTGGCATATTACAACTAGTAAAATTATAAATTTCTCGTTAAATATACTTAAGTATATTTAAATATACCTTCATAAAGTGAAGTTTTACGTATAATACACTCTGCAATACAGGAATCAGTTGAGCAGAAGTGGTTTAGCTTTTGCAAATATGCTGACATAGCCCTTAGTAAACCATCAACGATACTTACCACCCCATGAAAGAAGAAATCATTCTTCACCTCTAACAATGATTACTATTCCTATTTACTGGTGATTTTATTTTTTGGAAGTCCCTAATACAAATATTACACAACGCTTTCAACGGCTTTGCTAACCTAACCTTTCAAGATACCTGGCTGTGTTGCAAGTCAGTATCAGATGCTTTTACTTTATGAATTTGCTCCTGATGAAATGCTTTAATGACTGAACCTTCTGCAACAAAAGCAATGCTGGGATGCAGAGATTCAAATGCTAAAATTACTTGATCTCGATAGCCTTGGTTGTTATCACATACCCATACTGCCATCAATTTTTTACTAATAAAATGTCTACACCAAGATGGAGTATTTACTGGAGAATGAGTAGTAGTAGCTTGCTGTACGATTTCTATCTCATCTGTATCAGCAAATGGTTGCAGCGTTATAGCTGTATCTTGGAAAAAAAGCTTAATTTGCTCAATACAGAGTTCATTGCCACCAAATTCCTTATCTTCAACAATAGATACTGCTGTCAGAATTTGTCCAATAGGAAATTCATCAGTTTCCATGTTTTTCACGTTTTTTTCTTGCTTGTTTAAGAATTTTTATTGCGGTTTCTGCGTCTTCGTCTCCGTCTCCTTCTGCTGCTAGATTTGCTAGCTCACCGACTCTAAGATTTTGATAGTCACTGCGTAACTGACTAACCTGACCTTGCCCTCCCCCACGCTCTCGAATGGCATCACTAATGATGTTATCTTTTAGATTAACAAGATTGCCAAGTTTCTTCAGACCACCCGGCGTCAGATTAATTCCATTTTGCTCATCCATTTGACTATATTTTAGCGATCGCGTAAACGCTTATACCAAATCATTCCAAATCAACTTGACTCTTCATCAACCTTTGCACGCTCACTAAAACCCGATTCAATTCATAATTCCGCCTTTGGTGATTCTGCAAATACGCCTGCTGTTCTTCCTCAATCATCTGCACATCTTGAACCACCAAACCATCAAGTAACTTTTGTGCTGCACCAAATAAACTATTTTTCACAAATCGCCGAAACCACACGGGTAATTTATGCAATCGCCAAAAGGCATTTAATGATGTGAAATGAATCAAATAAGCCTTGGTCTGTGTCTCATTCACCGGACATAATAAACAGTAGATTTTAAAATCTTTACCCAATGTAGAAACCCAGTGCGGATAAATATAACTTACATCCAATGGTTCAAGATGCAACCGTCGCAAAGCTGGAATAAATAACTGGGATATCGACCAGATTTTATCTATTTTGTAATAACTTTGTGCTATATAATGAGCATCTACACGGTTATTATCTTCGTCAATATCTTGTAGTGAAGCTTCTGCCCAAGCTTGTAAATCCTGATGTAAGTGTCCGTGATACATATCCATCAGATTTTCAATTAAATAAGAATAATGAGCATTACAATTAATAACTGAAACTGTCGCAATATAATTTAGATGTTCCCACTCTGGTAATCCTAAAGGTTTTACAGATGGTTCTACATCTCCAGGAAATAGCCAGATAAAACCGTCTTGTTCTTTGACTTGGTAACGGCGAATTTTACAATTTGGGAGTTTTTGATTTTCTGCTAAGTAGGGAACCGCTGCACATTCACCGGCTGAATTGAAGCGCCAACCGTGGTAGGCACATTCCAATTCATTGCCCATAACTTGTCCATGACTCAGTTTAACTTGACGATGGGGACAGCGGTCTTCTAAAGCGTGGATTTTTCCTGTACTATCTCGGTAAAGTGCGATCGCTTGCTGCCAAATTGTCACACCCACAGGCTTATTTGTAACCTGACTGCTTAATGCAACCACATACCAATGATTCGGGTTAATGCCCAACTGGCGGACATCACTATTTTGCACGGCTTGTGAGAGAGAGGACATATCGCGCATCCTTTTCGGCGTTAAACTTTAAATATGCTGTTCTTTGTCTGTACGTTAGGTGCAGTCAAAGATATCTCATAAATAATTTATCGCTTGAATGGTGGTAATATTTTTAACCATAATTTTCTCTGCGCTCGATCTGTATAACTGATGATCAGACTATCACTTAAGGAAGCTAAAACTAAGCGTGCCTACAAGCTATAAAGTATGTGTAGATAAAACAGCGAGTATTTTGAGCCAAAAATCTGTATGACAAGCTACCCAGAAACCCAAAATAACAACGAGTTGGTTAATCAGCTAATTGCTGAGACGACGAGCATGAACCATGTGGAAGTAATTGAAAATGTCATTGACTCTCTAGAACAAGATGACAGTGCAATGGTTAGTCATACCCCAGAGGGTGGTTATCTTTGGAAGTTTAAGTACGGCAGTGTAGAAGTATTTGTACAACTTACTGGGAAAAGCGATGAAGACACTATAACAGTTTGGTCGGTGGTGCTTCAGTTACCTGCTAAAGATGAACCCAGGTTGCTGCGATATTTGTTGGAGTTGAACTGCTCTAGCACCCTTGAAGCCCGATTTGGGATTATTGAAAATCGGATAGTTGTCATCTCGACACGTACCTTAGCTGAGTTGTCTCCTGGTGAAGTCTCTCGGCTGATTACCATTGTGGCAACGATCGCTGATGATAACGATGAAGCTTTACAATCTGAGTTTGGTGCAGCTTAAGCAACGCGACTAGCTCAACTTTTCAAGACGGATTTTTTAAATAGGAGTCTGCTGCATCTAATGCATAGCAAGCAGGTTTGGCGACTAATTCCTTTGCTAGAAGCCACTGGCAATGTGCAGATGGGGATTGACCGTTGGCTACTAGAACAGCACCACTCGGGAAAGTATCCCCCAACTCTGCGCTTTTATACTTGGTCGCCACCCGCCATTTCTCTCGGCTATCATCAACGCCAATATCCTGAACATTGGCAAAATCTAACTTGGCAAGGCAAAAAACTAGATTTAGTGCGGCGTCCTACGGGGGGACGAGCAGTACTGCACCAAGGTGATTTAACTTACGCTGTCATTACATCTGGACTGATAGGTAGTCGCCTCCAAGTATACGAAAAAATTTGTGAGTTTTTGATTCAAGGGTGGCGATCGCTCGGCGTAGAATTACATTATGGTACGGCTGGGCGAGGCTATATCCACAACCCTAACTGTTTTGGTACTGCAACTGGTGCAGATTTAGTTTTGCCAGATGGCGCTAAGCTCATTGGTAGCGCTCAACTGCGACGTAGAGAAGCCATTTTGCAACATGGTTCCATCCGTTTGCAACCGGACGCGGAACTATTTGCTCAAGTATTTGGTACAGAATCTTTTACCACCGTACAACTGCCTCAAAGTCTGAGTGTAGAAAAGATTATTACAGCTTTAATTACCACTGCTTGTAATTGTTTTGATATGCAAATAGAAATACAACCACTCTCGCAGTCAGAATGGGAGGCGATTTTGGCTTTGTCATCCAGACAATTAAGTTAAAGTTATGAACTATAAAATAAATTTCTAACATAGTAATTATTTTATTAATCCAATTTATCTTTAAACTACTTGATAGTAGTTCAAAGACACGTAAAAAAATGCTATTTAGCGATTTTGATAAAATCGTTCTCACAGCTTTCATGGTGAGTTTAGCCAGACAGTTTACAGATATTCCTTATGCCAAAGAGTTAGCACAGTTGATAGAAACGCAAAGATTAGTAGAGCTACCTCAACAACAAAACAAAGGCACAAATGTTTTGCTGACTGCACGCGTGGAAGCTCGTTATAAAGCTATCAACCAAGTTATGGCTCAATATCAAATAACGCAAATTCTAGAACTAGCATCTGGGTTGCTGCCTCGTGGTCTGTTCATATCTAGTAATCCAAATATCACATTTATTGAAAGTGACTTGCCTACGATGATTCATTGCAAACAGCGATTGGTTGAGCAAATCATTGGGGAACGTCCCAATCTGCATTTTTTAGAAATTGATGCTACTAGCCGTCCCAGTCAGTTTTTGAAAAGTGCTAAACAACTAAAAGCCGGACAACCAGTTATGATTTTGTGTGAAGGGTTACTAACACATCTCAATGTGGCAGAAAAACAACTTGTGTGTGCCAATGTCCGCGAGATGCTTGAATTTTATGGCGGCGTTTGGATTACCCCTGACTTCATTGACACAGCTAGTCTCATGCAATCACTACAAGATAATCCTGATTTGCAGAAGCTATTGCAAACAGGTACTAACATTACAGGCAGATCTTTAATAGATAATAATTTTGCCACACTTGACCAAGCACGGCAGTTCGCTGATGAGCAAGATTTCTGCGTCGTAGAGCATAGTATGTTGAACGTAATAGACCAGTTAAGCTGTTTAGAAATCTTGGGAATTGACACAGAAATGGTAAGGAAAATGATCGCGCGAGCGTCTGTCTTTGCGCTTACTCTTGATGCCGCTTAAATTTTTAACAGCGTATGGTCAGTTACAGAAATAGCTTGAAGCAATCCAAATTGTGGGTTTCATCCCTCTTGAGCATATTCTATCAATGCGATCGCCATCATAGCCAAATGCCAAGAATGTTCTGCACTATTTTCTCGGCGTGAACTATCAGTGAGCAGAGTTTGGCGCATCACCTGTTTGAGCTGGTCAATTTCGATGATGAACTGAATTTGTTGAGTCAGTCGGTTGATTTGCACCTGAATTTTTGATTTTGAACCGCAGGTAATTATCCAAACAATCTTAGCGAATCTGCAAGGCAGTTTTCTACATCAAATCAAAAAGCGCCTGGGAGTGTTGCCGTGTTTCCACCCCAGACGCTTTTTGTTCTCAACTTGCTCCTCACACAAATAGAAAATAACACTTGTTCACTCAAAAGCGAGTATATATGAGTGACACTTTCAAAAGTGTACATACAAATAATCTAATTTCTAGTAATAAATTAAAAAGCGCTTGGGAGTGTTGCCGTGTTTCCACCCCAGGCGCTTTTTATTCTTAACTTGCTCCTCACACACAACTGTAGAATATCACCGATTTATTTAAAGAGCAAGTATATTGAGTGACACTTTCAAAACTGTATAAATAATCTTATTTTTGGTAGCAAATTAAAAAGCGTCTGGGAGTGTTGCCGTGTTTCCACCCCAAACGCTTTTTATTCTTAACTTGCTCCTCACACACAATTGTAAGATATCACTGATTTATCTAAAGAGCAAGTATATTGAGTGACACTTTGCCAACTGCACATCTTACAGCCAATAATTTAGTGTAAAAAGTGACGTATAGACGTGAATACCATTACTAAACCTAGGTCGTTAGCAGCTTTGATAGAATCTTTATCGCGCAAACTTCCCCCTGGTTGAACAATAGCGGTAATTCCCGCTGCTGCTGCTGTTTTGACTGAATCATCAAAGGGAAAGAATCCATCGCTGGCTAGAGTTGCGCTTTTGGCTTTGTCTCCAGCTTGTTCTAAGGCAATTTTCACTGAGCCGACGCGGTTCATTTGACCAGCACCCACCCCTATAGTAGTGCGATCGCTCGTTACAACAATTGCATTCGATTTAACATGTTTGCATACTTTCCAAGCAAATAGCAATTCTGCTAACTCGTCAGGGGTGGGTTGACGTTCGGTGACAACTTGCCATTGACTAGTATCAGCTATTGCATCATCAGCAGCTTGGATCAAGAAGCCACCGGCGATCGTTTTTACTGTTTCTTTGGGGCCAGTGCTTAAATCTGCTAGAGTCAAAACCCGTACTTTCGATTTCGCAGCCAGAATTTCTTGAGCATCCGCTTCACAACTCGGTGCAACCACACATTCTAAAAATGTTTTGGTTAACTCGCTTGCTGTATCATTATCAATCGGACGGTTGAGAGCGACAATGCCACCAAAGGCAGAAACAGAATCAGCGTTGAAAGCTTTTTGGTACGCTTCCACAATTGTGTTGCCTAGTGCCGTACCACAAGGATTTGTGTGTTTGATAATTGTAGCTGCTGGGGTATCGGTGAACTCAGCAATAATCTGGCGTGCAGCTTCCAAATCAACTAAGTTATTGTAACTGAGTTCTTTGCCCTGCAGTTTTGTAGCGGCTACCCATCCTGTTGGGGTAGTGCCAGTTTGATACCAAGCGGCGGGTTGGTGGGGATTTTCGCCGTAGCGCAGAGATTGCAATTGTGTACCGCTAAGGGTGTATTGCTGTGTTTTTGCGAGGTAAGATGCGATCGCTTGGTCGTAGCTAGCAGTATGCAAAAATCCTTTCAATGCCGACTTTTGACGAAACTCTAAGGATGCTGCGCCATTATTTTGCCGCAATTCTTGCAAATACTCGTTATACTGAGCCGGATCGCATAATACCGTAAGATGGGCAAAATTTTTTGATGATGCCCTCAGCATTGCTGGGCCACCGATATCAATCTGCTCAACAGCTTCAGCTAATGTCACCCCTAGCTTAGCAATAGTTTCCTCAAAAGGATAGAGATTCACTACCACTAAATCAATCGGACGAATTTGGTTATTTTCTAAATCTGTAACATCTTGTGCCACATCCCGCCGCGCCAAAATCCCGCCATGAATGCGGGGATGTAGTGTTTTCACACGACCACCTAAAATTTCAGGAGAACCCGTATAGTCAGCAACTTTTGTAACTGGTAGTCCCGCATCTTTGAGAGCTTGGGCTGTTCCCCCACTGCTGATTAAATCAAATTCAAATTCTTCAACCAAGCTACGGGCTAGGTCAATTAAACCAGTTTTGTTAGATACACTCAGCAGTGCTAGACGCGCCATTGGTCAATTCCTTAAATGTAGGCTGTGAAGCGAAAGACTACAATTTTTACATAAGCTTTGGTTCAGTTCAAGAGCATTAGGAATCATCGCGTCAATAATTATTTGGTAAAAGATATTGTAGATTGCTCTCATCATGGAAAAATGTGGACAGCATTACCTGCTATGGATATCTGCACTCGTGTGCCCACAGGTAATGCTACATCAGTCGTCGTCCGCGCATGGAGTTCTTTACCAGAGGGAGTTTTCAAACAATATTGGTACTCGCGTCCTAAAAACCGTCGGGTGCGGACGACTACGGGCGCATCTGTGGATGGCTTTAAAATAAAGTCTTCTTGGCGGATCATGATTTCGCCTGTATCGTGGGTGTGGTTAGCTGTTAGCTCAAAACTCCCAACTTCCGTTTCCCATAAATTCCCTTGACGGTGAGCAGAGAGGAAATTAGCTTGAGTCACAAATTCCGCCACGAATCTTGATGCTGGGTGAGTATAAATTTCTTCTGGTGTGCCTATTTGTTCTAAGTGTCCCTGCCGCATTACACCCACCAGATCTGAAATAGCTAGTGCTTCTTCTTGATCGTGGGTAACAAAAATTGCTGAAGTACCTGCTGCTTTGAGAATGTCTCGGACTTCTTCGCGTAACTGCAACCTAACTTGGATATCAAGATTGCTTAAAGGTTCATCCAAAAGCATAAGTTGAGGTTGGGGTGCTAAGGCGCGAGCGAGAGCAACCCGCTGTTGCTGTCCACCAGAAAGTTCGTAAGGGTAACGTTTCTCTAAACCTTCAAGTCTCACCAGCGCAATGGCTTCAGCCACACGTTTTTGTATTTGCTGTTTACTGAAATGTTTCAACCCAAAAGCAATATTTTCTGACACATTTAAATGGGGAAACAGTGCATAATCTTGAAAAACAATGCCGATGTCGCGCTGCTCTGTAGGGATATAAGTAGAGTAATCACAAACTATCTGTCCACCAATTTTAATTTCTCCTGTTTGCGGTCTCTCAAAACCAGCAATCAATCGCAACAGTGTAGTTTTACCGCAACCAGATGGGCCAAGTAATCCCAATACATCTCCTTGTTGCAACGTCAAAGATACGTTATCTACAGCGGGAGAGGCATTTTCTAAAAACCGCTTGCTGACATTTTGTAACTGTAGAATTGCTTGTTGCATAAGTAGATAAAAGGGGGCGGCTTAAAACTTTGTTTTTGCTTGCGCTTTACTTATTACTTTCTCTTTTTTGACGTTCTCTTGGGATAGCACCAATAAAGTTGAACCCATAGAAACCAATAACATAGCTAGTGAAGCAGCCGCAGCATCAGCAAAATCAACATTTTCTGTGGCTTGCCAAATTTGCACTGCTAAGGTGCTAAAGCCTATGGGCGCTAACAGCATAGTTGCAGGTAGTTCTTTAATTGCTGTTAGAAACACCAGCACCGCACCACTCAATACACCAGGTTGTACTAGAGGTAAGGTAATTTCTCTTAAAGTTTGCCAAGCATTCCTACCTAAGCTGCGTGCGGATTCTTCTAGTTGGGGATTTACTTGTAAAAGACAACTACGCACTGTTCCCACGGATTGCGGTAAAAATAAAACTAAATATGCAAATATCAGCATTGGTAGAGTTTGGTACAGTGCTAGCAGATAATTTGCCCCAAAAAATACTAAGGATAAGGCAACAACAATTCCTGGTACACCAAAACCGATATAAGAGCAGCGTTCAATAATCGCAGTAATTTTACTTGGAAAACGTACTGATAAAATTGCGACTGGTAGGGCAAAAATAGTGATAGCTAAAGCCGCTAGTCCAGCTGCCCCAACTGAGTTGAGGATAGTGGGTAGCAAATTAGGAAAGTTGTAGCCACTATTGAGTCCGCGAATCAGCCAAAATAAGGTAATGCCCACTGGTAACACTACACCCAAGCTAGTGATGCTTAGACAAAATCCCAGAGCTGGCCATTTCCAAATTCCCAACTTCACGATTTTCGGCGGACGTAGGGAGGCAGAACCACGACTATAATAAGCAGCACGCGATCGCATTCGATACTCTAGCCATAAAATGAGCAGCACCAATGTCACCAACATTAAAGATAAAGCTGCGGCCGAGTTACGGTTAAAACTAGCTTTGTATTGCAAAAAAATTGCCCTTGTAAAAGCATCAAACCGCATCAACGAGGGTGTACCAAAGTCGCGCAAAGCGTACAAAGCTACCAATAATCCACCTGCAATCATCGATGGTTGCAACTGTGGCAAAACCACCCGAAAAAAGGTTTCTCTACTGCTGTAACCCAAACTGAGAGCAGCTTCTTCTAAGGATGGGTCTATACCTTGCAAGCCAGAGCGTACACTCAACAGCATATAAGGATAGGTAAACAAAGTGATTGCCAAAACTGTCCCAGGAAAACCATAAATGGAAGGTAGTTCTTCTACCCCCAACGGTTGAAGCAACAACTGCAAAAAGCTACCCCGTGGTGCTAAAGTCGCAATCAGAGCAAAACTGCCTACATAGCTAGGAACTGCTAAGGGCAATGTTGTCGCCACTAACCAAAAGCGTCGTCCTGGTAAGTCTGTCCGCACGGTTAAAAATGCCAACGGTAAGGCAATTAGTGCTGAAAATAACGTCACTGTTGTCGCCATCATCGCACTATTGAAAAAAATCATGATGTTGCGGGGACGAGAAATCAATTCCCAAAACTCTTCCCCGCCAATACCCATTGTGCGGATGACTAAGTATAGTAATGGCAGAGTAATGGCAACTGCTACTACTGCTGCCGCTAATGTGAGAAATAATGGAGGGCGAACCGATTTCAACTGCTACAAAACTCCTGCCTGCTGTAGTAGATTCAAGGTTGCTGGCAAATCATCTAAGTCTGTCAGGTTAACATTGGGAGGATTTAGCTTACTGATTGGTACTTGTTTTGATGGCGCTTGTACTCCTGTTACTAGAGGATATTCATTAGTTTCTTGGGCAAAGTAATTTTGTGAATTTTGTGAAAGTAAGTAGTTAATCAATTTTTCTGCATCAGTTTTTTGATCAGTAGAATTTGTAATTGCTACTCCTGCTACGTTAATCATTGAGCCTGCATCTTTGCTTGTGTAGTGGTGGGTAACAGGAAAGTTAGGATCATCTTTTTTAAAGCGATACAAATAGTAGTTATTCACTAAACCGAGATGAATTTCTCCGCGTCCTAAAGCTTCCACGATTGGTGAATTTTTAGCGTAATCTTTAACACCATTAGCTTTCATTGCTTTCAGCCATTGGAGAGTTTTCTCGTCTCCTTCTAATACGCGCATGGCGGTGATAAATGACTGAAATGAGCCGTTGGTAGGGGCCCAGCCAACCTTACCCCGCCATTTTGGTTCTGTTAACTGCCAAATTGATGTCGGCAGTTCATTTTGCTTAACTAGCTTGGTATTGTAGTCAATTACACGGGCACGCCCAGAAATTCCTAGCCAATGTCCTTTGGCAGAACGAAAGCGAGTATCAACTTTGTTCAGCAAATTAGATGAAATTGGCAGTGTCCGCTGTTGTTTTTCTAAAGTGCCTAAAGCACCAGCGTCTTGAGCAAAAAATAAATCTGCACGACTGTTTTTACCTTCTTCCAATAGTGCGATCGCTAATTCGGCAGTATCGCCGTAACGCACTTGAATATCTAGATTCAAGTCTTTTTTAGCTTTCTCGATTAATGGCCCAACTAGCTTTTGCTCTCTGCCTGAATAAATGACGAGTGTTTTTGTTTGTGCGTCTACAGTCAGCCCCACTCCCCAGCTGAGCATGAAAGCTAAAGCTCCAGCTGAAACTTTCATCAACGGTAAAGTTTTCAATCTCCAGTCCCCCACCTTAGTTATTACCAGGAAGTTTTTGCAACAATTGTGATATTTTCAACTCTTACCATTAACTTGTATTATCAAGCAAGAAAATTTCTCAAAAAATTTATATTTTTCCTTTTCCTGCTAGACAATATTTCAGGCGAGCCGTAGCTTATATGACTTGTGTTTGCTGCAAAAGTTTAAGTGTTGCGTCTAAATCGCTAAGGTTACTCAAGTCAATTTTTTGACCTTGTTTTTGAATTTGTTGGAGAGATTTTAATTGACCTTTAGGGGCAACTTTTGAAGTTAGAGGATATTCATAAGTTTTACTTGCAAAATAGTTTTGAGCATTTTCATTGAGCATGAATTCCACAAACTTTTGAGCAAGATTAGGATGTTTGGCACTGTTTAAAATCGCTACACCTGCTACATTTACCAACGAACCAAGATCATCTGTAAAATGATGTGCCACTGGAACTTGGGGATTTTTTTGTTTGAATTGTTCTAGATAGTAGTGATTAACAAATCCTACAGCAATTTCGCCACGAGATAGAGCTTCTACTATTGATGTGTTATTAGAATAAACCTTAGCATTGTTAGCTTTAATACCTTGTAACCACTGCTTAGCTCTGTCATCTCCTTCTGCAACTCGCAAGGCTGTGACAAAGGATTGAAACGAACCATTTGTTGGCGCCCAGCCGATTCTTCCTTTCCATTTGGGTTCAGTAAAGCCAAAGATAGATGCTGGCAATTCCCCTGGCTTTACTAATTTAGTGTTGTAGTCTACTGTACGCACTCTGCCAGTAATGCCTACCCAGTTTCCATTTGGTGAACGGTAAGTAGTATCTACCTGATTGAGAAGAGGTGTTGGTAATTGTACTGCTCTACCCGCTTTTTGAATAGCTCCGAGTGCGCCTGCATCTTGGGCAAAGAAGACATCTGCGGGACTGTTTGCTCCCTCTTCTAAAATTGCTGATGCTAACTCAGCGGTATCGCCATAGCGGACTTGTATCTTAGCGCCAGTTTGTTGCTCAAACTGCTTAATTAGCTCCCCGACTAGTTTTTCGTTGCGTCCTGAGTAAACGACTAGCTCTTTTTCTATTTCATTACTAGCAGTCGTACCAACGGGTGTAGTCTGTGATGAAGGCGATTCGGCAGTATTTGTGGAAGTTTGATTAGCATTACAAGCGAGCGCTAATCCACCACTAACAGTTGCTAGTCCCACTAAATAGACAAACTCGCGACGCTTCATAACCTTCCTCCCCTAGAACCAACATTATTCTTTATTGCAGCTAATTATTATTAATGCATAGAACTTGCATTCAAAGATCCCCAACTTCTTTGACGATATAAATGAAAAATAGGGGGTAAAACCCCCTAATAGCCAGCTATATCCTTTAACAAGTTGGGAATCTTACAAAAGTAGCTACCCAACATCATCATGAGCAAAGCGGTTAAAGAGGAAATCTAAGGCATAGTTACGCAGTTGATAATATTGTGGATCTTCCATGATGCGGGCGCGATCGCGGGGACGTGAAAAAGGAATTTCCATGACTTCACCAATCTTGGCGTGAGGGCCATTGGTCATCATCACCAATTTATCTGCTAAAAATAGCGCCTCATCGATATCGTGGGTAATCATCAACACTGTACAGCGGTTATCACCCCAAATTTTTAGCAATTCTTCCTGTAACTCTTCTTTAGTAATCGCATCCAGCGCTCCAAAAGGTTCGTCTAAAATTAAGACTTTGGGACGAATCGCCAAAGCACGAGCGATAGAAACCCGTTGTCTCATACCGCCGGACATTTGCATTGGTTTCTTTTCCATCGCGTCACCTAGTCCCACCATTGCTAAATGATCCCGGACGATCGCCCTTTTCTCAGCTTCCGGCTTTTTGGGATAAACAGCGTTAACAGCTAGGTAAATATTTTCAAAAGCAGTCCGCCAAGGTAGCAGAGCATAGTTTTGGAAGACTACCATCCTGTCTGGCCCTGGCTTAGTAATTGGCTCTCCTTCCAGTAATACTTGACCTGATGTGGGAAAGTTAAAACCGGATACCATATTTAGCAGCGTCGATTTGCCACAACCAGAGTGACCGATGACACAAATAAACTCGCCCTTTTCAACGTTGAGGTTAACACCATCAAGTACAGTGAAAGGGCCTTTCTTTGTCGGATAGACTTTGGTAACGTCTTTAATTTCTAGGAAAGGTTGGCGGCTGCTGGTTGAAGTTGCAAATTGTCTTCCCATTTGTTCTGTAGCGATGTTAGTTGTTCTAAAATTGTTGTTTTGCATAGCGATTTAGGAATTCAAAAGCTTAATGTTAAAGTTCCAAGGTTTGTGAGCGAATATCAAAGACTCGCGAGCGAATATCAAAGACTCGCGAGCGAATATCAAAGACTCGCGCGAGAATATCAAAGACTCGCGCGAAAATATCAAAGACTCGTGAGCGAGAATAGTAGGTTGGGTTTTGCTGTCGCTCTACTCAACAAAGGCTTGAGAACATTGGGTTACCCTGCGGGAAGCAAGCTACGTTCCTCAACCAACCTACGCGAGTTTCAAGTTTTAGCCTTAACTGGACTGTATTGGCTTCTTCCTCCACTCCTCTTTCGTTATGCGACTTTTCTTCTGGGTGCATCAAGAACAACTTCTGCTATTGAAAAATCGCGTTTAATCTGCAAACTGTTGAGATAGGAAATTGGGTCATCGGCGTTAAAAGGAGTACCATCGAATAACTTGATGGGTTGGCGAGTGTAGCTAATATCTAAACCTAATTCTCGTGCAGCAGTGCTGAATACACGCACTTGACACACTCGTTCAACAATTTCTACCCAATTTCTGGGGAAAGGTGTGTCACCCCAACGCGCTAATTGACTCATGATCCAAATTTGTTCGGTGCGGCTGGGGCGGTTGATAGCAGACTCAGAATAAAACTGGTGATGGGCGTAATCCCGTAAAGGATGGTTTAAGTCACAGGTGAGACTATCTGGATCTTCGAGTTGGATGTACTCTAAATCTGTGCTGACATACTCTCGCCCTGCTAAAATTTGCCGAATCTCTTGGGCATTGTCAGGATTTGCACAATACTGGCAAGCTTCTAACAAAGCTTTAGTCAAGGCAATATGCGTATTTGGATAATTTTCTGCCCAATCTTCCCGCACTCCTAGAACTTTACCGGGGTGTCCCAACCAAACTTCTAAGTCGGTAGCGATGGTAAAACCGACATTTTCCACAGCAGCGCGGTAGTTCCAAGGTTCACCGACGCAGTAACCATCAATGCTTCCGGTTTTTAGGTCAGCTACCATCTGAGCTGGGGGAATGGTCTTCATGTCCACATCGCTATCGGGGTCAATCCCACCAGCAGCTAGCCAGTAACGCAGCAGCAAGTTATGCATAGATGCGGCATGGACTACCCCCATTGTATGCCGTTGCTCACGGGTGTGAAGCAGGTATCTTTTGAAGTCTGATAAAGTGTGTACACCTTGGTCGTAAAAGTGTTTTGCCAAGGTGATGGCGTTACCGTTGCGAGTCATGGTGAGGGCGGTGACAACTGGTAAGCGTTGATTATTATGTCCTCCCAAACTTAACCACATCGGCATCCCGGAAGGCATTTGAGCAGCATCTAAATAACCACCAGTGATGCCATCTTCTATACCCCGCCAGCTACTTTCCCGTACAAGGTTAACTTCATCTAAACCATGCTTGGTAAAGAAACCTTTTTCTTTAGCAACCGCCAAGGGGGCGCAAGCGGTAAGGGGTAAAAAACCAATTTCCAGGTTAACTTTTTCCAACCCATGACGGGCGATGTCTGCGGTTTTTCTTGCCCGAATTTTCTTGATGCGTTTCTGCTGATTGAGGAAGTAAATCATCTCACTCCGCAAGCTGTAGTAGCTGGGATGTTCTACTACTTCCATCCGCTTACGGGGTCTGGGAATATCTACTTCGAGAATGTCGCCAATTTTAGATTCGGGGCCATTGGTCAGCATGACAATTCTGTCAGATAACAGCACCGCTTCATCTACATCATGAGTCACCATCACAGCGGTAACTTGATTTTCTTCGCAAATTTGCATGAGTTGTTCTTGCAAATTGCCGCGTGTGAGTGCATCCAAAGCACCAAATGGTTCATCTAGCAATAGCAACTTAGGACGAATCGCTAAGGCGCGGGCGATCGCAACGCGTTGTTTTTGTCCACCAGACAACATTCCCGGCTGTTTGTCAGCATGGGGACGCAAACCCACCATATCGATATGTTTCTCGATAATGGCTTTGCGATCGCCTGCGGGTAAACCTTTCATTACCGAGTCCACAGCCAGAGCAATATTTTCTCTCACCGTCCGCCAAGGTAATAGCGAATAATTTTGGAACACCACCATCCTGTCTGGTCCTGGTTTGCTGATCTTTTGTCCTTCCAGAGTCACAAGACCTTCAGTTGGCAAATCCAAACCCGCAATCATATTTAAGAGAGTGGATTTGCCACAACCGGAGTGACCAATCAAAGAAACAAATTCTCCTTTTCTTATTTGGAGGTCAATTCCTTTAAGGGCGATGTATTTACCACCACCGGTTAATTCAAAAACTTTTTCAATCTGGTCAACAGCAACGAATATAGACATGGCAGTTTAGAAAATGTAAATTGAGATGATGCATTTTTCTTTGTGTCTTAGTGCCTTTGTGGTTAAAAATTCTCTTCTAAACCACAGAGACACCAAGACACAAAGTTGAATAACTATTTTTGTTCTGCTGGCAAAATCTTGTTTTGCAGCCAACCCATCATTTTATCTAGCACCAGACCAACAACACCGATATAAATTAGAGCCAAAATCACTTCACTGACGTTGTTGTTTTGATAGGCATCCCAGATAAAAAAGCCAATTCCGACAATACCGGACATGACAATTTCTGCGGCGATAATTGCCAACCAAGCCAAACCGATCGCAATTCTCAACCCAGTAAAAATGTAGGGTAACGCTGCTGGAATCAGAATATTCGTGAAATATTCTTTGCGGCTAAGTTGCAGAACTTTGGCGACGTTGTTGTAATCTTGAGGAATTTGGGTGACGCCGACAGCAGTGTTAATTAAAATCGGCCAAATCGCTGTAATAAAAATCACGAACAGGGCGGCTGGTTCATTTTGTCGCAAAGCTGCCAAAGAAATCGGAACCCAAGCCAGAGGTGGTACAGTTCGTAGTAATTGAAAAATTGGATCTAAAGCCTTGGACATTGTTTGGTTGACACCAATCAAAATTCCCAAGCCAATACCAACGATCGCCGCTAGGGTATAACTAATTGCAACCCGTTTGAGGCTAGCGAGAATCTGCCAAAATAGACCCTTATCGATGCCACCTCTGTCATAAAATGGCCAGAAAATGAGTACCCAAGTTTCTCGAACAACCTGTATTGGGCCTGGTAATGTAGCTCCAGGAGTTAAAGCGAATAGTTGCCAGATAATTAGAAAAATTGCGATCGCGATCGTCGGCGGTATGATATTAGGAAATTGCTTTTGCAGACCGGATATAAAGCCGTTACTAAATTTAGGGCTTGCAGGGCGTTTTTGGGCGAGTGTCATCTTGCTATGTTCTCCTCAAATTTTATTTGTTATTTCTTTGTTTGTAGTTAGCGCTGTAGCGCTAAAGCATCAACTACGAACTTTAATCATGACTAAACACTGACTTTCTTGATTTTCAAACTCTTCAAGTATTCTTCTGGCTTCTCTGGGTCAAACTTGGTGCCATCAAAAAACTCTTCTACACCACGGGATGTATTTGTAGGAATATCAGCAGCGGCAAATCCTGCTTCTTTAGCAGCTTCTTTCCAAATATCTTCGCGGTTGACTTTGTTGATCAGTTCTTTAGCCTTAGCTGCATTATTGGCAAGATAATCTTTTGGTAAAAATCCCCAGCGAACGTTTTCAACTATGAACCACAAATCATGGCTCTTATAGGGATAAGAAACACTACCCTTTTCATCTTTCCAGTAGTAAGCTGCCATTGATTTATCATCAATTTTGCGACCATCACCCATGTCATACTTGCCTTGGAATGGATCTGCCAAAATCTCAGGTGAAGAAAGATTGAAATAATTTCGCCCAGCCAGAATTTGAGCTGCTTCTTTGCGGTTATCGAAATTATCTAACCACTGCTGCGCCTCCATAATGCCTTTGAGTAACGCTTTTGTTGCTTTGGGATTTTTGTCAACCCAATCGGCTTTCATCGCAAAGTATTCTTCGGGGTGATTCTTCCAAATCTCTGCGGTTAATGCTGCGACGTAACCAATTTTGTCTTGAACAAGGCGATAAGGCCAGGGGTCGCCAGTACTGAAAGCATCCATTGTTCCGGTTTTCATGTTGGCAACAGTTTGAGCCGCCGGTACTGTAAGTAGCTTGACATCTGCATCTGGATCTATATCGCCAGCCGCTAACCAATAGCGAATCCAAAGATCTTGGTTGACGTGGGGGAAGGTGAAGGCGGCGGTGAAAGGGGTGGAGGATTTGAGTTGTGTAAATAAGGACTTAGCGCTAGCGAGCTGTAAACTAATACCTTTGCCTTGGTGCTTGCTGGCGATCGCAATTCCATTTCCATGTGTAATTAATTGACACAAAACATACATGGGAATTTTTTGATTGCCCTTGGTAATTAAACCTTCTGTAATTAAATGTGGCATTGGCATTTGCCATTGACCACCATCAATGCCACCACCAGCCGAACCAATTTCTACATTGTCCCGTGCTGAACCCCAAGAAGCCTGTTTAGAAAGGTCAACTTTGGTCATGCCATACTTAGCAAAAAAGCCTTTTTCTTTAGCAATAATTAGAGGAGCCGCTTCCACAATGGGAATATATCCCAACTTGACTGTAGTAGTTTCTGGCGTTTGTTCAGGGCTAAGTTGAGCAACAGGCACAGCCGCCGACTGTGCTTGTGTGCTACCACCAGTCAGGTTTTCAGGAGGATTTCCTAAACAACCTTTAAGGAATACAGCACTCATAGATACTCCGGCTGTAAAAATAAATTTACGGCGAGAAAGTTGATTAAAAAATTCTGTCATAATGTCTCCTTAAAGGCGAAGTTTATTTTTTAAACATGAAAATTGAGACAAAAGAAAACTCATGTCTACTGCGTTATTAATGAGGATTTAAAGCTCTAGCCATTTTGCCGATTTCAGCCT
This sequence comes from Nostoc sp. MG11, assembly GCF_014904695.1. GTDB lineage: Bacteria > Cyanobacteriota > Cyanobacteriia > Cyanobacteriales > Nostocaceae > Komarekiella. The sequence continues at coordinate 37,650 of NZ_JACXXN010000019.1, read as the reverse complement.
TTTGTAATAAAAAAGCTGGTTTTGACTAATTTGGTCAAATCTTGGATGAATTGACTTACTCAGTTTCGTTATGAATATAAGTTGTTGCTAAGCTTGTTCAAATTAGTGTACAGGCTTTTAAGATAAAATGGTTCATTTAGAAACGTTAATTGTTAAATAAATATTAGATGGCAGGTATAAGTAAAAGTTTATCTATTTCCATGAGTAGTTAGTAAGTTATTAATGAATAAAAAATAATCTATAGATATCATAAAGTTCTATTTATATAGATTCCTGGCTTTCCAATTCAAGCAAAAGAATATTGGCATTGAATGTGTAAATTCGGGAAAAATATTAAATAGTAAGTATGAGTAAGAAGGATGTTTTAAAAGTCCAACAAGGTATAAAACTGTCATTCCGTAGACGCTTCTGCGGCTTCCCGCAGGGTGTGGAACGTAAAGCCTGCGGCATAGCTATGCTTAGGGCGGAGCCTATCGTAGAGAAGCGCAAGGAAGAATCTAAGGTTTTGGGTACATACACCAGATGCTTCGCTGTGTACCTTGCGGGAAGCAAGCTACAGCATGACAACAAAAGACCCTTTTAAAACATCCTCTAAAAGGTAAGTATTTGGGAGGCTATTAAGTAGGTAGACGTAATTAATAGTTTTGCGCCAGTAAACCAGGACGCGCAAACTTTCCGCTGTGTTCATTTATGGTTCGATTTAACAAATATTGACTTATGCAAGAGGTCTAATAGATAACAAAAAATCTATAAACAACATAGCTTTTTACTTATACTTTTAAAGAGGCTAAAATTCAAGGCAGCAAGAGGTTTATCGAACTCACCCTTACTTAAAGCATTTGTTGTAAATATTCCTTATAGCCCAGTTGTTCTAGTTTTGTTTGCTTTGCAATTACTGATTCAAATAAGTCTTGGCGATATTGTTGAACTCTTTCTAGTAATTCTGGCTGTTGGGTAGCGAGAATTTGTATTGCTAAAAGACCAGCATTTTTGGCACTACCTATTGCCACTGTTGCCACCGGGATACCCGCAGGCATTTGTACAATCGAGTACAAAGAATCAACACCTTGCAAGTGACGGGTGGGTATGGGAACACCAATTACAGGAAGTGGGGTTAAAGATGCTACCATTCCGGGGAGATGAGCAGCACCACCCGCACCAGCGATAATTACCTTAATGCCGCGTTTGTGAGCTTGTTGGGCATATTGCACCATGCGTTCTGGGGTACGATGAGCAGAAACGATCGCTACTTCGTTCTCGATACCAAACTCTTCACAGATGGCGATCGCATCTTTCATAGTGGGCAAATCGGAATCGCTGCCCATGATAATACCGATAAGAGGAGTCATAGAATTTTAGATTTTGGATTAATCGCCGATTGTTGCATCTAAAATCGGGTCAGATTTACTTATTCTCTAGCTAATGTGATGACCAAAGCAACACTAAATCCCAACGCGAAAAACATAGACATTATCAATGCTAGAGTACCCGGTTACAAAGATTTGCAGATGCTCTTAATTGGTCAAGAGGGCATAATTGAGCAAATTTTACCAATGGGTACAGTTCTCAAACGTCCTCCAGCAGACGATCTGCAAGTGGTGGACGTTGCTGGTGACTGGATTTCTTTAGGCGGCGTCGATTTGCAGATTAATGGCGCATTAGGATTGGCATTTCCCGATTTACATCCAGAAAATGCTTATATGCTCCAGAAAATCTCTCAATTTTTGTGGGATGTTGGAGTAGATGGATTTTTACCGACGTTAGTGACAACTTCAGTAGAAAATATTCAGCGATCGCTTGCTGTCATTGCTGATATTCTCCCCAATCAACAAGCAGGGGCCAAAATTCTGGGAGTACATCTAGAAGGCCCATTTTTGAATTTCCAAAAGCGCGGCGCACACCCAGCAGAATACCTGTTACCCCTAACAATTGCGGAAGTCAAGCGGGTTTTAGGCAATTATGCTCATGTTGTAAAAGTCATTACTCTCGCACCGGAGTTAGATCCAACTGGTGAAGTCATTCCCTATTTGCGTTCTTTAGGAATCACCGTTAGTTTAGGACATTCTCAAGCAACAGCCGCCGAAGCGCAACGTGCGTTTGAATTGGGTGCGACGATGGTAACTCACGCTTTCAACGCTATGCCATCATTACATCATCGCGAACCGGGATTACTGGGAGCAGCAATTATCCATCCTAATGTAATGTGTGGTTTGATTGCTGATGGTGAGCACGTTTCGCCTACGATGCTACAAATCTTACTTCGTGCTAGCTATTCTCCTTTTTCTCAAGGACTTTTTCTTGTCAGTGATGCTCTCGCACCTCTGGGATTACCTGATGGGGTGTATCCTTGGGATAGTCGGCAAATTGAAGTAAAAAATGGTAAGGCACGATTGCCAGATGGTACTTTATCAGGAACTACTTTGCCTTTATTAGTGGGAGTGCAGAATTTGGTGAAGTGGGGAATTTGTGATGTGGAAAATGCCATCGCGCTAGCTACCAACGCACCTAGAGAAGCGATAGCAAAGCCAACGGCAAGGGCGATCGCTTTACCAGGAATTACCGCAAATCAACCCGCCAATTTATTGCGCTGGCATTGGGATGAGGCTACAAAAGAACTTACTTGGCAGCGATTATCTGGCTAGATTGCACTTAACTTAACTGTAATTGCGATATAAGCTCTCTTATTTCTATTCTGTTAGAGTATCAAGTTTAGCCAGTATTCTTAAGCCTTCTTCTAGGTTGCCAGTTGCAGCCATTGCTTTAAATTTAGTACTGGCATTAAATTTTGATCAAGCTATGGTGGAAAGTTCTTCAATCAGCTTGTTAACACTTATGCCTTTAGCTTGAGCAAGTTCTTTTAATCTGTTGTGTTTCTCGTCTGTTAAACGAATAGTTAAAGTAACCATTTTGTTTAACGCCGAACTGACTCAATCAAAGATGAATTACGAATTCCGCGCAGTATTACTAGCCTGTAACTTGGGATAAGCAATACGTTTGTGATGGAATTGCTGCCAAACTTCCACGAATATTTGGGCGATTTGTGACATTTCTTTGCGTGTTATCCCAGAATCTATCATTTGATCATCTTGCCATCTGGCACGGAGGATGTTGTTAAGCATCGTTAAAGCTTGTTCTGGGGAAGCGTCCTTGAGCGATCGCAGCGCCGCCTCACAGGAATCTGCCAACATTACAATTCCTGTTTCCCGTGATTGGGGAATTGGACCATCGTAACGAAAGTCTGCTTCGTCTACTGTTAGACTGGGGTCTTCCTGCGCCATTTGCTGGGCTTGATGATAGAAATAAGCAATCAGCATCGTCCCTTGATGCTCCGGTATAAAAGCTTGAATCGCTGTGGGCAAAAGGTGTTTACGCGCCATTACTAACCCTTCACTGACGTGCTTTTTAATAATTTCTGCACTCTTCCAAGGGTCTTTAATCTCTGTATCATGTTTATTTGGGCCCCCCATTTGATTTTCAATAAAAGCAAGAGGGTCGTGCATTTTGCCGATATCGTGATATAGTGTTCCGGCCCTTACCAGCTCGACATTGCATCCCAGTTTTTTAGCAGCGGCTTCGGCAAGGGTAGATACAAACAAGGTATGCTGAAAAGTCCCAGGAGTTTCAGTAGCAAGTCGTTTTAGTAAGGGGCGGTTGGGGTTTGCCAGTTCTGCTAAACGGATTGGAGTGACTAAGTCAAAAAGTTTTTCTAGATAAGGACTCAAGCCCAAAGCTACAACACTCCAAGCTAAGCCAGATAAAGCAAATAACGCGGCTTCTCGGAGTACGATATACCATGTTGAACCAAATGCTTCACCGATTAAAAGCTTAACAATTAGGTAAATGCCGCCTTGAGTTAAAGCAATGGCAATACCCAATAATGCCAGTTCTTCACGCGATCGCAGTCGTTGCGCCAAGGAACTCCCCAATATTCCACCCGCAGCACCAGCTAAAAGCGAAATCTTGCTGATATCTAAACTAATTCCTAGTAACAGCAACAGCAATCCCACAACTGTTACTCCTAAAGTGGGGCCATAGAAGCTACCTAACAATAAACCAATGGCACTCCAAGAGGTGTACGGTATACCCATCGTTACTAGTCCTGGCGTACTCAGGGTAAGCAGCAATACCAACAGGCGATCGCGTTGTCGCAATTGGTTCTTAATATGGCGTTCTACAAAGACAAAAATGCCAACTGCAACCGTAATAATACCTCCTAACTTCGTCAACTCCGACCAGTTAACTTCCCGACGAATCAGGCGATAATGCTCCAGCACTTCAAAGTCCCACGCATTAATCTGCTCTCCCTTGCTGACAATTACCTGACCATACTGCACCTCCACCATCACGGGTGTCACCCCATCGACTGCCTTTTGAGCTTGTTGTGTAGTTTGTTCTTGATCGTTCTTTAGATTCGGCTGGAGTACGGCCAATAACAGTCTGCTTGCTAAGGATTCGGCCGCTTTAGGTACAAACACTTGCACTTGCAGGTTCACTGCATCTTGTAAAATATTTTTTGGCAGTCCCGATGGGATACCTTGGGTGAGAATCCGCTCGGCACTCTGATGGATTCCTGTTTGTGTTTTTAGCCACTCCTCATCTGATAAGTCTAAAAGAACAGTTTCCTCGTATATTGCTTCTAGGTTAAGTGTCTCCAACTGTAAAAGTTTAGCAGTGGCTTGGGTATATGCTTGACGTGCTTGGGATATGTGGGCAATCAGTGAGGACAAGTTTTTTTCAGAAGTTGTGATCCGGTAAGCTGCTAGTTCGGCTACTGCTTGAGTAAAGTTGATGTTTTTAGAAAAATCAATGGGTTTTGCATCCTCTGGAGGTAGTCCTGTAGGTGCGTTCCACCAAGCACCAGTCTGCTTAACAGCAGAAGTTTTCCCAGGTGTAGAGGTTTGTTGTGCTGTGGCTTGCTTTTGATTATTTTTAGTATTTTCTAAAGCTACTTGCAGTGCTTGCCATTCTGGTTCAGGACAAGAGCGGAGGTAACGCTGAATGGAGATAGGCAAAATTGAAGTGTCAAAAAAAGGAAATGAGCCAGCAAGGGCACGAATTTCGTCGCCATTATCCAAAAGTTGTTGTAGATATTGGTCGATCTGTTCATTCATTTGCACATCGACCATCAACACTGAGATGGAATTTTTACTGACGGCTTTGCGCTGAGCTTCTGTTTTTTTCTTATCTTCGATACTAGCTGTGTAGGGTGCTCTAATCGTCTGTGGTGCAGGAGTTCCTACTTTGAGTTGGGGCTGGTTGTAGAATTTATGCCCAATTATGCCTGTTAAAGTTACTATTGCGATCGCCAAAATCACACAGGAACGCTGTTCATGTACCCAACTTAAAAAGATTGTATGCGTGCTTTTATTAGTTTTGACCGATTTTGCCATTGAACTTAAGGCTATCCCTCGTTTTCGGTGTCCGCCTTTATCACTATTCTTTGAGAGATATAGGCGGACATTCCTGAAGATAGTCTTGTGAAATTCCTCTTTATAGCTTTGACCGTCAGGACTTGTGTTTTTTCCAAACAACTTTACCTTGCGACGTAGTGCTTTGTACTGTCGCCGCCAGTAAGTCAATTGCTGGGTCAAGAACTGCAAAAATTGCTGCGTTTTCATTACCTCTACCTGCAGTTGCTGACTTTGATAGCTCAAAATAAGACAATCCGAAGAAAAGTCTGATCTGCGGCTTCCGCTATCGCAACTTCAGTGGTAGGAGCTGGTTGAAGCCGATTTGCCACAATAGCTACCTGCACACTAAGATTGAGGGTTTGCTAAGTAATTGTGGTATATAAAAATACTAAAAAAGGTGGTTACTGATTTCATTGGTGGTGTTTAGCATTTCACAACCGCACTGTTGTTTAGTGAGAGTAGCATTAACGCGACCGGATGATGCGAGGAGCTGCGTAGACGCAGAGCGGAGTAACTTCCAAAAATGTGGCACATCCGCCCTCTCTTAACTCGCTGGGATTTAAAGCGAAATTATACATTCCTGACCACACAGCCAAAAGCGCATCAGCTAATTTTAGCATTTGAGAAAAGTTGGCCAGTCCCCATGCTGTTAAATTTGCTTGTGAGAGCAAGACTCGCCAATTTACAGGAATACCTGCTGTACTGTTATATGCTCCAGATAAAGCTCCAGTAATTGCACCTGTAGCCTGTAGTTTTAAACGTGTAGTATCTTGCATCGTGGAACCGCTATTGTGGGTAGCTCGCAAAACTGCAAGGCGAAAGTCTTCTAATGTACTAAGAAAACAGTAAAATGCTATAGCAATAGTGTTACTCAGCTTTTCTTCCCTACTCAACTCGGCTTGCGCTCTTTCTAATCCAGCTCCTTGCTCTAACAAAGTATGAACTTTTAATAATTGTTGTGGTACTGATGTCGGCGTTTCTCCAAGAAAAGCAATTGTTTGTGGAATAAAAGTTTGTGGGTCAAGTTTTTCATTGAGAGATTGAGCGATCGCATATCCTACTGCTAATGTTGCATCTCTGATCACTGGGTCATCCTCCCAGATTTGTAGCACACGTAGCAAATTTTGTCGTAGTTTAATTGTATTGTCGTGAAAAAAAAGTGCCACTGGTAATGTGGCAAGAACTACTTTTATTGAGATGATATCAGTTGCGTCTAAATGAGGAGATTCTGGTTGTTGACGCGCTATCCAGTCATTTACATCTAATCTGCCGAGCGTTATTAAACTTTCAGTACCCACAACTGCCATTTTGCCGAAATGCAAGCAATTCTCAGACTTTGTTTCGCGATCAGAGATTAAGCTTTCTCCTAGGAATGCTCCCAATAAAGTGCCTCTAAATCGACTCATAACAGAGTAGCGCATAAAATTCCTGAAGGATGGCAGGTTAAAACGTTTAATACTTTATCCTACCCTACCCTTACTTTGTGTAATTTGTACTTCGCTCTGGGGCTACGTCTCACTGCGCTTTAAACATATCTATGTTGGTTGGCGCAGCCTATCGTAGAGAAGAGAAGGCTTTACATAATTCATAATTGTCATATCGCAAGCGTTTGACCGATTGTGAATAGGTGATTTATTTTCGCCACACTATACTAGTGGCTTAATCTCCAGGAGCCTCTAATCTCAAATAACGCCTTCTTTACACCTTATCCTTTCTTAAAATATGCACTAAAGCTTGTAAACCTAATAAATAACTGTGAACACCAAAACCACTTATTTGCCCGATGGCTACTGGAGCAATATACGAATGATGACGAAAATCTTCTCGGCGGTAAATGTTACTTAGATGTACTTCTACTGTAGGCAGGTTAACAGCTGCGATCGCATCACGCAAAGCTACACTTGTATGGGTGTATGCTCCTGCATTAATTAAAATTCCCTGATATTGTCCTAATGCTTCATGAATAGTATCTACCAAAACCCCTTCATGATTTGATTGTACTGAAAAAACTTTCACCTGTGACTTTAGTGCTTCTTCTTCTAACAGGCGACTAATTTCATGCAGAGTCAAAGAGCCATAAATACCTGGTTCTCTTTGTCCTAACAAATTGAGGTTTGGCCCATGCAGTACTAAAATGCTTAAGGGTTGTAATGTCGAATTTAGCACGCTTAATGCTCTTATCGACGGCGCGATCGTTCATTTACAGGAATCGGAATCAGTTCCGGTTCCGGCTCAGCCTCCGGCCCTAGCAGGCTCTCAATTAGCTTGCGTGCTAATTCCTTAAGCTTTTCCAGCACCTTTTCTATATAGTCCATTGAACTGACCGCTCCTGAGATACTACCTCAATTTTTGATTAACAGGTACGCAACAACTAGTGTATTTTCGCACCTCTGGCTTCCAACCGGGCTGACACACTCTCCCGCGTTTGGGACATTAGCCACTTCTAAAATTTGGTGTTGTCTTCTACCTTAATTCTTAGAGTATCACATTACCAAGCTGCCGGACTACACCTATCAAGGACAGGTATTTTGAATCAGTAATAAATCGTCATAGTCGTAAGCCATTTAGTCAATGGTAAAAAAACTCGCTTACCATAAATTTCTGTCTTCTAACTCTTGACTCCTGAACCTACTTGCTCTGCTCCAGACGCTTGCAGACACGGTGAATCGGCGCTGTTGCCATAGGCGGTATCTCATGCCACTTTGTACAACGGGGTAAAGCCCCGCAACGCAGTGGTTCCCCTTCTTACAAGACGCTCCTTCGGGTTGGGAGAAGACCGTATTAGCTCCTCCTGACTCCTGACTTTAATTAACCTTCTGCATTATTTTTTTTCGCAACAGTTTTTTTCGTAGTGGTTGACGCCTTAGTAGTTGATTTAGATCGAGAACTTGTTGATTTACTCGTTTTACGAGTCGATTTTGCTGTTGATGCTTTATTTGTCAGCAATTTCAGCGCCTCAGACAGTGATATGCCTTCCACTGATTGACCTTCTGGAATACTCACATTGGTTTTGCCATACTTAATGTAAGGGCCATAGGGGCCATCGTAGATGTTGATTGGTTCGCCATCTTCTGGATGTGTACCCAATTCGCGTAAGGCTGCCTTAGACTTGCTGTTGGTGGAATTGCGTCCTTTTTTCGGTTCGGACAATAATTCTAATGCACGTTCTAGAGAAATTGTCAATACATTGTCAGTAGCTTTGAGGGAGCGGTAATCTTTTCCCTCCTTACCTTGGTCATGAACGACATAAGGCCCAAAACGTCCCAAACTTGTTTGGATCTTGCCGCCAGTAGCAGGATGAACTCCCAATGTTCGCGGTAGTGCTAAAAGACCAATAGCCATGTCCAGAGTCACAGTTTCCGGGGTGACGCCTTTGGGTAGGGAAGCTTGTTTAGGTTTGGGGTTTTCATCAGACTTGTCACCCAACTGGACATAAGGGCCGTAAGCACCAATTTTCACATAAATTGGTTCACCGGTTTCTGGATGGCGACCGAGTTGGTCGGGCCCGGTAGTTTTTTGCCGCAGCAGTACTTCTACCTGTTTAGGGTCGAGATCAGCTGGTGTTAAATCTTTGGGAATGGAGGCGGTGATCACAGTGTCACCATTTCCAACTTCGATGTACGGCCCATATTTACCAATGCGGACTTTGGCATCTAAATTTTCTAGTTCTACAGTCCTAGCTTTAGTGGCATCAATCTGGTTTTCTTGTTCTCTAACCAGGGTTTCCAGACCTTTGTCTCCTAGATAGAATTCCCGCAGGTAAGGTAGCCAGGCAACTTCACCTTCGGCAATATCGTCTAAAGTTTGCTCCATCTTAGAGGTAAAGCTGGGATCCACAATATCCGGGAAATGTTTTTCTAGCAAGTCGGTGACAGCAAAGGCAGTGAAGGTAGGAATGAGCGCGTTACTTACCAACTGGGTATAACCCTTGTCAATGATAGTACCAATGATACTGGCATACGTACTAGGACGACCGATGCCTTCGCTTTCTAAAGTTTTCACCAAGGTAGCTTCAGTGTACCTAGCTGGCGGTTGAGTTTCGTGCCCAACTGCTTCTAATTCTGTACAATTCGGATGATCTCCTACCTTGAGTTTAGGTAAGATGATCTCTTGGTCTTCCAGTGCTGCTTCGGGATCGTCTGAACCTTCGACGTAGGCGCGTAAGTATCCTGGAAAGTCAATGCGCTTGCCAGAAGAACGGAATCCGGCGTCTTCAACTTGTAACTGCACAGAAATTTGAGTTTGGCGGGAATCAGCCATTTGGCAAGCGACGGTACGCTTCCAAATTAAATCGTAAACAGCCAGTTCCCGGCTACCCAAACCAGTTTCTTGGGGGGTACGGAAGGTACTACCTGCGGGGCGAATTGCTTCGTGTGCTTCTTGTGCGCCTTTAGATTTGGTGGTGTATTGCCGAGGTTGGGGACTGAGGTACTGTTGTCCGTAAAGCTTTTCTACACAGCTACGGGCAGCAGCGATCGCCTGATCCGACAAATGCACCGAATCTGTCCGCATATAGGTAATATAACCTTGCTCGTATAAGTTCTGAGCAATCCGCATCGTGTCCCGTGCTGATAAACGTAGTTTTCGGTTAGATTCTTGTTGCAGTGTCGAGGTAGTAAACGGGGGGGCAGGTTTTCGCGTTACTGGACGTTCTTCGATGTCAGTGACGTTCCAAGTTTTTCCAGTCAGGCGTTCCTTAAGAGCTACTGCTTGGTTTTCGTTGAGCAATATAACATTGCGACCTGCGGCAATTTGTCCAGTTGCAGCATCGAAATCACTGCCATTAGCTATTTTGGTTCCTCCCAGTGTTATCAACTGAGAGCTAAAAGGAGCTTTTTCTTGCACCAAACTAGCTTTTAAATCCCAATATGTACCTTCATGGAAAGCGCGGCGTTGGCGTTCTTTTATGACTAAAAGTCGTACAGCTACGGATTGCACCCGCCCAGCAGATAACCCCCAGGCAATTTTTTTCCATAACAGAGGAGACAAAGTATAACCCACAAGCCGATCTAAAATCCGCCGTGTTTCTTGGGCACGAACCAACTGTTCATCGACATTACGACAGTTTTTCAGAGCTTTTTTGATAGCATCTTGAGTAATTTCGTGAAACACCATCCGCTTTGTTGGAACTTTCGGCTTAAGCAATTGGTATAAATGCCAACTAATGCTTTCACCTTCCCGGTCTTCGTCTGTTGCCAGGATTAGTTCATCTACATCTTTGAGGGCTTCTTTGAGCTGGGTGACAACTTTCTTTTTGTCTTTCGGGACAACATATACCGGTTCAAAGTCGGCGTCCACATTCACCCCAAGCTGTGCCCATGCTTCCCCTTTCACATTGGCGGGAATTTCACTAGCCGATTGGGGTAGGTCACGCACATGACCCATAGACGCTTCCACCCGATAGTCTTTTGGCAGGTAGTTGCGAATGGTACGAGCTTTGGTTGGAGATTCGACGATGACGAGAGTTGACATGGAAATTTCAAAAAAAAGAATAGCTGCTAAGCTAAACAGTCAAATTGAGGTAATTTCGGCGAATTGTCAAGATAAAACGTCACGCTTAGGGCCGTGATTTAATCCTCACACAAACTGCCTGTCAGAGTTAAAATTCCCTAAACTTCGGGCGTAGTCCTTCCCAGAGGATAGGGTAGGGGAACGCTGAGTGTGATCTAGCTACTTCAATCTTTAACTTATCTAGCGCAGAATTGGCGACTACAGTTTTCAAAATACCCCTGAAGTGTAATACGAGAATACCCTTTTGTAACTGAAGGGAGGGGGTAAGAGGAGGAGGAGATTAGGAGATGGAGGGACAAGAGTAGTTTTTCACTTACCTCCTCCGCTCCTTTATTGCCTCACTTTTACATATGTTGTGACAAAATTAAATCAAACTTGAGAGCAAAAGCGAAGTAGGGTTTGTACTCATCTCAAGGAAACAAAACTATGCAAGCAATTCGTCAAGGTGATGTCATTTTACTGCCTGTGCAGCAAGTGGAAGGACAAAAGATACTGCACTTAACTTTGATACAAGTGGAATTTACAGTGTATAAGCATTGTATTACTGAGGTAAAAGCAGAATTATACGAAAAACATAGCACAATCTATTTGCGTGTGTTTTCAGAAACGGCATTGCTTTCTCACCAGGAGCATAATGCTATTTCTATTCCCCAAGGTCATTGGATTGTGAAAATTTAGCAGGAATACGAACTTGAAAGTTAGCGGTATGTCGCTGATTTAAAAGCTAACACCTGAGCAAGAGGCTTTGATTCCAGTTTATCGAGATAAGTCGCGCAAGATTGCGTTTTCGACTGAACGGATTAATCGTGAAAAAGCCTCTGAAGCCGTAAAAGTTGCTTATAATGCATTTGGCTTTAAGGAGCCTAAGATTATTTTTTATGATAGTTCGTATGCTGCTTTCAGCATAATACTTCTGGATAGAATTAGCCAATTGAAGCAGAAATTTGAATTTTCTAATTATTCGTAGATTAAATAAGTTATCTGTGAGGCAAATAAAAAAACAACATTTTTTTTTGACTCCGCCAGAACTGATAGGAAAGCAAATAGAAAAATTACAGTAACCTAGTATATGTGATTTTTATTTTGGAGTTATAAATTTTGATTATGTATGATGTAAAAAAAATCAGTCTTATTAATCATTAATTACAGAATGTGGCTGGATTTTTGGTTTTGAGAAATTAACAATTACATAATATATATGCGATCGCCCGCTTCACCTTCGATTCGACAATCAAAATCGCCCCTATGCAGAAGGCGAACCCGCAATCCAGTTGACAGACGTGTCCCAGTACAGGATTTATTCATATTTTGCGTGTTCCCCCTAATACTAAGTCAGCACGTGAGGCGATTCTCTGGGTAAATTGGAGAATAGATCCAGAGAACTTTGATGTACAAGCCTGATTTTTTAATTAGACCTCTTGCAAAAGTCCGAAAATTATGAGTGTCATTCTGGCCAGAACGTAGTGGAGGGTTCGCGTAGCGTTCCGCAGGAAAGAATCTCCGAGATGTTTCGCTCCGCTCAACGTGACAATTTAAGCATTTATGCAAGAGGTCTATTGACAATAAGCTAAAAAAATAGTCAGGATAGATAAAACCGATGCATTTTACCATACCTCAGAACAAATGAACGGATTTGAACTTGGCCAGATATAAAGTTATGGTAGGATAATCTTGGAGAAGTTAACGGCGATACGGATCTTGTTTTTAGTAATAATTACAAGCGGTTATCCGGGTAAACATCTCTGCATCAATGGATTCTGGAGAGTTTCATGTCTATTTACGTAGGGAACCTATCCTACACCGTCACGCAAGACGACCTCACTAAAGTATTTTCTGATTACGGCACTGTGAAGCGAGTTCAATTACCTACTGATCGGGAAACTGGTCGTGCACGGGGCTTTGGTTTCGTAGAAATGGAATCAGCAGCCGCAGAAGATGCTGCCATTGAGGCTTTGGACGGCGCCGAATGGATGGGGCGTGTGATGAAAGTTAATAAAGCCAGACCACGGGAGGAGAAAAGTACTCGCTCTGGTGGTGGTGGATACTCGCGACGCTATTAAGTCTTGAGATCATTCAGCAAGGCAAATACACAAGCTGGGTTTGCCTAGCGCAAAATCTTAAAGTCCGCAGTTTAATAAATAATTAATCTGTATAGTTTGTATATGAGCAGTTCAGTTATCTACTGAACTGCTTATTTGTGTGAAAATTAATGTTTGATAAAGAATCTGATTAACTACAGAAAGCTGTTATTAACTTTAAATGTAAATTGCTAATTTCAACTTCAACATAATTTAATCTGATAGTAAAGATAGTAGAGATAATATCAAGGTCTGATAATATGCTCTACCATGCCATCAGCCACTTTTATCTGAGCACACCTTTACACACAAATAGAAAAGTAAATGTAACTTTGGTGAAGAACAATAGATAGAATAAACAAAGTTAGCCTTAATGTCTAATCGCCAAAACCTATATATCTCATGGATTTTGCTAATCTTGCATCCCAGTTAAATGCTGGAACGATTTTGCCAGAGGGGATTGTAATTATCACCCTCTTGGGGGTTTTGATTGTTGATTTGATTTTGGGGCGTACATCCTCACGCTGGATTGGATATCTAGCGATCGCAGGTTTACTTACTTCGATTGTCGCCCTGTATTTTCAATGGGATGCTGCCAATCCCATTTCTTTTAGCGGTGGCTTTAATGGTGACGACCTCAGTATCGTCTTTCGCGGTGTTATTGCTTTGTCTGCCGTTGTGACTATATTGATGTCAATTCGCTACGTAGAGCAGAGTGGCACCGCCTTAGCAGAATTCATTGCTATTTTGATGTCCGCTACCCTAGGAGGCATGTTTCTATCCGGGGCTAGTGAGTTGGTGATGATTTTCATCTCTCTAGAAACCCTGAGTATTTCCTCTTACTTACTCACAGGTTATACCAAGCGTGACCCCCGCTCTAATGAAGCGGCACTGAAATACCTGTTAATTGGAGCTTCTAGTACAGCAGTGTTTTTGTATGGCGTATCACTGTTGTACGGCTTATCGGGTGGAGAAACTGAACTGAGTGCGATCGCTAACGGCATTGCCACAGCTAACCTTGGTCAATCCCTAGGTTTAGTTATTGCCCTTGTTTTTGTAATTGCAGGTATTGGCTTCAAAATCTCTGCTGCACCTTTCCACCAGTGGACACCAGACGTTTACGAAGGCGCTCCCACCCCGGTGATTGCCTTTTTATCTGTTGGCTCCAAAGCAGCTGGGTTTGCCCTAGCCATCCGCTTGCTGACAACAGCCTTCCCCCTTGTTGCAGACGAGTGGAGGTTTGTCTTCACTGCTCTGGCCGTTCTCAGTATGATCTTGGGTAACGTAGTCGCCCTCGCTCAAACCAGCATGAAACGGATGCTAGCTTATTCATCCATTGCCCAAGCTGGGTTTGTGATGATCGGCTTGATTGCTGGCACACAAGCAGGGTATGCCAGTATGATATTTTATCTACTGGTTTACCTGTTCATGAACTTGTGCGGCTTTACCTGCATAATCTTATTCTCTCTGCGAACAGGAACCGACCAGATTGCCGAATACTCAGGTTTGTATCAAAAAGATCCACTCTTAACATTGGCATTGAGTATCTCCCTGCTTTCCTTGGGCGGTATTCCACCACTAGCTGGGTTTTTCGGTAAGATTTACTTGTTCTGGGCTGGTTGGCAAGCAGGTCTGTACGGGTTAGTTTTACTAGGCTTGGTTACTAGTGTTGTCTCCATCTACTACTACATTCGCGTAGTTAAGATGATGGTGGTCAAAGAACCTCAAGAAATGTCTGACGTAGTGAAGAATTATCCAGAAGTGCGTTGGAATTTGCCTGGGTTAAGACCTTTGCAAGTTGGGTTAGTGATAACGTTAATTGCTACTTCCATAGCAGGGATTTTGTCAAATCCGCTGTTTACATTGGCTAACAATTCCATCTCCCATACCCCAATCTTACAAGCATCAATTGTTGACAGAACTCAGGTAAGTACAATTTCTATTAGGCAACCAGAAGAGTTGTAGATTGTACTTTTGTTGATGGCTAATAGTTAATCGTTAACTATTAGTCATCTTTAATAAGTAGATAGACGTAATTAAATACTAAGATCAAGCTTTTGTTCGTAGTGAGCGATTTATCGCTCTATATTAAGGTACTCAAGGGCTAGAGCCGCTTACTCTACGGGTAACGCTCCTAACGTCGCTACCGCTTCGCTAACGTTAGTCGCTCATGGGGAGACACTGCGTTGCGCGGGTTTCCCGTGTTGAAGCAAGTGTCGTCGGCTCTGCCGACTTGAAGGAAGTGGCGTGGAAACTCCCTTCTCTAAGAGCTTTGATTTAATTAAGCCCTTCTACTTATTTAATCAAATAATAATTATCTACTCTTAAATAACCGACTTTTAACTCTATTCCGAAAGATTTTAAATTAAAATTTAAACTTTAAATAGATTATTATAACTATTTTTGATATTTAAAGTATTAGTTCATTTTAAGTCAATTTATCTAACAGGAATCTTAATTACAAATTCTGTACTTTTTCCAGAAGTAGAGGAGTAGCTAATTTCTCCACCGTGTTTTTCAACTATAATCTGATAGCTAACAGATAATCCTAGTCCAGTACCTTTACCTACAGGTTTAGTAGTGAAAAAAGGGTCAAATAATTTTGATTTTATTTCTTCATTTATTCCTACTCCATTATCAGCAACAGTAATAGTTACCCATTTGTCATCAAGTATATTAGTGTGAATTTGAATTTGGGGATTATACGTTGTTAATTTTTGCTCGTGGGTTATTATCGCTGATTCCTCAAGTGCATCGATCGCATTGGCAATAATATTCATGAATACCTGATTGAGTTGACAAGGATAACAAGTTATATTGGGCAGCTGACCGTATTTTTTGATAATTGTAATTGGATACTCCTGGATAGCTTGTAAGCGGTGTTCCAAAATCATTAAAGTACTGTCAATTCCTTCGTGAATATTGACCGATTTAAGTGATGCTTCATCAAGTCTAGAGAAGTTTCGCAGCGATTTAACAACTTTCTGAATACGCTCTGTTCCTACTCGCATTGACTGAAAGAGTTTAATTATATCTTTGATTAGAAAATCCAAATCTATTAGTTGTATTTGCTCTTGTATTTCCATAGGACTATTTGGATATATCTGTTGATACATCTGTATCAAATTCATTAAATCTTCAGTGTATTTTTGTGCATGGTGAAGATTAGCATAAATAAAGTTTACGGGGTTATTAATTTCATGGGCGACACCAGCAACCATTTGACCCAAACCAGACATTTTCTCGGCTTGAATTAGTTGAGATTGGGTGAGTTGCAGTTCATTTAGTGTTTTTTGTAAAGCAGTTGTCCGCTTATCAACACGAATTTCTAAGTCTTGATTCGCTTTCCAGAGTGCTTCCTCTGCCTGTTTGCGTTTCTGGACTTCTTTTGCTAGTTCGTCTATTTTTTTATTAAGCAGAACAAAATTATTGTTGGCTATAACTCTATTTTCTAAGCGTAGGAGAATTAGAGCTGAAGACTTAGTAGACCAGGGTTGAATAACTGCTCCTTGACTACGGCATATTAACTTTTGTCCGTCATTCTTACATAAAGTCAAGCAGCCCAAAACCATTGCTCTACTACTTGAACAAGCTTGCAAGTACTTTAAAATCTCGTCAGAAGACTCAGTTACAAGCTCAACAAGCATTCTGCCCCGTAATTCCTGACGGCGTAACCCCACCATATCCGCTAATGGTTGATTGGTTGCCAGCAGATGACCCTCACTGTTTACCAGAAGTAAAGGTTCTGGTAAAACTCTGGCAAGTTCAAGAAATTGTTCGGGAGTCATGTGGCTTTTAATTTCAGAGTTTGACTATACTTTACACAGCTAGCTGCACTAAGCTCATAACCTTTAGTCGGCTTAGTGCTGAAGAGTCTACACCGCTTCTAGTCCCCTAAAGTATTCTCGACCTTCCGCATCCTCCGACTCAACTGTGGGTTTTAGATAAATCACAACTTTACATCCAGCAGCACCCTCTGCAATGGTTTCTTGCAGTTCGACTTTGGCATATCCTAAATTGTCAGCTGCTATAGTCCCAAAAACGTTTGAAGTCATCATACACATAGCAGGACGATCAAGCACTTTCTCGCCAAACGGGCAGACGCGATTACCAAACACAATTTTTTCATCATTCTGTTCAATAACATAAAAGTCGCCTTGAATTCGTCTTTTTAAATCAACTAAGACATCAGCAACTTGTTGAGGGGAAAGATGGGAAACTACCAAGGCAGACTTGTAATCTTGGTTTAGCTGTCTACCCATCCTTTCACCAACTACGCTAATAAATCCAGAGGCTTCTTCTAGACCAACTACGTCCTGCAAAGTCCCAGATAATTCTCGAATTAATGTACGCAAGAATACATCACGTTCTAAAGAGACATTGAGAGCGTCTATTGAGTGTTTAAGCGAGTTATTCATAAATAAATTTTGAAAATGCAGTTTTTGAACTACAGTTTTAGAATTCCCCAAAATTGCTTCCAAGTAACTGCTTCATGTCTAACTAATATTAATTTTTCTGTAGAATTTAGGATGTGCTGCCATACTTAACGAATTGGAAGAGTAATTACAAACTCTGAGCCTTGCCCAGATGCGGAATTCACTTCCAGAGTCCCTCCATGTTTCTCAACAATAATTTGACGAGCAATTGATAGCCCTAACCCTGTACCTTGACCTACAGGCTTTGTGGTGAATAAATGGTCAAATATTTTTTGCTGGACATCATCTGACATCCCTACTCCATTATCTTTGATTCGGATCAAGACATGATTTTTGTCTTTAGTGAGAATAGTTTGAATCAATAGTTGATTAGGGTTTGTCTCAATTTCAATATAGTTGCGTTCTGAGTTAGACTCCTCTAAAGCATCAATAGCGTTAGCTAACAAATTCATAAATACTTGATTTAGTTGTCCACTGAAACATTTGACTTGTGGTAAATTATCGTAATCTCTAATTACTTGAATATCGGGGCGATCCTCAGATGCTTTTAAGCGGTGTTTGAGAATCATAATTGTACTATCTATACCATCATGAATATTGCAGGAAACTTTGCGATCGCTATCTGCCCTAGAAAATGTTCGTAGACTGGTGCTAATATTGCGAATACGCTGAACACCCTCTTTCATAGAAGAAATTAAGTTAGGTAAATCGGAACGTACATACTTCAGATCTATCGCTGTAATTTCCTCTTGAATTTCTGGAACAGGTTCAGGATAGTGCTGTTGATAAAGATCAATGAGGTTAATCATATCTTGGAAATATGCTGAAGCGTGACCAAGATTACCATGAATAAAACTAACTGGATTATTAATTTCATGAGCAACCCCTGCCACTAATTGACCAAGAGCAGACATTTTTTCTTTCTGTACAAGCTGGAGTTGAGACTCTTGTAAATCTTGTAATGCTTTAGAAAGTGCTGCTGTTCTATCTGCTACTCGTTTTTCTAAAGTTTTTGTGAGATTTCGTAATTGAAGATGGGTTTTTATTCTAGCTAGTAATTCCTTCTCATGAAATGGTTTTGTGATGTAATCAACTGCTCCAATACTTAGACCCTCTACCTTACTATCTGTATCAGAATTGGCGGTCATGAAAATTACGGGAATATCACAAGTTTCTGGATTTTTCTTTAACTTTTTGCAAGTTTCAAATCCATTTATTCTCGGCATCATTACATCTAACAAAATTAAATCAGGGAGTCTATACTTAACTTGCTTGAGTGCTATTTCTCCATCAGATGCTATGGCAACTTCAAAGCCAGCATCACTCAATACTTCAAAAACAAATTCTAGATTTGTAGCTGTATCGTCCACTACTAAAATTAAACTCTCTTCTGGAATATTGGACATTTTTATTGCTTGTTTAAAGTTCATGTATTTGATAATTCATATTTAAAAATGCTTGAAATTATAGTGATCTGATCATTGTTATTTACAGTTACATCACTAATCAGACTATGAGATGTAGTAATTTCAGTTTAATTTCCGTCCTTTTCCAAGGAATTACTCAAGCGACTGACCAATTCACCTCTTGAAGTTGAGCAAAGACACATACTTTTGAATACCACCAATTTTGATGAATTCAATTTCCTGTTGCTTATTCACTATCCACCCAGCGATCGCAGCTAGATTACCATCTGTTATCTGTAGTAAAATTTCTAGTCCTTGAATTCTAAGGTGTGTTCTCTGGGTTCCTTAACACCATTGGGTTAACTTTTGCAACTTTGTAGGCTGATAGAGTGGATGAGGTACAGTCATAAACTTTGAAAACAACAGTTCGGAATTGCATGACAATTTTCGGATTTTACAACTCTATAGTTCCCAGAAAATCTTGCAACAGCAACAATTTCAGACTAAAATTTTCTAAAAACCGATATATTAAAGCGTAAATTAAGCAAGAAATGGCATCCAACTGATGTTTAAAATCAGATTCCCGACTTCTCTAAGAAGTCGGGAATCTAATTGTTCACGCACACAAAAGTACGGAATCTAACATTATCTAGTTTTTAATACTCATGGCTGTGTATTTTTAACTTCTACGAAGATACACTGTCACAATTATTTAATTTTTATCCATAAAGTTATTATGAAGTTCTTAAGAAAATATTCTGTAATTTTGCGTATAATCAAAAAGTATCTGCTAAACCTCTCAGGTTAAGGTTTTCTTTCCTTAACGTGTCTTACGTGGGCAAGAATTATCAACTGGGTGAAAGCGAAACACGAACTAATCTTGAGTGAGCGCTATCCCATCGCTCGCAGGATGCTTCATCTGTTCTATGAAGAAAAACGATGAATCGCAATATAATCTTCTGGAGAAGAGATGTATCTGACACATTCATTCATGAGTGATGAAAAGAAGCAAAGCTCTCAGCAGCCTTTGATTTTGGCAGTGGAAGATCATGACGATAGTCTACTGCTGATTAGTTATGCCCTTGAGTCACTTGGCTGTAGATTCATTTGTCAAGCAGACAGTTTAGCGACTGTACTGGTGGCTAAAGAGTATCAGCCAGACTTGATCTTGTTGGATATTTTGTTACCAGGTCACAGTGGTATCGATGTTGTGCGTTATCTCAAGGAAGAACCCTTAACTTGTAAAATTCCAGTAATCGCAGTTACAGCTTTAGCTAGCAAGGAAGATCGAGAGCGTATTCTCAAGGCAGGTTTCAATGACTACATCAGCAAACCATACATGATTGAAGATTTAGAAGCAATAATTCGCCGTGTGCTTTGCGGAAAATTTGATTTTCACTCTGCTCTTGAGCTTTGCCAGGATTAATAGATCCGACCAAGATAATACTTATGAAGAATAAGAACTCAAGTGTGCTTAGGTATTTGTACGGTGAATAAACTACCTTTACCTAGTTCAGAAGTCACTTCGATTGTTCCATCATGCGCTTCCACAATTCGGCGCGAGAGATGTAGTCCTAAGCCACTACCGGAGCGTTTATTTCTGCCTTGACGAAATCGCTCGAAAACTGTTGCTTGGTCTTCTGGCGCAATTCCATATCCGCTATCTTCTACTTCAATTTTTACCGAATCTGGTTTCTCAGGAGTAGCTGATTCAGAAATGCGGATTGTTATGCCTCCTGTATCTGTAAATTTGATGGCATTTGCGATTAAGTTGTTTAAAACCCGCCGCAGTTCTAAGCGATCGCCCATAACCACACCAGCATTTTTGTTTAGTGACTCTAATTCACGAGTCTCTATTTTCAGAGTTAAACCTTTTTCACTAGTTAGAGGACTGAGTTCGCTAACAACTTCTTGAGCGATTTCCCGAAGATTGCAACTCTCGTAATTTAATGTTTTTTTGCCCGCCTCGAAGCGATAGACTTCTAGCAAGGTGTTTACCATTTGCATTAAGTTTTGATTACTGCGAATCATAACTGCGATCGCCTGTTTCATTTCTGGCGAAATCTTGCAGAAGGTTTCCAACTCAAACAAATTCAACATGCGATCAGCGGCTACTAGGGGAGTTCGCAAATCGTGAGTCAGACGGGAAACAAAGTCTTCCCGCTGGCGTGCCATCTTGCGTTGTTCGTCAAGACTATGTTTGAGGCGTAGTAGCGATCGCACCCTTGCCAGTAGTTCATCAGTATCAAATGGTTTCCGAATAAAATCGTCAGCACCAGCATCCAAACCTTCAACAACGCTAGATTCGTGAAAGGCAGTAATCAGCAAAATAGGAATATAGGCAAGAGCAGGATTATTACGAATGCGACGTGTTACTTCATAACCATCCATTCCCGGCATCATTACATCTAGCAGAATCAAGTCAGGTGGAGATTTTTCAACTTGCTGTAAAGCTTTCATACCATCTGAAACTAAGTCAATTTCATACCCTTCACTCTCTAAAATTGTTTGAACCAAAATGAGATTATCGCGAGTATCATCAACAGCGAGGATACGGTCTATTTTAAAATTTTCCACAACAGACATGATTTATCCACTTTTTTAACTTTTTGTAATTAATTTATTATTTGAGGTTGGGATATCCCATTGATGCTTTACTGAATTGAGAAGGTGATTGATGAGGATTTTTGGCAGAGCAAAAAATCTCGTTGCTATCCAAGTTTAGAGTTGGAGCATCTACCGCTCTTGATAATGCTACTTGACGTGGCAATTCAATTCTAAACATTGAACCAACCCCCAGCTGACTTTCGAGAAAAATTTTTCCGCTCATCATTCGCACCAGCGAATCTATAATTGCCAAACCCAAACCAGTACCAGGATATTTACGCGTTATACTTTGATCGACTTGCCGGAATGCTTCAAAAATATGTGTGAAATCTCTGGGAGCTATACCTATGCCTGTATCTCGAACAGAAATTTCTACTCTATTTCCAGCGAGTTCTTTAAGCTCAACCCAAATACAGCCAGAATCCGTAAATTTAATCGCGTTGGAGAGCAGGTTAATTAAAATCTGTCTAACACGAACTGGGTCATTAAATAGCAATGGATTTTGCAGATCTGTTTGCACTAGCAAAGACAACTTTTTTGCCTCAGCTAGGGAACGCATTTCAGATACGGTCGTATTTATGACCTTTAATACATCAAATATTTCCGGTTTGAATTCTAATCGTCCTGCCTCCAGTTTGGAAAAGTCGAGAACTTCATTGAGCAGCATCAGCAAATGCTTGCCATTATTTAAGATACGCTCCGCCATGTCTGTTTGCTGGTGCGTCAATTGACCAAACTTAGGACGCAATAATATTTGCGAAAAACCAATGATCGCATTCATTGGAGTTCTCAATTCATGAGATATGGTTGCTAAGAACTGTGATTTGAGCCGTGATGCCTCCAATAGCTTCAAGTTTTGCAATTGAATTTGTTGTCGTTGTCTCTCTAGTTCTTGGTTCTTACGAATAAGTTGTTCATGACTTTCCCTAAGATGCTGGTTTGCTAAAGCTGTCTGCATTTCAGCACGATAGACTCGAATAGCATTCCGTAAAACTTGTGCCAGCGTTTCTGATGATATTCTGGACTTGGAGAGATAGTCTGTAGCACCAGCTTTGATCAATTGGACAGCAATTTGTTCATCTCCTTGACCAGTTAAAACTACTAAAGGAACTTTAATTTCCGAAGAACGTAGCTGTTGGATTAGGGTTAATCCATCCTGGTCTGGTAAACGATAGTCGAGGAAAACGCAGTCGTAGACAGCATTTTTTAAGGCAGCGATCGCATTATTGCCATCACCTACCTCAGACAGTTCCATCTCAACACCTGCTTTCATCAGGGCACGACGTACTGCCATGCGGTCTACTTCGTCATCGTCTACAACCAGAATTCTCAGGATCTGTTCCATCGGTTTTTATTTTCGCTGCCAAAAATAGATTGATGTATAACATTTCTCTTTTTAGATTATGCAACTAAAGAATTTCGGATTTCGGACATCCAAAATCTGGATTTTCATTAACTAAGGTATTTTTCTAAAGATCCTACACTTTTTTAGCACTGTTTTACTCTTAATAAAGTTAGGAGAGATCAAATTCTTGAATATAAATTAAGCAACATTTAAGTTGTAATTTTGAACTAGATTTCGCTCCTGACTTGAGGTTGTGTTTACATCATGGTTATCACCAATGGCTCTAAAATAGTTAGCAACTAACAAACTGAAAATGACTTATCTGTTGAGACAGACAGAGCTAATATAAAGTAAAATAAAATACTTTATTAAGCTTCAACACAATTGTAAATGAGTGAGTAAGCGCCCGTCCTCAGTCATTAGTGAGAGTTGCACATAAACATCATGCACCATAAGCTTGAGCAATTTTAGCCCTCAGATTGCTTAAACCAGGTAAATAAAAAATGTTTCCTGTATCTACTTGTGAATCTGAAGTAATCGTACCTCCTTGTGTCTTAACAATTTTCCTAACGATCACCTAACTTGTGCCAGTGTTTTTCTGGCGATCGCTAGCTACCATTGGGAAGATTAGAACTACCTCTTGGTAATATCCAGGAGTACTATCTGTATCATTATTGACGTATAGTTTTAAGTCTGCTCTATTCCTTGTGAGTGTGCTAGAATAAAGTTCAGCTATGTAGCTAGCAACTTTATTAGCCAAAGATACTCCCGTCACATAAGTGACATTAATACCAATATTTTTTAGCTGCAATAAGACAATATCACTTACAGTAAGGCTGTTATCAGTAATATCACAACTTCCAAGGACAAAAAATATTACTTGCTCACTTTGATTATTGATCGATTTAACATAAAAATTGAGCGTTGCGGTTGTATCATAGTCCTCCAAGACATTGACTTTGCAACAGATAAACTCTTTCAATGCTGGATGAGCGATCTTCCTTCGTAGTTGCGTCTGAGTCTGTTTTAAAATTGTCCACCACCCAGCTTCAGCCAAGGAAGAACGGGTTGTCTCACTGCTGCTAAGTCTACTAAATTCTAATACCGTTTGATTTATTTCAATTAGGACGTAAGTCGGTCTCATGAGTCCGATGAATCCAGAGCTATGGTCAAAAACAGCTTGAAAGCATCGCTCAATTCTTTTTAAAGCTTCGACCTGTCCTAACTTATCCATTGTTGTAAGCCTTTTTCAAAGCTTTGTACAAAATAATAGAAAATAACTAATGAAACATTGGAAACGATGGCTAAATTTTGAGCAAGAGGCAGAAATTTGGCGTTCGTCTCAATATTTCATAGTTTTTGTGTAAGTATCCATATACCTTCAGCTAGATTTATGCTCTATCTAAATATAAAAAAACAGTATATTTATTATTTCTATCGGTGGATGCAAGCTTGTGAAAATATCATCTATCTTTGGTTTGGGAAAATAAGAAGTAGCGCTTACAAAAGGTCAATACTTTGAAAGATGCAAATAACGAAAGAGTGAGTGTAGCAATGAGTGAGATTAGCATTCTTTTGATTGAAGATCATGACTTAACAAGAATGGGACTACGAGCTGCATTACAGTCTCACAGTGGATTGAGGGTGATTGGTGAAGCAGCAAATGCCACTCAAGGACTAAAACTGTTAGAAACGGCTAAGCCAGACGTGGCGGTTGTAGATATTGGCTTGCCCGACATGGATGGCATTGAACTCACCCGGAAGTTTAAGCGCTACCAAGCTGAAACTGGGCAATCAACAACAAAGATTCTCATCCTCACAATGGATCATACAGAAGATGCGGTACTTGCTGCTTTCGCAGCAGGAGCAGATTCTTATTACATGAAAGAGACAAGTATCAGTAAATTAACAGAGGCAATACAAGCAACTCACGGCGGTAACTCCTGGATTGATCCTGCAATTGCTAACGTGGTGTTGCAGAAAATGCGGCAAGGTTTTCCAGGAGAAAGCCAATCAACTGATAAGCCTAAGACTGTCAAAATTGAAGCACTAGCGACTGAATATGAACAAGTTTTGGAAACCTACCCTCTGACTCAACGAGAACTAGAAATCCTTGAGTTGATTGTGGCTGGATGTAGCAATGGACAAATTGCTGAGAAACTCTACATTACAGTTGGTACAGTCAAGACCCATGTTCGCAATATTCTAAATAAACTATGTGCTGATGACCGTACCCAAGCTGCTGTTCGCGCTCTGCGTTCTGGATTAGTGGCGTAATATAGAGATGTATTTAGCTTGTATTGGTTGCCAATAGAGGAGTCAAGAGACAGGAGTTACGGAATTGGGCATAAAAAAAATACTATGTTGGTGTTAGTATTGGCGACATAAAGTTAAATCTCACGTACTTTGAATGGGGAATAAGCTTAACCCAATAGCTCCTGTAAGCAATTAGCAATACGTTGTGCTGCTCCCGGCTTTCCCATGCGTTGAATACCATTTTCGGCGATAGTTTGCAAGATGTCGGGATCTTTAAACAACGAATGTACCGCCTTTGCAACTTTTTCTGGCTGCTCGACTAAAATTAAAGATGCTCCTAAAAGGCGACTTTGAGCTTCAGCAAAGTTAGGGTTGTATTGAGGTCCATCACCGGGAATAGCGATCGCAGGTTTTCCTAAACCAATGAATTGTTCTGTAGCTGTACCTGCCATTGCGATCGCCAAATCCCCCAAATGCAAGCAATCGTTATATGCTTTTTGTGTCAGTAACAAATATGCGTTTCTTTGCTTAAAGATTAAAGTATTAGAATCGGGGAGTTGAATGGGTGATTGCAAGTCAGATTGCCAACCTTGAGAATTAACATCTTGGGCGAGAATATTGCAATCTAAACCAGGTGCGATCGCACCTAAAAATACTACCGTACCAGAAGCATAAAACACTGAATCTTTCTCGCGCAAACCTGCCATCAATGCAGACACCGCAATCATAATTTTCTCCCAATTAGTATATGCCTCCGGCGGGCGTGAACCTGGGAGCAGAGTTACAACTAGTGGTCGTACTTTTTCTTTTTGCGTATCATGACTATAAAATTGTTGGGATGGAAACGTCGGTTCTAAACCATCCATCATCGGATTACCCAAATTAAAAGCTGGAATTGGCCATTGTTTTAATGTTTCTGCCGTCAGCGCATCTCTGGGAAACACCGCTTTACAACGGCGGCGACTCATCAACCAACGTTCCCAAGGATGGTAAACTGAACCGGAAAAGTTTTCCCAACGCGCAGCTTTTGATTGTCGTGGTAATAATCCAACTTCATCACGCACGTAATATTCTGATTTCGCTGTACCGACAAAAGCGTACTTAGCGCCACTCAAAGTTGCAAATAACAGTGGTACAATGTCTCCCACAGCTAAAATAGCTCTCTTATTACCTAATTTCTTTTGGGAACTCACCCAGCGGCGCATAGCTTTAATCTGGGTGAAAGTCAGTTGCAGCAAACCACCACGCACATCTCGCATCAATTGGCGTCCATCCATATAAACAAAGCCACCAGAAGGCATAGTGCGTACTGAACCTATAAGTGGAATATTCAACTGTTGGTAAGCGTGTCCTTCACCCACCAGAGGTAAAGCAAAGATATCTGGTGGGTTTGGTTGTTGCTGGAGTTCCTGCAAAATGCGGACTGCAATCATATCCTCCCCATGACCATTGCTTAAAACAAGCAACCGTAGACGAGAAATTGAAGCTTGGGGATGAGAAGCTGAAGATAACTGGGATAAATCACTCATAGAACCTCGCAGTAAGTATTGTAGTTATCAAAATGATGCTGACCGTAATATTAAATGTGATGTTATAAATAGTCACACAGTCAGGCATTTACTGACACGAAACAAAAAATCACAATTAACTGTCAGTTTGGGCAAAGGGATCAATGAAAATACAAATCGGCAAAGCCGCTGGAAGTTGATATTATCAACATTCCTAGCCCTTTCGGGTGTACTGTATTTTTCTTTGTGTCTTAGTGCCTTTGTGGTTAAAAAACTTTATAACCACTAAGACATAAAGGTAAAAAGCCCAAATTTTGGGAAATTTTTTTGGGATTTATACCCATATTGAAAGGGCTAGTCCCCATTTCATAACCTCTCTATCACTAACTCCCAGTTAATTAAGTTAAATATTATGCGAGTTTCTTCTACAGCAATTTTTACTTTAGCTACTTTAGCTGCTAGTAATGTCACTCAGCAGGTAATAGCTGCACCTGCTACTGTTACTCATACTGAAAAATCTAACTTAGTAGTGCCAGTAATTGAAGACATCCCTGCACGAGTAGAGGCGGTTGCTTCTCCAGAAGGTCTAGTTACACAACAATTTTCCCAAAATACTGTGGTTGTGCAAAGAAGTGCTAGTAAGAATTCCATAGTAGTAACATCACAAGACAAAGGAATGAAAGAACAAAGGAAAGAAAATTCATATCCTACTCCTTTTGTTTCACCTGCATCCCCAACTACTAACAACGATTTAGTCGTTACAGCTACAGATGTGCAAGTGGTGGGAGCCAGTCAGGAATTACAGCAAATAATTCGTAAGGTGATTAAAACAGAGGCGGGGGGAGAAACCAGTCAAAGCCAGCTACAAAGAGACGTAGCGGCTATTTTAGATACAGGTTTATTTACTAATGCCAATGTGAATAGCCGTAGTACGCCTGCTGGGTTGAGTGTAGTTTATCAAGTGCAACCAGTGATCGTGCGATCGCTGCAACTTTCTGGTGCTAAGATACTCACCTACAAAGTAGTCCAAGAACGTTTCCAGTTTCAAATTGGAACTACTATCAGTCCTGCTGGACTCCAGCAAGCTGTGGCACAAATTAACAAGTGGTACGCCGACAATGGTTATAACTTGGCACAGGTGTTATCAATTAAACCCACCCGTCAGGGAATTCTTACCTTAAATGTTGCTGAAGGCTTGGTGAGCGATATCAAGTTCCGTTTTATCAACGATGAGGGTAAAACCGTTGATAGCAAAGGTAATCCAGTAGGGGGACGTACTAAGCCAGACTTTTTACAACAGCAACTCAAGCTGAAGCCTGGTCAAATCTTCCAAGAAAATGTAGTTAAGCAAGACGTGCAACAGCTATATCGTACTGGCTTATTTGAAACTGTAAATGTTGCCCTCGAAGGCGACGCGACAAAAGTTGATTTAGTGTACAATCTCAAAGAAACTGGAGCGCGTGGTATTAACTTAGGTGGTAGTTACAATGCTGATCTAGGATTAGTAGGAACATTTAACTATCAAGACCAGAATGTCAATGGTATTAATGATACTTTAGCTGTAAATCTTGGGGTAAGTAGCCGAGACTTACAGTTTGATACCAAATTTACCAGTCCTTATCGCTCCACTGACCCCGATCGCTTCGGTTACACTGTGAATGGCTTTCGTCACCGAGAAATTTCCGAAACCTTTGATGACGACATCAAGCTGGCTAATGGCGACAAAGTACGCGAAGGTCAAATAGGTGGTGGGATTAGTTTCCAAAGACCGATTGACGATTGGGACACCTCTTTAGGATTTAACTATACCCGTACTAGTATTCGCGATCGCCTAGGTAATATTACCGCAACTGATGCTAAGAGCAATTCTTTATCTGCAAGTGGAACTGGCGTTGATGACTTGACTACTGTATCTTTTACTGCCATCAAAGACCGACGAGATAATCCCATCAATCCAACTCAAGGTTCCGTCTTAAGTCTGAGTACAGAACAATCTGTTCCTGTCGGTCAAGGTAGTATTTCTCTGAATCGCCTCAAAGCCAATTACAGTCAGTATGTGCCAGTCCAGCTATTTAATAGCAAACAACCACAAGTATTTGCCCTAAATGTCCAAGCTGGAACTGTCATCGGTAATCTACCACCCTATGAAACCTTTAATTTGGGTGGTTCCAACTCAGTGCGCGGTTATGACGCTGGAAATGTAGGTAGTGGTCGCAGTTATGTGTTAGCTTCCGCAGAATACCGCTTCCCCATCTTGCCCATAGTAGGGGGTGTGCTGTTTGCCGATTATGCCTCAGACTTAGGCTCTGGTGATACTGTACTAGGAGATCCAGCAGGTGTAAGGGGTAAACCAGGTTATGGTTTTGGTTATGGAGCGGGAGTGCGCTTAAATTCACCCTTGGGCTTAATCCGTGCTGACTATGGCATTAATGACCAAGGAGAAAGCCGAGTGCATTTAGGCATAGGTCAGCGATTTTAATCTTTTTTTACATTCATTTAAGTAATATTACAGATTAAAAAACTGAGTCTTATTTTAACTGGGTATGAATATACAATGCTCACGTATAACATCCTAGATAAAAATCATGACATCAACTACCACCTATACTTACGATGCCAATGGCGATCGCATTTCCGAAAGTATTGACAACAATAACGACGTTATTACAGATTCAGTAATCACTTACAGATATAACCTGATATCTGTAAGTAATTACTCTGATAACGACGGTACATTTGAATCTGTCGCTACTTATACCTACGATGGCAAAGATACACCACGTGCTGTGAATGCCGCCGATGTTGCCAAACTTGGTAATATTAATATCCTTGTTGAATCACAAATTCAAAGCTTATTAAACACAACTACTTTTATTGCTAACAAAGCAGCAACATTTAGCTTAGGTAGAGGTGATAATCAGCAGACATTCTTGGCTATTAATGATGCTATAAATGGATTCTCAGCCACAAATGACGCCATTATTGAAATTACTGGTTTTAGCGGTAATTTAGCTATGTTGGCGATTGTTTAACCGGGAAAAAATTTTCTAGTGGTATAGCTTTAAAGCGATCGCTTTGTCGAAGGAATGTCAAAACTTGACTTTTAAACTCTGTTAAAAAGTAAAACTTAAAGGCCAATTACATTATTTAGGTGAGCGATAGCTCACCTAAATCTGCTTTCTCTACGAAGGGTAACAGGTAGCCTGCCAAGCAATGTCTCCTCGTTGACAATCGCGTAAGCCGGTATAGACAGCCTGAGCTTGTTTCTCACTTTGGTTTTCGACACGTCCGCGCTATCCTATGAAAAAGACAAAGCTGTTGCGATCGCGGGGAGGTTTTTCTCATTTTTTCTCATTTAGAGTAATTCAACAACTAAATCATCCCGTAGGATAAGCAAACAAGCTTAGTTTGTAGCGGGCGAGGCTCCTGCTTCCAAAAATGGGAAGACTTTTTTAGAAATCTCCTAAAATTTAGGACTCAGTATTTATCTGCTCACTAAGGACTCACGACTCAAAATTTTCTATGTTAGCAGGCACAATTTTGCAAGGTGGAAAATATACCTTAATTCAGGAAATAGGGCGGGGTGGCTTTGGTATCACGTTTAAGGCTACTCATCAATACTTAGGCCATGAGGTGGTAATGAAAACCATCAATGAACGGCTGCGACTAAATCCCGATTTTGCCAAGTTCGAGCGCCAATTCCAAGATGAGGCCAGACGATTAGCCACTTGTATCCACCCAAATATTGTCCGAGTCAGCGACTTTTTTATTGAAGCTGGGCTGCCTTACATGGTGATGGAATACATTCCTGGCGAAACCTTGGGAGACGCATTTGTATTGCCAGGAATACCTTTGCCAGAAGTCAAAGCAATTCATTACATCCGTCAAATTGGGGCAGCGTTACAGGTAGTACACAGCAATGGTTTGCTGCACCGGGATATTAAGCCAGATAATATCATCCTCCGCCAAGAAACTCAGGAGGTAGTGCTGATTGATTTTGGCATAGCTAGAGAATTTAATGGCGGGGTGAGGCAGACTCACACAGGTTTAGTCACTGAGGGCTATTCTCCACTTGAGCAGTATCTCTCGCAAGCACCGCGCACACCCGCAACGGATGTTTATGGTTTGGCAGCAACTTTGTATGCACTGTTGACAGCACAAGTTCCCATGCCAGCACTGCTGCGCGATCGCGAAAAAATGCCTTCCCCCCGTGAACTACAACCACATTTAAGTGCTGCTGTCAATCAGGCTGTAATGCGTGGGATGGCTGTTGAGTCTCGTTTTCGTCCCGCAACTGTTGCTGAGTGGCTGCAACTGCTACCTGAAATTCGGGGAGATATGACACCACAAGCTTTACCCACCATCGATTTATCTGTTCAGCAGTCAGCAAAATTGCCTAGGAAAACTGCCCAAAATCATGTTAATCAAGTATCAGCACAGAAGAGAACTGTACTGACTAAGAAACTGCGATCGTCTAAGGTGTTGTTAATAGGTATAAGTGTAGCCTTTGTTGCAGCTACAGCAGGTTTTGGCATCACTAGTATGCTCCCCAAATCTCAGCCGCAGTCTACTACAAAGCCAATTTTTGAGCAGCCGTTTCAAGAGCCTGCCACAGAAGATAGTAAATCTTCACCTTCGGGTAGAGAGACAAATACGACTTCCGAAGCTGAATCTGCACCAGTCTCTACTTCTAAGCGTCGTCAGCGCAATCGCCGTGTTTCTCAAGACGAATCTCCCAGTAGCGCTAACAGTTCTACAGAAGAATCGCAACGCCGTAATCTTAATCAATCTACACCTTCGCCTAGCGTATCCTCCTCGCCTTCAGTAGTGGATAGGTTACGAGCAGAGCGGGCATTGCGAGCATTGCGATCGTCTCGTAATGCTTCACCCACACCATCACCACGTAATAACTTACCCTCTTTGAATAAGGATTCTGCCTTGCCCCAACCTGTCAGTCCGTCAAATCCTGTGATTCTACCAGCAGCGCCATTACCTGAAGAATCAAAACAGTCAGAGCCGAATGGTGTGGTAGTACCAACACTGGAAGAGAAGCAAAATTTGCCTACTGACACTCAACCCCAAAAGGAGGATAAGTTTCAGCAAGAGCCACTAGATGACAAAGATTAGTCGAGTTAACCACCGCTCTTAATTTAGGCAAGTATCACGACTTTTCCTTTCTTGCTTTATCTTTTAGATGAATTTCCTATTTTTTATTAAGCACAAGAATTTCTCCTTTCTTATTAATCTTCACCGGATTATTGGGAAAAGCTTGATTATTCAAATAACGCACAAGTTTCACAGTCTGGAAACGTTGATCGATGTGAGGGATTCCCTGCTTATCCATACGAACAGGAATAATTTTACTCGATACTAAATTTCCCGCTGAATTAAGTTTGACTTCTAAAATCATCGAGTCACCCGTTTGGGCATTTGTAGATAAAGTCCGATATCCCAAAAAGTTTCCTAAAGAATATGCTATGAGCTTTCCTTTATAAATTTCCATCGCTCTCGGAACATGAGGCCCATGTCCCAGAATTAAGTCTGCTCCGGCGTCAACCATTTTTCGAGCAAACTTAATTGAATTGCCTCGGTTTTCACCATAGAAAAACTCTGTTTGATTCTTCAGGTGTAGTGCCTCTGTTCCTTCGGCTCCAGCGTGCATTGATATAACTACAATTTTGGCGTTATTTTTGGCTTGTATTACGAGTGTTTGAGCTGCTGCTAGATCGTGAATAGAATTATACATGTTGTAAGGAGAAAACCCGATCATTGCAATTGGAATATTATTAGCTTCTGTATAGAGAATTTGATTTTTATGACCTAATGTTGCGATGCCCGCAGCCTCAAGATTGTTCATTGTATCTTTGAACCCCACCTTACCGAAGTCCATTGCATGATTATTAGCCATGTTGAACACATTAAACCCAGCCTTTGCAAACATCTGGGCATATACAGGTGGCGAGCGAAAGGCAAAAACTTGCCCTCTACTGATGTCTTTAGTAGTGTAAGGATAATTAGTTAAGTTACTCTCAAAGTTACCAAATAAAATATCAGATCCTTGCAAGTATGCCCTTACCGACTTTGGCAACAGCTGCTTGCTTAAGCGTGGCAATCTGTAGTTAGGAAAATTTGTGCCAGGAATAATATCCCCAACTGCTTTGATGGTAATAGTATCTAGATGCTCTTTCCCTGGCGGTGGCGTGGGTTCCGGGAAAGCAAACGGAAATGGCTCAGTCTCGGTAGATGTGGTAGCGGCGTCTGA
Organism: Nostoc sp. MG11; assembly: GCF_014904695.1. Classification (GTDB taxonomy): domain Bacteria; phylum Cyanobacteriota; class Cyanobacteriia; order Cyanobacteriales; family Nostocaceae; genus Komarekiella. Next base: position 4,830 of record NZ_JACXXN010000019.1, on the reverse strand, counting down.
TGGTTGCAATTGCCCAAAGCGGATGAAAACTCCTATACCAATGCCTACACAAAAACAGCAACTAATAAAACTTAACGATAGTAATTGTACTAGCCTTGGATTTGCCATCGTTCACTCCTCACACGATGGCATTAGTTTATCCCAAAAATAGTTCTTCTAGGTGTATATTTTAGCGTTGTATAAAAAAATATAATGCGTGTCTATGAGAATATAACTGCTATATGAATCACTGCAATATTTTAAAACGGAGAGGGGGGGATTCGAACCCCCGTTGAGTTGCCCCAAAACGCATTTCGAGTGCGTCGCATTCAACCGCTCTGCCACCTCTCCAGCTATTCATTTACAGATTTGACATGCATTCAGTATGCTCAAATCTCGTGGGTTTAAGGAAATGCGATCGCATCCTCCTCGTCATAATAGCATTTTGAGCAATAAAGCGATCGCTCTTTGATCGCCTCATATTACAGGCAACAATAACCGTAATACTTATTTATAAGACAGAGGATCTATTTTCTGTTGCTTGAATAAACGTCTCAAATTGACCATTAGGTGTCCATTGGATTGCTCCATCTCGTCCTGTAAAAAACAGTTGTGTTTGGCTTTGACTAAGTTCAGACAAAGTTTTTTGATCAATATTGGCAGAAGAGGCGATCGCCACTTTTGGTTTTAGAGCTAAAACTAAATCTTTTAAAGACTGAGGAGAACACCACAGTACTTGTGGCCTAGTTAAACTTCCATTCTTAACTAGCTGTTGTACTTCTTTTGGCTTGATATTACCTACTAATAACCAGTTTTGATCGAAAATTTGTAATTGTAGGATAGGCAATTGTTCATTAATTAATTGCGTCACCATTGAACCAGTATTCACAACTTGACCAATTGCCAAAGCTTGGTAGATCCCTTGATGCTTTTGTAGTTCCTGTTGAATAACCTGAATAGCAATAGAATTTTCTGGTTTAGAGGAATATAAATAAAAATTTTTAATGGGTAAACGTTGTAGTAGTTCCAGCCAAGCATTGTTATCATTGCTCTGGAAATTGTTAGCGATCGCCCAGTTGATTTGATTCACACCCTGCTGTTGCAAAAATGGTAAGATTGTAAAGCGTCCTGTACCCTCATCTCCACTATTAATTAGAGTTACTTTTCCTCGGTCTTGAATGACCAAAATTGGTTCTGTATCTGCTGCCAGAATAGTTATCCTAAATAACGTGTTTGCAGAATGCCAAATTGGAATAAGTACCAAAACAACTGCAATTAGACTAGCAAACCACCATCTCTGCTGCCACCAACGCACTAGCCAAACTAATACAATAAGTGCATAAATTGTCAGTATTTGCCAAGTGGATATACTACCTACAGCAACAGAATTTCCTGGCAGTTTGCTAAAAAATTCTACTAACTTGATTAGCCAATCAGTAGGATAATGCAATATCCCAGCCACAAAACTTCCTGCATCAGTCCAAATTAATGCCGCGATCGCACTAATAATTCCACCTATACTAATGATAGAAATCAATGGAGTGCTAACGATATTCAGTAGCAGGCTGTAAGATGGCACAACTCCAAAGACAAACAGTTGTACAGGTAAAGTCCAGATAGTAGCAGCAAAAGGAACGGCAATCAAAGAAGCGATCGCAGGCGGCAACCAACCCAAACGCTCAACTAGCGGGGGTACTGTGACGATTAACCCTAGCGTTGCTAAAAAACTTAGTTGAAAACCTAAATCCCAAATCCATAAAGGATTAAACAGTAGTAACAGCGACGCTGCTAGCAGCAGTGAACCTAACTGTTTTACTTTCCTCTTTAATACCAGACCTACTAATGCCGCAAAACCCATAATTACAGCTCTTAGTACCGCAGCCTGAAAACCTGTTAAACTCAGGAAAATAATTAAACCTAACAAGCCACAAGTAAATTGTGTTTGCTTCTGGAAACGCTTTGTTAGCTGTAATATCACACCCAAAATTAAAGAAGTTTGAAAACCGGAAGCTGCCAAAGCATGGGCTAATCCTGCCTGTACAAACAAGTCACGGATATCATAAGGTAAATCAACAGCTTTGCTTCCTAAAACCATGGCACTTACAAGTGGCCCTTCTGGGACACCTAACCAACGAACTTGCGATCGCACAATTCGTTCTCTAACTTGCCACCATCCCCATTTACGTTTTGCATCTACATCTAGAATATTTACCTGTCGTCCAATCAGACCAGCAAATGTTCCTTCTTGCTTGAGAAACTTCTGAAAATCAAAAGCGCCAGGATTTGACGCCGCTTTCGGTTTGTACAAAACCCCAGTCACAGCGATTTGTTGACTAGGATATAAACCAGTAATTTGAAGTAAAGGTACAGTTACGTACAACTTACCTGTCACCCCTTTCGGCACATTTGCTGGGCCCTTTTCGTTTTTGACCTCATCTAGCTGAGTCGCTTCTAACCAAAATTGTCCTCGCTGACTGCGAGTCAAGCGGGGAGTACTAGCGACTTGGCCGCGAACAATTACAAGTTGTTCTTGATTACTGCTATTTCCAAGCGGGACGAACTGACTAATGTCTTTTACTCCTGGTTGTGGCACTCGAAATTGAAAATACAAAGTTGCCAAAAGCCCTACCAAGCCAGCAGCTACCCATATTCTAGGATGGGGCATAGCTTGCCAAGCGTTAGACACTACTTTGGTTTTACCTCCAGCATTTTCTGGTTTTTCAGCAACTTGTCGTGGAGTAGCATAGCGTCTTCTAAACAGAATGGCTCCCACTAACCCTAAAACTAAAATCCACACACCACCCCAGGGAACTGCTGTAAACAGTAATCCGAGAATGTAGCCAAGACAAATAATTACACCACTCGTTTGAATCATAAAATTTTTTGTAGAAGCACCTTACGAATAAAATTCGTAGCTGACTTAAAAATAACTAGAGGAGCAGGAAAGAAAAATTTTCATGCTTGTGGTGAAGTATAGTTCATCAAGTTTATACAAACAAAGCCCGGTTCTACGGGCTTTGTTTCTGTAGTTGTAGCTTATCTAGGATGAATCAATATCTGACGACGGTTATCAAATTGGGCAACAAACAGCTACGTCATAGGGATACGCCCAATTTAAACCCAAGTACAGCGTGGAGAAATAGAATACAAAGTGCGATGCTGCCTACATAGGCATGAACTGCACGTAACGCCATTTTATTCCCCACAAACCCACTTAGAGAAATTGCACCGTTGATTAGCAATAGTAGTAATACCAGCGAACCAGTCCAAAAGTGAGGACTTTCCAGAATTGGCTGATGCTGCATCACCAAAGACAAAACTCCACCCGTATAACCAGCTGCCATGAATAAAAATAGCCAAGGTGCTAGTTGACGATGGTCACTTCGACTTTTAATTGCAGCATCTTTATCCTCAATCAGTCTTCCTCGCCAACCTGCTAGCGCCACATAGCTGCCCATTACAAAAACAACGATCGCCATCATCAATGGATGTCCCCAATGTACAATCGGTTCGGGGACTCCAAGTGAACGAAACCAAGCTGCGATCGGTTCTAGAACTTCACTCCAATTCACCATCTCTCACACATAATCAATACATTTGCTTCATAACTTACGCTTAACCCCTTTTTTTAGAGAGTTAAGAGAATCTAGTCTAGCGTTATTGATATTCAAGGCTAGTCTCTACCATTGAACCTACGGCCTTTTTGAGCAACGGAAAACCTAACTTCTCCCTTTGCTCAACATATAAATGAGCAACTTTCCGTGCCAAATGCCTAATCCTGGCAATATAACGAGTTCGCTCCGTGACTGAAATCACACCTCTAGCATCCAGCAAATTAAACGTGTGCGAACATTTAATTACATAGTCCAAGCTGGGTAACACCAGTCCGCGCTCCGTTAATTGCGTAGCTTCCTGTTCATACAAATTAAACAGCGTCAGCAACAACTCAGCATTCGACGCTTCAAAGTTATATGTACACTGTTCAATCTCTCCCTGGAGGTGAACATCACCATAAGTAATATTGTCTGTCCAGTGAATCTTAGTGATTGCTTCGACTTGCTGGAGATACATTGTCAGTCGCTCCAGTCCATAAGTCATCTCAATCGACACAGGACTGCAATCAATACCTCCGCATTGCTGAAAGTAAGTAAATTGAGTAATTTCCATCCCATCCAACCAGACTTCCCATCCAGTACCCCAAGCTCCCACAGTCGCATCTTCCCAGTTATCTTCTACAAACCGAATATCGTGATCTTCAGGACGAATACCTAAAGCTCTCAACGAATCAAGATAAATCTCTTGGATATTATCTGGCGAAGGCTTAATTAGGACTTGGTACTGATAGTAGTGTTGGAAGCGATTAGGGTTTTCACCGTAACGACCATCTGTAGGACGACGGCAAGGTTCAACGTAAGCAACAGCCCAGGGTTCTGGTCCCAGCGCTCTCAAAAAAGTATGGGGGTTTTTTGTTCCAGCCCCTTTTTCCATGTCATAAGGCTGGGCTATGAGACAACCGCGATCGCTCCAAAACTGATGCAATACAGCTATTACCGACTGAAAATTCACGCTTTACCCTTCCTTCATCAGCACAGTGCATAAACTATTGTTGCTTAAACCCAGCACTGTGAGCAGTTTTAGCGATTAAAAACAGTCCCAAAGATATTTTTGAGAAAATAGTTGACAAAGCTAATTGAACTCGCTATATTGAATAAGTGCCTGGAAAGCGAGCGCGAAAGAGCGACGTCATCAGGACGCCGAACCATGAAAAGATTATAGTTTGAAAGCCATAATAGAGCAAGTGGCGTGCGTCAATAAAATAAGATAACTAAGCTGAAGTTAAAAAAGAGCAGC
>NZ_JACXXN010000187.1 GCF_014904695.1 Nostoc sp. MG11 | reverse complement strand
TACAGCATTTACGGCTGTTATGAGGTACAGTAGCAGCAACTGGCAAACCAGTTTCTTAAATGTTGAGGATTTATTAAGTCGAGTGCAACTGAGATTAGTTTATCAACCATTTCTGTTGTAGTTGGAGTGAAACTACGTAAAAAAGATTTAAGTTGTGACCACCATAATTCAATAGGATTAAAATCGGGAGAGTATGAGGATAAACAAATAACTTTCGCACCTACAGCTTCAATCATGGACACAATTGAATCTAGTTTATGTGCGGATAAATTATCCATGACTACCACTGCTTCTGACCACAAATTTGGCACTAAAAACTTCTCAACAAATAATTCAAATGCAATGCCGTCCATTGAGTTATTCATTGTCATTAATGCAACTACTTTTTTAATACTAATTGCTCCAATTACTGTAACTTTTGATCCTCTATAAAACGGGTTGAGAGAGTAGGCTCTTGTTCCCATTTGTGAACGGGCATGAGTCCTCGTTAACCCAAGTAGAATACCAGTTTCGTCCAAAAATACTAAATTTTCTGGCTCTATATGTTTGACCTTTTCCCAATAATCTAATCTTAAATTTAGGACTCTCTCTGTGCCTGCTTGGGTACTCCGCTTTGTTTTTTTTCCGATTTAATCCTAATTTCTGTAACGCACGACACATTGCACTTCGACCTACCCAATTGCCAGTCTTGTCTGCAAATAATTCACACAACTCTATCAATGTTGCATCTGGATATGATTCAACTAATTCTCTCAACTCTATGTCAGCATTTGTTAAATGACTAAATTGTGGCTTTCCTCGCGGCTTGGATTGTAAATTTCCTTCAAGTTTTTGTTGTTTTACCAGCTTTTGCACTAAACTCTTTGAGACAGAAAATATGTTAGCTACTTTCCTGATTGAGATGTTTTTTTGAAGATGTGCTGCAACTATTTTTTCTCGAAGATCGACAGAGTATGACTTCATTTAAAGGGATTTATATTTTAATTGATTGTACCTCATAACAGACGCAAGTGCTGTA
>NZ_JACXXN010000186.1 GCF_014904695.1 Nostoc sp. MG11 | reverse complement strand
TACAGCAGTTTCGAGGTAAATGAGGTACAGTAAATATTAGTGCATCGAGAATGACAATGAAAGCGTACTCCATCGATTTGCGTTCAAAAATAGTAGATGCTTATGAAAGAGGTAACACGTCAATCCGAAAGGTAGCTGTTCAATTTGGCGTAGCAAAAAGCTATGTACAAAAGCTCCTTCAACAAAAGAAAACACAAGGTCATCTAGAACCAAAAAAGCAAGGTGGAGCAATGAAGGGGAAATTGGATGAATACAGCAGTGAATTAGCCGAAATGGTGAAAAGTCATCCAAATGCAACTTTATCAGAGTATTGTGAGTATTTTGGAGAAAAATATGACATTTGGGTGTGTGCAAGTGTCATGTGCAGTGCATTACAAAAACAAAAACTTACACGAAAAAAAAGACAATTAGAAGTAGCCAGGCAAAAACACAAAGAGTCCAAAAACTGAGAGTTGAGTATTGGGAGAAAGTCAAACAAGTAGACCCAGAAAACCTGGTTTTTATCGATGAAATGGGTGTTTTACTCGGTTTGACTCGTACTCATGGCAGAAACGAACGTGGCAATAGGTTGTATGATTTTCAGCCATATTATAGAGGGGCGAAAGTAACTGTTATCGGAGGAATCAGCTTAAAGAAAGTTTTGGCTGTCATGACTCTAAATGGCTCAATGGATGGGAATGTATATAAAGTCTTTATCGAACATTTTCTGCTTCCACAATTATGGATTGGTGCAGTAGTAGTGATGGATAATCTTCCAGCACATCAAGTCGAAGAAATTAAACCCTTAATTGAAGGAGTTGGTGCAAGTGTTCTCTACCTGTCTCCTTATTCCCCTGAGTTTAACCCTATTGAACATTGGTGGTCACAATTAAAAGCATTCCTGAAACAATTTTCTCCAAAGACTGCATCTGGAGTCGATGGTTTAATTAAAATAGCACTTGAATTAGTTAATCCTCAACATCTCAAAAATTGGTTTACAAATTGCTGTTACTGTACCTCATAAACTACGAATTTGCTGTA
>NZ_JACXXN010000185.1 GCF_014904695.1 Nostoc sp. MG11 | reverse complement strand
ATCAAGTGCGGGAAGAATTTCAGAAGACCTTTTCTTTTCCGATAGTGGTATGGACTAATGATGAAAACTATCAGCAACTAATGCAGTTAGCTCCAGATTTAGAGAGTTGGGGAACTACCAGAAGTTTTGCAGGTAGTCCTAAAAAGTAAGGATAGATAAGGATGAGAGTAGTGCAATACCTTTGCCAATTTACGAGGATTTGTATAAAGCAAACCCAGGTAATACAGGCTTCTTTTTGCTATCCGGCAAAAAACTGAGCCAATAAATTATTCAATTGAAGTTCAAGGTATTTTAATTACAAATTGCGAATTCACAATTGTTTGGTCACTTTAACTCTTATAAGTAGTATTTTTTACAAGATATCTGTAATTTACCTTGCAGTTTATTTACTGAGTAGCTGAGACCTTTGTAGCTACTTCGGTCTGTCATTGCAGATAGATAGTCCTCGATAATCTGTTTTTACTGGTTAGCTGTAGCGACCTGCAATACTAATCGCCCGACAGGTACTACCATGTTGGGCAATCGCTTTACTCCTTCCACTCCATCAGCACCCCATCCACACACGCAACCCCCCACTGCGGAAACCTCATCAGCAGCTTCCTGATTACAATTTGCAACGCTGGATCATCGTTCCAACATTCCGCAAGAAACTCAACCCCTGGATTTTCCCTCAACATCTCCGCCAGCTTAAGTTTTTGCATCCGTCCTGGTCGCGCCTTAGACCATGCTGCGATGCCTTCGGCGGAACAATGCCTCACTTGACCATTTTTCATCATTTGGAGCAGGTACGGCGGGACTTTGGTCAACGTTATCTGCCTTGATTCCTACACGAGAAACCGAATTTTCAGCCGTTTCAGCCGTTAACGAAGTGAAAAGGCTGGGTGAGGCTGATTCTTCAAAATCGAGGGCAACGGGCGCGGCGGAAAATGTGGTTGTGTTGCAAAAAAGGTTTGAAGTGATAAAATTCTCTAGAACTAAGATTATTTATGCAACAACTCCGAAGATGTCTGCAATAAAATTAACTTG
>NZ_JACXXN010000184.1 GCF_014904695.1 Nostoc sp. MG11 | reverse complement strand
GAATGGCACTAAGAAAAGCGGAAACGCTTACCAATTAAGCAGTTTGCAATTGTTTACGTAATTCATGCCGGGGTTTGGTCATCAAGGGGTAAATTTTGGGGCGACGTTTGCGGACTCGTGGTTCATTTCTAGCAGGGCGATCAGGAACAACCTTGTGAACAATAATTTTCAGCAAACTATGATAAAGTCGGATGCGCTTTTGAGAGTGAGCAGTTTCTAATTTAGGAATAAAATTCAATAAATGATGTCGAGTACGTTGAAGCGATAAACGATTTGGAGGAGTATTGTGAGTAGTCCCAGCCGACCACATTAAGCTCCGAAGTAAATTGTAAGCCAGTAAATAAACATGAATTTCTTTGGGTATCATTGAAGGAGTTTTACATCGTAAAATATCCATACCCAAGGTAGTTTTTAGATGTTTCAAATCCAATTCAACGTCCCAACGTTTACCATAAAGACCAACAATTTCGAGAGTAGAATAAGTTGTTTTATCTAAAAGAGTAGTAATTAAACTAACTCGTTTAGTGCGAAAACCAGGAATAACAATGTAATAATAAATCTCTGGCACAGTTATACTTTTAGGTAGAGGATCAAATTCATCTTTACTTAAACCTTTTGGACAACTTTTAGGCTGATACCAAGTAACTAATTTGTCACAATCTCCAACAATTTTACCTTTTCGCATGGTTGTTGTGCGAGATTGATGCTTACGAAATAGAGCATCACAATCAAGCTTTTTGATAATGAACATATCGGCGTAAGCACAAAAAGCTCTATCCCCTACAAGCACATCATTGGGTTTAAGAAAACTGGACAATTTTCTCGCTAATTTAATATCATGAGTGTTCATAACATCTATGCACAGAGCAACAGCGGCTCCCGTGACTAAACTGAATATCACACCAATTTTGGCAATTGGGAATCCACATCCTTCTTTTTGGGTACTAGGTTGAGGGTATTCTTTTTGGTTATCTACAGTGTCAGGCATCGAGACAGTTGACCCATCTATTACTTTTACATTGCGACCACACCAGAAATATTCTGTTGTCACTTTCTCTTCTAAGCTTT
>NZ_JACXXN010000183.1 GCF_014904695.1 Nostoc sp. MG11 | reverse complement strand
AAGTTAATTTTATTGCAGACATCTTCGGAGTTGTTGCATAAATAATCTTAGTTCTAGAGAATTTTATCACTTCAAACCTTTTTTGCAACACAACCATCAATAAGTACCCTGACTACTTAACTTCTTGAATAATATCAAACGAGTATCTCAAATAATACTGATACGCATCATGTATGCAACAGCATTTCACGCATTCAACTATTCACTCGAAATCAAATGAGATGATTTACAAAGCGGTTTATTTCGCTTCAAAAATGAAAACCTCGTCATCAAAGCGAGACGAGGCTAGCAAGTGAAACATATACTCGAAGATTACTATATAGCATATAACAGTATACTTGATGCTTCTTTAGGTGGATAAATGGTAATATAACCTGTTGAAGGTTACAACTGATGCCTTCAACTGCTTTAAATATTTCTTCAAGCAAAAACAATCAATTTTTGGAGCAGTTCGTTCTAGACAGTAGTAAAAGCCTCATTTCGAGAGATGAATGAGGCTTTATGAAAACTCTACTTAATACTACCAAGTGCAAGCGTAAAGCAACTAACTTGCTAAAACATGTCTCTTTGGATAGAAGGAACAACAGTACACTTTTCCAAAGGGTGATAAATAGTACAAAGTATTGTCCACATCTAAAAACAATAACTCTAATGAGGCTGCGCCTTGGGTCGGTGAAAATGCTTTAGGTATCAAACAAATGACCCCTGAATAAACATTAGAATTACTTGCTTCGGTAATACGCCAGCTAGAACTAATTCTTCAGATGGTCGCTGGTTCAGAAAACAAAAGCGTAGACGCTTGCGGCTTGTCGTAGACATCGCCTGTCAGCTTTGATAACTGTAAAGCGGTCGCAAAAAAAAGAACGTATGTATATGTTTCTATTATGACACATGCTATAACAACCCTTGAAACATCAAGCTTTTCTTGCGACATTGGGGAGGAGTTAGGAAAAACAGCTCTCTTACCTCAATATAGTTTATTCTGCTTCCAAAACAAAAACCTCGTCATCAAGGTGAGACGAGGCTAAAAGTTGTTATGTACTATAAAGCTATCATATAGCATATAACATCT
>NZ_JACXXN010000018.1 GCF_014904695.1 Nostoc sp. MG11 | reverse complement strand
CTGACTTCCAACAAATAATTGCCACGGCAGATAGAGCATTGTATCAAGCAAAAGCAGCAGGACGCGATCGCTTTATCCATAACAGCAGCTTGGATTCGCCTTTTGCTAACCTAACTTGCTCTTTATTCGAGAGCAGTGCCCCTAAGCGTTGTGAATTATACTAAGTTCTCTGTGTTTAGTTGCTAAGATTTTCGCCCCCACGCCACTGCAACCCCAGTCCCACAGAAGCCAAAGTATTCGAGTTAGGATTCTTTGAACACTTTTGTCGAGGCTGTGGAAGCCTTTAGAACAGCTATGTCTTGTCGATTTTTCGTTCGCGTAGCGTATACTTTGCACACATGCTTAACCCATCATTATGACATGTTTGCTGCTTATAAAGCCAATTAGGGTTATATTTGAGCTTAATTTTCGTCTAAGTCCCGCTATTTGTGTTAAGTTAGCTGATAAATTTTGACATAAGGTATTTCTTGATAGTTGTATCCACATAACAATACTCAATAGTATATAAATGCTAAAAAACCCGTTTCCTTGAGGAAACGGGTTTAGAAAGCTGGCAATTTCTACAAATTCAGTAGATTGCTATAGGTAGCATTTTTATCTAGGAAAATACTTTAATAAATGCTACATTTCAGCTACCATCTTGACTGAAACCTCATTGCTCGTGACGAAGTTATATAAGTCTTTTGCTTCACTCACGAATTACAAAGTTTAAACTATAGAACTACTGCATCAACTTAATGAGAGCAGCAAGATTTTGGTTTGCAACATGAAGGTTTTTTGTAGACTTTGACAATGAAGATTTTGGAAGGACTCTTGTCTTTCTTGCATTTATCGTCGTCGTCGCCGTCGTCGCCGTCGTCTTTGGAGAATCCACCAGATAGAAACTGCTGTTCTTCTGTGGATAAATCCATAAGTAAATCAGAAGTGATAATTTGAGATGACATAGACATAATCAATTGCCTCACTTACGTACATTAGGTATGTAATACCTATACTTTAGTTATAGAAATAATTTCTAATGATTAAATTAGCCCAAAGTTATAAATTAGTAAGCTTAAACTCTAGCTTTAGACTTATATAAAATACTTTCTTAAGTAGAATGTAATATATTCTTTATCCACAATCAAAAATTTTAAACTTTCATTGAAATAAGTTTATTTTTTGACTTATTTGCTAGCGATCGCTTCCCATTTGTTTGTCTATTAACAGTATTACAGGTATCATGATGTGTTATACAATATGTTTTCCGTTAGTTACGTAAATAACAATATTAATAGTAAGTTAAAAACTAAAAAACCCGCTTCATTTAAAGAAAACGGGTTTATAAAGTCTTGCAATTTATACAAGTTTGCTAATCAACTATGAATCACGCCTAAAGCCGACAATATCAACAGGGAAACTCACGCCCTCTTTAGTCCTAAGTTGACCACGAACGATAATATCAGGACTTGACACCGTTGCAAAATATGCTCCTCGTCCGCCCGATAGAAGCTGTTGTTGCTCTTTAGATAGCTCTAAAAGTAGCTCTGATTGAATGAATTTAATAGACATAATCGATGACCTCACTTACGTAAATAGGTGTTAAATACCTATATTTTTATTATTAACTATTCTTGTAGATTTTAAATTATTCCCTGGATAGAGGTTAATGCTAAAAAAGTTATTTATTATAGATTGTGATAGCTTGAATAAATAACTTTTGAATTTGATTTTTAACAAAAAAATAGTTGGTTTACTATTTGTAATTAGCTAATCTAGGTAATTGTTATCAGAACTTACGCACTCAGATCCCCCAACCCCCTTAGAAAGGGGGCTTTACACGTTCCCCCCTTAAAAGGGGGGTTAGGGGGGGATCGGGGTTTCAGGCTTCAGTGCATAAGTCCTAATTATTTTTAATTTTTTGTAATGACTTATTAATAGTTGCAGAGTTTATGATTGTCTCTGCAACTTGCTTTTATTCAGTTTTACAGTGAATTATAAAAACTTTAAATGCTCTCCTTGTTGAGAGAGAAAAGTTTCTAACGTACCTTGAATTTTCACCTGACCTTTATCTAGGAGTACGATCCAATCAGCGCGATTGATGACGCTGGGGCGATGGGTAATCAAAATTGTGGTTCTGCCTTTGCGGTATTCCAAGAGCCGATCTAGTACTTGAGATTCACTCACTGGGTCTAGTCCCGCAGTTGCTTCATCTAAAATTAGCACAGGTGGATCAGTGAGAATTCCTCTAGCGATCGCTAATCTTTGTCTTTGTCCACCAGAGAGATTTGCACCAAATTCTCCTAAAACAGTTTGATAGTTATTGGGAAGTTGACTAATAAAGCTGTCTGCATCAGCAATATGGCAAGCGTTGACAATTTCTTCAAAAGAAATGTAAGGTGTTCCTAAGCGGAAATTATCTAAAATTGAGCGACTCCAGAAATGAGGTTCTTGGGGTACATAAACTACTTGTTGGCGTAAGCAATCCAGAGAGATATCTTGTGTGTTAAAAAAACCAATGCGAATATTACCAGAGTTTGGCTGATATAAACCTGCGATCAATTTAGCTAAAGTACTTTTACCACAGCCAGATTTCCCAATCAAAGCAACAACTTTTCCTCCAGGAAGCTTGACGGAAAAATCCTCTAGTAAGTCAACTCTGCCAGCATGATGAAATGTAACTTGGGAGCAACGAATATCTGCATCACCAGAGATTTGGGCGATTGGCTTTTGACTACCTCCTACTACTTCTGGTGTAGCATCAATAACTTCCAAGAGGCGAGAAACTGCTGTTTGGGAGCGAAAATACTCATCCGTTAAGTTCACTAACGAGTCAATTAAATTTAGAACATTAATTTGTAGGGCGTTAAAAGCAAGCATTTGACCAATGCTTAATTCCCCCCGAATTACCAAGATACTCCCTAGCCCAAGTATCATGACACCGCCGATTGTTGAAAGGAGATCAGCAAGGGTATTATTAATAATTCCGATTTGAAGTGTACTGAAAGAGAGATTAGCAAGGCGACCAAAACGGCTTTGAAATTCATCCCAGAATTGTGGTGCAGCATTTGTAGTTTTAAGAACTTGTGCGCCTTTAAAAGTTTCCACTAAAACACCTTGATTTTCCGCGCCCAAGACCAAAAGATTGCGAGTTTTTTGTTGAAGAATAGGTAAAAAAGGTAAGGTGGATAAAGTCATTAAAGCGCCAACAAGAACAACTGCAAGTGTTAACTGCCAGCTATAAAGCAACATAAAGCAGAAAGAAACCACTGCAACGAAAAACTGACTGGGTAAAAGAATCACAACCTGTGATACCAATTGGTTGATGTCATTTATATCTCGTAGTCGGCTGCTGATTTCGCCACTACGACGGGATTCGTAGTAATTCAAGGGCAATTGGAGAATTTTGCGCCCAAACTCCAAGACTAACCCTAATTGCAGCCGTTGACCAAAATGTGCAATCATAATGCCTTGTAATACTTGCAGACCACTGCTAAACAAGGTCATGACTACAACGGCTGACACAACAACAGTAAGTAACTGAGTATCTCCACGCACCAGAACATCATCTGTGAGCAGTTGGATCAGGATGGGAGTACCTAGAGCGAGCAATCCCAAGACAACATTGATCATCAAAACATGAGTTAACAGCCCACGAAAAGGCAAGATGCGCTTAAAAAAGCGTCCTAAGCCGCCTTTGGCTTCTTCTTTAGGCTGCTCATTAAAACGTTCGGGATCTGGCTCCAGTAGGAGCATCACCCCATTCCACGCTTCGGTTAATTCTTCGCGGCTGACATAACGGATGCCCACAGATGGATCAGCGATCGCATACTTACTACCCAGTTTGTCGTATAGAACAACCCAGTGATAGCCTTGCCAATGTATGATCGCTGGCAAATTAACTTCTTTAATTCTGTCTATAATCGCTGGCGAAGCTTTAACCGCCCTCGCATTAAAACCCAGATTTTCAGAGCCACGTTTTAGACCCAACATGGTTGTTCCTAATTGTCCAGTCCCTACTGCTTCGCGGCTGCGATTGATGCTCAGGAACCGTCCATAATGTTTGGAAATCGAAGCTAGACAAGCTGCTCCACAGTCTTCTTCACTCAACTGTAAAACACACTGGTAATTTTTACCGGGTTGGAATAGACCAAACATAGTCACCAAACCTATCAAATTGGTATACAAATTCAGCAGAACAATTGATCAGGGGAACAGAGAAGAATTAAAGGTATAGAACCTTTCCCCTTGATCCACCTCTTGTTAAAACCCAATTGTGGGATTAAAAATCCGTGATTAATCTTGCTTTTCTGAGAATAAAGTGAAGTACTGTTTCCCGCCGGGAAATAATATCTGCTCTACCTTCCATCCCAGACTTGAGATAGCAATGGCGATCGCTTCTACCCACATGTAGGGTTTGTGGTTCAATAGTTACCTCGTAGGTAGCAGCCTGCGGTATAGCTTGCTGCGTGCTTAGGGATGCACTATTTTTTACATTCGAGACGGCATCTGGTGCAATTGTTGTGACAGTTCCTTTAAGAGTGCCGTAGTCTGGATAAGGGCAAGCAGAAACCTGCATTTGAACTTTTTGACCCGCTTTTACCTTGTCAATATCTTGAGCCGGCACTTGAGCCTTGATCAGTACTGGCGCATTCAGAGGAGCAATTTGAGCAATAGCTTCACTTGGTTGTACTACCTGTCCAGGGTTGCGAAGATTCAGTTGCAACACAGTACCTTCAATTGGCGATCGAATCACACTCTGTTTTAGGTCAGTTTCTACCTGTTGCAGTTCTTTGCGATTAGTAACGAGTTGCTTTTGAAATTCTAGATTTTGCTGGAGCAGAGTCTCTCTTTCTTTTTTCAAAGCAGCTAATGTAGCCTCACCTTGTGCCTGTTCTTGCCTAATTTTTTCAGATGCTACGGTTACAGTAGCATTACTAGGATTGATCGCAGTTTTAGCCTTTTTTAAGTTCGTTTGCGCGACTTTAACGGCTTGGTCTTTTTCTTCCAAAAGATTTTTAGCGTTTTCTTTAGCTTGTTCTAGCTTCGCCTCAGCAGATTTCACCGCTTGGGCTTTTTCTTCTAAAAGATTTTTAGCATTTGCTTTAGCTTGTTCTAACTTTGCCTCAGCAGATTTCACTTCTTGTTCTTTTTCTTCAAACAAAGTCTGAGAAATTGCTCCCGATGCTACTATTGGCTGCAATCGCGCTCGTTGCACCCTAGCTAACTTCAAGGCTGCTTCTGCTTCTTGCACAGTTGCCGTTAAGACTTTTTCTCGCTGCAATCTGTTTCGTTGCACCCTCGCTAAAATCAAAGCTGTTTCTGCTTCTTGCACGGTCGCTGTTAAGAGTTTTTCCCGCTGTAATCTGTCTCGTTGCACCCTCGCTAGCATCAAGGCTGCTTCTACTTGTGCCATATCAGCTGTAGCTTTAATTTGCTGATCTTCATAGTTGCGTTGAGTACCACCTAGCTCAGCTTGTGCAGCTATAATTGTGCGGTTAATTAAGTTTGTCTGCGCTGCAATTTGAGTATTAATTTCACCAAGCTGAGCATAAATTTGACTTAGCTGTAATTGACTCTGCTGGATCGTGTTTTCTAATTGACTCTTTTGATTTTGCAGGCGAGAATCATCAATGTAAGCAATAGCTTCCCCTTTAGTTACTAGCTGATTGTCTCTAACCTCAATCTTTTGAATAGTTCCAGTAAGGGCAGACTGAACAACTCGCAGTTCTCCTACAGGTCGGATAGTTGCAGGAACTTTGACTGTAACGTTGTAATTTAAAACAGATGTAAGAGTAACTCCTGCTACAAAGGTAGTAAGCAGAACTCCCCCTCCGATGTTTGTCCATTTACTGATACGAGGGAGAAACTCGTTAGCTTCAACTAAATGGAGCTGCTCTGGATTAGGTTCATTAAATCTATGCCAAACATTGTTTTTCTCATGGCGTAAGAAGCTCACAGCATTGCACCTTTAGTTTGGAATGGATAAGTAAGGTTATCTGATGTCACACCTGTTGATTTTCGAAGAACACTACAAAACAGGTAGATGTATATAACTTGATTGCAAATCGTGCAAAGCACAAAAATAACTATCTTTGGTAATAAGTCAGGAGGAATAGTCAAGTGAAGCATTAAACATTACAAAATATCCTGTAGATATAGGTCTCTAGTGTGTTAAATGGTGAAACGCTAACATCTGCTGCTAACAGTAGCAACCATCAAACTTTGCAATGTTATATAATTAGTAAAGGGGCGAGAAGGGTATACGCAACATGCGAAAATTATCTTTCTCAAATCTCAAACGTGGGCAACGCGTTGAGTAAAGAAAACGGAGGAGAAAGCTCAAACTCCCTCAAAGTCCTCACTTACGTTGAGCGAGTCATAAAAACCTCCTCCCACCCCTTTTTTTGTATACAACAAAAAGAATTTCAAAAATTTATTGGCAGATTTAGTTTTGTCCGAAGTAGTTAGCTAGAGCGTTAGCTATATAAAGCAGAAGATGACACGAAAACCCCAGAATTACTCGGCGTCACAACTACCAACTTGTATATTTACAGTTGGGAAAGAAATAATCAGTTTGATATTGACCTAAAAACATATTCACTCTTGAATGATTGGCGACTCCTGTTAAACTAATTTCTGCTTAAATGTGCAAAGTTTTGTGGTGTAACAAATAATTTTCTAGATTACGTGTGATGTCAAGTCAGGCTAAATAGTTTTCATTCAAAGCAAGAAGTAAGCTATGCGTAGTGTCTCCGACAAAAGATGAATCTACGAGATGCTACTCTTTAGGAATCGGTATAGAGCGCGTTTGTGCTCCTATGCTCCACTAAGTTTCGCTCAGCATGAAAGATATTTTTTGATACGTGATTAAACGAACTTGATATGACAATCGTTAAAGAATAAGTGCAGAACCCAAGAAGCCCATAATATCTGTAGGAATGGTTACAACCAAGCCTAATCTATCTTGTGCTGCCATATTATGGCTTTATTCTAAGCCAAGGAATTACTAGTGCTGTCTTATAACTTAGAAGTGGTTGTTCCCTGTAAAGCCGCTAGTTCTTAGAGTAATATTGCTGTTAATCCAATTCAAATTGGTACAGCCAGCTAGAATCTCCTATTACTGATTTAGATAACGCGACAAACAACTCGGTATGCAGTTATTTGGTGTGACATGATTATTAACCTCACATACGCAATTCGGTGGTTTCCCCACTTAAGTAACCAACTATAAGGATTGTTTGTCAGGAATTCATAAATCTAGAGATAGAAATCGGACTTAAATAATTACTCCCCAAAGTAGATATACAATCTTTCATTTTTTTGAGATAAACTAATACCCCTAGAGTAGGAATGGTCGATATTGAATGTTTTTGAAGCTATCTAACGTATTTGAAAAGATATCAACAGATTTTAGACAGTTAAAACTATAACTTTTATATATAGTTAGTAGACACGTAGTTTCTATTTATCAAGTCTAGATTCAAGATTTATCAATGATGGACTAAGGCTTTGCACCTCTCGGCAGTGAAAAGACCATCGGCGGAAACTGCTGCTACGACGGGCTACACTTACGCACTGCTAAACTCAATAAAGTGCCAGTTGTTGAATTAACACAAAAGCCAGCGCAGCACTACCTAAAGGAACTGTTAAATTATCAACGCCTAAAAACGAAAAAGCTTCTAAACCAGTAGCGATAAATGCCACCACAAGTGATATTATCCAAGTCTGCCAATTGTTTCCTTGTGTACCAATTAAAATCAAACTACTAACAAGAAAGCTCACTAACGTCATAGTCAAAGAGCCTTCCCAACTTTTTTCTCTGCCAAACACTTTATACTTATGTGTACCAAAGCGTTGCCCAATCAAAGCTGCTAGTCCATCTCCCCAAGACATTACCAAAATTCCTAGCGCTGCGTACTGGGGTTGTTGCAAATGCCAAAACCAGGCAACTAAAATGCCAAAACTGACAGAATAAAAAAATGTCCCAAAACTTTGGCGTCCGACGCTGTTAATACCAGGAAGAATGGGAAATCGATAGGATAATAAGGTGATGACACTCGCTAAAATTGAAGCCGTAATCCCGACAATTGCAGGAATATCTAGCCACCAGGCGAGTAAGATTACATTGCCAGTGCCAATATGAACTATCTTCCGTACAATTTCTGGATCACGATTAGCAAAACGATTTACCCACCATGCAATTAGAAGGATGAAAAACACCCAAACTGCAATGATCGCAATTTGCAGCCATAAAAGCGGAATTGAAGTCAAGCCAGGAAATGTAATCAACGAAGATGCAACAAAATAGAAATTATTACCATTGTTACTAATTTATAAGATTTGGGTGACGCAATGAAAATATTATTGATTTGGCTGATTCGGGGCTACCGAATGTTTATTTCGCCGCTGTATCTCCCGACTTGTCGCTTTCAACCAACTTGTTCAATGTATGCCATCCAAGCAATTGAACGCTTTGGCGTATTGCGTGGTGGGTGGATGGCAATTTGGCGTATTTTGCGCTGTCATCCCTTTCATCCAGGTGGTTACGACCCAGTTCCAGAGGCGGCTGAGGGAAATGATAAAGCAGAGGGAGAGAATAATTATAAATGACAAATGACAAATAATAAAATAGATAAATTCATCGAAGCTGTTGCATCACGATACCTAGAACCTGTTACGATTCGATTTTTAGATGCATTGGATAAACGGCTGCAAAGTAAATGAGACCTTATCACCAAATCCCTATTTATGAATGTGGTGAACCCTTAGTAGAGATTCCTTTAGAATTGTTTGCAGTGGAATCGCCCCATCCTTACGAAAAACTGGGTGCGCCTTATGGAAAAAATTCCCCTTACTATCTCCGTCAAAGTGTTGTTGACAATTTGAGCCAAGCCCAAAATTATCTTCATTGCTTGCATCCTAACTGGCGCATCCAAGTCTTTGATGCTTATCGCCCGATCGCAGTACAGCAGTTTATGGTAGATTACAGCTTCGCGGTAGCGTTGCAACAAAGAGGACTGGCTGAAGCTGAGTTATCACCACACCAACGTCAAGAGATTTGGAAAGCAGTTTATGAAATTTGGGCTGTACCAAGTTTGGATGAAAAAACTCCTCCTCCCCACAGTACAGGTGCAGCGGTAGATGTGACGTTAGTAGATGATGCAGGGCAAATAGTGAATATGGGTTCGCCAATTGATGAAATGTCAGAGCGATCGCATCCCGATTACTATGCCAATAATCACCATCCAGAAGCACAACAATATCATGCTTACCGTCAGTTATTACGGGATGTGATGTTAAAAGCGCAATTTCAACGAAATCCCAGAGAATGGTGGCATTTTTCTGCTGGTGATCAAATGTGGGCTTGGCTAAATAATCAATCCAATCCAGCTAATCCAGTTACAGCACGCTATGGGCGTCTTGTATAGAGCAGGAGTGGGGGAGGTAAAGGGGCAAAGGGGGAAAATAAAAGAATTTCTTCCCAGTCCCTAGTCTCCAGTCCCTTGACTCCTCTACGCATCTTGAGGATTTAACTCTTTCAACTCGTCGGTGGTATAAGTTCCAATTGGACTCCAAATTAGATAAGGAGCGAGTAACAGCGCCGCTAGTCCAGAAATCGGTAGAACGCATATTGCTAGGACAACGCCTAAAATTAGACCACTTAACCCAACAATTTCCCCAGCTTTTAGACTGCGAAATCTCAGCATTAGAGGTATGTAAGCGACGGTGATAATTTCCAGTATGAGATACAAACCCATTAGCAGCCAGGTGATGACGCTTCCGGGATTTTTTTGCCAAACTATATTAGCTGAAATTGCACCGCAAATAAAAATTACAGTCCAAATGATCGGGATAAGCGGCTCAAAAACTAGCCATTTGGGGCGTCTTAACTGTGCAAACCATTTGACATCGCGCGGCGTAATTAAGAAACTACCAAACTCAATTAATAAAGTTACAGCCGCAATGACCATCCAAGATTTAATCATGGTGAACTCTTGCTCGTGTATTTTGTCAAGTTATACACTGCAAGTTTGACAATTTAGGGCATAAGTTAAATCATTCGCTGGTTGGAATATCAGCTATCTTGAGGATTGAGACTAGCCATCTGCCAAGTGGTATAAGTGCCAATAGGACTCCACAACAAATAAGGAACTAGTAACAATGCTGCCCAACCAGAAATAGTTAATACTGCAAGTATCAGCAGAATACTGATGATAAAACCTGTACCACCGAGAATTGTTCCTACTTTAAGACTGCGAAGCCGGAACATTACAGGTGTATAGGCAATGGTAACAATTTCTAGAAGTAGGTATAAACCCATCATTAACCAAGTTGTGGTGCTTCCTGGGTCGTTTTTCCAGACAATATAAGCTGACCAAGCACCACAAATAAAGATTACAGTCCAAATAATTGGAATTGCTCCCTCAAAAGTTAGCCATCTAGGTCGTTGTAGGCGCTTGAACCATTGGCGATCGCTTGGTGTAATAAAGTTAGCCGCTAGAGCAACCAAGAAAGCCACACCCCCAATCACCATCCAAGATTTAATCATACCCCTTATCCTTCGCTATCGCTGCCTATCGCTTAAATATCATGCTTTATGGTGCAATTTTGTCAATTTAATTGCTGATTGCTTATCATCCCTAAGTTTGATAAGTTTCTATTATTTAGAAGTATTTCAGAAGTCAGTCGCTACGCTTCAATTACAAATTAAAAATTAAAAATATTGAGATTCTATTCCCCAAGATTTTGAGGTAATTATGTCTGAGGATGGGGGTATAGAAGGAGCCGTGAAAATATGGTTGGAGGTTAGGGGATAGGCCAATTAGACTTAATGGAATTTAATATGCAAATGGAATCAGAAGCGCGATCGCTAGCACCAGAAACTCGTTCAATTGGGAATACTATACGTCTTACAGGCTGGATTACCTTCTGGGTACAATTGGGACTTGCAGCGGTTTCTGGCTTAGCATTGTTGTTTGCCTATACTGGTCGTGGTTTGACTGAGCAACCAAATGCCGGACTTGGGGTTGGCATATTTTGGGCTGTATGCGGTGTCGTAGTATTGTTATTCAGTGTGTATTGGGATTTTCGTTACACCCGTATAGGTAAAAGTCTAGAAAATCCTAATCCGGCTCTGCATTCTAGTAAGGCAGATACTACTAAAATCATTCGATTAGGGGTATTTTTAAGTTTGGTGGGGGTATTATTAACTCTCTTGGGTGCTGGAGCAACTGTAGCAGTGCTAATAGCAAAATCCATATCCCAACCTCCAGGAGTCGCAATCACAGATCCCTACAAGATTATTCGAGCGCTTGATGTTTTTGTGATCCTAGCAAACATCAATGGGATTGCTGCTCACTTTATTGGTACTGTTACTTCGCTGTGGTTGCTGGAGCAAGTGCATCAACACTAGCTAGATGAGTAACTCAGATCCCCCAACCCCCTTAGAAAGGGGGCTTTAGACGTTCCCCCTTTTTAAGGGGAGCCAGCGCGGTCTTCTCCCTTCGCGTAGCGTCTCGTAGAGAAGGGGAGACGCGATCATGCGATGGGGTCTCCCCAAGTGGAGCGACTGGCGTGGGTTAGGGGGGATCGGGGTTTCAGGCTTCAGTGCGTAAGTCCTAGAAGTTTGAGAAAATATCTTTCAGTGCGAAGCCAAGAGCGAGACTAGTTAAGCCAAGACCTGTAGCAACGGTCTGTGGGTCAAAGCCAAACGCGTCGAGTGCAACAATAATTCCTAGCATCCAGACAGCTTAGTAAGCAACCTGTTTAACCAGGTTCTCAATGATTAAATCTTCAACAATATGGCGAAAGATAATCCGCATTAACCAGCGCACTGCAACAGCGATCGCCTAAAATAACCCTATCACCAAAAGGGCTGCAAGGGCGCGAGGGATAATTGTGATGGCTGATTCTATCAGTCGTCCAAACGCAGTTTCAATTGATGACTGAACTTCGCCAAAACTTTTCAGACATCCTCTTAGTCTAATTTTGGAAAATTGGTATTACCTCTTATACTAATTGATAACTTTTAGCAAAAGCTATCAATTAGCGATTACATTTTTCAACTACGAAAATAATTAACTACAATCTCCTACTTGCTGATAAAGAGTGAGGAGAAATGACAAGTTTTCTTCAGCCTTTAAGGCATGGGGGGCATTAGCAGGCATAAAGACAAAAACACCAGTTTCAAGTGTAATATCTTTTCCTGATAAAGTAAGTAAACCTCTACCTTCTAGAACATTGATAGTAGCATTACGATTAGAGCTATGCTCAGAAATCTCAGTGTTAGCTGCTAGACAAACTAGAGAAAAGAGAGTGGATTGACAAGTGTTATCTTTTAGCAGTAATTTGCTGATAACTCCAGCACAGGGATATTCAATTTTTTCTCGCAACTGAGCAACAAAAGATGAGTTATTTTTGATTGGAAAAGTCATAGTCTTTGGGGATTATTAACCACATATAAATGAAATCGGCGCTCAGAACTTTTCAAGAGAAAGATATCAAGAAAGATATATTGCATCTTTAAAGGGCTATGTCATTTCTTTGAATCTCTGAACTTGTCTTATCCCCAATTTGCCAGGAATTTATCATACTGTCTTTGAGATAGCTCAAAGAAGGAATTAACTTTTACATTGTGTACCCTGCGGAGTAGCATCGGGGTAGAAGGTAATGATCGCCTTTTGTTTCCTTACAAAAACTGTGGGAAAAGATTTACCTGATTTGCGATCGCGCACATTATAAATACACGCTCCCTCAGTATTTCCTTGTAGTTTAAATCCTCTAGTTGCATCTAAAAGCATCTCTTCGGCGTTGCTAAGGTAGCCATAGCCTTTGATCACATCTGTTACCGTTTGGTTTTCTTGTTTAAGCACTACACCCATTGTATAAATTACACCAGGAATAACTTCCTCTCGTCCTTGATTATTTGGTAGGCGTCCGCCAATTCCTTCATTTTGTAGCTGTAAATATCTGCCACGAAAATGCAAGCCGCCAATATCGTTAGCATTATATATTTCGCCACAAAAAATGTGTTCAAACCCCCTACGTTTGAACCAAATATTAGTTAAATCTTCGAGAAATTGCGCTTTTTTCCGACGCCCCGGACGCAATTCGCCACCGCTAACTTGCTGAAGTTTCTGTAATACATCCGGGTAAAAGGATAACAATTGTTTAAATTTATTGCTAGTGACTCTTGTCCCAATAGGGCCACAGATTTGTAGTACAGCTTGGTCAAAAGAATTTAGCAGCGGTGGGGATGGTGTAATGTCTAATTTCTGTCCTGCGGGGAAGCCTACAGGAACAGGATTATCTACATTATCAAAAAATGGCAGAAGTTGTGTATTTGGCTGAGACTGCGCTTCTACTGGATTTTGCCAGTAGAGTGTGGATAGCAGTAGAATCACAACCACTCTTACAAACTTATGGTTTGCAGAATTGAGATACATAAATTTTAAATTAATTACTTGGATAATAGTTTCGCATAAAGACGAAAACACTTTGCTCTAATGAGTAAACTTTCATTGAGCAAAGTGTTCATTGCAAATATGTAAAATGCTTGCTAACGTATATTACGTTTTTGCATAAGAGTTAATTCAAAATGATTAGGTTGCTCGATCAATTTTTTGCACTTCTTCATCAGATAGTGTCACATTGATTGCGTGTACAGAATCTTCGATGCTGGAAATCTTGCTAGCACCAGGAATTGGCAAAATAGAGGGTGACTTTGAACGCAACCATGCCAAAACAATATTATACACAGATACGCCTTTTTGCTTGGCTAATTGAGCGATCGCAGGAATATCTTGCAAGTTTTGATGGCGACGACTACCACCAAAGGGACTCCAAGGCAAAAATGTCAATCCTTCTTGCTCGCAATACTTAAATACACCGTCATTTTCTGGCTGTCGTTCCCAAGGACTGTATTGATTTTGCACGGATATAATATCCACCACATCCCGCGCCCGCTTAATTTGTTCAACGGAAAAATTAGAAACTCCGACAAACCTAATCAAACCTGTTTCTACTGCTTCTTTTACTGGTGCAAGAGATTCTTCAATGGTGTAATTAGAATCAGGGGAATGGTATTGCCAAACATCAATGGGTTTAGCCCCACCTAAAGCCTCAAAGCTGACTCGAATTGTTTGGCGCAAATGTTCCGGGCTACCGTTGCGTGTCCAACTCCCATCGGGACGCATCAAACCGCCTTTAGTTGCT
Organism: Nostoc sp. MG11; assembly: GCF_014904695.1. Lineage (GTDB taxonomy): Bacteria > Cyanobacteriota > Cyanobacteriia > Cyanobacteriales > Nostocaceae > Komarekiella. Next base: position 102,449 of record NZ_JACXXN010000018.1, on the reverse strand, counting down.
ACAATTACTTGGCTGATATCGTCCTTGTAACTGGTAAGTGCCTTGTGAATTAGTCGCTCGTTATGGTGCTTATCTGACTCATCTTTGCAGTAAGAATCAGCAGTGTCAATAAATGTAATACCCAACTCTAAAGCACGATGAATAACTGAGATTGATTGCGATTCTGGAGGACGATTATAGATTGACATCGGCATTCCACCTAAACCGATCGCACTTACAAAGATACCAGTTTTTCCTAGCTGTTTGGTTTCCATATTTTTAGCCGTAATTTTTTGACCCAATTATCTACTAGCTACTCAAATATTTTTTAATAATTCATCTATCCTCAGGTTTATAGCTTAATACAGTCTAGTGAATGATATTTATTCATTAGTATTTAGACTTGGTGATTACTAAATAGGCTAAGAGGGGAATACTCTACTTAAGAGTTAAGTATTTCATGCCAAGCACTAATGAAAATTGTAGAGGAAACCCATACTAGATTGCGCCTTAAGCATCGACCATTCAGATATTGGTCTATCGGATGGTGCATTTTTACTGTCTGCTTGAGTTTTTTGATTTACTGCACAGTTTTTGATTCTGCTTCAGCTAGTTTAACTTGCGTTCGCGTAGCGTCTCCTTCGGAGAATCGCTCCTCATCCAACCAAATTAACTGTGAATTGAGGCGGTATAATTTGCTGGGAAGTATGGAAAAACTAAAGATTTTTGATCCACAAGAAGCATACATCCTCACAAAGAGCGGTAGGAAGCGTGGAAAAAGCTATCAGGTTATTATTATGACTCCCTTCAAAGATATTGCTCTTTTATCACATGTTAGCTATCAAGAAAATCAAGAAGTTGTCTTAAAAATTAACAATTTTATCAATTCTAATCAAACTTCCCTGTTAGTACAGCAAAATCAGCGAAATTATATATTTTTCTTCAGCTTATTTCTATTAATTGTAATGGCGATCGCAGCTTTTTTCGCCACATCACCTGTAACCAACTGCACTTTTTATAAGAGTCTTAATCAGGTATTTATAGAGCGTAAAAGTTTGCGTGGCAACCAAATCATTGAGCAGCCACTAGAATCAATTCTACATCTTGATATCCAAGAAAAGCAATTTAAATACTCCAAGCTTTATCGAGTTGTGATTGTGCTGAAATCAGGCAAGGAGATACCAATTAATCCACAATATGCTGATGAAAACAGCATCCGACATGCAGTTCTCAGGATCAACTCATTTCTCAATTCAGTTATCAGTGAATAGTTGTCATTTGTGATGTTAACTATTCACTGAATCACACTTAAGCCTTTTTCAACCAGCTAAACATGGCGCGTAAATCTTTGCCAACTTCCTCAATTTTGTGTTCAGCTTCTTGGCGACGCATGGAGGTAAATCCAGGTTTACCAGCTTGGTTTTCTAAAACGAATTCCCGTGCAAATTGTCCAGATTGAATTTCGCTGAGAATTTTCTGCATTTCGGCTTTCGTTTCTGCGGTTACAATCCGCGGGCCACGAGTATAATCGCCATATTCCGCAGTGTTGGAAATACTGTCGCGCATCTTAGCTAAACCGCCTTCTACAACCAAGTCAACAATCAACTTGACTTCGTGGAGACATTCAAAATAAGCCAATTCTGGTTGATAACCAGCTTCTACCAAAGTTTCAAATCCAGCTTTGATTAAAGCACTCAAACCGCCGCACAACACAGCTTGTTCACCAAACAAGTCTGTTTCGGTTTCTTCGCGGAAAGAGGTTTCGAGAATACCGGCGCGGCTACCACCAATACCTTTAGCATAAGCCATCGCGCGATCGCGTGCTTGACCACTAGCATCTTGATAGACTGCAAATAGCGCTGGTACGCCTTGCCCTTGTTCATAAGTCCGCCGCACTAAATGCCCCGGACCTTTGGGTGCTACCATCACCACATCTACATTCGCCGGTGGTACGACTTGTCCAAAGTGAATATTGAAACCGTGAGCAAAGGCTAAAACATTCCCTTCTTCTAGATTTGGTTCAATCTCATTTTTATAAACTGTTTTTTGCACTTCATCAGGCAATAAAATCATGATGAAGTCAGCAGCATTGGCAGCATCTGCAACATTTTTCACAGTTAACCCGGCGGCTGTAGCTTTTTCTGCTGACTTACTGCCCGGATATAGTCCCACAATGACATCCAAACCACTATCTTTCAGATTGAGGGCGTGGGCATGACCTTGTGAACCATAACCAATGATAGCAATGGTTTTTCCAGCTAAAAGGTCTAAATTGGCATCTTCGTCATAATACATCCGGGCCATAGAAGCATCTCCTGTCAGCAAGCATAGTCATTAATTGGCAGGCTTTCGATTGTACCTCAAATTGGGTATTAGGGATTGGTCAAGAATCAAGGGTCAAGAGTCAAGGGTCAAGGGTTAAGGTCAGTAATTTATTCCCCAGTCCCCAGTAACCTTGATTACTTTTATTATTTTTTCAGATGTGCAAAGCATTACAGAAAAAATTGTGATAAGTTTGATACAAATTTGTTAAGAATAGTAACAACGCTCGTAACACGGGGAAATATTTCTTATGGTAAATTCGCTTGATAATAACCCACCCCATAAAGTGGTTATCGTTGGTGGTGGTTTTGGTGGACTGTATGCAGCCAAAACACTAGCCAAGGCTGCGGTAGACGTTACTGTTATCGATAAACGCAACTTTCATCTATTTCAACCACTTTTGTACCAAGTTGCTACAGGTGCTTTATCTCCCGCTGATATTTCCTCGCCGTTGCGTTCTGTACTTAGTAAGAGCAAAAATACAAAAGTGCTGCTGGGAGAAGTAAATGATATTGATTCAGAGGCACAAAAAGTGATTGTAAGCGGCGAAGCAATACCTTACGATACGTTGATTATTGCTACAGGTGCCAAGCATTCCTATTTTGGTAAAGACAACTGGGAAGAATTCGCTCCCGGTTTGAAAACTGTAGAAGATGCAATAGAAATGCGTCGCCGCATCTTTACAGCTTTTGAAGCCGCAGAGAAAGAAACAGACCCAGTAAAACGTCGTGCCTGGTTAACTTTTGTAATTGTTGGTGGTGGCCCTACTGGTGTAGAATTAGCGGGTGCGATCGCAGAGTTAGCAAATCAAACCCTCAAAGACGATTTCCGCAACATCGACACAACAGACACCAGAATTTTGCTACTAGAAGGGATGGATCGTATATTGCCACCCTTTGCACCAGAGTTATCACAAGAAGCTGAAGCATCTCTAACGCGTTTGGGGGTGGTTGTTCAGACAAAAACACTGGTAACTAATATTGAAAATGATCTTGTCACCCTCAAACAAGGCGATGAAGTTAAAGAAATTGCCTCAAAAACAGTATTATGGGCAGCAGGTGTGAAAGCTTCAGCAATGGGCAAAGTGTTAACTGAACGGGTAGGTGCTGAATGCGATCGCGCTGGACGTGTTATTGTCGAACCCGACTTGAGTATTAAGGGATATTCTAATATTTTTGTGATTGGCGATTTAGCAAATTTTTCGCATCAAAATGGCAAACCTCTACCTGGTGTTGCACCTGTAGCTAAGCAGGAAGGAGAATATGTAGCAACACTAGTTAAAAAGCGGCTTGAAGATAAAATTTTACCCCCATTTTATTACAATGATCGGGGTAGCTTAGCGATGATTGGGCAAAATCATGCTGTTGTAGATTTTGGCTTTATTAAACTTAAAGGTTTCTTGGGATGGCTATTTTGGCTATTGATTCACATCTACTTTTTAATTGAGTTTGACAACAAATTAGTAGTAATGATTCAGTGGGTATGGAATTATTTCACCCGCAATCGTGGAGCAAGATTGATTACAGGACAAGAATCACTAACGCAGTTAGGAATTAATGACAGCAACAATTCTTATACGTCAGCAAATAATAAACAACCGATAAACGTGTAATTGTCCTTTTTTAGTGGTCAGTTGTTTAATCTTGACTACTGACCACTGACTAATTATTCTGAAACGGTACGCTAACGATAAACGTTGTACCCCGTCCAACTTTACTAGCAAAAGTAATTTCTCCGCCATGTAACTCAACATAATGTTTAACAATTGCCAGTCCTAAACCATGTCCTGGTATCTTGCCAACATTGCTCCCTCTGTGGAAAGAATTAAACAAGTTTTGTTGATCGGCTTCTGGAATACCAATGCCTTCATCTTGAATACGGAAAATAGCTTCTCCCTGGACACAAAACAGGTCAAAATGCACCGTACCACTATCACCTTTTATCATCATATCTATTAAAACTAAATCTGGACATAATGCTGCTATATTTTCAATTGCTTGCTTTCCATAAATAGCAACATCAGGAACAGTATAGCCTGATTTTTCTAAACAATATTTAATATCGTCAGTGATAATTGTTTCATCTTCAACGACTAAAATTCTTTCTTTCATTATGATACTATAGTGTGGATATTTTTTTGCAGATTTGATAGTAAAAAAGGTATTGTAAATACTACATTTAGCAATTTGAAATGAATATATGGTATTCCTATTTCGTTAGATTAAAGCACAATTCATGTTAGTGTTACGTGGTTAATACTTAATAAAATATGTCACATACTTTAGAAAAAATTCACACTAATAGTTGCTAAAGACAAGACTAAAAATGGTAGTGGCAATTTGAAGTAGTTCACTAGTCAAGTGGTTCTGAATTTCTATCCGAACTATTCAACAATCAACTTATGCACTTTTTTGGTAAGGTTAGCCAGTAAAGTTAGATGTAGGGAGTAAAAAATAAACTGATGAAAGTAATTGCTTCTGATCTTGCATCTATCGTTGGTGAAGAAAATGCTGTTTGCCTTTGGGAAAATATCGAATTCAGTCAGCAAAAACGTATCCAACAGGCGATGGCTTCCGAAAACCTTCCCAGTTGTATCGTCTATCCCCGCACTCAAGAACAACTAGCCGCAGTCATCGCAGCGGCTCACCGTAATCACTGGCGCGTCCTACCTTGCGGTAGTGGTAGTAAACTCAGTTGGGGTGGTTTAGCTAAAAACATTGATGTTGTAGTTAGTACAGAACGCATCAACCAACTGATTGAACACGCTATTGGCGATTTGACTATCACGGTAGAAGCTGGGATGAAGTTCTCTTGTCTCCAGGCAATTTTGGCAGATTCTCGCCAATTTCTCGCCCTTGACCCGACTACGCCAGAGTCAGCAACTATTGGTGGTATTGTCGCCACAGCGGATACAGGTTCCTCGCGACAGCGTTATGGCAGTGTGCGCGACCAGTTATTAGGCATTACCTTTGTGCGTGCTGATGGACAAATCGCCAAAGCTGGGGGACGAGTAGTAAAAAATGTTGCCGGATACGACTTAATGAAGTTATTTACTGGGTCTTACGGCACATTGGGAATTATTAGTCAAGTAACGTTTCGTGTTTATCCGTTACAGGAGGCATCGGGGACAGTAGTATTGACTGGCATGGCGGAGGCTGTATCTCAAGCTGCTGATATCCTCCGAGGTTCGGCATTAACGCCAACTCAAGCTGATTTGCTATCTACTAAACTGGTGTCTGGCTTAGGTTTAGGTAAAGGGCTGGGATTAATTGCTCGTTTTCAAAGTATTAGTCAGAGTGTCAAGGAACAGTCGAACAGACTTTTGGAAGTAGGGCAAAAATTGGGATTGGATGGGGTAATTTATTCACATGGGGATGAAGCTACTCTATGGCAGAGATTGCGAGAATATATGCATTCTTCTCCCACAAAGTCTGTAATTACCTGCAAAATAGGAGTGTTACCCACTGCTGCCGTGGAGGTTTTGACTCAGGTGGAGTTGGGTGTGATTCACATTGGTAGTGGTTTGGGGATGTTACAGCTGGATAGTCAAAGTCAGATTTTGGAAGTACGCGATCGCATTCAAGCTAATAGTGGCTTTCTCACAATTTTAGAAGCACCAGTGACAGTTAAACAACAAGTAGATATTTGGGGCTACACTGGCAATGCTTTGCCGTTGATGCGACAAATTAAGCAACAGTTTGATAGTAAGAATATTTTAAGTCCGGGTCGGTTTGTGGGTGGGATTTAGGAAACGAACCGCAAAGGACACAAAGGACGCAAAGAGAGAGGGGAAAAGAATTAATTATGCAAGTTTCAGAAAATTCTGTTAATAATACGGCTAGTTTAAAGAATTTGAAGGGATTTGATGAAAATCATCCGCCTGAGCCGAAGTTGATTGATAGTTGTGTGCATTGTGGGTTTTGTCTTGCAACTTGTCCCAGTTATCGGGTGCTGGGTAAGGAGATGGATTCTCCTAGGGGACGCATCTATTTAATGGATGCAATTAATGAGGGTGAGATTGCTCTGAATACAGCAACGGTAGAACATTTTGATTCTTGTTTGGGGTGTCTTGCTTGTGTGACAACTTGTCCTTCTGGTGTACAATATGACAAGTTAATTTCTGCAACTCGTCACCAAGTCGAACGGAATTATCCTCGGAGTTTACCAGATACACTGTTTCGTAAATTAATATTTTCTCTGTTTCCCTATCCCAACCTTTTACGAGTTTTACTAATTCCATTATTGGTTTATCAAAAGTTGGGTTTTGCTAAATTCTTTCGCGCCACGGGTTTACTCAAGAAAATATCGCCCCGTTTGGCAGCAATGGAATCAATTTTACCAGAAATTACTCTCAAATCTTTTCAAGATAATTTGCCTACTGTTATCCCAGCGCAAGGCGAGAAGCGCTACAGAGTTGGGGTGATTTTGGGATGTGTGCAACGGCTGTTGTTCTCTCCAGTAAATGAAGCAACGGTAAGGGTTTTAACGGCGAATGGTTGTGAAGTCATTATCCCCAAATCTCAAGGTTGTTGTGCGGCGCTTCCCGAACACCAAGGACAAACAGAACAAGCGCAGGCTTTGGCTAAGCAAATGATTGATAGTTTCGCCAATACTGATGTAGATTTCGTAATTATCAATGCTGCTGGTTGTGGTCATACTTTGAAAGAATACGGTCACATCTTAGAAGATGACCCAGAATATCAAGAAAGAGCTAAGGAATTTGCAGCAAAGGTAAAAGATGCTCAGGAGTTTTTGGCAACTGTTGGGTTAACAACTAAACTTTCGCCATTGACTGATAAACCCTTGAATTTAGTTTATCAAGATGCTTGTCATTTATTGCATGGGCAAAAGATTAGCGTGCAACCACGTCAGTTGTTGCGGCAAATTCCAGGCGTGAAATTACGAGAACCAATAGACGCAGCTTTGTGTTGTGGCAGTGCGGGGGTTTACAATATGCTACAACCGGAAGTGGCTGATGAATTGGGTCAGCAAAAAGTGCAGAATTTGTTGAATACTGGTGCTGATTTAATTGCTTCTGCAAATCCTGGTTGTACTTTGCAGATTACTAAGCATTTAAAGTTGCAAGGTAAGGAAATTTCGGTAATTCATCCGATGGAGTTGTTGGATTATGCGATTCGAGGAGAGAAATTGAAAATTTAGGTGTTGTTGAGTGAAAGTATGAATTGGTATCACGCAGAGACGCAGCGAAAAGTTCTGTAGGCGGGTTTCCCGCCGTAGGAAACTTTTCAAGACAGAGGCGCAGAGAATAAGAGTTTGAGAGATTGAATTTTGGATTTTCATACTCATATTCAGCAACGCCCCTCCTACCTCTCTTTTACGAAGAACAAAGGTTATGCGCTAAAGTACTTCGCTATTGGGTGATAAGCAATAATCGCTGTTGTGGACTGTTCTGGATAAAGTTGCTCACTTTCATCCATATATAGGTTAATCCTGTCAGTCCCCAATAACTCCAGTTGCTTATATTGGTCTTGGATATTCGGACAAGCTGGATAGCCAAAACTATACCGCGAGCCTTGATAACGTTGCGCTAAAATATCCCGAATATTATCCGGTTCATCAGCTGCAAAACCCAATTCCCGGCGAATTCTGGCGTGTGTCCACTCAGCCAACGCCTCCGCTACCTGCACCGCCATTCCGTGGAAATACAAATAATCAGTGTATAGATTATCAGCAAACAGCTTTTGAGCGAACTCCGTCGCAATTTCACCCACAGTCACGGCTTGCATCGGGAACACATCAATTACCCCAGACTCCTTCGGCGCAAAGAAATCAGCAATGCACAGCCTCCTCAAAGACCTTTGCCTCGGAAACTCGAAAGTTGCAACCTGCTGTGATTGGTTCTCTGAGTTATATATATGTAGAGAATTTCCTTCAGCCTGACAAGGAAAATACCCATAAATCACCTGCGGATGCAACAGATTCTCCTCAATAATCCGCTGCTTCCAACTTTCCAAAACGGGATACACTTTCTCAGCCAAGAAAGCCTGATATTCTTCCTTAGATTGCTCCTTCGGCTTACGGAATTGCCACTGTCCAGCAATCAAAGCTTGCAAATCTAAATGCCAAAATATTTCCTCAATAGGAATATCACTAGGCTGCAACAACTTCGTTCCCCAGAAAGGCGGCGTGGGACGTTCAATATCTATTGCCACTGCTTCGGAACGCCGAGTATCCACCTCTTTTGGTTCAGCAGATGTTTCCTCAGCAATTGTAGCTACTGATTCTTTGTGACCATTCTTCGAGACTTCAGCTGTTTCCTCAACTTCGTTCAAAAATCCCTGGAAATCATCCCAGTTACCAGCAGTCTTTGCTGGCATTAATTTATCCATGAAATGCAAGTCAGAAAAGGCATCTTTGCCATAAACAACTTTACCTTTGTAGGTGTTTTGGCAATCTTCATGGACAAACTTGGGAGTTAACGCCGCACCACCTAAAATCACGGGGACGGTAATTCCCTTTTCGTTGAATATCTCCAAATTCTCTTTCATGAAGGCGGTGGATTTCACCAGCAAACCACTCATAGCAATACAATCAGCTTTGTGCTGTTCGTAGGCTTGGATGATATTTTCCACTGGCTGTTTAATTCCCAGGTTAATTACCTTGTAGCCGTTGTTGGACAAGATAATATCTACCAGGTTTTTACCTATGTCATGGACATCGCCTTTAACTGTGGCAATAATAAAGCTTCCCTTGGCGTTGTTGCCAGATTCGGACTTCTCCATGAACGGCTCTAAATACGCTACCGCTGCTTTCATGGTTTCCGCAGATTGCAAGACGAAGGGAAGTTGCATTTGTCCAGAACCAAATAATTCCCCGACAACTTTCATCCCATCTAGCAAGAAGGTGTTGATAATTTCTAAAGGGGGATATTGTTCTAAGGCTTTTGTCAGATGTTCTTCCAAGCCAATGCGTTCGCCGTCGATGATATGGCGCTTCAGGCGTTCTGGGATAGGTAGACTTTCGTCTAAGGAGCGATCGCGTTTTGTCGTTACCCCGGCAAACAATGTGGTAAGCTCTCCCAAGGGATCGTAAACGCAAACATTACCCTCAAATTTCCGCTCATCATAAATCAACTGGCGACAAACTTCTTGATGGCGTGCCTCAATCTTGGATAGCGGTAAAATCTTGTTAGCACTGACAATCGCTGCATCCATTCCCGCCGTCGTCGCCTCATGCAAAAATACCGAGTTCAGCACCATCCGCGATGCGGGAGAAAGACCGAAGGAAATATTAGAAACACCCAAAATTACATGACACCCAGGCAATTCTTGACGAATCCGCCGAATGGATTCTATTGTCGCCTTACCGTTTTCCCGGTCTTCTTCAATTCCTGTGGAAATGGGTAACGCTAAAGTGTCAAAGAATATTTCTGTAGGAGGTATGCCATATTCTACAGCTTGTCGGTATGCCCGACCCGCGATCGCAAACTTTTTATCTGCTGTTCGCGCCATCCCATCTTCATCAATAGTCCCAATTACAACACCAGCGCCGTATTTTTTCGCCAACTCCAACACCTTCAAAAAGCGCGGTTCTCCATCTTCGTAGTTCGTGGAGTTCAGCAAGCACTTACCGCCGGCCACCTTTAAACCCGCCTCCATCTTTTCCCATTCGGTGGAATCAAGCATTAAAGGCAATGTCACATTATTAACAATGCGCGAAACCAACTCGTGCATATCTCGCACACCATCACGTCCCACATAATCCACGTTCACATCAAGAATATGTGCGCCTTCTTTTACCTGGCTTCTCGCCATTGAAACGAGTCCGTCCCAATCTTCCGCATTCAGCAAATCGCGGCACTTCTTGGAACCACTGGCGTTGAGACGTTCACCAACAATTAAAAAAGAATTATCTTGGTCGTAAGGCTGAGTGGTGTAAATTGATGCTGCCGCAGGTTCTAAACTTGGTTGTCTAACTTTTGGCTTCAGTTCTTTAGCGATTTCTGCCAATTGTTGAATGTGTTCTGGACGCGTCCCACAGCAACCCCCAATCACTTGGACACCCAAATCTTCAACAAAATGCATCAGCGACATCCGTAATTCCAACGGTGTTAGTCGGTAGTGTGCTTGACCGCCAACGTTCTCAGGTAAACCTGCGTTAGGAATACAGGAAACAATAAAAGGTGAATGTTCTGCCAGATACTTGATATGCGGTTTCATCAAGTCTGGGCCAGTGGCACAATTCAAACCGAGAATATCAATGGGGTAAGGTTCCAAAATTGTCAGCACAGCGCTGATTTCTGAACCCACCAACATTGTACCCATGCTTTCCATTGTCACAGAAACCATGAGCGGACGGCGTGCCCCCTTCTTAGCAAACACCTCTTCAATCCCATTTAGCGCCGCCTTAATTTGCAGCACATCTTGGCAAGTCTCCACCAAGAATAAATCAACTCCACCATCCCATAGCGCTTCTGCTTGTTCTGCAAAAGTAGCTTTCATGGTGTCAAAGTCAATATGTCCCAAGGTAGGCAATTTAGTTGTGGGGCCGATAGAACCCGCGACAAACCTGGGTTTTTCCGGTGTGGAAAATTCCGCAGCGACACGCTTCGCTAATTCAGCAGCAGTCTTGCTGAGGTAGTAAGCCTGGTCTGCCAAGTCATATTCTGCCAGTACAATCGACGTGCTGCCAAAAGTATCCGTTTCAATCACATCAGCACCAGCGGCGAGAAAGTCGCGGTGAACCTTAGCGACAGCTTCCGGTTTCGTGTGGACTAGATATTCATTACAACCTTCATACTGCGGGCCGCCGAAGTCTTCAGCCGTGAGGTTTTGGGTTTGTAGGTTAGTTCCCATCGCCCCGTCGAAGACGAGAACTGGGCTATCTGGACTACGTAGGCGTTCAAGGAAAGAATGAGTCATATTTTCCTAGAAGAAATGAGGAAATTAAGTGAGTCTTGTGATACTCGACTTACTTTATTATTTTCCACAATTGCCAGAGTTGCATTATTAGAGTTTGATTAAACCACGTATGCTGAAAATTAGCGATTGCTCATAATTAGTGGTCTGCCAGAGAACCTTTGCCAGGTAAATAAAGTTTTTGATTTCTCTTCTTTTCTTCCTTTGTGCTCTTTGCGTCCTTCGTGGTTCGTTCCTTTACCCATCAGCCGCAGCTTTGAAACCTTAGAAGTTCCAATTAATTGAGTCCACCGATTAACCCCAATCACAACAAAAAACACTCACCCCATTGTCACAGAGTTTTGCTTGTTTCTCTCACCCCTGCTTCTAGCAACTAGTAAATGAACCTCTGAGCTTCGTCAATGAACCTCTGAGCTTTGTTGATGAACCTCTGAGCTTCGTCAATGAACCTCTGAGCTTTGTTGATGAACCTCTGAGCTTTGTCAATGAACCTCTGAGCTTCGTCGATGAACCTCTGAGCTTCGTCAATGAACCTCTGAGCTTTGTCAATGAATCTTTGAGCTTCGTCAATGAACCTCTGAGCTTCGTCAATGAATCTTTGAGCTTTGTCAATGAACCTCTGAGCTTTGTCGTCCAGTCTTTTAGCTCCGTGAACGAGTCTTTAATACTCGCGGACGAGTAGGTTGGGTTGAGGAACGAAACCCAACATCATCAAAGCTTGTAAATGGTGAAAACTCAGTAGAAAGCATTGGCACTCGACACAGTAAAACATCACCGCGCTTTTTAATATGTGGCACGTAATGAGTGTCTTCTCTGAACAGGCGATCGCATCCTGTTAATTTAAACATTACAGCCGTTCTTATGTAGATACAACGCCCGCATCTAGCCCCAGTGCCCAGTCCCTAACCTGCGATAAACTATTCTGGTAAATAACGCTACAGAGTTGGTGAGGTTTACTGGTGACAAACGAAGAACTGTTGCAAATTCTTGAACAAGCTGCTATGGAAAAAGTAACAGAGCTAGACCTCTCTGACAATCAACTGGGCAGCCTGCCGCCAGAGATCAGCCAACTCTCCAACTTGACAAGGCTATACCTCGATAACAATCAACTGGGCAGCCTGCCGCCAGAAATCTGCCAACTCTCCCAACTGACAACGCTAGACCTCTCTAACAATCAACTGGGCAGCCTGCCGCCAGAAATCTGCCAACTCTCCCAACTGACAACGCTATACCTCCATAACAATCAACTGGGCAGCCTGCCGCCAGAAATCTACCAACTCTCCCAACTGACAACGCTATACCTCCATAACAATCAACTGGGCAGCCTGCCGCCAGAAATCTGCCAACTCTCCCAACTGACAAGGCTATACCTCTCTAACAATCAACTGGGCAGCCTGCCGCCAGAAATCTGCCAACTCTCCCAACTGACTGAGCTATACCTCCATAACAATCAACTGGGCAGCCTGCCGCCAGAAATCTGCCAACTCTCCCAACTGACAACGCTATACCTCTCTGACAATCCATTAACTTCGCCGCCACCTGAGATTGTCGAGCAAGGAACACAGGCAATTTTGACCTATCTTCGAGAACGGTTAGAGGGTAGTCAACAGCAGTGGGTTTCCAAACTGCTAGTCGTTGGTGAAGGGGGTGTAGGTAAGACATCTTTATTAAGAGCATTACGCGGTGAAGAGTTTGACACCCAAGAATCCACTACCCACGGCATTGAAATTAAATCCTTTGAACTAACTCATCCCACAAAAGCAGATACAAGAATGCATCTGAAAACCTGGGACTTTGGGGGACAGGAAATCTATCACGCAACCCATCAATTCTTTCTCACTAACCGCTCTTTATTCTTACTCGCCTGGAATGCCCGACTGGGATTTGAGCAAGGTAAACTCTACTACTGGCTAGATACAATCAAAGCCCTAGCCCCGGAATCTCCGATTTTACTTGTCGCCACCCACATCGACGAACGAGATGCAGACCTTCCCCTGGCTGAGTTACGCCGCAAATACCCTCAGATAGTTGAACACTGTAAAATTAGCTCTAAAATTCACCTCGGCGTTGAACAACTTCGCCAAACAATCGCAGAAGCATCTGCCAAGTTACCTTTGATGGGTGAAATCTGGCCTACCACCTGGCTAAATGCTGCCAATGCCATTCGCACCCACCCAAAAAAACAAATCACACCACAACAATTGTGGGACATCATGGCTGAGTCCAAAGTTGCTGACATTAGCAAGGAAGTGCTAGCGCGATGGCTGCATGAATTAGGTGAAATTCTTTACTTCCAAGACAACGAAGAACTTAACGATACTGTTATCCTCAAACCCCAGTGGGTGACAGAATATATCAGCAAAGTACTGGAAAGCGAAGAAGTAATCAAGCGCGTTGGCATTTTCACCCGTCAGGAAATGGCTCAACTTTGGCGTGACTTAGAGCCATCAATGCGCGACCACTTTTTGCATCTAATGGAGCGTTTTGACCTTTCCTACCGCACTCAAGAAAACCGGGATATCAGTTTGGTTGTTGAACGCTTGCCCTTCGACCCGCCTAACTATGAACAGAAATGGCAGCAAATAAAACAATCAAGCGAGTGCCACGAAATTTCGATGAAATTTCAACTCAATACCATTCTTGCGGGTATTCCCACTTGGTTTATTGCGCGTCAACACCGCTTCACAACCAACACCCATTGGCGAAATGGTGTCCTGTTTGCTGATACACCAGAGCAAAAACATTTAGCTTTAGTGCAAGCATTTCCTCATGAACGCTACTTGCAATTAACAGTCCGGGGAGCATACCCGCTGAATTTCTTTGTACTCCTCAAGGATGGTATCGAAAAGACGCTTGAACGGTTTCCCGGATTGCAAATTCAACGCAAAATTCCCTGTCTTGGTCATAATAGTCAACCTTGCTCCCACGAGTTTGACTACGAACAAGTACAGAAGCGATTGCAAAAACAGAAACTCACAATTGAATGCCCAGAAGCCACAGAAGACGAAGATGTATCAGTAACAGCACTATTACAGGGATTATATTGGACTAAACAAGATGCAGTTTTAGATAGTCTCAACGATTTAAAGAATAGAGTTGATAAAGGTAATGATGATATTAAAAATAAACTGGATAATCTTTTAGAACTGACGCAACGAGAATTTACTAATGCATTCCGCCGCGAACAATCAAAAATAGATTCTCATTGTCCTAATGTGTTTGTCCTGCGTCCGCATGGCAGTAAAGTTTGGAAGCAAGCTATAGCTGGACAAAAATTATATTTACAACTTTATTGCCAAGCACCAGGCTGTTGGCATCCCACCCAAGAAGGCGGTTTATACGAAATTAATGAACCTGCTAAATGGCTAAGAGCAACTGCACCCTATATTAGTAGGTTATTTCGCGTTTTGAAATATGCCGCACCCATAGTTGGTCCTTGGCTGGGTGTAGTAGATCCTAAAGAATATGAAACGCTATTCAAAAATGATTTAGAACTATTTAAAGAACTAGCAGCAAAATTACCTGAACTCAAAGAATCTGAAGATTTAGAATTAGCAGATAAAATTGCTAGAGGTGAAGATTTAGATCCAGAACGTGTCGATGGTGCTGCTTTGCGTGCCTTGCGCCAACTATTAGAAGAAAAAGATCCACAGCAGCATTGGGGTGGATTAAAAAATACCTTAACTCCAGAGGGACATTATCTATGGCTATGCGAACACCACGCAGCAGAATACAAACGCTAACACAATTGTCAATTTTGATTTAATTTTAGAAACTTGATTCATTAGAGCTTTTCTGAAGTAAATCTTAACTTTATAGGATAATCCGGTTTAGTTAAACCCAAAAAACTAAATTATGTAGGTTGGGTTGAGGAACAAAACCCAACGTTTCAAAACTTTGTTGGGTTTCACTCTGTTTAACCCAACCTACAATTATTCTTAACTATTCATCGTGAGTTTATTACGGCAAAAATATTTACTTTCGTTATCTTTAATCACCTTGTGCCATAACATAACGCCACGTACTACAACGCGGATAACCCACACAACGCACTAGCTCACCTACTTCATATTTTGTTTAGAAATAGCCTCTAAATAGCCCTATAGACAGAGGGAGCACCTAAAAAAAATACTTAGCATTAAAAGATATACTTGTAACCAATTTATTACTAAAATTAAGATACTTAAGTTAATATCTACCGTTTTACAAATATTAGGATCATGAAGTTTAAAGACTGGGCGACTAGAGTCATGCTAATTTGTCTAATGTTCGCCGCTTTAATTTTGGTGCTGCTTGCAGGAAAAGGGACACAATTACAAAGTAATACGCCAACATCGAATCCAGAAAATATAAGCTGGAGTCAATATCCAAAGGCGCAATTGCAATCAGCAAAAAATCAAGGAAACGAGTCTAAAAAAGTCGTTAAATCCCCAGTCAAGACGAACAAAGCTGTAACAAGGTACAGTACAACTGAGGCTTTTGCACAATACAGACCTAGTTATGAAATTGCTGCTGTTAACCCCAGCAACTATGGAGAACGCTACGCCAAAGATATTAACGGCGCACCTCTCAACAACGAAGCAATTGTAGTACTCCATGAAACTGGTTATTCTGCTTCCAGCGCGATTAATTTTTTTCAAGCATCCCACAATGATGAAAGTGTTCAAGCGAGTTACCACACTTTAATCAAGTTAGATGGAACGATTATTTATCTAGTACCGCCAGAAAAGCGAGCTTTCGGAGCAGCTAACTCAGTATTTGATAGTCCTGATGGGTCTGAAACTGTGAAGACTAATCCAGATTTACCGCCATCTGTAAATAATTTTGCATATCACGTTTCTTTAGAAACACCGCCAGATAGTTATAATAGCAGCCAACAAGCCCATAGTGGTTACACGGAAGCTCAATATAATTCTCTAGCCTGGTTAATTGCTCAAAGTCAAGTGCCAGACGATCGCATCACCACTCATCAGCAAGTAGACCGTTCAGGTCAAAAAGTTGACCCAATAAATTTTGACTCTGACAAATTCCTCAGCTTGCTTCATACCTATCGCCAAGCCAAACCAATTTACAGAGTCAACTAAAAGAAGATGGGAGTTATACGTTTCTCTTTGAGATTATTACAATCAAGCAGAGCAAAGGATCTGTTGACCCTTGACTATTTACTAAAGCTATAAATTTGCTGCGTCTCCAGGCGATCGCTCAGCGATGACGGTAGTATACCATCCAAGAAGATCTGCCGATCTAGTTGGACTTGTAAATTACTCAGAGGGTCACAACCAGGAGAAATCAAAAATTCTAGCTTCTGGATGTAAGGCAAATTTACTAAATTGTCCAAAATTTGGAAGATGGCTTGCAAGTAAGGATGTCCACTCTGCTGATACCAATCGCTGGTCGCAACTTTTGGTTGATCAAAACCCAAGTGTACTGTTAAGGCTGGCTCGTCAAACAAAGCGATCGCTAAGGGACGCGCCTCTTCCTGCAACAATAAATCATGAGTTCTCGCTAAATGCCGTATTTTCTCTAAGCGTTCATAACGTTCAGTCACCGCTTCTGGGTCATCTTGCCAATGAATTGCCACTGTTACTAGATAAGTTTGTAACAGCATGTGACCGAGCTTTTTCGCTTTTGTCGCCAAGTAGTACGAATTGTAGTCATTCGCTTCAATCAACAACGGTACGCGGTCAACTACTTCCAACCCATAGCCTTTAACCCCGGCAATTTTGCGAGGATTATTAGTAATCAGGCGAATCTTTTTAATGCCCAAGTCCATGAGCATTTGCGCTCCCATCCCGTAGTCGCGCAGGTCAGCAGGAAAGCCTAAACGCTCGTTCGCCTCAACTGTATCCAGTCCCATATCTTGCAAAGAGTAGGCTTTCAGCTTATTAATCAGCCCTATTCCTCGTCCTTCTTGCCGCAGGTATACAACTACACCTTGACCTGCACTTTCAATCATTTTCAGTGCTGCCTGTAGTTGCATCCGACAGTCGCAGCGCAAAGAACCCAAAGCGTCACCAGTTAAGCATTCAGAATGCATCCGCACCATCACTGGCTCATCTTTAAAGTTAGCTGGATCACCCTTGACAATGGCAACGTGTTCTGTATTATCCAGAGTGTGGCGATAGGCGTAAATTTCAAACTGACCGAACTGACTAGGCAGCTTAGTCACAACTTCGCGATACACTAGGCGATCGTGTTGGAGGCGATAACTAATTAAATCCGCAATACTAATAATTTTTAGATTGTGATGTTGAGCATATTCAATTAACTGCTGCAACCGCGCCATTGAACCATCAGGGTTTTGAATTTCGCAAATTACCCCAGCTGGATATAGCCCTGCTAGTCGAGATAAGTCTACAGCTGCTTCTGTATGCCCTGCCCGTTTTAGTACGCCTCCCTCCCTAGCTCGAATCGGGAAAATATGACCAGGACGACGCAAATCTAAAGGTTTTGTAGCTGGGTTGAGAGTAACCTGGATAGTGCGGGCGCGGTCTTCTGCTGAGATGCCAGTGCTGACGCCTAAATGTGGCCCAGCATCAATACTGACAGTGAAGGCAGTCTGGTTAGTATCTGTAATATTGCTCACCATCAATGGTAAGTCTAGTTCATCGAGGCGATCGCCAGTCATGGCTAAACAAATCAACCCTCTAGCTTCCACCGCCATGAAATTAATCATGTCAGGTGTGGCAAATTGGGCAGCACAAATCAAATCGCCTTCATTTTCTCTATTTTCGTCATCGACCACTACAACGACGCGACCAGATTTGAGGTCTGCCAAGGCGGCATCAATCGAATCAAATTTAAAAGCTTGGGTAGTCTTAGGCTGTGACACAGAAGAATTCCAGCTACCTAACGTAAATTTTTTTAACAATTTCTTCTTTTTGATTGTAGCTCCTTTATAAGGCAGAGAAGTAGACTAGCAATGATTTGATAATATGGCAAAAATTTCCATCAATAAAAATTTTTGGGGTTTAGTACCAAAGTGGGGCGAAATTTGAATACTCACTTTGTGGAGTTAAGGGTCAAGAGTCAAGAGTCAAGGGTTAAGGGTCAAGGGTCTCTGGACTTTTGAACGCCACTTGCTTTAAGCCGGGAAACCCGTCCAACGCAGTGGCTCCTTTGGACTCCCCGGAACGAAGGAAGGGGCGTTTTATGCGCCGCGCGTCTGGTCGCTGATATGTTGATAGCTGAGAACGAATTAACCATTCATGGGATAAGGATTTCAGATCATGGGCAAATTTAGACGCGTACCCGTTGGGATTGTTGGCGCGTCAGGCTATGGCGGAGTACAGTTAGTCCGACTACTAATGGATCATCCAGAAGTAGAACTGGTTTATTTGGGCGATGAGAATAGCGCCGGGAAACCCTTTACTAATCTGTACCCGCATCTGGCTCATGCATTTAACCTACCAATAGAAGCGATAGAGCCAGAAATAATTGCTCACCGCTGTGAAGTAGTGTTCCTCTCTTTACCAAATGGTTTGGCTTGCCAAATCGTACCCAAACTTTTAGAAAAAGGATGTAAAGTACTGGATCTGAGTGCAGACTATCGGTTCAGTGATTTAGCAACTTATACAGCTTGGTATGGTATACCGAGAAATGATCGCGCAACTGCTGCCACAGCAATTTATGGACTACCAGAACTGTATCGCGATCGCATTGCCGAAGCCCAACTAATTGGCTGTCCCGGTTGCTATCCCACCGCCAGCCTTCTGGCACTTTCGCCACTGCTGAAACAAGGCTTAATCGTACCAGAAACAGCCATTATCGACGCCAAGTCGGGCACATCTAGCAGCGGACGGCAAGCCAAAACCGACTTGTTGCTAGCCGAAGCAGACAACTCCTTAGCAGCTTATGGTGTAACCCGTCACCGCCACACCCCAGAAATCGAGCAAATCTGCAGTGACTTAGCTGGTCACGAACTCATGATCCAATTCACACCGCACCTTGTCCCAATGGTGCGCGGCATTTTAGCTACCATATATGCCACACTACGCGATCCCGGACTAGTGCGAGATGATTTAATCACGATTTTTACCGCTTTTTACCGTAATTCACCTTGGATAAAAATCTGTGATAGCGGAGTTTATCCTCAAACCAAGTGGGCAAGTGGCAGCAATCTTTGCTACATCGGTTTAGAGGTTGACCCACGTACTGGTCGGGTAATTGTGATGTCAGTAATCGATAACTTAATTAAAGGACAAGCCGGCCAAGCGATTCAATGCCTGAACCTAATGATGGGCTGGGATGAAACTTTGGGGTTGCCCAAGTTGGGGTTTTATCCATGATTGGGGAATGGGCATTGGAGACTGGGGATTGGAAGAAATTGTTTCATTTTTCCCCCCTGCCCCTCTGCTCCTCCGCTCCCCTGCTCCCCCTCCTCTTACTTCGGCCCTAAACCTACAGCACCAGCATAGAGGGCGCGATCGCCTAGTTCATCTTCAATACGCAGCAAGCGATTGTATTTTGCTACCCGTTCGCTGCGGCATAGAGAACCTGTTTTGATTTGACCGGCACGAGTTGCCACGGAGAGGTCGGCGATCGTTGTGTCTTCGGTTTCACCAGAACGATGGCTGATTACTGAACGAAAACCGTTGCGAGTCGCCAAATCAATCGTTTCTAAGGTTTCGGTGAGCGAACCAATTTGATTGAGTTTAATCAAAATAGCGTTACCAGCTTTTTCTTGAATGCCTCTTTGCAAGCGAGTAGCGTTAGTCACAAACAGGTCATCCCCTACCAACTGCACCCGCGAACCTAACTTCTGAGTGAGCAATTGCCAACTTTGCCAGTCTTCTTCATGCAACCCATCCTCAATTGATATAATGGGATATTGGTCAACTAATTGCGCTAAATAATCAATAAACTCTGTAGGAGCGTGAGGTTTACCATCATAGACATATTGCCCATTCTTATAAAACTCACTAGCTGCCACATCCAACGCCAAAGCAACTTGTTCTCCTGGCTTGTAACCAGCTTTCTCAATGGCAGCAATCAACAATTCTAAAGCCACCTGATTGGACTCTAGATTAGGAGCAAAGCCACCTTCATCGCCCACACCAGTGAGCAAACCCTTCTCATCCAATACCTGGCTGAGAGTGGCAAATACCTCTGCACCCCAGCGCAAAGCTTCCCGAAAGGAAGATGCGCCAATTGGGACAATCATAAACTCTTGAAAATCTACGTTGTTTGACGCGTGTGCGCCACCGTTAATCACGTTCATTAAGGGCACTGGCAACAAATTCGCTAAAGGCCCACCTAAATAGCGATATAGGGGAATTGCCAGAGATTCAGCGCCAGCTTTCGCTGCTGCTAAAGAAACCGCCAAAATTGCATTAGCTCCCAAATTAGATTTGTTAGCAGAACCATCCAAAGCAATCATTGTTCGGTCTAGCAGTTCTTGGTTGAGGGCATCCAGGTTTAACAATTTCGGAGCAAGTGCCTCCTTGATATTTTGCACTGCCTTGAGTACTCCTTTGCCCCCATAACGACTTTTATCGCCATCACGCAGTTCGTGGGCTTCAAAAGTGCCAGTAGAAGCACCACTAGGAACCTGTGCCAGTCCTACAACACCGTTGACCAAATGTACTTCAGCTTCAACTGTTGGTCTGCCTCGTGAATCGAGAATTTCGCGGGCAGCGATCGCCTCGATTGTAGTATCTAGAATGTTACTCATCTGTAGTTCGTCCTTTGTATTCTTTTACTTCGAGTGAGTTCTCAGCGCCGATCGCATCTAGTCCAGTGGCTAACCCAATCGCTAGCATAGGCGTTAAGGAGACTTTATTGGCTGAGATTAAAGAAGATTTCCAATGATTGGTCAAGGGTCAAGGGTTAAGAGGCAGAGGGGAAGACTTACTGTAACTTCCCCTCTGCTCCCCTGCTCCCACCTTCCACTCCCCCATTCTCAGTCCCCAAGCTTTGTAAAATGTTGGCAGATAATAATACTGAACTGAGTACAGATAAAAGGTCAATATGCGATTACTACATACAATGCTAAGAGTAGGCAATCTTGAAGAATCCTTGAAGTTCTACTGTGAAGTCCTGGGAATGAAATTACTCCGACGAAAAGATTATCCGGGTGGAGAATTTACCCTGGCTTTTGTTGGTTACGGTGATGAAAGCGATCATACAGTGCTCGAACTAACCTACAACTGGGGAGTAGAAAAGTACGAATTGGGTAATGCTTACGGTCATATTGCCCTTGGTGTTGATGATATTTACGCCACATGTGAGGAAATCCGAAATCATGGCGGTAAAGTTGTACGAGAACCAGGCCCAATGAAACACGGTTCGACAGTAATTGCTTTTGTAGAAGATCCAGATGGGTATAAAGTTGAACTGATTCAGCTGGGCACTCAAGGGTCAGCAGCAAAACAGGAATCACAAGAACAACTTGTGAGCCAGTAATTCCGAGGAAAGAATTATAGCAGGACTTACGCAAGAACTCTCTGAAACTCTTATTCCTTTGCGTCCTTCTCTACGAGACGCTGCGCGTTGGCGGAAGCCTCTCGTAGAGAAGGCCGTTCGTTTTTCCCTAATTTTGCGTAAGCCCTAACTAGGTGATCAAGTTGAGTATGAAGTAATGCAGCAAAGAATACATTTGTAAAAATTGTTAAATAGAAGTTTAGTAAATTGCACCATTAGCATCTGAACACAATTAGCGATCGCTCTACTTGGTACTATCTAGCAAAGTCAGCTGAGAACAGTGTTTTCGTTTTAAATTAGAAATATAGATAATGGATCAAACTATCACCAACTATCAACCCAAAGTTGCCACTGAAGATACACGCGGATATACGCCAACAATGTTTGGATAATTGGGGAGTACCATTACAACCACTTACCAAGCCCTACTCTCTGGGATAATCCCCAATCCCTAAACTAAAAAATCCCAAAGCTAAAATCCTAAAAATGCAACCTACAGATCCCAATAAATTTACTGATAAAGCCTGGGAAGCAATTGTTAAATCTCAGGATATAGTCCGTGCTTATCAACAACAGCAACTAGATGTTGAACATTTAATTATTGCTCTTTTAGAAGAACCCACTAGTATAGCAATCCGTATCCTCGCTCGCTCTGAGGTCGATCCGATTCGCTTACAACAGCAACTTGAAGCATTTACTCAACGTCAACCCAAAGTTGGTAAAAGCGATCAGCTCTATCTTGGTCGCAGCTTAGATGTTTTACTAGACCGAGCCGAAGAAATTAGAGTTAAGTTGAAAGATTCCTACGTCTCTGTGGAACATATTCTTCTGGCTTTTGCTGATGACGATCGCATTGGGCGGCGAGTTCTAAAAGGCTTTAACGTAGACATTGCCAAGCTAGAAGCTGCTATTAAAACTATTCGGGGCAGCCAAAAAGTGACAGATCAAAGTCCAGAATCCCGTTATGAAGCTTTACAAAAGTTTGGCAGAGATTTGACAGAACAGGCAAAAGCTGGAAAACTCGATCCGGTAATTGGACGGGATGACGAAATTCGTCGGGTAATCCAGGTATTGTCTCGTCGCAGCAAGAATAACCCGGTGTTAATTGGTGAACCTGGGGTAGGTAAAACTGCGATCGCTGAAGCATTAGCGCAGCGCATGGTAAACGGTGACGTTCCCGAATCTCTGAAAAACCGTCAACTTATCTCTTTAGATATTGGCAGTTTGATTGCTGGGGCAAAATACCGGGGTGAATTTGAAGATCGCCTGAAATCTGTACTCCGGGAAGTTACCGAATCTAATGGTGACATTGTGCTATTTATTGACGAACTCCACACCGTAGTCGGTACTGGTTCTAGTCAACAAGGAGCGATGGATGCGGGAAATTTACTCAAACCAATGTTGGCCCGGGGCGAACTGCGTTGCATCGGTGCAAGTACCTTGGATGAATACCGCAAACACATCGAAAAAGATGCGGCACTAGAACGCCGCTTTCAGCAAGTATTTGTAGATCAACCCAGCGTAGAAAATACTATTTCCATTCTTCGGGGATTAAAAGAACGCTACGAAGTACATCACAACGTGAAAATTTCTGATTCAGCCCTGGTAGCAGCAGCAACTCTGTCAGCGCGTTACATTTCTGACCGCTTCTTACCAGATAAAGCCATTGACTTGGTAGATGAAGCAGCGGCAAAGTTGAAAATGGAAATTACCTCCAAACCAGCGGAATTAGAAACTATTGACCGCCGTCTGATGCAGCTAGAAATGGAAAAGCTGTCATTAGCTGGAGAAGAAAAGGGTACTGCTCAAACCAGAGAGCGTTTGGAACGTATTGAGCAGGAAATTGCTAAATTGACGATTAAACAGCAGAAATTTAATGAGCAATGGCAAGGTGAAAAGCAGCTATTGGAAGCTATTAGCACCTTAAAGAAAGAAGAAGATGCCTTGCGCGTGCAAATTGAACAAGCAGAACGCGACTACGATTTAAACAAAGCTGCCCAATTGAAGTATGGCAAATTGGAAGGAATGCAGCGCGATCGCGAAGCCAAAGAAATCAAACTTTTAGAAATTCAAAGCAAAGGTTCTACCTTACTGCGAGAACAAGTCATCGAAGCCGATATTGCCGAAATTGTCGCTAAATGGACAGGAATTCCTGTAAATCGCCTGTTGGAATCAGAACGGCAAAAATTGCTGCAATTAGAGCACCATTTGCATGAACGAGTTATTGGGCAACAGGAAGCTGTCGCAGCAGTATCAGCAGCAATTCGTCGCGCCCGTGCTGGGATGAAAGACCCATCTCGTCCCATTGGTTCATTTTTGTTCATGGGGCCCACTGGTGTGGGTAAAACTGAACTCGCCCGTGCTTTAGCTCAGTTTCTCTTTGATTCTGATGATGCCTTAGTGCGCCTGGATATGTCTGAGTATATGGAAAAACACTCAGTTTCCCGGCTGGTAGGAGCGCCTCCAGGATACATCGGCTATGAAGAAGGCGGTCAACTTTCCGAGGCTGTTCGCCGCCGTCCCTATTCGGTGGTGCTATTAGATGAAGTTGAAAAGGCTCACCCCGATGTGTTCAATATTTTGTTGCAAGTCCTAGATGATGGGAGAATTACTGATTCGCAGGGGAGAACAGTAGATTTTCGTAACAGCGTCATTGTCATGACTAGTAACATCGGCAGTGAGTACATCTTGGATGTTTCAGGTGATGACACCAAGTATGAAATGATGCGGGTTCGGGTGACGGATGCGTTGCGATCGCACTTCCGCCCCGAATTTCTCAACCGCGTCGATGATATTATTCTCTTCCATACCCTCAGTCGCACAGAAATGCGGCACATCATCCGCATTCAACTTAAACGAGTAGAAAATCTCCTCCGAGAGCAAAAAATCTCTTTCGAGATATCACAACCTGCCTGTGATTACCTTGTAGAAACAGGCTACGATCCAGTTTACGGCGCACGCCCACTTAAACGGGCAATTCAGCGAGAAGTCGAAAACCCCATCGCCACCAAGTTGCTAGAAAATACTTTTATCGCTGGAGACACGATTTTCATTGATAAAGGTGAAAATGGTCTATCATTTAGCAAAAAATCGTCTGTTAAGGTGTCAGTTTCAAAAACAACTGTCAAGTTGTTAGAGCCATCACCTGAACCGTAAAACTAGCCTAAGAAGACAGGAGTCAGGAGCCAGAATAATTTCTCCTGACTGCCTATTACTGGGTAATTGACAATACAGCGAATAAAATAGCAAGAGCCGATTTACTCACCCAGAAGTGCTGATTATGAAAGCAATCCAAGCTCTTGCTCGTTATTTCCCGGATAAATGTGGTGGTATTCAAGTAAACCTGAATGAGTTACTGCCACAACTAAGTTCGCATAATATTGACATCCAAATAGCAGCGGCTAGTAACGGTTCCCAAAAAGAAGATACTTGTAAACATAACGACGTAGAAGTTTATCGATATCCTGTCTTTCCAGCACCCAAAACACAACCCAATCATGGACAATTTCCACATGGTAAATTTGAATATTTCGCTAATTGGTTAACCAGCCAAAAAGCAGATATATATCATCAACATCATTGGGAGGCATATTGTGGATTACCCCATTTACGTTTAGCTAAAGAATTAGGCATATCAACAGTGGTAACAATCCACTATCCTCTACCTATTTGCCAGCGGACTACCTTAATGTTTAACGGGCAACAAGTCTGTGATGGCAAAATCGATGTAGTGCGTTGTTCTCAGTGTGCCGATACTTTAAGCAGTAAACTACCTGCGGCAATGGTCAAAACTTTCAGCCATTTGCCTATGTCTGTCCTAAGTCAATTACCTTTGCCCACAAGTGCCTATCTACCTGCTTCAGTAGACGAGGAATTAGGGCGGTTTGTACGTCCTTTTGTCGTACCTGGTTATGTCAATGCCCGTCTACAAAGTTTACTAGAAATGGCAAAATTTGCCGATCGCATCATAGCAGTGTGTGATTGGCTCTATAAAGCTCTACTCATCAACGGCATCCCTGAAGAAAAACTTGTTCTCTGCCGCTATGGAATTGGTTACGCTACACAAGAAACACCACTAGCACATAAGCAATCTATCCCTTTAAAAGTAGTTTTTTTAGGACGCTGGGATATATATAAAGGCATCGATATCTTAGTACAAGCAGTTAAAGATTTACCTGCGGAAATTCCCATTGAGTTAATAATTCATGGAATAGCGCAGGATGAACGATATCGCCAAACAATTTTTAACCTAATCGGCAACGATCCTCGGATTCGTGTAGAAAAACAACTAACAAGAGAAGAACTGCCCAAGGCTATGGCCAATTACGATATACTGGCTGTGCCCTCTCAATGGCTGGAAACTGGCCCTTTAGTCGTACTAGAAGCCCATGCCCTATCTTTACCTGTAATCGGTTCCAATTTAGGCGGGATCGCAGAACTGGTAAGACATGGCATTGATGGTTGGTTAGTCACTGCTAACGATACCAAGGCTTGGACTGAGAGCCTTCGGCTGTTAGCAACAGATGCAAATTTACTGAATAAATTACGCCAAGGTATTAAACCAGTTCGTACTCTAGATATGCAAGCTGCGGAAATAGCCGCCCTATATAACAACCTGCAACGGTAGTTTCAACAGCATTTATGATTGATGGTAGTGAAATCCGAATAAAATGAAGAGGCATTCCTTACCTAAGACAACAGAGGAATCGCGGAAAATTGATCCTCAGAATTATCTCTGCAACTAACACAGACGGATAACCATGCTAGAACAAGGTACTATCAGTATTCATACTGAGAATATTTTCCCAATTATCAAGAAGTCGCTCTACTCAGATCACCAAATCTTCTTGCGGGAACTGGTATCCAACGCTGTAGATGCCATTCAAAAACTGAAAATGGTATCTCAAGCCGGGGAGTATGGTGGAGACATCGGCGAACCAGAAATTGAAATCGCCATCGACAAAAATAACAAGACTCTCTCTATTTCCGACAATGGTATCGGAATGACAGCAGAGGAAGTGAAAAAATACATCAATCAGGTTGCCTTCTCCAGTGCTGAAGAATTTATTCACAAGTATCAAGGCAAATCAGATCAACCAATTATCGGTCACTTCGGTCTTGGCTTCTACTCCTCGTTCATGGTGGCGCAAAAAGTTGAAATTGATACCCTTTCCTACCAAGAAGGAGCGCAGGCGGTTCATTGGACTTGCGATGGTTCTCCAGAATTTACCCTAGAAGATTCATCCCGTACAACTCGCGGTACTACTATTACCCTGACTCTGCAAGGAGAAGAGGAAGAATTTTTAGAAGCGGCACGCATTAAGAATCTTGTCAAGACTTACTGTGACTTCATGCCAGTGCCAATTAAATTGGAAGGTGAAGTCTTAAATCGGCAAAAAGCACCGTGGCGTGAGTCACCAAGTAGTCTGAGTCAAGAAGATTATTTAGAGTTTTACCGCTACCTGTATCCTTTTCAGGAAGAACCGCTGTTGTGGGTGCATCTGAATACAGATTATCCCTTTATCATCAACGGTATTCTGTATTTTCCGAAAATGAAGCCCGATGTAGATGTTACTAAAGGGCAGATCAAACTATTTTGCAATCAAGTTTTTGTTAGCGATAACTGCGAAGAAATTATCCCGCAATTTTTAACACCGATGCGGGGTGTGATTGATAGCAGTGATATTCCCTTGAATGTGTCGCGTAGTGCATTGCAAGGCGATCGCACCGTACGGCGAATTGGTGATTATATTGCCAAAAAAGTAGGCGATCGCCTCAAAGAACTTTTCCGCGACAACCGCGAACAATACATTAGTGCTTGGAAAGACCTCGGAACTTTTGTCAAATTTGGTGTTCTCAACGACGAGAAATTCAAAAAACAAATCGAAGATATCATCGTTTTTCGCACCACCGCCAAACTTACAGACAAACCTGCTGCCGAAACTCCAGCAGTTGAAGTACAGTCCTCAGAAGGGGATGCGTGGCAAGATGTTACTCCTGCATCATCCAATTCTGAGAACTCAGCACCCAGCGCTCCCTATACGACGCTGAAAGAGTATTTAGAACGCAACAAAGAACGCCACGAAAATCGGGTTTTCTACAGCACCGATGAAGCAACCCAAGCTACCTATGTAGAATTGCACAAAAACCAAGGTTTAGAAGTCCTGTTTATGGACTCCTTCATCGACACCCACTTTATCAACTTCTTAGAGCGGGAATATCAGGATGTTAAGTTTACACGGGTAGACTCCGACTTAGATAATACCTTGTTGGAACAAGACAAAGCGACGGAAATTGTTGATCCCAAAACCAACAAAACCCGGAGTGAGGTCATCAAAGAGTTATTTGAGAAATCCCTCAACAAACCCAAACTCAACATCCGTACCGAAGCTTTAAAAGCCGATAATCCCCAAGGAACACCACCTGCGATCGTGCTACTACCAGAGATTCTCCGCCGCCTGCGGGAAATGAACGCTATGATGCAGCAGCAAACAGCAGAGTTTCCCGAAGACCACATTTTGCTGGTGAATACTGCTCACCCGCTGATTCAAAACTTAGCGAATCTCAACCAAGGTACTATCATCCAAGGTGACGCTCAATCGCCTACAAATCAGTTGGTAAATATGATTTGCCAACACGTCTATGATTTGGCACTGATGTCTCAAAAAGGCTTTGACGCTGAGGGAATGAAATCTTTCGTTGAGCGCTCAAACGAAGTACTCACCAAGCTGACGGAACAGGCTAGTAAGTAGGACAAGGGGTCAAGGGTCAAGGGTCAGTATTTATTTCCCTTGTCCTCCTTGTCCTCCTTGTCCCCTCTCTCTACCCCGGTTGCTGAGCTTACCTATGGGGAAGCAAGCTACGCGTAGCGTCTCGTAGAGAAGCCGAAGCGCTACTCCCACTCTCCCACTCCTTCCTTAACTACTTCCGCTGCCTAAGTCCTAAAATGGAAAGGCTGTATTCAAAAACTAACTGGAGATAGTTGCTATGTCTCGTCGCTGTGAACTAACTGGTAAAAAGGCCAATAACGCCTTTGCCGTTTCCCACTCCCACCGCCGCACAAAACGGCTTCAACATGCCAATCTGCAAAACAAGCGCGTTTGGTGGCAAGGTGGTAATCGCTGGGTAAAACTGAAGCTGTGTACTAAAGCAATCAAAACCCTAGAAATCAAAGGGTTGGAAGCAATGGCAAAAGAAGCTGGCATTAACCTGAACCATTACTAGACTGCTCAGCCAGCGCACCGACACCAAACCCTAATTCCTGGGTTGAAGAATATTCTCCTTAATCGCCTCCCCCTTTTGGGGAGGTTTTTAAGTTTTGATTTTAGAATCCTACTACTACTAACTGATAACTGCACTTTGGGAATTACGGGCTAAAAGACCATCTTCCATTTCTATGATGCGATCGGCTATGTCCAAGATGCGGTTGTCGTGCGTCACTAACAAGATCGTAGTTCCCTGCTCTTTGGCAAGGCTCTGCATTATTTCTACAACATCGCGTCCTGATTGCTTGTCTAAAGCTGCTGTTGGTTCGTCTGCTAGCACCAGTGGGGGACGATTCACTAAGGCGCGGGCGATCGCTATTCTTTGTTTTTGTCCACCAGAAAGATTGTCTGGATAGTAATTAATTCGTTCGTTTAAACCAACAGCCCCTAGCATACCTTCTGACTTAGATACTGCCTCAGTTTGAGATATATTTTCATTCAATTCCACCGCCATTTGCACATTTTGCCTAGCAGTCAAGAACCCCAGTAAATTATGAGCCTGGAAAATATAACCAATTTTGCGCCGCATTTGCACCAGCTTGTTCTGACTGACACCAAATAGTTCTTCACCTAGAAATTTTAAGCTTCCCTCTTGTACAGACCGCAAACCACCAATCAAGCTCAGTAATGTTGTTTTTCCTGACCCTGATGGCCCAGTCATAATTACAATCTCTCCAGCATAAATATCTAGGTTAATGTCAAATAAAATTTGTCTTTTTAGTGCGCCTTTACCGTAGTAATGATTCAGGTTTTTAATCGTAATTACTGGTTCTCTCATCATAAATTTTGTAGCTATAATTTAGCTTTTTTGAGATGGTTTAGTAAGTTTGAGGATTTATAATCTCTCAACTATAAATTATGGTTCACAATTTTTATTAGCTGTTAATAATTAATCTTGAATTTATAATATTCAAAATTAAATATTGCTTATCATCTTTAATTAAAAGATATCTGCTGGATCCGCAGAGCGTAATTTTCGTACAGCGATCGCACCAGAAATAAAGCACATTAGAATAGTCATAATTAACACCATGACCGCACGACCAAAGCTCATAAAAACTGGTAAAAGTGTAGCCTCTCTAGCCCTTTGGTAAAGAAACATCGTAAAAGTAAATCCAGGAATGTATCCTAAAACTGCTAACAATAAAGCTTCTTGTAAAATCACAATCAACAAATATCTTTGTGTATAGCCGATTGCTTTGAGAGTGGCATACTCAGCTAAATGCTCTGTAACTTCTGTATAAAGTATTTGATACACAATCACAGTTCCTACAATAAAACCCATAATTGTCCCTAGCGTGAAAATAAATCCGATCGCCGTACCACTCGCCCAGTAATTCCGCTCAAAGTCAATAAATTCTTGCTTAGTTAAAACGTTAATATCTTTAGGTAAATAGTTGCGTAAATTTTGGACAACAACTGTAGCATTTGCTCCAGGTTTCAATCTAATTAGTCCAATATCAATTAATCCTCGCTGACGATTAGTGAATATCCGTATAAAGTTAACATCACTCGTAATTAAATTACCATCTGCTCCAAAGGATGCACCTAATGTAAATAGTCCTTCTACTTTTATTTGTCTCCTTCTCACTTCTGCTGTTACTGTCTTTCCTTGCTCAAAATTAGCCGCAATTGGCCCATACTCTACCCTAGAAGAACGGTCATATAAAACTACATCAGGTAGTTTAACTTTATCTAAATTTTCTTGAACTCCAGGTAAGTTTAACAAGTTAACTTCTGGATTAATTCCAAAAATTAGGATATTACGAGGACGACCAGTTACAGGATTTTTCCAACTTGTATAGTCCAAATATATAGGATGGACTGATTGTACTTCTTGTAAATCTAAAGCCTTATACAATCGCCGTTGGGAAAAACTTTTCATCGCCAACAGAGCGTTAGATTGACTGTTGATTAAAACAATATCGCCTTGCAAGCTGGTATGGAACCGAACGTTACTATAATAAAGTGCATCTCGGAAACCAAGTTGCATAAACATTAAAATATCAGCAAAGGCAATGCCTGCCAGAGCTACGGCTAGGCGAGTTTTTTCTCTTGTCAACTGTAGCCAAGACAGAGGTATTTTTTGATTCATTTTCTAGGCTGTTAAGCAGGTAGTATCTAATTCATAAAGCATTAAATGTAAAATAATTTTTAAAACTATTTTGATTGGAGATAATTAATTTTATTAACTAATAATTATGATTGCCTGCATTATAAATAATGCAAGTATTGCAGTACAAATAAATCATTACTGCTCACTCATAACTTGATTAGATATTAATTTCGACAATTACTTTAGCGTAGGTCAAACCAGAAACTAGTTGGCTATCTTCTGGAGACAGAGCGATTTTAACTTCTACAACTCTGGCATCCACATCTGCTGCTGGATCTGTATTCAGCACATCTTTTTTGCCTATTTTTCTACCAATTTCAGTGACGGTTCCTTTTAATTCTCCGTTAAATGCTCCATTATCACTGGTGATAGTGGCATTTTGACCAACGCGCACTTTACCAATACCGTCTTCAGGAACTTCGGCAATCACAAACATCTGATTAGTTTGTCCAATTTCAGCAATGCCATTTGAACTGATGGCTTCACCTGATTTGGTGTGAATTTTTAAAATTTCTCCAGCAATTGGTGCTTGAACATAGCTCAACTTTAGCTCTGCTTCTGCTTTTCTAACATTGGCGATCGCATTGCTAACTTGAGCTTGTGCTACTTGCGAGTCAGTCGGGCTAACTTCTAAAATTCTGCTCAGTTTGGCTTTTTCTTCGTCGATTTGCCTTTGCAGAGTTGCTACAGTTTTGTCGCGGTTAACTCTGGCTTCGATTAGCTGCTGTTGCAAAGTCGCTAAATTTGTGATCTGATTGGCTCTGGCTTCGGCAAGTTGCTGTCGTAGAGTTGCTAGTGTTTGCCTTAAGGTAGCTTGGCTTTCGACAACTTGCTGATTAGAAGTTATGGCAGTTAGACGTCTTCTATCGCGTTCTTGTTGAGAAATCGCACCTTCTCGGTACAACATATCATAGCGTCCAGCATCGATTTGGGCATTGCGCTGCTCGGCTCGGATCCGTGTAATTGTCGCTCTTAAAGTATCTCTTTGCCCAGTCAGTTCAGCTTCTAGGCGATTTACCATTGCTTGTTGAGCGATTTTTTCTCCACTTAACTGGGCGGCGATCCGAGCGATCGTCGCTTGCTGAGCATCTCTTTCCCCCCTTAACTGAGCTTGTAGCCTAGCAATGACTGCTCTTTGAGCTTGAATGTCTCTTGGTGAACCTGCTCTCACTTGCGCTAAATTCGCACGAGATTCTTGCAGTTTGGCTTTTGCCTCTTCCACTACTGCTACTTGGGTATCGCGGTTATCCAAAATCGCAACTACTTGACCTTGCCTTACCCGTTCACCTTCTCTCACGAAAATTTGCTGAATTCGTGAAGACGCTGCTAATCCTGCACTTGGGGCAGACAGTCTAACGACTTCTCCCCGCGGCTCCAAACGCCCAACAGCACTAATGCTATTAGCAACTGGCGCTACGGGTACGGGCGTAGTGAGTTTTCTTAACTGCTCGATTTTGGCTGTACCTAGTACCCCAGCAGCGATTACTATCGGCACAGCTACAGCAATGCCCCACCAAATCTTAGCTTGTTCATGATTAAGTGGCTGCTCGCTTGGTTTTGGCTTCTCAGTCACCCTTGACATGGTATGTTGCCCGTTTATCTGAATTGTGGTGATGGCAGTAAAAAAATGAGTTAGGCGCAGTTAAATTAGTCAAAAAGGGTTTTTAGCAAATAGCCAGTTGCATAGGAGAAGCAACAGTAGTTTAAAGCTGGAAGTTGCTTTAAACCCACTGCTTAATGAATGCTCTTGCAAAATAGCGTTTTGTGTTTGCTGGCTATTAAATAACTTTGAGTCTGATTAAGACGTGAATATGATGTGAGTTAGGAGAATACACCAAAAATCTTCGTGACGGGGTTCCCTAGAACACCGATTTAGTATTCAAGATAGGGGCGAGAAAAACCGATTATTTCGTAGAGACGTTGCATTGCAACGTCTCTACAGTCAACGATAATTGGTCATTTTACGGAAAAGAAATCGGGTTTTTGCTATTACTGAATCGATGCTCTAGTTTGAAGCTATGAGAAGTAAGCCACAGGTGAATTTATTTGCTGTCAAATATCTTAGACAAAGCCCTTAATTATTTGATATCCAAACACCTTGAAATAAGTAAAGGCACTGTTTAACCTTGCAGAAATAGTTACGCCAGTAAGCGAGGAATAGCGCGTATCTAGTAAACACACTGTTACCGTTGTTGGAAACGATTTTGCTGCCAAACCAAGTCTTCCTTCAGTAAGTCAGCGACCAACTAAAAAATTTTTCTCAACTTGAGCATTCTTAACATCACAGTTTCCTTAATTTGGTCAACCTGTTAGCAGGGCTGGTCGTTTATACCTACCAAGGCAACAAACCATCTTTGGCTATTTGCTCCAAAAAACTTGCTGCTCTCACTGCTGCTTTGGGACTCCATCAAACTCTCGTTGAATGAATTCTACATTCATCAGTTACGGGAAAACGTAACAGAGCTTACAGATGGGGAGAGGGGGCTGATGAATCTGGGAGGTCAAATAAAACTGTGGTCATGTAATGTTCTGCCCAAGCTGAGCCAAAGGCTTTTTCTAATACGCGGCGGGTTTTGTCGTTTTGCTGCTGTTTGGTGCAGTAGTTGTGTTGTCCAGCGAGATTTTGCGTTACTTGTTCAGGCGAAACTGGACTAGAGGCGATCGCCTGGGTGCAATGAATATCTAAAAAATCACCCACGCGAGAAAGAAACATCGCTTCTTCTTCTGGAGAACCGGGGCGCACAAAAATACAAAAATCAGAAAAGATATTTCCCCATTCAGGTAATTCACGGGGTTGAGAAAAGTTAAGGGTTGTTAACGCCGTCAGTGCAGAAGTATAAGATGCTGGTAAGACACGCTCTATGTGAACAGGTGAAAGGTCTGCGATCGCTGCACTAATTTGACCCCTACCCGCAACTAAATCACAACCAAACATTGGCAAGTCATATTCTGGCCGAGGAAACATCACACAGTGCAAAATATCCAGCATATTTCCTACTTTTGCCAGTTCCAAGTGGATTTTTCGGAACTGGGGAGTTTGGTAACAGCTGTTTTGAATTATTAGTTTTTCGCCCTCTAATCTACCTTCTACATACCCTAACTCAGCAGGCAACTGGTAAGGCGACAGATCCAAGTGCTTATGCCAAGCTGCCTCAATACAATCAGCTAGCTGACGAATTAGGGGATGTTGTTGCTCACGCAGTGAGGGAATAGAAGTAAATGACATGTTCTACTGAGAAATGTTATCTAGTTGCCAGTCTACAGCCTGCCGTGCCACACCTGTTCTAGCTTGCAATATAAGCAAACACTTGCACCTAGCCAACGTAAAGTTATGAAACATTGACTTTTCAAAAATATTATTTATTTTGTAGTCTAGGTTACAGAAATAATTTTTGATTAGTCCATTAACTTAGACTAGTACACAGCTATGAAACTAGATTCTAATAGACCAGATTTTGCTTTACAAGCAAGAAGACAGAATTGGGAAGGTATGCGGCAACTAAAAGCTTCTACTTGGGTAGACCTTTTGCAACTTCCTAACCCATACAGTTTTGACGAAGCACTTTTATTGTGTCCGGTTTCTGAAGACGAGTGGCTGGTTTGGATTCCAGATCATGGGGAAGCGCTGCTGCACAGGAGACAATTTCGTTATTAGTCATTGACTTCGGACAAATGATAAATGACTATCGCCAAAAATCAGTGACATCGTATCCTAGTTCCGCTAACATTTGCCGCAGCAGGGGCAAACTGAGTCCAATCACGTTGCTGTGACAGCCTTCGATTTTTTCCACAAATAAACTACCAAAACCTTCGAGGGCGAAAGCACCAGCACATTTGAGGGGTTCACCTGTGGCTACATAGGCAGCAATTGTGCGATCGCTCATTTGACCAAAGTAAACCCTTGTCACTTGGGACTTAACTATGGTGCGGTTTTGGGAAAGGTCAATCAAGGCATGACCTGTGTACAAGTCACCGAATTTACCTTGCATTACCTGCCAACGAGCGATCGCTTCTGAGGCGTTTGCTGGTTTGCCATGAATCTCACCATTGAGTGACAAAACCGAATCACAACCCATAATCAAAGCTGATTCAAACTGCGGTACGACAGTTTCCGCCTTGCACTGAGCAAGAGTTTTGACCAATTGTGCAGGCTCATTTAATTGAATTTGCGACTCATCAAAATCACTGGGTCTAACTATCGGTTCAATACCAACAGTTTGCAGCAAACGGCGTCGCGCTGGAGAAGCAGAAGCAAGTACAAAGGGTAGAATTCCCATAGAGAACTAGGGGAGATAAAAAGACAAAAAGACTTTTACTTAAACAGATGACAAATACTTCGACTTCGCTCAGTACAAATGACAAATGACTAATAAACAGAAAAAGAATTCACAACATTGTCAATCATACGTTTAACTTTCTGCCAACGCCTTTCAGGAATTGAGGCGTTCAAGGTGAAAAGTTTACCACGGCTAACAGCAACGCTGGCGATGTTGTGTCGTTCTTGCTGATTAGGAAGTTTAACCTCATACTCCAGAAGATAGTACGTTTTACCGTCAACTTCTCGCTCAACGGCATTGACTAACTCAGCTGAGCGGCCAGAGTCAGGAGGAGCCAGAGCAGCTTTTCCCAACTTATATCCTACTTCCGTTGGTGTCCCTAGTTCTGGCAAAGTTTTGCCTTCTGGAACGGGACTAATCACCACAGAAACATTTTCAGATATCTCAATCAAATCGTGGAATACCACATCTGGGCCGTTAGCAACTTTAACTTGCACCCAGCCGTTAGGATATAAAAACTCATAGCCATCATTAGTATCTACAAAGCTTTTGAGTCCAGCCGCAGTTGCTACACCAGAATTACTCAAGCCAAAGCTCAAGACTAATAGCAAAATCAATGCAATTCGTTTCCACATTTCTATAGATTCCTTTGGGCTGGAGGCAAAACAAGGCCACCATCATTTCTCGTTTTTATTCTCCCATCATCAGGGACGCTTCGGATGACACACTCCAGGGAGAGATGGGAAGATAACGGAGCGGGAGGAGTAGGGAGCACAGAAGTGGAATTCCCAGGTGGATTCATCCAGTTCAAAGACTCGTCAATCCAGTTCAGATGTGGATTCATCCAGTTCAAAGACTCATTAATCCAGTTCCGAGGTGGATTCATCCAGTTCAAAGACCCATTGTTGCATTCCAAAATATATCTCCTCTACCCCCCCTGCCCCCCTGCCCCCCTACCTCCTAACCCTTGACTAAACAAATTATGCTGATAACTAACGAATTGCGCTGGTTCTACCCTGGCACAATCCCGGAAGACATTAAACTTTGGTTTCAGCAGAATTGTCTTGTTGACTCGTTGCAATCACCAGAAACAAGAGAAGATTTGTATCTCTACTCACCAGGGTGTGATTACATGGGGATAAAACTGCGACAAGGAAGGCTAGAAGTCAAATGGCGGCAAGCCGAATTAGACCTATTGCGTTTTGGGGAATTAGTGGAGGGTAGAGCAGAAAAATGGGGTAAGTGGCTGTGTTGCGATTCCACAGGAGAAAGCTTCCAGCCTGCAACGGTTTTAGATAATGCTTCGTGGGTGAGTGTGCAGAAAGTTCGTTATTCACAGCTTTATCAAGTTTTACCCGACTCTTCAGTACAACCTGTTGTAAGCAATGAGAACATAGATAACCCTTGTACTGTCGAAATTACATCTGTGGTAGCTAGGGACAATCCTTGGTGGAGTATTGGTTTTGAAGCTTCCGGTGAAGATGTGCGCTTGATAGATAATCTTCAGACAACAGCCAGTTCCATATTCTATACTTATCGGGGGTCAAGATTGGTAGCTGCGGATTCTTATGCTTATCCCCATTGGCTAGGGCTTGTTTATCGATAATTGCTGACAAGGCAAGCAAAATCACCCAGTGGGGTACTGCCATACCTAATAACATTGAGCCATTATTGGTGATGGTATTGCAGTTTGTAATAAAAAACAACTGTTTATTACGTAGTTATACTTTAACTTAGAGAACCTGAGCGCAAGCCTAACTATGAGTAAAGTATTAGACCAGTGGTGGCGATCGCTAATGCCTTAATGTCAAAATGCAGTAGTTCATAACCATCTAACTTCTAACCAATTAATTGCCTTTGCAACCGATAAGGGCATATCCATCATTCAGATAATGCACCTGTAATTACCGTACTTTAAATGAGTCGAATAAGGCATTTGAGTCTTAAG
Source organism: Nostoc sp. MG11 (assembly GCF_014904695.1). GTDB lineage: Bacteria > Cyanobacteriota > Cyanobacteriia > Cyanobacteriales > Nostocaceae > Komarekiella. The sequence goes on along the minus strand of NZ_JACXXN010000018.1, from coordinate 65,241 downwards.
TACGGAGAGTTCAGCTAAACTTTGGAAGAAGTTTTGCTACAGATTATTGACATCAAGTTGGTATTGATAACAACAGGAGACACACTAATGAGCGATATCTATCAACAAATCTGGAATAGCGACAAGAATGGGTTCTCAGTCAGTCTCAGAAGTGGAGACGGTTGGAAAAATCCCGATGCTGATATTCTCCTTGATTTACAGACAGAGGCTAGTGGTAAAACTAATATTGACTTAGCTACTCAACCTCTATTTTTCCAAGTCAATGAGGAAAAATTGAATGGTCAAACTTATACTACCTTTGTCCAACTTCTAGACAACTATATTGCCAATTTTCGTGCAGAGGATATTTTAACTGCTGAAGAACAAGAAGAAATTGAGAAATTTCTTGATGCAATTCTACCCACTGAACCGATGAAGCTGGCATTAGAATACATCAATCAAGAACTGGGAGAAAACCTTTCACAGCAAAAATTTCGAGCCAGACTCAAACAGATTTGGTTTGAGATGTATACCAACTATTACAAAGGTAAATCTACTCATTTCTGCTCTGGTTTTGAACATGTCTTTGTTGGAGAAGCGAAGTTTGACGAAAATTTCAGAAGTACTAGAGATAGAACACAGAACTTAGGAGAAATTTCTGGCTATCACTCCTGGATTAAGTTTTACTTTGATGAGAAAATTCGTAACGTCAACTTTCTCGGCTATAAATATGATTTGCAGGGTGATGAAATACCCAATAATCCAAATGTGGTTACTCTGCAAATGCTACAGTATCTTACTAATATGCGAGGCGAAGTTATCGCTCAACTGTTCAAGAAAAAAGGTGGATTTTTTGTCGGTTCAAGTCCAGAATCGGAAATTGCAATAGGAACAGTTGTTTACTTTGAGAGCATAAATGACAGAGTAAAGCAAGACAAGCGACGTACTATTATTAATAGTGGCGTCTACGATTTAGTCATATACCGCAATATCAAATCTGATGGTAGTCGCGGAGATTTTATTCGTTCATTCTTCCCTATATTTCTCGGTAACGAGGGGACGGAAACACTTCCAGATGTTCCGAAAGAGCGTCCTGATGTGGAGGTTGTGCCAATAGAAATCAAGAATAATAAGCCAGTAATAATTGTAGAAGCGTTAGCAAATCCTGTAGGATTAGAGGACACAGGAGAGTGGGTTAAGTTGCAGAATGTGACAGATGAACCGATTGACTTAACAAACTGGGAGATGCGTGATAAGGCAGCTCGTCCTCAATCGTTGAGTGGTATTCTTCAGCCGAATGAAGTTAAGCAGTTTGCAATTACTCGATCTAGTTCCAATTCAATGCAACTTAGTAATAGATCTGGATTAATCACTGTAAACGATCAACAATCGAAAGTTATCGCCGCTGTTAGATATAACCGTGCTAATAGTGGTGAAATTATACGTTTTGAAAGGACAACAAGTTGATAATTTTAGGTCAATAGGCTTGAGTTTAGGAACAAAAACCAACATTATCAAGACTTTGTTGGTTTGAGCAGCAGCGAAACCCAACCTATACAAGTTTTGACTAATTTACTATTCCACTAGTTATTAATTTATTAGCTAATAACTACTGGCTACTAACTATTGGGTATAAAATTTGTAAAACAACCAGTGTCATGTCATCGGTGTTTTGCTTATCAGAACCGATGAATTGCTGAACTTGGTCAAATAGGTAATCTACAATTTCCTGTGGGCCATTACAATACTTACAAGCCGTGTTGAAAGCAGTAATAAAGTTGTCTTCGTCGAAGCGATCGCCTCCTGCGGCAGCGGCATCTGTTAAGCCATCTGTGTAGTAAATAATTGTATCCCCAGGCTCTAACTGTGCCTGAGCATCTTCATATTGGCTGTTAGCATCTAAACCGATTAGCATTCCCAAAGTATCCAAACGGGTAACAGCTTTTGTCGCTGCATGCCACCACAAAGGAGGATTGTGCGCCGCATTGCTGTAAGACAAAATTTGGCTTTGAGGATTATATTCTGAATAAAATAAAGTTACAAAGCGGTGGGAATTTTCCAAATCCGCGTACATAACACGGTTTAAGTTTTGCAGAATCCCTGATGGAGAATTACCATGTAGTACTTCTCCCCGTAGCATTCCCCGCATCATAGTCATAATTAGCCCTGCGGGAACGCCCTTACCCATAACATCCCCAATTACTAAACCCCAGCGCCCAGTTTGAATACTGCTTTGAGTAGTTGGCTGAATCTGATTGTGATTTGTGGGAATAAAGTCGTAATAGTCTCCGCCAACACGATTAGCTGGTTTACAGCGTGCAGCGAGAGCTACACCAGGAATTGTGGGGCATTGACGTGGCAAAAGTCGCCGTTGAATTTCTGCACCAATTTCTAGTTCTTGGTCTAGGCGTTCTTTCTTCCTTAGTTCTACGGCTAGTTCATCGTTCTCAATCGCTACCGCTGTTTGATCTGCCACTAACCTAACTAATTTTTGTCTAGTTTCTGTCCAGCTATATTCAGGATCGCGGCTCAAGACATAGAGCCATCCCCGTTCTGTGTGCTTCACCAAAATTGCTGTGCCAAAGATTTGCACATCTGGCCCCAAATAGCGATGCATTTGGTCATCCAAAATCCCTGTAGCCGCTGCTAAAGGAACAGTGTTAGGCACAAGTGTAATCTGACTGCTAGCTGTTTCCAGCGCTTTGCGGATATTTTTACGCTGGCGACTATCTTGCCAGTGTAGTTGCTCTAACCTGACTTGACCATTGGGTTTGTAGAGAAAAAGAGCACTGCCGTCCGCATCTGTCACCCGTGTTGCCATCAACGGAATTAGCTCCAAAAACTGATTCAAATTATTGAAGCTTCTCAGGGCAAATCCTAAAGAACTTAGCAAATCTTGGATTTTGTTTTGTTCCCGGTGCAACCGCGCCACGAGTTCTTTCAGTGCCACTACTGGTGTGACATCTGTCGCGGCAGTACTATTGTTGTCAGTGGGTTGAGAGGGCAGTTGAGACACAGGCACAGGTACTATTGCACTTGAATATCGGTAGATTTTAGACTTATAAATCCTTTGGCTTGGGCATTGCTAAACCATATTGAGACAAGAATTGTCACTTTAGCAAGAGTATAAAGACGTAAGGTGTAACTTTTATGAGTATTGTATTTGCTTATTGCATTTCTTGTTCAATGTTAGGAATTGTAGGTAATGTATTTTTAATCAAAATCCCCGTTGTAAAAATCAGTAATGCTAGGGAGACTCTAGAAAAATTTTCATTTTTTCATAACTTAATTCTCAAATCATATATCTTAAGTCATAAAAATACTTTGACAAAAGAATAATACATAATCCTTTCAGAGTGAACGTTTAGGCTAAGGAACATGTTTAAGGGTTGCGAGAGAGGATCTACATAGGGACTTGTATAACTTTATAGCGCTCATGTCATAAGTGATAAATAGCAAATAGGCTTTTAAAGATTTAATTTATATATCATAATTCCCACGATACTTACCAGATTGTGTTTTCTACTTTTTCATTTGTCATTTATTAGCTTTTTAAATGCTCAGAGGTGTATTTTAGCTTACTCAAAAAATAATTAGAACATACATCTTGTATCAGAGCCACTAAAATTCAGTTTATGCTTAAATTTTAAAAGCACTTAAATGGCTAAAAGCTATACATTGCAGGCTTTTCATTCAGTTTAAATTAAATAAAGATATTAGCCAAAAATTTATTTTAAAGAGGTATTTGGTACGTATAAAATCTCAATAAAAGTGATTGACACAAAATTTAGAAAAAGCATATTCTCAGACCTCTAACTCAAAAGCTAGAAAGGTTGTTATGATTTAGCGATCGCACTTCAAACTTTTAAACTTTCTCTAGAGAATATTTATAGACACTTTTGCAGGTAGAAGCTGAGAATACATACGTCAGTGTTGAACCAGCTTACCTACATCAATTCACTTTTGGAATCCACTAGTGAGGACAGTTATCCAAAGTTCTGCTCGGACTTCTCTGGATTGCAACTAAATGCTAGTACTGCTATATTTAAAGACCCCCATTTAATGCGTAAAAAAATAGCATTAGTCTGAAATTTTTGCAAAAGTCACCCGCAAGTAGCGCCAAGCTAATGAAATTAGGACTTACACTGTTTCCAGCATTTTGTTTGTAGTTTATCCAAGTGATAATACCAGATCAGTAAGCCCTAAATTTATGAGTTTGTAAAGAGAAAATCTTGACTACAATTTTTCAACTAGCCACTTAACCACTCAATAGCGCTTCGACAAACTCATAGCTGGAAAAGGGACGTAGGTCTTCAATGCCTTCACCAGCACCAATGAAGCGAATGGGTAAACCCAACTGTTGCACAACGGCAAGGGCTACGCCTCCTTTGGCAGTACCATCGAGCTTGGTTAAGACAACGCCACTGAGTTGAGCAGCTTGGGAGAAGACTTCGGCTTGCCGCAATCCATTTTGCCCTAAAGTGGCATCTAGAACCAATAGTGATTCTACTTTGGCATTTGGGGCTTTTTTGTCAATAATTCGACGGATTTTACTAAGTTCATCCATTAAATTTTTCTTGTTTTGCAGTCGCCCAGCAGTATCTACTAAAAGTAATTCCGTTTGCCGCGCTTGAGCAGCAGCGATCGCATCAAATACCACTGCTGCCGGGTCTGTATTCTTTCCAGGATTGGCAATTACTTCTACACCACTTCTAGTACCCCAAACTTTCACTTGTTCCACAGCAGCGGCGCGGAAAGTGTCTGCTGCTCCAATCAAGCATTTATAGCCAGATTTCTGGGCTAAGTGGGAAATTTTGCCGATGGTAGTGGTTTTACCAGCACCATTGACTCCGGTGATTAACCAAATATTGAGAGTGTCTTTTTCTGGGGTAAAAGTAGATTTATAGGATGTTTGGCTTGGTGCATCCAGCATATCCCGCAGGATTTTTTTCAGATAAGCGATCGCCTCATCTGGTGGAGTGACTTCTTCTCGTAATTTTTTCTGTAGAGCGTTAATGATCAAGTCTGTCGCCTCTACACCTACATCAGCTTGCAGGAGTAACGCCTCAATTTCCGTCACAGCTGCTTGATTGAGCGGCCCTTGACCAACAATCGCCTTCAGTTGGTTCAGGATGCCACGACGAGTTTTGTCTAAACCTTGGCGAAGCTTTTTCAACCAGGTAATTTCTTCAATAGAAACATCTTCTGGACGCCTACCTTGAGCTGCCAAAACTTCTGCTGACCACACAAACCCTTCATCAAATGTCAAGCCGGGAATTTCTTCTGTTGTTTCTGGTGCAGTTGTAGCTGGTGGCTGAACTACCTCTGGTTCTGATACTTCAATCGCGCTGGCGATCAGTCGTTCCTGCCTGGCTTGCCGTTCTGCTGCGGCTCGTTCTAAGAAAGATAAGGTGGCTGGCGTTGTTGATTCAGTTTCACTTACAGTTAGTTCTGGGCTAGAAACATCTGGCTCATCGTAACTTGCTACACTCTCTTCATTTATGCCAACAAATTCCTCACTTGTTGTTTGGGCAACATCAATAACTGCTGCTTCCGGCTGTGATGTTTCCGTTACTTCTTCAGGAGTTGCAGCTTCTAAAGTAATGCCAGCAGGTTCCTCAACTGTTTCTTGTGCCGTTTCCGTTACTTGCGTTTGTACAGTTTCGGCGGTCTCAGATTGTTCTGGCGAGGCTTGAGCATCTGTTGAATCAGGCGGAGTTTCTTCTACCTGAGATTGTTGTTTTTGCTGAATATTTTTGTAGGCGGCTTTAGCAAATGCCAACAAATCCGTCCCCGTGTCTTGTGTAGTTTCTGCCGTTGGCGTTGACGGTTCAGCTGGCTCTGTTTGGGGTTCTTTTATAGAAGGAGTTTCTTCCTGTTTCTGCTCAGAGGGAGTTTTAGAAGAATCGTGATGTTGACGACGGAACCAATTAAAAACCATTGCAACAGTACTAGTTGTTATGTGAGTTATGAGTTATAAGTTATGAGTTTAATTTAACTGTGTACTCTTTCCTGGAGTGAAAACCCCCAGGTTATCCTCACTTTTCAACGCCAGTTTGACAGGAGTTGCCACAACGACGGGTATAATCCTCAAAAGTTCTGAGAGTCGAAAGCCGATTCTCAGACTTCTTTTTGCACACAAGCACCTCCTCATCCTTAGCTCAAAACTTGGCACTCATGCAGCTGAGGAAGTGAGGTAAAAACCCTATGCAGTTTTTTTCTGCTCTGTGACTCGGCGCAAAACGCCGTTAATAAACCGATGACCTTCGTCTCCACTGTAGCGTTTGGCTAGCTCCACTGCTTCATTGATAGCAATGCTGTCTGGAACTCCTAAGAACTTCATTTCTGCTACAGCGATTTGCAAAATGTCCCGGTCGATTTGAGCAAGGCGAGTTACTTGCCAATCTACTAAAGCAGTAGAAATGAGTTCATCTATAATATTTCGATTTTCGTTGACTGTAATTACAATCTCTTTGGCGTAATTACGGACTCCCTTATCCTGATTAGCTAACTGAATCAATTCTGGGAAATCAATTGCTGTACCCAGCTGATTGATTGCTGTTTGTGTATATGCGATCGCCTCCTGGAGCATTGTTCTAGCAGTATTGATGTCTGAGGCCCGAGTTTGGCTGCTTAATAGGCGATCGTTACTGCGTTGCAATTCACCTGCGGCATTGTCCAAGGTATCTTGTACTTCTGATGTCAGGGTGCGTACTGCTCCTAGTACCAACTTGGATACTAGTTGATCATCTTGCAATTGATCCAATTTCTTGGGGTTTACTGGCAATTGACTAAGGCTTAAAAGCGCTAATTCACGAGCAATTTGCTGAGGTTTACGAGGTTGCATAAAAGTGAGGGGTGATTGTGCGAGAATTGATTAACTAGAAGGAGTGGATTTAAAAGTGTATCAATTTTGGCACAGCCAAACAACAACGTTATCCTATTGCTTGTGACTTTGCCTGATTGATTTTAAGTTTCTTCGACGGGGATAATCGACTGCTTTGTTTCGTCGTGTTTTACTTCCAGTTGAGATTCTTTGGGAAAAACCAAGGGCGTATTGGGGGCAACAATGCCACCAGACACAACTATTTTAAAGGCGTCTTCAATCGATAATGAGAGGTTCACTACCTCATCTTCAGGAACTACTGCATACCATCCGGTGGTGGGGTTTGGGGTGGTGGGGATAAAAACACTCAGCATCGGGTGAGACATTTGAGATTGGATATCACCGCTGATCGCGCCAGTGACAAAGGCGATCGCCCAAATTCCCCGCCTGGGATACTCTACCAAAATTACACGGCGAAACTTGCCATTTGAGTCTTTTAGTATTGTTTCCAAAAGTTGCTTGAGAGTTTTGTATACCTGTCCAGCTAAGGGAATAGCTTGTAATACGCGTTCACCAAAATCGAGCAACCATCGCCCAGCAATATTCCGAGCCATTAAGCCAATCAAGAGAATACTTAGTAATGGTACAGCTAATCCCACTACAAAATTCAGTAAATTCACTAGTATTGGGTGTAATCCATCAAAAGGATTCAGTTGTTTAGGAATTTGGGTGAGAAAGTTGATTACCCAAGTGGCAATTGTAATCGTTAGCCAGATGGTGGTTGCTAGCGGAATAACTACCAACAAACCAGCAATCAGGTCATTTTTTAAGTCCTGTTTTAGGCGTTCGATTACCAAGCCCTGATTCTCCTTTTTGAGACTAGAGGAACTTTGATTATTGGTCTTCATACCAGCAGATTCGTCAAATTGCGAAGACTTTACTTGAGGCATTTTTTGCCATACATAACTTTCCAAACAGCAAGCTGTTTGGCTGCTACCACAGAAATACTCACTTGTTGCTGGAAATTCAGCTATTTTTATACAAATGTGTATGAATAGACATGTACCAACCGACTAGCGGGTAGTTAGTCTTAGAGGATGTTACTTTTCTTTGTAAGACTTGTAAATGATTGTTGCAAGTCCCGTTAGTATTACTAATCTACCGCGCTCAGCCAAAAGCTGCTCATGATTGTGGAAGCACCACCAGGCAAACTTAGGAGTTGTCTTGTCTGGTGAGTAATTTACGCATTGCTAGGAGCGGCTTTTCTGAAAAATTTGTGTTAAAAACATTAATTTATCAAATTTGGGCCGTAATCAGCTAATGTATATTTAAAATCTCACTCTTGAAAGCTTGGGAAATCAAAACCAAAAGAAAAATTCTTTTGGCTCGCAACTCCCAAATTTCTCTAAGCTGCATCAGCTTGTGTAGTTTCTGAAGCCACGCACTGCACCTGTTGTATACTCTCTTCTGCAAGAATTACTTTTGTATCTAAGCTGGGCTTGGGTAAATACTTCATTTCCCAGACTTTGAGCAAAATCAGGTATTCGTAGAATGCTTGCAATGTACACCAAGCCATTCCAGCACGTCCGTCTAAACAGCCACCCAAGATAAAATACATATACAAAAAGCGTAGCAACGGTCTAGCGGGTAAACGCAAAGACAAATCTTTGAGGGCGCGGCGTTTTTCTACTTCTGACTTACCGAAAAACAAATCTCGCCAGTTAACTTCTCCCTGTTCTAGTTGATACAGCGTTTCTTGGGCTTCATCTGTGGAATACCGATTGTGCTTTTCAATCCAGCGACTCAAGCCTTTGCTGCAAGTGTAGTGGGGGTAAGTTTCTTTTAAAAAACTAGTAGCACCGTCACAAACTTCTCGTTCAGTATGACCATAGTCTGTAAACCAGACTTTACCGTGGCGGAAGAGACGCATTTGATAACGGGGATACTGGGTGCTATGACGAATCCAACGATTCATGAACATGACACGTTCGGCGACGTAGTAGCCAATGTAGTCTGGATTCTGTATGGCTTTTTCACCTTCAGTGAAAAGTTCTGGTGTCATCCGTTCGTCGGCTTCAAGAATGTACACCCATTCGTGCTTTGGGGGGATAGACTCCAACATCCAAGTGCGTTGACGACCGTGACTTTCAAAGGGATGTTGGACGATGCGGATAGGATAGTGACTGGCGATTTCTACTGTGCGATCGCTACTGCATGAGTCTACAACAATGATGTCATCCGATAGCATCGCCGACTCAATACAAGCAGCAATATCTAGTTCTTCGTTATATGTCAGTATGTAAATTGAGAACATTCTTAGGTTTTATAGCGATTTAACTAAGTTGTTAATTATCTTTTTATTGTTATTAGCTATTAGGTATGTGGCAGCATGAACCATCAACAAATATTTGATGCGTCCTACTGCCATGCTGATAGTTGATTAACGCGCGGTAGCTTTACGTCCACCACCTTGTAAACTACCCATACCTCTTAATCCTGTCCAGCCGATGATAATGTAACCAATAGACAACAGCAAACTGCTAATACCAATCCTCAGTCCAGACTTCCAAGCATTATCTTTAGCTTGTTTTTCAGCTTCGTCTCTGCGCTGGCGAATTTGGTTCAGTCTTTGATTTGCAACCCCTTGAGGATCTGTGCGCTGCGCGATAAATTTGTCAAGTTCTTGGGGATTTGCTTTAAACTTTTTGAGTAATTCTTTTTGCTCAGCGGGAAGTTGGGGATTTGCAAGCGCTTGCTTATACTTCTGTTCGTCTTTAAGTAGTTCAGTAAACTGAGCTCTAGCTTGGTTTCGCAATTGTTCTAACTGAGCTTTTGCCTGATCGTTGTTCAGCTGTGCTTGGAATTGAGATAGCTGGTTTTTCAGTTGATTTTCTGCCTGATCCGCATCCTGGGAAATTTGATTTACTGTTTGAGTGCTAGCTTGACGCACATTGTTGAGGTGCAGAGGAAAAATCAGTAAGAACATTAACCCTAAAATACTGGATATAATCAGGGCGGGAAATCTTAAATCGATACCCGATGGGCGATCGCCAGCATCAGCACTATCAATCCAATATGCAGCAAACAGCAGCCCCAAGCCTACCAGAGGCACGATTCCCCGGTCAACAAGGGCCGTTGCTATGCTGATTTGCCATCCCCGATCAGTTGGTTGAAAGGGTAACAGTAGAATCACAAAGTCTACAAAAAAGGACAAAATGCAGATTATTCCAACAACCTTCAGTGTTAAGGCAGTGTTCAAGGCAGCAAAACGGTTAACCATAGTCTTTCAAACTTGCGGTAAATAAGAGTGATTTTCATATTTCAAGTTACTTGAATATTGTTCCCATAACTTTAAATGTTGTGTATGAACACAAGACTGATTCAAGACTAGTCAAAAATCTTCGCCTCTTGGTTTTAAACTACACCACAGTAGCATCTGTAATGTAGACTGTCTTCAGAAAATTCCTGGTGTTGGAAGATACGAAACCAAGTAAGGGTATTGGGTACTGTGAAGAATTTAGTTTCTATTCTCCACTCCTCCATTTCCGCACTCCTCCTCAAGAGTTTGTTCCCAAATTGGCAAATCCTCTGGACGATCAACATCAGCCAAGGTAGGCAAGTATACAGGTGACAAATTTAGTAACTGAGCAATCTCTACAGTTTTTTGGAATACTTGAGCAGTTCCCCACTCGATGTTAACGAATAACTCAGGGATAGGTTGGCGCAAACCAATCAAGTAATAACCACCATCGATAGCTGGGCCAAGCACAAGGTCAAAGGCTTGTAGTTGCTCAAAGGCTATTGCTAAAATCTGGGCATTCACTCCAGGACAATCCGTACCGATGATCATTACTTCTTTTGCACCAGACTCAAAAGCATCAAATAGCGATCGCGCCATGCGTGAACCTAGATCTCCTTCACCTTGAGGCTGGTAAACTAAACCCAACCCCAGCCAGTCTTGCATAAGTTGCAAATCACCACCTGCGAACCGCACTTCAACTGATATAGCAGCTACCTTTTGCAGTTCTCTAACCTGAAATATTGTATATTCTGTCATTTGCCGTTGAAGATTAGCAGCGCCAATAGTACCCAAAGCAGGTATCAGTCGGGTTTTTGTTTTCCCTGGTTCTGGATAGCGAGTAAAAATAACTAAGTGCTGTTTTGAGCTTTTTGGTGATTTCAGCACACAATACCTTATTTGAATAAACTAAAAATATCTTAATAGCAATACTTGCCACCTTCGGCTGTAGCCTGCTCTTTTTCCGTTCGCATTCCCCCTATAATTGTCGAAACAATAACGCAACGCTTAGCTTTACCACCATATTTACTAGATAACGTGATCCGTCCTAGATCGTTGAGGCTTTTAGCATTACCTCTGTAGTCAAACTCAACTTTGCGTATTCCATTTGAGAGTGGAAAGTTTGTCTCAGAATCAAAATGGACACTGGAATCTAAATTATTCCAGTTAGCAGTAGATGGGTTTACTGTAGCAGGATGAACAGCCCATTGAATAATACCGTTTTGTTCACGAAAGCTAACTTGCCAAGTCAATTTTTCTTTGGTAGCTTGGCTTCGAGCTTGACGTATAGCAAGGTGAACTTCGTTTTGTGCAGTGTTGAGGCGACGAGTGTCTACAAAAGCTAGCCAATTGGGTATTCCCAACGCGGCTAATATACCAATTAATACGACGACTACTAACATCTCTGGCAAGGTAAAGCCACTGTTAGAGCGATTTAAAAAATGTTTTGTATTAACTAGAGACGGTAAATGCACCTGAGTATCCACTTTGATTTTCTGATCGGTTTTCAGCCTCCTGCCTTGTGTTTCCGCGCTGGTTAATAATCCTGTGTAGTAAGGTAGGCAGAAAAAGAATTATAACAATTTTCAATAACAGTTTTAAGCTGAAAGTTATACGTTGAAGTCTTGAAGAGTCATTCAAAACGTAATTCCATAAAAATTTAGCTGCTACTAAACCTTTATGTCGATTAAACGGCTTTTGTAGGGCTTTGCATGTTAGGTATTTGTATAAATTTGTAAGGCTGATATTCCAATTATCGTTAAGTGCTGAAGGTCTTACACGATAGGCTCTTTCAAGCACTTTTAAGCAGGCTTTTTCCTGTCTGACAAGATTAGAAGAAACTGAATTAGCACTTATTCGGTATAAAATTTGTATAGATGGTATGCACACAAAATCAAACTTGTAAGCTAATCGCAACCACATATCCCAATCTTGAGCAGCACTTAAGGATTTATCAAATCCACCCAATTCAATTAAAGCTTCTCTACGAATCAGAGGATTGGAACCATTCTCTAAAAAATTAGTCAACAACAGATTTTCATAAACATTTCCATTCATATTAATGTGTGTACCTGAAACTACGAATTCATCATTTTCATTAATATAATCAGTCCAGCTATAAGCAACTGCTGCTTGAGAGTTTTCCTGCAAAGCTTTCAACTGAAGTTCTAGCTTATCAGCCGTCCAGATATCATCTGCATCTAAGAAACTAATAAATTCTCCAACTGCATAATTCAGTCCACGGTTACGGCTGACATTTCCCCCAGAATTATTAAAGGCAAATACTTTGATTCTGGAGTCTTTGAATTGTGAAATTATACCTAAAGTTGAATCTTGCGAACCATCATTAATTATAATTAGCTCAAAGTCAGCAAAAGTTTGATTTAAAACAGATTCAATTGTTCTTTGAATAGTTTTTTCGCTATTGTAAGCAGGGATGATTACAGAAATATTTGGCATTGTCTAGCTGATTTATATCAGGGTTGATAAATTTAGTGTTCCCTGTAATCCTGGCACACTAACATTCTTATGTAAAAAATATAAAAGTTTATATATAACCGTTACTTTCAACAAGTATAAATTTAGTATTACTACTTTTTGATATTCAGTAGTATAGCTATATGTAAGTATATTTCTACAGAAAAGTAGAAAATTATAATAAATAGATAATTAATTAATCAGTTAACTTTCGTATAGTCCTTTTCAAGCAATAAAAAGGACTCATCATGCTACCCAAGTAAAATTGCATTTCAAAAAGCGCAATTAAATCACTTTTTAAGTGACCTCTATACTTAATTAAATGCTCTAAAACTCGGCGCAAATTACCCAAAAAGGTTCTCACCAACACTATTGGTTTTTGCCAGTTTTTAGTATTGATCAAGCGTAACTGACAAATACACAGACCACAACCACGAGCCAGAGTTAGTAAGTAATCTTTTTCTAGTCGCCAATGTGGTATTTGGTGATAAGTATGCATGGTTGGGTTATACCAAATTTGCCAGCCTGCATAGTGGATATAAAGCAATGGCTCATAGTCATCACCCTGTACTAAAATGCCAGGTAATTTTCCACTTAGTTTAGGTCGTTGTGGAACATTCTCACACCATGCTTGTTTACGGACAACAAGAGCCGCACCAGGAGGAAGCCGTAAATTATCTGGATCAAATAAATGTGGTTCTATTCCGTGTTCTCTGATAGCTAAAAAAGCTTGAATTCTCTCAAATTTTTCTGGTGGCTTCACTTCAAAATCACCATGAATTTGCCCACTCCAAGCACCTGCTTGAGGATGCTCAGTACCAAATGCATAGGCTTCTGCTAGCCAATTAGGATCAGGTAAGTTATCATCATCTAAAAATGCAATCAACTCACCTCTAGCTTCACGTACTGCGCGTAGTCTTGCGAAGGCGGCTCCCTGTTCGGTTTCTAAAAAGTACCTCAATGAAAAGTTACTATTGCAGATTTTTTGGTAATTTTCTACTACCTGACATGTATTATCGGAACTATTATTATCCACAACAATAATCTCCCAGTTGAGATTTGCTATTCTCATCTGGGTAAAAAGTCTATCTAAAATTTTAGGTAAACGAGTTGCTCCGTTATATGTAGGAATGGCTACAGTAATATCTAAGCTTGCATTTAATAACTCAGTCATATGTATTAAAGTTATTTATTATTAGTTTTTAAATATCCGTTTTTCCACAGATAAAAAGGGCTAATAAAGCTACTAATAAATAGTTGCAACTCACAAGCAGCAACTAAATCATTTTTTAATTTAGTTTGATATTTAATTAAGTGAAAAGCAATTTTACGGATGTCATTTATCATATAAGCTAAATAAATAACTGGTTTGTATATAGGTTTTATATTTACCATTCTCGTTACATATCGGCTAAGTCCAATACCTTGAAAAAAGGGAATTAAATAATCTTTTTTTAACCGAAAGCTAGGTATTTTATGATAAATTTCCATCTCTGGGTTATACCAAATTTCCCATCCTGCTTTTTGAATGTAAGACAACATTTCTAAGTCTTCACTGGTCAGCATGTTGCCATTAGCTCTACCAGTTAAAATAGACTTGTCTGGCACACTTTCTAACCAAGCTTGTCTGCGAATAACAAGTCCAGCAGAAGGCGGTAACAATTTTTTTGCAGGTTCATAGAGTAGCGGTAAATTTCCTCGCTCTGTAATTGCCAAAAATGGAGCAATTCGCTGAAAGTTTTGCGGTGGTTCTACTTCCCAGTCAGGGTGAATTTGGCTACCATAAGCTCCCACTTTAGGATACTTTTGACCAAAAGCATAAGCTGCGGCTACCCAAGTTAATAGTGGGTAATTATCATCGTCTAGAAAACCTATCAATTTACCTTTAGCTTCTTCAACTGCTCGTTTTCGAGCATAAGCTGCTCCCTGTCGTGCTTCAAAGCAATATTTTAAAGGGTAAGGACATTGCCAATTTTTTTGAAAGGTTTGAACAACTTTAGCTGTTTGATCAGTGCTGTTATTATCTACAACTATAATTTCCCAAGTTAAATTTTCTGTGTGAATTTGATTTTTTAGTCGCTCTAGTAGTTCAGGCAAACGACTTTCGCCGTTATAAGTTGGGATGGCTATAGTAAAATCAACGCTCTCAGTCATCTTCCCAAAGTTATATTTTATTAAAGTGCTTTTTGAGGATGCCCAGCAAATGCTAAAAATGCAACAGGGCGTATTGCATGGCTAATTGAGTACAAGTAAACAATAATGTTTAAAACCAGAAACTTGCATCTAATGTTACAATTTTGCTCTTAAGGTGTAGTTTCCCGTCCCGTATTATTACAGAAATTTTTGCAGCATTTCGCTACCAAAAAAATTTATTTAATTGCATTGAGAGTCTTTTGCTGTTCGCATTCCTCCAATGAGAGTATCCACAATGACACATCGCTTTACACTGCTAGCGCTATTATTTCCTTGGGGTACAGCTAATACAACTTTTAACCCCGTATCAGGAGCATTATTGTTAGTCTTAGGTGCCAAAATACCCATGTAATCAAAAGTAATCGTTTGTGGTGCGCTGCTATTAAAGCTAGAAGCATATGTGAGCGAACTGACGGTATTTACTTCGCTAAGATTTGTACCAAGCAATACCTGTCCCGGTTGAATTCCCAAATCTCCACCCAAATCACGCCAAAAACTGTTAGGTGTAGAATCCTTGGGATGTATGGCAATTTGTGTAACTTTAGTGGTGTTATCAGTTGTAAAGCTGACACTGTAGCTCAGTTTTTTCTTTTTAGCTTCTCGCTGTGCTTCCTGTAATGCGGCTACAACGGCGTCATTAACCTTATTTACCCGCTGCCGATTTGCAAAGGCGAGCCAACCAGGAGCCGCGATCGCACCTAAAATACCTATCATCACCATCACTGCGATTAATTCCAGTAAACTAAAGCCAGCATCATGTCGGGTGTATCTAGAAGCATAGCGCAGCCTGTTAACCAGATATCGCTGTTTACTGTTCCTATTCCAGTCACCGGGGTGCAATAACTTCAAACTTAAATTTTCCATAATTTAGCTGCTATTGAATAATCCTTTGATTTTCAGCTTTTACTTGGTATACAAATATCCGCGTCCTTGTACTCGTACACTTGCATTTGGAAAATAAGTTCTTTTGCTATCACTGTACTTCAGTTTATTTGGATCGTTTTCAATACGAGCTAGTGCATTACCTCGTATAAAAACCTGTGCTGTTGTATTAACTCTATCAATACATGCATAAAAGCCAGTCATTTTAGCCGTATCACGAGTATTAAAGGTAGCTGTAGCTGGTAGACTGATGGGGGAACATGCTACTGGTGGCGCTGGATTTAATGCGTCGTCAGTTTTGGTTTGATCAATAAAATCAACAAGCACTATGGAGTTAGCGTAACCTACAGCTATATCGTCTCCGCTTGCATCTTCATATCCACTGAGTCTTTTCCAACCATTCATTTTTTCCTCAATGGAGCCTACTCCATCAAGCTTAAATAAAGCAAAACCCTCACTAGGACAATTATCATCACTAATATAAGTGCCACTATATCCAGGACAAGCTACACCACCAGTGGTAGCCGGCACACCATCCTTAATTTGCCATCTAACGATGCGAGCAGCTTTAGACCAAGTGGTGTTACTGTCTTTAAGTAAATAGTAGGCAACCAATGAATAAACAAACGTATCATTCTTATCATTATTATCGCTTGTAATTGGAATTACCTTGCTAGCTAATTCTCGCTTCCAAAAGACAAGTACAGGAACTCTGTCTGTGCCGTTAGGTATTTGAGGCCCGTTATCGGTGGTTTGAGAGAGAGCATTGATACCTGTTTGATCATAAATATAGATTGCCTGCTGTAAATCACGGGCAATGTAATCCAGTGCAGCTTGAATTTCTTGCTCAGAATTTGCCTTAGCTTGCTCCTGTCTGTCTGTGTTCATAATGTTGATCATGAATCCCATCAACGGCGTTATAACAAGGAATGCCAGAATCATGGCTATCAGCAATTCAATCATGGTAAAACCACCAACTTGCTGAACGGCCTTGGAACGTGTCAGATGGCTCCTGAGTAGGAATTTTAATGTCCTCATCATATTGCGGTATTCTCTTTACTGTCTTTACTGTATGGATACAAAGCGCTCAATCGCATAATGTGAATTTGCCCAGTCTTTTATTGGCAGGCTTGATCGGTTTTAATACCAAGACGCTGACATAAAGCTTGAAATGATGTTGTACTACTAGCAATGTCGGTTGTCATTTCTATTAGTGGTGCTTGACGCTCACCTAATCCGCCTGTGAAAGTTAGTTGTGTCTTCTTAATATCAAGACCTGTGCTGGCAGTTATATTATTAAAGTCAACATCTGCCCGGTATACCCGAATTCCTAGACGATAACCATCGTTTACAATAGTACTTTGGACAATTCGCTTAGCCTGAATGTAAAACAAATTGTTGGTATTGCCAGCACAGCCTGGATTGCTAATAATGCCGTCCTTTTGAAAGCAATATAAAGTATTTTTAGTCGATTCTTCGGGAAGGGGCATCTTTGTAAAAGTGTTAATTAAATACTCACCTGGTCTATCTACAAGATTTCTTTTAATAGTTGTGCTTGGTGCATCTAGTGCAGGAGTAATTTCACTTGGTGCTGCAATCGCTCCAGTCCTGAGGCCATCAATGAATGTTTTTGTTGCTTGGGTTGCTAGTTCTACACGTCGAGACTGAATGCGGGTCGCTGTTGCTAAGACGATTACAGGTGCGATCGCTGTTAGTAAAATAGCAACTACGAGTAGTGCTACTAATGACTCAATAATCGTAAAACCAGACTGATCAGAAAGGCAGCTTATTTGCTGTTGTTTGCGTTTAATCATTGCGAATCACCAACTTCTAAGATTTGATTAGTTAGTCACAACGACGTTGATCTTCGTCGATTGCATAAGTATCGTCGGCTTTTTTAGCACACAACAAAGTTTTCACCCAGGCATCATCTCGACCAACTTCCCGAAAGTACTCATCTGGCAGATCATCTGGCGTTCTCACCAATTTTTGGGCAAACAAATCAGGCGACTGAGAAAGCAACCCGACATCATAACCCCACTGCCGTGTAGGAGCTATATAGAAGGGAGCCGTACCGTTATTACCAGTGATTGGGTAAAAGGAGGCTGCCAATGATGCCCTAAATGGTCCAGTAGCATAGGCGCTGCGCTTGAACTGGATAAAGGAGCCGTTAATTCTCGCCTTTACAGCATTTGCTACACCGCTAGTTGGGTTCCAGTTCTCGATAAACCGTACAAAGTTATGCAAACCACCGTTATCTTCAGTGGGGCGTGCAGGGGTGTCTCCTGCTGCTGCGGCTAAATTGAATGTCGTTTCGGTAGCTATTTGTAGCCAGTTGCGCGTAGAACCAGTGTTTATTATCTCAGTGTTATCTTCGTTATCATCATTCGTCGGGTTTTGAACTTGTAAAACTGGGATTAAACGCGGATTGTTGATTGTACCAGAGGCTACCGTTTCAGTAAGCCTTGGAGGAGTGTCGTTATTATTTGCTGTAGTTGTCCTAAACCATAAGGCGTTGTTTTGTAGGTCAGGTCTAGTTGCAGCAGAACTAAAAGCGCTCAATGGGTAAGCATTTACCTTTCCATCTTTGATACCCAAGATAACAGGTTGACCACCATCTAAGGCCAATGCACCGGTTGTGTCATCGCGCTTAAAAGCAACCCGACGCGGATACATTTGAGTGGAAGGAAAGGCAGTAACCGTTGTACCTGCATTTGTATTTGAGCTTGACTTATCTAGAGTTCCATCAAGGGCAATATTCGGAACATTATCAGTCCCACCAAGTAACCATGAGCGTCTATTGTTAGCTGGGGTTACTGAGTCAATATAGTGAACATACCAGTCTTTCGCTGGATCACATTCGGAAACAGGTAATTTTGGACAAACCTCCATCAAATACTCTGGGGCATTTATCCGGCGCTGAATTGGTGTGACAAAGTTATTGAGGTAAGAACTACCTTGAAAAGTTTGTGATTGAATAGTAATAGTAGGCTCAAGGTCTCTAGGCACGCCGCTATTAGACCAGTCAAAATTGGTGACATAGGCATTAGCAAAAAAGCCATTATTTGTAAACTTGTTAATGGAATTACTATTCCCTAAGTTATTATTCAGGTCATAGTCTCCCTCATTGCGGAAACCTAGCCGGAAATTATTAGAAAGTAAAGTTACAGCATCTGCCAACACGCTTGCAGGTCGCCATTCATCCCCAGTAGCACAGTTTGGAAGCCTTGGGTCACCTGAGCGACAAGCAAAGTTAACGTTGCGAGTAGCTGCGGTGCGAGTATAGAAGTTGCCCCAATCATCTGCTAATGCCGTTGTAAACTCTTGTTCAGTGTGAAGATTAAAGTTACCCTTGACATATACAGGCAGATTAGAAGCCAAAATTAGTCCTTTCTCTGTGTCTCTATAAGAATTTGTCCGCCAGACTTTTCCGCCATTGTTCAACATAATCGCGTTAGGACGGCGAGTTGGGTCAAGTATAAAGTCAACAGGGCTTCGTGTATTCTGGTCTTGTTTCTTTTGTGCATTTGTGCCAGAACTAAGTTTAAGCGCACTCAAATCTAAAAGCGCATCATCACGAGTAGCGTAGATAATACCGCTATTAGGTAGTAAATACTCTGTTACTGTTGCTGAACCGCCACTGATAGTTTTTCCTCGCAGCTTATCAATATCTAATACTGTGGCGCGAATTTCTAGAGGTTGGCGTTGTTCCTTAGACAGGTTGTAGTTTGCTGCGTCTGGTACAGCTGCATTAACTGTTCCATTACCATCCGCGTTAGTAAATGTTTCAACACCCATTGTTACATCTGCGTGAATTGCCTTAACCTGTCTGGGGTCAAGAAAGGCAGTTTCCATAATTGCGCCGTGAGGAATGTCGGTATCAGTGGGGCTACCAATAGTGCCGTCTAAAATTTGCAGGGCGCAAACTGCCGATTCTACAGCAGATCTTTCTGAAAGAGTGCGATTGGCAACTGGTTGTATTGTAGACGCTGATGTTATTGGTTGCGTATATAAACTGTTTAGTATCGGGTTTACCAAACGTCCATTGGGGTATTTTAGTTGTGCTTGGTATCTCAGCGCTGCTGCATAAGTTGTTTCACCAGCAGCATCAGGAGGAGAGTAGACTACGCCATTGTTAGAATTTCCAGCGTTGGCAGCAGTAACATTTGTAGTGGGGTTAGGAGTAATAACGCCTACAGGGAAGACATCAGGTAGACCTGCTTTATTTCTGGCTGTAGTGCTACTCGTGGGGTCATAGTAGCTACTAACACAAGCAATAGGTTGGGGAGCCGACTGACTGTAGCTGGTCTTGTTGTAGTGGTAGACTACTGACGCCCGCATTCGTAGATAGGGAGTATAAGTCGGGTCTGGTAAGGTGATATATGGATATAGACTGCTGGTTGGTTCAGTAGCGTTGCCAGAAGCAACTGGCATCATGTCTGACCAAATATCTTTAGTAGTAGTTGTGGCGTTGGAAAAATCAGTATCACCAGCAATACCTGTCGTAGTGTAACCACTAGGTAGATAAATACCCGCACCAGTTATAACTCGCAAGCCACCAGAAGGATCTTGTGGACTAGTCGGTATTTTAGCAGCTGCTAATTCCCAATCTTTATCTCGGTCTGTAGCACCAAAATCAGCCAGTTGTTGTACTTGGGTGCGACGAGTACGAACATTAGGAGCCGGAGATGGAGGAGTTCCGTCATCCCAAATCTTATCTGAAATAGCTTGAGTGTCTTGGGTATTTGGCCCAACAAAGGCTGTTCCGTTCCACCAGAGTTCAGGTAGATTATTACCAACTAAAACCCGATCACCTAAAGATTGTTCATTACCTGCCAAAGTATTTAGCTGCTTAGTTGGCTCGGTTGCAGTAGGGTAAACCTTGGTACTGCCATTTAGGTGCAGCGGCAGACCAAGCGTAGCATCTGGATTTGGGGTTGTAGTGCTAGTTGTAGGGGTAGTGGAATACTGGAAGG
Organism: Nostoc sp. MG11; assembly: GCF_014904695.1. Lineage (GTDB taxonomy): Bacteria > Cyanobacteriota > Cyanobacteriia > Cyanobacteriales > Nostocaceae > Komarekiella. Next base: position 44,609 of record NZ_JACXXN010000018.1, on the reverse strand, counting down.
GATATATCCAAACATCTTTTGGACGTAGTGTATCACCACTACCTTCGAGTGGGCTGGTCGTTGCGTAAGGGGTTAAAGCATCGCCACCAAAACCAACCTCTGCATAAGGTACACGACGAGTCCGTCTTTTAAAGTAGTTATATAGCTCTTGTTGACGAAATAGCGCCGTATCATCTGTGGTGTAACCAGGTGTATTCTGCTGCTGCTTGATAATGCCATCTTTAACTTCCTGCGGGTCAGTACTACCAGTTGAATCTAGAGTCGTCTGAGCACTAACTAAGCGATTGAGGCGCTGCACATAAGCTAGACTGTTGTACGCTATTGCACTTGGTCCAGCAGCCACTGATTTATTAGCCGTGATATTTGGAGGCGATGAACTAGGATCAATGCTTTTGCCCTGGTATAAATGTACATTTGTAGCATTCCCTAAATCGCTTGCATCTGTGAATCCACCAGCGCCTAAGTTTCCACCAACGGTAATTTTGCCATTGTCAGCTGTATAGAAACAGGATGCTAAACTGCTAACCTGGTATAGATTCGCACTATTCCCTGGTGAAGCAGTGAGGAAGTTACTATTGGTAAAAATTCGCCCATTCAATCTGAACGCAGGACCAGGGCTAAGTCCTATGTCATCTTCATAAATAACGGCATTGTTAACGAGAGGAAGTTGCACGCGTTCTTGTTGATACTCTAAGGCAGAGAAGCCTTTATTCCCTTTGTATTTCTCATAATTAGCAGCCTGAGCAGATGGAGGGTCAGTGGTAATAGGAACGTTGGCAGTGTAAACAAAAAAACTTTTTTTCAATTTACCGCCAATATTAAACCAGCCAGTCTCGCCTACTAAGGTGGCACTAGTTCCTAGAGTATCTCCACAATCTCCACTCACACTACCAGCAGTCATTGGTGGAGTTCTCGCCTCTAGGGAATTTCTAGCACGGGTATATGCACCATCACTTATGGGAGGATTTCTAAAGTAAATTCCATAAAGAGTATAGCTATCAAATTTGCCGTTGTTGTCGGTATCTACAGGGTACAGCCATGCTGTCTTTAAGTTGTCTGAGCCTTGAGTCAGCTGTAGTTGAGTTTCGTCACCAAAAGTGTATTCGTTGATATTGGGTATTGTTGTTAAAGTAGAGTACAACGCATCATCTGTTGGCGTAGCTCTTGGTAGTCGTCCATCTTGAAATAACTTGTTTAACTTGGCTCTAGCGCGATCAATTGCTGGAGTTGCAGCATTGAGTGCAGCCTCATTAACTCGAACATTACTAGCATTTTTGGAGCGTTCAAAAGACCGAAATAAAATCGCAGTTGTTAGTAATACGACCACTAAAGCTACCATTGCCACTGTTGGCAATACAAAACCAGCATTTACTGAGCTTCGTTTCTTTCCCGTGACAACAAAAATCCGCAGAAGCCAAATAATTTGCTTTTTAATTGCAGATAAAAATTGCTTGCTAATTTGTATGAAGACTTTTTTTATTGCCTTGAATGTCCGACATTTTCGAGACATAGCTGCTTCCCTATCAAGTGATTTGTGGCGAATTATGGATTGTTTATTGGTAAAATCAAGGATGCCTGTAAATTAATTTTGGAGGCAAAACTTGAGATTGTAGTTGTGCGAGTACTGCATATTGAGTTACTAAATTTCTAATTAAAATGGCGGTAAAAAACAATTTATTAAAGTTATATCATTGATAAATTGTTTAATTTAATCCGGGAAATACCGATTTTTTGATAATTATTAATTCTGGAAGGGTAGAGCATAAAAACACCATAACTTCACAGTAAGTTTGCGGATATCTGTTTTATCTGAAGGCAACTTCATGAAGATGTTGTTAGCAGAGTAAGCTTATAGTACCCATCTGTTAAAGGAAATATGTCAGTTGGGTGCAAGATGATATGTAGTAAGCGTTTAGCTTGCACTCTTCTCAACTAGGGGAGTCAGGAGTCAGAATGCAGAAAGTTACTTTTTCCCATTGTTTTCTCACAACAGGGTTAGGCAGACTAATTTTCGTTCGCCTGAGTGCCGTATCTGACTTTATATTAAGTAAGTGGTATGAAAGGGCTGTTAAAGAAGAAAGTTGAGATTTTAAACGCGAAGGGACGCTAAGGAAAGCGCAGAGTAACGCAAAGGAATCTCTCTGCATTCCACCGTACTCTTTGAGGGAAGCTACGTGTAGTGACGACCATAGGAGAAGTTATGCGCTCATACTTCTGTCTGCATTAGAAAAAAGGATATAAGCTATGACAACAAGATTAGATACCTTGATTAATTCTCTAGAAGGTCTAGAAATTATCACCGAACCTAGCCAAGTAGCAAAATTATCTCAGGATTACCACACCTTTAGCCCTGTGTTAATGCCGAAACTAGAGGGAAAAGTGGGGGATATTGTGGTGCGTCCTGCCAACGAAGAAGAGGTTTTAAAAGTTGCAGCTGCTTGTGCTAAATATCGTGTACCCGTGACTGTGCGGGGTGCGGGAACTGGAAATTATGGGCAATGCGTACCGCTGCACGGTGGTGTAATTCTTGATATGACAAGGATGCACGAGATTCCTTGGGTGAAACCGGGAGTGGCGCGGGTAGAAGCTGGGGTAAAATTGGCGGCGTTGGATAAAAAAGCCAGAGAAATTGGCTGGGAAATGCGGATGACACCCTCTACGTACCGCACAGCGACAATTGGCGGATTTATTGCTGGTGGGAGTGGGGGTATCGGGTCTGTACAATATGGATTGCTAGGCGATCGCGGTAATATCTTGGCCCTACGAGTTGTGACTGTAGAAGATGAACCCCGGATCATTGAACTGCGGGGGGACGATGTGCAAAAGGTGAATCATGCTTGGGGGATTAATGGCATTATCACTGAATTAGAAATTCCCTTGGGGCCAGCTTATCCTTGGGCAGAAGTCATTATCACATTTGATGACTTTATGGCAGCGGTAAATTTTGGTCAAGCACTGGGTAATGCTGATGGCATGATTAAGAAGTTGATTTCTGTGTTTGCATCCCAGATTCCACAATATTTTCACGCTCTGCAAGATTATATTCCTCAAGGTACTCACCCGGTATTATTGATGCTTGCTGAATCGAGTTTGGAATTATTACCTGGTTTAGTGCAGCAATATGGCGGTAAGATTACTTATCAAAAACCAGCCAATGAAGCAGCAAAAGGTACACATTTAGCAGAATTTACCTGGAATCACACTACCTTGCACGCCCGGACGGTAGATACTTCGATTACCTATTTGCAAAGTATGTTTCCTGCTAATCAAAGCTTGCAACTGGTAGAGCATCTATATCATCATTTTGGTGATGAGGTGATAATGCATTTAGAATTTTTTCGGGTGAATGGTACTGTAATTCCTGGTGCTTTGCAACTTGTGCGCTACACCACGGAGGAACGCCTCAACGAAATTATCCGCTACCATGAAGCGCAGGGTGTGTTTATTGCCAATCCTCACACGTATATTATTGAAGACGGGGGAAGAAAAGTTATTGATCCTGAGCAATTAAAATTTAAGGAAATGGTTGACCCTTATGGGTTGATGAATCCCGGTAAAAGTAAGGTTTTACAATTAAAAATTCATAATTAAAAATGCAACGTTAGAAAGTTAGAGACACACAGATTAGAATCTGTGTATATTTGTGTAACCTCTGATAGTTTGATTCAATAAACGTGAGGAAAATCCAAAATCACGCTACTTTGCTCAATGGTTTCGAGAGCACACCAGTGGCTCCATCATCCTAAAATCGCGCATGATTGACATTGACGGTTCCTACGGAGAGGGAGGCGGACAGGTTCTTCGCACTTCCCTGAGTCTAGCCGCCATCACTGGCGAACCTATACGTATTACAGGCATTCGCGCCGGACGCAAAAAGCCAGGATTAGCAGCACAACATTTAACAGCAGTTCGCGCTGCGGCAAGAATTTGTAATGCTCAACTCCGAGGTGATGCTTTGGGTTCAATGCTACTGGAGTTTATCCCCGGTAGTTCTGTACAAACTGGAGCTTATACTTTTGATGTGAGTGAAGCGCGGACTGGGGGTTCTGCTGGTGCGATCGCTCTAGTTTTACAGACTATTCTTTTACCTTTAGCACTAGCAAATGGTGATTCCCTAGTAACGCTACGGGGTGGAACTCATGTCATCTTCAGTCCGACAGTGACTTACATTGAGCAAGTTTATCTGCCAATATTGCAACGTATGGGAGTGGAAGCCCAAGTTAAGTTAGGCGCTTGGGGGTGGTATCCTCAAGGTGGCGGAGAGGTAGAGATGCGGGTGACTGGTGGTAGTAAACTTAGTGGGATCAACTTGCTAGAACGGGGAGATTTAAAGCAGGTGCGGGGACTAGCGGTAGTCACAGAACTGCCTTCGCATATTCCACAACGGATGGCGAATCGTGCCGAGAATTTGTTAAGAGAAGCGCAGTTGAAAGTTACTGTACAGGCTTTACGAGAAAAAGGTGTTGCACCGGGGGCGGGTATTTTCCTAACTGCTGAATATCAAAATAGCTTGACTGGGTTTGGTGGGTTTGGGCGTTTGCGGTTATCAGCGGAAACAGTTGCAGAAATTGCTTGTCAGCAACTACTGGACTTTCATCAAACTGGCGCACCAGTAGATGAACATTTAGCCGATCAGTTATTGTTACCAGCGGCTTTAGCCTCACAGGAAAGCCAATACCGAGTCGCTGAAATTAGTACACATTTAACAACAAATGCAGCGGTGATTGAGCAATTTGGACTAGGGCGAATAACTGTTAATGAAGTTGAGCAGATGGTTAGTGTGCAACCTTTGAAGAAGTAATAAGCTGTGAGGTATTTAATTTTGTATTACTATTTATCTGTTTCAGGCAGGACAGAAGAACGATAAGTTTTATTATTTTGGTGGTCAGGTTGCAGATAAAAAAATTTCAGATTAACGATTATAGTGTTTGCAAACACAAGCACGCTGTCAAATTTAAAGCGTCAATCTAAAACCCCCAAATGTTGCATCTACATAGTTATTACCTAGAAGCTGAAATTGAATTCCTCCACTGACTGCTGTGAGTTCTGCATTAGATAGTTCTTGTTCTTCAACTTTATTCAAAAGTTGCAAGTTAGTCATTTTGATCCTAGCCATGTTTCTTCCTTGATATTTTTTAAATTACAGCAAAATTTTCGTCTAATTAGCTAGCAACCTCATCAATCAAAAGTTATAAAGTTTAATGTTTGCAGGCTTTTTAAATAGACATTAGTGTAGTAATTTTTTATGCTCAAGAGACAAAAATACTCGACGATGAGTCTTTCAGAACTTACGCACTCAGATCCCCCAACCCCCTTAGAAAGGGGGCTTTAGACGTTCCCCCCTTAAAAAGCTACGGTGTACACACAAGTCTTTTAGAGTTGCCCCACAGGCTTTTGATCCCCCCAACCCCCCTTCAAAAGGGGGGCAAAAACCTCTCAAAGTCCCCCTTTTAAGGGGGATTTAGGAGGATATACAACGATTTTGGTTTTGTACACAGATGTGTGTACACCGTAGCCTTAAAAAGGGCGGTTAGGGGGGATCAGGGTTTCAGGCTTCAGTGCGTAAGTCCTATCTTTAATACTCGCTCACGAGACAAAAATACTCGACGATGGGTAAATTAAAATTTAACTCAGTTAACTAATTACTAAGGCGAATAGAGAACAATTACACCTACTCTTGTCTTACCACGCGTTGCTGCATCAAACATCCTTGCCGTCATGCCAACTACCAAGAAACGCAGCTATCCCCAACGCCGCTAAACCGATCGCTCCCCATTTCAAGGTTGGATTCATATCCCACCAATCTGAAAAGCTTGGTATTGTCAGGTTTTTAAAGTCTCCTTCAACACGGTCATAGCCGTTTATCGGTTCAAAAACATTGTCTGGCGCATCCTCTGATTTCGGCTCATTAGTACGCTGTCCTGCAAAACCGATCGCCACTAGCACTGAATCCACTAGAGACGGTGAAACGCGTTGTAGTACATCTAACACTCTGCCTACATCCCCGACGATAAAATCGCGTGTGGGGTGTTCGGCAACGTAGAGAATTGCATCGGCAACTAAACTAGGATCATAATACGGCGGTATCCCTGTCGGTTTCACTCCTAGCTTGGTGCGAACTTTATTGTAGAAAGGTGTATTAATCACTGAAGGCAGTATTGAGGTGACGCTGATAGGCCACTTTTCGTGTTGCAACTCGACGCGCAACGCTTCCAAGAAACCTTCTAAACCGTGCTTGGCAGTAGAATAAGGACTTTGCAATGGCAGACTGCGCCTACCCTCCATTGAGGAAATATGAATTAACGCCCCGCGTCCCTCTTGTTTGAGATAAGGTAGTGCTGCCATTGCACCATACACCTGTCCCATCAAGGTGACATCAACAACTCGTTGAAACTCTTCCGGTGTGATTTTCTCGAAAGGCGCAAGTATACCCGTAGCCGCAGTATGAACCCAAGTATCTAGTCGTCCATATTGGGCTACGGCTTTGTCTGCGATCGCTTTTACTTGCTGAAACTCACTCACATCTGCAATAACTGCGATCGCCTCACCGCCAAAGCTTTGAATTTCCTCTACTAATGACTTCAGCCCTGGTTCGCTGCGTGCTGCAACTACTACCTTTGCACCACGTCGAGCAAACTTTACTGCTGCATCCCTTCCGATGCCGCTGGAAGCCCCAACTACGGCTACCACCTGCTGATTAATTGGCTTCAATTGCATGGTTAATCACCCTTATCCTTACCTTATATGTAAAGTTTGATTAAGGTTAGATTCATCCCTCGCAAGACTTACACACAAGGTAGAGATGTGTGTGGAGGAGTTTGACAAGTGTAGGTTTTTACGACAACGCGGTAAGTGGGACAATAGGGACAAGGAAGAATTTGCTTATTCCTGCCTTCAAAGGAGAGTTCTAACGGCAGTTCCTCCTGGGAGGAACCCCCTTATCGCAGCGTCTCGCAGAGAAGACCGGACTGCCGACGCTCCTACGGACGCTCGTTTTTCTCTACGAGACACTACGCTAACACCACGGCGCTGGCTCCCCTTGACTCTTAACCCCTTTCATTTTTTTCCTCTCGCCACAAAGCGATACCACCTAATAAACCAGCAATATTAGGGATAAGTTTGACATTTAACGGCAATTGGATATTTACCTTGACGGCTTCACCACCGCCGATGTAAAGGTAATCATAATTGAATAGATGTTGCAAGGATGCGATCGCTTTTTCTAAACGCCTGTTCCATCTTTTCTCACCAATTTTTTCTAACTCTGCACGCCTGAGTTGTTGCTCATAAGTCTCTCCTTTGCGAAACTGATGATGACCCATTTCCATATTCGGCACTAATTTACCATCTACAAAAAGAGCCGAACCAAACCCTGTTCCCAGAGTAATCACCAATTCTACGCCTTTACCTGCGATCGCCCCAAACCCTTGCATATCTGCATCATTAATTACACGCACAGGCTTATGTAAGTGATTAGACAATGCTGTTTCAAAATTAAATCCAATCCAATCTGGATGTAAGTTTACCGCTGTTTCCGTGACTCCACACCGCACCACACCAGGAAAACCTACCGAAACGCGATGAAATTCCCCTTGTGCAGCCGCCAACACGATAATTGCATTAATTACAACTTCGGGTGTAGCAGGTTGGGGCGTTTCTAAACGCACTCTTTCTGTTAATGGAGTTCCCGTGATATCTAAAACTATGGCTTTGACACCACTACCGCCAATATCAACTGATAGGGTGCGAATCGATCCATTTTCTTCAGCCATTGGCTTACGTCCTTGTTAGTGCCGCTTATTTTGTTATTATCCCCTGGTGCATCTGGATCAGACTGGATATGCGGAGAGTCTTCATCTGAGGATTTGCAAGCGATCCCAGTTAACTTTCGGGGCTCCTCTGTGCTTTTCCATAATAATTTGATAAGCGATCGCTTATCTTAAAGCAGTACCTTTACCTATATCTTTAGTAGTAAAAAATTGCTCAAATAGCCGATAAAAGCTTCTAGCTCATCAACTTCAGTTACTTTGGTATTTCCTGAGATGATTCTTGAGAAAGAATACTGTCTAAAGTTTGCAGTAATTCTCTAGTCGTGTAGGGCTTAGAAATAAACGCTTTGACTCCAGCAGAATTCACTAAATTATCGTCAGGTACTAGACCGCTGATAGCAATAATCTTGACAAGAGGATTAAATTTTTGTAACACGCGAATAGTTAGCGCACCGTCCATTGATGGCATCATAATATCCATCAATACCACACTAATTTCATCTTGGTGCTGGGCATACACAGCCATTGCTTCAATTCCATTACTAGCCGTAAACACCTTATAGTTGAAAGCTTGTAACGTAATTTTTGTAGTTTCTAGAATTTTGGTTTCGTCATCTACAACTAGAATGCATTCACTATTTCCTTTTAACAGTTCAAGGTTTTCTGCCAATGGTGTTGTCATTGCCTCGACTGCTGGTAAGAATACTTTAAATTCAGTTCCTTTTCCAACTTTGCTGTACACATTCACAAAACCACCGTGGCTTTTGATAATGCCCCTTACGGTTGATAAACCCAGTCCTGTACCTTTGCCAATTTCTTTAGTAGTAAAAAACGGCTCGAATATTCTATCAACTATTTCTGATGTCATACCAGTTCCCGTATCTGTAACAGAAATTACAAGATAGGGGCCGACATGGGCATCAAGATTTATCCGAGCATAATGTTCGTCTATGAACAAATTTTCAACACAAAGACTAAGAGTACCACCATCTGGCATGGCATCACGAGCATTAACTACTAGATTTACAAGCAACTGATGTAGTTGTGTAGCATCTCCAATTACAGGCCAAATCTCTGGATTTATATTCGTATAAAATTCAATCGATTTGGGAAACGTCCCTTTAACAATCTGCTCAATTTCCAAAAATAAATGGCTAATTTGTACAATTGTCCGCTTACCTTTGTCTCCACGCGCAAATTGCAAAACTTGTTTAACTAAAGCAGCCCCACGTTTAGCATTAGTTTCTATGATCTTGAACATCTGCTGATGGCGCTCATCTGTATTAGGAAGGGTTCGCTGTAGCAGTTGTGATAATGTCAAAATTGGAGTCAGTATATTGTTCAAGTCGTGTGCAATACCACCAGCAAGCGTACCTATGCTCTCTAATCGCTGAGCGCGGAGAAATTGACTTTCGAGTTGTTTTTTCTCGGTAATATCTGTGTTAACTGTAAGAATCGATTGGGGTTGACCATCTTGATCGCGCATCAGAGTCCAGCGACTAGCAACAATAATCTCTTGACCTTGTTTATTTATCTGGCTCAACTCGCCTTGCCAAAAGCCATTTTTAGTTAAAATTTTGTTGGTGTTTTGGAGTTGAGATAAGGTTTCTGAGCGATACAGAAGCTCAGTCACATTTTTACCAACTGCTTCGGTTGTTTTCCAACCGTATAAATGTTCAGCTCCTTGGTTCCAAAAACTGATTTGGTTATTCAAATCTTTAACAAGAATTGCATCAGTAGTGATATCCAACAAAGCAGCCTGTTCGCGGATTTTCTCTTCTATTCGCTTGCGTTCAGTAATTTCTTCCTCTAAACGCAAATTTTGCTCTTGTAGTGTCTTCGTTAGCTTGCGAAGTCTCAAATGAAGTTCGACGCGAGCTAAAACCTCTTCGTGCTGAAGCGGCTTAGTAATGTAATCTACTGCACCAAGATTTAAGCCTTTGACCTTATCTACTGTTTCAGAAAGAGCGGTCATGAAAATGACAGGGATATCTTTTGTTAACTCATTAACTTTTAAATGGCGGCATGTTTCAAAACCATCCATTTCTGGCATGAGTATATCCAATAGAATCAAGTCGGGTGGGGCATATTCTGCTCTTGCTATAGCACTTTCACCATCTTCAGCCACCAATACTGTAAATCCAGAATTAGTTAAAAAATCGAATAACATTTCTAGATTGCTAGGAATGTCATCAACAATTAAAATTGAACCTTTGGTAGAATTAGTAATCATTAAAGTTATTATTAATATTTTTTGATAAACTCTATAATTTGTTTTCCTTTAAAGCTTTTGGCAAGTTGATACAAATGAGTAGCAAATGGTGTTAGTTTTTGATCCAATTCTGCTAATTTGGCGGCTTGCTCTGCAATACTTCTTAAGTCACCTTTCATCGCTAAGTCAAGCAAAAGTGCAAGTTCTTCTGCTGATGGAGCTACAAATGTATTATCAGCCTGTAGCAACACAGTACTACTGCGATCGCAGGAATTAGAAGTGTTAAGTTGCACGTTGCTGTGCTGCTCCTTGTAAACCCATTCTAATCCCAAGTGAACTTGTAATTTTTCTAAAAGCTCTGCAATTTGGACTGGTTTGGAGAGAAAATCGTCGCAGCCTACCTCTAAGCTCTGCTTTTGCTCAAAGTCAAAAACGCTAGCTGAAACAGCAATTACTACCATTTTCTTAAGGTCTGGTAACTTTTTAAGACGGCGAGTGGCTTCAAAGCCGTCCATTACAGTCATTACTAAGTCCATTAAAATGACATCTGGCTTAAATTCACGCGCTTTGTTAAGACCGTCTAATCCGTTTGTAGCTTCCATAATTTCAAACCCTAAAGGCTGTAGTATGTTAACTAAAACAGAACGATTTTCCTCCTTGTCATCTACTACTAAAATTTTCCGTTTAGAACTAATAAAACCAATAACATTATATTCATCGAGCTTCTGAATATCAGCATCTTGAAAAACGTCAGATAAAGCTAAATCAAACCAAAAAACACTTCCTTCACCTAAAATACTTTTTGCCTTTAATTCACCACCCATCATTTGAACTAATTGAAGGCTAATTGCTAATCCTAGTCCTGTTCCTTCAATCTTACGATTATCTTCACCAACTTGCTTAAATGGTAAAAATATTTCGTCTAGTTGCTCTGAAGCAATGCCAATACCAGTATCTTCTATTTGAAATCGAAGTTTCTCTTTTTGATAATCTACTTTGCAAGTTATATTACCTTTTACTGTAAACTTTACCGCATTACTCAGTAAATTAATCAAAACTTGGCGTAACCGTTTTTCATCGGCTTTAATCATCCTTGGTAGTGGAGATAAAATTTCATAATTTAAAGAAATTCCCTTTTCTTCAGCACGCATGCGGCATATTTTAACTATAGTTTCCATAAATTCAGGAAAATGAAAGATTTTTGGATAAAGTTCCATTTTCCGAGCTTCAATTTTAGATATGTCTAAAATATCGTTAATAAGTGTCAGTAAGTGTTCACCACATTTATTAATAATGTTTACACCATTCTTTTGCTGTGCTGTTAGATTGTTGCCTTTCTGAAAGATTTGGGCATAACCCAAAATACCATTGAGCGGGGTACGAAGTTCATGACTCATGTTAGCTAAAAATTCGCTCTTGGCGCGGCTAGCAGATAAGGCTGCTTCTTCAGCTCGCTGACGTTCGTAAATTTCCTGTTGCAGTTGTAAATTTTTGTCTTGTAATTCTAGTGTTCGCTCTTCTACTTTCGCTTCTAGTGTTCGATTAGATTCTTCCAAATCATTATAAAGACGGGCATTTTCAATTGAGATGGCTGCTTGAGAAGATAAAAGTTGTAAGACTTCTAATCGCTCTGGCGTAAATGCCCCATCAATTAAGCTATTTTCTAAGTAAAGAATCCCAATAAGTTTACTTTGATGAACAATTGGTGTACATAAAATTGATTTTGGTTGATGGTTAATGATATAGTTATCTGTTGTAAAAGCTCCTTCACGAGTTGCATCTTTTAGTACAACATTTTCTTGAGTGTAACGTACGTAATTGATCACAGATACAGGTAGTTGCTGGCTAGTTGATACAGGAGTTGATAGTTGTACATTTATTTCCTCCTTTTCAATACTTCCTGAAGCTTCTATGAATAGCTCTCCTGACTTTTCTAAAATTAAAAATCCGGTTTCTGCACCAGCACTTTCTAGAACAATTCGGATTAATTGAGCCAGTAAATTGTCAAGAACAATCTCGCCAGACATAGCTTGTGAGGCTTTCATAATAGTAGCTAAATCTAGAATGTCAGTGCTGGGTATAGCCCTGGAGTTAATAGCTTGATTTACTGATGTAGGTGTAGTTTTTTGCCTTAAAATTTGAGATAATATATAAGGATATCTTGCTTCTAAATCTTTGACTTTGGCTTTCGCTCCCCAACGAAGGTATCGATAATAAGCATCGATTAGATAAGTGTGAAAAATTTTTTCTTTACCCCACGACAAGTAAAATTCTGCTGCTAGTTCATTTGCAAGAGCTTCTTCTTGGATATATCCTTGTTCTTTAGCTCCTTGAATAGCTTGGTCATAATGCTCTATTGCTTCTAAATTTTGCCCTAATGTGCGTGCTTTCTCCGCTTCTACTAAGTCATATTTATGTTGAAAGTTACAAGGAGCATGAAACGCGAAGTTTCGCATAATCTCTTGATTTGTTACAACTTTATTCAAAGCTTCTTTGCGTTCCTGTTCTGAAAGAGTACGTGCTAAGGCAAGTAGAGAAAGAGAATAATAGAAGTTATGTATGGCTGTAACAACCTGATTAACAGCACTTCCTGCATACTCTAAAGCTGAAGATGCATTAGCGATCGCTCCATCATAATTTTTAAATAAATAATCAAAAATGACTTGAGAAACATACGCTGAAAAAGCACACATATAATTCTTAGCGGTAATTAAATCTTGTAATATTTCTTCATCTGTGACGATTTTGCCATTAAAAACATATTGTTCTTCTGCTACATTAATAAGTTTTAAAACCAATCTTCTAAATGGGTTAATACAATAAATATGCAAAATTTGTTTTAGATGAAGCATAGAATTTAAGTATTTGCTCTGTTGAGCAGCTACTACTTCTAAGGATTCGCCAACAAAGAATAAATGGTCGCAATAATATGCAGAATTATAGCCTAACCATGCTATATCTCCTGTTTCTATCCCACTTTTATATCCCTCTTTTAGTGGTTCAAGAGTATTATTAATATGTTCTTTCCAAGGTCTAATAAAAGTGTTAAATACTAAGTAAACTTTGCATTTTAGTTCGTCTGCTTTAAATTTATCTAACAGCCTTAGAGCTAGTTTTCCAGATTGATATCCAGCATCCAATTCTCCCAACACTCCCGATAGCACTAAACCATATTGACAATACACAAAAGCAGCAATAGCTGAATGTCCATGTTCAATACAGAGATTGACCATAGTCAGGATCACCTGCACATAAATCTTGGGAGCAGCAATAAACGCTGATGGGACAATAATCATTAAAATACGTAGAGCTGCCATTTGAGCAAGATCTGTCATAGCTGGCGTATGTTCTAAGTCTTGCAACTGAGGCAATTGCGGTCTTAATTTCTCGTCATTTGGTAAATTCGATAAGGAGACATCTAGCATTTCCAATACTTGCAGCGCTTTTTCAATGCCTTTAAGCATTTGATTTTGATCAATACAAAACTGGATTTGCATCTCGTAGACTTGCACTCTGTCAAGCAGATTTGCAGCTCGTTGGAGAACAATTTCTGTTAAGATAGCTGCTCGCTCAAAGTTAGTGTTTAGGTATTCTGCTGACACCGCTTCAACGTAAAGAGCTAGTGTTAACTCATACTGACTCTCCCAGCTATCTTTTGTAAGAAGTGCTATTCCTATCGTTAAATATTTGACAGCAGTTTCATAAGCCGTTGCTGCTTTAGCTTTTTTACCTGCTATCAGATTAAGTTTTGCTAATTCATATCTTTGTTTTTGTTTGACAATCAATTCAGAGCCAATATTCAATTGATTGACAATCTCAAAAATATTTTCTTCTAACTTTGCTTCTGAGGTGTTTTTCAGTAGTAGTTCGCCGATTTTTAGATGAGTTTGTTTTTTCTGAGCGTCTGGAATCAGAGAATAAGATGCTTGCTGCACTCTGTCATGCAAAAACTTGTAGCCAACCTTTAACTGTTCAAATGGCTTCTTGGTCTGGTCTTCGGTATCAAATGCAAGGGGAATTTTGTAGGAATTGCTCAAGGGTAAAACTAAATTTGCTTGTAGAGCTTCCCACAAATCTTTAGCAGTTTCTAACTGGGTTTTTTCATTAACAATTGATAAAACTTTTAAAGTAAACTTGTTCCCAATACAGGCAGCTAATTTTAAGACGTTAATCGTTGTTGGTGACAGCTTTTGAATCTGGTTGACCATTAATTCGACAACGTTATTAGTGATGTTAATACCTTGTAATCGCTCAATATCCCATTCCCAAACGCCGTTAAAAAAATTAAATTTTAATAAGTCATCTTGATAAAGAAATTTGAGCAACTGTGTTAAGAAAAAAGGATTACCTTGAGTTTTATGCAATAGTAAGTTAGCTAGTGGCTTAATTTTTATCATACTGCTGTTTAGAGTATCAGCAACTAGTTGATTAATATAATCAATATTCAGTTCTCGGAGAATAATATTATTTACATTAGTTTTAGTTTTTTGAATCTTATATAAAGTATGAAGTAAGGGATGAGTAGCGCTAACTTCGTTATCTCGATAAGCCCCAATTAATAACAAATGTTGACTATCTGGAGCAGTCATAATTAACTCAATTAGCTTCAGAGTAGCTAAATCTGCCCACTGTAAGTCATCTAGAAATAAAGCTAGGGGATGTTCTGGTTTAGTAAATACATGAATAAACTGTTGAAACACTCGATTAAAACGATTTTGAGTTTCTGATGCACCTAATTGAGAAACCGCAGGCTGAGAACCAATAATTCGTTCAACTTCGGGAATTACATCTACAATGACTTGACCATTAGAACCAAGAGCAGCTAATAGTTTAGATTTCCAATTTTTTAAGGATTCATTATTTTCTGTTAACACTTGGCGCATTAACTCTTGGAAGGCTTGAATTAATGAAGCATAAGGAATATTGCGTTTAAACTGGTCAAATTTACCAGAAATAAAGTATCCCCTTTGCCGCACAATTGGTTTAATAATTTCGTTTACCAAAGAAGATTTACCAATTCCTGAATAACCAGAAATAAGCATTATTTCAGTTTTACCGCTACTGATGCGCTCAAAAGCATTTAGTAATGTATTTACTTCTTTTTCTCGACCATAAAGCTTTTGGGGAATGAGAAATTGGCTGTGTGAGTCAAGCTGACCAACAATAAATTCTTCAAGATTTGAAGATGTCTGTAACATTCTTTGGATAACTTCTAAATCTGCTTTTAATCCTAAAGCACTTTGATAACGTTCTTCAGCGTTTTTAGCTAACAATTTCATCACCATATCAGAAATTGTTTGGGGTATTTCCGAGTTGAGTTCTTTAGGCGATCGCGGTGTTTTAGCAATATGACAATGAATTAATTCCAAAGTATCAGTAGTCGGAAAGGGCAACTGCCCCGTTAGCATTTCATAGAAAGTAACGCCTAATGAGTAAAAGTCAGTTCGATAGTCAATCGAACGATTCATCCTCCCAGTTTGTTCTGGTGACAGATAGGCTAAAGTCCCTTCAAACAAATTGAGATTACTGAGACTTTGAATTTCTACCGATAGGCATGATGAAATACTAAAATCTATAATTTTTACCTGACCTGTTTTTTGATTAATGAGAATGTTGTGGGGCTTAATATCTTTATGAATAATCTGATTTTCATGTAATTGAGCAAGCGTTGAAGCTAATTGAATAGCAATTTCCAAAAAACTATTCATTTCAAAACCTGTCTGAATGATAAAATTATTCAGCGGTTCTCCTTCAAAATCTAACAAGATTAACGCCAGGCTATTTCGATAGCTCTCTAAAGCTAAAGGTTTAACAACTCCTTCTATTTGTAAAGATTTAAGTATTTTATATTCGTATCTTAATCTAGCAAGTTGCTCTAGAGTTGGATACTCGGATTTAGTAGTTTTAATAATCACTACGGTTTTATCTGACTCATTTAAAGCACGATAGACACCAGTAGTGTTGCTTTCATAAAGGACAGCAATGAGATTGTAATTAGCGATCGCAAGGTTCATTTTTATAGCAGTTTTGGCTTCTGTGCAATACAACTGATAGAGTTTGGGGAAGGGTTACAGCGTAAGAGATAAAGTCGATCTGAGACTTCGTAATGAAATTTACATACCTCACCCAAGTGAGAATTGCCATATCTTTACGCCTAAGCAAGAGGAGTAGTCGCTCAACTAATATTTTCTATATTGATGCTACCTTTTATCTCTGTTCAAGTTGAGAAATAGAAGTATAAGTGCTTAGCTTGCCTTTTTCCTTAGATTTGATCTCTTCATCTTTTTTGAAAGGCATAGAGATTATGTATGCGTTTAAGCGTGTCTTGGGTGACTCAAATTGATCGTGCCTCAAGAAAGCATAGGAACCTGTTTTTACTTATATTGAAGTCGTTACCTTTTTATTAGTTGTGTTGCAAAAATAATATCCCTAAGTAATATGCACAGTTTCATTCCTCCAAAACGCTTTTTTTCCTACCTCACTTGGACTGACATCCAGTCCATGCCAGATAAGGAAAATGTGGTGATTATTCAACCAGTAGGGGCAATTGAACAACATGGCCCTCATCTGCCGTTAATTGTAGATGCTGCTATTGGTGTGGGAGTACTGGGAAAAGCATTGGAAAAACTAGACTTTAGGATTCCCGCTTATGCCTTACCAACGCTTTATTATGGCAAATCTAACGAACACTTACACTTTCCTGGCACGATTAGCCTGAGTACAGCAACTCTCACGGCAATCATCATGGAAGTGGGAGAAAGTATCTATCGTGCTGGGTTTAGAAAACTGGTGTTGATGAACTCTCACGGTGGACAGCCCCAAGTCATGCAAATGGCAGCGCGGGATTTACATGTTATGTATGATGACTTTTTAGTATTTCCGCTGTTTACTTGGCGTGTGCCAAACATCACTAAGGAATTATTAACTCCGAAAGAAGCAGCACTAGGAATGCACGCTGGAGATGCAGAAACTAGTATTATGCTGTCGATTTTACCAGAGCAAGTAAAGCTGGAGAGAGCTGTTGCAGAGTATCCACCAGAACAGTCAGAAACTAGTTTGCTGAGTTGGGAGGGTAAATTACCTGTGGCTTGGGTGACGCGGGATATTAGTAAAAGTGGAGTAATTGGCGACGCTACAACTGCAACTAAAGAAAAAGGCGATCGCATTCTCGAATCTGTCGCCAATGGTTGGGTACAAGTCATTCAAGATATCTATGCCTTTCGACAGCCTTAATGCAGTTAGTGAAAGGAGATAGGGGGTCAAAGGTCAAGGGTTAAGGCTGGAATGGCACTAAGAAAAGCGCAAAAGGAAACCAGATAGATATCCCAGCTTTGAATCAATGAATAGTCAGGCGATCGCTCCCGCAGTACGCCTGGATAGGTTTATTGGTAAGCTGAGATTGTAGTGATCTCCGACAACAGACATCAATTGCGATCGCTACCAGAGCAGTTGGACAGGCAGAATATAATATAGGGCGGCAATGCAAAAACTCCTTTTTAATGACAGAGATAGCTTTAAAGCGCAGGCCCTATTCCTTGGTGAGGAGATTAACCTACAGACATTAGAGAAGTACGTCTGTTTGGCAACTATGCCACTAATGGTTACAGTCGGTGAACACGGTTGTGCGGTGCTGCTGGGCTATGGTGCAGTTATCCTGTTTAACCTTGAGCCTGTGGAAAAGGTAGTTTTCTTGACCGAACTATCCTCTCAAGTTAGCGAATCTTTTGCTAACCCGGAGACGGAAAAAGTGGAAGTTCAGCTCAACACAGCACAGAGTGAGCGAGTTAAGGAGGGAAAAATTTTGCTGCATGAATTTAGTGTAGAACGCTTGCAGATTGTGGCTGATATTCTCGCTAAGAGTGTTGTGCTGTCTCATTATGAGACTAGTTTAGCAACTGTATTTGATCAAATTGAACCGTTTGCAGCTAGTCTCCAGCGTGAAAATAGGAGCAGACGCCAGAGTCGGGAATTACTGCGTCAACTTGGCACTACCCTGTTAGTTCAACATAAGATTGTGGGTCGAGTAGAGATTATCGATAAGCCGGAGTTACTTTGGGAATCTCCACAGCTAGAAAACTTATATCTGCGCTTGGAGGATGAATACGAAATTCGTGAACGTCACAATGCTTTGGAACGCAAACTAGAGCTAATTTCCCAAACCGCACAAACGGTACTGGAGTTCATGCAGCATAGCAGTAGCCAGCGAGTAGAGTGGTATGTAGTGATTCTGATTGTGGTAGAGATTCTATTGTCATTGTATGACATCATTTTCAAAGGCTAAAGCGAAATAGGAAAACGAGAACTTGGAAGAATCTGCCCATGCTGTTTGGAATATCCGCTTGATCTCACCTCGGTCTAAAAGCTCATGAATAATTAATCCAGTTTCAATGGTCTTGCCAATACATGCATCATCGGCTATGAGTAGTTTTACCGTTTCTAACTTCAGTGCCATCAATAAAGGAACTAACTGGTAAGGACGGGGATGCAGTGATAACCGTCCTAAACAGCGAAAATTTTATTAGTCCGAGAAATTCACACCTACAGCACTATCTAGATTTGCTAGTGTAGGGATAATGGAAATAGTACTGCTGATGGTGGCGTGGTTTCATAACATCTGTCAGGCAGCAAATCTCAACCAAAAGTAAGATTAAGAGAAAGAATTATGACGGCGTTTGAACCTAACAGCATCCGCTCTTATAGCCAAGAAGATGTGCAGCAAATTCTGCAATTGGCGATCGCCCGTCAAGCAGATGATAAAGACACAGAATTTTCTTATGAGCATCTTTTGGAAATTGCAACTGAGTTAGAAATTTCCCCAGAGTCCCTAAAACTAGCAGAACGCGACTGGGTAGTCCAACAAGGGCAAGTGCAAAAGCGAAAAGCCTTTGACGCCTTCCGCATCAGAAGATTTAAGAAGCGTCTCGGCAATTATACAATTGTCAATGGTTTTTTGATGCTGCTCGATTTGCTCACTAGCGGAGGTCTTGTTTGGTCGTTGTATATTTTGCTGTTCAGCGGCTTGCCAGTAGGACTCGATGCCTGGAATACTTTTCAAACTAAGGGTGAAGAGTACGAAATAGCATTCCAGAAATGGAACCGCAATCATCAGATTAAACAAACTATCAATACAGTTTTGAATAAATGCTTCAAGGCGTTGCAAGCTTAGTTAATTAGCGTAGGCGTAGCCCAACCCAGGCATTGCCCTGGAAATAAAAAACCCCGTAGTCAAACCGGGGTAAAATTCGCCGCAAAATTTTTACGACTCCACCAAATTGAATTTAGGAAACACAGGAATTATCAGGATTAGGATAAATAATACCTTGATTACCGAAGTATTATTTCTATCTTTATAGGTATATAGGTTCTATCAATAGTCTGAGGATGTCAACTATTTGGGGTTTCTACACCTTCTCTTTCACTGACGGCACAATATTTAATTTATATAAATTTGTATCAATTACTCTAAGTACTTCAAAGTCTTCTTCCGGTAAAGGGTAACTACCACCAAAACCTGCACTGACAGCAGGTTGCTTTTCTAAGAAGGAAAAAGCTTGACGAAACTGATGCGGCGCTGCTTTAATTGGTGAGTCAAAGTGGCAAGGAACAATCCACTGGAAGTCCCAACTTGCCACTTGATCAGCCCAATCGATGGTTTCTCGTGGTGCTCGGTTAAGAATGAGGGTCTGTAAAATTGGTGCTACAAATAAACGCCCACCCCCTTGCAGTGCATAGAATGATTGCTGCCAGTTTTCTCGCCATTTAAAGGGAAACAACCCAAAATAGGCTCTATTTGAGCGTTCCGGTGCTTTCAGGGCATCGCGAAAGACCTGACCCCATTCACTGATCTCCAGGGTGCTTGGTTGAAAATACAAAGCAAATAGTGAAATACGCTGCCATCCTTTACGGCGGTTTGCCGGAATGTCTGCAACGATATCAGCAGCTTTATCCTTGGCATGAAACAGCAAGGGATATGGATCTAACTGCACGATCGCAGGCGGATCTTCTGGTATAGAAATTACTGAGTCTGTTACTAGTAATGTGTGCGATCGCTTGTGGAAGAATGCAACCTCTGCAAACTTACCTGGCCCCAGGTCGATGGGGCCCAGCATTGCATAGTCAAACTGGTCTGCAAAAGGAGTTTTAGTACTGTCTTGTGGGAGTACCTGAGTACGCTTAGGAGGTAAGCCAAGCCAGCTAAGTGGCAGATTTAACGGGAAACTCCACTGATTGGGAGCGACAAAGACCTGTGCATTGGGAAAACATCTGGCAAAGGGGCCGACGAAGACTTTGTGTTCTAGACCAGAAATAGTTGGTAGGATGATGTACCTGACGTTGCCGTGTTTTGCTACCAACTCATTGACGAGGCGGATACACTCTGGGGTAGGTGCAACAGGTGCATAGACGAAAAGACCCCCATCATCTAGCTTTACAACGGTCATCCGAATCGGCACAACAACGTAGAAGATGCCTTGAAGTTGGTCAAAAGTCCAGATTGTGTCTTTAACTACTTCTTTGCGGATTGTCCGTCGTTTGCCATACGGGTAGAGTGGCAAAACGGGCCATAGTTGCCATGAAAAATCTCTGGAATGAACCTGTTCTATATTATCTGCGCGTTCATCATCAGCCACTCCGCGACCCCCTCCAAATTCCCAATGCTCAAATTGTTTTTATTCGTCCATGAAGTTGGAGTTTAGCAAATTGTAGAGCCAATAACCGACCTTGTATCAAAACTCTATGCCATGACTGATTGTCTGTGGTACGCTTTGTGATCGCCACAAAGGTTTTATGAGTGTAATCTAGATTGGTGGCGGGTTTTGACGGATTTGCTCTGGTGAAAGACTAGACATATTGAAAGCTTTCCAGTCTTTTGTAACGTACTTAAACTTGCCAATAGCTATATCACCGATTGTATCCCGTTCGCTCCACTCAGAATTTAAGTCAGGCCAGTAATCACCACCCATACTCAGCAAATAGCGAGCTTGAGAGCGATCGTCCTGTCCTCCAGTATTGTCAAGTCCCAGCCTGGCTTGAACAGTGGTAAACATACCTGCCACGTCGTAAGGATTAATTTTAACCCGGCCAGTTGTACACCAGAAGTGAAAGTTATATCCATCGCCTGCTTTTGCCGAAATACTACCATCCTGCTCGTAACGGATATCTGCGGATTTGTTAGTATCATTAGCAAAATCTTCTTTATAAGCAGCCCCTTCAACTGCTGTTGAACTTTGGAGAAGATGCCATTTATTATCTATCTTACTGAGCATATAAGCCTTGATATCTTTTATCTGAACCCTGGTATTAGTAGCAGGATTCTCTTCAGCAGCTTCGTATAGTTGCCCCCATGCCATCATGGCTTTAGAACCTTGTGGATCGTTCCCCATACCTATACGAGGAGCAGATGCCCAGCTAAAACTCTTTGGAACACCATGCGGCATTCCCTCATGAAGCGGTTCCATATCATCGATGATAGTTGCAATCAAATTGTTTGTCATCGGAGTCTGTGCATCCACTCTAAAGCTAAAACAACAGCAAAGAGCAACGAAAAAGATTGAAAGAAGTACAGACAATTTTTTGATTCGCATATCACTCCTCTTTATTCTTCTCTGGGAGAATAACATAAATATTGGTTCATTTAGTATAGGTGTAGCTATTTTTATATCTCCCCGGCTGCGATCGCATAGCGGTATCTTTTGCCCAACAGTCCTTTGAGAATAGCTGTATTATAGATACGGTGAAGGCTTGCGGTATTAGCAAGCCTCCGTAACATCCGTGCCATTGCTTTTGTTGATGAGAGAGTTTATTTAGTTTGAAAGATATTTTGTACCATTTTTTTATCTGTACTTGCGGCCGCTTGATCCAACTCTGCAATCTCACTAGAGTTCAAATACCAACCCAACGCCCCAATATTATCCCTTGCCTGGTTTATGGTCTTCGCTCCAGGGATAGGAATAGTTCCTTTACAGATGCACCAGTTAATTGCTACCTGTGACATAGACTTATTTCTGGATTGTGCAACTTCTCGTAAACATGCTAAAAGCGATCGCATTCCTGGCAATAACTGCCTAAACAGTAGACCTCGAATACCTTTAGGAAAAGGGCCTTTTTCTGAGAATTTTCCTGTCAACAAGCCCAATGCTAAAGGGCTGTAGGCAATCAGTTGTATTCCTAGTTGATCACAAACGTCTTTGAGATGTAGCTGTGTGACAGGATACGTAGATAACAGCGAGTACTGGACTTGCAAGGTAGCAATTGGGACTCCTCGCTCAGCAAACTTGTGATGTACGTGTTTGAGGCGTTTAGGGCCGTAATTAGATAGTCCCACTCCTTTAACTAACCCTTGCTCATAAAGATCTGCAAGACCATCTAACAGCCCTCTTTCTTGCCACGGGGCATAGTTCGCTGTTGACCAGTGCATCTGCACCAAATCTACATTTCTTCCCAAGCGCTGGGCAGAAGCCTTACAGGCCTGCACCATTGATTGGCGTGTCCATCTCCACGGGTAAGCAGCAAGCTTGGTAGCAATGCAAATATTTTTTTGGCCTGTACCGACGTATTCCCGATCAAATCGTCCCAGAAGTAGCTCACTGCGACCATTTAATTTCCCAGTTCCATAAGAATCGCCTGTATCAAATAAAGTGACGCCGTTGCTCACACAAAGGTTAAAGACAGCTTGCAACTGGTCATCCATGCTTTCGTTGTATCCCCAGAGCAATTGGTTGCCCCAAGCCCAAGTTCCGCAGCCCATACTTGGGAGGGAAAGTTTTTCGAGAGTCTGCATCTTTGCGCGTCTATAGATTGCTTTAATAATTTTAAAAGCTATTCTTAACACTAGAAATGGTAAGCGATCGCTTAATCTTCACTTCCCAGATTAATTCCACGCCAACTAGTTTTTAACCAGTTTACAAGAGATTCAATTCTATCTACTTTTAGTTTTAATAATGTATTTATAAACAACTCATTTTCTCTAATATTATTCTGGAGTTGATTATGGGAACCAGCAAAATCATCCCCAGTTTTCCATATAAATTTTTTAATGGTTTCATCCCATTGGCGATGAAATAAACGACGAGTCCGCTTAGTTGTGTTTAAAGCATAATCTAACTTTTCTGAAAATATATGATTTTGATTAATTACTAGAGAATAAGTATAAATTGTTTTATCAAATATAGTTCTTAACTCAAATTTTGTTGGAGTGTGGACAGAGACACTATCCAATTTGAAAGGGTCTAGTTTTGCATATTTAAAGATTCTCTGGATTTTTACTGCTTCCTGTGTGCCTTGAGTCATCATGAGCAATAAATAATTGAGAGCTTGGATAACATTACTCTTGCCCGATGCGTTAGCTCCAAAAATTGCCAGGACAGGTAAAAGCTCAATATCCCACCCTTCAACATGATATCCAGATGCAATTTCATGATCTGACTTCACCCGTTTGCGTTTGCTGCTTTGGCTTGTTTGACGATCGCTTTGTTTTTGAGCAACTGCACTTAGGGTTACAGGTTCTTTAATTGAGCGGTAGTTTTCGACGGTAAAGTCTACAAGCATAATTCAAGGCGTACAAAGCATTTATGTGTGATTTATTCACGTAAATTTTATCGTGAAGGTAAGCAAACCTCCACTTTTACCACAACTTGTCATATTAACTAGCAGCCAGTAGAAGCTTTCACCAGCAAATTATTACGCTCTAATACACGCAATAATCCAAAGATCATGACAAGAGTATTAGATCGACAATAGGAGTATAAGTAGTCTAACCAAGGCAGGTATGGGGCAATGGTGCGATTAAAACCGTGGCAATGGGTAGTCTTAGCAATCCCGATCGCTTTCATCATCACTTTCTTATTAATATCGGCAGGATCACAAATCCATGCATGGGGTATTAGTTGGATCTGGGGTGTGTTCACGCTTGTATTTGTGGGTTGGCGTTGGTTACTGGTGAAATGGACTCAACCCGCGGTTAATCAAGTGGAATCTGTATTGGCTGAAGTCCGCGAAGAACTGGAATCAACAGCGGAAGATAGAGTTATGCCAACAGCAGGAAGCGACGTGACAAAGCAAGCAGAAGTCGCCCTACAAGAGATTGTGAAAGCTGCACAAAGCGATCGCCCAATTTGGGAAGACTGGCAAACCTTCTGGACACGATGTCAGGATTTGGTTGTGGCGATCGCCCGGATCTACAATCCTGAAGTTCAATATCCTCTATTGAATATCTACGTTCCCCAAGCTTATGGGCTAATTCGGGGAACGGTGGATGATCTCGATCAATGGATGCAGAAGTTATCCCCTATGTTGAATCAGGTAACGGTTGGACAAGCATACCAAGCTTATGAAGTCTACCGGAAGTTGGAGCCATCCGCTCGGAAATTCTGGCGAGTTTGGAACTGGGCCCAGTGGCTCTTAAATCCTGCGGCGGCGGTGGCAAAACAAGCCAGCCAAGGTTACAGTAACCGCGCAACTCAGGAATTGTTGGTGAATTTAAGCCAATTGCTCCGGGAAGCTGCTTTGCGGAACTTATGTCAGCAGGCGATCGCTCTCTACGGACGTAGTAAACTGCCTTCAGCATCCGTTGCTACATCAACTCTACCCAAGGCAAAAACCCAAGCACTCCGAGACATCCTCACTCAAGCAGAACCAACTGAGGCGGTTGAGCAAAAACCCGTCAATATTCTGTTGGTGGGACGCACCGGGTCAGGAAAAAGCAGCCTGATTAATACACTGTTCCAAGCTGAACTCGCAGCCGTTGATGTTTTACCTAGTACTGATCGGATTCAGAATTACCACTGGCAGACACAAGGCGGGGAAACACTAACGCTTTGGGATACCCCTGGTTATGAACAAGCAAACCGTACCGATTTACGAAAGCTGGTGCTTGATTATGCCACAAATGCAGATTTACTGCTGCTCGTCACCCCGGCCCTTGATCCTGCCCTGCAAATGGATGTAGACTTTCTCCAAGACATGAGAGCGGAAGTTGCAGATTTACCTGGAATCGCGATCGTTACTCAAGTAGATCGCCTGCGCCCCATCCGAGAGTGGCAACCACCTTATGATTGGGAATGGGGCAATCGTCCAAAAGAAATTGCTATTCGGGAAGCTACCGAATATCGCGCTAAACTACTGGGTAAATTCTGTAATTTAGTTTTGCCCGTCGTCACAGGTGATACTCAAACAGGTCGAGTCGCTTGGGGAGCAGAAGCCCTATCTTTGGGACTAGTGGAAGCGATCGCACCAACCAAGCAACTCCGTCTTACCCGCTTTTTGCGTAACCTCGAAGTCCGTACCGTCGCTGCTGCCAAAATCATTGACCACTACACCTTTCAGATGGCGACAACACAGGGACTAACAGCACTGCTCAAAAGTCCTGTCCTCCAATTCGTTTCTACGCTGTCAACCGGATCTCCAGCTCTGGCTTATCTGCTGGCTGAGCAAATTCCCGTAGAACAGTTGCCTATTGTGATTGGTAAACTCCAGATGGCGTATGAGCTTTTCTCACTCTTAAATACTAGCAATGCTAACCCGCTCAACTTTGAGTTGCTATCCCTCTGGCCGCTGCTATTGGAAAATCCTTCTTCACCCGACCGCAACGCCTGGGCATTTGGCCACGCCCTAGTAGAGTACTGGACTCAAAATCTCACAGTTGAACAACTTCGAGAGCGGTTTAAATACTATCTCCAACAGGTTTAACTCAGGGTGTAGGCGTGAGTGCCGGAGACTGTAACAATAGTCATTGTAACTACGTTGAGTCATACTTAACCGTGAACGCACCTACCAACATCTCAGCACAAACTCAAACTCGCAAGGCGGATCATATTCGGATCTGTCTAGAAGAAGATGTTCAGTGCCATGAAATCACCAATGGACTGGAACGCTATCGTTTTACCCATTCTTGCTTGCCCGAATTAAACCACAACGATATTGATACCAGTACGACTTTTCTAGGAAAACACCTTGGCGCACCCCTGTTAATTTCTTCCATGACTGGAGGAACGGAACAAGCGGGAATAATTAACCAACGTTTGGCCCAAGTTGCACAACACTACAAAATTGCAATGGGTGTCGGTTCCCAACGAGTAGCAGTAGAAAAACCCCAAGTGGCTGATACTTTTGCTATCCGCAAGTATGCTCCTGATGTTCTGTTATTTGCGAATTTGGGCGCTGTGCAACTTAACTACAAGTATGGTTTAGATGAATGTTTGCGGGTTGTCGATATCGTAGAGGCTGATGCATTGATTTTGCACCTCAATCCGTTGCAAGAATATATTCAACCCAGAGGCGATACTAATTTTCGGGGATTACTGGACAAAATTTCTAACTTATGCAATAAACTACAAGTGCCAGTGATTGCTAAAGAAGTGGGGAATGGCATCTCAGCGGTAATGGCAGAGAAACTCATTGCCGCCGGGGTGACAGCAATTGATGTGGCTGGTGCGGGTGGTACTTCTTGGGCAAAAGTGGAAAGCGAGCGAGCAGAAAATGCTCTGCAACGCCGCTTGGGAAGGACGTTTGCCGATTGGGGTTTGCCGACGGCAGAGTGCATTACAAGTATTCGAGCGATCGCCCCTAATATACCCTTGATTGCTTCGGGGGGATTACGTCATGGGCTAGATGTAGCAGTGGCGATCGCCCTAGGAGCAGATATAGCTGGTTTGGCAATGCCTTTCCTCAAAGCAGCAGCAGTATCAGAAGCAGCCGTTTCCGATCTAGCTGAGGTACTAATCGCTGAAATCACCACAGTTTTATTCTGCACTGGCAACAACAGCTTGTATCAGTTAAAGCACTCTGGGAGTTTACAGCGCATAGAATAGGATAAGTAGGTCTTAGTCATTAGTCATTTGTCTTTTGTCCCTGGAGTTCTGAGCGGAGGAAATCTGTCTTCAAAAGTCCAGAGTCTCTTTCAGAGACGCTGCGCGTAGCTTGCTTCCCGGTACGGGTACGGAGCAAACTCCGCTCCGGCTTTTCCCTCCGCTCAGGCTTCTCTGTTTGTCATTTGTCTAATGATTCTTGACTCTTGACTCTTGATTCTTGACTCTTGACTCTTGACTAATGCGTAATTTTCTTAAACAAACTTTTGCTAGTTTAGTTGGCAGCTTCCTAGGACTGATTATTTTCTCTGGTCTGGGAACTACTGGACTGCTATTGTTACTTGTAGCTGCCACTTCCTCTAAAAATGTTGGACCAGAAGTCAAAGATAAGTCAGTGCTGGTTTTTGACTTATCGATGAAAATCACCGATGGCGCACCCAGTTCCAACGAAATACTTCAGAACACACTATCAGGTGTAGAAGATAAAAGGATGACACTCCGCAAAGTTCTGGAAACTCTGGAGAAAGCCCGGCGCGATCCGCGAATTGTTGGTATTTATTTAGATGCAACACGCACAAGAGAAGCTAGTAGCGTCGGCTATGCATCTCTTAAAGAAGTCCGTCAAGCTTTGGAGAAATTCCGAACTGCGGGAAAAAAGATTGTGGCTTATGGTGGCAACTGGAGTGAACAGGAATATTATGTGAGTTCGGTGGCAAATACCATCGTACTTAACCCTGTGGGACTAATGGAAGTCAACGGTTTGAGTAGCCAACCGATTTTCTTAACGGGAGCATTGGAAAAGTATGGTGTTGGCGTTCAGGTCGTGCGGGTAGGAAAATTTAAGGGAGCAATAGAACCGTTAATTCTCACAAAACTGAGTCCAGAAAACCGTGAACAAACGCAAAAATTGTTAGATGATGTTTGGGGAGAGTGGCGCACGGCTGTGGGAACAAGTCGTAAAATTAACCCCCAACAATTGCAAGCGATCGCCGATAATCAGGCAGTACTGGAAGCAACGGAAGCCAAAACCAGCGGTTTGATAGATCAAGTAGCATACGTTGATCAAGTAGTAGCTGACCTCAAACAATTGACAGCTAGTAAAAAGGAAGACAAAACATTCCGACAAATTAATCTGGATGACTACGCACAAGTGACCGGCAAATTGTTAGGTGTAGAACGCAACTCGAAAAATAAAATTGCTGTTGTTTATGCTGAGGGTGAAATTGTCGATGGTAGAGGTGAAACTGGCGAAGTAGGAGGCGATCGCTTTGCAAAAATCTTTAACAAACTGCGACAAGAGAATGATGTCAAGGCAGTAATTCTGCGGATTAATAGCCCTGGTGGTAGTGCTACCGCCGCTGAAATCATGCAGCGAGAAGTCCGGTTGACTCGTGAAGTAAAACCAGTTGTAGTATCGATGGGTGATGTCGCCGCCTCTGGTGGTTACTGGATTGCCAGCGACTCTAATCGGATTTTTGCCGAACCAAATACAATTACAGGTTCAATTGGTGTGTTTGGGGTGCTGTTAAATGGTCAAAAGCTGGCGAACGATAATGGTATTACCTGGGATTCGGTGAAAACCGCCCGCTATGCTGATAGCCAAACAGTTTCTCGCCCAAAATCGCCCCAAGAGTTGGCCCTTTACCAGCGCAGTGTTAACCGTATTTATAGTATGTTTTTAAATAAAGTTTCTCAAGGTCGGAAACTGCCAGAACAAAAAGTAGCAGAAATTGCTCAAGGACGAGTTTGGTCAGGTATGGCGGCTAAAGAAATTGGTTTGGTGGATGAAATTGGCGGCTTAAATGCTGCGATCAAATACGCTGCTAAGCAGGCGAATCTAGGTAACGATTGGGAATTACAAGAGTACCCACGAGTTAGCAGTTTTGAAGAACGCTTTTTCGGGCGAGCAACTCAAGAGGTGCAGGCTGCTTTGGGACTTGAAGAGGCAAAACTCAAACAATCCAATCCCCTCACCGCTGAATTTGACAAACTGCAACAAGAAATTGGGATTCTGCAAAAGATGAACGATCCACAGGGAGTTTATGCCCGTTTGCCTTTCAACATTAAAATTGAGTAGTTGCAACGATCACTAAAGACTAGGAAATAGCCTCTTGATTTCCTAGTCTTTATTACAGGATGAAGTAAACCAACTCTCTGTAAACGGAGTTTATTATAGCTATTTAACCTGAGTTCGGGTTTGCCTAATTCTGATTTATTGCTTGGATTCAGTCATTTAATTAACCTGGATTCGAGCTAGAGTTTCAATTCATCATTCCATCCAAATCGGGCATCTTCTCAGAGAAGAACTGCACAACCTTTAGCCCCAAATGAGACGATCGCTGTTATTTTATCTGGATCACATATACATTAGCCAGATTATGATAGTAATAATATCTGTGCATCTATCCGCAGCCATTCAACTGCTCATTTCACCTCTAGCCCCAATCAAGTCATGTCAGTTGCCCAAGAATTAGAACCGACAAAAGATATAATATTTCCACCAGGAGATATAGAAAGTCACGAACCACCATTGGAAAGCGATTTACATCTACGCCAGATTATTCTGTTATTACAATGCTTAGAATTGTGGTGGCAAAACCGCAATGACTTTTATGCTGCGGGAAATTTGACAATTTACTACAGCCAACGTCAACTGAAATCAGAAGAATTCCGGGGGCCAGACTTTTTTGTGGTGCGAGGATGCGAACGCAAACCACGCAAAAGTTGGGTGATTTGGCAAGAAGATGGTAAGTATCCGAATATCATTGTTGAGTTGCTTTCGCCTTCTACAAAAGCTACTGACAAAAGCTTAAAAAAACAAATCTACCAAGACATATTTCGCACACTAGAGTATTTTTGGTTTGACCCACATAATTTAGAATTTTTAGGGTTTCATTTAGTAGACGGGAATTACCAACCAATAGAACCAAACTCTCAAGGTTGGTTATGGAGTCAGCAGTTAGATTTATACTTAGGTGTGCATGAGAATCAATTACGCTATTTTACGGCACAAGGACAGTTATTGCCGACACCAGAAGAATTAGCTGAACAAGAAAAACAACGTGCTGAACAAGAAAAACAGCGTGCTGAACAAGAAAAACAGCGTGCTGAACAGGAAAAACAGCGTGCTGAACAGGAAAAACAACGTGCTGAACAGGAAAAACAACGTGCTGAACAGGAAAAACAACGTGCTGAACGGCTAGCCGCTAAGTTGCGAGAATTAAATATTGATCCCGATCATCTATGAAAATTGATTTAGTTAACAGGTAATTCGGTTTTGTTAGTAATTTGTAGTTTTTTAGTTTTGTGCAATTTTTTGACAAGACCATCAAAATACCATTGCACTAAGGGAGCAAAAAGACTATGCAGCCGCATCAGTAAAGACATTTGTAGTTCTGGTGTAATTGCAAAAGCTTTGCTGGTGATTCCTTGTAAAATTTCAATTGCCACTTTCTCTGCTTTCATGATTTGGGCTGATTGTGTAATCAGTTTGGTTTCGGGTGGCTTAGTTTGATTTTCGGTTGCTAATTGGGGTGTATCAGTATCCGGTGGGTAAACAATGGAAATGTCTATATCTGCGGTTTTGAGTTCACCCCGCAAAGATTCAGCTAATCTCCGCACCGCAAATTTACTAGAACTATATGGTGTATATCCATACAATCCAATTAATCCTGCTCCTGAAGATCAGTGATGGCTTTTGCGATCGCTTTTTCTACTTGTTCCCATTGAGATACATCTGCGGAAATGGCTAATATTTGCTGTTCGGAGTATGCCTGTTTTTCGATGAGGGAAAAAATATCTGCGGTGGTTAATAATAAACTAGCTTGGGCATCCCGAACAATTGCCTGCAATCTGGATAGTTTTTGATTGCGTTTAGGCGGATAAGCAGGAACAGCGATAATTCCGGCGGCGAAAAAGCTAACAACAAAGTCTAATCCTGATGGGTAAAGTAGTAAAGCGCGTTCATCCGGTGCAGAGATAGATTGCAAATGAGATGCGATCGCCATGCCGTCAAGTTTATGCTCTAAAATTAATAGTAAAAACGCTTACGATTGCTTTTTAGAATCGGCTTTGCTTTAGTCGGCTTAACCAGAACTCAGGTTAAGTAGAACTTACGTATAGACATTAGTCTCTTGGAAACCAGCTGACATTAGCAGCAAGGATGTGTAAAGTAGTTGAGAGTTGACTACTACTCTTATACTTGACACATCCATCTATGGATAGAAAAACCCGACGCTTTTTGCTGCTTGTTGTTTCTTGTAGTGTGACTGGTGTAATTTTAGGAGGTACTGCCAGTTGGGCACAAAGCAGTCTTTGCTTGCAAGACAGTAAGGTTACGAGTGAGTGCCTGACCCAAGACCCAATTCAAAAGACTCTACAAGGAATGAGTACCGGATTATTAGCCGGGGCTGGCGCTGCTTGCGGTGCAGTATGGCGTCTACGGCATGAAGATTAAAAGCGATAGTTGCGATCGCGTACCCACATACTGATAGGCACTGCGTTACCTTGGGGATCGACTTTAGCTTTCACAACTATGGGTGGCTGCTGTCCTCTTCGATTCCGTCGGGCTTGTCGGATATCGTTGTTAATCTGCTGCCGTTGGTTTTCTGGGATGTAATATGTTTCTAAACCGTAGTTAACAAAGCCATCCTCGTACACACCTTTTAAGGCTGCCTGATTAGCTCTTAAGGAAGTGGGGCGATCGCCAGTCACTCGTACTGGCCTCCAAGCTCTAGGAACACCACTACCAGAGGATATTTGCTCTTGCAAAATCACATATATAGTAGTTCCATCGGGCAATCGTCTGCCACTTCCACGACCTTTGCTAACCAATGTTTCCCAGCCAGGCAGTCTTCTCAAATTGGCAGTACGGGATATGTTGTAATCTAGTGCTAGAGAATTACCTTGCTGTACATTGTTAGGATTTACAGGCGCAGTTTGCAAAATTACTGTCTTGCCCGTCATGTCTGTGTACAGCGCTTGGGCTGGTACTGCCATAATTAACCCTGTTTGGATGAGCAAGGGAGCTATTAACCGCCAAATAGGTAAAGGCTTATTCGATTTTTGTTCAGATGCAATTAGGTAATCCCGAAAAGTTAATTTTTCGGAGAATTCTGCTTCAGGAGACAACGATTTGTTTTTAGATTCAGAAGCGCTACTTTTCATGAGCGTAGTCCTAAAAAGAAGGAGTATTGAGGAGGTTAAAAGTAACAAGATTAGGACTAACGCAGAGAAACTCTAAATTAGGAGTAGAGGGCAGGGGAAGCAGGGGAGGCAGGGGAGCAGGGGGAGCAGAGGAGTACAAGGGGGAAAAATACTGACTCTTGACTCTTGACTCTTGACTCAGCACTTTTCAAGCATTACTTCTTATTTGCAGCAGGTTTGCGGCGTTCAAACCAAAGTCCAGCGCTAATTAAAGCAGAACCGCATAGGACAAAGACGAGGGACTTAAAGAGTAAGTCAGTATCGTACTCCAGCATTCGACTGATAACTTGCAGCGTTAACAATAGCATACCGCCCCAAAAGGAGTTTCTGTTGTTTAATTTCAACCCTTCTTGAATTAGTCCCCAGGCTAATGTTGCTAGAAGTACATTGAAAATAAAAATGCCAAGTTCATCAATCCGGCTGATAGTTTGATGCCAAAAAGGTACTACAACAATGAAGGCAATAAAGGTACTAATGACAGCAGTCGTGAAAATCACTTCGCGGCGAGGAGGGTTATTTCGTTGACGCATCAGAAACAACCATTGAAATACAGCCAAGCCGCTGAGAATCCCCAAATCAATTATCGGCAGAGACTCGAATAAGTTTGTCAAAGTCGTTGGCTGATTATAAGTATAATCAGGAGATTCCCAATTCCAACGAAAAGACAGAACATAAAAGACAGCCCCAAAAGCCACCAACGCTAAATTACGGGCAAGAGTTTGAAACAACCTGTAATTTATGCTGGGGAATAGCAAGTCGTCATAACTCCAGAATAATGCAGGTGGGAGTGCAAAAGCAAAAGATGCCACCCAAGGCGCTACATCAGCATAATTCAGCAGCGGCAGCGGATTGAGGTTAGCTTGTAAGGAACTAACAAAGCAGAATGCTGCTAGACCAAAAATCCAACGCGATCGACAAAAATATGCTAATGGTACAAATAGCAGCCATGACAGCAGAGGCATATGCTGCACCACTAGCCGCGCCCAAGTCGATTCACCTGAAGAGTATAGCAAGTCTTCCAGTCCCGTCCAGTACCCGATTTGCACTAAGATAATTGCCAGAATTCCCAAGGAATTTATGGACAGACTGTAAGCCATGACTAAAACACCCAATCCCCAAGCCAGAAAAAGTTGGGAAGTTGTACCGCTAATATTGAACATCTGGGCCATCAAGGCGAAATTTGCGCCTAAAATGAAAGCGCCTAAAATTAGCAATCCTTCTCCCAGTATGCGTTTACTTTGTTCTGGTTTTTTTCCTTCCGGTTGTCTCCAAGTGTAAAAACCAGTGATCGTAATTGTGAAAAACAAGCTCATTAATAAAATAAACTTGACTTCTCGTGATCCTGCTTGCCAGTTTGCTCCAACAAAGGTAATTATGCCTAAGCATAAAAGTATGCTGCCTATAGCAACCACGATCGCAACGAAGCGATCGCGTGCAGCAGCTTCCAGGTTTTTAAATTGATAACGTTCTGCTATTTGCTCATACAACGAAGAACTAATTAGTCCTTCATCCCTCCACAGTTGTGCCTCTTTGCGTAGTTTTTGCGGAAAATTATCTAAGATCATGACCTACTCCGGTGCAGTGGGGTAATTTGGCAATTGCGATCTGAAAGGCGGTCATTGTATTTTCAGTATGGAGCCAAGTACCTTAATTACATTGTTCTTGTGTAACAGTTTTATTTAGCATTCCAAGACAACACAATTATTTATATATCCACATGGAAAAACCTTCTAATTTATTACTTAAACTCACACGACGTTTGTTTACAAATCCAGATCAACAAGAAAGATTTATTGAGGCTTTAATGAATCCTCAGCCTTTTCAACCAAGTATTCTTTGGTGTCAGGAAAAGCCAGAATTTACCTCTTTTTCAGTGGAAACACCAATGCATTGGCAGCCAGATTTTATAGACCGTCTTTATCTAGGAGAAAAACCTGGTCAGCATCCACTACATGAAAAAGGATATTTCTACTGTTTGGATTTTTCTTCTGTATTTGCTGCCGCTACTTTGTTAACAGTTCCTCAGTCAGTGCGTTTAATTTTTGATATGTGTGCTGCACCAGGAGGGAAAAGTATCTTTGCCTGGAAGGCTTTACAACCAGAATTAATCATCAGTAATGAAGTAATTGGTAAACGTTTAGGAATGCTAATTTCTAATTTGAAGCGTTGTCATATTAGTCCTAGTGCAGTAGTTAATAGAGATTCGAGTATATTTGCAGAATTAATCCCACTTTCTAGTAATTTAGTAATAGTAGATGCTCCTTGTACTGGACAATCTTTACTTGCTAAAGGTGAAAAAGCTCCTGGGTGCTTTCATCCAACAGCGATTAATAAAAGTGCAAATAGGCAGAAACGGATTATAGCTAACTCTGCTAAAATTGTCTCACCAAAAGGCTATCTTGCTTATATGACTTGCACATACTCTACCGAGGAAAATGAGCAGGTTTGTGAATGGTTTTTAGAAAGATTTCCTCACTTTCAGGCAGTGCAAGTAAGCAATTTATTAAAATATCAGTCGCATTTAACTACAATGCCTTGTTATCGGATGTTTCCTCAAGATAGGTTAGGTGCTGGTGCATTTACAGTACTATTTCAAAATACTAATAATGAGACTAAAAAAGTAGATTTTAATGCAATTTCTTCTCAATATATCTATCAAAATCTCAAGAAATTTAGTTAATTGCACCCATAGCAAATATCCAAGCTCATACCGTAAATATTGTGTTTAAAAAAGTACCGTGTTTGTTAATCCTCCTAAAGGAAGACCCCTTTTATACTCTGTCAATTTTATGATTGTCAAAAGCTTGAAAGTTCTGAATGTTAAAAGCTAATGTTCAAATTTTTTACAAATACACACCTAAGAATTAACCATGTCATCTCATCTTTATCTGTAGTTTAAAATCCCTTAAATAAAATTTATATAAAATCCTATGCTTTAAAATAATTCCGGCGATCAAAATTATCTGTTTTATAACCTGATATTAACCAAACAATATTTGGTATCAGATCTTGCCTTTTTTAAATAAAAATTGTACAAAAAACTAAGTTGTACACTTTCTAATTTATATGAGCCGAAAAGTCAGCAAAGTGTTTAAACAGTCTGGGGTAATTCCTTACAGAGTTAAAAATGGCAAAATCGAAATTTTACTAATTTCAACTCGGAACTATCAACACTGGGTAATTCCGAAAGGAGATATTCATAATGGAATGAGTCCACCTGATTCAGCAGCTAAAGAGGCGTGGGAAGAAGCTGGAGTTATTGGACAAGTAGATGCGAATGAACTGGGTACTTATAAGTACCGCAAACGAGGCAGGATTTATCAGGTCAAGATGTATTTGTTACCAGTCGAAACTGTGAGTGAAGATTATCCAGAAGCAAATCAAAGAAAACGGCAGTGGCTAGATGTGAATAAAGCCATCAGACGACTTAAGTTTAGTTCACTCAAACGAATCCTTAAAAGCTTTTTCCAAAGTAAATTAATTTTTGTGCATCTTGATGCTGATCAGATGAATTTTTCTATTGATGTTTACACCCAATGCCCCGAATCTGAGGAAATGCCTTAAAAATGAGCTAGATATATCACTCATGTTCGGTAGCGATCGCTTTTGGGATGTCACCAACACTCGCCAGTTGTATTATGAAGCTAGAACCTTCATATAGCTTACTTTTCACAGAAATAGAGCCACCACAGCGTAATAGCAACTGCTGTACAATCGTTAACCCCAACCCCGCACCACCATAATCTTCAGTTGCTCCTACACGGACTCGATAGAAACGGTCAAAAATTTTGGGAATTTCACTTTCGGCAATACCAATACCTGTATCGCGGAATTCCAATTGAACATAATTGCCATGAACACGGGTACGCACCCATACTCGACCACCATTGGGCGTAAACTTAATACTGTTGTGTAGCAGATTGATCACAATCTGCCTCAGCCCACCACTTACACACCGAACAGCAGGCAGCTCAGTAGGTACTGTGTAGGCTAGCATGATGCCTTTTTCTTGCGCTACAGGCTGATAGGTACTGACTACCCCAGGTACAATATCTGAGAGACGTACCGACTCTAAAGTTGTCTCCTCCAAATTACGCTCTAGTTGCACCAAATCCAATAAACCAGTAATCAAAGAATTTTGGCGATCGCACTGGGTATTTAGCATTTGTAAATAACGTTGTCGCTGCGGCGGTTTGAGATTAGGAGAATTCAACAAAGAGAGTGCTGTTTTCATGTGCGTCAGGGGTGTACGTAGTTCTTGACACACATTATTCAGGTATTCATCCTTGAGTTCCTCTTTACTATGTAGGTTTTGATTTTGCTGCTGCAACTTAGCAGTACGTTCTGCCATGATTTGACGATTAATTTCATCTAATCGCTGGAGTTGTTTTGCCAAAAGTTGATTCATGAGTGCGGCTTCGGGCGCACTTGGGCAAATAAAATCAGCAAGCAACATTGGAAATGATTCCGGCGTAGTCGCCTGTTGAATACCATCTAATACTTGCTGAATAATTTTTCCATCAACAGTAGTTATAATCAGCAATGGCTGGTTTTTTTTAGTATTTGCCTTCCCCAAGATGGGATTTTCACGTTTTTTAAGTGGTCGATGCGCCAAAACTAAACTGCAAAACTGCGGCGACAACACCATCAGAAAGTTTTCCCGCCGCAATTGGCTATTTGCTGGTAGTTGAACGCGGACATGATTAGAGGATGAGGGGGATGAATTAGAATGTTCTGCCTTGTCTTCTCCTGCTTCCCCTATCTCACTGTCCGCGAACTGACAAATATAGATGAGGCTAGACGCACCCACCAAGGATTGATAACGCGCTAATTCTGATTGCCAAATTTTTTCTGGTGGTAGTTTTACCCATAAAGTGGCTACAATCTGCTGCTCAATGAGTAAGTCTATTTGCGCTCTCACCAGTGATAGCAGAGTAGCAGGACTGAGGGACAATGGTTTAGGAGGCGATTGCACTCCCAAAACCAGCTGATAAACAGATAGATCCTTAGTCAGAGAAACATTCATGAGTTAAGTACAATTAAGGAAAAACGAAGAAGGATTAAGGAAAAAATAATACTGTCTTCGATTTTCACCCCTATGTGTACATTTTTGACAAAAAAGCTACCGAAAAAACATAAATTCTGAATTATCTCATGATGTGACTCACTACTTCTGGTTTGATAATTGCCAGTAATTATCAGAATCTACCAGCCACGCGCCCCAATCTTTTGACAAACAATTCGCATTGCTTTACCTGGTGAAGAACTCGCTACAAAAGGAATTTCTCCTTTCTCCTTATCCTCTTCAAGTAGCTGTCCCCCTGTTCCATAAATGGCAATACGATTTAGAAAAAGCCGCGATTCTGTGCATGATGCAGAGAATGTAGTCTCGAATATGCCGTCTCCGTAAAGTCCGTAAAGCTTGTATGTCGTACCACGAATAGTTTTAGTATCCAGAGCGACGCTGTTTCCTCCTTTATCGTGTCCTACGGTGACATATCTTTCAGCATTTTGGGCGTTGGCGTAGCCTCTCTGAAGGAGACTCGCCGCAGTACTACTTAACAAAATAGCGATCGCTCCCAGCCTGCCACCTATTTTAAAAAACATACGCTTTGAAAGTATAAGATTTTCACATTTCTAGCCACAATCAAGAGCTTACGGCACGGTATAAGCACCGAAATAAAGTATTATACGTGCTTTTCTTCAGTGATGTTACTTATTGTGGATTGGGGATTGGGGAAGTTTTCCTAATGCCCAATCCCGTGCGATCGCGCAATTAACCTTGTATTTTCAGTCTTTCTTGTAAAGCATCACGCGCGTGTTCTCGGTCGTCAAAGTGGATTTTTTCTGTGCCAAGAATTTGATAGTCTTCGTGACCTTTACCAGCAAGTAATACCCCGTCACCAGGTTGTGCTTGTAAAATAGCGGTACGAATGGCAGTAGCGCGATCGCCATTCACAATTGGCTTTACTGTCTCAGGAATTCCCGCCAAGATATCTTGTAAAATCCGTTCTGGGTCTTCAGTGCGGGGATTATCAGATGTCACCACTGCTACATCAGCTAAATCAGCGGCGATTTTACCCATTTTTGGGCGTTTAGTGCGATCGCGATCGCCTCCACAGCCAAACACACAAATCATCTTCCCAGGTATAAACGGACGTGCGGCTTTGAGTAAATTCTCCAAACTATCCGGCGTATGGGCATAATCTACAATCACACTAATATCTTGCTCAGGAGTAATTTGCACTCGTTCCATTCGTCCGGGAACTCCCGGAAACTCAGGTATCACAGATACGAGCAACTCTAAATCTAGCCCTAAGTGTAAAACTGCTCCTACCGCTGCCAATAAATTTTCTAAATTGTATTGCCCAACTAAGGGAGAACGAAAAGCCACATTACCCTTTGGTGTATGCAAAATCCCGCTAACACCATTCGGCTCATAGCTTAAATCACTCATCCACAAATTAGCACTATTGTTGTTGACACTATAACTCCAAACCTGATCTGCATTTAACGACGCAATTAATCGCTTACCGTAGGTGTCATCAGCGTTAATTATTGCCCGTCCCTTAAGATAATCAGGACTAAACAACAGCGCTTTAGCAGCAAAGTAATCTTCCATATCGCTGTGATAGTCTAGGTGGTCTTGAGTGAGATTGCTAAACACCCCCACCTCAAACTGACAACCCAAAACTCGACCTTGCGCTAAAGCGTGGGAACTGACTTCCATCACCCCAAACTCACAACCAGCATTCATAGCTTCTGCTAACTGCTGTTGTAATTCCACCGCAAACGGCGTAGTGTGAACAGCAGTCTGCTCAAAACCAGCCCAGCGAGTGTAGAGAGTTCCCATCAAAGCTGTAGATAGATTGGCTTTGGTGAGCAGATATTCAATTAAGTGAGTAGTTGTAGTTTTGCCATTAGTACCAGTTACACCTACTAGCTTGAGTTTTTGCCCTGGATAACCGTAAAAAGCACTAGCTATCTGGCCACAAGCTTTAGTCATATCCGTAGCACTGATGACCAAAGCCTCAGCCGTGGGAGGAATTTTCTGAACAGCTTCGGGAGAGATAATCGCCGCCACTGCACCCGATGCGATCGCACTTGGCCAAAATTCCCCACCATCTACCCGCGTTCCTGGCATCCCAATAAACAAATCTCCCACACTGCAAGCATGAGAATTCGTCTTCAATCCCTTAACTTCCACATCCTCCAAAGCAGGATGGCTAGTTAATTGCTCAACACTGTCTACCGCTGCAAGTAATTCCCGCAATTTCATCTTGTGAACCTCGTCACACATTTCTATTGCGCTTATTCTGCATTATTTTTTTTCTAATTGGATAAATACTTACGCAACATTTGCTCTAACTGCTGCACACTAGCACGTGGAGAAGGACGCGGCAAAGGTTCCTCACTCAATCCTCCCTCCGCACACATGGTGTCTCTACGGTTCGATAAATAAAGTACCGGCACTTCATACTGATACGCACCAAACCAATCTTCACGAGTCGTAATATCCCGAATTTCCAACTCAAAACTGAGATTTTGAATTTGTTCTAACTTTTCCTGCAAGCCCTCACACAAATGACATCCAGGTTTACTGTATAAAATTAATCGCATTTGCTTCAACTAATTTTGAGATTGATTGATCGCATCTCTACAAGTCATGATAAGCGTAAATTCGATAGCTGTATCTTCCACGCGTAATTTGAAATTGGTCATAGGTTTTAGTTAAACTGCCTCAAAATAGAGTCATTGCCAAGGAGACATACTTGTTATGACTCAAGTCAAATCTCAAATCACATTACAAGAATTCCTCGCACTACCGAAAGGGGATATCACCTACGAATTAGTTGATGGCGAAGCAAAACCTAAAATACAAGCAAAAAAGAAAACGTAGTCAGTTGCTAGCAATCTCGGCAGATTTTCTATTTGAGTGAATTCACAGGCAATCAAGTCGAGCCAAGTAGCTTAAAAGTCGGCTTATGGTAGTATGACGACATCACACCAAAGGGGGCAGGGAACATCACCCATCATTTACCTCCAAAAGCCGCCTTAACTCCTGCTTTAAAACCTCCGGATCTGGCAAATAAAGTTGATATCTTGACACAAAAAGCTGATTAGAAATACCACCCGTCGCATACTCAACCAAAATCTCATCCTTATCTCGCGCCAACACAATCCCTATCGGCTCGTTATCATCCTCCATATTCTCCTCAGCGCGAAAATAATTTAGATACATATTCATCTGTCCAATATCCTGATGACTTACCGCTTGCGTCTTCAGATCGATTAAGACAAAACACTTGAGAATGCGATGATAAAACACCAAATCCACAAAAAAATGCGTGTTGTTTAACGTAATTCGGTATTGCTGCCCAATAAATGCAAACCCCTTGCCCAACTCAAGTAGAAACTTTTCCAACTGAGCAATTAAACGATTTTCTAACTCACTCTCACGATAATTGCGGTCTGGTAAATCCAAAAACTCGAACACATAAGGATCTTTGACCACATCCCGCGCCGACTCGATCCGTTGCCCATCCTTAGCCAGTGCCAAAATCTCTGCCCCATCCTTACTCAACGCCACCCGCTCAAACAAAGCCGAATCCTTCTGGCGTTTCAACTCCCGCACACTCCAGCGATCTTGGATGCACTGCTGCTCATAAAATGACCGCGCCAAATCATCGGAAATAGCTAAAAGCTCCGTATAGTGCGACCAACTCAATTTGCCAGACAGTGTTTGGCAATTCTCATAGTTCAAATAAAACAGACGCATATACTGCAAATTAGAACGGCTAAACCCCTTACCACCCACGCTGCTGCTTCATCTTTTACAGGCGTTTTCTGAACACCTGGCCTCAAGCTTAGTTTTTGTGATTTTTTAACTTCTGCCATGATTCGTTTCCTCTCTTGCTTCTAATATTTCCTCAACAACAGCTCGTACTTCATCACTGGCAGCACTTTTCGGGGCAGCCTCCAAAACAGTACTCCCAATGTTCAAACACTCAGCAAATGCTACCCTTTGACTGATCTGTGCTTTTAGCACTGGAAAGGGGTATTCTCCTAAAACTTCAGTTACTTCTCGTCCAAGATACTTACGCAGCATTGGCTCCTGAAACCTTTATCAATTAAGCTTTTTAGCTTGAATAGTAAACTTTTTCTTACTTTTATTTCTTACTTTCAAGAAATAGCATCACTATTTATTTCATTAATAGAACATTGCATAGAGTTAAATCTATGTAACTACTCTCTCAAGAGATTACAACAAATAACTTTATTCGCTAGTAAGATATGCTTGGTAAACAGTCTGATGATACTTATGCAAGTCCTACACAGTTAAGGCGATCGCCGGCTCAAGCTATTGGCTTCTTGCCATATTTATCAAATAGGTCATTTAACGCTTCAGCTAGCAAGGCTTGAACTGTGGTGTCTTGTTCCAGCGCCAATTGCTTTAACTGCTTAGATACAGCTGGGTCAAAATGACCAGCGATCGCTTTTTTCCCCTGTCTGCTTGGTGGTAACTCCGGCTTATCAGCAGCCTGCAATTGAAAAGAAGACCGTTCATTGGTCGCTGGTTTTCCAGATGCAAGTTGTAGAGCGTCTGCAAGATTCTTTTTAGCCATATCTATATAATATATGTCGTGTATTTTCAATTAATATTACAAGTAGACTTGTGTACAAGTTTAAATGTTTATATTTCTACTTGTTCACACATCCACTTGTAAAGTTGTTGGATTTCTTCAGCAGCCCTACCCGAAGGTTCATATTCCTGAGCTGTTTGTCCTGCTGTCAGGCTATGCACAAATGCAGCTCGTTGTCCTACTTGAATAGGGGCGACTGCAACTTCATAGGTGGCAATCGCAAGAGTGGCCTCACTTGCTGAGGAACCGCGTGGAGGGACAGCATTGAGAACGACAGTTGCAGTTTTCTTGGCCAGGTTTACTGGGTCAATGCTATCGCTGATTGCTCTTAAATCAAGAATTGCAGGGCGACAGGGAATCAAAATTAAGTCAGCCGCACGGATAGCTGCCAATGCTGCGGTTTCCGAGTGCGGTGCTGTATCAATAAAAACTATATCTGCTCCATTATTAGCGGCTGCTTCTAAAACTTTTGGCAGACGGGCAGCTTGTGCTGATACGACTGTTGGAGCTTCAAAGGTTCTACTGTCCCCCCAGCCAGTAGCCGAAGCTTGTGGGTCTAAGTCGATAATCGCTGTTGAGAAACCATCAATAGTGGCAGCAACAGCAAGATGCACTGCCAGGGTTGTTTTGCCTGCAACGCCTTTTCTCGAAATTATGGCGATTGTTTTCATGTAGATAAGATTACATATAACAGTGTTTACACGTTAATATATTTAAATGTTTACAAGTTGACAAGTTTATTTG
The DNA here is from genome assembly GCF_014904695.1 of Nostoc sp. MG11. Classification (GTDB taxonomy): domain Bacteria; phylum Cyanobacteriota; class Cyanobacteriia; order Cyanobacteriales; family Nostocaceae; genus Komarekiella. The sequence continues at coordinate 2,233 of NZ_JACXXN010000018.1, read as the reverse complement.
TGGACAAGTTGAAAGCGTGCGACCTGGACAAGAATTTATCAGTAAGCTGAAAAATAAGCGATTAACTTGAATTAGATGATGTTAAAGCTATGAACAGTCAACCAAAATCTGTTGTGAGTGATTTAGAACAAGCCCATAGTCAGGATATTGAAACAATTACCCGTTTGTTAGCGAAGATTTCCAACCGTAGTCCATCGGAGATTAAACCTCACTTGAACACCATGCTATTGCAGCTGGTGCAACCATCAACAGAACGCCCTTTCTATGAAACTGCAACAGCATCGGAGTGGGTAACAGCTTTCCGGGAATGGGCAGCAAGTCACCGCCATGATGCACCTCCCCTTTCGGACTATGCGGTCAGCCGGTCAAGTATGTATGAGGACGAGAGGCTCTAGTGGCTTATCTGCTTGACACCAATGTTCTGCTGCGGAGCGCAGACCCTAACCACCCAATGTACAACGATGCGACCAATGCAATTTCCTTGCTGCGGAATCAGGGGGAAACGCTCTGCATCGTACCGCAGAATCTCATCGAGTTTTGGAACGTGTATACCCGTCCAGCTAATAAAAATGGGCTGGGTCAACACTGCCTCTGAAGCCTTTGAATGACCATTTTTTATAAAAATAAATTTTTTCTTGATCATCAACTTTATTTGCTTCTGTTGGGTTTTCGGACAATAACTTAAGTTCCTTTAGCTGAATAGCCAATCCGTCATTATATAAATTGTAATATTCTCCAATTTTATTAAAATCAATTAGTAAATCTTTAAATCAAAAAGTTGTTTCTCTGCCGTCGTTAGACATAGGTTTATTATTTAAATTTCAACAAATATTTAAATAATAAATTTTACTGTCGATTAGTTTATTTGAATTTAAACATAAATTAATGGAATTTAAATTTGTTTATTATAAATTTTGAGTGTATTTCACTGGCTTAATTCTTGCCGTATAGAATCTGGTGTATCCATGTCGTGATAATCTCCTTTTCCGCCAACGAGAGCGATCGCGATTTGGGCGCGCTCGGTGGCTGAATGCCTTATACTCGGTGCTTTCGCTGCGATGTCGTCATACTATCATTTACCGACTTCAGGGCGACTCACATTTAATTGCAAACTAACCTGTTAAATAAAGACACAGAAATAATCGTTGTATTTACCAAAGTTTGCGCCTGATTAAAATCAGAATTCCCCGTAATCAAAAAATCTGCTTCGGCTGCTATAGCACAAGCTAAAAACTTTGCATCTTTTGTGTCTATTGGAAAATCAATTGACACATTGACATCAATTAGCGTCGCAAATGTATCAATAATTTCAAACCATGATGCTCTCACTTCATCTGTCAACTTAAACTTAGGGCGACTTAATACCTCTTTATATTCCGCTACAATTTCCAATGAAACAATCCATTCCCAGTCGGGATTATCAAAAATAAACTGAATAACTGCTCTTGGTACTCTACCCTTAAGGACAGCAGAAACTAAAACATTCGTGTCAATAACAACTTTTATTCTCCGCGTCGGTAAGCTTCAATCTCTGCTGCTATTTCGGCTTTGCTAATATCTTGTACTCCTGGTATTGACTGTGTTTTATCAAATAAATCTATCAGCTTTTTACTAATAGATGCTCTGGGGTTCTCCTCAGCTAAGATAATTATTTCTACTCGCTGTCCTGCTTGAAAAGGTAAATCAAATAATATTACTTGCTTTGGATCTGTAATGGTGATGTATTTTTTGTAAACGTTCATAATTCCTTACTGACTTAAAAAACTAAAGTGGAAATAGCATTTTCTTTCTGCTGCTCTGTCACACCCAAATATCGCTCCAGGGCTGCAAGTGAACGATGACCACTGATAGATTGAATGTGCCGCAAGGGAACCCCGGCATCACTTATCCACGTTAACGCCGTTCGCCGGAAGCTGTGGGAAGATATTCCCTTCTCGTACAAATCTACCCGCCGCAGCGCCTCACGTAATATTCGGTCAGCGCTAGCCTTATGAATATGCCCCAACCCGTGACGACCGGGGAACAAGTGGGGATTTCTCCCTTTTAGCTCAATGCTATAAGACTCTAAAAATTCCTTCAATTTGGGATGTACCTGAATTTCTCTGGTATCCTGCCCCACCTTAGTGTTGTAGGGTAGCCGCCGAGATACGGATACCGTTGGCGAATTCCCCAAACAGCTAAACTGAACCGATTAGTTCAGCAATGAAACGATTGAGAACCTTCTGAGCAGTTT
>NZ_JACXXN010000182.1 GCF_014904695.1 Nostoc sp. MG11 | reverse complement strand
GAGCTAATTTAATAGTAGTTGGTAAAGTATCACCTGGTTGCAAATATCCTGAAGTAATTAATAGCTTAATCTGTTCAACGATTTGAGTATTAATTTTTATTGCTGCTTGGGTTTCAATATAAATAGCAAACAGAATTGAATGAAGCATGAGTATAACTAATATACAGAATAAGTCTTTCTGAACTTCTATTGGTGATTTAATTATTATTTAAAATCAGTGCAAGCTTCTATATTTTAAGCTAAATATTTTTGCCAAAAGGTATAACTTTTTGATTGTGAAATACTTGAATTACTAATAATGTTTTTGAGAGCAGACAAAGATTTTTTTCATGTCTACAATTAATGATTTATCGAAGCAATATTTTGTAATTAGCTAACACTGTATTTCATTATGAAAAGTAATCATAATAAAAGATTGAAGATGCATATTAAGGAATCACTCGTTGTCTTACCAAGATTGAGGTAGAACAGCTTTTGAACTTATTGCGGGTTTGTGCCTTAGCACTTGTGTGAAAAGTCACTCTTAACCATACAGCTATTTGATTGATCCTGCAAGGATGTTTCCGTAATCTTAGGATAAAAAACAAAATTTTAAGCACATAGCATAGTCCTATAAAGAACTTATGATTGATTTTTAGAATTGTCTAAATTTTTGATGAAAAAATCTTAAACTGAAGTCAGAAGGAAAATCTTCTCCACTCTTGCCGATCCTTTTGACTTCTTGTTCAGCAATTATTAGGGCGGGGTCGGAATACCCATACTTATTCATCCTTCTGACTTCTGACTCCTGACTTCTGACTTCTTGCTCAATACAAGGGCTCATATTACTACGCAAGATCTGCTTGTAATCAAAACAACTGCGCGCAGGTATACTTTAAAAGCAACAAGAGCTACCCCACCAGTTCAAAAAGCTTGTTAACAAGAGTAGCAATGTTAGGTTGGTCGAGTACTAAAAACAGAAAACTTAGCATAATTCACAACGCTCAGGGACACTGCTCTCAAATAAAGAGTATCTTGGGTTAGCAAAAGGCGAATCCAAGCTGCTATGGATAAAGCGATCGCGTCCTGCTGCTTTTGCTTGATACAATGCTCTATCTGCCGTGGCAATTATTTGTTGGAAGTCAGAA
>NZ_JACXXN010000181.1 GCF_014904695.1 Nostoc sp. MG11 | reverse complement strand
CACCAATACAAGCGATTTTTGGAAAACACCTTTTAGTTCTAATGCCAAACTGAAGCAAAAGCAAATACCGGGGGTATTCGTACAGGCACAGATGCTAAGTCAAATCCTGAGCGCCGTTTTAGACCGCAGACCTTTATTCTGGTGGTGGACTGTATGGATGGAGGCACTTTGGGTATGGGGATGGTCATTAATAGGAGGTATTACAGCATGGTATTATTCAAAACCGCTGCACCTTGGATTGGCGGTGGTAGTAACACTTTTAATATTATTTGGGTTATGTTTTGGCATTTTTACACTGGCTGGATGGGTGCCATTTATCCCCCCAGTATTGGCATTACTAGCTACCCAATTAATGATAATTTCATGGTTTAAACATTTCTATCTTGGCAAGAGAAAACAATTAAATTTTGGTCATGATTAGAAAAAAAATAATTCAACGTACCTGCGTAATTCCGTTGCTAATTATTAGTACAACAATTTATTCACAATTAGTGCAAGCACAACTGACTGATTCGATGCAAAACACTGTTAAAAATTCGCACTTTCAATCTTTTAAGCAACCGAAATTGCCCAGAAATGGCGCACCGACAGGTCGGCGCAGAGCCGGGGCTGGGCGTAATCCTGAGTGTTCTAACTCTCTGACACGCCTGACTGCTTTAGCACCCGGCGATGCAGAGGAATCATTTTTAGCATCAACAGTTGCAGAGAATCCAACATTTTGGTTTTATGTTCCCCAACTGCCACAAACCAAGCGTTCTGGAGAATTCGTGTTGCAAGTGCTAGATGGTAAAGATGTACAAAATGTCTATCGAACACCTCTTACTCTGTCTGGAAAACCGGGTATTATTAGCATTACTTTGCCATCGCGATCGCAATCCTCCTTAAAAGCAGATAAAAAATATCGCTGGTATTTTCATATTTATTGTGGCGATCCGCAAAAAACATCTGACAATTTTTATGTAGATGGGTTTGTGCAAAAACAGGTGATAACTCAGACCCTTGATAATCAATTAAAAACAGCAAAACCAAAAGAGTACATTGCCTATAGTGCTAATAATATTTGGTATGATGCTCTAACTAATTTAGGTCAACTGCGTCGTGACAATCCGCAGAATGCATCTATTAATAAAGATTGGATTGATTTATTAAATGTAGTTGGCTTGCAAG
>NZ_JACXXN010000180.1 GCF_014904695.1 Nostoc sp. MG11 | reverse complement strand
GCCGCCGAGATACGGATACCGTTGGCGAATTCCCCAAACAGCTAAACTGAACCGATTAGTTCAGCAATGAAACGATTGAGAACCTTCTGAGCAGTTTTATACCCAGATGCTTGCTTACCTAACTTCAGTTCAGATAAAACACGGTTACGTAAAATTTCAAGTTCTTTTACCGTAAGCAACCCAACAGACTGTTTTGCTGCCTTAGTAGATGTCTGATGCAACTCCCTTTGCCGTGTAATACTTGGTCAAGGCTCGTTTTCTCCTTGAGTGGAGCTAAGATTTCTGAATCTTCCCGTGTAATACACAGGTTAGCGTTATGCTTAACAATGTGTTCTAAATAGTCAGCACGAGTTAAGCCCAAACATTCAGAGGCAATACCAATAGCCTTCCAAGTCTCCGAAGTTAGTCGCAAAGAACGTACTTCACGATAATCATCGTTTTTGAGCGCAAACTTTCCTTGAATGTCTCGTTTGAACATAAGCTCCCCCATGTATTACATCGTAAGTTTAACTTTGAATAACGAATCTCTACCGTGTAATACATGGAAGTAGACTCAAATTATATTAACGTTTTAGCAAGAAGCTAAACGGATATTCTCTAGCAGGCAGTAGAGTCTGCCAGTCTCGCAAAGTGTGAGGAGCGAGTTTTAGCCCTTGGTATCTCCTCCAACCATGCGAAAACTCGACCTAGATTGATAGCGGCAGCCGTCAGAATATGCTGTAGATGAGTTTTAACTAGCCCAATATAACGGCAATCGCGCAATTCAAATGCTCGGATGCCCTGAGAGATAGTTCCTTCAATACCTGAACGCAGCTCATACTGTTTTTGGAACTGTTCAGTTTTTTGTCGAACTCTTGCTTTTTGAAGAGCTTCATAATCAGATTGTGTCTGTATAGTTAACCCGCGCGGGTTTGTTTTTGCACGAGTACATTGGGAACGAACCGGACAACCTAAACAATCACGCTGCCGAAATTCGACATAAATTACTGGTTTACCATAAACATTTTTATTCTTTTTCCAAAGGTAACTACGCTTACCTTGAGGACAGTAGACCGCTTTCTGCTGCCAATCTATCTGAAAGTGAGATAAATCAAATCCTAGTCCGGCCTTTGCTTGCCACCCAACATTGAGAGCTACTGGCCCCAACAGGTCAATGTTATAGTCTCGCTGTGAGGTAGAAAGTAATTG
>NZ_JACXXN010000179.1 GCF_014904695.1 Nostoc sp. MG11 | reverse complement strand
ACTCTAGTTAATGCAACTGCCAAAGTTAATCTTTGTTTTATTCGGTTGATGGTTAAGAGGCTTGCAGCCTCTTCTTAGATGTCAAATGAGTTCTATAAGCTAACTTATACTAATCTAACTCCCGGCGTCCTTCTAAGGCTCTTGCCAATGTCACCTCGTCAGCGTACTCTAAATCTCCACCGACGGGTAAACCAAAAGCAATCCGCGTCACCTTGGTAAATGGTTTGAGTAGCTGACCAAGATACAACGTCGTTGTCTCACCTTCCACACTTGGACTAATTGCCATAATCACTTCTTGAGGTTTTTGCTGACTCACCCGCCGCACTAGAGCTTGGATAGTCAATTGTTCTGGCCCAATACCATCTATCGGAGAAATTACCCCACCCAAAACGTGATACTTGCCTTTGTACTCGCGGGTTTTTTCTAACGCAATTACATCGCGAGGATCTGCTACGACGCAGATAGTACTGTTGTCGCGGTTGGCATTGCGGCAGATTTCACACACTGGTTCAGCAGATAAGTGAAAGCAGACAGAACACAAGCCTATCTGTTTTTTTGCCTCAATTAGGGCTTGTGCCAAAGCCTCTATTTCTGCTTCTGGGCGCTTTAAAATATGCAAAGCCAATCGCTGAGCGGTTTTGGGGCCGACTCCTGGTAGCCGTTGCAACTGTTCAATTAACCGTGCTAAAGGACGTGCGTAAACCGTTGTCTTATCTCCAGAATGTTTTACCTTAACTATGATGACATTCTTCCAAGATTTTGGGATTGGTTGTTATGAGTCAGGATACCAGGAAAAATATTGTATTAAATGTGCCGCGATAGGCTACGCCCCGCCGGAGGCGATCGCCAATTTTGTGGAGTCATGGACCGCGCTGGCTCCCCTTAAAAAGGGGGGAACGTCTAAAGCCCCCTTTCTAAGGGGGTTGGGGGATCTGAGTGCGTAAGTTCTGTATTTAATCGTGCGATCGCTTGACCAATGCTGTTAAAAATACCAACACAAAAGCGCTCCCCATTTCTGGAGAGCGCCTTTAGTTGTAGAGACGCGATGCATCGCGTCTTATTCAAAAATTAACCGTTGATTGCAGGAGCACTGATAGCCACAAGAGCAGAATCAAGCGCAGCCAAATCGAGAGGGAAGTTGTGAGCATTGCGCTCGTGCATCACTTCCATACCCAAGTTAGCCCGGTTGATTACATCTGC
>NZ_JACXXN010000178.1 GCF_014904695.1 Nostoc sp. MG11 | reverse complement strand
CTATTTTTTCTCGAAGATCGACAGAGTATGACTTCATTTAAAGGGATTTATATTTTAATTGATTGTACCTCATAACAGACGCAAGTGCTGTATTAGCAGAAGAAATTGGCACAAGTGTTCACATAGATTTTATAGTGCGTTGGCGCTAGCCTTGCCGTTAGGCATCGCTCTACGGAGAGCTAGAGCCAGAAGTGTTTAAGGTAGTTAAAGGTAGAGTTCAATCTTCGCTGACTCAGGGGAAGGAAAGCAATAAATGGTTTAGTGTGCCTGGAGAACCGGGCTATTTTACTCTCTCTTTAACTTTACTCTCCAAAGATAAAACTAAAAATTCATCACCTCAAGCAAAGCGCAAAAATAATAAACCAATAAAGCCGCCGCAGCCAAAAGAGATACCAATGCTCAAAGTATATGAAGGTCAATTCTTAATTAATGCCTTATCTACTTTTTTAGAACAGAACGCGGGTAAAGTTTTCAACGTCTCAGAAGTAATCACTGGAATTTATGGAGAACTAAATGCGGCTGATATCAGAGAAGTCAGGAATAAAGTTCTGAATGAATTATCGCGGGAGTATCGCACAGGTCGATTCTCTAGAGTGACTAATCAAATTGGGTTTTATACCTGGGACTACAAGTTAGTTAATGAATAAATAAAATGCTTAGTTATACCAGTAAGAGCAATATAATTAAATGCTAAAACGCCTCCAGAAATATCTGTAAAGGCGTTAGCTACGGCTAGTTTATAGAGTTCAATATAGTTATCGTCTGTATATCTATAGCTTAATTAGTAATTTCGATTTTTCGGTGAAGAATACATAAATATAATCAAGAATTATATAACAATATTGTTAACAATTGCGGTTGAGAACTTTTGCTTGGCTCCATAGATAATGAGCAAATATACTTACAATAAATGAATCAACGTAAGCGCTCCTGCTGTATTTTCACAAAAGCATGTTTCAACTGAAGTCAGAAGTCAGAGGTCAGGAGTCAGAAGGAAAACCTTCTCCACTCTTGCTACTTCTTCTTTCTCAATCTTTGATAGGGATTTTGAGTAATTGCAACCCAAGGTAAGTTGTTGCCTATTTAGCTTCAAGCTACTTATGGCATCTAACCATAGGATGATTTATTATCTAACTTCAAGTATATTTCCAAAATAGAAGACAGCCGATAAGCTGTTATCATCATGCTGGATCTCGAATATAGTGAAGAAAATCTGGGGTATCTA
>NZ_JACXXN010000177.1 GCF_014904695.1 Nostoc sp. MG11 | reverse complement strand
TGCTGCTATCAATCCAAAATGTATTATCCACAGAATTCCCACCGATCCGCAGCACGCCTTTACTACTTAGTTGCTTGACAAAATTCCGCAATAGTATGTTGTCAGTTCTAAAGAAAAGAGATCTAGGCAATGTAGCTGCTTCGTAACTTAATCCTATAAAGCCAAATGGAATCGTGATGCCTGGTCGATTAGCATTGATACTGACTATTGCTTGAACAGAAGTGTTGCTATTTGACAGTTCCATATGATTTCAGTAGATACAAAAAGAGATGGAAGTTAACGAAAGATTGAAGAAGAATCAATTCGTCCGAATTCAGGAATTAGAACAAAAAAGTGGGGGATTTAGACCCGTTCGCCACTCTCTTACAAAGTTCTGATGCCTGCGGCGGGCTACTGTGATTTGAAATAAAAAATGAGATTTTAACTCATGATATGCCTCAAAAAGGAGTATCCCAATTTATTCTTCACTTTTAATATTCGAGTTTTTTTTACTAATAATGATTATCGTGTAGGAGGTGGGAGGAGAGATACGAGCGTCGTTCGTGTCCTTCCTCTGGTTTGATTATCATTATTACTCGGCTATAACCCTAAAAGCGTGATCGCGTCATCCACGAGCGATCGCTGCCTTACTGAAATACCATATCTAAACTCAGCTCTCAAAAAAACAACGTTTTTGAATCATAAAATGAGTATTTAAATCATATCTTGGTATGAAAGTCGAGAAAAATGCTGTTTTCACATAGTTATTTTGTATGAGTTTTGTCCGAAACAGTCTAAAAAACTCATTCTTGGGATATGGTTCAGAAATTAAACACTCTCTCATAATTTGATGCAGAGATTTATTTTGCTATCGCCTGTGTTGCCTGAAATTGCGTTAACTTTCTCTTAATTTATGGTTCAAAATTTTTCTCAAATTATGATTCAAAGCATATGAAACTACAACAGATATGTCTAACAAACCTCGTTCCATTACTAATTTACCTACGAATACAGCACTTCAATGCTTCTATTAGTTAAAAAAGCCAAGTAGTAAGAAATTATCAATGTATATACAACTTTATTTCATTACTACTTGAGCAGTTAAAGCAGCATTAAAAAATAATAAACTTGTTCTGGAGATGCTACTTGTTCAATAAATCCACGTAAGGATTCAGGTCTAATATTTAGGAAGCAGAGATGGGCGAGACAGATAATTATTAGAATTAGCCAGCAGTGCTTGTGCAAAAAAGTCAATCAC
>NZ_JACXXN010000176.1 GCF_014904695.1 Nostoc sp. MG11 | reverse complement strand
CTACAGATAGATTCCACTGCTTCTCAAATTTGCTGATTGTTGCCCTCATGCTGGCGTAATACTTGCTGTCTAGCAAATATTGAATTACCCACAATGGGGGGCATTCTCCAACGTTTGCTCTATCCAACCATTCAAATATCTCACCTTGATTTAATGACACGGGCGCGGCGGAACAAGTGCCTTCATGACAGTTTCTCGGCTCAAAACCAGAAACTTGATTTTCCCCCGACAACGAAGCAGAATTATTTTGTTCTACTTCCTCCTGTGTTTGATTAGCGATCGCAGAATTTAGAGAAAATTCATTTTGAGCGACGGGCGCGGCGGAACAAGTACTTTCATGAAAGTCCCTCGCCTCAACACCACAGTCCTGCTTTTCAGCTAACAACGGAGCAGATTGACTTGGTGCAGCATCAACGAGCGCCAGCGTCGTGCAGTTTATTGCCGTAGGCAATTCTTCAAGTTCTGACGCGCTTTCGATACGTGAAGGCGACGCGCCCCTCAAGGGCGCATGAGCCGTTTCTTCAACACGCAGATTTTCGGTTAGCGCGTCAGAACCAACTACCATACCAACAACCTTAGTTGGTTGTTGGTAGGTAGTTAACGGGTAGTTAAAAACGTTGTTAGGATTTTGAAACCCGCAGCATATCTCACTTTTTTGACCATTCTTTTGGAATGATTCCAAATCAGACTGAATTTGTTCCACTTTCGGGTGCTTTTCATTCCGTCCGGGCGCATTTGTTTTCTCCCCGGCGTGGACGGCTTTCTCGTCACAAGAATTGGTTTCCGCAGACGTGGACGATTCCCAGTAAAAACGATTGTAATAACCGTGCAAGTTACGAACACGGTAGCTAATCAGTCCAGGTCTACCGGAGGGCAATCGACCAAACACTTCCTCAAACTGAAACAATCCTTGAGCCGTTAACGCCGCACCTGCTTTTTGCAAAGATTTGTAGGTGAGGTTAGTATCGAGTTTATGGGCAGAACCCCCGAATTGTTCAGCCGCCACACTATCTAACCAAAGCTGCTGCACAGATGGAGGCTGCTGACGAACCCAGTTAATATCCTCAATCGATACTTTGCAATGTGGTCTAATCGATTTATCTTCTGAAGCTTGTTTGCGCTCGTTTCGCTGTTTGCTGCCACCGTTGATTGCTTTTAATACTGTAGTCATATTCCCCTCCTAAATTTTTCCATGACAATGTGAGCGACATTGCACCCATGCCGCGTTTAAGTTTTTTAGCTATCTCAAAGCGAGTCTTTATTTACTGGTTCT
>NZ_JACXXN010000017.1 GCF_014904695.1 Nostoc sp. MG11 | reverse complement strand
GTCAAGCTGTATTTTTCTCTAAATCTCAGCATTGACCAAAATGTGGTCAGTTCAACAAGACTGACCGCTTTTTTCTCTATTTAGTCTAAACTCCAGTCCTAAATCCCCCTTCAAAAGGGGGACTTTGAGAGGTTTTTGCTCCCCTTTTGAAGGGGGGTTGGGGGGATCAAAAGCCTGTGGGGAAACTCTAAAAGACTTGTGTGTACACCGTAGCCTAAAAAAGGGGGGAACTTCTAAAGCCCCCTTTTTTAGGGGGTTGGGGGATCTGAGTCCGTAAGTCCTGAATAAGATGTTCGTAGTAAGCACTTTAGTGCTTAAAAAATCAAGGACTAAAGTCTTACTACAAACACGTATGACTATCAAAATTAATAATACAAACTACTACTTTTGAGAATCTTATTATTATCAGGTATTAGGTATTGGTTATTCACTTTGTCCCTATTCCCCAATCCCCCTATTCAACCACCTCATTGACTGGGAATCTATCAATCAACTGCATCGCCCGATAAGCATTGCGCTGAAAAGATGTCGGCAAATGTGGTACATGGGGAATCTGCGATAATAAATCCAAAGTTCGGCGTAAAATTCGCACTACATCGCCTTCATCTAAGCTGGTATTTTCGCAGAGTTCTGTCCACTCCATTCCTAAAGCCCACTGTTCCACTAAGGCAATTAATTCAAACTCCAACCATATCGGTAGCGCTACGTTATACCGCCGTTGTAGTTGGAACATCTGGCGGCGAATTCCGCGCAATTTTGCCAAAGCTTCGGCCACTTCATTACTCAACTCGAAATTAACCTTACTATCTGGACGGGGAGTTTCTGTCACCAAAGCCGCTATAGCAGCTGCTAAATGTTGCGGATCTAAGTTGTCCAGTTCACCACTAGCGAATGCTAAACCTAGCCACAATTCATTTTCTCCCCGAATTGCAGCAGCGATACGCCCTAATTCCGTGGGTACTAAATTATCTAAACAGCCAAAGTGTTGGAGAATTTCAATTAAATTAGTAAACTCTTCCCAATAACGTTGAGATTGCTGCTCTACTTGAGCTTGCATCACTTGAAGTTCAGCCTCTAATTCAACATAACGCGCCCTACGTTTAAAAATAGTGGCGGCATTACCTGATTGATGTAAAGGATGAGATTCTAATTGCTCTTGGATAGCGGTTACTCGACTGAGTTGTTCTGCTACTTCTGGAGCTAGATGCAGAGACTCCTCTGGTTCAGGGATACGCTGGGCGATCGCAAATGATTCTTCATTACCACGTCGTGACTGTCCCGGTTTAAAAGGCATCTCTGGCGGTGGTAGTACTTCGGGCGGGATGTCAACTCGTGGTAGTTCGGCATATAAATCGACAACATCCGCTGTGGTGGCTACATACCAGCGGTTATCTAGCCCTAAGCATACTAAGTAAGGAGCTTGACCAGAACCAGGTGTTTTCCCTACTAAAACTGCTGTTACGGGGGAAGGTACGGTGATGTGTTTCCCCTTGAGACTCAACAGGGTTCCCGATACTGCAAAGTCCAACATCATGCCTAATTGTTCTTGTCGGTCTTCCTGCGCTTGCTCTTGTAAGGTTTTTAATATCTGACGTTCAACTTTCAGGCGTTGCCGTAATTTCTCATACACAGCCACTTCATTTTCATCAACTGCTGCGATTTGCTCATGTAATTGGACTAACTGATTTTGCAGTTCGGCAATTTCCTCGTATTCTGGTCTTAAATGTAAAGTCGCCATGTACTGCCCAAAACTGCGTTCTATCAGTTCTCTAGCTTGCTCCAGAGTATGAGTTTGCAGTAAGTTCAATACCATACCGTAGCTGGGCGTAAACTGGCTAACTAGGGGGTCTGGCTTGGATGTGGCCAAATATGCCGCTTCTTTCGCGCCTTCAAAAGGGGTTTGGACTGTCACCACATGACCTTGTTTATCCATTCCCCGGCGACCGGCCCGACCTGCCATTTGCAGGAATTCGGAAGCGTTTAACAAGCGGTGTCCAGTGTCAGTACGTTTGGAAAGGGTAGAAATAACTGTTGTCCGGGCGGGCATATTAATTCCCGCTGCTAGTGTCTCAGTGGCGAATACAACCTTAATCAGCCCTTGCTGAAATAATTCTTCTACTAGCACTTTCCAAGCAGGCAATATTCCGGCGTGGTGTGCGGCAATTCCCCGATACAGGGGGGCAATTTGTCCAGAACGTCCGGCTTCGGGGTTGCGGGTTAAAAAGTCATCAATTTGTTGCCGCAAAATCTGGGACTCGTCATTATTTACCAGCCATAAATCACCTACTTCTGCCACTGCTTTATCGCATCCCCGGCGGCTGAAGATAAAGTAAATCGCTGGTAGCATATCCCTTTGCTGTAGCTGGCTGAGGGTGTAAATTATCCCAGGAGCCTCTGGTCTTCCAGCTCTCCCCCTCTCCCTTTCTCCTCCTCTCCCTTTTTTCTTCTGAAGGCGGGGGTTGATTTTGGTTTTGCTATCATTCAGTAGAGGAAATAGCCCTTTGGGATTGCAATAGTGAAATTCTAAGGGTACTGGGCGGAAATCGGAGTAAATCAGGTCAGTTGGGCCGTGAACGCGATTTAACCAGTCGGTGAGTTGATCGCTATTGGCAACTGTTGCTGAAAGGGCTGCCAGTTGAACTTCACGGGGACAATAGATAATTGATTCTTCCCAAACTGTCCCCCGTTGGCGATCGTTCATGTAGTGGCACTCATCCAACACTACCGCTTCCACGTCTACTAACGAGATACCAATTTGCCCAATGGGTGTCCCATAAAGCATATTCCGAAAAATTTCTGTAGTCATTACCAAAATCGGTGCATCTCTGTTAATGGAAGCATCTCCAGTTAACAGTCCGACGAGATCAGACCCGAATTTTTCTCGGAAGTCACGTAATTTTTGATTCGATAGCGCTTTCAAAGGAGTAGTGTAAAATACACGTTTTCCTCGCGACAAGGCGCGATAAATGGCGTATTCCCCTACTAATGTTTTGCCCGAACCTGTGGGCGCACATACGACTACGGAACGTCCGGCGTTGATGGACGCGATCGCATCCTGCTGGAATTGATCCAATTCAAAGGGAAATATCGACCCTAGGTTAAGTTCTGGAGAAGGCGCAGGATAATTCACTCAATCAAATTTGCAACCGGATTGTTTACTATATTAACGGCTATTTTGTCAACTTCATCATTAGTCATTTGTCATTGGTCATTAGTCCTTAGTAAAAACTAATGACTAATGACTAAAAACTAATGACTCTTTACTATTTTCCCAGCTCTTGCGATCGCTCTGTGGCTGCTTTGACTGCTTCAATTAAAGCTGAGCGAAATCCGGCCTTTTCTAGCTTGACAATACCCGCAATAGTTGTACCACCGGGGCTGGTAACACGATCTTTAAGTTCTGCTGGGTGCATTTTGGTTTCTTGCAATAGCCTTGCTGTTCCTAATACAGTTTGCAAGGCTAGTTGATTGGCAACTGTTCTAGGTAAACCTGCGGCTACTCCGCCATCGGCGAGTGCTTCTATCAACAATGCCACATAAGCCGGGCCACTACCAGATAGTCCTGTTACCGCATCCATCAACGTTTCTGACACTTCTACAACTTCGCCTACAGCTGAAAAAACTTGCTGTGCTATTTGGTGGTGCTTGATGTTGGTGTAAGCACCGAAACAAACAGCGGTAATTCCTGCGCCTACGGTTGCTGGAGTGTTGGGCATTGCTCTAATCACTGGCAATTGCTCAAACGCAGCTTCTAAATGACTCAAAGGCACACCCGCCAAGATCGAAATAATTAAGGGTGAGTGTTCTATAGTGATGATATCTGCTAATTCTTGGGCGATCGCACTGAAAACTTGTGGCTTCACTGCCAAAAAAACAACTTCTTTTGCTTGTGTGAAAACTAAGCGATTATCTGCCGTTACAGCAACATCATATTGCTGCTTTAAAAAATCCTGGCGCGAGGGTTGCGGTTCGCTGACTATGACTTCTGATGGTTGATAAATTCCACGAGTAGTAAGGCGGGATAACAGCGATTCTCCCATTACCCCACCACCAATTAAACCAAATTTAATAGTCATTGTTTAACAGTCAAGAGTCTTAAAGTCAAAAGTCCAGAGTCAAAAGTTTTTGATTCTTGACTCTGGACTCTTGACTGTGGACTAATTTAATTTTATTGTGCCATCCGGTTAGATTCGTTGCCCCAAGTTTGATTGGGACTTGCGGGACGAGAGGGGCGTACTGGTGGTTGTGGTACTTCATGAAGAACTCCACCTTGGGTGCTAACTTGCACACAGCTTGGCGTAAACAAAAAGATGCTCTCACCGATACGCTCTTGATGTCCATCTAATGCGTAAGTACCACCTGCTACAAAATCTACTGCCCGCTGGGCTTGATCCGGATCCATGATTGTCAGATTTAATACTACTGACTTGCGTTCTCGCAACGCTTGAATTGCTTGGGGCATTTCTTCAAAAGTGCGCGGTTCAAGTACTAAAACTTCTGAAATTCCGTTAATTGCTCCTGGCATACCAATAACATTCCCCATTGGCTTTGTTGAACCTGCTGCTATCTCATCACCCATTGTAGGCACTGGTTCGCGCCAGCGTCGATTTTGAGCTGTGCTTTCTTGTGGTGCTGGCTGGGGATTCTCTTGCTGATACAGATTTTGGTAGCTATCTGTATCTGCTTCTTCTTCGTAATACTCGTATTCTACCTGTTCATTTAGACCCACAAAGTCTCGAAGTTTAGAAAAAATATTGTTCATTGTGTACTCTCCTGGTGCAGAAATCCTTCATTGTTATGGCTGTAAATTAATTAGCCAGCGGCGATCGCTACATGGGTGGATCTATTCAGCAATTCTACTGCTGTTTGTAGCTTCTATTACATCTTATAGTGATGAACAGGCACTTGTGGGAAGTCTGTTCAATTGGGGACGGAATAATGAGTAAAGATTATATCCTAAGGATTGCCCGAAAGAAAGTTCTTTTCACCTCATTTTTCCTTGGTGATTGCTCTTGTCAATACTATAGCCTTTGTCTCCTATTGCACCAGTCTGATAAAAAAAATTTTGTCCATCAAATCTTTACTATTGATACTCAACCAAAAGAGAAATGTCCAGTAGTTAGAGGCGATCGCTAAATTAAGATGGTTTCTAATCGTACTACCCTTATACTTGCTAGCACTTAATGCTCTACCGAAAGGTGGATGTACAATATAACTAGTAGCGATCGCCAAACAAGATAGTACCTAGTCGTACCATCGTTGCACCTGCTTGTACTGCCAATTGATAATCGCCTGACATGCCCATCGACAAGTGCTGTATATGAATGTGCGACCAGTTTTGCTCCTGGATTTCCTTGGCCAGTTCACGATTTCGAGTAAACACATTCAGAATTTGGGCATCATCTAACCCTAAAGGGGGAATTGTCATCAAACCCTGAATTTGTAAAGTTTTGCATTGATTTAGTGCGGGTAAGTCGGCTAGCAGTTCTGGCACACTCCAACCCGACTTGTTGGGATCAGGGAGAATTTTTACTTGCAAGCAGACTTGGGGACTAACTCCTAATTGTTGCGCCAATTGATCTAAGCGCTGTGCCAGCTTCAAATTATCTATGGAGTGAATCCAAGGAAAATGTTCAAGGGCTTTTTTAGCTTTATTGCCTTGCAAATGCCCAATAAAGTGCCAGGTAATATCCGATAAGTCGTGTAACTCGGCTTGTTTACTGGCAGCTTCTTGGATACGACTTTCGCCAAAATCACGAATTCCGGCAGCATACGCAGACCGAATAGCCTCAGCAGAAACTTGCTTGCTAACAGCAATCAACCTAACTGAAGGTGGAAGTGAGGAGCGAATGGTAGCAATACGTTCGATTAGCGAACTACTCATTGGAATGTGCGTTGGAAAACACTCTGAAGCTGATCGTACTCCTGAGATTGTCCAGTGCGCCGCAGAGTACGTAAGCGATTTTCCAGCATCATTCTAGCTTCGGTACGTCCTATAGGCTGAAATTTAATTCCTTTAATGTCATTAACGTCATTTGCTACCAAGAAAAATAAACGTTGGGCATAAAGTGTAGTGAAAAGATCCTGGTTCTCATCAACCATACAGATCCTATAAAGCAGACCCCAAGTTGGATGATTTATGTAAGTTTCTGAGTTCTCTGGATTCATTTAAGAGTCAAGGTAGGAGTATATATATCTTTTCGCAGTCAATTACAAACATTCAGACGATAATACCTTCCTTTCGCCAGAATATTTGCTTAAAATGCGAAACTGCGGTGATGAAGACCTTGATCTAGTTGCTAATTGGCAGATGAAGCTAGTGGTAGCAAGGGAAAGTGGTACAAAAGAGGTGCGTAACTTGAAGCGCCTTTAGAGAGTCTAGAAGAGTCCAAAACCTATGGCTGAGGTGAGAATCTCTACCCAATCTATTGACTCTGGATTGCTGACTTTTGACTTCACAGAGCGGAGTAAGTCTTGAAAGTTTCGGGTGGCAGAGAAAAAGCCCTGTGATACCAAAGACAAAAGTCAATCGACTTCTCTCCATACTGCCACAATTGTCGCTTTATGGCGCAAAATAGCTAACGGTCATTTGTGAAGCGACTTGCTGTAGCTACCCAGCGTTAAACTAATTGCTTGATAGAGTTCTATTCTTCAATAAGAGTGTACACAAAACACTAACAGCGATCCCCGCGCGTAAATCTTAACCGTTAGCACTTTCAAAATGGTTAAAAATCCCAAAAATTTGCCGAATTTTGAGCTTTTCACTTCGTGTCTTCGTACGAGCAGTCCGTTCAAGTCAAGCCACTGCCTTGCGGGGGTTCCCCCCGTTGTGGCAAGTGGCGCGGGAAACCCGCCCACACGGCTACCCTCGCCTTGGTGGTTCAAAAGTCAGTTTTTTAACCACTAAGGCACTAAGACACCAAGAAAAATACATTATCAAACCTCGGTTCCGATAATCAGGCGTACTCCCCAAAATAAGATTAAAGTTGCGATCGCCAGCCAGTCCCGCGCTCTTAATTTTAAGTCTTGCCACTGCACTCGATGTTCATTAGGACTGGTAAAACCGCGCACCATCATTGCATTAGCCATTTGCTCGGCTCGTAAGAGCAGATTTTCTAAAAGTCTTTCTGCGACTGTGATCCAAACCTTGACTGCTCCTTTTAACCCCAGCTTTTTCCAATTAATTGCCCTTGTCATCACAGAACGAAATAAATTCTGCACTTCTTCTAAAACTAGGGGAATAAACCGCAAGGATAAAGTTAAAGTTAGAGTGATTTCCGTGACAGGCAACTTTAGTTTTCGCAGAGGTTGCATTAAGCTTTCCATACCAGATGTAATTTCTTCTGGTGCGGTTGTTAGCAGATACAGGTTAGTGCTGTAAATTACAGTAAACAAAATTGTACTCAGCCGCACCGCCAAATCCAAAGAGTGGCGAGTTACTTTGACTGGGCCTTTGTGAAATAGCACGTAGCTATATTCTTTTTGATTACCTGCTGACTGTTGGGCAAGATTGGAAGTGTTAGAAGTTGATGGCTGGGTTAAAATTTGTTCGTTAGCTGGTAAACGTGGCTGATAGTCTACACCCAGTCCATCAGGACTAATAGCTGCGATCGCTAAGACAAAAAATGATAGCATCAATAGCCAACCAATTTGCTGTCGCCATACTCGTCGAGGAATCCTGGCGACTAAGGTGGCGAAAATCAACAGTGCCACTAGCAGCACACGCCAAAAAATATTAGCAAAACTGTAGCTTGTTAAAAAGCTCATCAACCAAGCAAATTTGACTCGCGGATCGATTTTATGTAGCCAAGTTTGGGGTTGTTCTAAGTAAAGTCCAAGTGGCAGCGATCGCAGTAAATCCATCTTTTAGTCATTAATCATTAGTCATTAGTCAAAGGACAAAGAGAGAAGTCTGTGGCTTACTTCCGGCAGGGTGCGGAGGAAGCCTCCGCTCAGAACTTCGGAGACAAACGACGATTATTACACGCGGGTAGCACGATTAACACTGCCACTTTCGACATCACGGACTTTTTTACTCCGCCAGAGTAGACGAATAGGAGTGCCTTTAAATCCTAATTGTTGGCGGAATTGCCGTTCGATGTAGCGACGGTAGTTGTCGTTAAAGCGTTTTGCTTCATTGACAAATAGAGCGATCGTTGGTGGTTGTGCGCTTACTTGTGTACCATAATAAATCTTGCCCTGACGTCCACCGCGTGATGCTGGCGGTGAATGCCAACTAACGGCATCTGTTAAGACTTCGTTAATCACTGATGTGCTGACACGGCGTTTGTGTGACTCAGCCGCCTGATTTACTAACTCTAAAATCTTTTCTACTCGTTGTCCTGTTAAGGCACTCACAAAAATGGTTTCTGCCCATTCGGTAAAATGTAACCGTTCTTGTAGAGTTTTTTCGTAGTCGTAGATGGTGTAGGAGTCTTTTTCGACAGCATCCCACTTATTCACAACGATTATACAAGCTCGACCTTCTTCGACAATCCGCCCAGCTAATTTTTGGTCTTGCTCGGTAACTCCGTCCAGGGCATCTAAAATTAATAAAACCACATCGGCGCGGCGAATCGCTTTGAAGGCACGGTTAATGCTGAAGAATTCCGGGCCGTATTCCACATTTTTCTTTTTGCGAATTCCCGCCGTGTCAATTAAACGGTAGGTTTGTCCATCTCTTTCAACTACGGTATCAATTGCATCGCGGGTTGTACCAGAGATGGGGCTAACAATTGCCCTCGCTTCTCCGACAAAAGCATTCAGCAAACTGGATTTACCCACATTTGGGCGTCCGACAATTGCAACTTTAATTTCATTAGTTTCCGGTACTTCTCCCACGGGAGGGATGTGATTCATTAACTCGTCGAGTAACTCACCTGTACCGCTGCCATGAATTGCAGAGACAGGGAAAGGTTCACCCAATCCCAATTCCCAAAATTCAGATGCTTGCATTAAGCCTTGTTCTGGGGATTCACATTTATTTACAGTTAGTAGCACAGGTACGGGTTGTTGGCGCAACCACTCAGCAATTTCCTCATCGGCTGGTGAGGGCCCAGTTTGACCATCGACAACAAAAATTGCAGCACTTGCTTCTGTAAGCGCCGTCATTGCCTGTTGACGAATCAGCGGTAAAAATTCGGTATCATCGTTAAAGACTAAGCCGCCAGTGTCTACCACCAAAAATTCGCGATCGCGCCAGTAAGCCGGCATGTAAGTGCGATCGCGTGTCATACCAGGTTCATCGTGGACAATCGCCGTTTGTTCCCCGGCGAAACGATTAACCAGGGTGGATTTGCCCACGTTCGGGCGTCCGATAATAGCAACAATTGGCAGTCCCATAAAACCAGGGTGATAGAGAGACATAATATATCACGTCTCTACATTTTAGCCACTTTAAGTCTTTATTTAATTTTACGACCACTCAGATGATTGCCAGTCAAATTTAAAGAAACCGTAGGACAGACAATCTAGTTCCGCACAGCATAATTAATAACTAGACAGCTAGAAACAAAAAGTTACTTTATGAGCATTACAGCCTTCTGCGTTATCAAACTTCTGAGCGACAGTTTCCGCGCAAGAGAGTTCTATCTGTCTCCTGTCTCCTGCCTTCTTGCACTAGTAGTCACGTCGATGGAGATTTTGTTTTGAGAAGTCGTAAGTGGCGCAAAAAAGCTAGAATATCAGCTTTGCGATTTTTGATATTGTGCTTACTGTTGGGAATTTGTGCGTTATCTTACGCCAAATATATTGAACCGAATTGGATTGAAATTAATTCTTTACAACTGACTTTGCCACATCTCTCATCAGAATTTAATGGCTATCGCATTGTCCAAATCAGCGATGTTCATCGAGATAAGTGGATGACTCAAGAACGGTTCAAAAAAATTATCAACTTAGTCAACCAACAAAAACCTGACTTAGTGGCGATTACAGGAGATTTAGTAACCCACTTTTCGCCCTCAGTCGTCCCCACTCTCAAGTTTGTCTTGGATAAATTCACTGCCAAAGATCAGACTGTGGCAGTATTGGGCAATCATGATTACCTCAACAACTCAAAAGCAATTATCCAAGCAATAGAAGAAAGCGGTATAACCTGCCTTGATAATGCTATTTACACACTACATCGGGGCAGTGCAATGCTGCATATCGCTGGGGTAGATGATATCTGGCTTGGGAAACCCCGTTTAGATTTAGTACTGAAGCAATTACCTAACGAGGGTGCTGCAATTTTATTAGCACATGAGCCAGACTTTGCTGATATTAGTGCTGCTACAGGACGGTTTGACTTGCAACTATCAGGACATTCTCACGGTGGACAAGTGCATCTACCTTTGCTCACAGCAATGGTTCTACCCCGATTTGGTAGAAAGTATTACTCTGGACGCTATCAGGTGGGAAATATGATCCAATATACTAACCGAGGTGTCGGTATGACTGACATGCATTTGCGATTTGCTGCCCGTCCTGAGATTACTGTGTTTACCTTGGTTGCACCAAATAAACGTTAAACGCATTGTAGAGAGAAAGCGTAAGCAGTATTCTCAATTAGCAACCTCGCCTACCTGGAACTCGAAGTTCCAGGCTAATAACTGAATTCCACTATTAAGTGGACTGAAATTAAATGTCTATAAAGTTGGTTTTCTAAATCCGACGTAATTAGCGGCTGCCACTCTTTTGTCGCCCAAATGAGATGGTAGTAAAGTCGCTACAGAGCTATGAAAGTATTTTTTTGGGAATTTTGTTCATTTATTGTTCCCGCAGTTCTTAAAAATCCTTCAGTCGGCTTGAGCCGACTTTAGCTATTAGCCTCAGAATAAATTCTGAGGCGAGTAGGCTGTACTTGGCACGCATCCTCAACATCCAACTTTAAATCCGCAATAGTTCTGCCCTTTTTTGGGTGATTGATATCATATCCGCACCTGTGCAATCGCAAATTATGCAGGTTGTTCTGGTTCTGTAGTTAACTTCTGTCCTATTTTTGGCTCTGTACCTGCAAGCAGCCGTTCAAGATTACTACGGTGACGCAGAATTACATACAACCCACCAGCAATACCAAACAGAATATAAGGCAACGGTTGATGCAGAACTAGCATGAAAATTGGAACAGCGATCGCACCCATAATCGAACTCAATGATACAATCCGCGATATCGCCGCACAAACGGCGAAAACACCTGCTGTTGCAAAACCTACCTGCCAACTCATTGCCAACAGAATCCCTAAGCTGATGGCAACGGATTTACCACCAGTAAAGCCCAAAAAAATCGATTTACTGTGTCCAAGGATGGCGGCTAACCCAGTTAAAGTCACTATCCAGGATTGCCACAGTTTTGCATCTACCGTTGGGGGGATAAAATTTTGATTTGCAGCAAAGTTGAACAACCAGTAAACTAAGGCGATCGCTAATGCTCCCTTTAAGGAATCAAGAACTAAAACGAATGCTCCAGGCCCTTTCCCTAAAGTTCTGAGCACGTTAGTTGCTCCAGTAGAACCTGAACCAACTTCTCGAATATCAATACCTTTTAACTGCTTCACAGCAATGTACCCAGTGGGAAAAGAACCCAATAGGTAAGCTATGACCACAATTGCCACACATCCGGTTAACCAAATAGCCATAAAAATTTAAGATTCAAAATTCAAGAAAGTCAAAAGTCCAGAGTCGTACCTGTGGACTAATGACTAATGACTAATGACTAATTAAAAGTCATCATCATAGTTTCTCACTGTTTTGGGGTCAGGAGCAAAAGCTAACCAGAGAGGAAATTGCAGCAGAGATAAACTGATTTGCTCCTCTGAATCATCAATGATAATCAAGGGGAGTTGATTTGCTTTTACCAATCGGTCTGCTTTTTGAGCTGCGGCTTCAGGTGCTTCAAATAATACCAATCCTCGGTCGGGGCCAAAATCTGGGCGACCAATTCCTAGACAGTCTTGCAAGCCGCGCCGCCATTCGCCCAAACGTTCTGGTGTATTTGCTAATACTAACGTGCGGACGCGATCGCCATACAGTTTGTGTAATATCGAAATCGCTGCTGAGGCAATCAGGATATTCTGCAAGCGGCTACCCATTGTTCGTAAAGCACCCCGTCCCCCTTGGCTGAAAAACCAGTTAGAGACTCGTTCAGCGTGAACTGGTTCAAAGGTACGGCGCAGTTGCCATGCGGGGCCGTAGTAATCTGGTTTAGTACGATATTGGTCAATTAGGCGACGAATTTGCTTTGTAGTGTCTTGAAACTGCTGTTGGGCAAATTGTGGTGTACCAGGCTGGGATTCAACTGGTTTAGCTTCTCTAGCAATTGGTTTTTCTCGTTCTGTTACAGCAGGTACTAACTGCAACTGCTCTGCTGCTGCTGCCAAATCTTGTAAACTACCCGTGAGATAGTCTTTAAAACCTTGCACTCGAATTGCTAAATCTTGGGATGCTCCTGCAAAAGTGGTTCGCATCTCGTTGCGGATACGGTCTTGACGGCGTTCTAGCTGTTCTACAGAAATTTGTAGTGCTTGTTTGCGCTGTTCTAACTGCGCCAACGATTCTTGTACAAGCCGTCCTAGTGCAGTTTGAGTTTCACCGATTTGTGTCTGAAGTGTTTTGTAGGATGCTTGCAGTGTAGCTATTTCTTCTTTAAGGGCTGCTTCAGTACTTTGCAACTCTGCTAGTCGTTGCTCAGCTTGTGCGTATAGTAAATTATTTTGTGATTCTGATTCTATTTCTGACTCCAGCGCAGCGGTTTCTGCTTCTAACTGCGCTACAAGTTCGCCAGTTGAGTCTTCTGTTAGCTCAGTTGTAGATTTTGTAACTTCTGCATTGAAGATAGGTTGTTCAAAAGTTGCGTCATCTTGATTGTCAACTGATAAACTCAAGGTTTCTGTTTCCACTACTGACTCAACAGGTGGATTTTCTGGATGTTCAATAGCATTGCTCTGTTCTTGTTTTTCTGGCAACCATTCATCAATTGGTTCTGGGGTTTGAGATTCCTCTGGGTTCATAAACAATAGTGTAATTCCTATGACGCGAATAAATAACTTTCAGAAATATTACAAGAGTTTTGAGTTTTGAGTCACAAATCGCCCTATAGCTCTTTGGGCATCCTACGACGGACATCTCCCTTTGGGGGAAGATTTTAATTGGTCAAAGAACAGAGAAAGCCGCCGCACCCTGCGGGAAGCAAGCTACAAACTTCTCGCGCTCGTCTTGGGTAGTTCCGAATCTAGATTCATAACTCAGCACTAATTACTCGGCACTAAATACGTGGACAACGTTGTTCCAGGCAAGTTTTCAGAGTGTTGGGGTCAAATAAAATCGGCAAAAAGTGAATGCTTTTAATTTCTTTAAAATAAAACAAGATGGGAACTCCATTCCAGAAGATCCGCCAGTTTTGCCATTCTTGGTAAGGAAAGCGGCGAATTAATTTTTCGCCTCTATAAAGATCTAAGTCGGTGGCGGTAAATTGTAAACGCAGTGTTAATGCCTGAAACATGAGAAACAAACCAAACAGTGCTAAAGCAAAGCCTACCCAAGGTTGTAATATCAGCATTGGAATAGCGGCGATCGCCAACACTACAGGTATATTGTAACTAGGCTTAAGTTCCACGGTTGATGTGGAGTCAGGAGCAAATGAACTTGTCACAGTCTTAAATCCTGCTTTGTTACTAGACATTTCTCCTATTCTAGGATTTCAAGGGTTAGGAAGCGCGAAGCAGTGATCAGCATGATTCATCACTGTCGCACAGCAACTAGAACTCTGGTACAAATGCACTGCCAGCCCCTTGAAACATTAACCAAGAAAGAAAGAAGTTACTAATAAATATAATTAGTAAGGCGGTAACAACAGCTGTTGTAGTTGATTGTCCCACTCCTTTGGCTCCTCCGGTTGTCGTCAAGCCCCAACTGCAACCAATTACGGCAATAAAAGTGCCGAAACAACACGCCTTAATCATGGCGCTGAAAATATCCCAAATGTCGAGAAAGTTACGGGCTGAGTCTAGAAATACCGTGTCGGAGAGGTTGTAGATATTCGTTGCAATTATCAATCCCCCCAACATCCCTGTTACCAAAGACAGGAGAGTTAAAACTGGCAGCATTAAGCAGCAAGCTAGAACGCGGGGGATAACTAGGTAATCAATTGGGTCAGTTTTTAACATCAACATGGCATCGATTTGTTCTGTTACCCGCATAGTGCCGATTTCTGCTGCAAAAGCGGAACCAACTCGCCCCGCCAAAATCACTGCTGTTAGCACGGGTGAGAGTTCCCGTGTCAATGCTACGGACAGCACTCCACCAACGATATTTCCTGCGCCAAAGTTAATAAATTCCCGCGCCACCTGAATGGTAAACACTGCCCCAACAAAAATAGCCGTCAATAGGGCAATAAATAGGGAATCTGGCCCAACTGCTGCCATTTGATCTAAAGTATTGCGCCTGTGGATTTTGCCTCTCAAGAGGTGAACTAGTACTTGTCCACCTAAAAAAATCGCCGCCAGCAACCGCTGACTCCATTCTCCTAAACTGGATTTGGATGTAGTCTCGCTCAATGTTCTATAGCTAACTCGGTAACTGCCTTAAGAATAGCGAAAGTCGTTGAAAATAGGGAATAGGGCATTGAGCATTAGTCAATAATCAATAGTTTTTCTCCTCCTACTTCCCTGCTATCCTGCTTGATTGCACGGTGAAACATTAACTTAGTTTAAAGCTTCTCTCAGAAAATTAAGCTATTTTCAAGCGGGCTTTGACGCAATAAATAATGACTACCTCTGGTTCTAACCTTGATTTTTCAAGGGTTTTGTAGATTTTGGGTCTTTTTGATGTCCTTTGCATCTGATGTCACAGCTTGCCATTTCTTTTAATGAAAACTTAAGATTTTTGACAGTTTGTCTGCTCCGAAGCGATCGCACGTATTGTAGAAAATGACATAAAGCTATCCAGCTATTGTCATCTTTACTCACGGAGCTTGTCCTAGATGACCATTTTTACTAATTTTCTCCGCTCCCTGCTGCTAACGATCATTTTCAGTTTTGTTGCTCCCATGTTCCTGGTTGGGGCTGTATTACTGCTTTTATCCCTGATAGGTTACTTTCCTGGCTTAGAAGAATTGACTGAAGCGATCGCAACTCAGATATTACATTTTCTTGCCACCTTTGGCAGTGGGACTTCTCTACGGGGACTATTTGTGATTAGTTTGACTTGTAGTTTCGTTGGAGCACTGTTTGATATGTATGCTTATTATCGCTGTCAAATTTTACGCATAGATTCCTAAGTAGCAACAGTTTCGTGAGGTACTCATAGACTGCACAATAGATGAAAAAGTGATATTCCAGAAAGTGTAAGTTTTACTAGTTCTAACCTAGTTAAGGATTGCTACTGCTGAATAAATTTTTATTAATTAAACTGAGTGCCGAATTAATTAAATACTTATTAACTATAAATCATTAGCTATTAGTTACTAATGACTAAGGAACTTACTCAGGCTGATAAATTTATTAAACTGTAATAGCCAAAGTCAGGTGTGTTAAACTATAGCGCTGGACAATAAGCTCTAGCAGAGCATTTTGTTCTAGCTAACATCTTCTATGACTTAATTGACATTTACGAAGATAGCAAAACATAAAAATTTCATTAAAATGCTGATTGGTATAATGCCTGCTCATGTTTCTTAACAAAGCAAAGCAGGTAGTCTGACCGCTAGGCATTTTATATTGAGTTTATTACGAGGTATTTTAACACTCATGGTTTGGCCGTTTAAGCCCAAGTTTCGTAAACAAATTGCGCGGATTGAAATTACTGGTGCGATCGCCAGTGCTACTCGCAAACGCGTGTTAGAAGCCCTAAAAACTGTAGAGGAAAAAAAATTTCCAGCATTACTGCTACGCATCGATAGTCCTGGCGGTACAGTGGGAGATTCCCAAGAAATCTACAGTGCCCTCAAGCGTTTGCGCGAAAAAATCAAAATTGTTGCCAGCTTTGGTAATATTTCGGCTTCTGGAGGCGTCTACATTGGTATGGGAGCTGAACACATCATCGCTAACCCCGGTACGATTACAGGTAGCATTGGTGTGATTCTGCGTGGAAATAACTTAGAACGCTTGCTAGAAAAAATTGGCGTTTCTTTCAAGGTGATTAAGTCTGGCCCTTACAAAGACATTTTAGCTTTCGACCGGGAACTGACTGCACCAGAAGAAAATATCCTACAAGAATTGATTGACATAAGTTATCAGCAGTTTGTGCAAACTGTAGCTGAGGCGCGTTCTTTAGGAGTGGAAACTGTCAAAAGTTTCGCCGATGGTCGGATTTTTACTGGTCAGCAAGCCTTAGAGTTGGGTGTTATAGACCGTCTGGGAACAGAAGAAGATGCCCGTCGTTGGACAGCAGAATTAGTGGGTCTCGACCCTGAAAAAACCCTCTGCTACACCCTAGAAGAACGAAAACCTTTATTGAGTCGAGTTTTACCTGGAAGTCGTCAGATTTCATCAGGAATTGGAGCGAGTATTGATTGGCTGGAATTTGAAATGTCCACCAGCGGTTTACCTTTGTGGTTGTATAGACCATAAATGTTTGTTTGTCATTTGTCGTTTGTCATTTGTCCTTTGATTAATGACCAATGACCAATGACCAATGACTAATGACTAAATATAAGGAGGATTTTGGCGTGGAGTGGCAAATGCGGGCTATTCGTGGAGCAACAACTGTTTCAGAAAATACCGATAAGGCAATCCGAGAGGTGGTTACAGAACTACTAGATGAACTAGAAAACCGGAATCAACTCCAGCCAACGGAGATTATTAGTGTTACTTTCTCAGTAACACGCGATTTGGATGCTATTTTTCCAGCTGCGATCGCCAGAACGCGTCCAGACTGGGATAATGTGGCAATGTTGGATGTGCAGCAAATGCATGTCGAAGGCAGCTTAGAGTGCTGCATTCGGTTGTTAGTCCACGCCTATCTGCCAACCTCCGCCCCAATTCACCATATCTATTTGCGTAACGCTGCTAGCTTGCGTCCTGACTGGAGTTTACCTCAGTCGTTACAAGCATCGCAGCCAGCAGTTAGGTCAAAGGTGTAAAATCACTTAAACTTATGTAAAAAGTAGCACACAATGATCTACTACGGTGGTGATACGGCTGCTCAACCTGTTGCAATTGGCAGGACAGTAATTCAAGTTTTCACAACAAGATGTCGTATTTGGTTCTATGTTCAAGCTAACTTTGAATAGTGTTTCAATTAGCAAGTTTCCTCTTGGATACCAGTGTCGCTAGTCGGCTTCTAGAGTAGTCTTTTTCACTCTTGAGTGCCTGAAACTACTATCAAGTTATTAGTTTCGCCTAAATCTTGGGCAGGGCAGTATAGGTTATTTATCCAGTATGTTTTGTTGCAAATAGAAGACGACAAATGATGAATTAAGTGGTCATTCTGTCCCAGAATCAGGATATTGAGAATTGGTTGTGGTGGACGCGAGCATTTTTCCAGCGATCGCACTCTGCAAAAGGACAATGGAATATAATGCACCACTTTAGCTGTGCCACGCCACTAGGCATCGCTTTATGCAACAACCTTATTCTTTATGATGAAACCGAATTCCTAAAAAAATGTCGTAAACGAACTCAAAAAAGTCTTTTTTTTGTAATAATCCTGAAGTTTGATAACAGCCTTTTTCATCTAAAAGAGGCTTCATCAGGTAATAGGTGGGCTGGTAATTGTACCACGGAACAGAAGGCCATAAATGGTGAATTAAGTGGTAGTTCTGCCCTAAAATCAGAATATTCAGAATTGGGTGGGGATAAACACGAGCATTTTTCCAGCGATCGCGCTCCCCAAAGGGACGATGAGGTAAATAATCAAAAAATAACCCCAGTGTTATCCCTACTACAAATGTTGGTATAAACCAAAAATTGAGAATGTAACCCAAAAAGTGGTATTGAACTGAGATATAAAAAATTAAAACCACAATCAAGCGGCTAATGAACCATTCGAGTAGCTCATATTTACGCCACAGTTGCCTTTGAAAGAAAAACACCTCATGATACAAAAACCTGACCGCAATCAGCCATAGCGGCCCACCTGTAGAAACATAATGATCTGGGTCGTCTTTAGGATGGTTAACATAGGCATGGTGCTGTAAATGTACCCGTGTAAACACCGGAAAAGCAAAAGCTAACATCAACGCACTGCCATGCCCTAACATCGCGTTTATCAATCGGTTGCGATGGGCAGATTGGTGACAAGCGTCATGAATTACCGTCCCACTACAATGCAAGGCAAGAGTATTAACGCTAAAGCACAGCCAGTGTGGCCATTGCCAAAGCCAGTAACCAAAGTTAGATAACACCAGCATCCCTACGGCTGCTAAAAATAGCAGCAGCGTTGGATTAAAATCACCGGGAGGCGCTAAAAATTCCTTGGGCGGGATAGTCAGTGGCTTTTTTGCCTCCGACGTGAGCATTCTTGACTCCTTTTTTATCAAAGCATTACGAATATACGATAAAGACTAGGAAATAATAAAGTTTTGTATAGCAATATTTATCTCTGGTTTGCATAATCAGCAGATGAATAACGTTATGATTCCAGACGAGACCTAAGTCTTTGCTGATGAGTGGGGTATGACCAGTGTCAAAGAGTTAATGGGAAAAACCTCCCTTTACGAAGATCTATTTACAATATCCAGTCTATCTCACACCCACCAAGCAAGAGAGAGACAAGAGGTTTACAGGTGTAGGTTTTTCATCAAAGGGTGAGTTAGAACTCTCATTTGAATGCAGGAATAAGCGAATCCTTCCTTATCCCCCACCAGTCCCCTCTCTAACTGTTTAAATCATTGATATAGCTGTGACTGAAAAGGAGATGCCACTTAAAGTTACGATGACTTCCTAGATAGCTCCCTAACTTCAGCCCCTATGCAATAAATATGCAATTAAAAGATTCTCTACGCCGGACAAAAATTGTCGCTACTATTGGCCCCGCCACCAGCAGCCCAGAAATGCTCAAGGCGATCATCGAAGCGGGAGCAACAACACTGCGGCTCAACTTTTCCCACGGAACTCATGCTGACCATCAACGTAATATTCGCTTAATTCGGCAAACTGCTTTTGAGCTAAATCAGCCAGTAGCTATTCTCCAAGACTTGCAAGGGCCAAAAATTCGCTTGGGAAAGTTTGAAAACGGGTATATAGTCGTGGCAAAAGGCGATCGCTTCACCTTGACTAATCGCCCGATTATCGGCACAGAGGAAATTAGCTGCGTCACCTACGATTATTTGGCCGAAGAAGTCCCGGTTGGCGCAAAAATCCTTCTCGATGATGGGCGAGTAGAAATGTTGGTGGAAGAAATTAACCGCGATAAAGGTGATTTGCATTGTCGGATCACCGTGGCTGGTAAGCTTTCTAACAACAAAGGTGTAAACTTTCCCGGAGTTTACTTATCGATTAAGGCGATGACCGACAAAGACCGAGAAGATCTAATGTTTGGTCTAGACCAGGGTGTAGATTGGGTAGCACTGTCTTTTGTCCGCAATCCGCTGGATATGATAGAAATTAAAGAGCTAATTTCTAGCACAGGCAAACAAGTACCAGTGATTGCCAAAATTGAAAAGCACGAAGCCATTGAACAAATGGAAGCAGTTCTGGCTTTGTGTGACGGTGTAATGGTTGCCAGAGGCGACTTGGGCGTGGAACTACCAGCCGAGGATGTCCCGGTGCTGCAAAAGCGATTGATTGCCACTGCAAATCGCTTAGGGATTCCGATCATCACAGCTACCCAAATGTTAGACAGTATGGTGAGTAACCCGCGTCCAACTCGCGCCGAAGTGTCGGATGTAGCAAATGCGATTTTAGATGGCACAGATGCAGTGATGCTCTCTAATGAAACCGCTGTCGGTAGCTACCCAGTGGAAGCAGTAGCAACGATGGCACGTATTGCCGAGCGTATGGAGCAGGAGGAATCCCAAAACTCAAAATTACGTTCTTTAAAAGATACTAGGCGTTCCATTCCTAATGCTATTAGTCAAGCTGTAGGTCAAATTGCTGAGCAACTGGGCGCAGCGGCAATTATGACCCTCACGCAAACAGGCGCAACAGCTCGTAACGTTTCCAAGTTCCGTCCTCAGACACCGATTTTGGCCGTGACACCACATGTGAATGTGGCACGGCAGCTACAGATGGTGTGGGGAGTGAAACCCTTGTTAGTACTCGGACTACCTTCCACAGGTCAGACGTTTCAAGCTGCTATCAACGTAGCTCAGGAAAATCAGTTATTGTCTGAGGGCGATTTAGTGGTGATGACTGCCGGCACACTCCAAGGAATTTCCGGTTCAACGGATTTAATTAAGGTTGAAGTGGTGACGGCGGTACTAGGTCACGGAATTGGGCTGGGGCAAGGTTCGGTGAGTGGTCGCGCACGGGTGGCTCAAACTAGCATGGATGTTAGTAACTTTAATCCCGGAGATATTTTGGTTGCCTCCCGCACTAATGCCGATTTTGTAGAGGTAATTCGTAAAGCTGCCGGGATTATTACTGAAGACGAGAGTCTTACAAGTCACGCAGCAGTGATTGGTTTGCGTCTCGGTGTACCAGTGATTGTTGGTGTGAAACAGGCGACGCAAGTAATTCGAGATGGAGCGATTCTGACGCTGGATTTACAACGGGGTTTAGTTTACTCTGGAGCGGTGGGAACGCCTTAAGGCTGGGGGCTGGGGACTAGGGACTGGGAAAGAGTGTTCTAATACCTAATCCCTAATTCTCAATACCCAATACCCAATCCCCAATCGTTTTCATTAGAGAGTTGTGAGTGTTACGCCAAGCCATCCAGCAAAGTTTTGCTGTTGAGTAGAGTTAGGATGCTCAACAGGTTTTACCTGATACCGAGTGGGACGTGGTGGAGCTAGGGTGATAGAGTAGGTACGCAGTTCATCTTGGTGAAAAACTGCGACTTGAATGGTATCGCTTGGTTGATAATCTTTGAGGCGATCGCTTAAGCTACTCACTGTCACCTTAATCCCATTAATTGCAAGCAGCTCATCGCCTGGGTCAATTCCCCCTACTTGTGCAGGGGAACCCGTCTCAACAAACTTAATTATCTCTCGCCCATTCTCGGCATTTGTTTTCACACCCAAATAAGGTTCTTCCTCTTGTTCAGCTATTAACTGCAAGCCAAACGGTTCCAGATAATGATTGAAGGGTAAATCGTCATTGCTATGAATGTAGCGTTTAAAGAAATCAGTCAAATCGATTCCCGCTACCGATTCTATGACTTCCTGCAACTGTTCGGGGGTATAGCCAATTTCAGCTTGCCCAAATTGTCGCCACATTTTCCGCATGACATCATCAAGGGAACGCTGATTGTTATGAGTAGAGCGAATGAGTAAATCTAGCAACAACGATACCATTTCTCCTTTCAAATAGTAGGAAATCTGAGAATTGCCGCTATTAGCATCTGGGCGATAGAGTTTAATCCAAGCATCAAAACTCGACTCAGCAACGGGTTGTACCTTACGCCCTGGTGTAGTTTCATATCTAGTAATTTCCTTACCCAGATTATTCAAATACGACTTAGCATCATAAATTCCAGCCCGCAAAGGAATTAGCAAGTCGTAGTAACTAGTAGTCCCCTCACAAAACCATAAAGAGGGTGTGTAATTTTCCTGGTCGTAATCAAAAACCTCTAGTGCTTTTGGGCGAATTCGCTTGACATTCCACAAGTGAAAGAACTCATGTGCCACTAATTGGAGAAAGCGATCGTACTTGTCCTGAGCGCGAAACCCAAAACGCTGGTAAATTAAGGAACAGGAGTTTTTATGCTCCAAACCGCCAAAAGCTTGGCTAAATAAATGTAGTAGAAATACGTATCGTTCATAGGGCAAACCGTCAAACATCTGCGCTTCTGCTTGGATGATTTTCTGAATATCAGCAATCATCCGCTGAGCATGGCAGTTACCCTCTCCCCAGATTGCAAGTTCGTGGGGTTTTCCCAACACTTCAAATTTATACAACTGATGGCGACCAATCTCAAACGGACTATCGACAAGAGTATCAAAATCGCCAGCCAGGAAAGTATTCGCTTCCTGCTCAACTAGTGGCAGAGGAGTAGTTATTTGCCATTCTGGGTGTGGTGGCACGATGGTAACGTGAATGGGTTGTTTCTCCCAACCAGGTATCCTCAAAAATAGTGCAGCACCGTTGAAATAAGCATGAGTTGTATCCAAATGATTTGTCCGTACCGATAACTCATTCGCAAAAATGCGGTAACGTACAGTTAATTCTGAAACATCAATTTTCTCTACTTGCCAGTGATTCTTACTGATCTTCCGCCAAGGTAAAGGTTCATTTCCTCTAAAAGCTGTAAATTCCTGTAAGTTTTTGGCATATTCTCGGACTAAATAGGAGCCGGGTGTCCATACTGGCAATTTTAAATCGAGAATCGATGAGGGATAATCCCCAAGGCTTAAAGTCACCTCAAACAAATGAGTTTCTGGTGAGGGCATTGCTACCTGATAATGAATAGTCGGCCCAGTTTGCTGGATGTGGGTGTTAGAACGAGGTGCTGTTGCTTCAGTCATCTTGGTACTGAGTTCTGAGTTATTAGTTAATAGTCATTAGTCAACAGTCATTAGTCAATAGTCAAAAACTTTGGACTGTTGACGCAACACTCAATACTTAGCACGGGCTACGCCCTACTATGCTAACAGGACTAAATACTCAGAACGGGCTAAACACACTGCTACCGCGCTTCAGCACTCATTAAACTTTCCCAGCCAAATTCATCAACTGTTTGAAATTTACAAGATAAATAATGTTGTTGGCGTTGTCAATTTTGATCCACCCTTTTTCGTGGAGCTTTTCCATGATTTTCGTGGTTTCTTCAACACCAATTTCTGTAACCTCTGCCAAATCTTTGAAGGGAATGTTAAAAATTTCTCTTCCTAAATTTGATTCTTGACCATAGCTTTCGCTTAAAGTAACTAGGGTATGGGCAAGTTTGACCGCTGGTGGTGAAGACCGCATTTGCAAACGCAGGTTAATTTGCCGCAATCGCCGCACCATTAATTGCAGCATCCGGTGATGTAACTGTGGGTCTTTAAACAATATTTGAATAAAGCGCTCTCTGGAAATGCTCAGCAACTTTACGGGTGAAAGGGCAATAACATCAGTTGAACGGGGAGATTCATCTAAAATCGCCATTTCGCCAAAAAAATCGCCCCGACCAAAAATTGCCAGAGCTACTGAATCTTCCCCAGAGGTGCGCCGGACTTTGACCCAACCAGAAACCACTAAGTAAACGGCATTACCCCAGGCATCTTCCATCACAACGGCTCGCCCAGATGGATATTCGTGTTCAATTGCAACATTGAGCAGCCATTCCAATGTCTGTGGATTGGCTGTACTCATTAAGGGGAAAAGTTCACTAAAAACCTCAGTCTGCATGAAATATTAGCAAGAAATGGATTCAAGAGCGGAAAACTAACTTTGCTACTATAAGTTTGTTTAAACCGTAATCTTATGCAGAATACGGGCGCAAAATTCGTAGATATTTGATCTGAACCTCTAAGGTCAGTCGCTCTAGGGTTCCATTACAAAATAACAACTATGTATAGGATCGAAATCAGCGGTTTCACTGACAGAGCTATGATTTGCTGATTGTTATTGAGTCGCTATCTAGTGAGAGTATTTTGATTTGTTGGTCTAAATTTTCTACCAGTTGATTTAAGGCTACTAAAGCCTCTAATTGTTGAAAGTCAAGGCTAGGATTCAAGAGAAGCCGTTCTTGTAGTTCATGTAATTTGAAGCTTAGTTGCTGAGCAATTCCCAAAGCGTCGCGGCCTAAACGCGTCAACTGTTGTTGTTGATAAAACTTTAATGCTGCTCCCCGCAATACTTGTAGTGTAGCCTCTTCGCCGTAAATTCCCGGCATGATTCGCAAGCGTAATAATAGGCGGTTTTGTTGATATACGCATTCTTTTTCTACTTGCTTTGGTTCTGCAACCGTGGTAACAGGTAGAGAAGCAAACCGCTTTAATTCATTGAGTACTCCTTGGAAAACAGAGAGTGGCAGCTTGTCTAAAACAGACTGCAAGACTCCATTGTCACTCCACAGTATTTTGCCTTCGTAAGGCTGTCTTTCTAAATACAGCCGCCCAATTCCTCCAGCTAAAATGCGCCCTAATAATTCTTCTAGTAATTTCTTGGGTGGTAGTGTTGGAAGTACTGCAATAGGACTAAATAAATCGGGAACTTGTGCTGGTAAAATAGGTAAATTATCTGGCAGTGCTATCTCAAAAGTATTCTTCTCTTGCTCACTGTTGTCAGGAATCAAGAAGTTGCTAATTTTAGACAAGTTATTTAGGTCTGAGATTGGAGAGGCTGGGATTGGGGGTAAATCTACCCGTTGCCAAGAATGTTTAGGATTTTGTGTCTGAGGCATCATCAATATCGGTGGCTGATGTGATTCAGAGTCCGTATTTTTAGAAGGAATAGGTTGGTTAGCAAATGTAGCTGCGCTATTTTTTAAGGAAAATTCTGCTGGTTTGGCTGGCACGGATGTGTTTTTGTGGTTGAGGTAGGCTGACAGTATTGTGCGGTGGGTGTCAGATGCGATCGCCTTAGATACCATTGAGCAATTGATATAAGACAAAATGCGCTTAACATAATCTAAGGCCTCACTGTCTTGTGGATGAACCATACCCAGCAAGAGGCTGTTGTCTTTTAATGCAAAGGGCAAAATCTGGTGGTATAGGCAAGCTTCAAATGACAACAAAGTATCAATTAGCTGGAATATTTGCTGGCGATCGCTTAGTAACTCTCTTGGAGTATCGCCTCCTTGTTCCCACTTAGTTTGAGTGGTGGTTAGTACTTGCTTCATGGTTGCTGCGGTATGAGTTGGTTTGCCCTCTGAAGACAACATAAGTATGATTACTTGGTGTTTGCTCTTATACTATATATCTTGCCTTTAATTTAGTAGGCTGTTAATAAAGATACTTTGTTGAGTTGTTAAAAATTAAACTATTTCCATTCCTGATGAAGACGAATACCAAGCCTAGTCGTATCAAAAACTTGAATACTGATAAGTATGAGCTACAGAATACACTTCCTATCACCTCGTTGTATTTTATTTAAACGAGTACTGCCATAAGTACACATAAAACTACACATAAGTAGAGGTGGGTAGAAGATGAATTTTAGATGTGGATCAACCTAAATCCAAAAATCTTCAATGAAAAATTCCATCCACAATGTGATGAGGCATGGGAAAAAGTCACCAATGACGCCAGTTCGATGCCAATTGCTACAACCCATAGCGCAGCGTAAGCCTTCCTTCTCTACGAGAGGCTGCGCTAACGCCATAGCTTCTCTACGCCACTTGCTCTCTGGAATTTCCTACCAACTTTTGATAAATCTAGTTATTCTTGGGTTCTTAAAGTTTGGGCTGTAAGATAGACTTTTGTCCATTCGCCCATTACTTGATGGGTTTTGAGTTTTAACTGTTGAGCTGTTGCTTCTATTGAGTTACCTGCTCTCCGCAAATCAAGGATCTGTCGCCCAAGATGAGTTAATTGTTCATAAAGTTGCTGCCATTGGTTTTGTGTTAGCCCCAAGTTATTTTCTTGCAAAGAAATTGAAAGCCAACTCTCCACGAGTTCTGGTTTACTTTTTAGAGCAAAAACACGCACGGCGTGGTAACTAATTTTTTCTCGCAGTCGATATACGTCCTTAATGGGCTTGTTCAGCCTTTTGGCGATTTCTTCTTGAGACTTACCTTGCAGATACAGTCGTAGCCACTCTACTGCCTCTGTTCCCAAGTTTTCTTGTAAATAATTTTCAAATTCTTTTTGTACTCCCTGACGTAGCACTTGCTGTTCTTCTAGGTGTTGTGCTTCTTGATATTCTACGATCGCCTGACTGTCCACTAAGTTAACTCGGTTGTCAGTGTCGTCTGTTAAAATTTCTTCTGAAACTAACCTAATTAAGTCCCGGCTTGGCACTTGGGTTAAACCGCCACGCTGGGTGCGACGCAAATAATTTACAAAGCGGTAAACCAATAGGGGTTGATTGCGTACTGGCCGTAAACAATACTCTTCTACACTGGCGAACAGCAGAGTATCCCGCAATCGTTTATCGGTGGTACATTCTGCAATGTCAGCCATTTGCTGCTGCATGTAGGTATCGCTTTGCAGCAATTCTTGGAGTACTTCTTGCAACACATCCATAACACTGCGCTGGCGATCGCGGCTGAGAGCAATCCAAGTCTGGATTTTATTACGTAACGTCACTATACTTCCCAGCCGAGTTATCAAGTTGCGATAAGCGCGTTCTCGCCCCATCCCTAAGTAGCGTTGGCGTAAAATCCTCCAGCGATATTCCATCGCTTGCTTGGCGATATCAAGTTCCTTGGGATTGAGCAGATCAAACCGCTT
Organism: Nostoc sp. MG11; assembly: GCF_014904695.1. Classification (GTDB taxonomy): domain Bacteria; phylum Cyanobacteriota; class Cyanobacteriia; order Cyanobacteriales; family Nostocaceae; genus Komarekiella. The sequence continues at coordinate 100,599 of NZ_JACXXN010000017.1, read as the reverse complement.
GGAGTCAGCTCCCAACAACCATAGAAGAATACTTTGCCTAGCAGCCTCACTTTGTTCTGGACATTCAGCAGCTAGCCGCTTTCGCCAATATAACGCCAGTTTTTCCACATCCGTTGCCATAGCGAGATTGCGCTCCTCGAAACTCGATTTTAAAGTTTGCATCACAACCCCCATTTCTCCCACTTAATTTTTTAACTGGCAGTTGCCCCCGATTTCATGAATTTCATGAAAACATCTCAGTGATTCCACTTTTATTACGTCTTGAGTTACTAGATTTATGCAGAAATTTTTGCATTGCATTTTGCTTTTAATTTTCAAGTACCGGAAATCACTGTCTCTAAGGCATTTTTGTCAATTCTGTTAATTTCGATTTTTTGTAAAGTTATGTTTTGTTGAACTAAGAATAGCAATCTTCCCAGAATCAAGAAAGGGATAGACTTTTGCTGGATATGGGTTGGAAAAATCTGAACATTTCGCACCCAATTTTAAGAAACGAATATAATTTAACTCAATGTTCAGACGTTGTTTTAACAGTATAAGTTTCATTTCTACGAAACATCACTGAAAAAGCGAAATTTTAGTAGTATTTTATACTTGTTTTTGCATTCTATATGAGATAGTGTCTGTATAGTTATTGGTAGTTAGTATAAAATAACTAAAAATATTGATGTGGTATTGATTGTTCAGGACTTAATGTATTGACAAAAATCTAATTTTGTGAGTAAAGCCCTAGTTGAAACTATCTTTGATTGTTATTGGTTGCTATGTCATTTAAAGAGTAAAACACTTGTTTTTATTGCTTTTAATTTAACTAAAAAATATTAGCCTAAATTTAATATTAATTAAACCTATATAACTCATAGAAATCTCATATAAAAACTCATAAACAACTTAATATGTAGTTTTCAAGCCTTTATTGGGTTTTACTGCGCTCAACTCTCTGTGTTCTCCGCACCCACATTATCTCTATTAAGGAAGCAAGCTACGCGCAACGTCTCGTTTAGGAGAAGTTCTGTTTGGCCACCGAGCTTCTTCGCTGGCGCTCAAAGTTTTCGGAAGCTACCGCTTTGACTTCTGTGCGTGGTTAAATAAATAATTTATAAACCGCAGAGACGTAGCGAAAAATCGCGGTGGCGGCTCCCGCTGTAGACGTCCACCAGAAGGCTTGTCGGAGACATCTGAACTTTTCAAGTTAGAGAGCGCAGAGAGAAAAAATGAGCTTTTACGAGTCGCCTTGAAAGGGCTTGTTTTATATTCCTAATAATTGGCCAAGTTTGATTGGATAGGTTTATAGTCAGAAAACCAAATATTTTTATAAAACTTATTAAGATGTTATGAAAAGAAACTACGATTTAGATATAAGTATAAAATGTATTCTAATGTGCTAAATTGCGATCGCTATTTTAAATAGTAGAGCTAAATAGCCAAACTAGCTTCACGGGCAAATCCGCCTTTATCATTGGAAAGTTTCTTTCAAAACCTGATATTCGCAAAAATCAATAGTCAATATTGATTTTGACTATTGACCTTGACTTTATCGTCCGTTAGATCTGACGATGGGATTTTCTACAGATTCTCGATACTGTTGGACTGCTTCTGTGTAAGCTATTGGCAGAACAGCTTCGACATTTTCATGAGGACGGGGAATAATCACCCAGGATTCTAGCGTACCGCCATAAACATTTTCTGCGGCTTCAACACCAGCAGCCATAGCTGTTTTAACCTCAGAAACATCGCCACGAATATTAACTGTAAAGCGAGCGCTACCTACTCTGATATAACCAACGAGGGTGACTCGACCGGCTTTTACCATAGCATCGGCTGCTGCTAGTACAGCAGGAAAGCCTTTAGTTTCCAGTGCTCCAACTGCCTGTAGTGACATTAGTAATCTCCTTTAGGAATAAACTGTATGTGGCGCTATAAGTTAATTGTACGAAGCTTCGCTACAGATTTTGATGGCGAAATTGCTTAGAACATGCGGAAAGGTTCTGATTCTTCAGTAAAGTGGATTGGTAAAATACTTTCTACATTTTCCGGGGGATTAGGAACGATGTAATGGGTGATTACTGTACCAACCTTTACTTTCTCTCCGGCGTCGATTCCTGCTTCAACTGCTCTTTTGACTTCAGCAACATGTCCTCTGACGGCGACTAACAAACGAGCGCTTTCAGCTTGACCATAATACACAATTGTGACTGCGGCAGATTTGACCATAGCATCTGCCGCGGCTAACACACTAGGAAAACCCAAAGTTTCAATTACGCCAACCGCCATTGGCATGGCATCAACTCCTAAATCAAGGAATAGGCGATATCAATTGTACGTGGCTTTAGTCCCAATTTTGACATTTTGGCAAACTTTCTTTGATACCAATAGCTGAAAGAGCGCCGGCTAGTGCACAATACGGTTCAGTTAAGAATAATTGTAGGTTGGGTTGAACGCAGTGAAACCCAAAAAAGGCCTGCAAACGTTGGGTTTCGTTCCTCAACCCAACCTACATAATTTAATTTTTTTGGGCTTAACTGAACTGTATTGGGCTAGTGTAAGTAGCGTTATGCAGAAGGCGGTTAATACGGTAGACTAAAATCTATGTTTCCTAATTTTCTTCCTACAGCAGTTAGTCAACTGACTGAACTTGCGTCGATCGCATTAGCTAAGAGTATTCAATCGTCAGCGATCGCTACCCCTCTAAGTAATCAATCAATCACCACAACCTATGTGCATTTAGGAAGTGGTGGAACTCCTATATTATTAATTCACGGTTTTGATAGTTCTGTATTAGAATTTCGTCGGCTTTTACCACTGCTTTCTGAAGATAATGAAACTTGGGCAGTAGATTTGCTGGGTTTTGGCTTTACAGACAGACTCGCAGGAATTGCCTATAACCCAACTGCCATTAAGACTCATCTTTATTATTTCTGGAAAAGCCTAATTAATCAACCTATAATTTTGGTGGGCGCTTCGATGGGGGGTGCAACGGCAATTGATTTCACGCTGAGTTACCCGGAAGTGGTAAAAAAACTGGTGTTAATTGACAGTGCTGGTTTGGCGGGTGGTTCACCTTTAAGCAAATTAATGTTTCCCCCGTTAGATTATTTAGCAACTCAGTTTTTGAGTAATCTGAAAGTGCGCGATCGCGTTTCCCGTATAGGATATAAAAATCAAAGTCTTGCCTCTATCGATGCTTTATATTGTGGAGCATTACATCTACAAATGCCAAGTTGGCATCAAGCGTTGATTGCTTTTACTAAAAGTGGTGGCTATAGTGCTTTTAGGTTTAAGAAACTAGCAGAAATTGTGCAACCAACGCTGATTTTGTGGGGTGATTCTGATAAGATTTTGGGTACTGGGGATGCCATACGATTTCAAAGGGCAATTCCACACAGTACTTTAACTTGGATACAAGATTGTGGTCATCTCCCTCACTTGGAACAACCACATATCACTGCCCAGCATATTTTACAGTTTCGGGGGTAACTCCCAAACATAACGACTTTTTCGGTAAAAGCTGGATTTAAAGTCTAATCAAGTAACCACATCTCATTATTATTAGAACCATCAGCAGAGTTGTTTGGTTGATTGTCTGATTGATGTTGATTGTCTGGTTGATATTGAGCCAGTTTGTCAGATGAGCGGTGTGACTTTTTGTAGTTCAGTGGGTTGTAGCTTTCCTTTACTGGTTTTAAAGCACTTCTTTCTTCTATTAGCTTAGAGTTAGATTTTTCTGCGGATTTCACAGCACTGCTTTCTTCTATTAGCTTAGAGTTAGATTTTTCTGCGGGTTTTGCAGCACTGCTTTCTTCTATTAGCTTAGAGTTAGATTTTTCTGCGGGTTTTGCAGCCTTCTTTTCTTCGATCAGCTGAGAATTAGCTTCTGCAAGTTGTAATGCTGTTTTTTTAGTTTCGTACAATTCTTTTGTTAGCCGTTCTGCTAATGTTTGTTGTTCAGATAAATTTGATTGCAAATCAATAATTTGCTGCTGAAGTTCAGCTTCTTTTTTATTGTTTTTTTCTAGGGTTTCTATCAATTCTTTGACAGTTGCTTCTAAATCAGCCTTAGTTGGATTTGTGCGCTTAGTAGAAGTTGGTTCAGTTTCTTGTGCTGGCGTTTCTTCAGTTGCGGCAGCATTTTCTTCCACAACTACTTCAGATGCGATTTCAATTGCATCTTCACCTTCGGGAGGTGTAAATTTTTGTGCCTCCTCTTGTATTAAGTCGGTGAGACGTTTCTTAACCATTATTTCCTCCATTCACGCTGTAATTCGTCAGCCACGCGGCGGTAGTCTAACTCCGCCTCGCGGGCATTTCCTCCTCGCCATTGAGTAATCGCTACACCCTCAAGGGCGGCTCGTTCATGAGCTTTGTAGGCACGGATAAAGGTATTAAAAGCTGGAATACCTAGCTTTGTGAGGGTGTTTTTAGCTTCTAGTGCTTCTCCCATACTCCGCGTATCAACTTTAGTTAGCAGTACCCGATGAGGGGTTCCCACAGGGATAATGGCTGCCTTTACTGTCTCCACGAGCACTGCTAAATCCATTGCTGCTGGGGGTGTAGGCAAAACTAGATAATCTGCGATCGCAACTACCGCCGCCAATGCTTCAGAGCGCAGTGCCGGAGGTGTATCCACCACTACTAAATCGTAACCTTTTATCTTTCCTAAATCACCTAAAAGTGTAGGATCAGTCTCTTGAGATAGATCAAATCCTATTTCCTGTTGATTGCGCCCAATCCACCAACTTGCAGAACCTTGAATATCTGCGTCAATCAGAATCACCTTTTTTTTCTTTGCAAAGTTTGCAGCCAGATTGACTGCGGTAGTCGTTTTACCGACTCCTCCTTTACCGTTAAGAATAGCGATGATTTTTGGCACTGCTTGCTTCCGATGCTGCCTTACAAGAATATACCGCTTTGTGTAACCCTCAAGAACATGAAAACTCGTAACAATAAAATTCAGAAGCCGTCAATTCTACAAACTTCTATGACAGCCATTTCTAATTTACCCGATGGGCCAAAAATGCCGCGTTTCCTGCGGCTGCTCAAGTTTATTGGTCAGCCAGTGAAATATGTGGATGATTTTGCCAAACTCTATGGTGATACCTTTGCTATCAGGAGTAGTCGCGGGGATAACCATATTGTGTACTTTAGTCAACCCCAAGCACTTGAGCAGATTTTTACTGCTGATTCTAGTCATTTCGAGGTTGGGAGGGGGAATGCAGGACTAAGATTTTTGCTTGGTGATCGCTCTTTTATGTTAGCGGATGGCGATCGCCACCAGCGCCAGCGTCAACTATTAGCGCCTCCCTTTCATGGGGAAAGGATGCGGGCTTACGGTCAGGATATCCGTAAAATAACCCAACAAGTAAGTGACGAGTGGCTAATTGGTAAGCCTTTTGATATCCGTGAGTCGATGCAAGAAATTACCTTGCGTGTCATTTTACAGGTTGTATTTGGTTTGGATGAGGGACAACTTTTTGAGGAACTGAGGCGATCGCTAAGTGACTTACTCAACTTTATCAGTTCGCCTGTAATGTCCAGTGCCTTCTTTTTCGGGTTTATGCAAAAAGATTTAGGTGCTTGGAGTCCTTGGGGCTGGATTCTGCGACAACGGCAAAAAATTGATCAACTTATTTATGCTTTACTTCAGGAACGTCGGGCTGAATCTCAGCAAAATCGCCAAGATATCCTGAGTTTGATGATGGCTGCTCGTTATGACGATGGTCAAGGGATGTCAGATGAAGAATTACACGACGAGTTGATGACAGTGTTAGTAGCGGGACATGAAACTACCGCTTCTGCATTGACATGGGCTTTTTATTGGATTGACCACTTACCAGAGGTGCGTGAGAAGTTACTACAGGAACTCAATACCCTTGGTGTTAACCCAGACCCAAGTAGTATAGCTAAATTACCCTATTTAACAGCAGTTTGCCAAGAAACGTTGCGGATTTACCCAATTGCTATGAATGCTTTCTTGCGGATTGTGAAAACTCCAATTGAAATTATGGGTTACAAACTGCCACAGGGAACAGCAATAATCCCCAGTATTTATTTAGCGCACCATAGAGAAGAAGTCTACCCACAGCCCAAGCAGTTTAAACCAGAACGCTTTTTAGAAAGGCAATTTTCCCCATACGAGTACTTACCCTTTGGTGGGGGTAGCCGTCGTTGTATTGGTATGGCATTTGCTCAGTATGAAATGAAAATCGTCTTGGCAACTATTTTGTCAGATTTTCAGGTATGCCTAGCGAATAAGCGTCCTGTGCATCCTGTGCGTCGTGGTTTAACCCTAGCTACACCAGCAGGAATGCGGATGATAGCAACGCCCCAGGTAAAGCGTGCAACTACACCAGCCCTAGTTTAGACAAGTAGGGTGGGTATTGTAATGCCCACCCTACCAACTTAATTTTGAATTACTTCAGAAGGAGATTGAATTTCTTGCTTGTTAGCGAGTTTTTCATAATGTTCTTTGTTGCGGTATTTAATTATTCTCATCGGTTGATTACCGACAATTGCTAAAGGTTCTACATTAGCAGTTACAACTGTACCAGCCGCCACAATTGCACCGTCTCCTATGGAAACTCCTGGAATAATTAGGACATTTCCACCAATCCAAACATTGCGACCGATAATAACAGGTTTCTGAATGTAGATATTATGTTCATAAGGAAGATCATTACTTTGATAGTCGTGGTTTGCAGATAGGATGACAACATTAAATCCAAGTGTTGTGTTATCGCCAATTGTAATTCCGCCACGACCATCTAGTAAGACATCTGGGCCAATATACACTTTATTTCCCAAGGAGATGTTTTGAGGGTTATCAATTTTAATATCTCTCTTGAACCGAACACCTGAACCACAAAATTTCAATTTACCCTTTAGTTCCAGATGCTTATACCGCCTGATTTTTGTTTGTAGGTATTCTTCCCACTGTATTAAACGAGGTACTAAATGTTGTTCTAATAGTCTCTCTAACTTATTCGTAATTTTATCTTTGATCTGTTTCATAATACCTCATGAGAGTTTGACAATCCTGTAGCTTGAACCCAGGAAGGAAAAAGGACGCGGGTACTTTATAGCACAAGTCATATTTATTAGGTTTCCCTGATGAGAGTATTTGCTCTTATGTAAATAGAGTTTCTCGTTCTTTCACATTTCTCCCGCCGCTTTTTTTGAGTCAGTGTGAAAGGAAAAGTTTATAGACATTCACCGCGTGCAGACTTGACAGCTTTCTATTTTATTTACACTCTTATTTTTTACGACGATAGATGCGATCGCTTCCAGCACCCCAGGGGCGATCGCTAAAGTACAAGTTGAATATTTTGTTGCATTACGAAACAAATATTTTTATATTTTCAAACCTTTTTTCATAGTTGATAATTTTATCAATACTCAGATATATAAAAATTATTATGAGTTTTTATATTAGTTTTTGCATGAGTTTTAAAAGTATATTAACTATAAAATTCAAGATAATATTTTATTTACAGAAATAAATTGTTTTTAGGCAATTCATGTAATTTTGAAAAAATATATTGAGTTGACATAAATTAGTACTTCTTGAACTTTGATAGAGATATTTATGATGAAACAAGTTTACAAAATAGTTGCAATCTTTTCTGCGATCGCAGCATTAACAACTGGCTGTCAGTCTGCTGAAGAGTATAAAAAACTTGCTGATGCTGGTGATCAATATGCTAAAGCTGCTGACAAGGTATTCATAGAAGCTGGTGATATTAAAATTGATTTAACATCAGAGAATTTATTACGTAAAATAGTAACCAATACGCCTTTTGATCAGACTGCATACGACAATAATGCTAATGATGCCAAAGAAAGGCTGGAACTTATTAATGAACTTCGTAAACATAACCAACTTTTATTACAATACTTTTCTAAACTTTTAGATTTAGCTGAATCTGATGCTCCCGGTAGAACTAAAAAACAAATTGATAATATTGCAAACAACTTAGAAGATAGTGGTTTAACACTCGGTAGATTACATACTCCTATTAAAAAACTAATTTCAGAAGGGACGAAAATCCAACTTCGTGCTGAAATTCAAGGCGCACTCAGAGAAGAGTTAAATAAACGCCAAGAGACAATTTTTAAGGAAATAGCACTACAAGAAGAATTGCTAGATTTCCTGGGTAAATCCATGAAATCAGATCTTGACGAAATACAGCAGCTACAGGAATATCGTCTTGTTTTTTTACCTCTAAAAGAGACAGATCAAATAGGAAGTATAAATGAATGGATTGAGAATCGAAAGCAGATTCTCACAATGAAATATAGCAAGATAGAAGAAATCGAAAATGCAAATAAATTATTAGGAGATTTTAAAAATCTTTTTAGAGCTTCATTAACAGAAGAAGTTTCTTCTGAAGAAGTCAAAACTGTTTTGCAAGATGCTAATTCCTTTTTAACCCTAGTTTCAAACAAAAAATAACTATAAATTAAGAGTATACCTATTATGGTTACACAATCTGAAGATAGCAATGCAGAACTTAATAGATTAAGAGAAGTTCGCAAAGCGCTTAATAGTATCAGGATTCAGGAAGCACTTCGTCTAGAACCAGATCAAAATAAAAAAAGGGCTTTTGAAACAGTCCGAGATAAAATTGACCATTGCATTAATCAACTAGAGGGGGATGTTCTTACCGGATTTTTAATAAAACTACAGCAGAATGAATCTTCTTTCAAAAAAGGAATTAAAAACTTAGAAGAAAAAATAAACAACTTTGAGGATATCGCTAGACTCACTGAAGAAGTCAACGAATTTCTCAGCATAATTATTCCTTGGATACCATTTCTCTAAGTAATTTTAATCAGCTTTGTAACTGCTCATTCATACGCTGTTCCAGTAGTTCTAATAAGCTATCAACATCCTTACCTAATTGCTCAAAATAAGCGGGTGGTGATGGTTCTGGTGCAAACTGAATTAATTTGATTTCACCATTACCAATGCCAATCATCACAACTTCAATTTCTGGTTTATGATTCTCGACTATTCCCAAAATTTCCTGAAGCCGATTCTCAACCTGAGTATTTAACTTTTCTATTGCCTCTTTAGGACAATACACAAAATGCGGTGTTGGTTGCAAATCAATACCAATAGTACCCTGGCTATCACCATTCTCTAACCACAATCCCCAAAACAGCGCCGCCAATTCTGGCTGATTTGCTTTGACAAATTTATCTAACTGGCGACGCCACTTGTTATCTCCTGATTCCGGCTGTGTACTACCAAACATCATAAATAATTCGTAATTCAGATATCAAAGAATGGGTGATATTTATCTCAACCCACTCTGTACAAACCAAAGACTGGCGTAAGTACCATTTTTCTCTAGCAGTTGTTCATGGGTTCCAGACTCTACTAATTTCCCATGTTCCATGACATAAATGCAATCGGCGTTGCGGATAGTGGAAAGACGATGAGCGATCGCAATTGTAGTTCTATTTACGGTAATCCGTTCGAGCGATCGCTGGATTGCGGCTTCTGTTTCATTATCTACTGCTGAGGTAGCTTCATCTAAAATCAAAATGGGTGGATTCTTTAATACTGCGCGGGCGATCGCAATCCGTTGTCTTTGTCCACCAGATAACTTTTGTCCTCTTTCTCCCACAATTGTCTCATAACCTTGGGGCAGGTGCATAATAAATTCGTGCGCCTCAGCTACCTTAGCCGCCATGACAATTTCTTGAGCTGTGGCGTCAAAGCTACCATAAGCAATATTCTCTGCGACAGTGCCATGAAATAAGAACACATCCTGACTTACTAAGCCAATGCAGCGGCGTAAATCTTGCAAATTCAAATTTTGTAAGTCAATGCCATCCAGCGTAATGCTTCCCGTTTGCACTTCGTACAACCGTAACAAAAGTTTAACTAAAGTGCTTTTACCCGAACCAGTTGAACCGACAATTGCGATCGTTTTTCCTACTGGAATATCTAAAGACAGATTTTTAATTACTGGTAATCTATCTTTATAAGCAAAATAGACATTTTTAAATTCTACTTCACCACGCACTTCATCTACAGGCAATCCTATATTTCCTGGATGAATAGCGATGGGAGTATCCAACAAATCCATCACTCGATTAGTAGAAGCCATTGCTCGTTGATATTGGTCAAAGGTTTCGCCTAATCTGGTTAAAGGCCACAGTAAGCGCTGAATTAGAAATACTAATACACTGTAAGTGCCTACAGACATTTCTCCTGAAACAGCGGCCATCCCTCCATACAATAGTAAGGCAGTAAAACCTACCAGAATCAACATCCGAATTAAAGGTATAAAGGCAGCAGAAAGTTTAATTGCTTTGCCATTACTTTGGCGATAAGCTTCACTATCTACTTCTAAACGTGAGGCTTCATGAGATTCAGCAGTAAAACTTTTAATAGTAGTAATTCCGCTAATATTATTTGCCAAACGTGAATTGAGAAAGCCGACTTTTTCGCGGACATCAGCGTAGCGAGGTGCAAGCAAGCGTTGATAAGCTAACGAACCCCAGAGGATAAATGGCATCGGCGACATCGCCATCCACGCTACACTAGGAGCCAAAATAAAGAAAGCACCACCAATAATTACAACAGTTGTGGCAACTTGGATGATATCATTTGCCCCTACATCCAAAAACCGCTCTAATTGGTTAATATCATCACTGAGGATAGACATTAAACCGCCAGTGCTACGTTCTTCAAAATAAGCTAATTCTAAATCTTGCAAATGTTTGTATGCATCCAAACGCAAATCATGTTGAATATTCTGCGCCAAATTGCGCCAAAGTCGAGCGTAGGCATACTCAAAAATTGATTCTAGTATCCAAACAATAACAGTGAGGAAAGAAAGAATCAAAAATTGCTGAAAGACATCTTTCACCCCTAACTGTGCAATGATGGAATCCTGCTGCTTTACTACTACATCCACCGCAATCCCAATTAATCCAGGTGGTGCTAAGTCAAAAAGTTTATTCAGGATAGAATAAGTAGTTGCTAGCCAAATTTGTTTACGATACTGGTGTCCATACTCAAGTAGGCGCTGGAGGGGATGTACTGAATGTTTACGCCTTCTTGGTACTCGATGAGATTTAAATACTGTAGCCACGGCTTTTTGCAGTTGCGTGTGAATGATATTACCACGGAACAAAGTCTTGAGCCTAAAAGATTGAAGACTTGATTCAGACTTACTAATTTTACTTAAGTCTAAGCAAAACTTTTGACTATTTACTACCTTCAGATTTGCCCGTACTATTTTACACAAGAATTCAGACTCAGGACTCACATGGAGATAATAACTTGAAAGATCAGCAATTAGGAAATTGGCAAACCACAGTTCTCGGAATTGTGTTGGCAATACTGGTAATTATTGGACTAAATGCCTTTATTATCATTAATCCAGGACAAGCAGGAGTAATCAGCATCTTGGGTAAAGCTAGAGATGGTGCTTTATTGGAAGGTATCCACCTGAAACCACCTTTTATCTCAGTGATAGATGTGTATGATTTGACTGTACAAAAGTTTGAAGTACCAGCAGAAAGTTCTACTAAAGATCTACAAAATTTATCTGCAAGGTTTGCAATTAATTTTCGCCTTGATCCCACACAAGTAGTTCAAGTAAGAAGAAAACAAGGAACCTTGGAAAATATTGTATCAAAAATCATTGCACCTCAGACACAAGAAGCATTTAAAATTGCAGCTGCTAGAAGAACAGTAGAAGAAGCAATTACCAAAAGAAGTGAATTGAAGGAAGACTTTGATAATGCGTTAGGCGATCGCTTAGACAAATATGGAATAATAGTGTTAGATACTAGCGTAGTTGACTTGACGTTCTCACCGGAATTTGCTAGAGCAGTTGAAGAAAAACAAATTGCTGAACAACGAGCACAAAGAGCCGTTTATGTGGCGCGGGAAGCTGAACAAGAAGCTCAAGCAGAAGTTAATCGCGCTAAGGGTAAAGCAGAAGCTCAAAGACTATTAGCAGAGACTCTCAAAGCCCAAGGAGGACAGTTAGTTCTGCAAAAAGAAGCAATCGAAGCTTGGAAGACTGGCGGCGCTCAGATGCCAAAAGTTCTCGTTATGGGTGCTGACTCGAAAGGCAGTGTTCCTTTCATTTTCAACCTAGGGAATGTTTCAAATCAACCTTAATTCGAGTAAATAATAATATTAGTAAGTTGGGTATAGCCCAACTTAGACACAAAAGAAACATCATCCAGGGAATAATCCAAGTTTATGTCAACCCATAATGATCACACTCTCACCGCTGAAGAAGCGAAAAAAATTCTGAACAAATTCAACTGTCTAGACATTGCGCCTGTTCTCAAGCCATTAGAAAAAGCTATAACTCGTAATGCTTTAATTTTACTTAGCAGCCTTTCTGATTATCAAATTTTAGGAATTTGTGCTGATACAGCAGAGGAAGGAATTTTGGCTATGAAAACCTATTCTCTGGCTTTTGGTTATGAAGCACCCAACAATCTACCTACATCTGAAGGGCCAGTTTATATAAAATTAAATGGCAAAAATGGCTTGTGCTATCTAGATTCCTATCTCGGACATCATCGAGGCGTACTTGTATCTTGCCAATCTTACGAAGAAGGAGGAGTCAACGAAATGTATGGACACTTACCTTTGGATTTATTTGTATAGAATTTGGCAAATGTAGGTAGGGCGTATGTCTTGCCTACCGAACTAATAACTAATAAAAAATTACTAAATCTTATGAGTATTATTACACTACAATCAGTCAAAAAAGACTTTGGCATCAAAGAAATTCTCATAGATGCTAGCTTTAGCCTTGATGCTACCGATAAAGTTGGTTTAATTGGTACTAACGGTTCTGGTAAATCAACATTATTAAAGATGATAGCAGGGCTAGAACCAATTGATAGTGGTCAAATTTTAGTCAACTCTGGTTCTAAAATCATCTATTTACCCCAACAACCAGATTTGGATGAAAATCACACAGTTTTAGAGCAAGTTTTTGCTGACAGTGGCGAACACATGGCTTTGGTGCGTGAGTACGAAGAAATTTCAGATAAACTAGCTCATTATCCAGATGACAGTCAGCTAATGTCTCGCCTTTCTGAGGTGATGCAACGTATGGATGCAAGCGGCGCTTGGGAACTAGAAACCAACGCCAAAATCATCCTTACGAAATTAGGAATCTCTGACTTTGACGCCAAAATAGGTACTTTGTCTGGAGGCTATCGCAAGCGCATCGCTTTAGCATCAGCACTGCTATCAGAACCCGATGTTTTACTCATGGATGAGCCTACAAACCATCTTGATGCTCTTTCTGTGGAATGGTTACAAAGTTATTTGAACCGTTATCGTGGTGCACTTTTTCTGATAACTCACGATCGCTACTTTTTGGATCGTGTCACCAATCGTATCGTTGAAATTGACCGAGGCGACATTTATACTTACACAGGTAATTATTCATATTACCTCGAAAAGAAAGCTTTAGCTGAAGAATCTGCCGTCAGTAGTCAACGCAAACATCAAGGCGTGTTGCGGCGCGAGTTGGAATGGCTCAAAAAAGGGCCGAAAGCCAGGAGTACTAAGCAAAAAGCGAGAATTGACCGCGCTCACGCTCTGCGAGACACTGAGTTTAAGCAAGTTCAGGGTAAAGTTGATATTTCTACAGTTGGTCGTCGTATAGGCAAAAAAGTTATTGAACTAAATCAAGTTTCTAAAGCTTACGATGGGCGCACTCTAATTAATAATTTTACCTACGAATTTAGTCCAGAAGACCGCATTGGCATTATCGGCGGTAACGGTGCAGGTAAATCCACATTAATGGATATGATTACCGGGCGGGTTCAGCCTGATTCTGGCAGTGTAGAAATTGGTGGTACAGTTCATATCGGTTATTTTGACCAGCATTCTGAAGAATTACTGACAGCATTGAACGAAGATCAGCGCGTGATTGACTATATCAAAGAAGAAGGAGAATTTGTCAAAATAACTGACGGTACTCAAATTACTGCTTCTCAAATGCTGGAGCGGTTTCTGTTTCCGGGAAACCAGCAATATGCACCAATTCATAAACTTTCTGGTGGAGAAAAACGCCGTTTATTTCTATTGCGGGTTCTCATGAGTGCGCCCAATGTTTTGATTTTAGATGAACCAACAAATGATTTAGATGTGCAGACGTTGGCAGTTTTAGAGGACTATTTAGAAGATTTTGCAGGGTGTGTAATTGCAGTTTCTCACGATCGCTACTTTCTCGACCGCACTATAGACACAATCTTTTCCTTTGAAGAGGGCGGTAATCTCCGGCAATATCCAGGTAATTACTCAGTTTATCTGGACTATAAAAAAGCCGAAGAAGCACAGCAACAAGCTGCTAATACAAAGGATAAGCAAAAAAATGTAGAAGTTCAGAAAGCTGCATCTGTGCCTAAAGAAGTAGAGAATAAAAAGCGGCGCGGGCTATCAAATTGGGAAAAAAAAGAATGGGTGCAGTTGGAAGGTAAAATTGCTCAGTTAGAAGCTGAGAAAACAGAAACCGAGAAAACCCTAGCAAACGTTTCTCCGGGAAATTATAGCCAAGTGCAAAAACTCTATGAACAGGTAGAATCGCTCAAGCAAGCAATCGATGTGGCGACTGAGCGCTGGTTAGAATTAGCTGAGATAGAGTCTTAAAATCTTCAGATTTACTAATCCAAACTTGGAAAGCTAAAGGTTGGATTGCAAAACGTCTAATGCCAAATTCAGCTTCAGGACGTTGACTCCAGGTTCGCCAAAAATACCCAGGAATCTGCCATCAGTGTTTTCATTTATCAGCTTTTGAATTTGGTTTGGATCAATACGGCGAGAGGTAGCAACACGCTGAGCCTGTGCTTGGGCTGCTTCAGGGCTGATATGTGGATCTAGACCAGAGCCAGAGGCATAAACTAAATCAGCGGTAGGTTGAATATTAGCTTGTTTGAGCCGTGTTACTTCTCCTTGAATGCGTTTGAGGAGTTCAGGATTGCTAGGTGCTAGGTTGCTGGCTCCTGAAGTTCCTGTGGTGGCAACTTCAGGTTTAGTACTATAGTCAATGCTGCTAGGACGACTCCAGAAATAGCGATCGCTCCTAAACGGTTGACCAATCAATGCCGAACCAACGACTGTTCCTTGAGAATTGGTAAGTAAGCTACCGTTTGCCTGAAAGGAAAACGCTATCTGTCCAGACAGCAGCATAAACAGGGGATACAGTAATGCTGTTAGCACCCACAGAGCAACAGTAGAACGAATAGCTTTATTGATTTGGCGTAGCTGACTCATTTAAAATTTCTCCGGTTGAAAAATCACAACAAATAAATAAACGCATAGGCTGAGGGTGACAAGTCCTAAAAGCGCAATGGCATAAGATGCAGAGCGTGATAGTTCGACCGGAGTCGCTGCCTGTACTGCTGGTGCTAGCAGCACGTTAAAGCACAAAAGCAAAAATAGATTTAGCGGAATGCGATTTCGTTTGCAAGTTACGAAGGTAAATACTTCAGAAAAATTGTGTGGTAAATATTCCATAGTTCAAAATCCAAAATCGTATTATGCTAAACCAACCGCAGTAATCAGCACATCAATCACTTTGACGGCAATGAAGGGAGCAATAACGCCACCGAGTCCATAAATGAAAATATTGCGTTGTAAAAGTTGATCAGCTGTTAACGGTCGAAACTTGATACCAGTTAGCGCTAAGGGAATAAGCGCCGGAATAATCAAGGCATTGTAAATCAGTGCTGACAATACCGCAGATTGAGGGCTTGCCAAACCCATAATATTGAGACTGCCAACACCAATTCCCGCGAAGATAGCGGGAATGATAGCGAAATACTTGGCGACATCGTTAGCAATTGAAAAGGTAGTAAGTGCGCCACGAGTAATCAGTAATTGCTTACCAATAGTGACGATATCAATTAATTTGGTGGGGTCAGAATCCAGGTCTACCATATTAGCAGCTTCTTTTGCCGCTTGCGTGCCAGAATTCATTGCCACTCCGACATTTGCCTGAGCCAAAGCTGGAGCATCGTTAGTACCATCTCCAGTCATCGCAACTAACTTGCCTTGTCCTTGTTCAGAACGAATCACCTCAATTTTGTCTTCTGGAGTAGCTTCAGCAATAAAGTCATCGACTCCAGCTTCTTGAGCAATCACAGATGCAGTTATGCGGTTATCTCCGGTAAGCATAACGGTTTTGATCCCCATACGCCGCATTTGATCAAACCGTTCTCGGATACCTGGTTTAATGATGTCTTTAAGATAAATCACACCATAGATTTCGTCGTTTTGACATATAGCTAATGGAGTTCCGCCCAATCTGGAAATTCGCTCGTAGGCTGCATCAAGTTCGGGAGTTAATTTTCCATTTCGGGAGCGGACAAATCCTTTAATTGCATCTACAGCACCCTTGCGAATTTGGATGCCATTAGGTAAGTCAGTGCCGCTCATGCGAGTTTTGGCAGAAAATTCGATACCTTCTGCTTGTTTCGGGTCGAAATCTAATGTTGCTCCTAATTTCTCTGCAAGTTTGATGATAGATTTTCCTTCTGGTGTTTCATCAAACACACTAGATGCCAGCGCCACTTTCGCCACATCATCTAGGGAATGACCATTAACAGGAATAAATTCTTCTGCCAAACGGTTCCCTAAAGTAATTGTGCCTGTTTTATCTAATACCAACGTATTAATATCCCCGCAAACTTCTACCGCGCGCCCGGAAGTAGCAATCACGTTAAACTGGGCGACTCTATCCATGCCAGCAATCCCGATCGCACTTAATAATCCCCCAATTGTGGTCGGAATCAGCGCCACCAACAAGGCTATCAACATGGCAATACTTACTGGTGATTTAACGTAGACTGAAACCGTAGGCAGAGTTGCAATCACCACTAAAAATACTTGAGTAAGGACTGCTAGCAAGACCGTCAAAGCGATTTCATTAGGAGTTTTACTGCGGGAAGCCCCTTCTACTAGAGATATCATCCGGTCAATAAAGCCTTTGCCAGGGTCAGCCGTAACGCGAATTACCAACTCATCAGAGGTGATGCGCGTTCCCCCAGTAACGGAACTGGCAATGTCTGACCCTGGTTCTTTCAATACTGGTGCAGATTCCCCAGTGATGGCAGATTCATCCACGGAAGCCACCCCCGCAATTACCTCGCCATCGGCGGGGATGATGTCGCCTGAAATTACTTTGATTTGGTCGCCGCGACGTAAGGCTGTAGAGCTAATTTCTTGGATAGAGCCATCGGGGAGAAGTTTACGTGCGGTGACATCGGATTTTGTCGCTCTTAAAGCATCTGCCTGAGCTTTGCCCCGTCCTTCGGCGATCGCTTCGGCAAAGTTAGCAAACACAACGGTAAAGAACAAAATTAAAGTAATCAGCCCATTAAACAGTCGTGGGTTATCTCCGGGAATGTTGCCAAACAGGTTAGGGGCGATCGTTACCAGCGCTGTGATAATTGTGCCTACCCATACCAAAAACATCACTGGATTCTTAAGCATATTGCGCGGATGTAGCTTGACAAATGCTTGCCGAAAAGCCCTAGAGTAGAGTCCAGTATTTTTGACTTTGGGCGTATGTTTGCGTTCTTGTCGAAGTTTAGTTGATGATTCCATTTTGAATGAGCAAATTTGAATTGTTTATCCGCCTCTGGCAATTTGAAATGCTTCTGCCAGAGGGCCTAAAACTAATACGGGGAAGAAGGTAAGAGCACCAAGAATTAAAATCACGCCCCCTGTAACTCCGGTGAAAAGTCTGGTATCGGTTCTCAAAGTACCAGAGGTCATAGGAACGGCTTGCTTGCGGGACATACTATCTGCTAGCAGCAGCAGGGCGATGATGGGGATATAACGTCCTGCTAAAATGCTGACACTGGCGCTGAGGTTCCACCAGAGGGTGTTATCTCCTAACCCTTCAAAGCCAGAACCGTTGTTAGCTGCTGCGGAAGCATATTCGTACACCACCTGCGAAACGCCGTGGAAACCTGGGTTACTAATGCCTGACAGAGTATCAGGAAAGCCAAAGACGATCGCCCAAGGGATGAGAATGGCAAAGGGGTGAACTAACAAGATGACGCTGGCAAGGACGATTTCTTTTTTCTCGATTTTGCGTCCTAAAAATTCCGGGGTTCGTCCCACCATTAAACCAGTGAGGAACACCGCCAAAATCAAGTAGATAAATAAGTACGCCGTGCCAGTTCCCTGGCCTCCCCAGATGATTTGCAAGAACATATTAAATAGAGTGGCAAACCCACCTGGCGGCATTAAGGAATCGTGCATCCCATTTACAGCACCACACATTGTTGCTGTAGTCATTACCGCCCAAAGTGCTGTTTGCGCCCAACCAAATCGAACTTCTTTTCCTTCTAAGTTGGGTTGCTGTCCTCCCAACAGGGGATTAACAAGAGGATTTCCTTGAAACTCACCTACTGCTGCAATACCTACTAAAAAGGCAAAGATCACAAACACCATCCAAAACACTAACCATGCCTGTTTGCGGTTGTTGGCAAATAAACCGTAGGTATAAATCAACGCTGAGGGGATGGAAATCATTGCCCAAGTCTCTAGCAAGTTAGAGAAACCATTGGGATTTTCAAAGGGATGGGCAGAGTTGATGCCAAAGAAACCGCCGCCGTTCTCTCCAATTTGTTTAATAATCTCGAAGTGGGCAACTGGGCCACGGGCAATTACCTGAGTCGCCCCCTCTAAGGTGGCTGCTGTTGCTGGGCCTGCCAAGGTTTCTGGTACACCTGCCAAGATTAACAACAAGCCCCCAATGATGGACATGGGTAGTAATATTCGTGTAATTGACCTTGTGAGGTCAGTGTAAAAGTTGCCCAAAGGTCTGCCAGTTAAACCGCGAATGAAGGCGATACCAACAGATAAACCCGTTGCAGCAGAAGTGAACATCAGAAAACCAAGCGCAAAAGTTTGACTGGCATAGCTAAGAGTTGTCTCACCAGAGTAGTGCTGCTGATCTGTATTGGTGAGAAAAGAAAGAGTGGTGTGCAGTGCTAAATCCCAACTTGGCGCACCTAGCCTTGTGGGATTGAGTGGTAGCCATCCTTGAGTTATGAGGATGAGGTAAACCAAAATCCCCATGACGAGATTGCTATACAGCACAGCTTTAGCATATTGCCACCCAGTCATTTCATCTGGCGATGGGCTACGCCCCAACCTAGGCGATTCTCCTACGGAGACGCTACGCGATGGGCTTCGCCCCGCCTTTGGTGATCGCACCACACTAAAGCTATAAATGACTCGTTCTATCGGAGTTATCACCGGGTCGAGTAACGTCCTCTCTCCCATAAAAACGTTAGCCATATATCTTCCGAACAAGGGAGTAGTTACTATGACGATGAGTAACGTTAGAACAATTTGAATCCATCCTTGTAACATGAATTTAGAAATCCCAAGACATTATTTTCTAACTTTTGATTAAACACTCTTTGGGCGAACAGCGAACTGGATGCGTTTTGTTAAAGGAAATTTTGAGCGTAGTAACTAAGTGACATAATTGCATTTTTACGTTTATCCCAGAAAATAAGGTTCTCTAATTAATTTCAATTTATATCATTAGTTAATTTGACAATTAAAACAAGTGTTATGAGGATATAAAATAAAGTTTATTTGTTTATGCATGACGTTTATTTCTATATAGATAAGTGTTTAAGGTGTTTAGCTAGCTTCTATATATGTTTATATTTTTGGATAAACTATATTTAACCAAATTAATAATAGGCTAGGTAAAATTAGATAAATATATAAAAGAAAGTTTGAGTTTTTTAGTTAATATATAATGCATAAAAATAACCATTTTATAAATAGTGTCTTTGAAAGCTAAATTACCTAATAAAAAATCGCCTTTGGGCAAATCTTTGCTCATTGCTAGTCTGTTTATAGTTGTTTTGACTGTAGAGTTTTCTACGCCAAATGAATACGTGTTTGGGTATCTCTACACGGGGCCAATTTTATTGGCAAATTTTTGGCTGGGGCGGCTTGCCACCTTTCAAGCTACACTCGTGGCTGTGTGCTTAACGATGCTGAATCTTGTAGTACCAGGAGGTGAAGTGATCAAGGCTTCCATAGTTGCAAGTAGAGCGATCGCAGCGATGGCATTGATTGTAACAGGGTTTTTGAGCGATCGCATTCGGTGCTCACAAGAAGCGATCGCCCTGACTAAGGCAAAGTTAGAAGCACAAGAAGAATTAGTCAGATTGCGAGAAGATTTTGCTTCCACACTTACTCACGATCTGAAAACACCGCTACTGGGAGCAATTGAAGCTCTTAAGGCCTTTCAACAAGAAAAATTTGGTGCAGTCTTACCAGCACAGCAGAAAGTTTTAGCAACGATGGCACGTAGCCATGAGACTTCCCTACAACTCCTAGAAACGTTGTTGGATGTCTATCGTAATGATACTGAAGGCTTAAAGCTTGATTTAGTACCTGTAGATTTAGTTGTTTTGGCTGAGGAAACAGCTAGTACCCTCACTGAATTAGCTGCAAATCGTCGGGTTTATTTCTCGTTTAGTTATGGTGACTCTGATTGGCGGCGAACGCTATGGGTTAAGGGTGATGTCCTACAACTAAAACGAGTTTTTATCAATCTTCTGGTGAATGCTATTAACCATTCCCGGCGTAGTGATCATGTTGAAATCGTCTTAACAGGCCAAACGTCCTATCAAGTTGTCAAAATTTTAGATACGGGTGCGGGTATCCAGCCTGAAGAGTTCCCCTACTTATTTGAGCGATTTTACCAGGGAAGTAGCGACCGCCAAGGCAAAGGCTCTGGGTTAGGGCTTTACCTATCTCGCCAAATTATTGAAGCGCATGGCGGTATAATCTGGGCAGAGAACAGAGTACCCAGTGGTGCTATCTTTGCTTTTAAGCTTCCCGTTTATCCATTTCAATCCTCTCTAACTTTGTGAGATGCCCCTTACCCCAATCAAAATTCTCCTAGTTGAGGATGATGAACTCTTCCGGTTAGGCTTGCGTGTGCGGTTGCAACAAGAGACTGGGTTAGAGATTATGGCTGAGGCTGAAGATGGTGAAACAGCTATTGAGTTAGTCAATCATACCCCTGTTGATTTAGTACTGTTAGATGTCGGATTGCCAGGAATTGGAGGAATTGAGGCGTGTAAACAAATCAAGCAGCAAAATCCTCGTCTACCAATCTTAGTTTTAACTTCCCATTCTCAAAAATCTCTGATTGCACGTTTGATTGAGGCAGGCGCTCAAGGCTATTGCCTTAAAGGAATTGCTGCTGAAAAATTGGTTTTGGCACTCCGTTCTGTTGCTGCTGGTGCATCGTGGTGGGATGAAACCGCAACCAATGAAATTCGCTCTGCTTTTGCGTCTACTCCGTCTCAGTCTCAGATGACAAACCTTTTAACACCTGCAAATCCTCTAACCCACCGCGAACAGGAAATCTTATCGCTGTTGGCAGCAGGAAAAACTAATCAAGAAATTGCTCTTGCACTCTACATTACACCTGGAACAGTCAGGGTGCATGTTCATACCATTTTACATAAGCTAGAAGTAGGCGATCGCCAGACTGCTGTTGTTGTTGCTTTACAGAAACGGTTGATTAAAAGCGACTTAATTGCAGAAGAGTAGTAATCTCAAAACTCTTTCTAAACTTCTTGCATAACAAAAGAAGTGGAAATTAAACGATATTTATCCTTAACATCGCAATATTCATAAGCAATATCGCAATATTCATTATCAACATTACAATTTTAATTATCGATATCGCGATATTCATAAGCAATATTGCAATATTCATTATCAACATTACAATTTTAATTATCGATATCGCGATATTCATGCTTAACCTTGCGGTTTTCGTTACTAACATGAAAGCGATGTCTACAACGAGCTACGCTTATGCGAATAAAATCAAGTACAAAATACCGCTTAAGAGAAATTACCCAGACATATTGAATAAGTTTGTTTTATACAATACATTTATTCACTAATTCTACTACACCGGAAAACAGCTTTATTAGGTCAAAATAGTTCTTAATCGTCCTTTAAGGAATATATTTATGACCCGTCAGAAACGCACATCCCGTGTTCTAGAAAAAGCTGAATTTAGATCTGCTGGACTAAAAGCAATTGATCCAAATATGAATTTTGATGATAATTGCAATTTGCAAAACCTGACTCAATCAATTGAGCAGTTACGCACTATGCTTGATGCTTATAACGCTGCTCTTGCTGTGGTTGACTCTTCCAAAACTAAGATTGATGAGATAGAAAAAAACTTAAGCAATCTTTCAGACAAATTGCTGAGGGGAGTTGCTTTTAAGTACGGCAGAAACAGCAGCGAATATGAGATAGCGGGCGGTATTCGTGACAGCGAACGTGTACGCAAAAGCAGATTAACTCGCTTGAAAGCTGGTGCAGGACAAGCATCAGAGGAAAATGGTAAAACTGCATAGAAAGTAGGGGAAGCAGGCTCCGGTGTACACACAAATCCTGGCACAGTGTATCTGTCCCGCTTCGGAATTTATTCCGAGTCTCATAACGCAAGTCATCTAAAGAGGACTCAATAAAAAATTCAATCCAGTCCACTTGAGTGGACTTTTGTTATTAGCCTAGAACTTAAGTTCTGGAGCATCGATTCAGTAATCGCAAAAACCCGATTTCTTTTCGGTAAAACGACCAATTCTCATTGACTGTAGAGACGTTGCAATGCAACGTCTCTACGAAATAATCGGTTTTTCTCGCCCCTATCTTGAATACTGAATCGGTGTTCTAGGCAGGATCAGGGTTCAGCGTGAAAATTTTTGACTTGTGTGTACACTGCTGCAATGTCTTCTCTTTTACACGCTGCGGAATTTTAGCTTGTAAGCTAATTGGGAAAGGCAAATCGGGTGTTCGCTAGCAAAATTAGCACATAATTACATATAACCAGTAACCAGCTAGCGTCCACCAAAAGCCACTCATGCCGCAAAGTAACCAAATTGCTGTTGAATTCCGAGATGTCACGTTTAGCCGCAATCATCGCCCCTTAGTATCAAATCTCAATTTCACCATTCGTCAAGGAGAAGCACTAGTATTACTCGGACGCAGTGGTAGCGGCAAAACTACAACAATGAAGTTAATTAATCGTCTGTTTACACCCACACAAGGCGAAGTTTTATTTGATGGTGTTCCTACAACTCAATGGAACGAAATTAAATTGCGGCGAAAAATTGGTTATGTAATTCAAGAAACTGGTTTATTTCCCCATTTTAGTGTTGAACGGAATGTAGGTTTAGTCCCCGCGTTAGAAGGTTGGCAACCTAAACAAATTAAAACGCGGGTTTATGAATTGTTGCAATTGGTAGGCTTAGAACCAGCACAATTTGCCCAGCGTTACCCTCATGAACTTTCAGGAGGGCAAAAGCAAAGAGTCGGTGTCGCCAGGGCTTTAGCCGCAGACCCACCAGTATTATTGATGGATGAACCCTTTGGCGCACTCGATCCGATTACACGCCTAGAACTGCAACAAGAGTTTCGGCGTCTGCAACAGGAATTAGGCAAGACAGTTGTTTTTGTCACCCACGATATTCAAGAAGCCTTTGTTTTGGCATCGAGAATTGGTTTAATGTATGGGGGAGAATTGGTAGTATTGGGGACAACAGATGAATTTATGCGATCGCAACATCCAGAAAGCCTAGCCTTTCTTCAATGTCTGCGTTCCCTGAAAGATACTTTATGAAAGATTTCTTCCTAGTCAAGTATGCTCCAGAAATCCTTCAGCATACTCTAGAACATTTATTTTTGGTGGGTATTGCTATCAGTATTGCCATATCTGTAGGCATTCCACTAGGTATTTTGATTACCCGCAAAACCTACCTCCGCCAACCAATTCTTGGGATAGCAAATGTTTTGCAAACTATCCCCAGTTTAGCACTGTTTGGCTTACTCATCCCCATTGCCGGAATTGGTGTAGTACCAGCGATTGTTGCCTTAACTTTATATTCTTTTTTACCAATAATTCGCAACACTTACACAGGTATCACTAGTGTAGATCCAGCTATTCGAGAAGCTGGTAAAGGCATGGGAATGACAGATATACAATTATTGTTGCAAGTTGAGATTCCCTTGGCAATGGGAGTGATTTTAGCAGGGGTACGAGTAGCAACTGTAATTGCCATTGGCATTGCAACTATTGCAGCTGCAATTGGTGCTGGTGGTTTGGGAGTGTTTATTTTTCGCGGTATATCAGTAGTAAATGATCAGTTAATTTTAGCTGGAGCGTTTCCGGCGGCGGTAATTGCCTTACTGGCTGACTTAATAATTGGATGGATAGAGAATAAATTAAAAGTTAAAAATTAAGCAAGTCATGAAAAGATTTTTGGCATTTTGCTTTTTAAGTTTTGCTTTGTTACTGCTAATCGCTAGTTGTAAACCTAATTTAAGTAGTAGTAGCAGTGGTGGTAATATTATCGTTGCTTCCAAAGATTTTACTGAACAAGATATTTTAGGAGAACTCTTAGCACAGCAAATCGAAGCGACAACTAATTTAAAAGTAGATCGTCGTCCTCGCTTGGGTGGTTCTTTTATTTGTCATAGTGCAATTACTTCCGGTAAAATTGATGCATATATTGAATATACAGGCACAGCTTTTAATGGGATTTTAAAACAAAAAGGAGTTAGTGATCCCAGAGAAGTTTATGAGAAGTTAAAACAAGCTTATGCCCAGCAATTCAATTTGGAAGTAATGCCATCTTTGGGTTTTGAAAACACTTTTGCGATGATTATTCGCGGTGAAGATGCTAAGCGTTACAACATTCAAACTCTCTCCCAAGTTAGTCAATATACACCGCAGTGGCGTGGCGGTTTTGGCTATGAATTTTTGGAGCGAGAAGATGGTTTTCCGGGATTAGCTAAAACTTATGACTTACGTTTTGCCAAACCACCCCAAATTATGGACTTGGGTTTAGTATATCGTGCTCTGGTTCAAAAACAGGTAGATATGGTGGCGGGTAGTTCTACAGATGGTCAGATTTCTCGCTTGGGTGTAGTGGTCTTAAAAGATGATAAACAGTATTTTCCTCCTTATGAAGCTGCACCAATTGTCCGTCAAGAAACTTTACAGAAATATCCAGAATTGAGAAAGGTGATCGCTCAACTTGCTGGTAAAATCTCAGCAGATGAAATGCGACAATTAAATAATTTAGTTGAGGGTGAATTACGCAATATTAAAGATGTTGTTCAGGAGTTCCGCAAATTAAAAGGATTAGATTCTTTCAAAAAGACTAAAAAATCTCTTTCTGCTTAGCATGGTCGTTTCAATCCGGTTCGCATAAACGCTTTTCACTTTTCGAGGAATCTGGGAAAAGGTTAAGGGGTAAAGGGTAAAGGATGTATTTAAAACATGAGTTACTTTTCCCTTTAACTCAACTGTATTGATACTGGTATGATATGAATTTATTTAATTGATTTAGTTATGAATAACACTTTCTTAAAAACTACCAAAACATTACTTCAAGCTTCGATTATTGGGCTGTGTATTTCTAGTGGGACTGTTTTATCTCAAACATTATCTCTTTCGCCTAATTTGATTGGTTTTAATTCCGATGAGGGAGAAAATTTATTAGTTGACAGTAAATCAAGAGAAGATTTTTTTCCACTGAGTATGCAGTTTATTACCCAAAACAATCAGACATATTGTGGTGTTGCTAGTATTGTTATGGTGCTGAATGGCTTGCAAATTCCTGCACCGGAAGCACCACAATATAAGCCTTATCGAGTATTCACTCAAGAGAACTTTTTTAATAATGAAGCTACAAAAAAAGTGCTAACTCCTGAAGTTGTTTCTCGTCAAGGGATGACTCTAGAGCAATTGGGAGGATTATTAACTAGCTACGGTGTTAAGGTTAATGTTTACCACGCAGCTAACACTAATTTAGAACAGTTTCGTAAATTAGCAGCAGAGAATTTAAAACAACCGAAAAACTTTGTTTTAATTAACTATTTACGTAAAGAAATTGGTCAAGAAAGAGGCGGGCATATCTCCCCATTAGCAGCATATAATGAGCAGACAGATAGATTTTTAATTATGGATGTTTCTCGTTACAAATATCCGCCAGTTTGGGTAAAGACAACCGATCTATGGAAGGCAATGGCAACCACTGATTCTGTTTCAGGTAAAACACGCGGTTTTGTATTTGTGAGTAAAGGATTTTAATATAGCGTTTCTTAATCTGTTGAGGTACGAATTTATCTAGCTTGAAAAGTTTTGATAGTTAATAAAAGTGTGTTAGCAGAGCTTACCTGAGGTATCGTCTTGCAGAAAACCTGAAAAACAAAGCGTAGACGCGTAGCGATGAGCCAGTCAGGTGGACGGGTTCCCAAGCACTCCGTTGGGCGGCTACGCCGACTTGTAGGAAGTGCCGTGTGCCGTCGGTATAAAGGAACTGGCGTCAGCGTAGCGGTAGCAAGGTATGAGCGTCACCCGTAGGGCTTGTCGTTAGACATCGCCCGTAATTGTAGTGTTAGGTTCGCGTCTGCCACGATTTTGGATCTCTGCGACCATGAAAAATTGCCGTCACTATTACTCAGCTCGAAACAATCCAATAATACACAGCATAGGGAAATCGTCGCAGTACTGCTCGTCGAATATCACCGTAGACAATTACATAAGATTCTGGCATCTGAGAAATTCGATTCACCGTTTCGTCTACACAGTCTAAAAACTCGTCACCCAGACCCGGTTTCTGACTCTCGTCTCGTATCAACTGTGTGCATCATTGAGTTCTTCTCGAACTTCTGGGCGAAACACCAAGACATAATTCATTGCTGTCTCTTAATCGATGCTTTGATTTCCTCCCAAGTCAGTACATTATCTGGATTTGAATCATAGTCAGCAATTCGACGATCAAGCTCTTGCTTTTGTGCATCGGTTAAATCAGGGTAAACTTGCTCCGCTGCGATGGTATCCCAAATTGCCTGCACAATACGGATTCTATCTTCAACACTGAGAGTTGTGATTTCGTTCAAAGTAGCTGTGATGTCCATGCTGATTAATTTGGAGTGAGGAAGCAACTGGTGCACCTCAAATATAGCGGACAAGATTTTGTCCATCAAATCAAACGCTACATCTGCTTTGATGCCTAATAGAGCGATGTCTACGACGGGCTACGCCTACGCCTTACAGAAAACCTTAAAAATAAAGCGATCGCCTGTTGTGTAAGAGTGAGTGCGATCGCACCTTACATACCCAAAATCTTCCAAAGTGCGATCACGCTACCATACTCCCAAAATCGCACTTTTTAGATTACTCTAGCAAAACATTTTCTAATATAAATGTGACAAAATCTTTTTGTTTAATCCCAATGTTTATAGGTATTTCTTTGGGGATTACATAATCATTAGTTAATTGAATTAACTCAGCTAATATGTTCATAATAAGCTCATTAGAAAAATCAATATTTTTAATTGATTCTACATCTTTCGGTTTGTAATCACGTTTTTGAAGTGTTTTTACTACTAGTAACATCCCTAAATGAAACATCAATATACGAATTGGTGATGCATGTTTCCACTGTTCATTAATAGCCACATTGTTTGATTTACCCGACGTAAGAATACGAATAGAGCTTTCTAAGTTTTTCATCGTTCTCGCACAAAGCAGATACACTTCAAGACTAATTTTTTGACTGAAAACACGTTTGTAATCATTATCTTTCTTAAGTATTGACGATGGTCTAGACCGTGCAATATCTGGCTCATGAAAAACTATTGCTATGACCGCTTGAGCTAGGTATGGAATACTAATAATTCTATCAAGTTGTTTACCTGTGTTTTTGTAATAATTTTTTCTTCGGTCATAAAACCATTCATGATTTAGAAAGAAATTTTCTATGTCTAACTGTATTGGATCTGTAGCTTTTAAAGAGGCTGGTGGAATAGGAGTTTGGAAATTTGTTGCTTTGATAACACGATCTCTAGTTTCTGGATCATTTGTGACAACTATTTTTATGAGAACAGCTCTTTCTTCCTTTAATGCGTCGTTATCAGCTTCTCTATTCTTTATATAATGATAAATTGTATTTGTTGTTTGTAACCCATTTACAACTTGTACATCATCTAAGCTAATAGTTTTACCCGCAACACTTGCTCTAGAAGATAAAATAGTAATCCCATTATTGAGCCACCAAAAGTCTACTTTTTCATTTGATTCTAAAGTTATTTTTATATCTTTATTAACTTCTACATTACTACCCTGATAATCTCGAACATTAAACGCAAATATATATGTGCGTAACTCATCATTATCATAAGTAACAAAATTATAATAATCTTTTAAAGACGCTAAAATAACGTAATTATCTTCACCTCTCGAAATGTAATTTTCAATAAACTTTAACTGTAAAGTATAGCTTTTCTCAAGCCGAGAAGAATCTATTAGTTCTCGTGCGCCAACAAAGTTAACATTAACCTTGGCTCCAGAAAAATATTTAACAGTATTTTCTTTTAAAACTTCAGAGTGATTGTATATCTTTTGATTGATAGCTGATACGTCACCTTTACTTGCATATACATATGTTATTTCAATAGAAGGATGTTGTGATGCTAAGTTGAGATACAATTCACGGAAAAAAGTTACTTTATTAAGTAAATCAGAATTATAATATTTTTGAATTTGCTCAATATTCTTTTCTAAATTAAAAATATTCATTGTAGTTGAAAGCCATTTCTCAATAGCTTTCTCAGAAAAAGAATCAGACCGTTTTGATTGAATTAAAAATAATTGTATGCGAGGACTTTTTTTAAAGTTGTCTAGCTCTGTATCCTCACTAACAAAATTATTATTAATAAAAATGAAAAATCCATCGATTCCACCATCATCACCTCCTCCTATTTTTCCATAATTTAGCTCGTCATACGAAAGGTCGTATTTTTTTAATATTTGTTCAAATGTAAATATTTCAAAGAATTCATCATCAGCTAATGTATTGTCACTTTTATTGATCTTTTGCTTGATAATGTTATCGAGAACTATGCTATCGTTTCCAGCCATGTATTTTTTCTTAACTATTAGGACTAATAGATTTAGTTGTGTAAATTAGTAAATAACTAACTTAGTTATAAATTATACTGTAGCTTTATAGAAACTCATAAAAAATGTAGAGACATTATTTATAGTGTATCTACATTTTGATTTCGCTTTTCTACAAAATTATGTTTTATTCTATCCCTTCAATCCGGTCTTCAACCTCTTAGTAAAATTTGTGCAGACGATCTAAATTATCCTCGTTCATTCGTGACAGGTTAAGACAAAATCAATCTAATATCTTCTAAAATTAACGCTGAGTCTATAACTTCAAGTCTGATTCTAATTTTCTTTTCTAAGTTTGCAGGAACTCCTTTATTCAAATTTTTTCTAAACAAATTTTCTAATGCTTTCTTGTGAAATGTTTGAATCATTTATATTTCATTTTTTAACCTTATCTCATTGTTAAGGCAGGCTTTATGCCTGCCCGTGTAATCCTAGTCTATTCCTTCAATCCGGTCTTCAACCTCTTGGTACAACTCGCGTAGACGATCTAAATTCTCCTCGCTAGTCTTCCAATAACCGCGTCCATTTACTTCTAATAAAGTTGATACAACCTTGCGGAAAGAATGGGGATTGAGGTTCATCAAACGTTTTTGCATTTCTTCATCTTTGATGAAGGTTTCGTTGGTATCCTCGTAAATCCAGTTATCTACAGCGCCGGCTGTTGCACTCCAACCCATTGTATTTACCAATCGCTTGGAGAGTTCGCGCACACCTTCGTAACCATGATTCAGCATCCCCTCATACCACTTGGGATTTAACAATTTGGTACGAGCATCCAAGCGCACGGTTTCTGATAATGTCCGCACTTGGGCATTAGCTGTGGTGGTGTCTGCAATATAAGATGCTGGTGTTTTACCATCACCCCGCAGACTTGCCACAAGCTTGGTGGGATCTGAGTCGAAGTAATGAGAAACATCCGTTAAGCTAATCTCGGAAGAGTCGAGATTTTGGAAAGTTGCATCAGCAGTTTTCAGCGTGCTTTCAAAAATCTGCCGGGATTCGTCCATCATTCCGGGGTTATCGGAATTGAAGGAGAAGGATTTCCGGTTGAGATACATTTCCTGTAACTCAGCTTCGCTGTCCCAAGTGCTGTTTTCTACTGCCAAGTTGATATTTGACGAATAGGAACCGGAAGCGTTGGAGAAAACGCGCGTAGCTGCTTGACGCAGATTAATCCCCATGTCCTCAGCTTGTTGCAAAGCATGTTTGCGGACAAAGTTCATTTCTAAAGGTTCATCCGCTTCAGCTGCCATCTTCACCCCTTGGTCTAGCAGGTTCATTTGGTTGATGAACAAGTCGCGGAATACACCAGAACAGTTGATTACCACGTCAATTCTGGGGCGTCCCAACTCTTCTAAAGGAATTAACTCCAACTTGTTCACCCGTCCCAAGGCATCGGGAACCGGACGCACGCCTACCATCCACATGATTTGTGCTAGGGATTCACCGTAAGTTTTGATGTTATCGGTTCCCCAAAGGACGCAGGCGATGGTTTCTGGCCATTTTCCATCGTTTTCGGCTTTGTTACGTGCCAAAAGCCTGTCTACGACAATTTTGGCTGATTGTACTGCTGCTGTTGTGGGGATGGATTGGGGATCAAGTGCATGGATATTTTTACCTGTGGGCAATACATCCGGGTTGCGGATGGGATCGCCACCAGGCCCAGGTAGGATATACTCGCCTTCTAAGCCTTTAAGTAATGCTCCGAGTTCGTTGTCAGCACAAACTTGCTGCAAGCAGAATTCCAAATATTCAAACAGAGGTTTGAGTGTGGCTGTGTCAACTTTGGGATAACCTGCCTTATGCAATGCTTCTACCCAAGGTTCTTTTTTACCCATGTTGAAGAAATTCAAACGGGAAACCAGCGAAACTCGCCCTTCAGCGTCGGTTTGCTCTTGAACAAGGGCACTAACTGCGGTGCGGGTGGCTAAGGTGATGTCTTGCAATAGTTGGACATCTTCTAAAATACCTCGGTCGTTATTTTGGTAAATATCGTCAATATTGCGCTCAATGCTGTTGGCGATAATTCCGGGTAAGCCTTGAAGTCCTTCTTCTTGACGATCTAAGCTGGCGATATTGACGAGAGTTGCGATCGCTTCTTCTGCACTCGGTGGTTTACCAATAACATGCAACCCACAAGGCAATAATCTCGACTCAATCTCCATCAACTTCCGGTAGACATTGCCAACAATATTATCCCGCTCCTCGGCAGTCATATCTTTAGCATCGGTTTCTGGCAGGTTGATATCCTTATCCAGATTCACGATCCGACATTTATCCATGATGCTGTTAACAATGGGAATGCCCCGCCCGGTATCTTTCAAGGTTTGGTAAGAAGCAATTAACTCGCTAAGTTCCTTCAAACCTTTATATAAACCAGCATTCTCCGCCGGAGGTGTCAGGTAGGAAATTGTCTCGGCATAACTCCGACGCTTGGCAATTGTCGCCTCACTAGGATTATTTGCTGCGTAGTAATACAGGTTGGGAATTGAGCCAATCAAGTTATCTGGATAGCAATCCCCAGACATCCCCATTTGCTTACCTGGCATGAATTCCAAGGAACCGTGTGTACCAAAGTGAAGTACGGCATCAGCTCCCCAAATTTGCTCTAGGTAGGTGTAGTAGGCTGCAAAACCGTGGTGAGGACTGGCTGAACGGGAGAACAATAGCCGCATCGGATCACCTTCGTAACCAAAGGTGGGTTGTACTCCAATGAAGACGTTACCGAATTGTTTACCGTATACTAGCAGGTTTTGCCCATCGCTGTTGAGATGTCCAGGAGGTGGGCCCCAGTTTTCTTCTAGGCGTTGAGAGTAGGGTGTGAGTGCCTCATATTCTGGCACTGACATCTTGTAAGCGATGTTGAGTTCGGGGCTGCTGTACTGCGCTTGAGCATCGTGGATGACTTCTTGCATCAGCGCTTCGGCGGATTCGGGCAATTCTGGTAAGTCGTAGCCGTTATTTTTGAGGGCTTTCATTACCTCATAAATGGAGCCGAAAACATCTAAATAAGCGGCGGTTCCCACGTTGCCTTTATCTGGCGGGAAGCTGAAAACGGTGATCGCAACTTTTTTATCAAGCTTCGGCTTGCGGCGGAGGTTCGCCCATCTTAAAGCGCGTTCCGCTACAGCTTCGACCCGATCGCGCAGTGCGATCGCTTTGCCTGTAGTCCCATCTCTACCTGATAAAATTATCGGCTCAATTGCTCCATCCAATTCAGGAATCGCAATTTGCAAAGCTACTTGAATCGGATGTAAACCCAAATCGCTATCCATCCACTCTTCTGTGGTTTGGAATACTAAGGGCAACGCTACCATGTAAGGACGATTTAAGCGTTTGAGCGACTCAATTGCTTTGGGATGGTCTTGTCTAGCTGGGCCACCAACGAGGGCAAAACCAGTCAGCGATACCACTGCATCTACTAACTGTATGTTGGTAGTTGGTTCGTAGAAGTAAGCATCTACAGGCTTGGAGAAATCCAAACCACCAGCAAATACGGGAAGTACCCGTGCGCCTAATGCTTCCAACTCTTGCACCATCGCCACATAATGGGCATCATCGCCTGTAACGAGATGGGTGCGCTGCAATACCAACCCAACACAGGGAGCTAGGGGATCTTTAAGATCGCTGGATATATCCTTACGGGCTGTGTACCAATTGAGGTACTCTCTAACATCCTCAAACATATTGGGAGCCAAAGGATGCCAAATCCCTAAATCGGGATAAACTACTGGCTGTTGATATGTAGTAGATGCAAAATTTTGTTTCTCTAAACCTTTAAATACATATTTATCAGCTAGCATCAGCAAGAAGTTTTCCAGGTTTTCTGGAGAACCTCCCAGCCAATACTGAAAGCTGAGCATGAAATTTCGGGCATCTTGTGCCTTGTCCATTGGCAGGAATTTCAGCACTTGCGGCAAAGTTCGCAAAAGCTTCAGCATTCCATCCTGGAATCCCGCACCGGATTTTTCTTTGCGTTTCCGCATGAATTGGGCGATCGCACTCTTCGACTGACCCAACTGTGCTAGAGAAAAGCTGCCCATTTTGTTTAGGCGCATTACTTCTGGCATGGAGGGAAAGACAACGGAAACGTCAAGGTGATCGCGGTGTGGTTCTACAGCTGCTACTACTTTCTGTGCTAAGTCTTCGATGAAAATGAGTGAAGCGATGAAGATATTCGCACTCTCAATTTCCCGTTTGAACTCCTCGTAGTTCTCTGGGTCGCGGAGTTCCTCAATTAAGTACCCGCTGATTTCAATCGCCAAGTTGGGATTGCTCTCGTTAATCGTGCGAACCGCTTGCGACAATGCACTCTGGTACTGGGACTCAAGCACGACATAGACCACCTTAATTAAATTACGTCCGCGCAGGTTATCAGGCGCAATGTGTCTAATGGTGGACTTGACGTGGGTGAACATGCAGGTAGGCTCCTTTGATGCGCGTTCTCTACTGGAAGTTCTTAGTGGCTGATGCTGCCACAAGTGACTTATTCTCTTCGGCAATATGAACTTTTTATCAGAAAACGCTTACCCACTGGTGATTTTGTCGTCTATATGACACAAATCGATATAAAAAAAGCAACATTTATTAACGCATATTGACAATTAATAAGAGTGATTACTTTGGTTTATGTAACGAAAATGTAATATTTGGGCTGGGGAATGGGGAACTTACGATTTTTAACTAATGACAAATGGCCAAATGACAAATGACAAACCAACCATCTGATATTTTGATTCTCTCGAATGGCCCTGGTGAGGTAACGACTTGGGTACGCCCGGTAGTAAGAGCATTGCGACAAAAGTTAGGGGATGACCGTTCTGTTGTCAGGATTTCTGTAGTGTTATCACCTTGCCCAAATGCCAGTGGCAAAGAAGCAGCGATCGCCCTTTCTTACCCAGAAGTAGACAGAGTGCAGGGAGCAGAGCATTTTTGGCAATTTTTGCTTTGGGGAAAAACATTTGAGAATTGGGACTGGAGAAGTCGCGGTGTAATTGTTTTCCTCGGTGGTGATCAAATTTTTCCTGTAGCGATCGGCAAAAGACTGGGATATAAAACGGTTGTTTACGCTGAATGGGAAGCTCGTTGGCATAACTTGATTGACCGATTTGCAGTCATGAAACCCGAAGTCGCTGCCCGCATAAACCAAAAATATGCCCACAAACTGACTGTTGTGGGAGACTTAATGCTAGAAACTAATAGTCATTCGTCCTTAGCAAAGGACAAAGGGCAAATGACAAATGACAAAGCACAAAAAACTGATTTGATTGGCATTTTACCTGGATCAAAAGCAGCAAAATTAGCTCAAGGAGTGCCATTAACTTTAGCCATTGCTGAATACGTTCACGCAAAAAGGCCACACACCAGATTTGTGATTCCTGTAGCCCCAACTTTAGATTTACAAACTTTAGCTAGTTTTGCCGATCCACAGAAAAACCCTTTTGTTGAAACTTTTGACTTTACTGGTGCTTCCTTAATTTTCCCACAGGAGAACACGGCATTACCTTCCACCTACAAACTTCCTACCCTCAAAACAGAAACTAATCTTGTTGTGGAATTGTTGGAAGAAACGCCTGCATATCATTTATTATCTCAGTGCTGCATCTGCTTAACTACAGTTGGGGCAAACACGGCCGAACTCGGTTCCTTAGCCGTGCCGATGATTGTTTTGCTGCCAACACAACAACTAGATGCTATGCGTTCTTGGGATGGCTTACCAGGGCTATTAGCAAACTTGCCGGGAGTGGGTTCTACCTTTGCCAAGTTAATTAACTGGTTTTTCTTAAAACGCAAAGGTCTATTGGCATGGCCGAATATCTGGGCGCAGTCAGAGATTGTGCCAGAACTTGTGGGCAAACTCCAACCGCAAGAAATAGGGGAAATGGTTTTAGATTTTTTGGCTCATCCAGAAAAATTGGACGATATGCGAGCCAAGCTGCGTAGCATTCGTGGCGAAAGCGGAGCAGCAAGTAAGATTGCACAGATTGTGTACGAGGAAATTGAGAAGTAGCAAAAGCAGAGGAATTTTAGATTTTAGATTTTGGATTAAACAATCTAAAATCCCAAATTCAAAATCGAAAATTGAATTGGAGGAGCAGGGGAAGAGAAGATTAATGGTCCTTGACTCTTAACTCTTAACAAATGACAAATGACTCTTGACCCTTGACCCTTGACCCTTGACTCTTAACAAATGACAAATGACAACTGACTAATCCGAAGACTCCCCATCCCTGCGCCCAAGTTCATAAATACCAGCACCCATACAAGCTAATATACCTGTACTAATTCCCCAGCTATCACCTAGACTAATTTCCAGACCCCAGTTAAATAAAGCGCCGACTATCAAGAAAGGCACAATGCTAAACAGTGAGGCGTAAAAAGCATTTTGGGATTCTCTGGCCTTACGAGTTTTTTCAAATTCTGATTGACTGGTATAAAGCGATCGCTCGGCGAAATTAAACCAGCGGTCTAGTTGCTTGATTACCCATTCACTAACTGGGGAAAAAGCTAAATATAGTGCCAGAGACCAGAAACTCGCTCCAGCGATCGCGATCGTGTCCAACTCAAAACTGAAAGGTAAAATTTCGGTCAGCATAGCTTGGGTGCGTCCTACAAATGGTCGATTTGATTTTTCATTAATACTCAATCGACCTCTTAAGCAATTTTAAGCATAAAGGTTAACAAGATTTCGACTAATTGATAAATTTTTTCCTACAAAGCTTAACTCTATCTAACTTACTTCTAAGCTATGTTTAGTTAATTTTTTTAGTTATATGCATGTATTTTACATATTCAGTATAGCTGTATAATTAACTATAATTATTTAATTGTTTTAAGTATTAAAGCATATTAAATAATAAACAAGCACACTACTTAAATAGATTCAAAATTGTTATTCCAAAATAATTTTATGATTTCATTAATTAATCAATAAATTTGACATTGCAAAAGTTTATTGTCGTATACTTAATGACTTAAAACACTGTTATATTGAAGTAAAATATTGCATCACAAACAAATGATAAGAATAAATAAATTAAAAATTCTGATTGATTTGTATTACTGAATTTAAATTCCTGTTATATATTTAAAATGGTTTTAGACAGAAATTGAAAAAATATACATATTTTACGAATGAAAGATAGAAATAATGAATAAGCAAGACAAAAGAGCAGGAATTTTTGGAGTTATTCTATTTATATTAGGATTGAGTATTACAAGTTTAATGACTCAGTTACCTAAGCCAAAAAGCATTAAAGCTAAAGAAGTGCAGCCAGACAAAGTAGTGGTAGCTAATAGTTGGTTAGCAGATCCTTTATTGCCTAAGCCAAAAAACACTAAAGCTAAAGCTAGAGAACTACAGCCAAAAGTAATCAGAGCTAATAGTTGTTTAGCAGCTTCTTTCCCTGTAGAAAACTTTCAAGCTTATACATCTCCTTTTGGCTATCGCCGTTCTGCTATTGGCGGTTCTAATTTGGAATTTCACGGAGGCTTAGATATCGCTGCCTCACAAGGTAGTTACATTCGCAATTGGTGGGCAGGTACAGTAGTTAAAGTTGGCGACCGCGATGCCTGTGGCACTCACATGGTAATTAAATCAGGAGAATGGGAACACACTTATTGCCATCTGGAAGGATACGTCGAAACTGCACATAGTCGTCGCTATCTAATCGACCACGCAGGTGGAATACAAATCTGGGAAGGTCAGCAGATACCAACTGGAGTCAGAATTGGCAGGGTAGGGATGACTGGACGTACCACTGGGCCTCATCTCCACTGGGGACTTAAATATGCCAACAACTATGTAGACCCAGCAATGGTTCTGCGGGAAATGTATTCTCAGCAGCGGGTTGCTAAAAGAACAGGTTCAAGAGTTCAGCCTCAACAGTCACAAGTCATCATTCAAGAGTCAAAATTTATTCGCGATTCTGGTTATTAATTAAGTAAAATATTTAATTAAAGCATTCGATGTGGAATTTTTGTTGCCATTTTGGCATATTTATAAATTAGGCAGATTCCTATAGTAGTTACAGCAAAAATTGTCTTAATTAGAAAAATATCAACTGCATTTATAAAGATAATTTCGTTTTTAATTTAATAAACATAAAAAACTGTAAGATTTACAAAAAAATAAATCACACACTTTTATTTTATGTGTGGTACTGATATCAATATATTTTTTAAACAGTAAAATTACTGAAAAAAGTATTGCATTATCAATTAAATAAACGTATTGTTTAAATAACCGTATTATTGAAAGTCGCTTTTCAAAAAAGCGCTAGCCAAATATAGTAGCGCATCGAAGTAAGTGTTGCCCTTTGACTCGGCAAATTTGCCAAACTTATTACATTCTTCGGCTTGATTTCTCAGTAATTATCAAACATACAAGAGCCTTTTAACTGATAATAAAAGGCTCTTGACTACCTTAACTGAATATATGTTGCAGGCTTCTATCCACAAATTCTAGAGCTTAGACAACATTCCCAAAACTTAGTTCAAAGGATAGAAGTTTGCATTGGAAACTTCTAACTTTTTATAGCATCACTTTGGGCTGTGGCATCTCATTTAAAACCACAGTCTCAAAAACTAATTTATACACCATTGCTTTCTCATTAATTCACAGTTAATGAGAGTTATTGCAATGGCCAGATGACATAAAAAAGCCAAAAACATACTCAACTTATATACTATTAAAGGTCACGTCAATGATCCACTCAAAACTTTATCCATATTACGTAAAAGTCAAGACAAATCCTCTTTGGCTTGTAATGTTTTTAATAGGTCGATTTAGAATTGTTTATTCTTTTATCATCTCCTTTTATAAAAACTCTAAGCCGAAGAATTATGATCTCAGGTTCTCCAGTTTTGTAGATCTTAAAGTTGATGATGCCGTTGACTCTCTAGAAAAAGATGGAGTCTACTTAGGACTTCAGATACCGAAATCTATTCTTCAAGAAATTCTTAGCTTTGCTAATACCAATAATTGTTACGGAGATGCAGACTATATGTGTGGGTTCTTGTATTCTGAAAAAGATAAAGCAATAAAGCAGCATGGAAAACCCTTTATCCGGGGTGAGTATTACAATACTGCTATGCTTTGTCCAGCAATTAAAAAACTAGCCAGTGATCCAAAGTTATTAGATATTGCTACTAAATATTTAGGTAAAACTACTGTATTTACAGGCAGTCGGTTACACTGGATTTTCGTAGTCAAAGAAGCTAGATATGATTTAAATAAAGCTGCTATGAATTTTCATTACGATTTAAACGACTATCGCAGCTTAAGATTTTTCTTTTATTTAACCGATGTAGATTTATTGAGTGGCCCTCATGTCTGTATCCGTGGGAGTCACAAGCGGAAGAAACTTACTTATCTTTTCTCTTTAATTAGACGACAACCTGAAGCAGAACTACTGGATTATTATGGAGCAGAAAATAGTTTAACTGTTTGTGGGGCAGCGGGTTTTGGTTTTGCTGAAGATGTATTTTGTTTCCATAAAGCAACACCTCCAATCTCTAAAGATCGTCTCTTACTGCAAATCCAATTTAATTTGCATAACTATGGTGAACAGACTGATATAGTAGATCCGATTTTACTAAAAAGATGTTTGTCATCTTGATAAAAATAACTTTAAGAAAATTTAGATTCCCGACTTTTATAGCAAAGCTTAGATTCCCGGCTTTTTATAAAAGTCGGGAATCTATTGTTGTATAAATCTTTAATGAGGTACAGCTAATTTCTCATCAACTACTTGGGTATTTTCAACAACAATTTTGCGGAATAGTTCGCCTTCAATTGTTTCCTGTTCTATTAACAAATCTACTAAACGTTCCAAAACTGTGCGATGTTCTTCCAACAGTTCTTTTGCTTTTATGTAAGAGCTATTGACAATTTCGCGCACTTGAGAGTCAATTTTGGCGGCAATTTCCTCAGAATATTCTGATTTATTCATCCAATCACGTCCTAAAAATACCTCTCCACTCTGGTTTTCTAGAGACAATGGGCCTAATTCAGACATCCCGAACCGTGTCACCATTTGCCGTGCCATTCCTGTCACTTGTTGCAAGTCATTGCCTGCACCTGTGGTCACTTCCGGCTTACCAAAAACAATTTCCTCGGCAGCGCGACCGCCCAAAGTTGCAGTAATCCTGGCTTTGAGTTGGGAACGAGAAACTAATCCCTGTTCTTCGTTGGGAGTAAACCAAGTTAATCCTAGTGCTTGTCCCCGTGGGATGAGTGTGACTTTCTGCACAGGGTCATGGTCTTTGAGCAATGTGCCTACTAAGGCGTGTCCAACTTCGTGGTAAGCAATCAAGCGCTTGCTCTTACTATCTACCAAGGCTGTGCCTTCCATCCCTGCAACTACCCGATCTACAGCATCATCAATTTCAAGGAGGGTGACAGCTTCTTTGCGCCTTCTGGCGGTGAGAATGGCAGCTTCGTTGAGTAAGTTGGCTAAATCTGCCCCAGTAAAACCAGGAGTACGGCGAGCGATCGCTTCTAATGACACACTAGGATCAATTTTCTTATTCCGCGCATGGACTTTTAAGATGTCCAGTCGTCCTTTGAGATCCGGTGCATCTACCATTACTTGTCGGTCAAAGCGTCCTGGCCTGAGTAGTGCTGCATCTAGTACATCTGGGCGGTTGGTAGCAGCAATAATAATGATGCCAGTATTACCTTCAAACCCATCCATTTCAGTCAGCAGTTGATTAAGGGTTTGTTCTCGCTCATCATTACCGCCACCGATACCAGCACCCCGCTGGCGTCCTACAGCATCAATTTCATCGATAAATATTAGACAGGGAGCATTATCCTTGGCTTTCTTGAACAGATCGCGTACACGGGATGCACCCACACCAACAAACATTTCTACAAATTCTGAACCGGAAATGCTGAAGAAGGGTACGCCTGCTTCCCCGGCGATCGCTTTTGCTAGGAGAGTTTTACCTGTACCAGGGGGGCCGATCAATAGCACTCCCTTGGGAATACGTGCGCCTACAGCGGTAAATCTTTCTGGCTGCTTGAGAAAAGTAACGACTTCTTCGAGTTCTTCTTTCGCTTCTTCAACTCCTGCTACGTCTTCAAACTTCACTCCAGTTTTCGCCTCCATTTGGAAGCGTGCTCTGGATTTGCCAAAGTTCATCGCTTGGCTAGAGGCATTGGTAGAGCGGCGGAGGAACAATAACATTAAAGCAACAAGTGGCAAAATCCACATCAGGTTGATCAATAGCCCTACAGCAGCTCGACTGTTAGCAGAAGAAACCTCACCAAAATCAACATTCTTTTCTTTAAGAATATTAATTAACTCTGTGTTTTGTGCCAAAAGTCTTACTTCTAGGGGTTGTGCATCCGGCTTTTGCCCCTGTAGATACACCCTTGCTATTTGTTCAGTTTCGTCCAACTCTACTCTTTTAACTTCTCCTGCCTTCGCTTTTGTGATCAACTCGCCATAATTTAGAGAGTCGCGCTCTGCTTTTTGTGCAAAAGCGGGAGCATCTCCAAACATACCTGGCAACATGATTAAACTGGCTGCTAGCGCACCAGCCCAAGCAAGGCGTTTTGGCGTAGACGCGGAGCGGCTTGTCGCTTGACATCGCTGTTTCATCAATGCCTTTTTTTCCAAATTTGTCATAATAATTACCTTTTTTCTGATGGCATAAGCTGAGGGCTGGTTTTATGCCTATTCTTCTAGCAAAAATTCCAATAACTGGAAATTACAGTTTTCTTATCTAGTCTAACTTCCATACAAAACCATTCCCAAATCTATCTCAGTTCTGGTATGAACTCGATCAGTTCGGATAAATATACTCCTCAGTGGGATGACAAGCAAGCAAGCCTGGTATAACACTCATTATTAGGTTAGGCATTTAGTAACTATTGTGACAAAATTTTTTCTTTTCTATTCGCTTCACACGTTAATCATAAAATTTTCCGGTGAATTGTAATTTGACATATTACGATACAAATCGTTAAGATAAACATAGTCGTAATGACTTCGTTTTTAAAAAATCTGGTGATAGTAGTTAGTTAGTAGTTTGTGGGTTAATTATGGTAAAAATTGTTGGTATTGGTGGTAGTTTAAGGCCGAACTCCTACACACAGATCGCTTTGCAGGTAGCAGCGCAACGTGTAGAAGCCCTAGGTGCAGAGATCGAAATTCTCGATTTGCGGCAGTTGCAGCTACCATTTTGCAATGGTGAAAAAGAGTATGCAGAGTACCCAGATGTTCAGCGGTTACGAAATGCTGTTAGTCACGCTGATGGGTTAATTTTAGCGACACCTGAGTATCATGGCGGCGTTAGTGGTGTCCTGAAAAATGCCTTAGATTTGATGAGCTTTGAGGAATTATCTGATAAAGTGACAGGACTAATTAGCGTGTTGGGTGGTCAGTCTAATAGTAACGCTTTGAATGAACTACGGCTAATCGTTCGCTGGGTACACGGCTGGGTAATTCCAGAACAAATTGCGATCGGACAAGCTTGGGGTGCTTTCAGTCCTGAAGGTAAACTTAAAGATGAGAAACTTTCTCAAAGATTTGATCAATTTGCTCAGAGCTTAGTTGATAACACTCGTAAGCTGCGGGGTGTGAATTAGTTTAGGAAATAACAGCCAGAGCGGTTCTATTGGAAGACTCAGTAAACGCCTTGGTAAAGGTGCAACAAAGACATGAGGAGCTTTTGCATAGGCTATTGTCTTTGTGATCATCAACTATCCACTCAGCTAAGGGTTGAACCAAGTTCCCAAAGCGATAGGGAATACTTTCTAGATCAACAACAATCAAAAGATGAGTACACCATAAACGTAGGGTAGACAAAGCTTTGTCTACCCTAATCAACTTAATGATGATGGTGGTGATGGTGATGGTGACCCCCAGATAGTTGGGGGTTAACTGTCACAGCTTGCTCATTCTTCAACTCAGCAATGTGAGCATTCGCCCATTCAGCAGCCATCTCTAAAAACTCTGGATGGTCGTTAACGCAAGCCATTTGCACGTAGTTTACACCAGAATGCTTTTTCTCTAAAGCGTGGATGATGTGGTGTACATCCAATAGAGTTTCGTGGTTTTCTGTGGCAAAACCAATTGGCATAAATATAACTACTTTTGCACCCAATTGAATGAGGTTATTAGCAGCTTGCTCCGCGTTTGGCACTGTCCATTCAATTAAGGGTGTATCATGATTGAGCCAACCCACCGAGATTAAAGGATAGCGGTTGATCAACTGATCCCGTACTAAATCATATAGCGCTTGACTTTCGGTAATTCCAGAGGTGAATCCTTTGGCTTTGTGAGGACAGCCGTGATTCATTAACACAATGCCGATTTGCGAAGGTAGGTAAGTTGCTGCTAAATCAGCGTTAATTTTCTCCTCAACTAAATGAGCCATCAAATCGATATAGGCTGGTTCGTTGAAGAAAGAAGGAATATAGCGCAGTCCTTTAACCCAGTGTTCTTCACCATCATCCAACTCGGCAAGAGCGTTGTTAACTTGCTCGATCGCAATACCACTGGTAAAAATGGAATCGACAACTAACAGCGGGTAAATTAAAACTTTATCAAAGCCTTGGCTTTTAATTTCTGTCAAGACTTGGTTTGGTAGAAAAGGGGCGCAAAAGTTGAAGGCTTTGAAAACTTGGACACCATCACCCCACTTTGCTTGTAAATTCTTCTCGATCCCAGCGCGTTGCTGTTCAAATATGGCGTTATGTGGAGAAATAAAATCATGATGTGTGTGTCCCCACTCATGGCGATCAAATAACGCCAGAAGCTTTGCCAGGGGAGGATAAACCCAGGTTGGTACTGGTGCAAATTTTGCTGTGAGTAGATTTAAAGCTTGTTCGTTATAGTTAGCGAAGTCTTCGTAGCTTTCAACTTCGCCATAGCCCATGAGCAATACAGCAACACGGTCTTGACCTGATAAATGTTCGTGGGTGGCGTGCAGTTTTTCTGGAGTGGCAACCACAATAATTTCCTCTGTATAACCAAATTGGGTAGAGCTAAGGAATATTTTAATTATTTCCCTTACTCGTAACATATTATCCTATCCGGGGGGATAGGATAGGTAAAAAATAAAAACAATATATCAAAAGACATACTGAGGTTATTACTACATATTGAGTATTTAAAAAGAGTTGTTCTAGTAGCTTTTATCTAAATTTAATTTGGCTAAAAGCGAAATTTACATAGAAAAGGCGAGATTGAGCGAGTTTTTCCAGCACATAAGTTACTAAAAGCTCTTGAAGCTAGAGTAGTATTTTATACTTTTGTTTTTAGTGTAGAATTGTAAAAGCTGTTAACACCAAATGATGAATGAGCATAATCATTTGCCCTGGAATCAATGAACCAGCTTTAACTGAAAGCTTTATATCGGGATGGTTAAATCTATTTTCTGATAGCTCAATCAGTCAAAATCCAGTGAATATACTAGTTTTTCCGGGCAAAGGATTTTTGGCTTTATCAGCATTTCATATCTTGCAGTTTTTGCGCGATCGCTTAGGCAACAATCTAGAATCACCAGTTATATTCATTAGCTTTAGTGCCGGTGTAGTTGGGGCAATAGGAGCAGCGTATTTATGGCAGTTATTGGGCGGTCGTGTCAAAGCATTTATTGCAATAGATGGGTGGGGAGTGCCACTTAGGGGTGATTTCCCGATTTCGCGGATGAGTC
Source organism: Nostoc sp. MG11 (assembly GCF_014904695.1). Taxonomy (GTDB): domain Bacteria; phylum Cyanobacteriota; class Cyanobacteriia; order Cyanobacteriales; family Nostocaceae; genus Komarekiella. Next base: position 56,884 of record NZ_JACXXN010000017.1, on the reverse strand, counting down.
ATGATTATTTCACTCATTGGAGTTCTTGTTTGCTGGGTAGTGGGCAAAATAACTTTTATGCAGAACCAGCAGTTGATCATTTGTCAATGTGGCGATCGCCACAAACTGTACAAGGCTCGTGGGTAGACTCAAAAATGGAGATTTTTCCACCCAGAGGTCGTCTAACTGCGGCTGAATTTTTGCATATGCTGTTAAAGCGCTATGAAGCAAATTAGTCCGGAAAACAGAGTTAGTAAGCAGGAGTGAGAAATAACGAGTTAAGGTTCATTTGTCATTTGTTAAGAGTCAAAAATTATCTCCCTCTGCCCCCTGCTCCCCTGCCCCCTTCTCCATCTACCCTAGTCACTATCCTAAAGTATCTGATGTTTCCAACAGAACCCGCTGCTGTGAATAATGGGTTTGGCACCCTACTAAAAAATCGTAGTTTTATGCTCCTGTGGATGGGGCAATTGGTTTCCCAGTTAGGAGATAAAGTCTTCTTCGTTTTACTGATTGCTTTGCTGGAGAACTATCCACACCCTCCTGGGGCGGAAAACTCTATGTACTCCACTTTAATGGTGGCATTTACAGTGCCAGCAATCTTATTTGGTTCAGCAGGTGGCGTGTTTGTTGACCGCTTCCCGAAAAAACTAATTATGGTCGGCTCTGATGTGGTGAGGGGGCTAATGACACTGGCTATTCCTTTTTTCCCCAAAGAGTTTATTATTCTGTTGATATTTGCTTTTATCATCTCTTCTGTGACGCAGTTTTTTGCGCCAGCTGAACAAGCCGCCATCCCGCTTCTGGTAAGAAAAGAGAACTTGTTAGCAGCTAATGCACTCTTTAGCAGCACGATGATGGGAGCTTTAGTTATTGGCTTTGCAATTGGAGAGCCAATATTGAGTGCGGCTAAAGCTTGGCTGGGAGAAGATTATGGTCAAGAGCTTGTAGTCGGGGCGTTGTACCTATTGTCTGCTGGGATGATGCAGCCAATTAATTTTAAAGAAAACAAATCTATTAGCGAGACTCAAGCGGTAATCCATCCTTGGGCTGACTTTAAAGAAGGCTTGCGCTATCTCAAGAAAAACCGATTGATTTTGAATGCCATGCTGCAATTAACAACTTTATATTGTGTGTTTGCAGCATTAACGGTGCTGACGATTCAATTAGCAGCAGAATTTGGTTTAAAAGAAAAACAGTTTGGCTTTTTCTTAGCAGCAGCAGGGGTAGGTATGGTATTTGGTGCAGCAATTTTGGGTCATTGGGGTGATAAACTGCATCACAAACCCTTGCCCTTAATTGGATTTTTAATGATCGCGCTAGTTTTAGGAGTGTTCACTTTTACCCATAATCTATTTTTGGCGCTTGTGCTTTGTGCATTTTTGGGTGTAGGTGCTTCCCTAATTGGCGTGCCTATGCAAACTTTAATTCAACAGCAAACGCCACCGATGATGCATGGTAAAGTATTCGGCTTTCAAAATCATGCTGTCAACATTGCTCTATCCGCACCTTTGGCAATTACTGGCCCATTAACTGATGCTCTGGGCTTGCGAGTTGTGCTTGTAGGAATGAGTGTTGTGGTTGTAGTTGTCGGTGTTTGGGCTTGGCGAAATACTCGCAGAGTCTTGCAAGATGTTATTTAATCAATTTAGGATGATAGTCTAGCTTTATATTTAAAATAGTAATTTTTGTAAGGATTTGATTGCACTTTTCTATTAAAATGAAATCTTAACTACAGAATTTCAGCATTAACTTTAGCTATAGTCTGAGGTTTGACCGTGCGATCACAAAGTGTCTCCGTAGGAGATTTGCCTTCCCCAATTGCTCCACAAACTGAAAATCACAAGCAATCTCATACTTCTAACCCGCCAGTCGTGCCCAAACGTGCATCTGGCGGTTTTGCTCTGCTTGATAGCCTTCATCGCCACGGCGTTGAGTATATTTTTGGTTATCCAGGTGGGGCGATTCTGCCGATTTACGATGACCTGTACAAGGTGGAAGCAACTGGTGCTATTAAGCACATCCTGGTGAGACACGAGCAGGGTGCAGCCCACGCCGCTGATGGCTATGCCCGCGCCACAGGAAAGGTAGGCGTATGCTTTGGTACATCTGGCCCAGGGGCGACTAACTTGGTGACAGGCATTGCTACAGCCTACATGGATTCGATTCCGATGGTTGTGGTTACAGGGCAGGTATCACGTCCAGCGATTGGGACAGATGCGTTTCAAGAAACAGATATTTATGGGATTACGCTACCGATTGTTAAGCACTCTTATGTAGTGCGTGATCCCAAAGATATGGCGCGAATTGTTGCCGAAGCCTTCCACATTGCTAAGACTGGGCGTCCGGGGCCAGTTTTGATTGATGTCCCCAAGGATGTGGCTTTAGAAGAATTTGACTATGTGCCAGTAAAGCCGGGTTCAGTAAAGTTACGTGGTTATCGTCCCACGGTGAAGGGGAATCCCCGGCAAATCAATGCAGCACTCCAGTTAATTACTGAAAGTCGTCGTCCCTTATTGTATGTGGGTGGGGGTGCGATCGCAGCTGGTGCTCATGAAGAAATTAAACAACTAGCTGAATTATTCAATATTCCTGTCACTACAACGTTGATGGGGATCGGTGCTTTTGACGAACATCATCCCCTAGCTTTAGGAATGTTAGGGATGCATGGCACAGCCTACGCCAACTTTGCCGTAAGTGATTGTGACTTACTGATTTGTGTTGGTGCTAGATTTGATGACCGCGTTACAGGCAAATTGGATGAATTCGCCTCTCGTGCCAAAGTAATTCACATCGACATCGACCCGGCAGAAGTTGGCAAAAACCGCGTTCCAGAAGTGCCCATCGTCGGCGATGTCCGAAACGTGTTAACTGACTTGTTGCATCGATGTAAAAAAACAGGTGCAGCAGGTACACCAAATCAAACGCAAGAGTGGCTGAACTTAGTCAACCGTTGGCGCGACGAGTATCCTCTGGTAGTGCCAGAGCATGCCGACAGCATCTCACCGCAAGAGGTGATTGTAGAAGTCAGTCGTCAAGCACCTCACGCTTTCTACACCACAGATGTGGGACAACATCAAATGTGGGCAGCACAATTCCTCAAGAATGGCCCAAGACGCTGGATTTCTAGTGCAGGGTTGGGAACGATGGGATTTGGCCTACCTGCGGCAATGGGCGCTAAAGTGGCATTTCCTGATGAAGAAGTTATTTGTATCAGTGGTGATGCCAGTTTCCAGATGTGTTTGCAAGAACTGGGTACGCTATCACAGTATGGTATAAATGTCAAGACTGTAATTATCAATAACGGCTGGCAGGGGATGGTGCGCCAGTGGCAACAAGCCTTCTACGGTGAGCGTTACTCATGCTCAAATATGGAAGTAGGAATGCCAGACGTAGAGTTGTTGGCAAAAGCTTATGGGATTAAGGGGATGGTGATTCGCGATCGCCATAATTTAAAAGATGCGATCGCCGAAATGTTAGCACACAACGGCCCGGTGCTGGTGAATGTTCAAGTCACCAGAGATGAAAACTGCTATCCAATGGTAGCCCCTGGTAAGAGCAACGCTCAAATGATCGGCTTGCCTAAGCAGCCACCGAAAGCCGCAGTAGAGCCAGTTTATTGTAGCCACTGTGCTGCAAAAAATCCTCCTACCCACAACTTTTGTGCTGAATGCGGCACTAAATTGTAGAGTTTTGAGTTGTGTGCTGAATTGAAAATTCAAAATTAAGAACTTATAACTTTGAGCGTGCAACTTACAATTTTGTTGCACGCTTTGTTTTGCGTATTTTGTTAAAATTTTTGGCATGGTAGAAGAATCTGCCAATGAGTATAATTTTTTCCACCAAGGGGGTGATACCTATGATGACTTTAAAACAGCAAACAACTATCGCTACACAATTAGGAGATTCATCATGGATATTCGCCCTATTTGCCGTGAAGAACTGGAAACCTTTGCTAGTTTCAGCGAGCGTGCAGATTTAAACGAGCATTTTCTCACTTATTTGAAAGATATGTGGGAATTAGGCTACGTCCGCCCAGAGTGGTGTTTTGTCGCCGAGGAAGCAGGAAAGTTCATCGGACGTATTGTCTACTGGTCATTGCGATCGCTTGACAAGCCTATGCTTATTGATATCTTGGAAGTACCTTGGAGCCAGAAATATATTGAGGTTGGTACAAACCTCCTGCAACAGAGCTTGGTACAGTTGCACCTTCAAAGCGTAGAGTATGACCTCGATAGTACATCCTCAGACTTTACATCACTACAGAAACGAATTGAGCTTTTTGAACACTTTGGCTTCTCTCTGGAAAGGGAAACTATCCGTTTTGAGTGGAAAGACACTCAGACTCAGATAGCGCCATTAAATCGACTAACTTTCCGTTCTATTGATGAAGTCGGTGAGGATGCTTTTATTAACGCTATCATCCAAGTATCATCACAGACTTTAGACCGTTCAATTTTGCACAACCAAGCGAAACTCGGTCAAGAGCAAGAAGCAAGAGAACGTTTCAAGTTATTAAAAGCTTTGAAGTATCAACCTACGTGGTGGCAACTAGCTTACACTGATGAACAGTCTCTCGTTGGTTTGATTCTGCCAGCAGAGAATGATGGTGGGCCAATCATCGGGTATATCGGTGTAGTACCAAAACATCGCGGAAAAGGCTACGTCAACGATTTGCTGCTTCAAGGTACACTCACACTCAAGTCCAACGGTGCTGCACGCATCCGTTCTGATACCGATATTAATAATGCACCAATAATCCGCGCCTTTCAAGGCGCTGGATATAAACAGTTTGCCTCCAGAAGACAATACCATTATTTAATGAGGTAACAACTTCTGGGCTGAATGTAACACAAAGCTGAGATCTTTTTTATCTAGAAGGCAAATTACAGCAGTTTTCAGATAAATAGACCACAGTGATGACTCCCAACATTAAATTTATGGTTCTGAAGAATGAGAGTGCCCGCTGGAGGTGATGTCTAGCTTGAAAAGTTCAGAGTCTCTTTCAGAAACACTGCCAGAAAGGGTAAAGGACTATGAGGGCTGTTATGTCTCCATCTAATCAATGGTCTTCATTCAACTATCCTTTAAATGCCATCCAACCACCTACCCACAGCCCAGTGTAGAAGCGAATCGCGTGGTTAAAACCTGCTTGTTGGAGTAGTTCTAAAATTTTCGCTTCTGAGAGTGGATAAACTCTGCTGTTGAAGTTTTCTAGGAGTTGCTTCTGCTTATCCTCAGACAATCCTGTTTCTTGCCAATAGGCTTGAAGTGTAGCAATAGTTTGCTCTAATTCAGGGCTTCCTTTTGTACCAAAAACATCAACTAAAATAAACAGTGCCGATGTTTTTAAACGTTGAGCAATGCCTTTTAGGAAAGCAAGTTTAGCATCTTCACCTGGGATAAAATGCATGACTAAAATGCTAGTGGCTGCATCATATACGGGATCATTTTGTAAATCTTGAACATATCCTTGAATGATTTTAATACGTTGAGATAGTTGATGTTGAGTTATTTTTTGTTGGGCGATCGCCAGCATCTTTGCTGAAGGATCAACACCCAAAAATTGCCACTGGGGATTACTTTGCCCCAAGCGAACTAACTCCATTCCCCCACCAGCACCAACAACTAATAAATTTGCTGTTTCTGATAAACAGGAGCGCAAACAAGCCAGCACAAAAGTATGCATCACTTCATAGCCGGGAAGTGCCAGACGTGCCATTTGCTCGTATTCATCTGCCGCAATCGGTGAATTGGTATCGAAATCTATGATTTTATTTGACATACTTTTCTAACTCAATTCAATCTGGAACTTGATATAGGCTTTGCAAACAACGTTCCAAAGCCTGTATCAGGTTTCTTCAAAACGTCTACTCGAATTACCAGGTTGGATTCAATGAAGATTAGAAGTCTGCCGTCTACCAAGTCGCTGTTGCTGGGCTTGTGGGAGAATCTTAACCGAAATTGTGGCATGGGGATTTTGAAGCTGACTGATGAGTAGAAACCGGATAAAGTCCCCAACTCCCTCAATCATGCGGGCATTACGTAACGCGCCACAGTCTACAGGGGCAAAGCCAATATCTTTGGCTAAAGACATCACCACTTGCCTTGCTTGAGCATCATCTCCCGCAACAAACACAGAAACTTCATAGTCTTTGAGGGGTGTGGGTGCAAGTTCAAAAACTTCCTGTGCCATTGTATTGAAGGCTTTGACGACAAGAGCATTAGGAACTTCTGCTGCTAGTTTCTCCGCCAGGGATTGCACAATTGGTGAAAAGGCAAATCCTTCTGGAATATCAAAGTTATTGCAGTCAATAAGGATCTTTCCTGACAACACTTCTGTTGAGGAGAAGACTTCAACCGGATTCACGCCTCGAACACTGTAGAGTAGTACATCTCCAAATATGGCTGCCTCATCGTTTGTACCGCCGTTTGTGCCATGTCCGGCAAGTTCAGCTACAGCTTTACCTTTCTCTAAATCGCGAGCACCAAAAAACACATTATGTCCTTGTTCAGCCCAGAGAATACCGAGCGATCGCCCCATATTACCACTACCGATAATACCGATTTTCATAGCTGAGAATCTATTTGAGGTGCATGAATAATATACAAGGGAAGAGTGCATTAGACCTCTTGCACGAATATCTGAAAATAAGAATTTTAAGGTTCACGCAGAGGCGCAGCGAAAAGTTCTGTAGGCGGGTTTCCCGCCGTAGGAAACTTTTCAAGACAGAGGCGCAGAGAGTAACGAGAAATTTATCTATTTGGAGTTCATAATCTGATTCATGCAAGAGGTCTATTAGCTATATTTGGCTTAGTCTAGTCTATTGTCGCAAGCCTCCCACTAACGTACCCTAAATTACGAATTATTTTGACCATAGGGCTGAGGTTCTCTCAGACGTTGCTGAATATGCTCACGGCGATTCCGAGTCGCTTCTTGGTAAATCTTCTTACGAGCTAAATTCACTGCACCGAGTGGCTGATGTTCAGGCAATGTATGCCAAGGTGTAAATGATAAACCCTCATCTAATCTTTTGCGTTCCTCAGTATCAAACACTTGACTAGGAATCTTAATTGTTGCCACTTTAACAAACGGCGAGTCTGTCTGTTGCCACTCAATTGTCGAGTCTTCAATGGGAGTTTTCTCATCATTTACATACATCTGAATCAGGAAGTCAAAATAAGCATCCTTGCCTTCAGTTGTAAGATGTTTAACTATTGCTTCCCGCAGATAGTTTTCTGAGTCAGCGGACGAGGGAGAAATCTCGTTGTCAGAATGGGGGCGTACACAAAACTTGATTGCTTGGTTTCCTAGTTGATAGGAGGTTGTACTTCCATACTGGATACTCAAAGGACTAGAAACTTGCTGTGCGCTCATCTTTGCCAATAAGCCAAGCTCGTATGACATCGAAGCTGGATCGAGTTCTCCCTTTTGTAACTTGGCGAGGTTAACATAACCTTGCAGATCACGCAGAAAAAAGATGAAACTATTGACAAGCACAAAATCCTGGGTTTTTTCTTCATCATCCAGAACTTTTTCACCTTCGACATTCATTAGCTTAATTGCCATACCACGGACATCAGGCTGTTTATCAGACTTGAATTTTCCTCTTTCTTCCAAGCCACCGCCATTAGAAAAACGAATCCAAACAGGATAACTTCGTACAGTTTTGAAAACACCAATTTGCAATGTATCAGGAAGATTTTCTTCAATAATAAATTCTCCCCAAACCAAGCCGTGACTTTTAGGGTGAAGTTGTCGGAGATCGGGCCCTTTCTCTTCTTGCTTTGCTAAACTATCTGCCAAAATTGCGTTGATAATGGCTTGTTCCTGTGGGTTAGTCATATATGGTTTCCTAAAAATACAATGTAAAGTTTAACAGGAAGAATGAGTTTGCGATGGGCTACGCCCCGCCGTAGGCGATCGCACTTTCACAATAATTTTTCTATTGAGATAATATCTAGATTTAATCCTTGCTACGATAGGGTTTTAGTAACGTGTTCAAGAATAGCGTAGGTTCTTGAGGGGTCAAGTCGCTTCGCTCCAATTAAAAATTATTAATTAAAAATTGCAATCAGCGAAAAGTTCTGCGGAGAGAAGTTGCTCTTGTGGGTTTCCCTCCAAGCAAACTTCAAAGAAGGCAACCCTGGGCAGTAAACCTGTAGAAAGGATATTGTGGAGAGTTTCCAGCTAAAATAATCATAATTATTAGAGGTAATTTATGAGCGAAGTCCAAACAAAATTACCAACTGATAGCTGGGCAGTAGCTAGTTGGGATGAATATATCCAAGCAGTCGAAAATCCTGCCTACGAAAAAGCCAAGTGCTACTACCACAATGGACACATGAGGGTTGAAATGCCACCAGTAGGAAATGATCATGCTAGCGACCACGGAATTATTATGTATGCAGTTTATCTAATTGCCAGCATCAAAGGCATTGCTTTAAATGGCAAGGATAACTGCACCTACCGAAAAACAAACGTTAATGAAGCTCAACCTGATGTCTCTTACTACATTGGCGAGAATGCTGATGTTATTCCCTATGGCACTTCTATTATTAACTTAGACATCTATCCACCCCCAACTTTAGTTATTGAAATTGCTAACACTTCACTGGCTGATGATAAAGGCGAGAAACGGTTAATGTATGAGGATTTAGGAGTGCAAGAATACTGGATTGTAGATGTCCAGAATGTGCAAGTTATTGCTTTTGCTATAGAAAATCAAGGTAGTAGGCGGATTACTGAATCTCAGGTATTGCCTGGATTGGCAATTTCCCTACTAAATGATGCATTGCGGCGGACTCGTCAGATGAATCAAAGTCAAGTTGGTGCTTGGTTATTAACCCAATTTCAGGGATAATCTTTGAAAATCAAATTTAAGCGCTGCTGGGTTGCTTGTAATGCGTCTGAGGGTGAATTTTTACCCAACAATACAGATTCTATTGCTCGACCTAAACTATCCGAAATCCGATTGTAACCAGGAAAAATAGGACGCGATTGCCCCTTGATTCCCACTCACCAAATCGCCGCCACCACTCCACATAAACGGCAACCAGGTGAACACTGTAAATTTTCCCTTCCCCAATCTATCTGCACATCACCATTGACATCACGAGTTAATTTCTTCGCAACTTGCCGAAACTGTTCCTAAGTGCGGAGTAATTCAGTGAGCAAGAGTCAGAGTTTTTGCAAGCGAATATCTACAATTGAACTAGTACGCTTTTGCATCTAAATAAAAGCTAAGTATATCCTAGCTTTGGATAGAGTTTTGATAATTTCAGATTATGGCAGGACATAGTAAATGGGCAAATATTAAGCGCCAGAAGGCGGTAGTAGACGCAAAAAGGGGAAAAACCTTCACCCAGTTGTCTCGCGCAATTATCGTTGCGGCGAGAAGCGGCGTACCAGATCCAGCGCTTAATTTTCAACTTCGTACGGCAATTGACAAGGCAAAAGCCGCAAGTATCCCTAATGATAATATTGAACGGGCGATCGCTAAAGGTGCAGGTACTTTTGGCGGTGAGAACTCTAGTCTCGAAGCTATTCGCTACGAAGGTTACGGCCCTGGTGGTGTAGCGATTTTAATTGAAGCCCTCACGGATAATCGCAATCGTACTGCTGCTGACTTGCGTGCAGCTTTTAGTAAAAACGGCGGGAATCTTGGTGAAACAGGTTGTGTTAGTTGGATGTTTGACCAAAAAGGCGTTTGTGTACTGGAAAAAGTGATTGATGAGGAACAGCTTTTAGAAGCATCCCTTGAAGGCGGTGCTGAGTTTTATGAGATGACTGAAGATGAAACTGCTGAGGTGTTGACTGAGATAGCAAATTTAGAAATACTCAACCAGACGTTGAAAGATAAAGGCTTTAAGGTGACTGATGCTGAATTGCGCTGGATTCCCAGTAATCATGTGGAAGTCACTGATCCAGATCAGGCGCGATCGCTTCTCAAGTTAATTGATACTTTAGAAAGCTTAGATGATGTGCAAAATGTAACATCTAACTTTGAAATGGCAGAAAATCTTATGGCTCTAAGTATTGTGTAGTCAGAGATGTGTAAATCAATTAAAGTTTGTAGTGAGTTAGCGCGGTCTTCTCTCTTCGCGTAGCGTCTCGTAGAGAAGGGGAGACGCCCGCCGTAGGATGCCCAAAGGGCTGTAGGGCGATAGCGTTCGCGCAGCGTCTCGTAGAGAAGCGGTAGCGAGTCATCGAGCGTCTGGGGGTTTCCACGCCACTTGCTACCCTACGGGAACGCTAAGAGCGAACAAGTCGGAGAACCCGCCCAACGCAGTGGCTCCCCATGAGCGACTAACGATAGCGTAGCGTAAAGCCTGCGGCATGGCTACGCTTAGAGCGACGTAGCGGAAAGTCTGAGCGCCGTTGAACGGCGATCAGAACTTTCCAAGAGAGGAGCGTCACCCGTACCCCTACGCTTAAGCAAGCTACGCGCAGCGTCTCCGTTAGGAGAAGGGTAAGGACTTTAGTCCTGATAATCTTTGTTTTGAGCGATGAATCGCTCACTACGAACTAGAATTCATAATCTATTGTTTAGCTTTCCAGCTTGCTCAAGGAGGCGCGATCGCGTAAAAATAATAGTTAAGATGCTGTAATTTATCTTTACAATGGCGCGATCGCAGCTTGAGCAAATTTCCCCGCAACAAACACCGCAAGACTTGCGGGGATATGAATATGATTTGGTAATTGTTGGCGGTGGGATTATTGGGTTAACCCTAGCTGCTGCCTTAAAAGATTCTGGCTTGAGTGTACTGCTGATTGAGGCGAAAGTGGCATCAGCAGCCGTAGCCAAAGGGCAAGCCTACGCAGTTCACATGCTTTCGTCGCTAATTTACCAGGGAATTGGCGTTTGGGATAAAATGCTGCCTCAAATCGCCAAATACTGCCATGTCCGCCTTTCTGATGCCGATTATTCTGAGGTAGTGGAATTTGCCACAGCGGATATAGGTACATCAGAGTTAGGTTATGTGGCGGAACACCAAGCGCTATTGCAGCCGTTACAAGAATTTGTGCAAAGTTGTTCAAATGTGACTTATCTATGTCCGGCTGAGGTGGTGAATACGCATTACCAGAAGGACATAGTAACGATAAATATCAAAATTGTTGAGCAGTTACAAACAGTTAAGAGTAAATTACTTATAGCAGCAGATGGAGCGCGATCGCCTATTCGCCAAGCTGCTGGTATTAAAACACATGGCTGGAAATATTGGCAGTCTTGCATCGTAGCATTTGTTAAACCAGAAAAACCCCACAACAACACTGCTTACGAAAGATTTTGGACTAGTGGGCCGTTTGCCATTTTACCTTTACCAGGGAACCGCTGCCGCATTGTGTGGACAGCCCCCCACGCAGAAGCACAAGCTTTATGTGGATTAAATGATGAGCAATTTTTGGTAGAATTAAGCCGCCGTTATGGCGATCAGATGGGGAAGTTGGAATTACTGGGCGATCGCTTTATTTTTCAAGTGCAACTTATGCAAAGCGATCGCTATGCCCTTCCTCGATTAGCATTAATTGGTGATGCGGCACATAATTGCCATCCTGTCGGCGGACAAGGTTTAAATTTGGGTATTCGGGATGCTGCTGCTTTGGCACAAATCATCCAAGCAGCACACAATACGGGCGAAGATATTGGCAATATTAAAGTCCTCAAACGCTATGAACGTTGGCGTAAGTTGGAGAACTTAACAATTTTAGGATTCACCGATTTGTTAGATCGGATGTTTTCCAATAACTTTCTACCTTTGGTAGTAGTTCGTCGCCTGGGTTTATGGTTTTTGCGGCGAGTACCTGTGCTAAAAGTGTTTATGCTCAAATTGATGATTGGCTTGAAAGGGCGTACTCCAGAATTAGCAAAGAGACGTTACATGTGACGTCTTTACAGGGTTTCTGAAATCTGCTGTATATATTTACTAATCTGATTGCTGAAGCGATCGCTTTGATGATTACTCAGTAGTTTCAGAGAGTATTTAGAAAATAAATTTTAACTTTCTAAGGTGTCTTATTGCGGAGCATAACGCCAAAAAAAACTTTGAAATTTGTAGTTTATCGAACCAGCTTGACTACTTTTATCCCACTTAAGATAGATATCAATAATTATGATTTAGAGAACGTCGTTTGGTATTTATCAAGAGTAATACTTTTCAGGACTAAATAAAAATACTCAACGTAAATTTGAAATTTACTACAATATTAACTACTTACTTCTAACAATCTACATTTAGAAGTATTTTCTAATTTAGCTAAACCAACTAAAGTAATAGCCGACAACACAAAAGATAATAGAATTAGTTTGAGAAGATAAACAATTAGACATAAAATTATTAAGATCGCGTAAATTCTTAATGTCTTAAATAAATAATGATTTCTAAACTAGCGAGTAATAATATTTAGCTATCTACAAATAAGTTCTAAACAAGATGAAGGCAATTATCAAAAAGGTTGGTAATCGAATCTTAGAAAACCTTTATCGAATTCCATTGTTGAGCAATCCGGCTGATCTTGCTTATCAAGCAGCAATGGCGAAACATGTTGATGCTCTACCCATCCTTTCAACAACTGACCTAACTTTAGTTGAAACTCTTAAAGCTGAAGGAATTGTTGTAACTTCCTTAGCATCACTTTCAATTCTCTCTACTCCGCAAATGTTAGAGGCAGCACAAAGCTTGATGCTAGACATTCCAAAAAGCATTTCTGGGAATAAGAATGAATTCATTATTCATGCTACCTCTGAGCAAATGATGGAACACCTAGAAATCTTTCTCTGGGGACTCCAACAACGTTTACTCAATGTTATTGAGACTTATCTTGGTTTACCAGTAGCCTATCATGGTTCTTATTTTCGTAGAGATATCGCTAATCAAGTCCAACAAAAATCAAGGCTGTGGCATTTAGATAAAGAAGACCGAAAAGTATTGAAAATTATTGTTTATTTAAATGAAGTAAATGATGATGGTGGTCCTTTTCAATATATTCCTCAATCTTTTTCTGCAAAAATAGCTCGCTCTTTGAGATATAACTATGGCTACATCCAAGACAAAACTATGCAACAGGTTATATCACCTTTAAATTGGAAATCTTGTACAGGCCCTTCTGGTACTGTAATTATTGCTGACACGGCTAATATCTTTCATCGGGGTAAAATACCTATATATTCAGATAGATTTACAATATTTTTTGACTATACTTCTAGAACGCCAAAACACCCATTTTATTGTCAATCTTCTCTAAATCAGAATAATTTGCTAATAATTGCTCCAAAGCTTTCCGAAAATCAAAGACGATGCATTTTCTGGCGATGAAATCGGAATTAAGCCAAGTGTGGATCAAGCTAAAAATGTGCTTCTAGTTACATGAAGTGTGTTCAATATCAACTAGACGTAATTTGAAAATTTTCCATTATATACCAAAGTATAGATGTAATGGGATCAAGTTTGCGGCAAAAGCTAGGCACTGGCAACAGTAGGGTTGAAAATTAGAATTTTTCTACATAAAATTAAAAATCGAAAATTAAAAATTTCTAACACTGACGGCCAGGAGTGCTAGAGTTTCAGGAAATTGATCGGAAATTTTCAGCGGGTATCAATGCTGAAGAAACTACAGAAAAAACAAATTTCTATAATCGCTGGTGCGGCACTGTTTGCCTTTTTAGCTGGGGCAATGGTATCGGCACCTGGGATTGGCAGATCCTTGGGGCAATGGCTCAAAATTGGTAAAAATCAGTCTGAGCAGATATCTGAGGCAAATAAAGCCAAATCAGCCGTATTTCCACTGATATCACAATCCCTACCAGAACGGGCAGCTAAACTGGCAACGATCGCCCAATCGCGATCGCCAGACCGGGAACGGGCCCGTTATCTTTTGGCGAGTGATTACATTGAAAGAACACAAGCAAAAAAAGCGCTAAGTCTACTGGAAGGTCTGGAAAAAGACTATTCTCTTTTAGCGCCCTACATTTTGCTCAAACAGGCACAGGCACAAGACATGCTGGGTGAAGATGGCAAAGCCTCCGATCTCAGACAACAAGTACTGAAACGGTATCCCAAAGAACCAGCCGCAGTTAAAGCCTTGTATTTGATCGCCCAACCGAAGCAGCAGGAACAAGCGATCGCCCAATTTCCATCTAATCCCCTTACCTGGGAGATTATCCGTAAACGGTTGCAAGATAATCCCAATCAGCCAAAATTAAAGTTAATTTTGGCAACACATGCCTATGACCAACCAGGCATAGTGGGCGTGTTGGATCAGCTAGTCAAACAGCCTAACCTCCAACCTGAAGATTGGGAAATTATTGGTACAGGCTACTGGGAGAACAATCAATTTCGCAAAGCGGCGACTGCTTACGCTAAAGCACCCAAAACAGCCCGCAACCTCTACCGTACTGCACGGGGGTTACAGGTGGGAGGCAAAGACCGGGAAATTGCGATCGGTACTTATAAACTATTGGTGCAGCAATTTCCAAAAGCCAAAGAAACTGGGACAGCCCTACTGCGCTTAGCAGAAATGGCAACAGGTAAAGACGCCTTACCTTATCTTGATCAGACAATCAGTCAATTTCCTGAACAAGCTGGGACTGCACTGGTACAAAAAGCCAAAATACACCAAGCCCTCAAAGATCAAAAGTCGGCTAACGCGGCTTGGGAATTACTCCTGGCTAAGCACGGAAATTCTAATGAGGCGGCAGAATATCGCTGGAAATTAGCTCAAGATAAAGCCAAAGCCAAAGATTACGTAGCCGCATGGCAATGGGCAGAACCAATTACCACCAACAACCCCAACAGTATTTTGGCTCCAAGAGCTGGCTTTTGGGTGGGTAAATGGGCAACTACACTAGGGAAACAGCAGGAAGCTCAAACCGCCTATGAGTATGTGATTAGTCAGTTTCCCTACTCTTACTATGCATGGCGTTCTGCAACAATTTTGGGGCTGAACGTCGGCAACTTTAACGATGTTCGCCAAATGAACCCGGAAGTAATCGCACCCCAGCGTCCAGTACCTACCGCTGGTTCTGAAACCTTCAAAGAATTGTATTTGCTAGGTCAAGACCGCGATGCTTGGTTGCAATGGCAAACAGAGTTTAAAAACAAAATGCAACCAACAGTAGCAGAGCAATTTACCGAAGGATTGATCCAGCTAGCAAGGGGAGAAAATCAATCAGGAATTGACAAGATATCCAAATTGGAAGACCGGGAACTACCTGAAGAACAAGCTCAATATCAAGCTCTGAGCAAACAAAGCACTTACTGGCAAGCCCGTTATCCATTTCCCTATTTCCAGCAGATTGAAAAGTGGTCTACTGAGCGCCAACTCAATCCCTTGCTAGTTACTGCCTTGATGCGTCAAGAGTCACGCTTCCAGCCTAAAATCAAATCTATTGCTGGTGCTACTGGCTTAATGCAGGTAATGCCAGACACAGCTAAATGGATAGCTCCCCAAATTAAGTTGGATAGCAAAACAATTGACTTAGAAAATCCTAACGACAATGTGATGCTAGGTACTTGGTATTTGGATCATACCCATCAGCAATATAACAATAACTCCCTGTTGGCGATCGCCAGTTACAATGCAGGCCCCGGCAATGTCTCTAAGTGGCTACAAAATCTCACTAAAGAAGACCCAGACGAATTTGTCGAAGATATTCCCTTTGATGAAACCAGAAATTACGTGCGTCAAGTATTCGGTAACTACTGGAATTATCTCAGACTTTACAACCCTGAGATTGCCGGCATAGTAGCAAAATACTCGGCTCAACAACCAAAGTTGCCGTAGTCATGTTGTTGAATTGGGGGAATGGGGAATGGGGAATGGGGAATGAGGAAGAATTTGCTTATTCCTGCGTTCAAATAAGAGTTCTAACTCACCCTTTTATGAAAAACCTACACCTGTGAGCTCCTGCCCCCCTGCCTCACTTATGGTTGATAGCGAATACTAAAGTAAAAACCCTCATCCTGGGCATTATTACCCTGATCGCTTAGTTCGATAAATGGAATTCCGTAATCGAGCCGCAAACTGAGGCGATCAATTCCCATAGCCTGATTCCACAAGAATCCTAAACCTGCACTCACAAGAAATATTTGATTGGGTAAGTTGTTGGGGTTATTAGACTGATTCCATACGGCTCCCATATCCAAAAATGGCGCAAGCTGAATTGTGGGTAATCCTGATGCATTGCGTAGCACTGTCATCCGATCTTCAACCGCGAACCGAAATCCATTATCTCCAGAGCGAGCATTTTGTCGATATCCCCTTACAGACTGTCCGCCACCAATGACGAATTGCTGGGAAGGTAGTAGGCTATCTGGTGTTAGTTGCAAGTCTGCTTGGATAAGCAACAAGTGATCGTCACTGAGTCGCTGCACACGCTGTACTTGTCCTAGCCAACTGAAAAAGCGTCCATCAGGAATTTGGTCATTATTGATGGTGGCATCAAATAAATCAATGCCAAGACTAAATTGCGATCGCAGTAACCATGCACCTTGAGGTTCGCGCTTAACATAGTCTTGACCAAACTTAATCACACTGGTGCGGCTAACCCCATCTTTGTCAGGGCCAATGCCAAAAGGGGTTGGAAGTTGATCAAACAGAAAAGTTTGACCATTTTGATAAGTAAATCCTAAAGAAAGAGCAAACTCTTGTCTAGGCGATCGCACTAACGGTTGCCGATAATTGATTTCATATAAATCCTGATCTGCCCGAATTCCTAAATCATCAAATGCTGGCTCAGTGATTTCATTGCGATTGAGTGCAGCTCTAATCTGCACCTTCCCATTCATAGCGTTAACAGGAATCTGATAACTGAAATCAAACACATCAGAACCACCTGAAAGCGAATGGTAATAAGAGCCTGCTAATTCATCGCCCATTCCAGTTAAATTGCGATCGCGTAGTTCTATACCCAATCTTTCAGCACCAATGCTAGGAGGCGAATAGTTATCTACGCTCAAGCTAACACCCAAAGAGTTAGCCTCTTGAACTCTGACAATGAGCGCACTTTGACCAACCTTACCAGTTGGACGCAGACTGGCTTCTACATTGTCAAACAGCGGATCGAGTCGCAATAATTTTAGTTGTTCTTCGAGCTTACTGGTATTAAAAGGGATACTGACACCCAGTTTGACTCGACTGCGTATATAAGAGGGATTTAATCGTCGCGTTCCTTCGATTTCAATCTCTGTCAAACGTCCTTCGAGGACACGAATGATTAACACATCTTCTGTAGCACCAGACGGTTGAATGTATGGAATTGCTCTGGAATTGATATAGCCTTTATTCAGATAAAGCTGAGTGACGGCATCTGCGACTTTTCTGATTTCTTCTAAAGTCAAATCCCGTTCTTCAAAAGATCGCACAACTCGATTAAAGTCGTTTTCATTAAAAACCGTACTATCTAAAACCTGAATTTTACGAATACGAATGCGATCGTCAAGCGGCTTAGAAAAAGTATTGCTTGGTTCTGTGGGTGTTTCTGGTTGTAGTGTGAATAACTGGGGGTTTTGTACAGGTTGATTGGGATTTAGTGTTTGTGCTATGAAATATTCTGAGTGATTAATATTGTGAGCAAAATTAGAGATAAAAATATCATGCTCGCTCGCTGTTGCTCTTAGTCCATTTACAATAACAATCCAGACCACAGGTAAAATTAGCAAGCTGCACTTGAAACTGCAACTGTAATTACTGGGTTTAGTATTTTCCAGACTCCGCCAAGTATCAAACTGATGAGATAAATAGATCATTCTTTGCCGAATATGAACTTCAGCCTTAACAACAGTTTCCGTTCCTTTTCTCATTTCATTTCGGCAAGGTGCTTGATCTAAGACTTGGCTAGTTGAGGGGCTGCTAGATCCTCAACTTCTTAAAAAAATCGGGGATCTGACCGACACGCACCACTAGTAGTTCACCAACCAAAAATGACGGATGTAGGTCGGGAAAAGGTGACAAGAAATAAACCTTACCCTCTTACCCCTTACCCTTTTCCCAGCCAAGTTTACTTAGCAAACAACTAGCTACGATTTTTAAGTATGCTATGGGTGCATAGATATCTGAATATCATATTTTTGACATTCAGATTTAAGAAAATTTGTAACTAAATAACTAAAGAATAATTAACAGCGATCGCTTCTAAGTGAAAGCCCTGAACATTATATTCTGTTAACAGGTTAAAAACTTGTGAGTACTTCCATGTCACCACTGATCTCCATTGTCATTATCAATTACAACCGGGAGTCTTACGTTGGGGCAGCGATCGCTAGCTTCCTAGAGCAGACATGGCAAGACTTTGAGTTGCTAGTTTGGGATGATGACTCTACAGATGGATCAGTGGCGATCGCCTACGAGTATGTTTACGACCAAGTAGATAGAGTCAACGGTTCACCAGATCAAGAGGGGAAAAGAGAAAAGGGAAAAGGGAAAAGGGATGAACAGGTCGCTCACAAGAAGAGAAGTTGCAAGGAGGAACCAGCGCTGCGGGAGGGTCTCCCTCCGGGCAAACTTCGGGGGCGAGGTTTTTACCTTTCCCATAACAGAAAGATTCTTTCGCCCACAAGAGGCATTAGCGTAGCGGAACAAAGTCCGGTTTTTAGCTTTTTCCCTTCCCTCTTGCCCTTTCCCCTTGTTGATAAAGTAAGGCGGAGTCTCAACATCAGCATTCCTCGGCTCATTTGGGGAATAAGCAGTGTTCTGGGATATATTTCCCTAATCGGTACTGGATTAGCTCAAGCACAGCAAATTATTCCCGCTACCGATGGTACAGGCACAATTGTGACTCCCAACGGTAATCGACTCGATATCAATGGCGGTAAAACTTCCAGCGATGGAATTAACCTCTTCCATAGCTTTGAACAGTTTGGGATTAAGTTAGAACAAATTGCCAACTTTCAAGCTAATCCGGCTCTCCAAAATATCCTTGGTCGGATTACAGGCGGGAATGCCTCTATAATCAATGGTTTAATTCAGGTAACAGGTGGTAGCCCTAACCTGTATTTGATGAATCCGGCAGGATTTATTTTTGGCTCAAATGCCAGCTTAAACGTCCCCGGTGCTTTCACTGCGACAACAGCCAACGGTATTGGCTTTAACAACACTTGGTTCAATGCCATTGGTGCTAATGACTACACTGCCTTGGTGGGAAATCCCAACGGCTTTGCGTTTACCATGAGCCAGCCAGGAGCGATTGTAAATGCTGGTAGTTTGGGAGTGGGCTTTGGCCAGAGTTTGAATTTGTTAGGCGGTACTGTGGTGAATACTGGGCAACTCTCAGCACCCGCAGGCCAAATCGTCATTACATCCGTACCAGGGCAAAATTGGGTGCGTCTTAGTCAGTCAGGAAATCTCTTGAGTTTGGAAATTCAACCTCTCGCTAATAGCAACCAACCTAACAATTGGACAATTCCCATTACCTCTTTACCTGAATTGCTGACAGTTGGTAACACTGGGTTATCTGCTAACCCAGATGGAACTGTGCAACTGACAGACTCTAAAGTTATGATTCCCACCACTGCTACTACTATTGTTGCTGGCAAGGTTGACGTATCAAGCCAAACAGGTGGCACAGTAAATGTTTTGGGTCAACGAGTCGGGTTGATTGGTGCGAATATTAACGCCTCTGGGACAAATAGCGGTGGTACTGTGAGGATTGGTGGCGATTATCAAGGTAACGGAACTGTCCCCAATGCCGAGCAGACTTATGTTGACTCAAACTCCGTCATTTCTGCCGATAGTGGTCTGAATGGTAACGGGGGACGTGTGATTGTTTGGGGTAACGACACAAACTATTTTGGTAATATTTCTGCTCGCGGAGGCGCAAATTCAGGGAATGGCGGTTTTGTCGAAGTATCGGGCAAAAACTTCTTGACCTTTAGGGGACAGGTAGATACTTCAGCAGCTAATGGTAATGGCACTTTATTGCTCGACCCTAGCACGTTGACTATTGTTGATGCCCCAGCAGGCTCAGTTTATTTTGACCCTATGCCTGCTAATGTTCCCTTTGGGCGTCCAGATAGTGGAGCTAACACTATATCGTGGGGAGCGATCGCAAATCTAGGATTTAGCACAGCTATCAACTTACAGGTGACAGGAAATATTACTATCAATCCCATCAAAGGAGCGACGGCTGGAGTAACTACTCCTGGTATGGCTAGATTAAATTTGGGTGGTGGTAGTTTCAGCCTGACTTCAAACAGCGGTTCTGTAATCTTTGCCAAACCTACCGACACAATCCAGACAAACGGAGGAGCTATTACCATTTCAGGAGCCAGCCTATTCTTGGGAAATTTAAATACAAGCGGTGCTGGTATTAATAGTGGTAATGTAAATTTGTCTGCGAGTAACGGCAAGATCAATGTAGGCGACATTATCACCAGCGGTAATGGCTACGCTACTGGAACGGTAACTTTAACTGCTTTAGGCAATATCCACACGAATAATATTAATTCCTCTTCAACTGATGCCGTTGGCACAGGTATGGGTGGCAATGTAGTAATAAAAACTACCGACGGCAATATCACTACAAGATCAATTAACTCGTCTGTAGTCAAAACTGGAGGTGGCAGTTTTACAGGCATAGGTGGTGCAGTCAGCTTAACTGCCAAAGACCGCATTATCGTTAATGGTGCTATTGATACTTCAGTAACCGCTACTGGAGTCGATGGTACAGCAATGACTACAGGTGGTAACGTCACTTTAAAGACTAGTAATTCTGCTGGCAGCACTATTCGGTTTAATAGCATCAACACTCAAGCGACGACGGACTTTAATGGCAGTAGCACCGTTCAAGGTGGCAATGTGCAAGTGTTAACGAATGGAGTGGTTCAAGGAAGGGGAGCGATCGCTAGTACGGGTAATACAATCGCTAGTGGTGGAGTGTTTAATTTTATTGGTGAGCCGCAAAGTACTAGTGTTAGCTTTGCACCTACCATAGGCGGTAACATCACAATTCAATATGATGGAGGAGCAAAAAATAAGCCGTTTATCATAGGTAATGGCAAATTCAATGGCACAGCAGGGACAATTAATGCCGGAGGGAATTCAATTATCCCTCTAGGTAACAGCTTTCCAGTTTTGCCTAATAACGGAAATGTTAGTGGCACTCCAGGCGGTATCACTATTACATCTATTAACACCCCGCCAACACTGACGACATTGCCTTTGACATCCAATGCTCAACTCAATCAACCCTTTGTCTTCACATTTAATGCCAACACTAACGATGTCAACGTTGATAGAACGTCCGTTGTTATTGATGGTATTTTGGCAGGAGAACTGAGGCGAGACAATACCCTTTTAGTCCCTGGAAACACAATAGTTTCCGGTGAGACACTCAACTATACACCACCAACTAATACTACAGGATTAATTAATGCTTTCACAGTTAGAGCTAGCGATCGCGTTTCATCCTCAGCACCCACACCAATAGGAATCAACGTCAACCCCCTACCCTTGAAAGCCCCCCCTGCTACCTCTACTCCCCCTGCTCCTTCTACTCCCCTTCCTCCTACCTCTACTCAACCAGATATTTCTCCCTGCACATTTCAGTGTATTCAAAATCCCGGTATACCGCCTGTCACCACTTCCACTCAGACTGATGTCACCATTCTTAATACTGATTACAATCCCGAACTTAAGTTCACAACTAGCATTGCAGAACATTTAGACATATCCATTCCTGCGATTAAAACACTAGATGATGCTAGTGAGATTGCTCGCCAAATTGAGAAAGCTACTGGTGTTAAACCTGCGTTTGTTTATATCAGTTTTGTACCTGTAGAGATTCAACCAGAGGCAAATTTAGACCAAGCTAAATCTACCAAACAATTGAATCCCATACTAGAACAGGATAGCGACCAACTAGAACTAGTGGTAGTAACTGGAAAGGGTAAGCCCATACGTAAGCGCATTTCAGGAGCGACGAGAACCAAAGTTCTGGATGTAGCTCAAGAATTTCGCAACGAAATCGTTAATCCACGAAATCGTAGCCGCACCGATTACTTAAGTTCATCTCAGCAACTTTATCGTTGGATTATTGCACCACTAGACGCAGATTTACAGGCGCGAGGAATCAACAATCTGGTCTTCCTGCCAGACGTTGGGTTACGTTCAACCCCAATGGCTGCTCTCCACAATGGTAAAGGGTTCCTGGTGGAAAAATACAGTATTGGCTTGATGCCCAGTCTCAGCTTGACTAACACTTTATATAGTGATATTAAAAAATCCCAAATTTTAGCGATGGGGGTTTCTCTAAGTACTCAAGGTCAAGTACCTTTACCAGCAGTTCCCATTGAGTTATCAACACTGGTGTCCAAACTTTGGCAAGGTAAGTTGTTGTTGGACAAGCAAGCCACCTTAGACAATCTCAAAGTTATGCGCCACCACCAACCTTTTGGGATTATTCACATGGCAACCCATGCTGACTTTTCCACTGGTACTTTGAGCAACTCCTATATTCAACTTTGGGAGGACAAGTTGCGCTTAAACCAGATACGACAGTTACGGTTAAATGAACCCCAAGTCGAAATGCTGGTGCTGAGTGCTTGTAGAACAGCCTTAGGAAATAGAGAAGCAGAGATTGGGTTTGCAGGTTTAGCTGTACTAGCAGGTGTAAAAACCAGTATTGCCAGTCTTTGGGCAGTCAGCGATGCTGGTACAGCAGCATTAATGACAAAATTTTATGAAAGTTTAAGAACATCTCCCATTCGCGCAGAAGCTTTAAGACAGGCTCAGGTGGCTATGGCCAAAGGGGAGGTTTACGTCAAGAATGGTCAGGTACAAGGTTTGAGAACAGTTAGAAGTTTGCTTTTGCCTGCTGAAAGTATTAATGAAACTGAGCAATTACTATCACACCCTTATTATTGGGCAGCCTTCACAATGGTGGGTAATCCCTGGTAAAGGGAGAAATAAGATACAAGGTTGGGTTTTGCTTTGCTCACTGGTGTCAACTTCAACTAAAACCCTTTCAAAATTTCGTTTCTAAGTTTTACCTAAAAATATTCTTTATCATGAGGCTGAGCCTCGCAATGAGCATTCCCATTCGGAAAATAGGAACGAGACTAAAATTACGAATTAGTATTAGGTGGTATTTTCGCCTTTTGAAACACCTGCTCAGCAGTAAATTCTAATCCTTCAAATAAGATATCTGTGAGTAGTTCTGCTCCTATATAAGTTTGTGGTGCTGCATCTGGGTAAAAGACAGTAATGCTTCTAGCTTGACTATCTACCACCCACACCCGCAGCACCTTAGCATCCAAATAGTCTTTCGCTTTAGCTGCCATTTGTCCAAACGTTTGTCCTGGCGAAATAATCTCAATTACCAAGTCGGGAGGAACTGGACAAGCTTCGTTTTCATCCCAGTTAGTGGGTAAACGTTCATAAGAAATGTACAAAATATCTGGTGTTGGTACCCAATCTTTCCCACGACGGGTTAATGCAACAGCCCATTCTGGACAGACTTCTCCCCGTCCCTCAAAGCATTGCTCAATTAGATGCAGAAGGACGCGGGTAAGCTTAGCGTGAAAAAACTTTGGGGACATCTTAGCAATTGCCTGACCTTCTACGAGTTCGTAGGTGATATCTCCCTCGCCTGGTGGAAGATTTAAGAACTCTTGCAAGGTCAATTGATTGTTAGTTTGGAGAATCATGGTGCAAACCAGGGGTAGCTTGTTTTAATTACATCTCCTGCAGCACTTGCCGAATGATATCCGATGGCACATCATCGGTAACTGTCACTACACCAATTTGGGTCGGCAAAACAAACCGCACTTTACCCGCTTTGACTTTCTTATCTAACTGCAAAGCCTCAATAATTGCTTCTATGTCTACCCCATCCGGTAACTTAACTGGTAAACCCGTTTTTTGAATGAGGGCGTTTTGACGTTCCGCGTCTTCCTTTGTCCACATTCCCAAATTTACAGCAATTTGCCCTGCTGCTACCATGCCAATGGCAACTGCTTCACCGTGATTCACTAGACGATAACCAGTCAAGCTTTCCACTGCATGTCCGATGGTATGACCATAGTTGAGAATCGCCCGCAGTCCCGCTTCTTTCTCATCTTTACCAACTACATCAGCTTTAGCTTGACAAGAGCGCATTAATATAGTGTTTACTAGTTCGGGTTTGACGTAGCGGAGTTGGTCGAGGCGTTTACTCTGTTCCAACTGAGTAAACAATTCAGCATCCCAAATCACGCCGTACTTGATCACCTCTGCCATTCCCGCCTGAAATTCTCGCATGGGGAGGGTTTTCAAGACTTCTGGATCAATTAATACAAGACGCGGTTGATGGAATGCTCCAATCAAGTTTTTACCGTGGGGATGATTTACGCCAGTTTTGCCACCAATTGCCGAATCCACCATTGCTAAGAGAGTGGTAGGCACTTGTACAACATTAATACCCCGCAGCCAAGTTGCCGCTGCGAAGCCAGTCATATCACCAATTACACCCCCCCCCAAAGCCACCATAGTGGAAGAACGTTCGAGACGGTTTTCCAAGGCTGCATCGTAGATCTTTTGAATTGAGTTGAGGGTTTTGTAGCGTTCACCGGGTGGTAGGGTGCAGCTAGCAACTTCAAATCCAGCAGATGTCAGCGATGCGATCGCTCTTTCCCCATAATGCCTAAAAATCGTCGGATTAGAAACCAGTAGTACCTTTTTGCCTAGATTCAGACTAGCCATGTGTTGACCTAGTTGATCTAAGCTTGCAGGTATCGCAATCTCATAAGACTGCTCTGGTAAATTTACATTAATTACAGAAGTCATTAGCCAACCCTAAATAAGCACCCGTGCGCTGGTATTCTATCGCAATCTGGGAAGATAAGAGGGGCAGGGGGGCAAGGGGGAGATGAAGGGAATAACTTTTGACCCTTGACCAATAACAAATGACAAATGACAAATGACCAATGACCAATAACTAATGATTCAATAGATTTAGTGAAGTATTGTGGAGAAACAATAAATGTTTGGAGTAATAGCTTATATCGGCTTTTTGGCTTTGTTCTTTGGCTTAGCTGTTGGGTTGCTGTTTGGTCTACGCGCTGTCAAGCTAATTTAATCGCGAGCTATATTCAACCCAAGACCTAGGACTTACGCCTGAAATATCTCCTCACCTCGTTAAAAGGGGGCTTTTAAGGTTTCCCTCTTTTTCCGGCTTGCTTAGGGGGAGTGCGCTACACGAACGAGGTTTGACGCTTTCGTTGCGTAAGTCCTGGTGTATCTGAAAGATGGCAAATTAAGCAAAGATACTCAATTCTAACTTTTGCGCTAAAGCCTCAATAAAAGCAAGCCCCGCTACAGGATTACTCACTGCATCCAAAGGGGGACTGTAGCAGGCGATCGCTCCTTCACCTGGTACTATTGCTAAGAGTCCACCACCAATCCCAGATTTCATTGGTAGACCAATCTTGATGGCAAACTCAGCAGAAGCTTCGTACAGCCCACAGGTTAACATCACAGCGTTAACAATCCGGCGGTGCTGTGATGACAAAAAACTGTTTTCAAAAGCTAGAAGTTTTCCCAGTAGGGCTAAGTCTTCAACTCTTCCAGATAAACAGCACATCTGCTCGTATGTGTCAAGTGCTGTTTCAACATTTTCTAGATGTCCTATTTCGGCAAGATAATTTGCGATCGCTTGATTAGCTGGGGAACGTGTTGAGCGGACTGATGTCAGCATTTCCTGATCTAAGTTTAGCTGGCAGCCTGCTAATTGATTAAGCCATTGACAGAATAATTGAGTGCGTTGACTAGTGTCTTTTCCTGGTAATTTATCAGCGAGGATAATTGCTCCACTATTAATCATCGGATTACGTGGTCGTCCGCGATCGGCAATTAGCTGCTCTAAAGAGTTGAACGGTGCATCTGATGGTTCAGCGCCAACCCACTGAAAAACCGTTTCTGCTCCTAGATGTTCTAGCAGATAAAGCAGAGAAAATGTCTTAATAACACTCATCAGCGGGAATGCACGATCTGTATCCCCAAAGCTAATAGTTTCTTTTGATGCACAACAGATGTGAACAGCAAACCAACCAGGATCAGCCAAAGCTAGTTGTGGGATGCGAGCAGCAACTTGTCCTCGTTCAGCTTGGGTTTTAGCTTGTTGTACCCAAGCGGACAACTCTTTAGTAGTTAGTTTGTCAAGTCCTTTCACAAAAGATACAGCCATATCAAATTGCATAATTATGAATTATGAATTATAAATTACAAATTATTATGGTTCCCCGTGTTAGAGCGCCAGAATTACCACAAACTTACTCTTGGCTAAACACTGATAAACCCTTGTCTCTGAAACAACTCAGAGGTAGAGTCGTCATCTTAGACTTTTGGACATACTGTTGTATCAACTGTTTGCACATTCTGCCAAACTTGAAATATCTAGAACAAAAATATAAAGATAGCCTGACTGTTATTGGCGTCCACTCTGCCAAATTTGACAACGAAAAAGAAACTGAAAATATCCGCCAGGCTATTTTGCGCTACGACATTGAACATCCTGTTATAGTTGACAGCAGTTTCCGGGTTTGGCAAGAGTATACTGTGCGTGCTTGGCCGACGTTGATGATCATTGACCCCGAAGGTTACGTGATTGGCTCCGTTTCTGGTGAAGGGAATCTTGATGCTTTAGAGCAGCTAATTCAACAGTTAATTCAGCAACATCAAGATAAGGGAACGATTAATTTTCAAGAACTCAGCTTGACTTTAGAAAAACAGCGTCAACCATTAATTACACCTCTAGCTTTTCCTGGTAAAGTTCTGGCTACTCCAGCGGGTTTGTTCATCGCTGACTCTGGACATCACCGCTTAGTTATGAGTAGCTTTGAGGGGGAAATTTTGTATTTGATTGGTACTGGAAAATCTGGCTTAATCGATGGAACGTTTCACGAAGCGCAGTTTTTTGCACCGCAGGGAATGACATTTGATGCAGAAAATCAGATACTCTACGTTGCTGATACGGAAAATCATGCTCTACGACGAGTTGACTTGAAGCGTCAGGTAGTGGAAACCATTGGGGGAACGGGTGAGCAAAGCCGTAATATTCGCCCTCATGGCGGTGCTGGTTTAGAAACTGCGCTGAATTCTCCTTGGGATTTAGTGAAAGTGGAAAATACTTTGTTCATTGCGATGGCGGGGCCTCATCAAATTTGGCAAATGGATTTGGAAACTGGCGTTATCAAAACTTATGCTGGGACTGGTGCAGAAGCTTGCGTTGATGGTTCACTTACTGAATCTGCTTTTGCTCAACCCAGCGGTATTACCACTAATGGACAGGAATTATATATTGCTGATAGTGAGGTTAGCTCAATTCGCGGTGTGGGATTGGTGGAACCGCGTCAAGTTAGAACTATTTGCGGTAGTGGGGGTTTATTTGGGTTTGGTGATGTTGATGGACAGGGTGAAAATGTGCGGTTGCAGCACTGTTTGGGAGTGGAATACGTTCAAAATTATTTATGGGTAGCAGATACTTATAATCACAAGATTAAATTAGTTAGTCCCAGTGGAAATTGTCAAACTGTTTTGGGGGATGGTTATGTTGGTTTGCAAGATGGTCAAGGTAAGAATAGCCGCTTTTTTGAACCTTCGGGATTGAGTGCGATCGCTTCATCTCTATACATTGCTGATACTAATAATCATGCTATTCGTTGTGTAGATTTGGATACTTTTGAGGTGGCAACTTTGGAATTTCCCGGTTTGTGTGCGCCAGATGTATGTATTCCATTTAATTTATAGAATGATTACCTCACGCAGAGGCGCAGAGACGCTGAGAAAAGTTTGTTAGGTGATCGCTTAATAAATTCTCAAATTTTTAATTTGTATTTATATCTCAGTATTTTCACTATCTTGATGTCACTAAAATTGCGTAATAAGCTTGGGATGAGTTTAAAATATCAAGTGGATATTACCCAGCCTAAGTAGTTTCCAGTATTATTATGAATAATAAATTCTTTTCACTTGACTGTGATGATGTAGTTCTTTTTGAGAAAGATACTTTTAAAATAAGTAGACTAAGAGAGTTAGTTATACGAGAAATTATAAATAAATGGCGTCAGAAAATTTGCACATACAAAACTCAAATTACTGATAGTTCAGTTGGTAGCTTGTTTGGCACTATCTCTACTGGTGACGAATCTATCCCATTTAATGAAGTGAAAATAAATGCTATTAAAGATTGTCAAGTTCTTAAAATTGGTGGAAAAAGCTGGCAGAAAGGAAAGTTGGAAATTCGGATATCCATATACCCTAATAGCAATAAGGTAAATAATTTATGTCTTGAATTTTATCCAGATGAATTTATTGAAACAGAATTACCTTGAAATTAAAGAAATAAATGATACAAGCAACATGAACACTATCTTCCACATCACCCAACGCCAACAATGGGAACAAGCAAAAAACATCGCCATATATCGCGGTGATACGCTGGACTCTGAAGGCTTTATCCACTGTTCAAAAGCTGACCAAATAGTTAAAGTTGCAAATACCTTTTTTCTTAACCAAAAAGATTTAGTATTGCTTTTTATTGACTCGGATAAAGTGCAACCGGAAATTCGTTATGAAGAAGCTGAGATAGGTGAATTATTTCCTCATATTTATGGTGAGTTAAATATTGATGCTGTGTTCCAGGTTATCGATTTTGAACCTGGTGAAGCTGGTTTGTTTGAGTTGCCGCAAGAAGTTATAGATTTGGAATAACGAACCGCAGAGGCACAGCGAAAAGTCGGAGCGCCGGCTTCCGGCGATCTGAACTTTTCAAGACAGAGAACGCAGAGGAGGAGAGATGGAGAGTAGAGGATTTAATGTGGGTGAGTATGTTGATCAAATGGCATTGTTGATGGATTTGCAGATTAGAGATGAGTATCGGGATGGGGTGGTGGCAAACTTTGAGAGAATAAGAGCGATCGCACAATTAGTAAACTCTTTTCCGCTAACAGAGGAAATCGAAGCTGCATCAGTATTTGAACCATGAATGATGCTGTATCTATAGCTGCTGCTGTGCGGGAAGGTAAAGTTAGCGCGGTGGAAGTTATTAAATCTGCGTTAGCGCGAATAGCAGCGCGGGATGATGAACTGAATTGTTTTACGGCTGTAACTGCTGAGGCGGCTTTGGTGGATGCAGCACGAATTGACAGGGAAATTGCCCAAGGTAATAACCCTGGGGTGTTGGCTGGTGTACCTTTTGCCGTGAAGAATCTCTTCGATATTACTGGTTTAATAACTCTAGCGGGGTCGAAAATTAATGCAGAAAACCCAGCAGCTACCCAAGATGCAACAGCAATAGCCAAGCTGAAACGATCTGGCGCTGTATTGGTTGGCGCTTTAAATATGGATGAGTACGCCTATGGGTTTGTGACGGAAAATTCCCATTACGGTGCTACTCATAATCCCCATGATTTACAGCGAGTCGCTGGGGGGTCATCGGGTGGTTCAGCGGCGGCGGTGGCTGCTGGGTTGGTTCCGCTAACGCTGGGTTCTGACACTAATGGATCTATTCGTGTTCCGGCTGCTTTGTGTGGCGTTTTTGGTTTTAAACCGACTTACGGGCGGTTGTCGCGTGCTGGGGTAGCTTTATTTTCTAGTAGTTTTGACCACATTGGGCCTTTTGCTCGTTCGGTACAGGATATCGCTACAGCTTTTGATGTGCTTCAAGGAGAAGACGATCGCGATCCAATTTGTACAAAACGTCTGCCTGTAGAGACGTTACATGTAACGTCTCTACATCAAGATATCTCTGATATTAGAATTGCGATCGCTGATGATTATTTTACCAAAGGTGCAGAACCCGAAGCATTAGCAGCAGTGCAAAAGGTAGCAGAGGCTTTGGATGTAACTGAGTATATAACAATACCAGAAGCACATCGCGCCCGTGCAGCGGCGTTTGTGATTACAGCTAGCGAGGGAGCAAATCTGCATTTAGACAAGTTGCGCTTACGTCCCCAGGATTTTGATCCAGCTACACGCGATCGCTTTTTGGCTGGGGCGTTAATCCCTAGTAGTTGGTATTTGCAAGCACAACGCTTTAGAAGATGGTATCGCGATCGCGTCCGCGAAGTCTTTCAAAATGTCGATGTAATCCTCGCACCAACTACACCAATTTCAGCACCACTCATTGGCCAACAAACGATGATTGTAGACGGTGAAGAAATTCTTGTTCGTCCGCATTTAGGGTTGTTTACTCAGCCATTATCTTTTATTGGCTTACCCGTTTTATCAGTGCCAATTCAGCAACAAAATACTTTACCTTTGGGTGTGCAATTGATAGCAGCGCCGGATAATGAAGCGTTAATTTTAAGTGTTGCATCTGTGTTAGAAGCGCGTGGTGTAGTTTCAGTAAAAGTATTATAATTGCTAGTAAAATTTGAATGGCTTAGTGTTAAACTCCAGCAAAAGCTGGTGGATAAACAACTTTACCCTTATACTTTTCCTGATAGTTTTTTAGCGGTTTAACCATAAATACATCCTCTGGAACCGGAAAGGGAGACTCGACTTGATAATCAACTGATGGTTTGAAGCCAAAGCGAGGATAGAAATAAGGATGACCAAGTACAATTACCATCGCTTCTCCTCTTGGATTTGCTCTTTCTAACCCTGCTTCTACCAATTTGCTACCAATTCCCCGCCTTTGAAACTGTGGAGAAACAGCCAGAGGTGCTAAACCAAGTACCTGTAAAGTTTCTTCACTCACTAAATCGATGTAACTGAAAAGAATGTGACCTACTACAATACCTGCAACCTCTGCAATCAATGATAATTCTGAAATATAACGGTCAGAATGACGAATTTCCTCCACAAGTTTAGCTTCATTTTCCTGTCCAAAGGCTAATGTATTTACCTCAGCTATTGCTGGATAATCTAATAAAGTTTCACTACGAATATTCATGATTTCAGTATCAATTCCATAAAAATCCAGTTGGCTCGATATTCTAAAGGAATCTCTTGTTTTTCTAAATACGGTTCGATATTTTGAAAGCCAAATACACGATAAAGTGCTTGGGCTTCCTTTGCAAATGGAGCGCTGTCTAAACGAATCTTTGAGTAACCAATCAAAGAAGCTTCATTTGTAATAGCTTCTAATAATGCTCGACCTATTCCTTTTCTCCGAAATTCTGATTTTACATACATCCTTTTGATTTCACCAACATCTTCACCAATCTTTCGCAAGCAAGCGCAGCCAGCTATTTGTTCCTCATATTGCCCTAAAAGCAAGCGTCCTGTCGGCGGTACAAATTGATGAAGTTGAGTCATGTATTGCTCTAAAAATGTATTAACATCAAAATCAATATTCAATTCCCGGCTAAATATTAAATTAGTCTCATTCAAATACTCC
Organism: Nostoc sp. MG11; assembly: GCF_014904695.1. Taxonomy (GTDB): domain Bacteria; phylum Cyanobacteriota; class Cyanobacteriia; order Cyanobacteriales; family Nostocaceae; genus Komarekiella. Next base: position 25,589 of record NZ_JACXXN010000017.1, on the reverse strand, counting down.
AAAAACAATTCACCTATATGAGATTTATATTCTTCAATATCTACTGATATAATTTTGAGCAAAGTTTATGCCTCCGCTATGTAATTCAAAATATAAGAGCGATCGCTTGACATTCAAGACTGTAGCTACGAGGTCGAAGATCATCAAAATGTCACTTTTCTTAACCAAACTAGAGTAGGGATACAACATTGTTGTGCCCCTATGCGCCCCAAACATATTTTAGATATGATAGATTATTTCACAATCTGAATAGCAGTTGCTTGGTTCTTTAACTGGTCAATCACAGCAAAACGAATATCTCGTTTTTCAGCAATCAGCTTAATCCCCGGTTGTTGAAGATTTAAGAAATCTAATCCTTTTTCTTTACCACTGATTAAGAAATCATTAATAGCGACTTTGTAAGTTTTTTTGAGGTTAAGAATTTGACCGTTAATTAACCAATTTCCTGAACTCGTTTCTTGGGTAACTTTGGCTGTTTGCAGATAGCCACCAGAGCCTTTATTAGCTTGTCCTTGATCTAAAACCCTTTTCAACAACGCCCCATTAATGTCTATCGCCGCAATTTTACCTCCAAAAGGCAGTATGCGAATTACATCGTACTGGGTAATCGGGCCTGGTGGAATTACATCATCAATCCGAATTGAACCGCCATTAAATATGGCTAAATCTGCATTTTGTACTTCTTTCAACATCGCTTCAGCAATTAACTCTGTCATCTTTGTAGATTTGTTGCGGACGCTAGATTCTAAACCATCTAGAGCAACTGGCATTTTTGCAACTTCTTGCTCCGGCTCAAAACCATTGGCGCGAAATCCCTGATAACCTCTTTCAAGCCATTCCTTGACTATCTTTGCAGTCTTGGGTTCGTCGGGAATTTTTTCGGTAATCGGTACTAGACGAGAGTTAATCTGAAGGCTACGCTTTGTAGTGTCGTAGCTTAAATTGTGGACGTATACTGTACGGGCATTAGCATCTGCTTTAAAAATTGGTGTAAAATCTTGACCCCGCCATTGTTGGATATTTTCGTGTTCGTGTCCACCGAGAATGATATCAATTTCTGGTACAGTTTCCGCTAATTTGTGATCATCTTCAATTGATAGATGGGTAATAGCAACTACGATATCAACTTTACCCTTGAGCGCCTGAACCTGCTGTTTAGCTGTTTCAATCGGATCGGTGTAACTGACGTATTGAGGCTGATTGCTATCAAGAGTGACACCAATTAACCCTACCCTGACTAAAGCACCGCGATCGCCTTTAACATTTAATACTAGCGATCTAGGAACTCCTGTGAAAGGCTGTCCCTTACTATTTGATACATTACTGGAAACCCAACGAAAGCGGGATTCTTGCAATCGTTGGTAAAATAAGTTCTCCGATAGATCAAATTCATGATTGCCAAAAGTCGCATAGTCAACCCCCAAAGCATTCATCACAGCTACCATCTGCTGACCTGCTAAAGGTGTACCGTTAATTTTGGCAGTTCCTAAAGCCGAAGGGCTAAAGAAATCCCCAGCTACAACAGTATAGGTGCGAGGATTTTCCTTGTAAAGTTGTTGTCGTAGGGTAGCGACACGCGCCAAACCGCCACGACTTCCCCCTTCCACAGGAGTAATTTCGTAAATATCATTGAGTTGCAGCAGGTTAATATTGACGATTTCGGCAAGTACAGGAGTAGCGAAAGTGACTGTCGCCAATACCTGTAAAACTACGCTGCATCCCTTCTGGATAAGTTTCATATTTAGCCTTGAATGACTCGGACTATACGGAATTGATTTTAAGGGATACTGTCAATCAAAGCTAGCTTAATTAATTATTGAATCTTGGATGTTGCTGTTCAGAGCTAGAGACTTCCTACTTGCTATCCCATTAAAAGGCTTTGGGTAATCCAGCTTGTTTCAAAACTCCGTTGGCGGTATGGCGTGACTTGATGGTTCCGTCTACAACAAACCGACGATCTGTGATTGGACTGTACCAGATTTCATGATCTCCTTTGCCTTGCCGTTCAAAGTAGCACCCAACTTCTGAAAGCATCTTTTTCAACTCAGGAGTAAACGACGCACCCATCTATGAAGCCACCTCTATCAACTCTTGTCGATGGCTGGTTAACTCAAAGGTGATAGAACCTACATAGTCAGGAGGGACAATTCTGTTGAGAATGATCAGTTCTGGAATTATTTCTCGCAGTTTTTGTGTCAGAACCTCAATCGTAGAAGCTTCTGTTACTAATCCAGGTACGTCATCACTAGTTGCTACCCAAACTTCTGTGTCTGAATCCCAAAATGCTTCAACCTTAAATATGATTTGTGCCATCATCGAGTGCTTACAACGTAGTTCCAGTTTAGAACATCCGAGTTCTCAGGGTAAGCGTAGATGCGCTCCTTACTTGCTTGCATAAGTTCGTAGATAAACTAAAGTAAAGTTATCGTGAGCTAAAAAAGCATGATGTCTTTGCTTCCCGTCAATGACGCTCAAAATAATTTACAAGAGCTGATAGACCAAGTTGCAGAGTAGGGTAAGCCTGTGATCATTCAGGGCGATCGTGGTAATGCAATTCTGCTTGCCCAAAAAGACTGGTCTGCAATTCAGGAGACTCTTTATTTGTTATCGATACCTGGAATGCGAGAATCTATTAAAGAAGGACTAGCAACTCCGATCCAAGAATGCGATGAGGAATTGGATTGGTGAGTCAGGGCAGTAATGGAGAGCCACTTCCAAATTCTGAAGAAGTGAGTTGGAGGTTAGTTTACACAAAACAAGCGCAAAAAGATGCCAAGAAGTTAGCTTCTAGTAATTTAAAGGAAAAAGCTGAGGAGTTGCTTGTAGTTCTTAAAAAGAATCCTTTTCAAAATTCTCCACCTGATGAAAAGCTGGTTGGTGATTTATCAGGTGCGTATTCTCGCAAGATAAACATACAGCATCGGTTGGTATATGAAGTCATCGAATCCGAACAAGTAGTCAAAATAATTCGGATGTGGACGTATTACGAGTAAGTTTTAGGTAGTTGATGACAAGATTTAATTTTGGGGTTGACCCGAACTTGATATTAATTGTGGTTGACTCTTAAATAATTGCCCTTTATTCACAATAATTGACCCTTGGATCTAAAATATTGCAGTTCTGAGCATGAAGTTCCGAGTTCCGAACATGAAAAATGGAGTTCTGAACACAAAGTTCCGAGTTCTGAGCACGAAGTTCCGAGTTCTGAGCACGAAGTTCCGAGTTCTGAGCATGAAGTTCCGAGTTCCGAACATGAAAAATGGAGTTCTGAACACAAAGTTCCGAGTTCTGAGCACGAAGTTCCGAGTTCTGAGCATGAAAAGTGGAGTTCTAAGTCTCAACATTGGAGATTATATCAAGTTCGGTTAATTAGTTGTAATTCCTGGATCTATGCATCAAGTTTAAAAACCCTCCCCCCTGCTCCCTGCCCTCTGCTCCCCTGCGGTCTTAATGATAAGTCTTTAACCGAACATGATATTAGAGGTTTATTTCTCCTGTTCTCTTCTCATTAATCCTCGCTTTTAGCTTCTTCTTGGCTCCAAACATATTTACGGCAGACTTCGCAAGCGGCTTTTGTTTCCTTTGTTTGTGGATTAATGAAGATAGGATGGTAACGCAACCTGTCGCAACAGACTTGCAACCATGCACGCCAACCACCGCGCCACAACCGCACTGTGCCGTCTTCACCGCCACTGACAATGGTCTGCCCATCAGCGCTGATGGCCACAGACCTGACATAATGCTCATGACCACGCAATGGTTCAGCTAAGGAAAGACCTTGGCGATTCCACAACCGCACTGTGCCGTCTTCACCGCCACTGATAATCGTCTGTCCATCGGCGCTGATGGCGACAGAATAGACATTACCCTCATGACCACACAATGGTTCAGCGAAGGCAAGACCTTGATGGTTCCACAACCGCACTGTGCCATCACCACCGCCACTGACAATCGTCTGCCCATCGCCGCTAATGGCGACAGACAATATATCACCTTCATGACCACGCAAAAGTTCAACTAAGGGAAGACCTTGGTAGTTCCACAACCACACTCTACCGTCATCACCGCTACTGACAATTGTCTGCCCATCTTGGCTAATGGCGACAGAATAGACCCAACCCTCATGACCAGGCAATGGTTCAGCGAAGAGAAGACCTTGGCGGTTCCACAACCGCACTGTGCCGTCTTCACCGCCACTGACGATTGTCTGTCCATCGCCGCTGATGGCAACAGACAAGACACCACCTTCATGACCGAGTAATGGTTCAGCTAAGGAAAGACCTTGGCGATTCCACAACCGCACTGTGCCGTCTTCACCGCCACTGATAATCGTCTGTCCATCGGCGCTGATGGCGACAGAATAGACATTACCCTCATGACCATACAATGGTTCAGCGAAGGCAAGACCTTGATGGTTCCACAACCGCACTGTGCCATCACCACCGCCACTGACAATCGTCTGCCCATCGCCGCTAATGGCGACAGAATAGACATTACCCTCATGACCACACAATGGTTCAGTGAAGGCAAGACCTTGGTGGTTCCACAACCGCACTGTGGCGTCTTTACCGCGACTGGCAATCGTCTGCCCATCGCCGCTAATGGCGACAGAATAGACACGACTCTCATGACCACGCAATGGTTCAGCTAAGGGAAGACCTTGCAGATTCCATAACCGCACTGTGCCGTCTTCACCGCCACTGACAGTCGTCTGCCCATCTTGGCTAATGGCGACGGAATAGACATTCCCCTTATGACCACGCAATGGTTCAGCTAAGGGAAGACCTTGCAGATTCCACAACCGCACCGTGCTGTCTTCACCGCCACTGACAATCGTTTGCCCATCGGCGCTGATGGCGACAGACCTGACATTACCCTCATGACCACGCAAAGGTTCGGCTAAGAGAAGACCTTGGCGGTTCCACAACCGCGCTGTGCCGTATCTACCGCCACTGACAATCGTCTGCCCATCTTGGCTAATGGCGACAGACCAGACATAACCCTTATGACCAAGCAATGGTTCAACTAAGGGAAGACCTTGGTGGTTCCACAACCGCACCGTGCCGTCTTCACCGCCACTGACAATCGTCTGCCCATCGGCGCTGATGGCGACAGAATAGACCCAACCCTCATGACCACGCAATGGTTCAGCTAAGGGAAGACCTTGGCGGTTCCACAACCGCACTGTGCCGTCTTCACCGCCACTGATAATCGTCTGTCCATCGGCGCTGATGGCAACAGAATAGACATAACCCTCATGACCAGGGAATGGTTCAGCTAAAGGAAGACCTTGGTGGTTCCACAACCGCACTGTGCCATCACCACCGCCACTGACAATCATCTGCCCATCTGCACTGATGGCGATAGAGTTGACATCACGCTTATGACCACGGAAGGAAATGGAGACTCTTGCTTTATTCATTACCCGATTCAAACTGTTCTGAACTGGCGCAAGAATTTGCTGGGGTAATTTCTCCAGATTCTCACCCATAGCTTGAATTGCCAAAACTAGACTATCTAGGGGTTGGACTGTCAATAAATTCTCTACCCTGGCGGCTTTCTCTCGCAACCGGGATTCAGTGAGTGCCTTTTCTAATGTGGCAATCTGGTGCTGTTCATAAGCATTACTAAGTTGATAAAAATTTTTGGCTTGAGGTGATGATAAAAACTCTAACTTACTCCAATTTTCCCGCACTTCTGCCAGCAATCCCCCCTGGATTAAGTATTTTTCATTCTCCCCTTTATTCAACCACTCGCGTAAAGCATCTGCTAACCTATCACTCAACCGCCGCAAATCTCGGTTTTGTTGTCGCCATTGAGCGAACCTCTCCCAACCCTCAATTAAGGCTTCATGGGCTAAATCAATCCACGCTTTTCCTTGTTCATCTTTCCCAGCTACCAGCAAACGTCCCTTTACCAATCCTTCATCTAGCAATTCTCTTAATGCTTCCTTCTGTTTTTGGTCATTACCAGCAATGGCTAACAGTTCAGTTTTTGGTTGGCGCTGTCGCGTATCCTTTTCTCCCTCTCCCGTTCGCAGTAATCGTAGGAAAATTTGCCCAATCCAGTCTTTCTCTTGTTTATTTCGTTCTTGAGTTGGGGAATCCTGCTGATAATCTTCGTAGAGATAAACATTTTCTGCATGAAAATTCAGCGCCCCTGTCAATCCTTGGAAGTTTTCATACTGTTCTAGGGTAAGTTGATGCTTTTGCTGGTCGCGTTTTTCCCAGAGTCTAGTTAAAGCAAACTCCATTAACGGCAAGTATCCCGGTTCTTTACCAACATCTTCTAAAATTTTCAGTACTAGTCTTTCTTCAACACTATGACCTTGAAGTTTAGCAGGTTCGGTGATTGTCTCTTTTAAATCAACTCCAGTTATACGCGGCATCAAAACAAGCTGATTTTCAATCAATTTATTTAAAGACGGATAGTCTAAACATGGTTCGAGAAAATCCGATCGCATGGTAATCACAACTTTCAACCGCGAATCGGTCATCTCTACTACCTGAGTCAGCAATTCAATAAATCTCTGCTTGTCTTTAGTAGCAGCAACAGTAAATAGTTCCTCAAACTGATCTACTACCAATAAAAATTTGTCTGCACCTGTGAGATGCTCCAGAATTTCAGGTAAAGGATTTGCTTCTTTAGTAATCAACTCCCAAAGCAATTTTTCGTTTCTCGCCCCTAGAAAAAATTTTTTTAGAACTCCTCTCAATTCCTGCAAAGGCTGAAATCCTGGCTTGATTGGCGGTAAAATTTGCCACCCACTATAAGCTAATTCTGGAATCAAGCCCGCTTGAACTACAGAAGATTTACCACTCCCTGAAGCGCCAATAATGGGCACAAAGGGCTTTTGTGCCAGTTTGCTCAAAATTTTCTTTACAATCTCTTGGCGTCCAAAGAAAAACTGTTTTTGTTCCGCTTCAAACGCTTTTAAACCTTGGTAAGGACATTCTTCTTTTACTTCAAAGATTTTAGCTTGTCTTTGATGGTTGTAGGTAACTAAAGTAATTGAACTTCCCCAACCCATTTGAATTGGTTGTTGACCACTTCCTTTTAGTTCGGCGCTAATATTACCGAAGAGATCAGCGCTTGTCACCTGTCCATGCTTATTAGCTTTCTCTGCTGATAAACCTGCAAGCAAAGCAGTTGTAAAAATACTATGTTGCTCACTTTTCTTTGCGTAAGCTTGCTGAAAACTTCTGCAAGCAGCAATAAAGTAGTAATCGCGCTGTGAAATAAAGGCAGTGAGGGTTTTTTCGATGAGATTGCGTTCTAAAAATTCACCGCTATGACAGCAATCTAACAGTACTACTAGACTACTCAAGTCGGAATCTTTGATTAGTTCGTTCAGTTCAGCAAGGCTAATTCCGCCTTTTTGTCCAACAATTTTTTTGTCTTCTGTAAAAATTGTCAAATCAGAAGTTGCCAAATATGCTTGTGGTCTTCCCAAGGAGCTAGATACGGGGATACCATGACCTGTAAAGTAAATTAGTGCTTCGTTTTTAACTGCTTGTTGTAGCAAAAGTGTTTTTAAAGCTTCAGCCAACCTAGTTGTACTAACTTTCCCTTTGAGAACAGTGATATCCTCAAAATTACCATACGCTTTTAGTACCCGTTCTACCGCTTCTGCATCCGTAGCTGGTTTACTGAGGTTGGGAAGCTGATTTGTATAATCTGTAATGCCAACAACAAGCGCGTAACGAGCCATCTATACACATTTGAGTTGTCTGTTACAGAATAAGATAACGTAAATACACCTAAAATCTGAGGGCTTGATGTCGAACATAGAACGTTTAGTCTTTGAAGAAGACGGGGAAATCTATACAATTCTGTTCGAGTCAAAGGAAACGCCAAGTGTTCCAGAAGTAGTTACACCAGAAGTTGATGAAGATAAAGAATCCTACGGCTGGCGGGAAGAGGCATTTGTCAAGATTGAGGAAGTTCATCATCAAATTCGAGCTTATACCAAATATGCCATTGGCGCTTTTAAAAATTTAGGTGCAGCTGAAGTCGAAGAGGTGACTCTGAAGTTTGGTTTGAAGATAGGCGGAAAAACTGGTATCCCCTTCGTGACCGAAGGTTCGGCGGAGAGTAATTTTGAAATTGAGGTGAAGTGTAAGTTTCCTGAGAATAAGCAAAATTCTAGTAGTTAAGGTTTTGCTTAGACAGGAATAAGTTTTATACCTTCAGCTATGCTACTAATTATGGAAGCGATCGCCTTTAACATCTAATACTAGCGATCTAGGAACTCTTACCCCATTAAAAGGCTTTGGGTAATCCTGCTTGTTTTAAAATCTGTTGGCGGTATGGCGTGACTTGATAAGAAGCAGGGAGTAGACAGAGTTTCCCAGTTGTTTTGGCAAGTATTGTCTCTCCCGCATTTGAAATTATTTTGACAAATCCGATTTTAAACGACTGCAAATACATTCGATAAAATAACAGCAACTACTTTATAGCTTTTGGTTATTTTCGATATAAGAGGTCAAAAATGGCTAAGATGGCACTGGTGATTGGGGTCAGTGATTACGAACCTGATTTGACCCCCCTGCCTGGATCTGCCAGAGACATAGAGGCAATGCAGCGAGTATTACAGCACCCCGATGTGGGTGGATTTGATGACGTTAAAATGTTGTCAAATCCTACGCCTCAGGAGATGCAGGAGGCGATTGAAACATTGTTTTCGGGTCGCAAGAAAGACGATCTAGTACTGCTGTTTTTCTCTGGTCATGGCGTCAAAGACGACAACGGTAAGCTGCATCTGGCTACTCGCATGACTCGTAAAACCCCACAGGGCGAACTGATTCGAGCAACAGCAGTTCCAGCCAGTTTTGTGCAAGACATTATGAGCAATAGCCGCTCTAAGCGACAAGTTGTAATTCTAGATTGTTGCTTTAGTGGAGCATTTGCTGAAGGTTGGTTAGCTAAGGATGACGGTTCTGTAGATGTTAAAAGCCAACTGGGAGGAGAAGGACGGGCTGTCCTTACGTCTTCGACTTCCACCCAGTATTCTTTCGAGCAGGAGGGATCAGACCTTTCCACTTATACTCGTTATCTAGTCGAAGGAATTGCGACGGGAGCAGCAGATCTTGATAGCGATGGTGTAGTTTCAATTGATGAGTTGCATGAGTATGCCAAAGGGAAAGTTCAAGAAGCTGCGCCAGCAATGAAACCAGAAATTTATGCCGTCAAAGAAGGCTACAAGATTCGTCTTTCTCAAGCGCCCATCGAAGATCCAAAGCTAAGGTATCGTAAAGAAGTTGAGCATTTTGCCATTCGTGGCATGATTTCTGTCGTAGGGCGTAATACCTTAGATGCCTTACGAGATGGGCTGGGACTGCTACCTGAAGTTGCTGCGGCAATTGAAGATGAGGTGCTTAAACCTTACCAGGAGTACCAGAAAAGATTGCAGCGCTATGAGCAAGTTTTAATTGAGGCGATTGGGCGTGAGCACTCTCTCAGCAGCCACACTCAAAATGAGTTAAAACATTTACAACGAGTTTTACAACTCAGAGATGAAGACATTGCCCTAATTGAAGCTCAAATTACTTCCCAGAAAAACGCAATCCAACCTTTAAGTGAACCGAAGGAAGTGATTCAGGCTCAAACTGACTTCCGCAGTGAAGATGTGACACCTGTCAACCCATCAAACAAAGCCCTAGCTGCAAGCCAAGCTGAAATTCCTACGCCACCTAGAATTAAGCCTCCAAGAATGCAGGCTTTTACTTTTCTGAGAAACCCTAAACTCCTTATTGGGGCCAGCATTGCTACTTTTCTAGCTTTAGTAGCTTATTTGGGGGTAACATCATCCCGCGATCAACCAATTGAATCACCTGCATCAATTACCAGTTCTACTTCATCTGACTCAACCAAGATTAGTTCATTGGATTTGTATAATCAGGCATTCAACAAACAAAACCAAGGGAATAACCAGGGAGCGATCGCAGATTACACTAAAGCAATTCAAGTTAACAAAAACTGGGGAACAGAAAATCCTGACACTAACTACTATGGTAGTGCCTCTGCCTACTTCAATAGAGGTTTTGTTCACTATTCGTTGGGCGAATTTCGACCCGCTTTTGAAGATTTCAAACAGGCAATCAATCTTAAGTCTGACCTAGCTATTGCCTACTATTACCGGGGGCTTGCCCGCTACTTCTCAGATGCCGATCGCCAAGGAGCACTCAGGGATTTCATGCAGGGAATTGCTATCAACAAGAACTGGGGATCTACCAATCCTGCGGCTAACTATTTTGGTAAAGCCTCTGCCCATATCAGCTTGGGAGATCTCAACTCTGAACTAGGCAATAAACCGGAAGCCATTAAAAATTACCAGGATGCAGTCTCTCTGTTTCAGAAAAAAGGAGAGATATTCAATGCTCAAAAAGCGCAGGACAGAATTAAGGAACTCCAGCAGCCATAAGTAGCATCTCTCTGCTGAAGAACAAGAGTAAAGTAAAGTTATTGTGAGCCAAAAAAAGCATGATGTCTTCGCTTCCCGTCAGCGACGCTCAAAGGTATCGAGTAAGTAACTCATCATTACAACTCGATTTCGTTAGGTGGTAGCAGTTCTTCTTGGTAGGACTCAAAAATAATACTTTCTACTACACCTTGATGTTGCATAATCTTTTCTGGCCAAGTCGTGGGTTTTGTTTCTAAGAAAGTAACAAAGACTCTGCTTTCAGTGATACCTTGTGGTGTTTCAGCTAGTTCAATTTTGCCATTTTTATAAGTTTCTTCAATGGTTCGTAGCATTGTTGTTTACCTCCTATCTAATTTTTAGTGCTTACAATGTAGTTCCAGTTTAGAATATCCTAGTTCTCAGGTAAGCGTAGATGCACCATAATATTACAAGCGATGTCTCCGACGAGCTACGCCTACGCCTTTCACTCACAATAATTGACCCTTGTATCTCGGTTGTTGCAGTTCTGAGCACGAAGTTCCGAGTTCTGAGCACGAAGTTCCGAGTTCTGAGCACGAAGTTCCGAGTTCTGAGCACGAAGTTCCGAGTTCTGAGCACGAAGTTCCGAGTTCTGAACACGAAGTTCCGAGTTCTGAGCATGAAGTTCCGAGTTCTGAGCACGAAGTTCCGAGTTCCGAACACGAAGTTCCGAGTTCCGAACACGAAGTTCCGAGTTCTGAGCACGAAGTTCCGAGTTCTGAGCACGAAGTTCCGAGTTCCGAAGGTGAAAACTGGAGTTCTAAGTCTCAACATTGGAGATTAGAGGTTTATTTTTTCTGTTCTCTTCTCATTAATCCTCGCTTTTAGCTTCTTCTTGGCTTCCAAACATATTTACGGCAGACTTCACAGGCGGCTTTTGCTTCCTTTGTTTGAGGATTAATGAAGATAGGATGGTAGCGGAGGCGATCGCACCATTAGACATCAAAGAATATTCAGAACGTGATGTCTGGGTTGTGCATCAACGCAGGATTTCTCTCAGTAGACTTCATCGTGGGTTCCAATATCAAGCAAGATGATAACATCTTCGTTGGTTTCGTTATCGATTTCGAGTGAAAAAACAATTCGGCAGTCGTAACCACAGGAACAGGCTCTTAATCCCGCTAACTCGCCTTGAAGAGAGTGTGTACCAAGTCGGGGCAGAAAAACATCCTCTTGCATCTGTTGCAAGGTGTCTTCAATTCTTTCTTGTAGCTTAGGATTACGGAGAACGAACTTACGGAATGAGCGTTTGAATTTCGAGGTTAGAACTAATTGTCTCATTCATTTTCTAGCAGCGTCGTTCGTAATTCTGTAATAATTTCTGCAACAGACTGATGAGACAGTTGACCTTGATGAAAAGCAGCGATCGCAACTTTCGCATCCTGTGCAATTTCTTGACGACGAGTTTCGATCAGGCGATTCTTGATAATTTCTAGTAGCATTTCTTGCTGTTCTGGTGGGAGTTGGCTAATTGTATCGAGTGCTTGTTGCAGAGTGATCATACTGCTGTGATTCTTGTTTAAATATAGATTTAATTGTACTTCGAGGAAACCAAATCCAACCGATAACAGCGGCGATCGCTCGCATTTTTTACCATTATCATAAAAGGCTAGACGTGCAGCGACTTGTCGTCAGACATTACCCTTACTCACTATAATTTAAGGCGATCGCTACTTGCTTGCATAAGTTCGTAGATAAACTAAAGTAAAGTTATCGTGAGCTAAAAAAGCATGATGTCTTCGCTTCCTGTCAACGACGCTCAAAATAATTTACAAGAGCTGATAGACCAAGTTGCAGAGCAGGGTAAGCCTGTAATCATTCAGGGCGATCGTGGTAATGCAATTCTGCTTGCCCAAAAAGACTGGTCTGCAATTCAGGAGACTCTTAATCTGTTATCTATATCTGGAATGCGAGAATCTATTAAAGAAGGACTAGCAACTCCGATCCAAGAATGCGATGAGGAATTGGATTGGTGAGTCAGGGCAGTAATGGAGAGCCACTTCCAAATTCTGAAGAAGTGAGCCAATGCAAGGATTTTGGATTTTGGATTTTAGATTGACCTTATACATAAATGCAGGGACTTCACTAAAAATTTTGGATTTTAGATTTGTTCCATGAATAAATTCACGGGACAACTCTAGGACTTACGCACTGAAGCCTGAAACCTAGATCCCCCCTAGCCCACGCCAGTCGCTCCACTTGGGGAGACTCCATCGCATGATTGCGTCTCCCCTTCTCTACGAGACGCTACGCGAAGGGAGAAGACCGCGCTGGCTCCCCTTAAAAAGGGGGGAACTTCTAAAGCCACCTTTTTAAGGGGGTTGGGGGATCTGAGTGCGTAAGTCCTGAACTCTTGGAGACGCTGCGCGAACAGGCCTGTTTAAATTTTGGATTTTGAATCATTCAATCCAAAATCCAAAATTTAAAATCTAAAATTCGGTGAGTTTGCCTGGCTTTAAGCTTTGCTAGTCGCTAGTTTTAACAGTTAAGGGAATTGTAATTCCTTCCCGGACTAAAGCATCAGTAAAAATTTTCCGTAGAACCCGCTGTATTTGAAGATGCTTTCCGGGCTTGACTTTGGTCAATGTTCGTAACAACAAATTAGATTCTCCTAGACTCTCTACTCCATCTATCAGCGTCGGTTCGAGTACATCTGGGTAATTTACTTTTAATTGTTCTCCCACTTCCTCAATCACTTTATATACATGAGCTAAATTAGAGTCATAAGGTATGCTAACTTCTACGACTGCATAGATATACTGTTTAGAGTAGTTGGTAATTGAGCCAATATCGCCGTTACGAATAATCTGTAATTGACCATTAGGATGTCTGACACGAGTAGTTCTCAGTTCAATTGCTTCTACAATTCCTTCTACAACCCTCTCTTCCGCTTTCCCCGCCTCAATATAGTCACCAACTAAGTAATAATTTTCAAACAGAATAAAAAAGCCGCAAACTATATCATTAATTAGTGTCTGCGCCCCAAAACCCACAGCTATACCAAGAATACCTGCACCAGCGAGTACGGGAGTAGGATTGATGTCGAGGATATAGAGGATAGAGACGATCGCACCGAAGTAAACTAGATATTGTAAAAAACTACGAATCAGAGGAACGAGGGTGAGACGTCTGCTTGTTTGTATGTCAGTGAGATTTTGGTCTTTGAATAATATTTCTTCAACTAGTAAGTAAACAACTTCAAATAAAACACGGCTGATGAAAATGACGCCGACTATCTTAACAATTCGAGGCCCAAAAATTGCGATGTTAGCGATGAACTGGACTTGCTGGATCACTAATGTTGCTACGCAGACATAAATTACAAATTCCAGACACCTCTTCAAAAAGGGGATTAGGTGTCGTAGGCGATCGTAGAATCTCAAAAGGTTGTTAGGACTGGAGTATCTTATACTCAGAGCATCTAGACTATCAATAATCGCGGTGATCGCTTTTGGTATGAGTAATCCAACGGCAACTATCAGATAGATTCGCAGCAGGATGGACAGGTATTCAGAGATGACTACTGGTACTTTAAGAAACTTGCTGCACCAAATGACAGCCCACAACCACAATCCAGTGGTAACAATGTTGTTGAGGTTGGCAAAGAACGTATCAATACTTTGATCATCGGTAGTGCTTTGTTCAATTCTCTTGGCACGAATGTTAGCTACCTTGAACCAATAGCGCACAAATTTGACTGCGATCGCAGCTAAAATCAAAGTACCAATGCTTTGAGCGCAGCCAATTCCTAAACTTACCCAAAATCCCGATGGGATACGCTTAATCAATAAGAGCGTGTATTGTTGAAGATTTTCGCCTCGATAAAGTAGAAAAGCATTAGCACCGATAATCAGAAGGCATGACAGCAAACAAGTAAGTATCAACAACACTTTAATATTTTGACGCAGAGTGTTGATACTTCTTCCCTGGTTTTTGACTAGAGAATGTTTCAAAAATAGTTTGACAACCTTGTTCAAAAGCCAGTTTCCTAACAAGAAAATGAAGATGACAATACTGACTTCAGCCAAGATAATTAATAAATCCATATCTAATCTAAAAATTAAAAAACTTATTCTCTGACTCTGATTTTACTTTTGAAAGTATACTGAAATTTAAAAATCTGTTTGACAAGGATTATAGGTGAAAATCTTTTCAAAAATCAAATAGAATTCCTGCATTATATTTAGGTACTAAAGAAGTGCAATTAAACTGATACAAGTAAGGTGAATAAGAAGATTTACCTTACTTGTACGAATTATTGTTATTTATACGACTTCTACAAACACCCCACTGCGGGCAAACTCTTCCTCTTCAGGAGTAAAGTGGGGAGTTTTATCTACAATTTCAGGGTCAAAGCGGTAGGTTTCCTGAAGAAATTGACCGGTGATCACAGATGATTCCAACTCTTTGATATAATCTTCGGCTAGTGTACACGCTTCTTTGATGCCTGACTCATCGCCTTTCTCTATCAGCTTTTGGAGAGTTGCTCTTACTCCTGCCAACCGCGATGCTGGTTTAAGAATCCCATAGAGGCGATATAAGCGCTCAACGGAAACGCTGAGGTGCTTGAGCGCTTTGCCTCGTGCCAGTTCGGAGTCTAGACTAGGCCAGTAGCGGGTAGTATAAAAAGCTTTCTCATCCTTGTGATACCACTCCTCGGAGCGAGCAATAGATGAGGAAACAGTGTTATGTAGTTTCCAGAAAAATAAGCGCAAGGCGTCACCATCCACGACTGTAGACAGCTTGGCCTCCATCGACACCTCAAAATTGTTCAGTTGCGGGTCGCGTCCGAGCAAAAGATACTCTACCGGGTACATATCGACCTCTTTGTTCTGCACCACATACATATTGAGGTGATGGCGGCAGTAAGGGCAGGGGTACATCGTGGCAAATAGTTTAAAGAAGTCTTGAAAAACTGCCACTAGTGCTTTTTGTTTTTCGTATGGCTTGCTAGACACGATTTCTGCTGTGGTGTGGAAGAAACGCCACACACCAGGCCCAATGTAATAAGGAAAGCTAACGCGCATCTGGGCATCTTTAATATCACTCCGTGCCAAATACACATCAATGAATGCCACATATTGCGAGAGTGCCCCCGACTCGCGCCCGAACTCTTGGCGTTCGCGCCGTTTTTGCACGCCATTAAGATAGTGATGCGTTAAACGCCATGCCTGCTTAACTGCGAGCTTTTGTTTGGGAGTGCATTTAGCAAAGTTCTGTGCTACATCCGCCCCATAGCGGTCAAATTCTCCCACTGCTTGAGTATCTTCATACCACTGAGCCAAAGCTGCTTCGTCAGCTACGGTGTTACTTTGGATATCAGCGGCAGTGTTGACACTAAAAGCAGCTAGCAACTTCGGCATGAAATCTTCATACCAGTAAGCCACTGGCATCATTGTACCAGGTATTTCTTCTGAAGCATCGTCGAGGATAACGCGGTTCCACTGGGTGAGGTAATCTTTGGGATCACCTGCTGATTTCGGGGGAGGTGGGGTAAGCTCTACATTTAGTTCCATCTGTCTGAGGCGGTTGAGTTCGTTGATTGCTAGCACGCCTGCTGCAATGTCACGAAAGCTGAAATGCTTTTTCTTAACAGTAATGGCGAACTCCACGCCCGCTGCAAACTTCTCTTTGACAGAGATGGATTTGCGGCGTGCTGATTGCATCGCTTTTTCCTCAGCCAGCATCTCAGGTGTTTTTTGGATGGTGTTCCAGTTCTTGATGCGGTCTTGGAGCCGAGAGTATTCTTTTTCGATTGATTCAACGACTGCATCTAACAGGGGGTAGCAAGCTTTTTCTACGATATCTAACCCTTTGTACAATGCGATCGCTTTTTGGACAAACTGTACAAAGTCTGTAATTTTGTAGGGCAGGTTTCTCACGCGCAGGTGGGTTTCGTGATTGGCTGAGAAACTCTCGCGGAAGCAGCGGTAGGCGGCTCCTTGAATCAGACGAAATAAACCAATCTGCATTTGCAGGCGAGAGGTGGCGCGTTCTTTTTGCTCTTGTGGGTGTTGCGCGAGCAGTTCTTTCAAACGTGCTACTTCTGGATTGTCGCTGGATGTTTCCTGTCCAAAAGATGTGGTGGTTGATAATGGGAATTCATCAGTAGTAGCCGCCGCTACGTCTGGGGTAACGGTGGCTGCATCATTTGTCGTGGAACTAGTAAAAGAAATGGGTAAATCTTTATAGCCGCTGGTTATTTCTGACTCTTCTGGAACCAGTTTCATAAACTCTTGAAAGTCAATAGAAGCATCACCATCGTGATCAACCTCTTTAATCATTTCTTCGAGTTCTGCATCCGTTAGCCCAAATAGACTCATTACATTGTGCAGTTCATTTGTAGTAATTTGACCGCTACCATCTTCATCAAACACGCTGAATGCCAGATGAAGACGACTTTTGCGATCGCCTTGTGCTGACACCATCAGGGTTTTAAATTCCTCGAAATCAATACTGCCTGATAAGTCAACGTCCACTTCTTTGATCATGTCGCGCAGTTCGGTGTCGCCAGGATTTTGCCCTAGCGATCGCATCACTTCCCCTAATTCTTTTGTCGAGATAGAACCGCTGCCATCCGTATCAAATACTTTGAACGCTTCCCACAGCTTTGCCACTTCTTCTTCAGTCATGACCTTTTTTTCTAATTCTACAGTTGCCATCAATTCATACCTCGATTTTTTAATTAGACTAAAAAAAGCCGAATGCTTTAATTCTTATTCAGTCAAGCAGCAATCTAATTTTGATGTTGAATTAGTCAAAAAATCAATAAAATATTAGGATTTTTAACTTTAAGATTCGCTAATTTCTATCTAAAGATATGTAATTTCTTCACGCGCTAAAGCATTTGTAAAAATCTTCCGAAGAACGCGCAGGTTTTAATAGATAAGCTCTTGAGCACTTTTTTACTCATGAGTTGTGAAATTCTTTCATCGGCTTCGGCATGGGTAGGCGTTTATAATAATTATTTATAATGTTAGTAAAAACTTAGTAAGTATATTGATAAAATTGCAGTTATTTGTCAAGGACAGTTAAGACAGTTAAGACAAAGCTAATTATGAATTTTTGATAACTATCTGTATTTACAAGCTCATTCAACCAGCATTGGTTCATCTGTGTATTTAATTTAACTTGGGGCGTGGGTATCAATGTTCATTTTTATGCTATCACCGCCTTCTACTTGAGAAAAATCGCACATCGCGCTAGTCTTCATTGACGTAACTGCACGCTGTGACATCAGGTGATGACAAATCAACGCTCCGTAAAAATTCCGTCTTGCACTTGGAATCGTCCCATCGGTTTAGGCTGGGACAAGCCTTATACCGTTCGCTACGCTAGTAATATCGATGATGGGCCTTGGCATGGTATGCCTCTAGGTGGCTTTGGTGCAGGTTGCATCGGTCGTTCTTCACGGGGAGATTTTAATCTGTGGCATATTGATGGCGGTGAACATATCTTCAAAAACGTCCCTGCTTGTCAATTCAGTGTGTTTGAGTCCAATAGCACATCTTCCCAAGCCTACGCTTTATCTACGCAACCGCCAGAAGATAGCAGTTTGCAAGGGTGGAAATGGTATCCAGAGAGTGGAGGAGTGGGAGAGTGGGAGAGTGGGGGAGAGGGAGAATCCCCTATCAACCAACAATACAAAACTGGCGAATATCACGCTTTGTATCCCCGTAGCTGGTTTGTGTATGAAAATGTATTTCAAGCACAGTTGACTTGTGAGCAATTTTCTCCTGTCTGGGCAGATAATTACCAAGAAACTAGCTACCCTGTAGCGGTGTTCCTCTGGAATGCTCACAACCCTACAGATGCACCTATTACTCTTAGCATTATGCTCACTTGGCAAAATATGGTGGGCTGGTTTACTAACGCTCTCAAATCTCCTCAAGTGCGGGTGCGTGATGATGGTAGTCCAGTTTACGAGTATCAGCCGCGCTGGGGTGAAAGTAAAGGGAATTATAACCAGATTGTTGAAGATACACAACAGTTTGGTTGTGTTTTAAGTCGGGTTGGTAATGATGCTTTGCAGGAAGGGGACGGAAGTTGGTGTATTGCGACGCTGAAACTTCCCGAAGTTGAGGTATTTCACCACACTCGGTGGAATCCTGTGGGAATGGGTGATGATGTGTGGCAAAGCTTTGCTCAAGATGGCTCTTTGCCTAATTCTATAGATGCAAATCCAGCAGTAGAAGGTGAACAGTTAGGGGCTGCGATCGCAATTCGTTTTACTCTCCAACCAGGTGAAACTCTGGAAATCCCTTTTGTACTGGTCTGGGATTTCCCCATCACAGAATTTGCTGCTGGGGTTAACTATTATCGCAGATATACAGACTTTTTTGGTAATGATGGTAATAATGCTTGGGCGATCGCATCTACTGCACTACAACAATATCAAAGTTGGCGATCGCAAATTCAAAACTGGCAACAACCCATTCTCGACCGGGAAGATTTACCCGACTGGTTTAAAATGGCTCTATTTAATGAGCTTTACGACCTCACCAGCGGCGGTACTCTCTGGAGTGCGGCATCAAAACTTGACCCCATCGGTCAATTTGCAGTATTGGAATGCTTAGATTACCGCTGGTACGAAAGCCTAGATGTGCGGTTATATGGTTCTTTTGCGCTGCTGATGCTGTTTCCCGAACTAGAAAAATCGGTGATGCGGGCATTTGCACGGGCAATTCCTCAAGGTGATGATACTCCCCGGATAATTGGTTATTACTTGACAATCAAGGCAGAAAGCCCGATCGCAGTTCGCAAAGTCGCAGGCGCAACACCCCACGATTTAGGCGCACCCAATGAACACGTTTGGGAAAAAACCAACTACACCAGCTATCAAGACTGCAATTTATGGAAGGATTTAGGTAGCGATTTTGTATTGCAAGTATACCGAGATTTTCTACTCACGGGTGCTGACGATGTAGAATTTTTGGCAGATTGTTGGGATGCGATCGCTCAAACTCTAGATTACCTGAAAACATTTGACCTAGATGGTGATGGAATTCCTGAAAATTCCGGTGCGCCTGATCAAACCTTCGATGACTGGCGGTTACAGGGCGTAAGTGCCTATTGTGGTGGGTTATGGTTAGCAGCGCTACAAGCAGCGATCGCCATCAGCGAAATTTTATTAAATCACAATCTTGGTGACCTCGGCGCGATGGCGGTTCAAAAATCCACTTATGAAGCTTGGTTAAAACAATCTCGCCCCATTTACGACGAAAAACTCTGGAATGGTCAATATTACAAACTCGATAGTAATAGTGGTTCCGATGTGGTAATGGCAGATCAATTATGCGGACAATTCTACGCCCGTCTGTTGGGATTACCGGATATTGTACCGAGCGATCGCGCCCTCTCTGCCCTGAAAACTGTTTATGATGCTTGCTTTGTGAAATTTTGCCAAGGTGAGTTTGGGGCTGCTAATGGTGTTCGTCCCGATGGTTCACCAGAAAACCCCAAAGCGACTCATCCCTTGGAAGTCTGGACGGGAATAAACTTTGGACTGGCGGCTTTTCTTGTGCAAATGGGAATGAAGGATGAAGCATTTAAGTTGACACAAGCTGTGGTCAGACAAATTTACGATAATGGGCTGCAATTTCGCACACCTGAAGCTATCACCGTTGCTGGTACTTTCCGTGCTAGTACTTACCTGCGAGCAATGGCAATTTGGGCAATTTACTTAACCATTAAGTAATAGCGTATCAGCCAAGAGCATTTTAAATCTCAACAGTGGTCAGTTGTAATTACTACTAACCACTGCTGATGAACTCTTGTAGTGCAGAGGTTTTAGACATTTGCTAACAATGCTCTTGAGGTTGACGGCTACGTTATTAGTGTACTCAATCGCCGGGTGATCTAACTTTAAATTTGCAACTTTAGATACAAATTCATGTACATAGATGTTTTAATATGTGCGCTTCAAAATGTACCTGATGTTCATCTGAGAAAGCAGAGATTACATCTAAGATTTTATTTTCCGGGTGTTTCCGGAAACGAAGGAAAATTTAAGTAATGGTAAGAGTTGAAAGATTTAGAACTTTAGACTACTGGTTAAAAAAATGCCAATATTACCAGAACTAGCCCTAAAAATTCCTAATATTTCCCAGATTATGTTGACAATTGACAAATTTCAACTGGAAAAAATTTATTTGCTAGGAATCTCAACTTAAAAATTAGGACAATTCAAGAAATGAATACTGGATAAAGTATGAAATATTTATTGACGACAAGAGTCGAAGACAGATGATTAATACTCTAGTCTAAAACAGGAGTTTGGTTTTGCTAGTAAAATTTTGTTTTCCAAACTTTCTCTTACGGAAAGCTACTGAGAAATTTTACCTCGGTAATGTGTGATTAAAAACACGTTCAATTGCGTTTTACAAAGGCTGTTGGAATGATGTAAAACTCAATCATTCAGATATTTATCAACTTTTTTGCCCTCTAACTGCTCGCCTCACACAAGTTAAGAAGCTTACCCAAAAAACCGAAATTAAACCATGAACTCCTCTTCGTCATTAAGAGTTCAGGGAGAACTGAAATATACAAATAACCAGCAATCTCCCACTCCGAAAGTTGCCAACTTCAAATTTTTGAGATTAGTGACAGGGGATACAAGCCTAAAGTCAGAATTTAGCCAAGTTTGGGTTCTCTATGAGTTTCAACTTGGTAACGAACTGGCTAGCTACAGTCTAGATGGGATTGAAGACAATAGCAGTTTTCTTTACCTAAAACTTCTTCCTAATGTAATTAATCTGCCATCTGGCAATCCAAAATCAAACAGTCTGCTAGCCATTCGGACTGCACCAGTTGACTCTCGTTCAATAACTCAATTGTGGCCTCTATGTCCCCTTATTCAACAGCAAAATTCACCAGATTGTAGCGCGACGTATTTGGCGATGGTTAGCCAATACTGGGATACGCGCTTGAGCCTAAATAGCCTGCGGAACTTAGCAGCGGTGAAACGTATGGGTGCGTTTCTCCAGGATTTAGCAGAAGCAGCCCAAACTTTAGGATATGAAGTGCTATCGGTAAGGGCGAGCTTGAGTAAGCTGGACTCATATTATAACCTTTGGATAGTTCATTGGCAAGGAATTTATTATGTAGTTGTTTAGTGAGTTAAGGCGATCGCTATTTCGTGATCACGCGATAGGTAAGCGATGGTTCTCGCGCCCAGTGTTTGAAGTATTGTTTTGAAAGCACGGCGTCAATACCTACTAGACATTAGTAAATCATGGGTAATTGGCAGTTTTTATTACTACTTCACTCAATTACAAGTGCATCTGTGATTTTACTTTCATCATTGGCTTGTAGTTAGGAAATAGACATAAGTAATATTTCATTTGGTTTGCTTGTGATTTAAGCATAAATTAGCTAGGGCTATAAAGTTTAAATTACTATATCTTTATTAGTTAAAACATTTATTGTCAGATGTTTTGCTATATTTTCTTATCGCTGAATTAAAAAGTTAAATATTAATATCATAAATTCAACAATTTAGAATATGTTGTTACTGACTATTACTCATGAAATAATCAGATAAAGTTACTGTGGGTTATCAAATATTTACAGCTATAAGCCTTGTCAATAAAGGCTTTTTTTGCATAGACAACAGTTTTTGATGTATGAGATGTGAAAATATTTTCAATAACTATGGCCAGTAATAGTTTTTCTAATGTTAACTATCTCACTGCCAAATTGAAGGGTGTTACACCTCATAGTTAATAACAAAATTTCTAGTATATTAAAGATAATCAAAGTTCCAAATAATAGTAAGTGAGGGGTAGCACCCCCCATAAAATGGAGAAAATGGACAAACTTAAAAGTTGCACAATACATAAGGAAATCCTGAAATATGTTCAGTAAATTTAATTCATGAGCATGCTAATTTAGCAGATAAAATTAAGGGTAAAAACAGAGTATAAATACGAGTGTTGCTCTTAATATTCAAAGATAAATAATTCTTCTCTACTAGACTAAAAAATGTGCAGCTTTACCGGAAATTTCTTAATCAGTAAGAAATATTATATGTAGGTAGTCAATTAGAGAAAATTAATTGAATTAGAAGTTTGAAAATTTAAATAGGACAAAACTGCATCTATTAAAAACCACATCGAGGTTTTGATCTTGCCAGTCGCACGACAAGACAAGAAGTAAATTTTTACCTTTCACTCACTAACAAGCAAAAGCTTCAGCCGAGAAGCAACCAGCAGTAATTTCCTTGATTAATCGAGGAAAAGCTGGGGAATTACGGTTGAGCAGCCAACAAACTTAATTAAAAACAGCAAGACCACTAAATACTATGAATCAAAACGTTCCTGGCATTAGTAGCAACTTAGACAAGACAATGAAAAATCAACATTTTGATAAAGTAGTGGAAGCAATTCTTGCCGGAAAGTATTCCTGGGCATGTGTTTTAATGCTGCGATTTGCTGGCTACAATCCTCTACATTACATTCCCTACCGCACATACAACCGATTGCTCAAAGAAAATACTCAAGCTAGTAGGTCAAATCAACAGCAAAAGGAAAATCTAAAAATAGTCAAACATTCTAATGATTCCAGGTCTGATAGTAATGTTTCACCAAGCTGCTTAAGCAAAATTAAAGACTTGGCTTATCTTGAAGTAGTTGGAAAGTAAAAAACCAAAATCCGTGGTAGCAGTCGAGATCAGAATAATTTAGGTGAGGATATCATCTATAAATCAGCAATTGAAACTCAATACGCTTGGTGTTAGCGCCAAGCGTATTGATTTATGGAATTATTAAATTAATATTCTAGATAAAATGTTATTATTATTACATTGGACTACATAAGCGTGTCGTAGTCAACAAAGTATTATACATCAGCATGGGATGTAATAAATTTCATCAGCTATCTTCAAAAATCTGCCAAAATGGCAAATATATACTGATGAAATACTTTAAATTAAAAATAACAACTTAAACAAAAAGACAGAGGTACTTGGCAAACAAATTAATTTTCTAGTTATGACTGTGAAATACATCAAACTGATTGCTAAAACAGTCAGTATTTCATGGATTAGATAACTTCTACACCAAAACCGACGATCTAACTGTTGCTGTTGGTGGTTCTTTTCCGAGGAAGTCTGAGCAAAAAGAATTTGGAGCGACTGCTTCCTAGAAGTCCGGGCGGAACTTCGTAAGTCAATCCATTTATATGTCTTCCGGCGGTGGCAAACGGCGAAAGCGTAGCTTATAAAACTTTCTACACTCAGGTTGGTGTTGCTTGAGTTCAAAAAACTCACTTTTAGCACCAGCACTAAAAACGGAAATAGAAAAGTTACAGTGAAATCGTAGTTGTGGCTTGTAGAACTTAAAGCTAATACACTTCTGTTTTGGCTAACGTAATCCTAGTCCTCCCAACCGGGATTATGTCTGCTTTGTAAATTGGCATTTATATAGCAACTGCTGGAAGCTAAAAGATTTGAATAGCTTCCAGCTTTTTATGTATAAATAGATATTGATTTAATCTCGTACCCAGACTATTTAAGATGGAGATATAGGATTACTATTTGATTTTAGAGCGGAATTAGGTATTGTAGGGTGTGTTAGAACGAAGTTCGTAACGCACCATTATTGATGTTTTGGTGCGTTACGCTGTCGCTAACACAACGCCAGTTTGCTCAAGTCGGGAGACCCGCCCACGCAACTGGCTCCCCTACGTATTTTTTCAGAAATCAAACCAGATTCCTATAGTATCAACTAGATGGTGAGAAATCTTGCGATGGGCTACGTTCCGCCGTAGGCGATCGCACCCTTGCTAAAACTTAAAGGTAATTCATCGATTAATTTAATTTATCAAAAATGTTATAAATTCGTAGTAACATATCGTAGGCATTAACTATCTTCAGCTACCTCTGATTGTTAGCGCTCCTAAATTCACAATTGCTAAGAATATACTGTGAGCCTAACTCTTTATTTCCTCCGTCATGGACAGACAGAAGCCAGCCGAAATAATGCTTTTTGTGGTTCTATAGACTCAGAACTTACCCCAGAAGGCTTGGAAATGGCAAAGGCTTTTGCATCTGCATACATTTCTACACCTTGGACAGCAATCTTTTGCAGTCCAATGAAGCGAACTGTGGCGACAGCAAAACCCCTATGTGCAGCCATTGGGCTGGAACCAGAACTGCGGGATGGTTTAAAGGAAATTAACTATGGCCAGTGGGAAGGAAAAACGCCAGAAATAATTAGCCGTGAATATCACGATGATTATATTCGTTGGTCAGCCGACCCGGCTTGGTACGCGCCAACTGGTGGGGAAATGGCAGTAACAATTGCTTCTCGTTCCTTGCAGGTAATTGAAGAAATCAAGCAGCTTTACAACAGTGGCAATGTTTTAGTTATTGCTCATAAGGCAACTATCAGAATTATTCTGTGTAGTTTGCTAGGGATTGATGTGGGACGCTTCCGGTTTCGTTTGGGATGCCCTGTTGGGTCGGTTAGTATTGTAGAATTTGGCTCACATGGCCCACTATTGAAGGCTTTGGCAGACCGCACTCATTTAGATGAGCGTTTACGGAATTTACCGGGAACATGAGGAGAATCAGGAGTTATTCTCCCTTGTCTTCCTTGTTCCCCTCACTTGCTTGCTCTGTATATTTGCAGAAAACGTTTATTCCAATTTTCAAAATATATAACACGACAATTGTCGCGATGTCTACGACGGGCTACGCCTACGCACCATCAATCGGTATTCCATGTACTGCTGCAACGGCAACCAGTGAGCCAATGATACTATTGAACAAAGAAGCACTACCAGGGTTATTGGTGTATTCTTTGATTTTGCCCCGTAAACCATCATCACCACAGATTTCAGTGCGGATTTCATTGAGGGTGAGTTGCAATAGAGATTTTTTGCCCTTACCATAATCTGTTTTGCCGACTTTCTCTTGCCAGAGTGTATCAAAACTAGCTTCTAGATTGCCGTTGTGTTGTTGCAGGGTGGTAAGTGCATATTGTGCTGGGGTGTCGTTTTGAAGAAGTTGCTGAAGTTCTTGGATTTCGACAGAGGTTAGTTGGGGATTCATACAGCAAATTCGTAGTTTATGAGGTACAGTAACAGCAATTTGTAAACCAATTTTTGAGATGTTGAGGATTAACTAATTCAAGTGCTATTTTAATTA
>NZ_JACXXN010000175.1 GCF_014904695.1 Nostoc sp. MG11 | reverse complement strand
AAGTTAATTTTATTGCAGACATCTTCGGAGTTGTTGCATAAATAATCTTAGTTCTAGAGAATTTTATCACTTCAAACCTTTTTTGCAACACAACCATTAAGAGTGTCATCTCCAATTCCCGTCCCACCAAAGACTGTATCGCTGCCAGCCCCGCCCTCAACAAGATCATCTCCTGCATCACCGTTGAGTGCGTCGTTACCAACGTTACCAAATATATTGTCGTCTCCAGAACCCCCAAAGACTCGATCATTCCCAGCATCACCAGAAATTATGTCTGCGCCATCCCCGCCATTGATATTGTCATCTCCGGCATTACCATTAATAAAGTCATCCCCTACATTCCCGAAGATTCGGTCTCCCCCATTGCCACTTATAATGCGGTCATTGCCGTCACCCCCCTTTATAACATCAACACCATCGCCGCTATTAATAACGTCATTCCCAGCATCACCAAAAATTTGGTCGTTACCACTCCCGCTCTCAATGAGATCGATTCCATCTCCGGCAACGATGAGGTCAGCCCCAGCGTCACCAAAAATTTGGTCGTCACCGCCCAAGGATATAACAATATCGTCGCCAGCTAGTGCCAAAATTCGATCACTCTGGGGTGTGCCTGCAAGAAAATTATCATCAGGTGTACCAACAATAACCATATGTTTTTCCTCTTAACTGCAAAGAATTATCTGAAAGACCATCAGTAATTGAAGACTTTTTGGGTATCATCTAAAACTAACTGAGACTGAAAACACAAGCATCAAATCATCTGGCTTATTAAGAGTAATGTCCATCAACTTCAGTCGTAAGTTAACGGTCGCTGAAGCCTAAGCAACTAGTACCGCTACGCGGAAGTCAAAAGCCAAAAGAATTGTATTCTGGGCTTTTGTACTGTTTTGAATGGTAATTTTATTTCCGCCGTTACGTACTAGGTTGTTATAAACAACATAGGGGGTTTCATGGAATTCTCAAATACTTCTGAAGGTAGAGGTTAAATCAGTGTGTAGTCTAAAAATATACTTGTAATTATTTGTTTCTCAATATCTTGTAATTTGGTTGTATTGCAAAAACTTGGTAGTGTTACAGACGTGTTGATTTACCTCTCAAACTTCTACTCCAAATTCATATCTGTTGATATACAATCCAATTACTATATCGTGCATAAGAATAGATTTAGAAAAACAGATTGTCTTCCTAGCTAAACGCTTTATTAGACCTCTTGCAAAAGTCCCATGAGGGTGGGACAAGTAGGTTAGAGCATTCTTGACATCTATGACGTACGAAAAGGTAAAAAACCTTAAGCCA
>NZ_JACXXN010000174.1 GCF_014904695.1 Nostoc sp. MG11 | reverse complement strand
TTCTTTGGGGTTCATTAATGGGCTAACTTTGATACAAGACTATTGGTACAACTACACTTCTACCAGACCAGCCCTAGTTTTTGCAACACAACCGAAAAAACAGACATCGCTGCTCAAGTAAAATTTGTTGCTCAAATCTTCGATATAATTGCATAACTAGTTCTGATTTATACAATATTTTT
The DNA here is from genome assembly GCF_014904695.1 of Nostoc sp. MG11. GTDB lineage: Bacteria > Cyanobacteriota > Cyanobacteriia > Cyanobacteriales > Nostocaceae > Komarekiella. The sequence continues at coordinate 1,127 of NZ_JACXXN010000174.1, read as the reverse complement.
ATCCTGAATAAGTTTTTGCAACACAACCATTTCAACTAGATGTTTGGCAATTGCAATCATCTCCAGAAAATACACTGCTTTTGTTTTTCAGAAAGTTTTTCAGCAAGTATTATTAAATTTTCGTTAGTTAAGGAACGTTGGCAATAAAATGGGTGTTTTGGAGACTGAGAAGTGTAATCAAAAAATATTGCAAATCTATCTGAATTGGTAGGTATTTTTCCTCGATGAAAAATTTTTGCAGTGTCAACAATAATTACTGTGCCAGAAGATCCTGTGCAAGATTTCCAATTTAATGGTGAAATAACCTGTTGCATGGTTTTGGCTTGAACATAACCATAGTTATATCTTAGAGAGCAAGTTATTGTTGGGCTAAAAGATAGGGGAATATATTGAAATGGTCCACAATCATCATTTACATCATTTAGATAAACAATAATTTTGATCATTTTCCGATCTTCCTTGTCTAAATGCCATAACCTTGTTTTTCGCTGGACTTGATTAGCAATATCTCTACGAAAAGAAGGATGATGATAAGCAACTGGCAGACCTAGGTAGTTTTCAATAATATCAAGTAAACGTTGTTGTAATCCCCAGTAAAAAATTTCTGTATGCTCCATTATTTGTTTATTTGTAGCGTGAATTACGAATTTATGTTTTTCATTTGCCGGAATGCTATGGGGCATTTCTAGCATCAGTTTTTTTGCCATTTGTAACATTCTTGGAGTAGAAGTAATGGAGAGTGTTGCCAATGAAGTTATAATAATTCCTTCATTTTTAAGAGTTTCAACTAAAGTCAGGTCAGCAGTTGAGAGTAAAGGTAAATTATTAATATGTTTTTTTACTGACATTTGATACTTAGTTTCAATTTTATTTTTCAAAAATGTAATTTGATAAAAACTTTCTACAATCCGATTGCCAAACTTTTTTACCAATATATTCATTTTTTTTGAAGCTTTATTGAACTTTCTCTTAAAAGATGCAATATTTGCCATTACATCTGCCGTGATTTTGGTTATTAGAGTAGTTTTTGGGTAAGGATTCAGGTGGCAGAGTATTGACAAGAGGACACTTCAGGGGGAGTATCACAAATATGAACCAAAACCTGCCTCAAGATATAGACCGAGAAA
>NZ_JACXXN010000173.1 GCF_014904695.1 Nostoc sp. MG11 | reverse complement strand
TGGGCGAATTGTAGTTTTTGAGTTGTCGTTTGGGAAGACAACAACTCTACTACAGAGCGCCCTCTCTCTTCATACTCTTGTTTTGGCGAAGGTATTGCCTGTATTCAGGCATTATGCTGACTCGTCTATACAGAGCGACTGCATCGCCATTTGTCTGTACTCATCCAAACCCGACTTTAGCGCAAATTCTGCAATGTCTATCGCAAAAGTGGCATTCAGTTCAATCACATGCTCTGCCATCTTTGACCATGTGTGTCCACCTGCCTCTGCATATGCTGAGATTAGCTTATTGAGACCATCTTGACCAAACGTGCGGTGATGAGCCATAAAATCTCTGGCTGGGTCAGTGACAGATGCCTCAGTCCAGTCGATAAATCCGGTCACTTGCGCTTGTGCATCAATCAGAATGTGACCAGCATGTAAATCACCATGAGTTAAAACCGTTTCTTGCATCCAAATTTCATCGTTATAAAGCCAGGACTGCCAGCGTTCCCACAAGGTCTGACCGACACCAAATTCACTCTTGACTGCATCCATTCTGTGCTTCATCTCAACACGAACTTCTTCGGCAGTTTTCACAGGAAGACCCACTGCTTGTGCTTTCTCAACGCTAACTTGATGCAAGGAAACGATGCCCTTCGCTAACGACTCATGAAATTGATCAGGCACGTTCGCGAGGTCAATCTCCCACACATAAGCTTTTGCTTCTGGATCTATCCTACCTGCTGGTACACCGTTTAATGCCCGATAAGCAATCAGTTCATCGGTGCAAATTGTCCATCGTGGCACGTCCACACTGAGAAGTGGAGCAATCAGTTCCAGCGTTTGTTTTTCCTTATTTACTGATGGTAGAACATCCTCTCGCCGAGGAAGACGTAGAATCCAGCGTACTCCATCTGCATCCACTGCTAACACTACTTGAAAATCAAGACCCGATTCATTAAATTGAATGGAATCTTTCTCGATTGTCAAGCCGCTCTTATAAGCTAACTCCAGCACTTCTTGCCGTGATTTTACATTTTTGATCATGTCACCATAAGCGATCGCACACGAACCTGTAAGCTTCATCAAGCATACTACATGATACTACAGAACCGCAATGGCTTGAAATCCGAACACTCGCAAATAAATTTTAGGTTACGTTCCTACTCAAGACTTAGCTGTATAACTATTTATTACACGAAAACTTTCCGTATATCTTTTTCTCAATCCCAATATATCAAGCATTACTATCGATACAGCACTTGCGTCTGTTATGAGGTACAATCAATTAAAATATAAATCCCTTTAAATGAAGTCATACTCTGTCGATCTTCGAGAAAAAATAGTTGC
>NZ_JACXXN010000172.1 GCF_014904695.1 Nostoc sp. MG11 | reverse complement strand
CGCTTTCCGTTGCTGACTCCTGAGCAAGAAATTGCCTACGCAAGGCAGGTACAGCAGATGATGGTAATCGCGCAAGCAAGAACTATGCTTACCAAACAACTGCACCGAGAACCAACTTCGGTTGAATTAGCTGCAGACATTAACAAAACTGAAGCCGAAGTAACTCAATTTCTGAAACTTGGTCACAGAGCGAAGCAAAAAATGGTGACAGCGAATTTGCGGTTGGTGGTTTCGGTCGCCAAGAAATACCAGAACCGTAACATGGAATTTCTCGATTTGCTCCAAGAAGGGTCACTGGGTTTACAGCGGGGTATCGAGAAGTTTGATCCCAACCGGGGCCATAAGCTTTCTACCTATGTATACTGGTGGATTGTGCAGTCTATCACACGGGCTATAGCCCAAACCTCCCGTACTATTCGCTTGCCCATTCACTTAAATGAGAAACTCAACAAAATCAAGAAGGTACAGCGCGAACTGTCTCAAACGTTAGGTCGCCGTTCTACCATCACAGAAATTGCTCTTGCATTAAACGAACAGCCCAATCAGATTTGGGAATATATCAGCGTTTCTCGTCAGCCAGTTTCTCTGTTCCAGTCAGTGGGAGAAAACCAGAATACAGAACTGGGTGAACTCTTACAAGATAAAAGCGTTTCTCTAGATGAACATATCACCCAAGAATGTTTGCGCCAAGACATGATTAATGCGCTCTCATTGCTAACACCCATACAAAGAGAAGTGATAATTTTGCGCTTTGGGCTAGATTCGGATCGTGAACTGACCCTGGCTGAGATTGGAAAACGCTTAGACCTCAGTCGAGAGCGGGTTCGCCAAATTCAAGTTAAAGCGATGAATATTCTGCGCCGTTCACAACATGATCTCAAACAGCATTTAATCGGTTAAATACTGTTTGATATTGTCGCTCTCCCACGAAAACATTTTATGAGTTAAGAGCGCTATCCTACATATTGGAAATAAATAGCTACAACTGTTAAGAAATTAAGCAGGAAGAATCAAGAGATTACTTTATTATGACTATAGATTTACTAAAATTTTTCCAAAGAACTAACCCAAGCCGGACTTTACTTGTCAATCAACGTTTAGATATCAAGTATTATATAGACTTCTCCCAGGTCAGAGGTGGGGATATTATAGGTAAGCTAAAACAGGAAATTGCATTCTTCAAGCTGAACGAACCAACCTGTACTTTGTTTACTGGGCATATAGGCTGCGGCAAATCAACGGAACTATTACGCTTACAGGTAGAACTCGAAGCGCTAAACTTTCATGTGGTGTATTTTGAGTCTAGCGAAGACCTGGAAATGACCGATGTAGATATT
>NZ_JACXXN010000171.1 GCF_014904695.1 Nostoc sp. MG11 | reverse complement strand
AATCTCAGTTGCACTCGACTTAATAAATCCTCAACATTTAAGAAACTGGTTTGCCAGTTGCTGCTACTGTACCTCATAACAGCCGTAAATGCTGTATCTGTTCAATCGCTTCCGGGCGACTTAGAGACTGATATTGGGGTAGCATGGGAATTTCTACCCCGTGGAGCGAAGGCTGTTGAGTTGATGTCTCTATTAGCGGGAATACGGGTGGCTCTGGTAATTCTGGGGTCAGTGCTGTGTCAGGCTTTTCATCTGACCGAGTTTTAATGAGTGGGAATATAGGTGATTCTGGTGATTCAGTCAGGTCATCATCTGCGTACTCGGCTTGCGACTCGGAATCGTCTAATTTCAGAGGTTCTAAAAGATTAGGCTCAAAATCGTCATTTTTAGATTCGTCATTGAGAAATAACAACAACTTTTCTTGTTTTTGATGGGTGGATGACTCCTGTTCCGCATAGGAGACAGAAGGCCAATTAGACAGCAAAGCTTCGACATGAGTGAGACTATCTTTGGACTGGGTGTATAACCTTTCATACTCTTCTACAAGAGGAGCGTAATAATCTCGCAATTTTAAAAGGGCTTCTAAGGCGTTTTGGGGAGGCTCTAAAGGCAAGGGAGTATTCATAACAATCAGTCAATCTTATCAATTTTAGTAATGTAATACTACCTGTTGTTGATATTTAGTGAAGCGAACAGGGGTAGGGAAGTTCTTAAGTTTAAGGGAGAAAACCCCATATTTAGAAGATAAGGGCAACTTGTGGAGACGCGCAAAAACACTCCTCCCGCTCAAGAACGCAGCTTTCATGCATATTTCCAAGGTTTAACGCCTCAAGATGCTCAAAATGATGTAGCTCTAGTGCAACTAATTGAACCTTTATTAGGCCTTGAACCGATAGTTGCTTCTCAACATCAAGACGAATTGGAACAAATCACAACTTTCGTAGCTCATTGCTCATCATGAAGCAAGATAATCCTGAATACTGTCTTGATGACGGCGCAGAATAGCCATTGCTTTGACCTCAATTTGACGAATTCGCTCTCGGCTAAGGTTTAGCTGTTCCCCAACTTGTCTCAAATTTAGTGGCTGTCCATCTTCAAGCCCAAAGCGCAAAATTACCACTTCTCTTTGTATGGGTGTTAGCAATGAGAGCATATTGATCATGTCTTGGCGCAAACATTCTTGAGTGATATCTTCATCTAGGGAGACGCTTTCATCATGCAAGAGTTCGCCCAGTTCTGTATCCTGGTTCTCTCCTACACGCAATTCTAAAGAAAGTGTTTGACCAGATGCAGTTAAAGCTTCCCGAATTTGGTTCGGCTGCAAGTTCAAATTTTCGGCAATTTCTACGACACTAGGAAGACGACCTAGTGTCTGAAATACTTCTCGCTGCACT
>NZ_JACXXN010000170.1 GCF_014904695.1 Nostoc sp. MG11 | reverse complement strand
GTACATTCCAGGTAGTGTTTCGTCGCTTCCAGCACCTAAGTGCTTTGGAAGAAGTGTCTGATATTTGGTCTGACTCTCGACAAGCCCGCATTAGATAAGTTTCTAAAGTTGAGATTTTGGGCAACTAACTTAAGTATGAATTACTAATCTAACTTCAAGTATATTTCCAAAATAGAAGACAGCCGATAAGCTGTTATCATCATGCTGGATCTCGAATATAGTGAAGAAAATCTGGGGTATCTAAGCTGAAAAAGCTTAGATATCCTTATATACATTTGTCGGAAGTGGTGAGAGTTAATTTAGAGTGAAAAAGCTTAACTTCCTTCATATTATATTGGAGAATAATTTAATATTATGTCCTATATCCGAGACTTAGCTAAACAAATCCTGCCAAAGCAGATTCTGCCTACTGTTATACACTTCACTGGAGAACTACAATCAATTTGGTATGCAGGTCAGCAATATACTTGCCCTTGTTGCGGAGGAGTATTTCGTAAATTTCGGACTGGTGGTGTTAATAAAAGGCAAAATGCCGTATGTCCTAAATGTAATTCGTTAGAACGACATCGTTTACTGTGGATGTATTTGAAGAATAAAACTAATTTGTTTGTGAAAGACTTAAGAGTTCTTCACATTTGCCCGGAGTTTTTTTCTGGAAAGCATTAAATTCTCTACCGTTAATTGAATATACTGGTGCCGGTTTGAATGCTCCATTTGCAACAGTTGAAATGGATATTACAAATATTCATCAACCAGATAATTTATATGACGTTATTTTGTGTAACCACGTTTTAGAACATATCCCTGAAGACCACAAAGCAATGTGTGAGTTATTTAGAGTCCTCAAGCCTGGTGGTTGGGCAATCTTACAAGTACCGCTTGATTACGAAAGAAAAACAACATTTGAGGATTTCAGTATTACTTCTCCTAAAGACAAAGAATACTTTTTTGGTAAAGATGACCATGTAAGAGTTTATGGACTCGATTATAAAGATAGGTTGGAAAAAGCTGGTTTTACAGTTGAAGTTATAGACTATGTAAAGGAATTAAAACAAGAAAATATTCTCAAACACTGCTTGCCAGACAGAGAAGATATCTATTTATGTATAAAGAATCGCTCGGTGTAAAGTTCCGATGCTTCAGTGGCTAACCTTACGGAGGAAGATTAATCACGTAGATATGGACTCTTTCTACGCATCGGTGGAACAATGGGATAATTCTGGCTACCGAAGCAAACCATTAGTAGTTGGTGTCAGTCTTAATACCCAGGCTCATTACCAAAAAACACACTGCTTTTGAGTTTCGGAAAGCTTTGCAGTAATTATTAATGAATTCTCGCCAAGCAGAGGACGTTTACAATAAAAAGGGTGTTTTGGAGAGCGAGAAGTGTAGCCATAAAATATTGTGAATCTATCTAATATTTTAGGTAT
>NZ_JACXXN010000169.1 GCF_014904695.1 Nostoc sp. MG11 | reverse complement strand
GGTTCTTTGGGGTTCATTAATGGGCTAACTTTGATACAAGACTATTGGTACAACTACACTTCTACCAGACCAGCCCTAGTTTTTGCAACACAACCAGGGTACTCGCCGTTTAAATCCTAATTATATACGTTCTCGTATAGCGGAGGCTAATAGTGGCGCTCTTAACGAACAATATTTATTAAAAACATTGCAGCTACTAAAGCTTGACCCCCTGATTAAAAACTTGTCTGCTGATTTACAAAATGGGAAGAGTCCTAGTGAGAGCATTCTGGTCGTAGACGTGGAAGAGGCGAAAACCTTTAGCACCCAAGTAATTCTAGATAATGCGCGTTCGCCTGCTATTGGCAGTTTTCAACGACGATTACAAGTTAATGAAGCTAACTTATTAGGACTAGGAGATAATTTAAGCGTCGGTTACAGCAATACTGACGCTAGCAACTTCTTTAATTTCGGTTACACACTGCCCCTTAATCCTCAAAATGGAACCCTCTCCTTTTACTACGGTACTGCGAATAGCACTGTGATTGAGCGTCCTTTCAATATTCTAGATATCAAATCAGCTTCCCGATATTATGAACTGACATTTCGCCAGCCAATAATCCAAACTATTCATCATGAATTTGCCCTAGGTTTTACTGCTTCCCGGCGAGAAAATGAAAACAGTTATGCTTCGTTAGGAGAGCGCATTCCTTTTCTTCAACCGGGATCTGACGACGAAGGTCGTACTAGAGTATCGTCCTTGCGATTTTTTCAAGAATGGACTGCCCGTGACAGCACTCAAGTCTTTGCTGTGCGATCGCAATTTAATCTCGGCATTGGTGCATTGGATGCAACTGTTAATCAAGATGCCCCCGACAGCCGTTTCTTTTCGTGGCAAGGGCAAGCGCAATGGTTGCGGTTACTGGCTCCTGACACCTTACTTTTACTCCGGTTCAATACTCAACTAGCATCTAGTCCACTTACGTCTTTGGAGCAGTTTAATGTTGGCGGGGTTGAAAGCGTTCGCGGTTATCGGCAGGATTTTTTAGCAGCTGATAACGGTGCTTTTGCTTCGGCTGAAGTTCAAGTTCCAGTTCTAAGCGCACCTAAGATAAATGGCATGTTGCAGGTCATTCCTTTTGCTGATTTGGGTGTAGCTTGGAATAATTCTTCTGACAATAAACTTGACCCCAACACATTAGCCTCTATTGGTTTGGGATTACGTTGGTCACAAGGCGATCACTTTACCGCTCGTGTTGATTGGGGTATTCCTTTAGTATCTATTGACTCAAGCAAAAGAACGTGGCAGGAAAATGGGATTTACTTCTTTTTGCAGTACAATCATTTTTAAAGCTTGTTTCTTCGTATATTAGCGATGTAAAACAAAATGTAAGGATTCAGGTCTAATATTTAGGAAGCAGAGATGGGCGAGACAGATAATTATTAGAATTAGCCAGCAGTGCTTGTGCAAAAAAGTCAAT
>NZ_JACXXN010000168.1 GCF_014904695.1 Nostoc sp. MG11 | reverse complement strand
AATCTCAGTTGCACTCGACTTAATAAATCCTCAACATTTAAGAAACTGGTTTGCCAGTTGCTGCTACTGTACCTCATAACAGCCGTAAATGCTGTAAATACCTGAATCTGCTCCCGCTATAACACCACGCCTCACATTAGCTAACACCGCTATCTGCCGCGCCAACAGTTGTTTCGCTTCGTTAACTGAACCGTGCCGCAGTTCGTGTATGGCTTGATGCAATCCAGTGTGAGCATTAGCTGCAAGAGCGATCGCTGTTTGTAAAACTTGTGGGTGTGCCAATATAAATTTGGTGTTCTATCTATAAATTCCTAGAAACCGCCTAGTTCATTGCTCAAGTTCCCAATCTTCGATCACCAACTCACTAACACGATTAAATTCTCTGGTGTTGTGTGTGACTAATGTTAAGTTATTTGTTAAGGCAATAGCAGCTATTTGGAAATCATTGGGGCCGATGGGAGTGCCGCTAGTTAACAATTCTGCACGAATTCTTCCATAAACAAGTGCTGTAGAATCATCAAAAGGTAGAGAAACAAATAATTTGAGAAACTCTTGCTGTCTTGCTAACGTTCTAGCTGGGTCATTACTTCTCATCGCGCCGTAAAACAACTCTGCCTTGACTACTGAACATACAGCAATATCTTCTACATTTGTTGACCGTAAGCGTTCTCGAATTACTGGTGATCTACCATTGAGATAACGAGCGCAAACATTCGTATCTAACAAATACCTCACACAATTTCTTCCCTTGTCTCAAAATCACCTTCGTAGTCAATAACAATTGGATCGTCTTGACAACTACCGTAAGTTTGTTCAAAAAAACCTGGTGGCCATCCTAATTCTTCTGATGTTTTGACACCAGATGACGGTTCTAGTTGTTGATATATTACTGTTACTTCTATTTCTTTGTCTTTTACGCCAACAGGAATCTCAAGGTGCAAAATGCCATCAGCCCCAACATGAGAACATAACTTAATACTGTGCATTACTGTTTTCTCCTACTCTTGGTTGATTTACGAATTACGCAGTACCTCATCTATGATGCCGTATTCAAACTCAATCAAACCCAATAGCTTCTCCTCCACCGCCGTCAAATACGGTCGCTTCAGTTCCCCCAGGTACTTCAACATAGTACGGGCAGCTTCTTCTAGGTTTTCGTTCTCCCGCAACCTACTGATGCGATCGCAGAAGTTTTCGGTCTACTAACATTGCAATATATAAATACTAATTCGCGTATTAGGAATGATTACTAGTACATTATTTGTATAATTTAGGACACGCATCTTAGTAAATACTGCAAATATAATGTTGTTAACATACAAAAATATGGTTAAAATCTATGTTTTAATTTGACTTAAGTCTAGAGATTTGTATAGTGTAGAAGCTAGCCTGTAGAACATTCAACAAAACCTCAGATTCTCTGTTCTCTCTTTTGTTGGCATTCTTGGCGGTTGTGTTGCAAAAAATATTTAAAGTGAGAAAATCCTCTAGAATTAAGATTGTTTATGCAACAAGTCCGAAGATATGTGCAATCAAATTGACTTG
>NZ_JACXXN010000167.1 GCF_014904695.1 Nostoc sp. MG11 | reverse complement strand
ACGGTTCTTTGGGGTTCATTAATGGGCTAACTTTGATACAAGACTATTGGTACAACTACACTTCTACCAGACCAGCCCTAGTTTTTGCAACACAACCAGTTTGCTGCCCTGGAATGCTTTGGTTGTGGGAGTAGCCGTAGTAATCACGTACTCTCAAGGCAAGAATAATAACTCGATGCTGTTACAAATCATCGCTGTTGGATTAGCTTTTGGATGGGGCAAATGTTATTTCCTTGGTTAAGAATCGGGGGCAGTGGGTTAGCTGCTCTAGTGTTAGTGTTAACGTCTAACCCCAAAGACATAAAACTGTTTACACCTGCTAATATTACAGCGATCGCACTCTCCAGTTATGCAGGGTTGGAATTACGGAAGCTGCAAAAACATTACGAGGATAAAGAGCGAGAAGAAGATATGCTTGCCGCCATGAAGGATACTCAGGCGGAGGAGCAATTGCAATTCCTCTCATCAGCGGCCGAAAGAAAACGCCTGTATGAAGAAGCAGACAAGCAAACTGAACGACAATTGAATCTGCTACAACAGACAGCCCCGTTATTTTCCGAGGTACTGGCGCTAACTGGCCAGGGTGGTGCTGTTTCTCGCATGGGACTGGGGATGCTCCAAAATGGCGAAAGCCTGGGGAATGTGCTGCTGGCAACTAGTGAGGCGGAAATGCAACTGGAGACTGCTAAACTGCAAGCCCAAATTCATCAACGACAGTTGGAATTGCAGGCACAGCAAACACAGCAAGTACTTAAAAGTGCTAATGGCGAGGTTGTGTCCGTTACTCCCACTATCACAGCAGTAGAATCTGAGTCACCCCAATCACCCAAGATTGAAGGATTAAAGAAGGCAGCGGCAGTTGTCGGACTTCAAACTCAGTGCCTTCGAGTGGATAAAGCGCCTAGTTATGAGAGGTTAATTTTTTCGGTAAAAACAGAGGATTTTAATTCTCTACCTAAACTCAAAGCAGCAACTAAATTGGCGTTAGGGATAAGTGAGAAAAGTGATTTACCTTTTTACATTTATGCACCTGAACAAATAGCGGTAGAAGTTCCTTTAAAACCAGAAGACCGCACTTACTACGACTTTCCTCAAAGGCAGTGGACACAGGGCGAAAGATTAATTGTTTTGGGCCAGTCACTAGATGGGGAAGTGGTGATTGATTTGAAGAGTGAGGATACTCCTCAGCTTCTCTGTGTCGGTACAACTGGCTCAGGTAAGTCAAACTTGTTTCGAGCCATCGCCTACTGCCTTTTAATGCAAGGTGCGCGGGTGGATATCTGCGGCGGTAAGGTCAGCGATTACGAAGATTTTGCACAGCGCTTTCCTAGTATTAGCCTCAATGATATGGGGAAAACATTTGAGTATGTGGGTGAATACTATCTAGAATGCGAGCGCCGTAATCAAATGACCAAGGCTGAGTTAGCGCAACAACCAGCTTGGCTTTTGGAGATTGATGAGTATAGAACTCATTTGACATCTAAGAAGAGGCTGCAAGCCTCTTAACCATCAACCGAATAAAACAAAGATTAACTTTGGCAGTTGCATTAACTAGAGT
>NZ_JACXXN010000016.1 GCF_014904695.1 Nostoc sp. MG11 | reverse complement strand
TGTGATTGACTTTTTTGCACAAGCACTGCTGGCTAATTCTAATAATTATCTGTCTCGCCCATCTCTGCTTCCTAAATATTAGACCTGAATCCTTACCTAAAAAGTTCCTTAAGAGTCTATCCGTTAAAGTGGGATATTCTCAGGGCTATATTTATTTTCAACTGTCAGGTTTAGCCAAAGAAATTAGTCTTTTTGAAGCTAGTAACAGTGAAAACGCCGTTACTTTTTTAAATGAGAAAATCAAAGATTTTGATAAAGCAAAAGAAATTCTTGTCCAAAAACTGAATCCGCAAAAGTATGACAATGTATTTGAAGGGCGAAGTGGAACTCTAATTCTAACCGAAACAGGAATTATTCTTAAGAGAAGCGGAGGTTTACTAAGCGGTCATACTTCTGGGGAGAAAAATATTCCTTATAAGAATATCACTGCTGTGCAATTTAAGAGGGCAGGTTTCACTGTAGGCTTCATTCAATTTACCCTTCAAGGGGCAGGAGAAGCCAAACGAGGGGTATTTGAGGCTGTTACAGATGAAAATACAGTTACCTTCGCCACCGAAGAAAAAACGAGGGAATTTGAAATAGCAAAAAATATAATTGACGAAAGAATCATTACATCTAACAGTGCTAGTTCTATATCTCAGAGTACCAATGATTTTGAACAGTTAGAAAAGTTAGCAGCTTTGAGAGATAAAGGGATTATTTCTGAGGCAGAGTTTCAAGCCAAGAAGAAACAGATTCTTGGTTTGTAATCTAAAAAGAGGCATGAAATAAGCTAATTCACCTCACGCCTGACTTAGGAAATAGCTAGTTATCTCACAATTGTCAACACTCCGCTACTATCTGTGTCAATTAAGGCAGTTGGATTTAAACTTGAAGTGATGAGACTGGAGGAAAGACTAATGACTCAAGCTATTGGTCTAGAGCAAATTATTACCCAAAAGGTAAAAACCTTATCAAGAGAAAAACAGCAGCAAGTCCTTGACTTTGTAGAATTTCTGCAATTGAAATCACTAACAGTGGAGTTTAAGCACTATGATGGCACGCCAATGTCTGCTTTAGAAGCAGCAGGGGATTTGGTAGGCTGTGTAGATTCTGGCCCTGGAGATCACTCAACAAACAAAGAGTATCTTAAAAGACAATTAGCAGAATGAAGCAAGAGGTACTGCTAGATACAGAGGCAATAGTAGCTTTAGTCAATCGTCGAGAGCAGTTTCATCAGTGGGTGACAAATCAGTTCAAACAAATTGAACCACCTTTGTTAACTTGCGAAGCAGTGATCACAGAGGCTTGTTTTCTCTTACAAAATGTTTATGGAGGGGAAGCAGCAGTAATTTCTTTTTTGCAAAAGGGAATTATCCATCCCCCATTTCGCTTGAATGAAGAAGTTTTTGCTGTCGAGGAGTTGATGCAGCGTTATCAGTCTGTACCAATGTCATTAGCAGACGCCTGTTTAGTGAGGATGGCACAACTGTATCCTAAAAGTGAGTTGCTCACATTTGATAGCGATTTTAGAATTTATCGTCAAAATCGGAATCAATTGATTTATGTGATTATGCCAGAGGAAATGTGAGCAGAGGGTTCAGCCAAGATACCTCAATCAAACCCCAGTCAAACAATTCTGATAAGTTATTCAGCAAATTAGGAGACATCTAAACTTTTAATATCAAGCGCTACGTGGAATACGTTCAATTTCAGCATATCCACTGAAAATTAGTTTTTGACCCTCGGTTTCCAGTCGGTTGAGCCGCATTTTCACTCCATCAAGGTCAAACCGATCTAAATCGACCATATTATCCAAAATTTCCACAAGTGCCACGCTCAAGGTCTGTGAGATTTCTCTTTGCGCTTCTGGAACACGGTCAAGTTCCATTTTTGGGTCTTTAAAAGAAACCCGCCGCCGCCTTTCAATGCCTATAGTTACGGTCATACTCAGCGGTACAATTTCTCCATTATTTAAATCTGCCTTTGCTGAAATCTGTAAGCGATTTTCAGGCAATAGCTGTACTTGGACTTCCGTAAAGGAGACTGGTTTACCTCCAGATAATTCTGTCAAGGCTGGTAGAGAGAGATTCAACAGGCGCTTTTTCACCAGTTCAGCATTAAAAGCCTGGTTGATGCCTGCTTCTGATAAAATTACCTGGGCGATCGCTTGGGTGGATTGCTTAAGACTGAGTTTTCCACTTAAAACCGAGCCAAAATCAATAGCAACTGCATCTGTTTCAAAAGACATCTCCTCTACTGCAAAATCTCTCCGGATGACTAAGCCACGACCGCTCATTTTGAAGCTATCAATGCTGCCTTGCAACAGTTTGCTGGAGGGATAGCAGCGCACAAAGACTTCTACTGACTCGCTTTGGGTAAACAGGTGGCGAATCGTTTGGCTGGCGACTGTATTGAGCATCCGCTCTCCCCAATCAGTGCCTTTAGGATCTGTTAAACCAGTAAGTCCGCCGAACATGTGGTTTTGCGTTTATAGAAGTACTTTGTACTTTTGTAACAAACTGTGAAGAATACAGCAAGCGATCCCGTGATTAATTGTGCTGATGAGTAGGTACAGGATGACTAATGGTAACAAGTGAAATGTATCGAATATTACCACTTGTCTTGGCTAGCATTGCCTAAGAACTTCAGTAAGGAGTGTTATCAGTCCCTTGCACGTGGGAATACTGGAACAAGGTTATCAGTAAAATTCTCATCGCTACTAAACATGACACAATTAAATATTCTAGAACTTGCTAAGCAGGGCGATACAAATGCTATTAGTATTCTAGTAAATCAGTAGTTAAACTTACCCAGCATTACGGTAAAAACCAGTCTCAAACAAGATTGCTTACATATTGTGCTGGAATCAGCTAAAGTTTCAGAGCAACAGTCATTAGTTCTACTGATTCATGATGCATTGATTAATTTAGGTATCCAATATGTTAAAAAAGTTAAAATATATGGAAAAGAAACAGGCGAAGATTTTCCAGATTGGCAACAAGAGCTTGAGTTAAAAGTACAGCTAAATACACATTCATCAATAGCTCAAGCAAACTTTGACATTGCATGCTCCAATGCTATTACAAAAACAACAACAGATAGTCAATTGTCTCTACAAAAACCATCTTTTTTAGGGTCATTTTTTGGAGCAGTGTCAGGAAGAGCAGTAGGGAGTGCTGCTTTTCAAGCTGGACAAGCTGTCGCAGGAGCCGCTGTAGGTATTAGTGGTGTAGTTGGCGGTGCAGCTTTACAAGCAACGCAAGTGGCAGGGCAGGCATTAGCAATTGTTGGTAATAACCCTCCGTTGCAACTAGCAATAAAATCTCTAAATAAGGACTGGTTAAATCTTTTAATTCAACAGGTTGATGTAGTTAAAGCCGAGGCTTCTGTCAGAAAGTTACAGCATGAACACCCAAATGAACAACCAGCACAAATTTCTCACCATCTAATGCTGCAAAAAGCTGTTTTAGCAGGAACAACAGGGTTTGCCAGTAGTGTTGTACCAGGACAAGCAGCTGCAACGTTTGTAGTGGATTGGGCTGCTACAGCTGCATTATCGGTGGAATTAGTTTACCAAATTGCTGCCGCGTATGGCATGGATTTGAAAGATTCAACGCGTCAAGGGGAAGCTGTAGCAATTTTTGGTTTAGGGGTAGGTGGAAAAACAGCAATTAAAGCAGGTTTGGGGTTACTGCGAAATATGCCAGTAGCGGGAGCTGTTATTGGTGCTAGTTCAAATGCAGTAATGATCTATGCATTAGGTCATTCTGCTTGTCAGTTTTATCAAGCAAAGCAGAATCCATTAACTTTAGAGGCAACATTAGTAGATGCTCAAGTAGAGAGCAAAAAATATATTGAAGCTGCTATCTCCCAAGAAAAGATTATGGATCAGATTTTGGTTTACATCGTCTTAGCGGGAAATCCAGATAAATCTTGGAAAGATCTTTTGCCAGAATTACAGGCTGCGAACCTCAGTTCTGCTTCAATCGATGCGATCGCAGCTAATATAAAATCGCTACCATCTTTAGAAACCTTACTTGAGCAAATTAATAGTGATTTTGCTGTACCCTTACTGGCTCAATGTCAAAGAATTGCTCATCTAGATGGGGTAATTACACCAGCAGAAGCTAAGGTTATAGATTTTATTAACAAAAAGTTAAGCTGTGATTTGGCTGCAATCAAATAACTTAACATATTGCTGATAAAACTTTTCACCAAAGGCGATCGCAACCTCTACACAAAAATGCGATTATCAGTTCGCTATAGTAACGCGTTTACTTTAAACTATGAAAATGAATGCAAATTGATTTTAGAATCTTTGTAAAGCTTCCAGATAAGCGTAGGTTTGGGATAAAACAGTGACACAAGCCAACACACCTCAAGCTATTGCAGTCAATATTCCACCAACGTTAACACTTACAGTAACCCACGAGCAGTTAGTTGAGTTAGCGATCGCTAACCGAGATTTACAACTAGAACGAACTGTGACAGGAGAGCTAATCGTTATGGCTCCAACTGGAGGTATCACAGGCAATAGAAATTCAGATATTGAAGGACAACTATGGCTCTGGAATCGTCAAACAAAACTTGGTAAGACATTTAACTCTTCAACTGGTTTTCACCTCCCTAACGGAGCTGATCGCTCTCCCGATGCAGCTTGGGTGCGTCAAGACAGATGGGACGCTCTCACTCCAGAACAGCAAGATGGATTTGTCCCTCTTTGTCCTGATTTTGTACTGGAACTGCGTTCTAAAAATGACAATATGAAACCCCTACGAGCCAAAATGAGGGAATATATGGAGAACGGAGCTTGTTTAGGTTGGTTAATTGACCGAAAAAACAAAAAGGTAGAGATTTATAGGCAAGGTCAGTCTGTGGAGGTTATAAATAATCCCGTAAGCTTGTCAGGTGAAGATATTTTACCTGGGTTTATCCTAGATTTGACCGAAGTTTGGAAATAATTTTGAGAGTACTGTGTAAGCTAGTGCTTTTTAATATAGTTTGTCTGGTACTATAGTCTGCCACGAAGCGATCGCAACCTCTACACAAAAATGCGATCGCAGTACATCCATATAATCACGAGGCTATTTGGTAAATAGCAGGTCTATATCTCGGTTCAGGAATTGGTTTTTCCTCGATTTTGGCAGCCTCTAACCATGCTTCTTTTGCTTTTAAAACTTCACGAAGTGCTTCTTCTTCAGTTGAGCCAAATGCTGAACAGTATTTCAGATCAGGAATATCAGCAATGTAGCCATCATCTTCTTTACTGTAGAAGATATTAATGTGATAGTGCTTCATTCTTCATCCTCCAAAGTAAGCGCATATTTTTCGATCAAAATCAGAAATTGACGGATTTGATACGGAACAGCTTCGCCCTTTTGATTTTGCAAGTTAACAAGCTCAGGAATATCTTGGTGAGTAAAGATGTGGTGACTGCCATTAACGCGTGATAGAGAAAACCCAAATGCCTCAACCAGAGTAACTAGTTCATTAAATTGAATATTCTTGGAACCTGAAAGAACTTTCTCTAGTAATTTACGCTTTTTCGACATGTTTTACACCCTATCTTCGCCAGACTAGAAGTGCATAGACGCGGAGCGGTGAGACAGCGCTGCGAAGAGAAGTTGGAGCGGAGGCTTCCTCCACTCCAAACTTCGGAAAGGGTTTCCAACGCCAGTCGCTCATGGGGAGCCACTGCGTAGGGCGGGTTCCCCGACTTGAAGCAAGTGGCGTGGAAACCCCCAAGACCACGCTGGCTCCTCCGCAGGCGACTGCGTTCGCCTTTGGCGTGCCGGAGGCATCACCCAAAGGGCTTGTGATCAGACATCGCACCCTTCCCTACTTCCCTACCTACTTAACAATCTTCGTCGCAAACTATCCAAAGCTGCATTCGCACTCACATGA
Organism: Nostoc sp. MG11; assembly: GCF_014904695.1. Classification (GTDB taxonomy): domain Bacteria; phylum Cyanobacteriota; class Cyanobacteriia; order Cyanobacteriales; family Nostocaceae; genus Komarekiella. The sequence continues at coordinate 141,006 of NZ_JACXXN010000016.1, read as the reverse complement.
CGAATGAGAGCACGTCCTCGCGCTGCACCAAACTGATACTCAAAACTTACCACTTCATCTTTTGGCCCAGCTAAACCGATGTAGACTAAACCCACCGGCTTAGCATCCGTCCCCCCAGTTGGGCCAGCAATACCAGTAATACTTAATCCCCAAGTGGTTGAAAGGCGAGTTTTTACCCCAAGTGCCATTTGCTCTGCGACAGTAGCACTTACCGCCCCAAATTCATCTAAGTCTTCCTGGTTAACCCCCAGTAGTCTAACTTTCACCGAATTATCGTAAGAAATTACCCCACCCCAAAAGTAATCAGAACTACCAGAAATCTCTGTCAACATTTGCCCCAGTCCACCGCCAGTGCAGGATTCTGCTACAGAAAGGGTTTCCCCCGATGCACGCAATAACTGCCCAACTACGGTAGCAAGTGTGTCATCATTAGCACCATAGTAATCCAGTCCGGCAATTTCTTTGATTTGTTTCTCAATGGGCGCGATAAAAGCCTCTGCTGCTGCTTCTGAAGTTGCTTTTGCAGAAACTCGCAGTCTTACTTCCCCCTTACCTGCATAAGGTGCAACTGTGGGGTTTGGCAAGTTCAAATAAGAAGCAACCTTTTCCGCCAAAACTGATTCACCAATGCCCCAAAACTTTAAACTTCGGCTGTAAATAATTTCTTTACCCCAACCTTGGCTTTTCAGAAAAGGGACAGCAGTTTCTTGCCACATGCAGTGCATTTCACTGGGAACACCAGGAAAAGTAAAAATCGTTATATGAGGACGGGGTTGCCAGATGATGCCGGGTGCTGTTCCAGTGAGGTTGGGTAAAATTTCTGCACCTTGGGGAATCAATGCTTGCTTGCGGTTGCTAGGAGACATAACCCGACCGCGTTGAGCAAATTTCTGAGCTATGTCTTCGATAATTTCCGGGCGTTCTACCAAAGGGGCATTAAAGAAATCGGCAATGGTTTCACAGGTGAGGTCGTCTGGTGTCGGGCCAAGACCACCAGTAAAAATGAGAATTTCCGCTCTTGAGATAGCAATTTCTATAACTTGCTTGAGTCGTTCTGGATTATCTCCAACTACAGTTTGATAATAGTGGGGAATACCTAGCTGCGCTAATTGTTGCGCCAGAAATTGAGCATTGCTGTTAAGGATATCTCCCAGCAGCATTTCAGTACCAACACAAATAATTTCTGCACTCATCAGATTTTATATTTTAGGCTTTAGATTTTAGATTCTAGATTTTAGATTGAATCCAAAATTCAAAATCCTTAAGATTGTCGAGACAATTTCCAAACACGCCAAATAGCATAACTTAGCAGCGTGGTTGCACCCCAGGCGTAAGCAATACCACTAGGTATACCAGCAATAGCTAATGCTAAACTCCCAACCCACAACGTTAAAGAGTAAATAAATAGAACTGTCAGTCTGTGGGATAAACCAGCATTTAGCAGTCGGTGGTGCAGATGGCGTTTATCTGCCACCCAAGGCGATTTACCACGGCGAAGTCGCGCCAAAATCACTGCTGACATATCGACAATCGGCACTGCCAAAATCAGATAAGGTAATAACACTGCGGTGAAAGCAGGAATTTTTACCAGACCAATTACACCCACAGCCGCTAGAGTGAATCCCATAAAATAAGCCCCGCCATCTCCCATAAAGATTTGTGCGGGGTTGAAGTTATAGCGGAGAAATCCTAGCGCTGCACCAGCTAAGGCCGCGGCGATTAAAGCTGCTGCTGGTTGCCGCATAAACAGGGATACAACCAACATAACTACAGCGGCAATTCCAGACACACCAGCAGCTAATCCATCTAAACCATCAATCCAGTTAATAGCATTGACCATCCCCACTAGCCAAATGACTGTGATTGGCAAACTTAGCCAGTCCAAATCAACTATCCCGACTGTGGGAATGCTAATAAAATCTATACTTACGCCTGCTTTCCATGCACCGGATGCCACAATAACTTGCATCAGCAGGCGCGTCAAGGGAGACAGATTTAACAAATCGTCAGCTAAACCGATGAGAAAAAAACCAAGACCGCCTAAAGTAACACCCCAAACTTGCCACTCTTTTTCAGCTGGCAGATTTCCAAATCCACCCAACCACCAAATAAGTATTAGGGAGGTTATGGTACCTACGAAGATAGAAACTCCTCCCAGGCGTACCATTGGGCGCTGATGGACTTTGCGATCGCCAGGTTGATCTACACGTCCACTTTTTATGCCTATATTTTTGACATCAGGCGTAGTCCAGAGAACGACTACTGCGGCGACAAGGAAGGCAATCAGATGATAAATCTGAGGAGTCATCTGTATCTTCAAATAAGTAGCTTGTAAGACAAAAATGTGCCGAGGAATATATTTACCTATATCTACTACATTTCAGACACTTTTCAGCATAAGAATTTTAGATTAGGGACTGGGGACAAGGTGAATAAATAATCAATACCCAATACCCAATCCCCAATCCCCAATCCCCAATACTCTATGCTAGGGCTGGTACAGAAATTTGCTGATGAGGGTATAAAGGGAAGCGATCGCACAATGTTGCCACTCGTTGTCGGCAATCTTGAGCAACTATCTCCGAATCTGGGGAAAGCAGGCGATCGGCAATAATATTCCCAATTTCAGTAAATTCCTTTACTCCTAAGCCTCTAGTTGTCATTGCTGGAGAACCTAACCTCAGACCGCTAGTCACAAATGGCGACTGCGGATCAAAGGGAACTGTATTCTTGTTAGCAGTAATATTCACACCACTTACCAGCTGATCCGCTTGCTTACCCGTCAGACCGATAGACTGTAGATCAACTAGCATTAAATGATTATCAGTGCCATTTGACACCAATTTTAAGCCCCGGTTTTGCAGTTGATCTGCCAAGGCACGAGCATTTTCTATCACTTGAGCCGAATAGGCTTTAAACTCTGGCTTCAAAGCTTCTCCAAAAGCTACTGCCTTTCCAGCAATCACGTGTTCTAATGGCCCACCCTGGCTACCAGGGAAAACAGATTTATCTAGCTTTTTACCCAGTTCTGCGTCGCGGGTCAAGATTAAACCACCTCTGGGGCCGCGTAGAGTTTTATGGGTAGTTGTTGTTACTACATCACAATAAGGAATAGGGTCGGGATGAAGACCAGTGGCGACTAAACCAGCAATGTGAGCAATATCCGCCAATAAGTAAGCACCGATTTCATCAGCAATACTACGAAACTTTTCAAAGTCAATGACACGAGGATAAGCTGAATAACCACAAATCAGCAGCTTCGGACGCTCCTTCAACGCCAGATCCCGAATTTGCTCATAGTCTAGTTGTTCTGTTTGTTGGCTAACACCATAGTGGCGAACTTGGAACCATTTACCCGAAACATTTACAGGGGAACCGTGGGTAAGATGTCCTCCATGAGACAAATCCATCCCCATAATGGTGTCTCCTGGTTCCAGTAAGGTTAGGAACACTGCAAAATTCGCCTGTGCGCCGGAATGGGGCTGTACATTCGCATGGGCGGCACCAAACAAGCTTTTAGCACGGTCGATCGCCAGTTGCTCGATTTTGTCTATAAACTCGCAACCGCCATAGTAGCGTTTTCTAGGCAATCCTTCGGCATATTTATTTGTCAATACAGAACCTTGAGCCGCCAGTACAGCAGGGGAGGTAAAGTTTTCACTAGCAATCAACTCTAGGTGATTGCGTTGACGTTGTAGTTCTTGGTTAATTAGCTCTGCAATCGTAGGATCGGCAGAGGCGAGAAAGTCTGAGTTAGTCCTAGTCACTTTAACTATCCTTATGGAAAATTGCACAACGGTTAATTTTGGTCAAGCACAGCAGTTAAGTAAGAGTCCACAGTCAAGGGTCTTATAGTTTAATATTTTTTGACTACTATACAGATGCGATAAATTGCTTCTGTACTATTGACGCTTACTAGTGCCGACTTATTTATTATTAGATACCTATCCAATTAATGTGTTAACTATCATCAGACTCACTGGAGTGTAGAAACTCCGAAGTAGAATTCATAGGAATGCAATCGATACCACTGACTGTTTTTGCTAATATTTATGTATCATTTTTTCTAAATATCTTAATCTCTAACACACACAACATACAATAGGTTAAGGTTCGCTTAGCAATTTTTTCTTAACTATCCACATTTTTGCTAGAAAGAGTGCATTAGGTTGCTCTTATGTGGCCTCCGCCATCGAAAATCCACTAGTTGACGACGCGCTCAATCAGCCTGAACCTGCTCTCTGGATTGCTACAAAGGGTGTTCTTCCCGGAGTTAAATGTGGGTAACAATGAGGATTTACAGGAGGGATTCGATGCTAGTCATCTTATTAGAAGATCAGATCCTTGCCCCTGAAAAGGTTTGTCAGTCTTGTTTACTCGCCGATGGAAGTGGGCAACCTCGCTGGGGTGGGGGTCAACTGCGCTGCGGTCAAGCCATTCGCAAACTCATGGAACAGCAACCTGACCAGTATGAGTGTATGATGGGTTTCCGCATTGCGTATATAGAATAATCGCATTTGACAGCAAGACTTAGTAACTGCGTTATCCTAGGCTCAAGTAACTGTTGAAATTTAACCACAGGAGAACGCATAATGTCTTGGCGCGGGTCTACGACGGTTTCAGATCGGATTTTTGCTTGCTTACCTTATCTGCTTCCCCTAATAGAAGTTTTTGTATTCGGGAGATTTTTGCTAGCAGAGTTTCCACCTCTGCAACTGCTTTTTCTGCCGCTTCTGCCGTTGCTAAGAATTTACTACGGCGTCCGCTACGCAGGATTGATTATTTTCTTTGCTTTATGGCTGTTGGTAGTAAGAAACGAAAAAATTAGCCACTTTATTCGTTTTAACACCATGCAAGCAATCCTTTTGGACATTATTATCTTTTTGTTTAGTATCCTGACTGATCTTGTCGGACTAGTTCCCAGCAGTGGTTTTGCTATCCAAACCCTCTACACAACTATTTTTATCGGCGTAGTGGCAGCGGTTGCATATTCTGTTATCCAGTCTTTGCTTGGGCGTTATGCAGAAATTCCGGCTGTTTCTGATGCAGTTTATATGCAAGTGCGCTAGTTATTAACGGGCAGCCACGATGTTCTCTAGGCGACCAATACCTTCAATTTCTATGCGGACGCGATCGCCTACAAGTATTGGGCCCACCCCAAATGGCGTACCCGTTAATACTAAATCCCCTGGGAGCAGCGTCATTACCTGACTAATATAAGACACCAGAAAATCGGGGGGAAATACCATCTGATCAATACAAGTAGACTGTACTGGATTAGGCCCGTCATTCAAGAAAGTCTGCAATCTGGCTCCGGGATTCAATTCTCGCACAATCCAAGGGCCCAAGGGACAGAAGGTATCAAAACCTTTGGCTCGTGTCCATTGACCATCCCGTTTTTGTAAATCCCGCGCTGTCACATCATTGGCGATAGTATAACCCCAAATTTTAGTTTGGGCTTCCTCTGGAGTACAGTCGAAAGTGCGATCGCCAATCACCACTGCTAATTCTCCTTCGTAATCTACTCGTTGCGAATGGGGAGGATACTTAATTTCTGTCTCAGACGGAATAATGGACGTAGGCGGTTTAAGAAAGATTAATGGCTCAGAAGGCACGGGAGTTCCCATCTCTGCCGCATGGTCTGCATAATTCTTACCCACCGCCACAATTTTTGAGGGAGCACAGGGGGCCATAATTTGGTAATTTTCCGGTGTTAAAGTTAAATCAGTGGGTTGCCCTTGCAACCAGGGCGGAGCATCTAGCACCTGCACATTGAGGGATAGTTGTAGTAACCCGTAGTAAATCTGTCCTTCTTGATTTTGAACTCGCACATAGCGCTGCGCCATAACCTTGATCAATATCCTTTTGTCTGCAATTAAAAGCTGTGAGCTGTTACAATCCTCGGTTAGCTTTTTGATAAATCAGTTGAGCCGACAGTCACCAATAGAGCCTTAAGCCTGAAACTGATTGTTATAAATGCTATTGGCTAAACTAATAGTCTGATAAATTTGCTGCTGATCACCAAAAGCTAAATTCTTACTTAACTCAAGAAAATTGAGGGTCGGCTTCCAACCTATTTCTTATTAGAGATCCAAACTTCAGCGATTTGAGTTAATGATTCAAATTTAAAACTGGTAAGATTATAGTTCCTTGTTGCTTCAGATGTTGATTAATACTCGTATTGACTATCACAGTCAATGTATAAATTAACGTCAGCAGCCATTTTGCCCATAAGGAGACTGAAAATTATGACAACCGTTTACGAAACAATGTACATCCTTCGTCCTGACCTAGGAGAAGAACAGGTAGAGCAAGCAATTACGAAATACCAGAACTTGCTCCGCGAACAAGGGGCCGAGGATATCCAAATTCAAAATCGCGGGAAGCGTCGTCTCGCTTATGAAATCAAAAAGCACCGCGACGGCATCTACATTCAGTTCAACTACATAGCACCTGCAACTGTAGTGGCGCCCTTAGAACGTGCCATGCGTTTGAGTGAAGAAGTGATTCGCTACATGACAATTAAGCAGGAAGTTCAAGAAGCAAAACCCGCTAAAGTAGGGGCTGCAACTGAGTAAGTATGAGTGACTAGGGATTGGGAAACTCCGAAATCCTTTAAAGAGAAGGGGTAATCGGGACTAAAAACTGAATTCTTCCCGATACCCAATTCCTAATATTCAGTCCCTAATTACAAGTAAACTAAAAATTTTTTTGCCTTTATACTTTTTCGTGACTCATCTGGGAATGCTAAATTAACAAATACTTGCCAACGGCAGTACTACCGCAGTTATACCTAAAAGTGGACAAGATTCTGAATGGGAGCTGTAAGCCACTGTGAGTCAATCTGATACACCCAACATCCAAGCTCTCTCTACGGAAGCATCGCAGCTGCGCCAAGAGTTGCAACTTCGCGATCAGTTAGTACAACAGCTATCTCAAGAACTCTTCCGGCTGGTAAAGGGTAATACTAATTTTATGCCCCAGCGGACTGAGCCTGAGCGTGATCTGGCTCAGTTGCAAGCTTTGCGAGAACAACTCCAAGCTGTTGAGCAGCAGGTTGCGTTCTATCAAGAGCAAATTACATCTCGTGATGTAGAAATTTACCAATTGCGGCAATCAGTCCAAGAACTCACTGATCGCAGTCGGATGTTGGAGCAAGTAGTTCAGGAGTTACCTCAAATTTACCGTCGTAAGTTTGAGGAGCGCATGACTCCAGTGAGAGAAAAGGTGGCAATCTTACAACGGGAAAACCGCCAACTTCAAGCAGAGCTGCAAAGTGTGAGTTACCGTTTAGCACTCAAAACCCGCAATGCTAGTCATAGCGGTATTGATTTGCCGAATTTTCCCCGCCCAGCATCGGGACAAAGTAATATTTCCACTCCCCAGAATGCTTAAAGTTTTGTTAGTAATTGGATAGAGAGGTCTATTTCATTTTTTCCAAGCTTCGCAGGCTGGAAGATTTTCTAGTATTTAGTCCGCGCACAGAGAAGTCTGAGCGGACTTGGTTTAAATAGGCGTACCCTAAAGGGTGTATGCTTTACAAAAGAATTAAACAGCCCTGTGAGAGATAATTTTAATTCGGAATTGACTATGCCCCCTACGCTTGATTAGGTTTATTTGGCGAAGTATCTTGAAATTATCTAAGTAGTTCTGTTAGATGCAAAGTAAATACTTCAAGAAAATCTAAAAAGGCTTTCCCTAAAGAGGTGGAAAGTGTCGCAAAATATCGAATTTGATTGGACTTACTTGGTTGACTTCCCGCTTTACGTGCTTCATCTGGCATCGAAATCCAAAAGTCAGATTAATTCATCTGCCATTAATACCGCCAAGCTACAAAGCGATTAGTTATCAACATTCTGCTCTAAATCAAGAGAAAATCAGACTGCTAGCACCAGACTATTATCTCCAAAAATAGTGAGAATGTATTTGTAAGCATTACAAATTACAAACATTGCTTGACTCCGCCATCCATCTTTAGGTAGATTTCTTAAGAGTTAGTCTGCTAGCACCAGACTGTCATCTTTGACGTTAGTAAGAATGTCGTCGTAAGCGTCGAAAATTTCAAACACTGAATCTAGCTGGGTGAGTTCCAAAATCAACCGTACAGGGGCCTGTACATTACAAAGAACCAAGCGACAACCACTCTGACGTGCAGCTTTGAGTCCTTGTACCAAGGGAACTAACCCGGAGCTATCCATGAAATCTACTTCCGCTAGGTCGATAACCCATAGTTGATCTGGCTGAGGAACTACTCTAGCCATCTGTTCGCTCAAAGCCATTCCACCTTGCAAGTCTATGCTTTGTTGGGGCTTGAATAAAATCACTTGAAGTTCTTGTGTGAGAGTCATAAATGTAACTGGGTAGTTGAAACACTTTACAAGCAATTGAAAAGTGACATCAATACTGCTTCTATCTCAACAGCAAAATGACTGTCGTGCCCATATATATGGGGACTTGCAGCAATGCAGTTGAAGTGGTTTTCAGTATTCATGCCGTATAATTTGTCTTAACTCTCCTCAATATAGGCATAAGCGCCTATGAATTTCAGTAGCAACCGTATCTTTTACGATATTTTTATAATTTACCCGCATATTTATAAATTTTTTATAAATAGTGTACTACTTTTTATTAGTTAAGTATGTAGTTGTGATAATCGATGCTAATAAATCAATAGTCAATACCCAAAAGTTAATAGTTACCATAGATTAGAAGCTATGGACAATTAACTCATAGAGTATGAAATTGATAAATCTGTGTGTTGGCTTGATTGACACCCCACCTCAAAACAAGCAAAGATGTAAAGTAAAAGTAAAAATTTGTAAAGGTGGCGGTGCGGGATGTCTTTAGAGCTAATTTCACTAGAAAACATCCAAGAAGTTGCCCACAGGTATGGCTACTTAGCAATTTTTTTGGGAATTTTGTTAGAAAATTTAGGTATTCCCCTTCCGGGTGAAACCGTGACCTTAGTGGGCGGATTTCTGGCTGGTAGTGATGAACTAAATTTCTGGCTGGTTCTCGGTGATGCAATTATGGGTGCTGTAATTGGCGGCACTTGTGGCTATTGGATTGGTAGAGTTAGCGGTTGGCCTTTCTTAGTAAAAGTTGGTAAAGTATTTCGGATTTCCGAAGTACGACTGCTGAACATTAAAGAACAATTTACTCAAAATGCTGCTAAAGCTGTATTTTTTGGGCGTTTTTTCGCATTATTACGAGTTTTTGCTGCGCCATTAGCTGGTATAGCCGAAATGTCTTTCGGGAAATTCTTTTTATACAACTTGTTAGGGGCAGTTACTTGGGCTAGTCTGATGGTGACATTAGCTTTCTTTGCTGGCAAAATTATTTCTTTAGAACAATTGGTTGCCTGGGTGGGTCAATTTGCGATCGCAGCGTTACTAATTATGGTGGCGGTCATTGTTATACCCTTGTGGCTGGAATCCCGCCAAGTTAAAGAAGTTAGTAGTGAGAAGTAACAAGTAATGAACCAGGAGTCAGGAGTAAAGTAATTTTCTTTTAACTTTTAACTCCTAACTCCCAATTGTTAACTTCTAGTTTGCTGTGACCAAATGCGAGTTGGTAGACCCCAAACGTAGATAAAGCCTTCAGCGGCTTTGTGGTCAAATTGGTCTTCAGCGCCGTAAGTTGCTAAATCAGGACTGTAAAGAGAATTTTCGCTCCAACGCCCGACTGTCGTAGCGTTGCCCTTGAAAAACTTCACTCGCACAGTTCCCATCACTTGCTCTTGTGTCTTTTGAATAAAGGCATCTAGTGCGGCTTTGAGTGGACTGTACCATAAACCGTTGTAAACAATTTGAGTGTAAGTTTCTTCAATGCCACGCTTGTAATGGGTGACATCTGCTGTTAGAGTCAAGCTTTCTAAATCTCTGTGTGCTTGAATTAGCACCAACATAGCGGGTGATTCGTAGATTTCCCGTGATTTGATGCCCACTAAGCGGTTTTCTATCATATCGATCCGCCCGATACCGTGATTTCCCGCCATCTGATTGAGTTGTTCAATTAACTCAACTGGCTTTTTGGGTGTACCGTTGAGAGTTGTTGGAATACCTTTGTTGAAACCAATTTCGATGTACTCTGGTTCGTTGGGGGTGTTAGCGATCGCTTTAGTCATCTCATAAACTTCTTCTGGTGGTTCAACTGCTGGATCTTCCAACACACCAGTTTCAATGCTACGACCAAGTAAATTCTTGTCAATACTGTAGGGTGAAGATTTTTTAACTGGTGAGGGGATGCCAAATTTTTCACCATAGGCAATTGTTTCCTCACGGCTCATCCCCCATTCTCTGGCTGGTGCAAGTATCTTCAGATTCGGGTTAAGGGCGGCAATAGAGACATCAAAGCGAACCTGATCATTACCCTTGCCAGTGCAACCGTGAGCGATCGCATCAGCACCATATTTTTGGGCTGCTTCTACTAATATTTTGGCAATCAGCGGACGAGCAAGGGCTGTTCCCAGGGGATAGCGATTTTCGTAAAGAGCGTTGGCTTGAATTGCTCCAAAGGCATAATCTTCAACAAAGCTGTCTTTGACATCCGCCACTAGGGATTCACTTGCACCCGATTTCAAAGCTTTTTCTCGGATTGGCTCTAATTCATCTCCCTGACCTAAATCTGCTGCTAGCGTAATTACCTCTTCTACACCCCACTCTTGCTTAAGGTAGGGGATGCAAACTGATGTATCCACTCCCCCAGAATATGCCAGGACAACCTTTTTGGCGCGACCCATTGATTTCTCCAACTAGGAAAACAAAGAATGAGTCATTATTATATCTAACTAATACATGTATATTTTCTGCATGAATAAACCTGTTTAGGAATTAGCCTCAAACTCACAAGGCGCTATCCCTTTGGATGGATTTTTCAATACTTTTAATCCTAAATTCTGAGTATTTGTCAAATTTTGAACACAGGCGATCGCTTCTATTTATATTTATATAAAACTTTTTTATATGGCTTTTAAACTATCAATGTTCACGAGGCTGAATCATAGCCATCCTACACATTAGTTTTAAATGCTAGAAATTGGTTGCAGGGTAGATAATTCCACCCTGCTTTAAGTAGATGCAAATAAACTGCCTAAAACTTTATTCTTGATAACTTAGTTCAAGCTTTTGTGCTTGATGGTCTGGAAGATGCTATTTTTTTACGCACCAACAAACCTAGCCCAAACATACACGACCCAAGCATAAAAGTTGGCTCAGGAACACTGGTATAACTGACGAACTCAACACCCGCATCAGTCAAATCATTCCGATTAATAAAATTTTCACGGTAGACTTCAAAAGTACCAGGTGTAAATTGTAATCCCAATCCCCCTTGGTTAGGAATTTTTCCTGAAAAGTCAGTTAAAACCGACGCTAAAGGATCATCTGCTTCAGTATATGACTGGCCGCCGTAGGTAGCAAAAAGCTTTAAGCCTTCTGAAATCGTTACTTCTTGATCGTCTGCTGCTGCTTGGTCGAATAAAAAAGTACCTTTCAGAGTTTTACTAGTGTTAGAAAAATCATAAATGAGGATTGCAGCTTGGGCAGGCATAATTTCCCCTACCGCAAAAATCATAGCAGTCCCCACAGTTACACTTGCTAATTTTTTGAACATGGAGTCAATCATTTTTTCCTTTGATAAATGAACAGTCGCAAAAATACCGAAATGGTTTGATGAGACAGAGACGTGATCATACACGTCTCTGCAATATGAAGCTTTTCAGTCAGTGTTAAGTGCAGCGCTCTATGAATCTCACGGACTTGTGAGCGCAGTTTTCATAGCCTGAAAAATGTGACTCTGATCAACCACTCCTCGAATACCAGGCGCACTGTATGTACCAGAGCTATCTGTGAACTTGACATCTTGGCCTAAGAATCGAGTCAGAGTTGATGAGTAAGCACCTTGGTAGTAAACAGGTACAATTCTTCGGCTGTGACTACCCCAGAGGTACTTGTAATTAGGATCTGATCCCCAGAAGTGACCAGCATCTTTAGGATTGTGCTTGCTGAAGGTGATGTCCTTAGCGTTATATTTCAAGCCTCTAGCTAGACTTGGCTCAGGATTTGCAGTCAGTTTCGAGGCAAAGTCATTGTTGAGAGTCAGGTAGTGGTCATGGTCAGCAGTCACTAGTAGCAGGTTTTTGCTCCAACCACCATGATTTTCGATCCAAGTCATAACTTCTTGAACTGCCTTGTCAAAATCATTCATGGTACCAATTAGGTTATCCATGTTGTTGTCATGAGCAGCCCAGTCTATGTCACCTCCCTCAACCATCAACCAGAAGCCATCTTTGTCCTTACCTAGAACAGTTAGAGCGGCTTTAGTCAAATCAGCTAGAGTCGGATTTTCGTTAACTTCTCTAGCAATAAAGCTGGCGTCTGTTTCACCAGGAGCCAGAGGGCGGACAGTATCAGGTGTGGGGCCAGAGGTCGGGTTCCCTACTGCATCAAGGACAGGAACACAATCTCCAGCTGTACCAGGAATTATCTGACCTGATGCACAAGGATTTTCTGGAGTTCCACCCTTGACAACGGAGCTATAGACTGAGAAGTTATCCAGACCTGTCAGACTGTAGTCTCCCTTAGAGGAACTAGTAGGAATATTGCCATTTTGTCCACGAGCGCCGTATAGACCGAATAATTTACCTCCCTTATTCGGGTCGATTTTAGCAGCCGTGTTTAGGAGTGTCTTTGTTGCATTAGAACCACGTTCTAAAAAGGTGTAGCCGTAACGATTGGACGTGGGGTTATTCTTCAGATGCTCGTAAGTGTCTTGTGTAATGTACGTATATTTCTCGACTGGGCCTGTACTTTCTCTATTTTCAAAGTCTAGGGGATGACCGCCACCCAACAAAACATTAGGCTGAAAGTTTAGCAATGTCTGTTGCAAAATACTGTCTTGGTTGGACTTGGTGGGGTCATAAACACTGTCGTACTTGCTACGACGATTTACGAAAGAAGCCGCAGCACCAGGTGTTGCGTGGCTAATGGGTACAGAAGTAACCAAACCTGTAGACTTACCTTTTTCTTTGGCAATTTCCAAGACGGTTTTCAACTTCTTCTCGTAAATGTCTACGCCCATCGCGTTGTTAAAGCTCTTTACGCCTGTATAAAGAGTTGTGGCGGTGTTAGCAGAGTCGGGATAACTGTACTTGATGTACTCTTTGTCGTACTTACTAGGAGTAGCAGGGGTCAAAGGAATCCAGGGAACAGGCCCGCCTTTACTTGTGTCATAACCTGCCAAGTTACCTTCTGCTAAGCTATTGCCATCAATGCGATCGCCAGGGTTAAAAGGAGTAGGTTGGAATGAGAAGTTAGGACGAACAGGACTTGCACCCGTGAGTATCTCAGACCCATCCAAAGCAGAGTTACCTGTTAAGTGAGGCTGATCTGTTGGTGTTTCTGGTGTATTTCCCTGAATTGTTGTGCCGTAAGTGGTCACTAATCCATATCCAGTCAGATTTTGAAAGCTCAGACCAGAGCCTTTCCCACTAGTGTAAAAGGGAGCGCCTTTGGCAATAGCAGCAGCCCGCGCCATCTCCCAACCCATACCATCGCCAATCATGATAATTACGTTAATTCCATTACCAGCGGCCAAGGTCGGCTGAAAAATAGAATTACCAAATATCAGCAGAACGGTACAAAGAAGGCTGGCCATAGCAAAGGCTAGCGATCGTTTGTACTTTCTTAAAAATGAAATCATTACAGTACGCCTTCTGGTTAATTGAGTAAGTTTGAGCGGCTAACTATTGATAAAAATTGGATTCCAGATGACTAGTAGCAAAATCTGGATACGCAGCGATCGCCCTTGGCTGAGTAGAGTTCTTAACAATAGTTGGGTTATAAGCAGCAGCAGGTTGTTGATTTGTTGCGCCTAATGACAGCAGAATTGCAAGAACTAAACTGGATATGAACCAAGCCAATGAGCGTTTGTATTGTTTGAGTAATAGAATCATTTGGGATTTTTGAAGTAAAGCTATCATCAGAAACCTTCTAGTAAATAAATGAGTGATACTCGGCGGGCAATAACTATGCTTGGATAAGTAAGAAAATGCCAATAAGCATCATGTTTAAACTTGAAATATAAGTAAAGGCAAAAATTAATTTTGCCGAATAACGTTTAGCTATTGCTCTAGCTTCAATGTGTTTTTGCGGACAACATTAACGCTATATTTTGCTTAAATAAAGGATGAATGGGGATTTTTGAGGGATTTTTACAGCTCGTTATTTGCAAAGTTACTTCAGTAATATTAAAAGTTGTTTGCAGATGATTTTGTAATTTACTGAGTAAGCGATCGCGTTCCCAAATCGTTGCACATTCTACTGTTAAATTGGCACAAAGCATTGTCTGATTTGAGCTAATTGTCCAGATATGAAGTTTTTCTACTTGAATAACATCAGGAAATGATTTGAGAGATATTTCTACCTCAACTGGCTCAATTAATTCCGGTGCATACTCCAAAAAAATTTTCATGCTTTCCTGGACTAAAGGCAAAGCACTCAAACCAGTAAAAGTTGCAACTACTAAACTGATTGCAATATCTGCCCACCACCAATCCCAAAAATGAATTACTAAAGCAGCAAGTATTACACCAAGGGAACTAGCTGTATCTGCGATGACATGAAGCAAAGCCCCGCGTAAGTTTAAGTTGTTATGAGTGTAAGGATGAAGCAAACTAATGTTGAACAGATTAACGATTAAACCTAACACTGCGATTCCTAACATTGGTAAGCCTAAAATTGTTGCTGGACTTTGCCAGCGTTGAATAGCTTCCCAAGCAATAAAAGTAGCGATCGCAATCAAAATCAATCCATTCAGCAAAGCTGCTAAAACTTCAATACGTTGATGTCCGAATGTTGCCTTTTTTTTAGCTGGTCGCTGTGCTAAAAAACTAGCAAACAGCGATATTACTAAAGCCGTTATATCCGATAAAATATGCTCTGCGTCAGCTTGTAAAGATAGGCTTTGACTCCATAAACCTACACTCCACTCAGTAATAAAGAAACTAGTAAGTAAGCCTACTATTATCCACAGAGTTTTAGTATTTCGCTGATTTTTAATTATTTGTTCAGAACTATTCGCGCAGGCACATTCACCCCATTGAAGTGAGAGCATTAATCAAAAGCCTTTGTAAACTATGGTGTTGATTTAGTTTAAAACTTAAAAATTTATTATCTTGGTTTTAATGTTGGAATATAAATTTTTAAGAATATTTAATGGCAGGCTATGTTGCAGATTTACTTATTTTTTTGAATATATATTCTAAATACAATAAATTTTTAATTGGAATATATAAAGACTATAAAAAATTTATCTCAGATAGTTTAAGAAATAGTAATGATTTGTTTAAAAATAATAAATTAAAGTAGATTAATGCTCATTATTAATGGCAGATAAGGCGGTAAAAATTCTATTAGTATTCATTCTTCA
The DNA here is from genome assembly GCF_014904695.1 of Nostoc sp. MG11. Classification (GTDB taxonomy): domain Bacteria; phylum Cyanobacteriota; class Cyanobacteriia; order Cyanobacteriales; family Nostocaceae; genus Komarekiella. The sequence continues at coordinate 125,577 of NZ_JACXXN010000016.1, read as the reverse complement.
TTTGACCTGGGTTGGATAAGCAATGCCCCTATGTGTAGCAGTAATATAGACAATCAACACTTTCTTGTTGCACTACTCTAAACTCTACAAATGTATTTTAAGAATAAGAATCTTTTTCAATCAATTCCATAACAGCCAGATAAAATTTGAAAGACCGTAAGCTTCTAATTTGTATGGATTACTAAATATTTTTGTCAGCTTGATTCACAATCTCGAACATCAAAATAACATTTCGGATGAGAAAAGATTGCTAGCTGAGGTAGAGTTATTATCCACAATTAGTCTCCTTGTGGTTCTCTTGAAAGAAAAATTAAGGCGCTAACCTGCTGGAAGCCATTACACGCCCACTGGAGATACAGAGATCAGCAGAATATAAATTTACGCAAATTTTATATGTGGTTGATAAATATAAAGATTCGATGAAAATTATGTTTTGTTTGATATCTCTTAACCTAAATACACTGGTTTAGAGCTTATTTAAGTGAAATTACACAACTATTCATTTTCTAGCTTTGGAGTATTTTCTGATGAAATTAGCCAAAAATTTTGGCATTGCTAGTGTTGCAGTTGCCATCTCTATCGCTGCTATTGATGCTAAACCAACACAAGCTGCTGTGATTGAGTACGATTTCACCGTTAATGCTATGTCTGGCAACAATCCGGGTCAGTATTACGGTTCTTTTGAATATGATGATTCGTCTTTAACTGGGGCAGGTATTGAAAACTTGGGTGTTGCGAATGGATTGGCAGTTACATTCAATTACTTGAATACTACCTATACAGAGAAAAATGATGAACTTTATGACTCTTTTCCTGTAGTCAGCTTTAACAATGGCAAGCTTTCGGGATTAAGCTATTTAGTTGCAGATAAGTTTTTGATTGGGAGTGGGGTAGACACTCCACAAATAGGAGGTAACAAATTTTATAGCATTATGAGTGGAGAATCTTTAGAAGCAATAGAAATAGGTACAGTTAGTTATTCTAAAGTACCGGAACCTTTTACTCTTGGTGGTACAGCGATCGCTGGTGCTATGGGAATGTGGATTAAACGTAAGCAGAAAGCATCAAAAGTGGCAAGCTAACTAAGTAGTACACCTCGAATAAAAATCTTGATAAAAAAATCCTTACCTCAACAGTGAGGATTTTATTTTTTGTATACACCGACGCAATTAACAAAATCGCCTTACCCCTGCCTGTATTACAGTTTAAGGATTAAGGCGATTAGTTATTTTTAACCAATAAAAGTCTTTAAGATACTTGACTGGTGGAAGTGCGATCGCTAAATAAATTTGCTCCTATTATCTTTACAGAAGAACATTTTTAAATTAGCTAATCAACATTTAAAGTCCACCGATGATACCACCATCATTGCGTGTGATCACAACTGTTGAAGAACGCGGACGTCCAGATGGGCCATAACCTTGACTGTGTGGCCAGTTACTAAATTCCGTAGGATTCGCGGGTTGCGAACCATCACCTGGGTGCTGGATATTAATAAACATCGCTTTGCCGTCAGGTGTGGTGACTACGCCAGTTACCTCACAGTTTGTTGGGCTGGTCAAGAAGCGTCTAATCTGTTTAGTATTGGGGTCAGCACACATCATCACGTTGCTACCAATGTTTATCCAATCGCCAAGACCATCACCTGCCTGGTCAGTTTGAATCCAGAGGCGGCCGAAGTCGTCGAACCAAAGACCATCCGGTGCTCCGAAGTCGTCGCCTTTTATGTTACCGACAAGATTTGGTTCGGAGTTAGATTTATCGCCACACTCAACGAAAATATCCCATCTGAAGGTAGTAGCTTTGACGCTGCGCCCATCCTCACGCCAGCGAACAATGTGACCATAACGGTTATCAGGACGTGGGTTAGCAGCATCGACAGGAGGACGTGCAGTAGCCGCGCCTGTAGTACCATCTGGATTGTTTGAGGAAACTGGCTCTGTTCCGCGACGACTATTGTTTGTCAATGTGCAATAGACCTCAATCTCTCTAAATCCGCCAATCCGAGGACGCACCGCAGTCCACTCTGGGCGATCCATCATTGTCGCACCAACTCGATCAGCAGCCTGTCGTGTCTTGACAAGCACTTCAGCTTGGCTTCTGAAACCGTTTTCGGGTGTTAGACCACGCTGTCCGTAGACTAAAGGAAGCCACTCGCCAGTACCATTGTCCTTGAACTTGGCGACGTAAAGAATACCGTTGTCGAGCAAGTCGCGGTTAGCATCACGATTTTGCGGATTTAAAGGTTTGGCGCAAACGAACTTGTAGATGTATTCATTGCGCTCGTCATCGCCCATGTAGAAAGCAACATAGTAGTTGTCATCAACAACGTACTGAGCACTCTCATGCTTGAATCTGCCCAGTGCTGTGCGCTTTACGGGTTTACTTTGTGGATTATATGGATCAATCTCAACCACCCAGCCGAACAAATGGGGTTCGAGCGGATTTGTGCTGGCATCGAAACGTGGATCAACTTCATGCCAGCGATAGCCGAACCCTGATGTTGAAACGCCATACCGATTCTGTCCTGCCAAGATCTCAGACTTTTCGATCCCTGGAATTGAAACTACATCTTCCGTAGGGTTAGCAAAGTAGCCGTTCCAGTTCTCTTCACAGGTTAGGTAAGTGCCCCAAGGTGTATGACCGTTAGCGCAGTTATTGAGCGTACCGTATGCGGTATGGCCATCGTTTAGCGTCCCGGTGTCAACAGAGCCACTCGGCGTGATTGAAAACTTCTTTGATTTCAACAGCGCGTTACCTGCGGCAGGCCCCGAAACTCGAATTTCGGTATTGCCGGTGATGCGGCGACCATAAGACGAATTGCGATTGAAGCTCCAGCTATTGCCATTCTTGAATATCTCTACAACAGAAACGCCGTGAGCAGCTTGAGACTTGCGTACCTTTTCAATCGTGACTTTCGAGCCGGGTTGCCCAACTGCGGGTGTAGTTTCTGTTGCTGGAGTGAAGGTCAGACCGTCAGGATGAAGAATCTCTTCTTGAGTATATTCATGGTTCACGCACAGCAACCCGCGATTGAGTGGCTGGTTTAAAAAACTCCTTGCTGACCTTCTTAATGAACTTAACGTCTGGCCAATAAAACGCTCTTGTGGGAGGGGGAAGTAATACATACCATCCGCGTGCATACCAAACTGCTTTTCCTGGGCCGCAGCATTCTGCGAGGCATTTGATAGCCAGTCCGGCGCACCAGGCATAATCGGATCACCCCAAGCAATCAGTACTTCGGCTTTATAACCAGCAGGAACACTAACAAGATCCTTTTCGAGGAGTCCTGTGGCTGGGTTGTTCAGATTTGGCGGGATGCTCTTGAAACCAATGCCACCAAATCCGGTTCCCTCTGGAATCGGAGTTGCCTCGACACTTTGAAGAAAGCCACTGATAGAAACATCGCCTAGAACAGTAAGCACTGAGGTACCTACAGCCGTCAATATGAAACGCCGGCGCTTCATACTAACGCGCTCAATCACATCACGAATTGACTCGTTACCGGATGGGTTGATCGTCTGATTGTTCTTGGGGTGAAGCGAACCTTTCATTCTGTGCTCTCCGTTTAAGGGTTACAAAATTGCTGTTGAGATCATTTCTTGATGACACGAGCAATCGAGTAAAGAAAAACTCTATAGATTTACATAAATTGCTCAAATATTTATTGAGTTTTCCTTCACTTTTAACAGCCAATAACCCGCAGTTAATATCAAGTTAAAACTGGCTGATGCTGCTCATACGTATAAAAATGATCAAGTTTGTATTAATTTAGGTAAAAACCATTAACATCAGGTTATGTATTGATTAATTGAAATTTATTAATAATTATTTTTGATGAAAAAATATACTTTTTGCAGTACAAATACTGCTTTTATTTTGAATATATATCTATATGTTTAAGACGTAATTTCAGCAAATTTTGTGGTATTTCTGAGCCTGCCATATCCATAAACAAAATCAGGTAAGGAACAGCGTCGGTGTCACAGCTGTCCTATCCTGGAGATGGATAACAGTGTTGTGGGTGAGACTGTGTTTTTCAGCGTTGTGATACCGACTTACAATCGCCAGCCGATTTTGTCAAAGTGCCTGCGTGCCTTGGAGGTGCAGGAGTTGAGTGCTGTAAGTTCAGTTACCAAGTACGAAATTGTCTTGGTAGATGATGGTTCTACTGATGGTACGTTGGAGTGGCTGGCAGCACACAAAGAAGAATTTCCCCATGTGCGATGGTTTGAGCAAGACCACGCCGGGCCAGCTGCGGCTCGAAATTTAGGGGTAAAACAAGCGCTGGGAGACACAATTATCTTTATTGATAGTGATTTAGTGGTGCTGTCGAATTTTCTGCAAGCTCATGCAGATGCATTAATGCAGGGAAAAGAGAAATTAGGAAGCGATCGCTTTTTCACATACGGTGCAGTTATTAATACTTGCAATTTCGATGACCCCACTGGCGAGCCTTATAAAATAACAGATTTTTCCGCAGCTTTTTTTGCGACAGGAAATGTAGCGATTCCTAAACATTGGCTAGAAAAAGCTGGACTTTTTGATACCATATTTCAACTCTACGGCTGGGAAGATTTAGAATTAGGTGTCAGGCTTAAAGAACTAGGTTTAATACTAATTAAATGTCCAGCAGCCGTTGGCTATCACTGGCATCCACCATTTAATTTAGAGCAAATTCCCCGTTTGATTGACCAAGAAATTCAACGCGGACGTATGGGAGTTTTGTTTTATCACAAGCATCCTACGTGGGAAGTACGGATGATGATTCAAATGACTTGGTTGCATCGCTTACTTTGGGGCATTCTGTCACTCAATGGCGTACTTAATGAAAGGACGATGGCCCCATTTTTACGATGGCTAATTCATTTAGGTAAACCTCAGTTAGCTTTAGAAATTGCCAGAATTTTCCTCAACTGGTACAACGTCAAGGGCGTGTATGAGGCTTATGCACAGATGAAGTGAGGAGCAAGGGGAGCAGGGGAAGAAAAATTACAATTGACTAATAACTCTTGACTCATTACTCAGTACTTCTTTACTCAGCACTTTTTCAAGTCAGAACTATCTCAAATATGCTAGCCTAGTATGGTTAACTAATCTCGCACATCCAGGAATTCGGGTGTTTCCTAGTTGGAGACTACACCTGGGTGGAGGTTTAACCCGAATAGGAGTTCAAAAATATATGCCAGTCGTTTCATTGGCTCAAATGATGGAGTCTGGGGTTCACTTTGGGCATCAAACCCGACGTTGGAACCCGAAAATGTCTCCTTACATATACACCTCCCGCAATGGTGTACATATCATTGACTTGGTGCAGACAGCCCAGTTGATGGACAATGCTTATAACTACATGCGATCGCACGCTGAGCAAGGCAAGAAGTTTCTTTTTGTCGGCACTAAGCGGCAAGCAGCCGGAATCATTGCCCAAGAAGCTAGCCGTTGTGGTTCCCACTACATTAACCAGCGTTGGTTAGGTGGAATGCTGACCAATTGGACAACCATTAAAACACGGGTAGACCGCCTGAAAGATTTGGAACGTCGGGAAGAAACTGGGGCCCTAGATCTATTGCCGAAAAAAGAAGCCTCAATGCTGCGTCGGGAAATGGCGAAGCTTCAGAAATACTTGGGCGGCATTAAAACAATGCGGAAAGTGCCCGATATCGTCGTGATTGTAGACCAACGGCGGGAGTATAACGCAGTTCAGGAATGTCAAAAACTGAATATTCCCATTGTTTCTATGTTGGATACAAACTGTGACCCGGATGTAGTAGATATACCCATCCCGGCAAACGACGACGCTATCAGGTCGATTAAGCTGATAGTAGGAAAATTGGCAGACGCTATTTATGAAGGTCGTCACGGTCAACTGGATGCAGAAGAGGATTACGAAGATTACGACGGTGGCGAGTATGACGAAGACTACGACGAAACCGAGTATACTGACACCGTGATTCCCGACGAAGAATAATAATAGTGCTGAGTGCTGAGTAAGATAGAAATACTCAGCAGTTTGGATAGTTCTTAGTCCTGATTTTTAAGTTAGAAGTTGTAAGTTTTGAATAAAGAACTGATAACTAAATACTCAGGACTCAGGACGCAGAACTCAGGACTTATATTTGTTTGTGAGCGATTACAACTCGAGGTCAAGTTAGGAATTGAGGCAACATGGCGGAAATATCTGCAAAACTCGTCCAAGAGCTACGCCAAAAAACTGGTGCAGGCATGATGGACTGCAAGAAAGCGCTGAAAGAAACTGATGGCGACATAGAACAAGCCGCCGACTGGTTAAGAAAAAAAGGCATCGCTTCGGCGGGTAAAAAAAGCGATCGCATTGCAGCAGAAGGTTTAGTAGACACCTATATTCAGCCTGGTGGCCGGGTGGGTGTACTCATAGAAGTCAACTGCCAAACTGATTTTGTTGCTCGTAACGAAGCTTTTAAAGCTCTAGTTAAGAACCTAGCCAAGCAAGCAGCAAGTGCTGATAGTGTTGAATCTTTATTGGCTCAACCCTATATTGAAGATGAAAATGTGACTGTAGAGGAATTCATTAAGCAAACTATTGCTACGCTGGGTGAAAACATCCAAGTGCGTCGCTTTATTAATTATGCTCTACCAGAAGGCACACAAGGTAGAGTAGACAGCTACATTCACACTGGCGGTAGAGTTGGTGTGTTAGTTGAACTAAACTCCAAAACTGAGTCCGTAGCTGGCAAAGAAGAGTTCCAATCCTTGGCACGAAATACCGCTATGCAAGTTGCGGCTTGCCCGAATGTCGAGTATGTGAACGTAGACCAAATCCCCGCTGAAGTTGCTCAAAGAGAAAAAGATATTGAAATGGGGCGGGATGATTTGGCGAACAAGCCACAGAACATCAAAGAAAAGATTGTTCTAGGACGGATTGAAAAACGCCTGAAAGAATTGACTTTGCTGGATCAGCCTTACATTCGCGATCAAAGTATTTCTGTAGAAGACTTAGTGAAGCAAGTGAAGGCTCAATTAGGCGAAGACATCCAGGTGCATCGCTTTGTCCGTTACATTCTAGGCGAAGGTATCGAAAAGCAAGAAAGTAACTTTGCTGAGGAAGTTGCTGCACAAATGGGTACTAAGTAATTTTGGTCATTAGTTATTTGTCATTAGTCATTAGTCCTTAGTTTAAATGACTAGTGACTTTTTTAAGCACAGGTCAGGCAAATTACGCTGACCTGTATTTTATTAGTACTAAGTATGCTAGAGGTGATTAATATTTAATATCTTGTATCTAAAATCTAAAAATCTCTGGATGATTACTTCGTAATAAATTCGTACATTTGTACCATGTAATGGTTCATCTGGACAACAACGAGAAGATATGGCAAGAGCAATTGAGCGAATTGAGCGGGATATTGCAGGGTTGAAAGAGGCGATCAGCGCGATCGCAGTAGAACTACAAAACGCTTATGCTAGTTATCTAGCCACTTTAGGGCAAGCTGTACGGCAACAGCTAATTCTAGCGAGTTATCACCTCTGCACCCAAGGGTATCCTGAAAACTTCCTGAGTTTATCATTAAGTCAGCGGCAACAATTACAACAAGTTATACGCAAATTGAGTCAACAGGCGGCTGAGCAGTTACTCGCTTATATTAACAGTGAGGAAGATAAGGGAGATGAGGCAGATGAGGAAGCAGGGGAAGCAGGGGAAGTAGTGGGAGCAGGGGAAGCAGACGAAAGTAATTCTTCTTTCTCCCCCTCTACCCCCCTCTTTTCTTCTCCTGACCTTTCTAACCCCATAGAACTGGCAGAATGGCAACAGAACTTAGAGGAAGCCACGCAAGAGATACTGAAAAATCTTTCGCATAATGCTAATCTTTTATTACAAAAAGCTGAGATATTACCTAAAAAATTACCGGAACCAATTTTAGCAGCTGCGGCTGCTGCTGCATCAGAAGCATCTGCCGAGGTAATGCCAGGGCCGCCCAACCTATTAAATTTAGTAATTGAAATTGAAAATGAGCAGCAATCAGAAGATTCTAGCCTGACACAGATCATGGCTATTAACCTCCGGCTAGGAGAAATTGAATTTGCTGATGCGACACTCTCCTCTGAGCGCAGGCATATCCGCAATATTTTAGGTCAGCTAAACAAGCTAGGACGAGAGTATCAAAAAAGGCAGCGTGAAAAATCAATTGCTGAAGCTGAAGCCGCATGGCGTGCTAGTTGGTTTGAAGATTAATCAATAGTCCATAGTCCATAGTCCATAGTCCAAATATTGACTCTTGACTTTTGACTTTTGACTTTTGACTCTTGACTTTTGACTTTTGACCAATGACTAATGAAATACCAGACTGGATAAGATGGCAGAAAGCCTTGGCAGTAGAGGCAGAACATGGCTTTACAGACTTGCAGGGCAAACAATACCGCTTCAGTGAATTTCTCAGCCTAACTTTTGGTAAATTTCCAATAGTCTTGGCTGCAACTGAACGTCGCCGTTGGCATGAGCTAGCGGCGCAATTTGCTAACTATCCAAATCTGGGACTGGAAGATAGACAACATTTAGTAGCAGAAACTCGTAGGTATCTGTACCAACTACAGCAGGAGGAGGGGGAGCAGGGGGGTAGAGGGGCAGAGGAGCAGGAGATAGATTATAAATCCAAAATCCGTCTTGCAAAGTTTGCTACGCAGGGAAACCCTCCTTACAACTTTTCGCAAAATCCAAAATCTAAAATCATAGCTGAGGTGAGTCGGAGACTTGCCCCGAAAATTGACCAAAAACTTAGTGATTTACCAGAAATAGGCATCAGAAAAGCTGATAATTTGGCGCGTCTTGGTTTGTACACCGTGCGCGACCTGCTTTTTTACTACCCCCGCGACTACATTGACTATGCACGTCAAGTAAATATCCGCGAGTTGCAGGGGGGTGAGACGGTAACAATAGTGGCTACAGTGAAGCGTTGCAACTGTTTTACTAGCCCAAAGAATAAGAAATTATCAATTTTAGAATTAATACTCAAAGATAACACTGGTCAAATCAAAGTTGGCCGTTTTTATGCAGGTACGCGCTTTAGTAGTCGCGCTTGGCAGGAAAGTTTAAAACGTCGCTACCCAGTAGGTAGTATTGTGGCGGCGTGTGGGTTGGTGAAAGAAAGTAAATACGGCTTGACGCTGGATAATCCAGAACTAGAAGTTTTAGCAAATCCAGGAGATACAATTGAGTCGCTGAACATTGGGCGAATAGTGCCAATTTATACATTAACAGAAGGGATAGTAGCGAATATGGTGCGACAGGCGGTAATAGCTGTTTTACCTGCTGCGTCTCATCTAAAAGACCCTCTGCCAAGTGGTTTGCGACAGAAGTATAATTTGATGGAATTGAAAGATGCGATCGCTAATATCCACTTTCCCAACGATAGCGCCAGTTTGCAAGTAGCTCGTCGTCGCCTAGTCTTTGATGAATTTTTCTATCTGCAACTCGGTTTACTGCAACGTCAGCAGCAAGCAAGGGCAATTCAAACCAGTGCTATTCTCGCGCCAAAAGGTCAACTATTAGAGAAATTTCACGAAATCCTGCCTTTTCAACTCACTGGCGCACAACAACGAGTCATCAACGACATCCTCAACGACTTACAAAAACCCGTGCCGATGAATCGTCTGGTGCAAGGCGATGTCGGTTCTGGTAAAACTGTCGTCGCCGTGCTGGCTATTTTGGCGGCGATTCAATCTGGCTATCAAGCGGCGCTAATGGCTCCTACAGAAGTTTTGGCAGAACAGCATTACCGCAAGTTAGTTAGCTGGTTTAACCTGTTGCATTTACCAGTAGAATTACTGACTGGTTCTACAAAAATTAGCAAACGGCGACAAATTCACGCCCAGCTAGGAACAGGTGAATTACCCCTGTTAGTCGGAACTCACGCCTTGATTCAAGATCCTGTCAACTTCCACCAATTGGGTTTGGTGGTGATTGATGAGCAGCATCGCTTTGGGGTGGAACAGCGGGCGCGGTTGCAGCAAAAAGGTGAGCAACCCCATGTATTAACTATGACAGCCACTCCCATTCCCCGAACGCTGGCACTAACGATACACGGGGATTTGGATGTGAGCCAAATTGATGAGTTACCACCAGGAAGACAAAAGATTCAGACAACAGTGCTATCAGGTCAAGAACGCACCCATGCTTATGACTTGATCCGCCGAGAAATTGTTCAAGGAAGGCAAGTTTATGTGATTTTACCACTGGTGGAAGAATCAGAAAAATTAGATTTGCGATCAGCAGTGGATGAGCATCAAAAGTTACAAGAAAGCGTTTTTCCCGACTTTCAAGTGGGGCTGTTGCATGGTCGCATGAGTTCATCTGAGAAGGATGATGCAATTACCAAATTCCGCGACAATCAGACGCAAGTTCTGGTTTCGACTACTGTTGTTGAAGTGGGTGTAGACGTACCTAATGCAACAGTTATGCTCATTGAAAATGCGGAGCGATTTGGCTTATCACAATTGCACCAACTGCGGGGGCGTGTCGGTCGTGGTGCGGCTCAGTCTTACTGTTTGTTGATGAGCAGTTCTAGAAGTCCCGACGCTCAACAAAGGCTGAAGGTATTGGAACAATCTCAAGATGGCTTTTTCATTTCTGAGATGGATATGCGTTTTCGCGGCCCTGGACAAGTGTTGGGAACTCGTCAATCGGGAGTGCCAGATTTTACCTTGGCAAGTTTAGTTGAAGATGAGGAAGTGTTACTTTTAGCGCGACAAGCAGCGGAGAAGGTAATAGAGATAGATGCAACCTTAGAGCGTTGGTATTTGATGAAAGAAGAGTTGAAGTATCGGTATGAGAGATTGATGGGTGGGGCAATTTTGACGTGATTGATGTAAGCGATCGCTTTAATGAAACATTAGCCCTTTCAGAGTGGGTAAAAATCCTAAAAAATTTCCTGAATTTTGGACTTCTCACCTTAATGTCTTAGTGGTTCAACAATTGACTTTTTAACCAGTAAGAAGAAATATTATACCTTTCAAGGGCTAAATGAAACATTTAATATCTGATTATTGTCCAAGCCAGAATTTTGAGATTAAGTGAACTCTATAGTCTCAACAAACTCTAAAATATTCTCCTTGATGTTCTCAGCTTCTTCTTCTAAAGAGCCGGGGGTTTCGCCGTTAAAAAAGCTACGCTGGCTGCTAACTATATACAAAAATTCACCACTGATAAAGGTGATAAGCCCTCGATATGCATCTAACCTGATAGCAGTTCCGTTATTTTCTTGCTTGGAAATTGTCGAACCTTTTGGCATATTAACCAATACATAGTAAGCTCCCTCTAAAGTGTCTTCTAGATATTCAGTAAATTCCACCTGAGCATCTGGTATATTGGCAAAAATTGCCTGAGGTACATATTTGTCTACTAGAATTGATTGGAAATATTCTTCCTGTCCAACAGACTCTAGTTCCTCTATTTGATCTGGCGGTAGAGGATAATAATCGATTCTCAGCAATGTGCCAAAGTCATCGGAAAAGCCAACTACCCCTTCTTGACTCTGAATCTTGCCCCCCTGCTGAGAGTCAACTGGAATAGGGACTGTAAAGTTACCTAATGGCGACTTATAAGCTTGTTGGTTATAGCTTTCTACTGCTATTGTTTCATCTTCGTCATCTGCATATTCTTCATCTTCTGCTTCTTGAAAGGCTGCAATGACTTCCTTAATGATTTCCTCGGCTTCTTCATCTTCAAGTTCCAAAGCCTCTTGGAGTTTTTTAAGATAAGGTTCTTTCTGTTTGGAGATAGTAAGTTCTTCTTCGTCCAAAAGTACTATTACCCCAGCAGCAAAACCATCCAGTACTAGTTCATCTGAGAGAGATCCTTTTGCGGCATTAAACAAGGGGCCGAGTCCTTCGTCTTCTACAATGCCTATGAGCCTATCGACTATTTCTGTAGTTTCATCTTCTGAGTATTCCTCAAAGACCTCGAACTCCCAGAGGATACCTGCTAAGCTTTCTGCATCTACATCTTCAATGGATGAATCTGCAACTGCGGTGACAACTGCGATCGCTGCTACGGCTTCTTCTGGACTCAGTGACTCTTCTGATGTCTTTTGTGATTTAAAAATCTTGTCATATTTGGTCATAATTGCTACCTTAGCCAATGGCTTTCTAGTAATAATAAATTGAAAGTGTCAACGAGCAGTTTAGTTTAGTAATGCATTGAAGTTCCTACATCAGAGTTAGCAAGGCTGACTTAATGTCGCACAGGTGTGAATAAACCGTGTTGAAAGTGTATCTCCAGCGTTAATTAAGCCTTGCTGTAATCCGCTTGCTGTAAAAACTTCTGATTTCCTCCTCCATCTTTATTTGAGGCATACAAGAAGCGATCGGCGATGTTTTCGTAGAAATTTGGATCGATCCAGTAACAAAGGTGTCCTTGGACACCCCAGGATGCCTGATATTTCATTTCAACGTTATCTAGGTTCTCATAGTAATCCAGATGACCGCTGATTGGGTCTTGCAAATGGTAGTAATTGACCCAACGGACTTGCTCAAGTTTGCATTCTACTGGATTGTTGGTCAAGTACGAACTTTGTAGTGCAAATTCTGGTTTCACGCGAAAGGAGTTGAGGTGTTCTAACATCCGCTGTCGAATATATTGTCCTTCTTGTGCTACTTCTCGGAAGAAAAAGGCGATTTTGTCTAGTGGTGAACCAAAAGTAATCAGTCCTTGAATTTTATTCAGCAAGAGACTTTTTGTCTTATCTTGAGAAAGACTGGTTTCAATACAGAGAAGGTTCAATGTGTCGTAGGCAATACAACTACCGAGAGAATGTCCAGTCAGTATTACTTGGTCGTAATTTGCTTGCTTATCCTTGAGAATTGCTTTTAATAATGTTAAGGATTCTGTAACTATTTGTTGGCGAATCTTTTGGTAGGGTGATTTCCGGTCAGTAATGCTGTAAATGGCTATATCACCAACCAAATTAACTAAGGGTGGGGTAACAATTTGTTTACTTAGCTTCCAAGCTGATTGCAGAAAACGACCTCTGAGAAATGGGCCTACAAATGAAAGAATTAACCAAAGTCCCAGTCGCAATCCTGGATAAACAAAGTTAAATAGCCGTAGGAATATCGTGAGCCAGCGTAGGCGATATGTAAATAAGCTTTTCCTATTTTTATTAGCGAGAAGCGCATTTAATAAAGCTTGGTTTTCCTTCCGACTATAAAATTCAATTGTTCCATCAAGCGTCCGTTCTGCCCATTGCAACATCTCAGGTACACTAATTTTATTTTCTGTATTATGTGCCCAGTAGTATTCATGAACATCAATTAGCCAGTCTTGAGTGGTATCTGTTGAACTCAATCTCACAAAGCTTTCTGTCCAAATAGAGCCATTGGATAGTCTGCGCTTAGCAATTAAGTGTTCTAGCTTGAAGGGTAAATTCTGCTTATCAAAGTATTTGAGCAAGTTCTGAGCGAAATAGTCCACAGTTTCAAAAGGATTTTGTTCGCCGACACCGTGAATGAGCAAAAATGCTGTGCGACCCTTGGGAAATCTCATAATAGTTTGATTGGTCATATATGATTACCTTTTTTAGAGAAAATACCTTGGTCTTAATAGTTGACTCTGAGGTTCGAGTTGCCACTACTCTTTTTTCATCACAGCCTTTTCCAAAAGAACAAATGTTACTTGTAGTTACACTAGTCTGAAGATAAATTACTGAATATCATAAAAAATCTGATTATAAATTGTTTTAACACTTTTATAATTTCTCGCCTGCTCCAATGCCAAGAATATATATAGTTAGGATTGCTATTTGACAATATTTGCATCAATTAAATATTGACAATTGACCAGATTTATAGTTTGAAATGGCTAAATAGTAAAAATTGCGATCGCCACACATGATTGATCTACTTGAACTAAGACACAAGATAGCCTTAGTATTTCCCTCATATTACTTTGGCAAGATACTATAAATTTTTATTAAAAATCAAATTCCTCTAAATATCTGCTATATTTATTAATTTTTTTCCTCTAGCCTGTGAATTACGTCTATGGACAGAAATATAAACTAGCTAACGATAGATAGCTACACCGTGGGAAGGATGGCATAATACCGATGTTTGTAGTTACACATATACTCGAAAACCCTGTACTGTATAGTTCTACAGACGTGAATTATAGGAAATCCTGAGTTGTTTTATGGTCAAAACCCCTCCATCCCAGTTTTCACCAGATCAATACAAAGTTGATTCTGCAACAGAAAAAGTAGAAGCTCTTATACAGACCCCACCATCAGACACAGAAATCGCTCTAGAGTTTCTTTACACTAGGGATATTGAGTTTCGTCAGGAAACAATTTACTTTCTTGTAGTAGATCGCTTTCATGACGGCGATCCGAATAATAGCGAAGGTGAAAACTCAGAACTGTACGATCCCACTGGACAAGATTGGGGTAAGTACTGGGGTGGTGACTTGCAAGGTGTCATTGATAAATTGGATTATCTGCAAAACATGGGAGTAACTGCTGTTTGGTTAACTCCTCTGTTTGAGCAGGTTGAAGAGTTATTTGTTGGCAATGCGGCGCTACATGGCTATTGGACAAAAGACTTTAAGCGGCTCAATCCTCGCTACATTGGTGAAGGAGAAAACCCTTCTTTAAACGCGACTCAGGAAGAAAAAAATACAACCTTTGATCGGTTAGTTGCAGAACTCCACAAACGCAATATGAAGTTGGTGCTAGATATAGTCTGCAACCATAGCAGCCCTGATACTAGCGGCAGTAAAGGTGAATTGTATGATGATGGCGTCAAAATTGCTGACTTTAACGATGATGTCAATCACTGGTATCACCACTATGGTGAAGTGCAAAACTGGGAAGACGATTGGCAAGTACAGAATTGTGAACTAGCTGGTCTAGCAACCTTCAACGAAAATAATACTGAATATCGTGAGTATATTAAGTCAGCAATTAAACAATGGCTAGACCGGGGTGTGGATGCACTACGGGTGGATACTGTTAAGCACATGCCCATCTGGTTTTGGCAAGAATTTACTGGTGATATGAGTAATCACAAGCCAGATGTATTTATTTTTGGTGAGTGGATTTACAGTAATCCTAGTGACGATCGCTCTGTTGAATTTGCTAATCACTCTGGCATGACCATGCTAGACTTTGGGCTGTGCGTAGCAATTCGAGCAGCATTAGCACAAGGTTCAGAAAACGGCTTTCAAACAATTCAATACATCTTTGACCAAGACTTTCGCTACAGTGGGGCTACAGAGTTAGTCACCTTTATCGACAACCACGATATGCCTCGCTTCCAATCGCTGAACCCCGATCCAGCGATGCTTAAGGTGGCGATCGCCCTCATTATGACATCTCGCGGCATTCCCTGTATCTATTACGGTACAGAACAGTATCTACACAATGATACTGATGGCGGGAATGATCCTTACAACCGCCCGATGATGGAAAATTGGGACAAGGATAGTGAGGTTTATCGCTGTATCAGGCTACTGTCTGGATTACGGCGACTAAATCCCGCTGTGTCGATGGGTAGCCACTGGCAAAAATACCTGACACCCGATACTTATTGTTACGTGCGTCGCTATCGTGACTCTGTGTGTTTTGTCGCCCTCAATCGGGGAGGAGAAGTCACCCTAGCAGAAGTAGAAACAGAATTACCCGATGGAGAACACACCTGTGTTGTGACTCGCAACAAGTACGAGGTCAAAAACGGTAAGATTTATAACTTGCCACTTGAAGAACGGGGAGTAATTGTTTTCAGCCACGTTGGGGAGCGAATCAAAGGGCAAACTATAGTGCGCGTGCAACTAAATGGAGTGAATACCCAACCTGGCGAAACCATTGTTGTGACTGGAGACTGTCCAGAGCTAGGCAACTGGGATATCAGCAAAGCATATCCTCTAGAGTATATCAACTCAAATACTTGGTCTGCCGAAATTCCCTTTGATGAGAGTGCTGGTAAGCTGATTGCTTACAAATATGCCATGTGGCGGCAAGGGCAATCGCCTCTGCGCGAAAATCTCGTTAACCGCCGCTGGGTGATTGCGAAAGAAGGCACTGTTAAATGGCGTGATACTTGGGCGTCGGGACGAGAATCGTAGAATTTATAGAATAATACGGTTTGGTTAAAGGGGAAAAGTAAAAGGAGAATTTGAATTTCCCCTTACCCTTTTCCCATTCCCTTTGTTATTTCTTCAAAAAACGCTGACGTAGACGAGATATAAAACTATTCACCTCTGGTATTTTCATCCATGAAGCGATCGCTGCAAACACAGCGATCCCCACGAAGCCAGATATACATAACTGCAATAGCAGAATTAGTAAACCTTCTTTATCTAGTAACTGCTGACAAATAACAAGGGTGAGAAAGCTTGCTAACCCAGCGACGACGCTACCCGCAGTTAAACCCAAAATTGGCACACTCCACTCACGCCAGGGTAAACCGTTGAGTTTGCGATCAAGCAAAAATAACAGCATCAACATTGAACTACAATTTACGCCTACTGTTGCTAACACCAAACCGGGAGCACCAAAAGGCCCAACTAGAGCCCAATCTAGTGCGGCGTTGAGGAAAATATTAAAAGTACTAATGCGAAAAGGTGTCTGTCCATCACCCAAAGCATAAAACACCCGCACCAAGACATCACGCCCCAAATAGGCAAACATCCCAATTCCGTAAGCGATTAGCAGCGATGAAACTAATTTTGTGGCATCTTGTGTGAAAGCACCCCGCTCATATACTATTTTCACAATGGGTACAGCTAGCACCACCATCAACGCCCCTAAAGGCAACATAGTAAAAGCAGTCAGTAGTAATCCTTGACGAATACGTAGTTTGAGAGCAGGCCAATGTTCTGGAGCGGCAAGTTTGGCAAATATCGGTAATAAAGGCAGCAAAATGATGTTAGAAATAATGCCTAGGGGAGTCTGCACAAGCAAATTGGCATAGTTAAAGCCCGCAGCAGCACCAGGAATAGGACTAGCAAAATAAAGGACAGTAGCAAAGTTAATCGGCATCATGCCTGAAGAAATAGTCGCCGGAGTCATAATTTTTATGGCTTCTTGGACACCGGGAGATTTAAAATCAAACCGCAGACGTAATGTCCCAAGTCCCAACCGCCACTGCACAACTAGCTGCACCAACCACTGAAGAATTGCCCCAGCTAAGGTTCCCCAAGCCAATACCATGCCACCAATAAAAGCGTATTCTGGCTTGATAATATCTTTGCCATGTTGGATTGACAAGATAGCAATGCCGATAACAACAGTAATACTTGATAATAGAGGACTAATGGAGAGCAGCCAGTACTGATTAGCTGCATTGAGAGTACCGAAGCCAATGCCAATTAAGCCGGAAAATAGCGCCATTGGGGCCATAATCTGGATTTGTTGAACTGCGATCGCTCTGGTTGTCGCATCCAACCCATGACCGACAATATCAATGATCGCATCTGCCAAAAAAATCTGAGCAACTGTCACCAGCAACAGCAATCCAGCCACCAGCGTTGTTACTGTCTCTACCAGGGAAGCGGCTTCTTCTCGCTTGCGCTTGGCTAATACGCTAACAATCGCACTGTGTATTGGCCCATTGACGCCACCTAAGATTGTAAATAGAAAGCCAGGGATAACGTAGGCATAACTATAAGCAGTAGCAGCAGCACCAACACCAAAAGCGGCAGCGATCGCTTGCTGCCGCACTAAACCAAAGATTTTACTAATTAATGTGGCTGCGGCAACAATACCAGCAATTCCAGCAAAAGAACGAGAAGGTTTTTGTTCTTGTTGTGTCACGAATATTAAGTTATCAGTTATCAGTTATTCAGTTATCAATTATCCGTTGACTAGCGACATCCTAAACTTTCTCGCGTGGAAACACCTGTCACTGGATTGATCCCATCAGCTTGTTTGCACATGAGCGATACTTGATAGCGGTCAATCAAAGCATCTGTAAAATCAGCGCCAGTGATATCAGCATCGAAAAAGCGGCTGCGGGTTAAAGTTGCTTCTGTAAAAATGGCATTTTTCAGGTTTGCACCATCCATAGTGACGCGATCGACTAAAGCACCCGTTAGGTTCGCGCCTTCTAAATTTGCTTTTAATAAAACTCCTTTAGTGAGAATTGCGTTTGTTAAATTGGCCCCTTGGAAATTTGTACCCCGCATTTCTGCCGCTACAAAGGTTACGCCTGCCAAATCAGCGTTAGAAAAGTCACGATTCTCTAAATTGATATTGTTATAGTTAATTGTGTTGATTTGAGCAAAAGCTGGTTTTGAACTAAGTAATATCCACAGCCAAGCCAGCATCAAAATCACAATCAAACTGAAGCATCGAACCAAAATCTTTTTCATAACTTTATTTTTTGAGTCAAAAGTCCAGAGTAATTAATTTTGACCCTTGACCCTTGACTCTTAATTATTTCCAATCTTTCCCAATACGGATTGTCAGGTCAGATTCTAAATCCCCGATCGCTGACACCTCTATTTGACCCAAGCCTAAGACTTTTTGCAAGTCAACTCCTACTCGTCGGTTCCCTTTTTGAACAACAATTTGAGTTTGACGTTGGGTATCAGGCCAATCAGGTGCTTTGTAAATATTAGTAAAGCCTTTCTGTTTGAGATAAGCAATAACTTTTTCAGTTAGCTGAGGTTGATTAGAAGCATTTTGAATAGCAATTTTGAGGTTAGGAACCCGGCGCATATCTGGCTTTAGACCAGGTACATTCACCCCAACATAATCATTCAATAGGCTCTGTTGTCCAGTCATGTTTAGCCAATAGCTATTAGGGTCTTTGCTAAAACGGCTAAATGCACCAGGCAACACGGTCATTTGAAAATTATCCCGCTCTAGGTTGAGGCCAAAGTTCACCAACGCCATCATTTCTTCCATCTTCAGGTTGGTGTCAAAGTATTTTCGCATTAAGCGAGTTAATTGAGGCAACCTGGGTAAGACGGTAGGACTGTTGAGACGTTGCAGCAATGCTGCTATTAGTGCTTGTTGTCGCTGCACTCTTGGTAAATCTCCTAACCCTGTTTCGCGGAACCGGGCAAACTGTTCTGCCTGTTCACCGTTTAGAGTTTGCCAGCCACTAACTAAATCAATCGACAGCCGACTGGCGGTGTCTTTATATTCCATTGATTTGGGAACAAACACCTCTACCCCGCCTAACTGATCGACTAACTGCCGTAAGCCACTGGTGGATATACGGATATAGCGATCAATTGGTGCATTATTTAAGGTACGGCTGACTACTCGTGCTGCCAAGACTGGGCCGCCTTGGGCATTGGCATCCGATACTTTAGTTAATCCTTGCTCTCCCTTTTCGGGGATCGCGATCATCGTGTCTTTGGGAATCGAAAGCACACGTACAGATTTATCGCCGGGGTTTAGCCGGACAAGCAGCATAGTATCACTTTTACCAGCAAAGCTTTCTGGTGAACCATCAACAGTACCCCTAACTGGTTCAATCCCCATAATTAAAATATTCATCGGTCGTGATAGCTGGTACTGAGAGAGTTTGCTCCATAACTCCCCAGGTAGTGGCATTTTTTGCTCATCTTTACCAGCAGTCGCTAAATCTTCATCTGTTCGATCTAAGTTGCTCCATAACGGAGTCCATAGCGCTAAAGTCGAAACTAGTAGCCCAGATAAGATGATTCCTAAGACAACCGTCAATATCCACAACAGCCATCGAGGCATGGTCAAGCCCAGTCTCTCAGAAAGCTGGTTGGGAATCGCGCCCACAGATTCGATAACGCTACGGGAACTATTTTCTGGTGGTATTACCTCGGCCTCTGAGTCTGGCGCTGGTGCAGGCGTTACCTGATTTTCCGTCTTTTGAACTTGTTGCGATCGCACCTCATTTTCAAATTCTGCTATTTGCTGAGATGTGACCGGATTTTCCGACCATTTGACTTGTTTGATCACGATTATCTCCCCACTCAACCACTCCCTAAAAGTATGTTAATGCAAGCTACAAATATTGCCAGTGCAAAAGCTCACTGTAAACTTGTAATGTTCTTCGGTACGTGTGTATGACAACATGAATACTTTATTGTTCCCTGTAATACTTGCTGGTGGTAAAGGTGAGCGTTTTTGGCCCCTAAGCCGCAAAGACCGACCCAAGCAATTTTTAAGTCTCGATGGTAGCTCTAGAAGCCTATTACAAGCAACCGCCGATCGATTGATAGATCTCGGTGGCGATGAGTCCAGCGCTGCGAGAGGGTTTCCCTCCGCAGGCGACTGGCGAACCCGAACGGGTTGGGATTCCTTGTGGGTGATAACTTCTAGTCAGATAGCTGAAGGGGTAAGACAACAACTACCCAAACTACCATCTCAAAACTTGCTGATTGAGTCAGAGGGAAGGGACACTGCCGCAGCTGTTGCTTGGACAAGTTTAGAAATCAAACAACGCTATGGAGAAGACGCTGTTATTGGCTTTTTCCCTGCTGACCACTGGATTGCCGACCAAAAGGCGTTTGCACACACATTAAGTGCAGCTACGCAACTGGCGGCAAGCACAGAAGCGATTGTCACATTGGGGATCAAGCCTACTTTTCCATCAACCGGCTACGGTTACATTGAACAAGGTGAAAAAATAGGTAGCTTTAATGAGTTGCCAGCTTATCACGTCAACCGCTTTACTGAAAAGCCCAACCGGGAAACGGCAGAAACTTTTCTATCTTCGGGACGTTTTAGCTGGAATAGTGGCATGTTCGTTTTTCGGGCTGGGGTTGTTCTCAAGGAATTACATGCCCATGCTCCAGAAATTATCGAACCTTTGGAACAACACGGTGCTGATATCTATCCCCAGTTGCCTAAGAAGAGTATAGACTATGCGCTAATGGAAAAGACCACTCTAGCATACGTTTTACCAGTGGAGTTTGGTTGGGATGATTTAGGAGATTGGAATGCGATCGAACGCTTACTTAAGAAAGAAGAGACTCCCAATGTGGAACTCGCTACCCATGTGGGATTAGATACGCAGGGGGCTATTATTTATGCTTCAAATCCAGAAGATGTAGTTGTTACTATTGGTTTAGAGGATGTGGTGATTGTGCGCGATCGCAATGTTACCCTTGTGGTTAAAAAAGACCGGACGCAAGAAATTAAGCAGATCCTCAAAACTCTCCAAAGCGATCCCCGATTTACCGACCTGCTGTAGATGTAAAAGTTAAAACCCTTGGCAGAGGCGAAAAAGTCTGTTTTTCTATTATAACTTGACTGTCTATTGTTTTATCTGACAGTTATGGAAATCATTAGCTTTGAGCCTCTGGCTAAAACAATGGCCATTAATTCTATTGCTACTTATCAAAAGTATATTTCTCCGGTCAAAGGATTCTCTTGTCCTCATCGCCTCTTACATGGCGGTGATTCTTGCTCAAATTATGTCAAACGAATGCTGAGTGAACAGAAGCTTCACGACGCCGTACAATCATCCATACAAAGATTCCAAGACTGTGCCGCATCCAGTAAAACCTTAACAACCGCCGAAACTAGATCCAACTTCCGCTGTATTGTCATCCCCTGCTGTTTACCCCTCTAACTCCTCTGCATCTTTGCAGTTCATTATCACAATGTTCCTCACACAAACTGTTCCCCGTCAACGAGAAATCATTGAAGTATTCCTTCGCAATGGCTGGGACTATATGCGAAGGCTACTGACTGGTGGCAAAGCTGATGAACCCCAGCTACCCACACCTGCTGTTTTAAAAAACATCTTGGTGGATTTGGGGCCAGTTTATGTCAAACTTGGTCAGCTACTCTCTACCCGCCCAGATTTACTTAGCGCTGCCTATATTGAGGAACTATCAACCTTACAAGATGAAGTGCCGGCAGTTCCCTGGCCAGAAGTAGAAGTAGTTATTCGCAAACAGTTAAAGCGATCGCTAGAAGAAACTTTTAGTACGATTAATCCCATCCCAGTAGCGGCGGGATCAATTGCCCAGACACATCGAGCCACACTTGCAGATGGTCGAGAAGTCGCGCTGAAGGTACAACGTCCGGGAATTGATATTACTGTTGCTCAAGATATCGCCTTAATTCAAGGTATTGCTGATTTAGTAGCGCGTACCGATTTTGGACAAACCTACGAAATCAAATCCATTGCTGAAGAATTTACCAAAGCTTTAGAAGCCGAGCTAGATTTCACGCGGGAAGCTGGTTTTACAGACCAATTGCGCCGCAACTTATCCCGTAGTCGCTGGTTTGATCCCACGCAAATAGTAGTTGCGGAAATCTACTGGGATTTGACTACAGAAAAATTACTGGTAATGGAGTGGCTGGACGGAGTACCTTTTCTGTTGGCAGATTTGAACAGTAATAATAACGGTAAAGATCCCGCCATAGAACGTAAAGAAATAACCACTCTGCTATTTCGCGCTTTTTTTCAGCAACTATATATAGATGGCTTTTTTCACGCTGATCCCCATCCAGGAAATTTATTTTATCTTAAAGATGGTCGCGTGGCGCTTTTAGACTGTGGCATGGTGGGACGACTTGATCCCCGTACACAGCAGATATTGACAGAAATGTTGTTAGCAATCGTTGATTTAGATGCTCAAAGGTGCGCTCAGTTAACTTTACAGCTATCAGATTCCGGTCAGCCAGTAATTTTGTCGCGCTTAGAAAATGATTACGATCGCATGTTGCGAAAGTATCACAATGTCAGCCTCACGGAAATAAACTTCAGTCAGATAATTTATGAAGTTTTGCAGGTTGCTCGCAACAATAAAATTCGCTTACCCAGCAACATGGGTTTGTATGCCAAAACCCTAGCTAACTTAGAGGGGGTGGCGCGTACCTTTAACCCGGAGCTTAATTTTTTTGATGAAGTTAAGCCATTAATCACAGACTTGTTTCGCCGTCAGTTACTCGGCGATAATCCAGTGCGATCGCTTCTTAGAGCAGCCTTGGATATTAAAAGTCTCTCTCTACAATCTCCCCGCCAGGTTGAATTGCTACTAGACCGAGTTACCTCGGAAACCTTACAGTGGAATTTATCGCTACGAGGGTTAGATGGCGTACGTCGCACTATGGACGATGCAGCCAATAGACTCTCATTTAGTATTTTGGTGGGTTCGCTGATTATGGGTGCGGCAATTATTTCCACGAAAGCACAGACAACTCAGCTATCTTTTTTAAGCACCATCCTATTTACAGTCGCTAGTCTGTTGGGGTTGTGGTTAATTATTAGTACTTTGCGATCGGGACGTTTACGGTAAACCGATGTTTTAGACTTCTTGCAAAAGTCGTTCTTTTTGCGTTCTTCTTTGCGTCTATGCGTGAGACAAAAAATATTTATGCAAGAGGTCTTCTGTAACTGAGCAATATTCACCATAGGAAATCATGATAGCTGTTGCTTGCAAAAATATGTGTTTGGGTATTTGGAATCACAGATGAACGCTGATAAATACAGATAAATTTATCGGTGTTTATTTGTGGTTTTAATCTAAAATATATGTCAATTATCGTTGCAGAGAAGCTAAGTAAATTTTATCCGGTGGCGGTTAAAGAGCCGGGAATTAAAGGTACAATTAGCCACTTTTTCCGCCGTACCTACCGTTCAATTAAAGCAGTTGAGGATGTTTCCTTTGAAATTGCTCCGGGTGAAGTTGTAGGGTTTTTAGGGCCCAATGGTGCTGGTAAAACTACTACACTCAAAATGCTGACGGGTCTAATTCATCCTTCTGGCGGTACAGTCAGAGTAGCTGGACACGTTCCCTTTCGTCGTGACGAAGCATTTTTGCAAAAAATCACCTTAGTGATGGGACAAAAGCAGCAGTTAATTTGGGATTTACCAGCGTTGGATTCTTTAAAAATTAACGCCGCTGTATACAACATCCCTGATAAAGAGTTTCAGCGGCGGGTGGGAGAATTAACAGAGATGCTTTCCTTAGAAGGGAAGCTTATCCAACCAGTGCGGAAGCTGTCTTTAGGTGAGCGGATGAAGGCCGAACTATTGGCTGCACTTTTGCATCGTCCCCATGTATTATTTCTGGATGAACCGACCCTAGGACTAGATGTCAATGCTCAGGTAGGAGTGCGCGATTTCTTGCGTGAGTACAATCAGCAATATCAGGCGACAGTGCTGTTGACAAGTCATTATATGGCTGACATTACAGCATTGTGTCAACGGGTGTTGTTAATTCACCAAGGAAAACTAATGTATGACGGTAATTTAGATGGACTGTTAGAACGTTTTGCCCCTTACCGGGAAGTTTATGTCGAGTTAGCCCAACCACTATCAGTGGAAAAACTCATGTCTTACGGTGATATCCAATTCTTAGAAGGGCGATCGGTACGCTATATGGTGCCGCGAGAGGCGCTCACCCGTACTGTATCTCAGATTTTGGCGGATTTAGAGGTAGTTGATTTAACCGTCACTGAACCACCTGTAGAAGAAGTAATTGGCCGAGTTTTTCAGGCGGGTGTTGTGTATTAAGAGGGAATAGAGAAATCCCCATAATTCAAATTAGGTAGCCAGTGCTAAATCAGCGCCTTGCATAAGAAGCGCTTGCGTTAGAGCGGCGATTAGCAACTGGCTCGACTTTTCGCTTTTTCTTCCACTGTGCGTCTCAAAAAAAATATTTTCATCAAGAAATTTAGTTGCTCTGTAACCAATATTCAGGACTAAATTTCCCTGCTGTTAACAGTTATACCAATTTAAAAAAAGAATGTGACAGATAGACCATGTAGAGACGTTGCAATGCAACGTCTCTACCAAAGGATTTGTTGCAATCATTAATTGAATCGGTATTATCTATCTCTACAGTGGAAGTCGCCACTTCTAGTAGCGAGTGTTGAGAGGAGCAGAGTTGCTCAAGGGAGAATCAGCGATGAATAAAATAGGTAATTTTTAGCGATAAAAAAATAATTGAGGCTTCCGAATCATCAAAAATTCAGGAGTGACTTGGCATTAAAAATTGCGTATCAATTAGTAATGTTTTAGGGACATAAATGTTTTAGTTAATGCACGAATTTGCCATAATTTTTTATTTTAGTTAGAGCCAAAAGCTTGCAAATATGGTTAAATAATTTTACTATTGCCTAGAATTACAGCTAATTAATACATTCAAGTTTTATGACATTAATCCTGAATTACCATAATGTTTTTGATTATTTAGTTGAACAGGGGTTATGCAATCAGTCTGAGCAATCTCCTAGCAAGATAGAACCAGTTGCAGCTAAAAACTTTAATTTATTATTGACTTTTACAGATGGTTGTAAGCTTCTTGTTAAGCAAGAACGACACAATCAAGATGGAAAAACTGCTGGTGAGTTTTTGAGGGAGTGGCGAATTCAAGATTTCTTACAGCAATTTAACAAATTTAATCACTATCGCTCATTTTTACCAAATGTGGTGCATTTTGATGCAGAAAATTCAATTATTGTCTTAAAATACCTGGATGATTATCAAGATTTAAAAGATTTCTACACAAAGAAAAATAGCTTTTTTATAGAAATTGCAATGGCAATTGGCACTGCCATTGCAACTATCCATAGTGATACTTTTAATCGCAAAGAATATCAGGATTTCTTCTCTGTTAATCAGGATAATCTAATGGCTGATCAAGTATCGGATTTAATTCAGGGATTGGAACGGATTGGGCCAGAGATTTTTGGTTTAGTGCCTGACGATGGGTTAAGATTTTTTGCTCTTTATCAGCGGTATGATAGTTTAGGGCAAGCGATCGCAGAACTGGGTGATGCTGTAATTCCCTCTTGTCTCACCCACAATGATTTAAAACTAAATAATATTCTCCTGTATAAAGATTGGCAGGATTCTAGTAACAATATTGTCCGACTAATTGATTGGGAACGCTCGGCTTGGGGAGATCCAGCCTTTGATTTGGGAACACTCATCGGCAGTTATGTACAAATCTGGCTTGCTAGCTTAGTTATCAGTAATTCTTTGAGTATTGAAGAGTCTCTACGCTTGGCAATAACACCTTTAGAACTACTTCAGCCTTCAATTAGTAGATTAACCCAAGCTTATTTAAACACTTTTCCAGAAATTCTAGAACACCGCCCTGATTTCTTGCAACGAGTGGTGCAATTTACTGGTTTTGCTTTAATTCAACAGATTCAGGCAATGATTCAATATCAAAAATCTTTTGGCAATACGGGGATTGCTATGCTTCAGGTTGCTAAGACGTTATTAAGCCGTCCTG
Source organism: Nostoc sp. MG11 (assembly GCF_014904695.1). GTDB lineage: Bacteria > Cyanobacteriota > Cyanobacteriia > Cyanobacteriales > Nostocaceae > Komarekiella. Next base: position 99,422 of record NZ_JACXXN010000016.1, on the reverse strand, counting down.
TACAATCGATGCCAACAATTTTTGGTGCTGCTGCTGTTGAATTAACTCACCTAAGTAGTTCTGCTGTTTAAATCATTTTGTTATTACTAAAGTAGTTATGCAATTATTAAATTCTCCTCAAACTCAGCTAGAGACTGGTTTAACAGGGCAATTACTGGATGTTCTGCAAGATATTGTTCAAAAAATTGAGATAAAATCTGATTTTTCCATCCACCATCCAGATTACAAACCTTTGGAATTGCCATCTGAGGCAGTTGAACGTTTTCAGAAGATGCCAACCCAGATGCAACAGAAATACGTGAGTCTGCAATTGCGGAGTTTTCTTTATGGTATTTATTATAATGGCTCGATGCGAAGTCTATTGGCACTCGATGGAGAAGAAAATAATTTACCTTTAGATTTGGAGAATAATACTTTACTGGGGATAGATGTGGGATTTTATGAACGATTGAATAAAAGTAATTGTGGAGAGGGTTATTTTGATTCTGGTTGGTCTGTTATTAAAGAAGAATCTGATGATAGTTTAGTAGTTACTAAGGGTGGTTTAAGGCTGCATATTCAGCGAAATAAACATCTTCAATTTGTTGAAAAAGTCACTCTGATAGGTGATTCAGTAGCTATCCGTTTGCCTAAAAACAGAGTCCAAAATGGCTTTTATATGGCAGTTGGCAATCAGGGATTTGGTCGTATTGAGGATACTAAATATCAGCCAATCACTGTGCGAATATATTTAAATTTAACTCCTGAAGGTGCTGTTGTGGTTATGGAGAGTTTGACACAGCACTTGAATTATTTAGCAATACCTTTTAGTTTTAAGGTTTTGTACAACCCCAAGGAATACGGTCGGCATGATTCAGGGGTATTGTATTTTGATAAAAGGGACTATGAGATAGTTAGGGAAGTTTTCAAAATTGTCTATACAGAACATCAATTGCATTTTAACTCAGAAATTCCTTTATTTACCAAGCAGCTAGCGCCAGGATTAGGGTTAGCTGAAGAACCAGACCATAAGTTTGCTGAACAGGAGAGTTTTGGCATGAATCGCTGTCAGATTGTGGCGAATGGGTTACTGGAAGGTTGGCAGCAAGGGGATGATTCAACTGAGGGGCGGATGCATGCTATTTGTGAGCAATTTTACACTTTGGGGATTGATTTGCAGCGTGTTTATTTGAATGCTAATTCTGAGGATATTTACAGGCAAGTAGAATTGGGCAACTGATACGAATACATTTGTTGATAATGTTTATATTTCAGTCCAAGATTTATCTTGGGCTGATTTTGTTATGTTTTTTGCTCAATTTTAAAGTTTATGGTGACATAAATGTTTCAGTTTTAAATCTTTTTAACAGACTCTAATTCTGTTGTAATTGCCTTTCGTTCTATTCTTGATTGGCGTAGGCGTAGCCCACCGTTCGCGTAGCGTCTCGCAGAGAAGGTATCGCACTACTTTATTGTAGGTTTTCAATATTTGAAAATAATAATCAAATTATTATACTAGTCCGAAAATAAAATTTGCATAAACTAAGTAAATAAAATGCTATCTCTGTTGAGTCAAATGAAATCTCCAAAAGGCTATTAGTGACATAAATGTTTTTATTTGAACACCACTAAACTAAAAAAAAGATAGACATACTCAATTAATTAAAATTATGATTACAATAAGAATCAAAAATTACTAATTGATTCTTAGTCAATAGCACAAATTCATTATTGGAGAAAAACTCAAATGGCTAACATCGTAGTTAATGACATCAAACTAGCTGGGGCAGAATTGTTTGTCGATTATGAAACTTTCATCAACGACCTCGAAGACAACGAACTTGAAATAAGAGGGGGTTTAGTGGTGGCTCTATGTAGTAGTTGTCATGGATGTGGAGCTGTAGCTTACGCTTAATAACTTACTAACCACTATTTGAGGCGCAATGATTCCCCTAGTATATACTTTGTAAATTCGTAGGGGAATCGTTGTAAACAAAATGTAAATGGCAGTAGTATAATTATCACAAATGGCTACTATAGCAACCAACATAATCTTTATTTTAGAATCCTTCAATCGTTCTTTCGATCCAGATTTTAATCCACAAAAGCTTGACCAAAATCTCATTGAAGAACGTCTCAAAAGCAGAATCTATGCTGAATTTATTCAACACTGAACTATCGGGACTTAAACATTTTTGAGGCAGAAACAAGCCTCAAACCCATACAGGGCAGGGAAAATACACCAAAGACTCAAAAATGCTTGAAACCCATATATATCAAGAAACTAAGCAAACCGATGTCGAAGTCTCTCTGTATATACATTTGAGTGTTTTTTCTGGCTATTTTTTGTCTAAGTCCCACTATATTGTTGTCGCTTTCCAAAAACTTGGTAAGCAGGAATGGCTAAAAACTGCTAGGAAGAAGGCAGCATGGGTAGTGGAAAGAGCAAAAGAAAACGGAGGATATACTTTTGATGTATTACCTAACTGGCTTTTTAACCCTAGTTTTTTGCGAGGTACAGCAGGAGTAGGGTATCAGTTGTTACGCTTAGTATCTCCAGAATTGTTGCCTTCAGTGCTTATTTGGGAATAAGGAAATACTTAATTTTGACAGTTATCAAAATTAAGTATTGTTAACAATGTTGCTTTATACGTCTCTCTTTAAGGTCATGAATACTAAAAATATAGGAACGCTCGTTATTAGTGCGGCAGTCAGCAGTCTTCTTTCTTTAGCTCCAGCTGCTGCTGCTATATTAGTCGAACCCGTTTTGACAACCCCTGATCGCAATCTCCCTTCCCGCAATTTCGGAATTGGCGTGAATCCCCCTCGTACGGTTCTTGTATGGAATGCACCTGATATCAGCGGTCAACAAAACTTTCTAAATGAGGGTACAGAACTAGATATCACTACAATAGAGCTGTTTTTATTTCCTGAACTCGATGAAGTTGATGACGAGGTAATCTGGGGAGATGTTAATGGAGATGGGCAAATTGGCATATCTAACCTTTTTGCCAATATTGAAGTTGATAATAACTTTATCTTGGAGGACTCTGGAGAGCTTTTCCGAGCTCCACGCGTTACTTTTACAGGAGGAGTTATTCTCTTGGGGACGCGTTTTGTCGCTCAAACTCTTACTGAACCAGATTTAACGGCTCCGCTAGAGGTGGGAGATGCTGGGCCCCTGCTAGTCGGGGGGCGTTATGATGGTGTCACCGTTCCAGAACCCTCCACCATCCTCAGTTTAGTTTCTGTACTAGGATTTGGAGTCCTGTTCAAAAAGAAATCCTCTCAGAAGACGTGAGAAAGAAGGAAAGGTAATAGACCATTTGACATCGTGACAGCACTCCGTAACAAATTAACTAAAGGTTTTGCCTGGGAGTCTTCATCAATGAGTAGTTTTAGGCTCAAGGGAGGCTCGTTGTTGTTCGAGGCGTTAACGCTCCTCATCTGCTTCCAGTTTCAGAAGTTCTTGGTGACTTTCGCAATAGTAAATAGCTTCCTCGATCGCAGCAAGGAGGAGGTTCCAATTATCTGCTGCCTCTTCTATTGACATCTGGTTAATCATCGTACGTCCCACCTGAGTGAAACAGATTGTAGCGAATAGCATGGGGTTTGCTGCTATTGCCAGAATGAAATAGCCTTAAATTTTTATCTTTAAGTCTAAGAGAATTCTTGGACTAATTTTTTATTGGTTTTTCTAATTTATGTTAATGAAGTAAGCAGTGAAAAAAAAGGTCAGAAATATTTTATATATGCCATCAAATATAATGTTATTTATCTAAATAAATATAAAACTTTTCTTTTCCCAAAAATGGCACACTTGATTTGATAATTAATCAATATATAACTGCATTAATTGTGGCACATTATTTAGTGAGATAAACCTTGAAATAATAGATTGAATAACAGATTATGGTAACGGGATAAGGCAATTCAAAGTCTAATCCCAACCAACACAAATTAACTAAGGAGTACATTTAAAAATGGCTAGTATTACAGTCTGTGACCTAAATCCTTCCGAAAGCTTTCTCTGTGAACTCACAGAGGATGAGCTAGCCTATGTGTTAGGTGGTAGTTTTTTTAGTAAGATTCTTGACTTTATTGAGGCTCACCCTGTTCTAGTAAGTATTGTTATAGCAGTACTCCTGTAGCAACTGAAAATTTTGAATGGAAAGTCCATAATTTTAGACTTGCGGTCTAAGGCAGTAAACAATGCCCTCTAATAATTAGAGGGCATTATCTGTTAACGGTTTTGAATACTTGACTTTTGAGTTAAATTAAAATTTAAGTTGTCAGACTGCTAAAGTCGAGTTTTTTAGTAATTTCAACTGGCTTAATTTGCTGCTTTATCCAGGCTGTAAATAAATCCTCAAGAATTTGATAGCGCAGCATAGGCTCCAATTGTGGTTTAATAATTTCCTCAACCAAAATTAGGTATACTCCTTTAGAGGCTACGATGGGTTTAAGAACCTGGGGAGGCGTGGCAGCAAAGACATTTGTTGAAATCTCTGGTTTCAAATCTTTGCGGCGCATTATCCCCCGATAACCTCCTTTGCGGCGTAATTCCTTATCCTGGATATATTTGTGAGCAATATCATAAAAACTCATCTCACCTTCTTTAATGGCATAGAAGAGTTCTATCGCCAAGTCTTCATTATCCAGAACAACCTCATACATGACCACACCAGCATAATCTAGTTGATTTTCAAAGAAATAGGGTTCAACTTTATCTGCAAACAGATGAGCAGCTAACTTTCCAGAAATGACGGTGCTGTAGACAATTTTTTCATAATCATCTATACAAAGACTATGTTTTTCCAACCACGCCCAGGTATCATCAGCACTATTAAGTTTGTTCATTAACCGGATTTGGTCAGCTGCTTTTTGAAGTTCCTCAGTCTCTACTTTGATACCCGCCTCAGCTGCGGCATTTGCAATAACTTTACGAGTAATAATCCCCTCAATGAACTCAGGGATTTTACAGGATAGCTTGACTTGATTAAGAATATCTTCGTTGGTAATAGTGATAGATTGTGACATGATGTTTCTCCTTAAATTAGGTAAACGAAATTAAAAGTAAAATAATCACTTTTTTCCCTAAAAAGTAATGGGGGTAGGTGATGAAGTTGAGAAATGTAAAAGTACCGTGAAATCCTTACAATCTCATCCCACCCTGTTGCAACTGCTTAAACGGGTCAAGCAGAAAATCAATAATCCGACGTTGGCGCACAATTACCTCAGCTGTCGCCGTATCCCCAGCACGCAAAGCAATACATTTATTAGCTGAGAGAATACAATTTTGTTTTAGGGCAATTTCCAAGTCATAAGCTGCCACCTTCCCATTAGGGGTTTCTACCTCGATGGTAGTAGGTGAAATCTCTAACAATTCTCCTTCCACAATTCCATAATCCTGAAACGGATAAGCATCAAACTTTAACTTTACTGGCAACCCTCTTCGCAAAGAACCACTCTCATTTGTTGCCATTTGCGCCCTAATTATTAAAGGCGAACCTTGGGGTGCAATCTCCGCAATCATTGCTCCAGGCTGCACTACAGACCCAGCCCGTTGTATTGGTAACTGAAACACTCTACCATTCACGGTGGCTCTTAACTCTCGTTGTCCTAACTGAAATTTTAACGAGACAATCTGACTCTTACTCTGAGCAATTTCTGCCTGAAGCATAGTAATTTCTGTCTCCAAATTCTTTTGTTGTTCGTCGATTTTTAGCAGAGCTAGTTTGCTGGAACGAGTTAAGGTCTGATAACTTCTTTCCTGTTCTTTCAGTCGCAAGTGTGCCTGCTCAATATCTGCATTTGCTTGCCGAATAGTCCGCTCATAACTACTCTGTTGTTCTATCAAACGTAGTTTAGCCTGCTGAATATCTGACTGATTTTGTTCGTATAACTGTTGCTTGTTTTTAGCTATATCTTGCTTCTCGACAACATTAATTTCTGGAACAACCCCTGACTGCCAAAGACTGCGATAGCGTTCAACTTCCCGCTCGGTACTTGCTAAACTACTGTTTACTAACTTATTAGCAGTTTGATTATGCTCAACAGTTTGCCGTGCCTGATTGACTTGAGCTAATTTTTCGTCTTTTTGTAAGTCATAAGAATTCTTCAGAGCATTCATATTCTGCCGTGCTTGATCAATTTGAGCCTGCTTTTCTAACTGTTGAGATTGATTTTGTTGCTGTTGCGTTGTCAAAGATACAACTAACTGACTTTTAGATGAATTTAACTGAGAAAGTCGATTTAATTGCCCCTCTAACTTATCCTGTGCCTGGCGCATTTCTGCCTTAACTAATTCCGATTCCAACACCAATAAAGTCTGTCCAACTTTAACTGCATCACCCTCTTTTACACGAATTTCGGCAACAGTACCCGCCACAGCAGTATCCAGCCTAACTGTTTTTCCCTTTGGCTCAAGTCGCCCTCTTGCTGTACCCGTTTCATCCACCTTAGATAGCATCGCCCAAGGTAAAATGATCGACACAGACATCACCAAAAAATATAGCAATCCCCTTGTCCAAACCTGGGGTAAGCTATCAAGTAAATCTTTGGTTGCGTCAGCCCAATCATCAGTTGATTTAGCTGGTGTTTGCTCCTTTAAAATTTCCTCGCCCTGTTCTACCTCATGGATTTGGGTTTGAATCCTTCCATTCAATGTGTTTGGCATGATGTTTCCTGATATCAATTTGGGATTTGGGATTTTGGAAGTGCAGAGACAAGAAAAGCTTCTTTCTTGTCGTCTTGTTTCACCCCGCAACGTCCATCTGCTGATGATTGAGATAAAAATAATGTCCCCGTTTCGCCATCAACTCTTGGTGAGTCCCACTCTCAATCAACACGCCGCGATCCAGCACCAAAATCAAATCTGCATTCCGCACAGTTGAAAGGCGATGGGCGATTACCAAGGTGGTTCTGTCCTTAAGAATTGTGTTTAAATTCGTCTGAATAATCCTTTCTGACTCTGCATCCAGATGAGAAGTCGCCTCATCCAAAATCAACAGCTTGGGATTGCCTAACAACGCCTTTGCGATCGCAATTCTTTGTCGCTGTCCTCCAGACAACATCCCCCCTCCTTCACCGATCTGGGTTTCATAACCCATAGGTAACTTTTTAATAAACTCATCAGCGCCCGCCAATCGCGCCGCCTCAATAATCTCTGCCAAAGTTGCTCCAGGATGTGCCAAGCTAATATTTTCCCGAATCGTTCCGCCAAACAAAAAGGTATCTTGGTCAACTACCCCAACCTGCTCGCGTAGAGAACGCAACGAAAGACTGGTAATATCCTGCTCATCAATCAACACTTTGCCATCTGTGGGGGAGTATAACCCCAAAACCAGCTTAGAAATTGTGGTTTTTCCCGAACCACTCCGTCCCACCAAGGCGACCATTTGCCCGCTGTGTACTTCAAAACTGAGATTTTCCAAAACATTGATATCGCTTTCAGGGTGATAGCGGAACGTTACGTTGTCAAAGCGAATGTTACCTTGAATGGGTGGCAAAGATTGCCGCGCCTGATGCTGCAAATCTTCTTCTGGTTCCGCATCCAACACATCATTAATGCGTTCCACTGCAATCACCACTTCTTGCAATTGATTCCACAAAACTGTTAATCGTTGGAAGGGTCTAATAATATTTCCCAACAACATATTAAATGCTACCAATTGCCCAATGGTTAGCTGGTTATGGATCACTTGGTACGCCCCAAACCACAGCAAGATAGTAGTTACCACTGCTTCAATTGTGTTGCTGAATATTTGTAGGCGATTGCTAATAATTTGCCCGGAAAAGTTAGTTTTTATTTCCTTACTTAATAACTCTTCCCAATGCCAACGTACTGTCTGTTCTACTGCTGTAGATTTAACTGTTCGTACGCCAGAAAGTGCTTCAATCAGATAGCTACTTTCATTAGCAACAGCATTAAAGATTTCCCTAGAAATCTTTTGTAAAAAAGGTGTGGCAATCAATGCTAGTAGGAAAAAAGGCGGTACAATCACTAATACTAGTAACGCCATTTTCCAACTGTACCAAAACATTAATCCTAAATAGATAAAGACAGTAACTAAATCCAGTAGGATGGATAACGCCTCACCGGAGAGGAAGCGTTGAATTTTGCGGTTTTCCTGTACACGAGAGATAATATCCCCTACATAACGCGATTCAAAGTAACTCAAGGGTAGCCGCAGGGTATGGCGAATAAATCCCACAATCAATGCTAAATCGAGCTTATTTGCCGTGTGGTCTAACAAATATTGCCGCAACCCCGTCATTGCCACACGAAATAAACTAAAAATCAGCAATCCTAACCCTACCGCCGTTAAGGTTAGTTCAGAACGCTGCACAACTACACGGTCTAAAATTAACTGAGTAAATAGAGGTGTAACAAGTCCAAATATCTGGATAAATAAAGAAGCGACAAACACTTCTAGCATTACTAAAGAGTGAGGCTTGATCAACTCAAAGAATTGCCAAAAGGGAGTTGTAGCCTCTTTGGTATCCTTCAACCAAGCGGTGGGTTGCAGCAGCAGTGTATAGCCAGTCCAGTTGGCTTTAAATTGCTGGTGGCTGAGGGTGCGTTGACCAACAGCAGGGTCAGCTACAATCACACTCTTGGGAGTAATTTCGTAGACTACAATGTAATGCTTGCCTTCCCAGTGGACAATGGCAGGCAATTTTTGCTTCGCCAATTGGTCAAGACTCGCTTTCACAGGTCGCGTGGTAAAGCCAATACTTTCCGCCGCCGCCGATAATCCCCGCAGTGAGGAGCCATTGCGGTCAACATTGGCGATATCCCGCAGGCGATTTACACTAAAGTTTTTCCCCCAATAGCGAGACACCATCACTAAACAAGCTGCACCGCAATCCGATCCACTCTGTTGGGCAAAAAATGGATAGCGCCGAATCACACGCTGTAATAAATGCCCCGCTCGCTGCGTGGAGTTGGGAAAATAAGCTTTGCTAATCTTTTTCTGGCGTGGCTCTACTGCTGGCGTTGACAAAATCTCCGTTTTATGCAGCAGTTTTGAGTCAGATGGAGGTTGATCTGAGTCCAGCTGTTGGGGGTTACGAGACAGCGCCTTAGCCTGCAAATGCTCCCGAATTTCGGGATATTTAGCCATCAGTGGCCACAACGTCTCACCCGGAACAAAGCATAGTTGCAAGTTGACTGAAGCCCTGGCAGCGTAAGGTTTAAACTCACCCTCCTTAAACAAGGTAAACTCCCCAAATGAGTCACCTGCCTCCAAAGTGGCGATTAACTCATCGGCGCTATCTAGCAACCTGACCTTACCAGCGATCGCAATATGTATGCCTGGTTGGGCATCACCTTGCCAGAACTTGCCGACTTTTGGGTTGATAAATTTAACTTGTTGAAGACACTGTTGAAATTCTTCTGTCGAAAGAGAATAACCCAGAGTATTGTTGAACTGTTGCAGAGAAAGCACCTGAGCGGATGTATTTTGCACCATGAATGTCTAAATGTTTTCCTAATTTCGCAAAGTCAATAGGTAAAAATTCGGAATCATCTGTAATAGCTGCCGATTTGAGATCACCAATCAAAATTTTGGAACCCTTAGCCTGCTCATTACTGTTTGCTTCAGAATTGCTGGGTTTGGGTAAGGTGGATAATCCCATCTGTTTGAGCAGTCGCTTGATATGGCGATCGCTCACCTCAATCTCAAATTCTTTTGCTAGATGTTTCCCAAGCCAGTTAGCTGTCCACCGCCGAAAAGCATAGCCATGCTCGCGGGGACTACTGTTAATTAATTCCTTCAAACGCTCTAAATACTGATCATTCACAGCTTTAGGGCGACCAATGGGACAATCTTGCCATTGGTGTGCCATCCCCGCCCGCGCTATATGCATCCAATGTCGTGCTGTTGCTGCACAACACCCCAAGGTTTGACAAATCTCCGTTTGCGTTTTTCCCTCATCTACCAACAACATGATTTCAATTCGTTGGCGGTAAGATTCAGGTAAACTTTTGTGCAAACTCTCTAGCAGCAGTTTCCGCTGAAACGCTGTTAAACACTTACCATTAGATCCACTTAAGTAGCTGGTTTCAGATTTTGCTTGGCAGTCGGACATAAACTTAGAATTGTTAGTTTTGTAGACGCATAAATGCCTTGTGCTTGACGTATAATTTATCAAACACTCACAAACAAATCTTTTTAAGGGCTAGTCATTACCCTAATAGCGCACATTGATTGTTTTATGTATTACATGTATTATAAATCAAGCATATATCAAGCTACAAATCGTATATGTAAATTCCGTAAATTAACCGTTAAATTTTCATAAAATGTTAGGCTAAATAAATACACTTACTCAGTATTATCACTGAGTACTTTTTTACAAGTAAAAATATTTTTGTAATTTAAAAGGGTATATATAGCTAATACCAATCTCGAACAAGAATGCTTGACTATTGACTACATTTCGTCTTTGTGAGCTTCGACAGACTTTTTGGCGATAGCTAGCCCCAAGCCGATACCAGGAATGTTTCCCACATTATCCGCACGTCGTAAAGGCTGAAACAGCCGCTTTTGGTGAAGTTAAGAGTTAGGGGTTATTATTCTTTCCATGCCCCATGCCCTATTTACCCAACCCGCATTTCTCACACGCTTTGCGATCGCTTATCTCGGAATCTTTAGCTACAGGCTTCGAGCTTTTTTTGGGTAGACAATTTTAGCACAGTGCGAAACGCACAAATTTAGGTTTTATAAACCTTTAAAAGATGTGGTGAGAAATCTGGGTCAATAGCCCTTAAATTAAATCCAAGAGTTAAACAACATCCGTAGTTTATAACCTTCAGGGGAGAGGGGTAAACCCAAGTAAATAGGCATCCAGAAAATAAAAGCAGCTAGAATAATAAAGCTAATAGTGACACCGATTACCCGGAGTGTTCGATAATAACTGCGGAGGCATTGGTCTACAAACCAGGCGATCGCTAAAAAGACAAACACTACAGCGCAGATGTAATGGTAAATAAAAACGCACCTTGTTACCTTTACCCAAGGTAATAAATTTGCAGCATAATTTATCACTAAATACAGGGCAATCCAAGTATCAACACTGAGAGTCGCAGGCACAGAAAAACGCTTTTGCTTCACCCAATAACTCACAATTTGCGACACCAGCATCCCTACTAAAAACAAAATGGCAGCAACACCAAACCACCATAAAAAGGGATTGCCCATTGCGTGGACATCATAAACTATTTTTCCTGTACCAGAAGGTAACGGAGGCCCCATAACAGGTAACGGCTCTTGAATACTCTTAGCCGTTTGATAATAATATGCCATTGGTCGAGTCATCAAAGGCCATTGATACCAAGCAGCACAATAAGGATGGACTTTAGGACTATTGCCACCCATCTGGAGGTGAAACTTCAAAATTTGCTGATGTACTGCTATAAATCCATAATTCTTATCTAACTGAAGGTGGGGAATCCAGATGATGCTATAGACTAAAACTGGAATAATTCCCAGATAAAATAACATCTGAAAAAGATTTAGTTGAGTAAGATTTTGAAGTGGCGTCTGAACTGCAACTTGTTGGGGTTCTTCATCCAACTTGCGAAACCATTCGCTGTAAAAGAATCTTCCTTGTCTGACTAGCGCTAGTGGTGATGAAGGAAATGAAGAAAGGATTTTAAGAGAGGGAAAAGAATACATTCCTCGAATTAACCAAGCTACTAACCAAATGAGATAAGCACCTAATAAAAACCATAAGCCATTCCATTTAGTGGCGATTGATGCACCGAAACTAATGCCAGAAATAACTAACCAAAAAGAACGGCGTTGATTTTGATTATCCAATGCCAATAATAAAAACCACTGCCCTAGCAAACCGAAAATGACAATATAAACATTACTTAGGGCATAGCGAGACTCAACTAGAAATAAACCATCACAAGCAGTGAACAAACCTGCAAGTATTGCAAAGCTACGGCGATGACTTAACTGATAGGCAATAGCAGCAATAATTACAGGAATAAATGAGCCAGTGAGGGCATTGAACCAACGATAAGCCCAAGGCGATCGCAATGAACCTGTTAGCCCATTGAGCGTATCGTTCCAAAAGGGAATATGGCTACCAATCCAAATCCCGATGCCAATGAGATATTGACTCAGCGGCGGATGAGCATTAAAAAATGGTGTGTGGGTGAGATAATTATTACCAAATTTGGCAAAGTAAACTTCATCAAATACCAGGGTGTTGAATCGCCCCAATCCCCAAAACCGTAAGGCAAGTGAGAGGAGAAATATACCTACTATCCCAATTTGAAACCACTTTTTTGTCATTTGTCAAGAGTCAAAAGTCAAGAGTCAAAAGTCAAGAGTCAAGAGTCAAGAGACAGGAGATAATATTTATTCTCCTCCTTGTCCTCCTTGTCTCCTTCTGCTCCCCTCCTCCCCATGCTCCCCCTCTATTCTTTCAGGTGCATGTAGTTGAAATAAGAGCAGTTCAATACCGTAATAATTCTTGGTTCGTCCCATTGGTTTCATGTTCAGTCTTTGGGTGACACGGATTGAGGCATGATTTTCTGGCTTTACGACTGCATAAATCACTGGCAAGTTCAGGATACTAAATCCGTATTTGAGCATACCTTGCCCTGCTTCTGTTGCATATCCTTTACCCCAAGAAGTTCGCCGTAAGTGCCAGCCTACCTCATAATCATGAGTGAGTAAGCTATCTTTTTCTGGTAATTCTTTAAGCAGAATAGTTCCGACAATTGTTGTAGTTTGTTTATCTACAATTGCCCAAGATCCAGTACCATTGTTGCGTCGGCGCGATCGCTCAATGTTTTCAATTAAGCGCTGACGCTGCAACTCAAGAGTGGGAACACGAGCGCCATTACCAAGAAAGTAGGTCACTTCCGGGTCATTATAAATTTCAAACGCTTGTTCAGCATCGCTTTCGGGTATCCAAGTGCGAATAATCAAGCGTTCGGTTTCAAAAAGCGGTGTCATCTTCACCTTTAACTAAATTAAGAGCGATCGCTACTACAAAGTTGCAACCCATCACTCCTGCTGATTTTACAAGTTTTCACTCAACACGGGCCAGGAGAAAGGCTATGGGGCGGGTAACTCTTTCTCGACTTTTGCCACTTCCAGCATCGTCTTTAAAACCGAATCTGGATTGAGGCTAATTGAGTCAATTCCTTGTTCAACCAAAAACTGGGCAAATTCTGGGTAATCGCTGGGTGCTTGTCCACAAATGCCAATTTTACGGTTGCGCTTTTTGGCAGTTTCTATAGCCATTTTTACCATTCGCTTCACACCTTGACTGCGCTCATCAAACAATCGCGCCACCAATGCTGAATCTCTGTCTATGCCCAGTGTTAACTGAGTTAGGTCATTGGAACCAATGGAGAAGCCATCAAATACATCAGCAAACTCTTCAGCCATAATTACATTATTGGGCAATTCACACATTACATAAACCTGCAAATCGTTAACGCCTTGCTTGAGATCATTTTTTGCCATTTCTGCTAACACCAAACGTCCCTCATCGGGAGTGCGACAGAAGGGAATCATTGGGATGACATTCGTTAAACCCATCTCTTCTCGTACCCGCTTGATGGCATGACACTCTAGAGCAAAAGCTTCTCTATAGCCTTGATCATAGTAACGCGCTGCGCCTCGCCAGCCTAGCATGGGGTTTTCTTCATGGGGTTCAAACTGTTGACCACCTAATAGGTTCGCATATTCATTACTCTTGAAATCTGACATTCTTACAATTACTGGTTTGGGATAAAATGCCGCTGCAATTCTACCTATGCCTTGGGCTAATTTATCTACAAAATACTGCGGTTTATCGTTGTAAAGTGCGGTGATGTCAGCAATTTTGGCTTTGACAAATTCATCTTTTAATAAGTCATAGTGAATCAACGCCATTGGATGAATTTGGATTTGATTGGCGATGATAAATTCTGTTCGTGCTAAACCCACGCCATCGTTGGGAATCGCAGATAAACTTAATGCTTCTTGAGGATTACCCACATTCATTAAAATTTGGGTGCGGGTGCGAGGTAAATCTTCTAAAGGAACTTCTTGAACTTCAAAAGGTAATAAGCCTGGATAAACTTTACCTTCTTCCCCTTCAGCACAAGAAATTGTTACCTCTTGACCAGTTTTCAAAATATCTGTAGCATTGCCGCATCCCACGATCGCAGGTACACCTAATTCTCGCGCAATGATCGCCGCGTGACAGGTGCGCCCCCCAGAGTTGGTAACAATTGCACTAGCACGTTTCATAATCGGTTCCCAGTCGGGATCAGTTCTCTCTGTCACCAACACTTCCCCAGCTTGGAATTGGTCGATTCTATGCACGTCTAAAATCAGATGCGCTTTCCCTTGACTAATTGCTTCCCCAATTGCACGTCCAGTTACCAGAGGCAGAGGTGCAGTATTTTCTGTTTGCTCCTCTGCTCCGCTGCTCCCTTGCTCCCCTGCTTTCCCTACAAGGCGATAAGTCCGCAACACATTCCCCGTCTTCTGCGACTGAACGGTTTCGGGACGCGCTTGGACAACAAAAAGTTGATTGGTAATGCCATCTTTTGCCCACTCAATATCCATTGGGGTGTAAATGCTGTGGACTTGAGAATAATGATCTTCAATTAAAGATGCCCAGCGTGCTAGTTGTAAAATCTCTTCGTCAGTAATAGCAAATTTGCCTTTATCTGCGGTTGATACAGATACATTCTTTGTAAATTTGGAACCGTCATCATAGATCATTTTGAGTTCTTTGCTGCCCAATTTTTTATTAATAATTGGGCGAAAACCTGCCTTTAAAGTTGGTTTAAAAACATAGTATTCATCTGGGTTAACGGCTCCTTGGACAACATTTTCTCCTAAACCGTAGGCTGCTGTAATCAGTGCAGCATCCTTAAATCCGGTTTCTGTATCAATGGAAAACATTACCCCAGAGGTTGCTAAATCAGAGCGCACCATTTTTTGTACACCAACGGCAAGGGCAATGCTAAAGTGATCAAATCCCTTGGTGTGGCGATAAGAAATAGCGCGATCGGTAAATAGGGAAGCAAAGCATTTATGGCAAGCTGCTAAAACTCCTTCAGTACCGACAACATTCAGGTAACTTTCTTGCTGTCCGGCAAAACTAGCATCAGGAAGGTCTTCGGCAGTGGCGCTAGAACGAACCGCGACATCTGTCTCTGCATTGTATCGCTCACTTAAGACTTGGTATGCCGTAGCGATCGCCTCTCGCAATTCTATAGGAAATGGTGTGTGTATCAATAGCGATCGCGCTTTTTTCCCTCGTTCTCGGAGATTTTTGACATCCTCAACATCCAAGTCAGCAAAGAGTTTGCGTAGCTTTGGTTCTAACCCTGCTGATTTGATGAAATAACGATAAGCATAAGCTGTGGTAGCAAATCCCGTAGGAACGTCAATACCTTTGGGTGACAGTTGTTGAATCATTTCACCCAGTGATGCGTTCTTACCACCAACTAAGGGTATATCACCAATGCCAACTTCATCAAACCACAGAATGAGCGATCGCTCTTTGGCAGACGAAGATAAAGTGCTTTTAGATACTGTTTCCATAATTACCTTTTAAGTTTATATTTAACCTGTTAGTACCTAATTCCTAATTATTTTTACCCTATTCAATTTTAGAATTTTGAGCCAGTCGCATAATTTTTAGATTGCCAGATGAAATACAAAACTCTAGTCAAGAAACATTAACAATTATTCGGGATAATGGCTGTATCAGAATACCGGATGTAATACACAATGGAGCAACTCAAACGACTGCTGAAAATGGCAGAAGATGAACTAACTGAGTACAGCACTGATGCCCGTAAAATTGAAAAACTGCGTCGTAAAATAGGTATAACAGTATCGGCAACAGAACAACGGCAAGTCAAAGAGGCATTATTAGCTACTATAAAATCTAATATAATTACCCAAATTGTTGAAGAACAAAGACAAGCCGTAGCTTTACCATTTTGGGGAATTGCCGGATTAGGTTTGTTATTGGGAGTTTCTTTAAATCAACCCATAGGCTTGTTAGCAGCTGTAGTGGGGACTGTATTAGCTTACAGAATTCAGAAATGGGGTTGGCAATTACAAGCAACTCGTCTATTGTTACAAACATTGGAAGATATTGAAGCGCGTATCACCCAACCCAACAAGTAATAAAACAGATGCACATAGATAAATTATCGGTGTGCATCTGTAGTTTAATATACAAAATGATCGACTAGTCATTTGATTGACATCTTGCTAAGTTTTTAACAATTCCATTGGGATCACCATAACAAAAAAACTTAGATCTTGGATTTGAGATCAAGTATTTATGATGCAATACAGTTCAGTTAAGCATTTCTTTCTTCTCTCTGCGTCCTCTGTCTTGAAAAGTTTCCTAGGTTGGGAAACTCCGAAGTTCTGATCGCCGGACGCCGGCGCTCAGACTTCTCTCCGCCTACAGAACTTTTCGCTGCGCCTCTGCGAGACGCTAGGCGAAGGCGGTTCGTTAAAAAATAACATTAACCAAGCATTTAACTAAAACCCTTTGTTAGTCTTCTAAACAAGACTTTAGCTATTAGCCAGAGAATTCATTCCTAGCCAGTTGTTGGAACTAGTGCAAAATCTCAGTTAAACGAACTTATAGTTTGATAATGTAAACCTTAAGTACAAAAAGAAAACCATTATGCAACTATCACCGCAAGAAAAAGACAAACTACTGATTTTTACCGCTGCTTTAGTAGCAGAGAGACGCAGAGAAAAAGGGCTAAAGCTAAATTATCCAGAGGCGGTAGCCTATATATCTGCGGCGATATTAGAAGGCGCAAGGGAAGGAAAAACCGTAGAAGAATTGATGAGTTATGGAACAACTTTACTAGGTAAAGAGGATGTTATGGAAGGGATTCCAGAAATGATTCATGAAGTGCAAGTAGAAGCTACCTTTCCCGATGGAACAAAATTAGTCACCGTTCACGAGCCAATTCGCAAGTCTGTTGTTCCTCTGACACGCTTATAATTTTCAAGTTTCAAATTGGGAGTATCATGATGATTCCTGGAGAAATTATTACTCAACTCGGAGAAATCGAAATCAACGCAGGGCGAGATATTATCATATTGTCGGTAGTAAATAAAGGCGATCGCCCGATTCAAGTGGGTTCTCATTTTCACTTTTATGAAGTTAACTCTGCACTACAATTTGCTGAAGTTACTTATCAGGGTAAAGAAAGAATAATTGTTCCATTTGAGCGATTTAGTCCCAATGATAAAACTAAAGGAATGCGTTTAAATATTCCAGCCGGGACAGCTGTCAGATTTGAACCAATAGATGAAGATGCTAAGGAAGTTGAGTTAGTCCCGTTTGTTGGTAAACGCGAGATTTATGGTTTTGATGGACGAATTAATGGAGCATTATAAGGAGATTAACCATGTCGAAATCGGCAGCAAGATTAGGAATTGGAGGCCCTGTCGGTAGTGGGAAAACAGCTTTACTAGAGTGTATCGTCCCCATTTTGATGGACAGAGGTATTGAAGTAGCAGTAATCACTAATGATTTGCTGACCACTGAAGATGCAGACCGTCTCAAAGGTCGAGGTTTTCTACCTCCTGAACGCATCATCGGCGTGGAAACGGGTAGCTGTCCTCATACTGCGATTCGAGAAGACCCATCGATGAATCTCTTGGCGGTGAAAGATTTGGAGTTGCTTTACCCGCAACTAGATATTATCTTCATTGAAAGTGGAGGTGACAATCTAGCTTCCACCTTTAGCTACGATTTGGTAGATTCATATATTTTTGTAATTGATGTGGGGGCGGGGGATGATATTCCTCGTAAAAAAGGCCCTGGCTTTACACAAGCTAATTTAGTAGTAATCAATAAAATTGATATTGCTCCTTATGTAGGTGCTGACTTAGATTTAATCCATCAACAAGCTCCTTTATATCGACAAGGTAAACCCATTGCTTATACTAATTGCAAAACAGGAAAAGGATTAGATGATGTAGTGAATTTTATTATGGAAACTGTTCTATTTCGCAGCCCTTCTGCAATAAAAAGCTGAGTGTTAATAGTTCATAGGAATTACTTGCCGACGTTGGAAATCCCAAAACAAACGAAAAACTTAGAGTTAAGGCTGGAGTGCGATCGCAATGGTCATACGATTGTCAGCCATCAGTATACTGCTTATCCTTTGGGTATTTCTCGAACCTTCCGTTCTGACCTTACCAATCCTGATCACACTTATCTCTATATCACCAGTTCCTCTCCAGGCTTACTGGCAAATGATCAGCTAAATATCTCCTTGCAACTCGCCGCTAATACTCATCTTTGCCTTAGCGATCAGTCTGCGACAAAAGTTCATCCTATGCCGATCGCAGCTTCAAAAGCAACTGCCCATTATGAAATTGAAATTGGCGAAGCAGCAACTTTAGAGTTTGTCCCCGAACCGCTCATTCTTTTCAAAGATGCAACTTTTGAGCAAATAACCCACATTAAATGTCATCCACAAGGAAAACTTTTTTTGAGTGAAATCATTGTACCTGGGAGAATTGCTAGAGGAGAGTTTTACGATTTTGACTACTACTCTAGCCGCTTACAAGTAACTTCTTCTGAAGGAGAGTTATGGTTTACCGATGCTATGCGCTTAGAAGGAAAACACAATGCTTTCAAAAACTGCAAACTCTTTGCTTCTGCTCCTGTCTTAAGTAATTTAATCGTTATTTTACCCCAGGGAAACCTTCAGTTATTGAGTAAAAATTTAGAAGATTTAGAAGCTGCTAATTGCCCCGGTGTTATGGTCGCAAGCTCGATTCTACCTCAAAATAAAGGTATTTTAATTAGAGCGATCGCAACTGGTACTCACGGACTGAAAAACTATCTGCAATACGCTTTAAATTGCGTTCGCAATTTAAGCCATCAACCTGTTTTACCTCGGATTTTGCAATGATTGAACTGGCAGAAACTTACCTCGGCAATATCACAGAAAATCCTAGCTTATCTGAACAACTAAAAAAAGTTGGCTTTAAAGAGCATTGCTTAGAAGTCTATCTAAATCAAGCAGATAGCCGCAAAGGACGAATTTACTCTCGCGCTGCTTCTGGTGTGGATGTTGGGATTGTTAAAAATCGCGATTGGTCACTACGAGAAGGAGATATCTTTAAAACTCAAAACGGTAAGTTACTGCTAATTCACCTGCAAGAGCAAAAGGTGATGGTACTGAGTTTTAGCGAGTCAGTAAACGATTCTTCCTTAAAAAAACTACGCGATCGCGCTATTGATTTGGTTCATTTAGGTCATGTTTTAGGCAATCACCACTGGCCGATTATTATCGAAGATGGCAAAATCTACGTCGAGTTAGTAATAGATACAGAAGTGATAGAAGCAACCATCCGCAATTTTTCTATTCCTGGCTTACAGATTGACTACGAATGGCGATCGCCTCAAGAACACTTTGCCTCGGAACACACACACCAGCATAATAATTCGTAATTACAGCAGATTTCAGGTAAATGAAATACATAAATAAAACCCGAAACCCTGTAGAGACGTTACATGTAACGTCTCTACATGTAACGTCTCAAAAACTTGCCCTAATGCAGTTATCTGATTCTTTCTTCCCCTCTGGTTCTTTTACCCTATCTCACGGACTAGAAGCTTTGGTGCAAGAAGGACAACTGCACTCAGCACAAGACTTGCAAACTTTTCTGCGGTTACTATTGCGTAATAAGATCGGGCCGACGGATATTGTAGCCTTAATTCATGCTTATCGAGGAAGTGCGATCGCTGATTTAGCAGCTGTGCGACACGCAGATGCTCAACTGTTCGCGCAAACCCTGATTGAAAAAACCCGCGAAACAGCACGCAAAAGCGGACGCGCCTTGTTAATGGTTGCTAGTGCGACTTGGCAAGACTCTCAACTAACAACCCTCAATCTAGATGCGGCTAAAGGGGAAATTCACTGCTTACACCCGGTTGTGTTTGCCGTAGTTGGTAGAGTCGCTCTTTTGAGTGAACAGGATACAGTATTAGCTTTTTTGCATAGCTTCATTACAGGTTTATTGGGGGCTGCTATTCGCTTGAGCGTTCTGGGACACCTACAAGCACAACAAGTCTTGCTTCAGCTAGCACCCGATATTGAAGCAGCCTATCAAATAGCTGCATCTTTAAGCCTAGATCAAATGTGGTCTTGTACTCCTGCGATCGATATTGCTCAAATGCGACATCAAAAATTGGCTCACAGGTTATTTGCTAGTTAGAGAATTATAAACAAAAAATAAGCATTAACGAATTAGAAACAGATAGTATGGCTGGGTATAGCTATTTGGGGGGATGTCAGAATTTGAGGTTGTCATCTAGCTTGAGAAAGTCGAATAATTTAATTTAGACCGATCATGATTAATCCCACTGCTATTTCCATACCTGAACCCCAGATACCCACTCCTGAGCCGAATCCCCTACCAACTCCTGAACCTACACCAGGGCCAACGATTCCCCAACCCTTACCAGATCCCGTACCAGAACCAGTACCCGCTCCCATTCCCCAGCCGGTTCCAGGGCCAATTCCCCAAACCATACCTGAACCTGTTTAATTATCTTTGTACTTTCATCCAAAATCCAAAATGCTAAGAGCCGGAATTGTCGGACTTCCCAACGTCGGAAAATCTACTTTATTTAATGCTGTAGTTGCTAACGCCAAAGCTGAAGCAGCTAACTTTCCTTTTTGCACGATTGAACCGAATGTCGGCGTTGTCGCAGTACCGGATGAGCGGTTAAACGTTCTCGCTAAAATTTCCAGTTCGGCACAAATTATCCCAGCGCGTGTTGAGTTTGTGGATATTGCTGGTTTGGTTAAAGGTGCAAGCCAGGGTGAGGGACTAGGTAATCAATTCCTGTCCCACATCCGGGAAGTAGATGCTATTGTCCATGTAGTCCGTTGTTTTGAGAATGATGATATTATCCATGTTGCTGGTTCTGTTGACCCAGCGCGAGATATTGAAATCATTAATATAGAATTGGGTTTATCAGATTTAGCCCAAATTGAGCGACGAATTGATCGCACCCGCAAATTAGCTCGTACCAGCAAAGATGCACAGTTTGAAGTAACAGTATTGGAAAAGTTAGCTGCTGCTTTAAATGAAGGTAAATCTGTACGACAGGTAAGTTTAAGTGAAGAAGAAACAGAGATTATTAAAGGATTAGACTTACTCACTTATAAACCAATTATTTACGCCGCCAATGTGTCTGAAGATGAGTTGGCAACAGGTAATGATTTTGTCGAAAAAGTCCGGGAAATTGCAGCAACAGAAAATGCCCAAGTTGTGATAGTCTCAGCTCAAGTTGAAGCTGAATTAGTAGAATTACCAGAAGAAGATAAAGCCGATTTCCTCGAATCTTTGGGTGTGCAAGAAGGTGGCTTGAAATCTTTAATTCGTGCTACTTACGCTCTTTTAGGTTTACGAACATATTTTACTTGTGGCCCCAAAGAAACCCGTGCTTGGACAATTCATGCAGGGATGTCTGCACCCCAAGCCGCTGGTGTAATTCATACTGATTTTGAGCGAGGATTTATTCGCGCTGAAACAGTTGCTTATAAAGATTTAGTAGCAACTGGTTCTATGAATGCTGCGAAGGAAAAAGGGTTAGTTCGTAGTGAAGGAAAAGAGTACGTTGTGCAGGAAGGGGATGTGTTGTTATTCCGATTTAATGTGTAGATATAACTACTAGCTCACACTGAGTTGCGATCGCCCGATGTTAACTTTGATTTATCCAAAAATTTTAAGTCCAGATATCGGTTTTAGCTAATTCCTAGTTCTTTTTGCAATCACGCAACTAACTACGATGCTTCCTCTTGCTTAAGCCAAGCTGTGAGATCTGCCATTGATGAGAAATCCAGTAGCGCTAATGCCAAAGCTTCTAGTCGTTCTAAGCTTAAGGTAGAAATACGCGATCGCTCAATTTGCGATAACTGCCCAACTCGTTGTTCTAAGAGGAGGAGGACGAGTGATCGTTCTCCCTCTTGCCGCCCTAGCCGTTCTCCCTCTTGCCGCCCTTCTTCTAAAATTTCCTGGTAAATTACCGACTCGCGCATCATACCCTCCCGAAATATTCGACGAATCAAGTCTTTCTTAAATTTTAACCCTGCTAAAATCTGCGTGTAGGTCGAAACCTCCTGTAATTGATTGCCTTCTAATAGATTGACTTGCCCTGCTACTTCCCGCAGTAATTGTTCTGGAAACGCTGCACTTGCTAAAGGCGCAAGGGGCAATAATGCCGGGTCGCTTAGGAAAATTGCTGGATCTTCTTCCCATAGCCGGATAACGCGATATTCATGACGGGTTGTTGCTGCCACAAAGGCGGTTTCAATTACTGTATTTTCAGATGGAGGCAGTAGTAGAACAACGACCTGGGTAATTGGTAAGCGATAAAGGCGATGTAACCGCACCCAGTAATCGAGCATTCGTAGCGGTAGTGGCGGATTAGATTCTAGCTTAGTTTGAAACTCCAGGTGCAAGATTTGCCCTTGCAGTTGTAAGAAGGTAACGTAATCTGCTCGAATCGGTTCAATGCTGAGTTCGGTTTTGAGAACTGTGACTGAGCTTTGGGGTGTTCCCAGCACCCATGAGGCGAAGCGATCAGGATATTTTTCAGATAGCAGTTTGCACAGGTTATCAAAGGACATATCGTTCAGCTATTTCCACCGATCATGTATACATAGGAACCCTAAAAAAAGTATGTTAATCGATGCTCAATCATAGCAATTTCTGGCGATCGCTCCATTACAGCACAGCTTGTCACGACATTACTTTCTGTAAAGCAAGCAATAATTCATTGACAGTATAGGGTTTTGGCAAAAACGTAGTGACACCAATATCAGCTATTGTGCCTATCTTATTGTTAGACATGAGTCCGCTGGTGGCAATAATTTTGACTTGTGGGTTGATTTTTTGCAGAGTACGGATGGCGGTTAAACCATCTAGCGTCGGTAGCATGATATCCATCAGTACGGCGCTAATTTCGTCCATGTGTTTGGCATATAGTGCGATCGCCTCAATGCCATCATTAGCAATTATGGCTTGATAGTTGTGAGTTTCCAGCGATGTCTTAGTAATCTCTTGAATGGCAGGTTCATCATCTACAACCAGAATCAATTCTCCATTACCTTTGGGTAGTGTCCAGCTATCAAGGCTGAGTTTTTCTATTCCCTCTGCGGCTGGTAAATATACCTGAAAACGAGTGCCATTTCCCACTTCGCTATATACTTTTACAAAACCTCCGTGGCTTTTGATGATCCCAATCACGGTAGAAAGTCCCAAACCCGTGCCTTTTCCCACTTCTTTTGTGGTAAAGAATGGCTCGAAAATTCTATCTAAGATTTCCGCAGGAATACCAACTCCGGCATCGGAAACAGTAATCACTACGTATGGTCCAATTTTGGCTTCCAGGTTCATCCGGGCATAATTTTCGTCAAAAAACACATTTTCAGCAGAGATTTTTAAAGTACCGCCATTGGGCATAGCATCACGGGCATTGACGCAGAGATTCATCAGCACTTGATGGATTTGGGTGCTATCTCCAGAAACCGTCCACAAATCTTGTGGTACATCAGTGCAGATTTCGATGGATTTTGGCAATGTCTCTTTGAGAATTTTGGCAAGTTCCATAATCAGATGTCTGAGTTGCAAAGTGATGCGCTTCCCTTCCACACCCCGCGCAAAAGATAGAACTTGCTTGACTAAATCGGCTCCGCGTTTAGCGTTCATTTCCAGAATTTCTAAAAGGTGATGAGTCCGCTCATCAGCATCGGGAAATTTCAGCGGTAGCAGTTGTGCGCCTGCCAGAATCGGCGTCAAGATATTATTGAGATCGTGAGCAATGCCGCTAGCCAGAGTACCAATACTTTCCAGACGTTGGGCACGAAACAATTGAGCTTCGAGTTGTTTTTTCTCGGTAATATCCGTGTCAACAGTGAGAATTGATTTGGGACTTCCTTGTTGATCGCATACTAAACTCCAGCGACTAGCTACAAGAACTTCTTTGTTAGTTTTGGTAAGTTTACTTAACTCCCCTTGCCACTTACCTTTGCTGATGACTTGCAATAGAGCCGTTTCCATTTCTGGCGAATATTCGTCATACAAAAGCTCACTGGCATTTTTGCCCCAGACTTCTTGAGCTCGCCAACCGTAAAGTGTTTCTGCGCCTTTGTTCCAAAAGAGAATTTGATTGTTTAAATCTCGCACGCAAATTGCATCAGTGGTGACATCAAGTAATGCTGCTTGTTCGCGAATTTTTTCTTCAGCCAGTTTGCGTTCGCTAATGTCGATACTAGCGCAAGTCACTCCTACAATTTCTTGCGATTCATTCCGCAATGGCTCTACTGTCAAATCGTAATATCCAGTTCCAGTTGCAGTGGTAATAGATACTTCTTCTCGCGTACCTATGCCAGTAGTCAGCACCCTATTTTTAATCGAGATTTGATGTTGGGCATCTTCAGCAGGCATGATATCCGAGTCTTGTTTGCCCAACATGTTCTCAACAGTTAACCCAGAGGAAGGGTTATAAACCCAGGTATAACGTAACTCCCTATCCTGGTGGTAGACAAAGATTGGGGAATTTTTTAGAGCGACCCGAAATCGCTCCTCACTATGTCGCAGTGCGTCATCTGCTCGTTGACGCTCAATTGCATAACGCATGGAGCGTACCAGCAAGTCGCCAGTTACTTGCCCTTTTACCAAATAATCCTGCGCTCCCTCCTGCATGGCCCTAATTGCTAGGGTTTCATCGTTTATACCTGTCAATACGATGATCGGAGTTGCTTTTGCCTGATGATGAGTTATGACAAAGGTTTCCAGCCCTTGGCTATCTGGTAATGATAGGTCTAACAGAATTACATCAAAACTTGCTTTTGCTAAATAATTGAGCGCTTGAGAAAGCGACTCAACCGGCATCAATTCAACCCTAGTTGTGGTAACTTCTTTTAAAAATTCTTGTAACAATAAGACATCACCAGGGTTGTCTTCTACTAACAAAACTTTAATGATTTTAGCTGCCATTACCATCACTCCGGTGGCAGTTTTACGATCGCAAACCAAAAATTTTCTATTGATTGTACGATTTTAACAAATTGATCGAAGTCAACTGGTTTAGTTATATAGCAGTTGGCAGCGAGGTTATAGGCTTTCAGGATATCTTCTTCGGCTTGGGAAGTCGTCAGAATTACTACAGGAATACGCCTAAGGTTTACATCCGTTTTGATTTCTGCCAGCACCTCCCGCCCGTCCTTTTTGGGCAGGTTCAAATCAAGTAGTACAATATCTGGATGTGCTGCTGTTGCATATTTTTCCTGTTTTCGTAAAAATGCCATTGCCTCTACTCCATCTTCGACCACATTTAGATGAATTGAGATTTTGCTATCTTCCAGGGCGATCCGCGTGAGTTGGGCATCGCCAGGATTGTCTTCTACTAACAAAACCTCTATGGGCATAATCGCTAATTCTAGACTCACGATTGTTTACCTGCTTTATCTGGAATTGTGAAGTAGAAAATCGAGCCTTGACCCGGTTCCGACTCAACCCAGATATTGCCGCCATGACGTTCGATAATTTTTTTACAAATTGCTAGACCTATTCCAGTACCAGGATACTTGGCTCTACCGTGCAAGCGCTGAAAAATTACAAAAATGCGTTCGGCATACTGGGATTCTATACCAATTCCATTGTCGCGCACCCAAAACAACCATTCATCTTTTGCTGGGATAACATTTAAACTCTCTCTATCCGCGTCTGTACCCCCCCCCTTGACTACCCCGATGTGAATTTGTGGAGTTAGATTTTGACGGAATTTGATGGCGTTGCTGATGAGGTTTTGGAAAACCTGTGTCAGTTGAGTAGCATCAGCTATTACTTCGGGTAGAGGGTCGTGGGTGACAATTGCACCACTTTCTTTGATCGCCACTTGGAGATTAGCGATCGCTTGCTTTAAAACAGTACTGCAATCAACTGGTACAAAAGGCTGTCCACGGGTACTAACGCGTGAATAGTTCAACAGCTCGTTGATTAGAGTCTGCATTCGGTGTGCCCCGTCTACAGCGTAGGCGATGAACTGATCAGCATTGGCATCTAGTTTGCTTTTGTATCTTTGCTCTAGCAGTTGCAAATAACTAGTCACCATCCGCAACGGCTCTTGCAAGTCATGGGAAGCGACATAAGCAAATTGTTCCAATTCAGCATTAGAACGGGCGAGTTCCTGACTGTAGCAAGTTTCTTTTTCTAACGATTGCGCTTGGGATATAGCAATGCCAATTTGGTTAGCTAGTTGCTGTAATAACTCTGTCTCAGAGCTATTCCATCGTCGGGGAGTGGCACATTGATGAGCTAGCAACAAGCCCCAAATGCCTTCTCTAAGAAGAATCGGTACTACAAGGTTAGCTCTAACGGCAAACTGCTGGAGAAATTCTCGATGGCAAGGTCGAATATGAGCACTTTCAATGTCTTCGATCGCACTGACTCTTCCTTGACGATATCTCTTTAAGTATTCTTTTTTAAAGCAGGGGTCAACAATATTTTGTCCCAAAATTGCCAGCCAACCAGGCAATACTGCCTCTTGTACCACTGTTCCTGAACCATCAGCCCACAGTTGAAAAATCAACACTCGGTCAGCTTGTAGTAGTTTTTGTACCTCTGTAACCGTAGTGTGGAGAATTTCCTCTATTTGTAAAGTTTCTCGAATTTTTACAGTAATTTCTGCAAATAGTTGCGATCGCCGATTTTGCCGCTTGAATTCCTCTTCTACCTGCTTGCGCTCACTAATATCAAGTGTGACACCGATCATTCGAGCCGGCTCATTAACCTCGTCAACTCCTCGACCCCGTGCTAACAACCAGTGAACACTACCATCAGGCCAGATATTGCGGTACTCTGCCTCATAATCTGTCTTGTTTTCCAAAGCTTGTTTCACAGATTCCTGCACGTAGGCGCGATCTTCGGGGTGGATACATTCAAACAGCATATTGTAGGAAAACTCAGCTTCAGGGGGCAAACCAAAGTTAAGCTTGCACTGATTAGATGCAGACAATTCCTGCGTTTTCAGATCAAGTTGCCAGGAACCGAGTCTCGCAGTTTTCAACGCTAGTTTTAATCGTTCTTCGCTCTGGCGTAAAGATGTCTCAGCTTGCTCTAGTTCCTCAGCATAACGGGATACTTCAGCTAAGTTTCGCCTCAGTTCTAGCTGGCTAATCACTTGACGACTTAGAGCCAGAAGTGCCTCTATTTGTTTTTGGCTCAGTTCCCGTGGAACTCGGTCAAGCACACACAGAGTTCCTAACATATCTCCCTTTGGAGTAATCAGGGGCACACCTGCATAAAACCGCACATAAGGTTCGGCAGTCACTACCGGATTCTTTGCCAACTTTTCGTCAGCTAATGTATCCGTAACTACCACAATATCGCGCCGTTCTTGGCAAAGGTAAGATAACCCGACATTCCGGGGCATTTCTGGTACATCCAAACCTACTTTTGCTTTAAACCACTGACGATGTTCATCAATGAAATTTACCAAGGCCATGGGAGCGCCACAAATATATGCGGCTAATTGGGCAAGGCTGTCATAAGCTGCTTCAGGTTCGGTGTCAAGAATTTCATACTGGCGGAGAGCCTCTAGTCTCGCCGCTTCATCAGTGCGTTCAGCTTTCATTAACTTTTTTTATTAAACTTAAAGTATGCTGTTATTCAAAGTACTGAGTCCTGAGTGCTAAATTTACTCACTAGGAAGTCATACTGGCTCAAGCCGTCGCTTTGAACTTCTGTGACTAAGCACTGTTTCGGTAAAAGAATAAGCAATACTTAAGAACAAGCCACGTTCAAAGTTTTGAGGATCGCCTTGTGATTTTCAGGCTTTTTTTGTGTTTATATTCTAAAACTTTAACGTAAATTGACACTGCGATGCCGTTTTACTGTTGGGACTGAGAACTTCAACAGTTTTATGATTTACCGATATCTATGCGATCGCTATAAGCTGTAGTTCTATTTAATACTCAATTCGCCACTCATAAATTTATCTTTTAGGAGAGTAATTTAGTACACAATATAATCTCAGTAATTCAGTACACCCAAATCAAATTTATGGCATATACCGTAGATGGCGAGGGCAATTTGATTGACCTATCTAATGGTTATCCCTATCCTGGCTCCTACAGCTATCCTCTTTCTACTTATGATGACCAGGGCAGATTAATATTTGAACAGATCGATCCCCATAGTTCATCTGAATATAGATACGATGACACAGGCAACTTAATATATGAAAGACAACAAGTTAATGCTAGTCAGTTTATCATCACTTATACATACGACAACGACGGGAATCTGACAACCAAAACCACTGACCGTGGGTATGAACGCGTTATTGAGACATACAATGGCAACTATACACTGTCTATTGGCAGTGGCTATGACACCATCATTGGTTTTGGTGGCTTTGGCACAGGGGCAAATCCTTCAGCGGCGGTGCTTGCCAATTTAGACACACTGCAATTTAACGGCACTGGCTTGATTGCCAAAAATCTGCAACTGACTCAAAATGGCACCAATTTAGAAATCACCTTTGAAGGCGTAGCAAATACTTTAGTCACCCTGCAAAACTTTGACTTACAAAACCTGGAGAATCAAGCAGCTTATGGCTCAACAGCAGCACGGGGAAATATTCTGTTTGACGGACAGACTACCATCACCAACGGTTTTGATGTCATTAATGCCAACTCCACCCAAACTACCCTGTTCGCCCGAAACGTTGTCACCTTCCTCAATGACCTCGATAACGATATCATCGGTTTTGATAACTCCGCTGATGTGATTAATGGTCAGGGGGGTAATGACACTATCCACGGCAGAAGTGGTAACGACCTGCTGCGGGGAGGTACAGGCAATGATGTGCTCATCGGTGGCGCTGGCAATGATACTCTTACGGGTAATGCAGGCAATGATGTCCTGATTGGTGGTAAGGGTGCAGATAGCTTCTTTTACAATACATTTACGCCCTTTACGACTACGGCTATTGGTGAAGATATCATCACTGACTTCAATCATTCTGAAGGTGACAAGATTGTATTGAGTAAGAGCACCTTTGGTATGATTACTTCGGATGTAGGCACAGGTTTGAGTAATGCCACTGATTTTAGTATTGTGACTACCAATGTTGAGGGTACTAGCAGCGCTGCTATTGTCTACAATTCGGTGACTGGAAAGTTGTTTTACAACTCAAATGGGACGGCATCCGGTTTTGGCGACGGCGGTTTACTTACTCAGTTGACTAGTAATTATATTCTTACCGCTACGGATTTTGTCATTCAGGGTTACTAGTACTTGTCAAGTTAGCTTTGAGGGTTTGTAGTAAGCATTTTAGTGCTCAGAACAATCAGGACTAAAGTCCTTACTACGACCAACTTGTTTATCCATCAATTTAAATTTCCACTAAAACCGTCTCTCGCAGCTTGCTAATCACATCGCTGAGATTACCTGTATTCAGGCGATAACTCAGAGGATGAGCAATTAATCGGGCTGTGCTTTCATACAAAGTGGCAATCTCAACCAAACCATTTTCTCGCAAAGTTCTCCCCGTAGAAACTAAATCTACGATCGCCTCGGACATACCTGTAATTGGGCCTAATTCTACTGAACCATACAGTGGTACTATTTCTACAGGTAAATCTAAACTGTGGAAATATTCACGAGCGCAATTCACATATTTAGAAGCAACTCGGCCATTCGGTAGTAAATCTAAAGGCGATCGGTAAGAACTGGATGCCTTTACCGCTACTGACATCCGACAATGCCCAAACTGTAAATCTACCAAATGTGCAACTTGCGGCTGCTTTTCTCGCAGCACATCGTAACCGACAACACCCAGTTGTGCCTGACCATATTCTACATACACTGGCACATCCTGCGCCCGTACTAATAGCCCTTTGGCTTGTCCGCTAGCATCAGGAATTTGCAGTTGACGAGTTCCTGAATCTAAAAAGGCGCTAAAATCTAATCCTACAGATTGTAGTAGGCGGATGCTATTTTTAAGTAGTTCCCCTTTTGGCAATGCAACTGTCAGCATTCTTTTTCTTAGTATCCTTGTTAGCGTTTCTGCGGTTCATTAATGAGAATATCTCTATATGCTTACCACAAGCAGCATGAGAATTTTATTAGTTGACGATGAAGTTGAACTAACTGACCCTTTAAGTCGCTTGTTAAGTCGTGAGGGTTATAGTGTGGATGCCGCTTATGATGGAGCAAGCGGTAGCGAGCATGCACAAGCAGGCAATTATGATCTCCTAATTTTAGATTGGATGCTGCCAGGAAAAACGGGGTTAGAAATTTGTCAAGAATTGCGACGCCAAGGCAAAACAACTCCGGTTCTGTTTCTCACAGCCAAAGATACTCTAGATGATCGTGTAGAAGGTTTAGATGCTGGTGCAGACGACTACTTGGTAAAACCGTTTGAACTACGGGAGTTACTAGCACGAGTTCGTGCTTTGTTGCGTCGTTCTGGTTCCCAAACCTATGACACCATCAGCGGAAGGCTGACTGTAGCGGATTTAGAACTTGATTATGAAAATCAAGTGGCCTATCGTCAAGGACGAATCATTGAACTGTCGCAAAAAGAAAGCCAGCTACTACAATATTTTATGGAACACACTGGACAACTGCTGACTCACGCCCAGATTTTGCAAAATCTGTGGCAAGATGACGAACAACCCAGTAGCAACGTCATAGCGGCATTAATTCGCCTGCTGCGCCGTAAAATTGAGGTAGGTAGAGAAACTCAATTAATTCACACAGTTTACGGCAAAGGCTATCGCTTCGGCGCTTCCTCAGTGGAGTCAGTTTAGCATAATCACAAGTTAAGTGAATTTGCCCCATAGAATAAAATCAAACTAATCCTCTTGTCTTGCGGTAGAGCAAAGCTAAACAAAGCGTTATGACTGTAACTACCTATAAATGGACAATTGAACGTTATCACCGAGCAATAGAAGCAGGCATTTTTGAGGATCAGCCTATCGAACTATGGCGCGGAGAACTGATCGTTATGCCCCCAGAACGAGAACCTCACGCCTACTACAGCACAGAAGCAGCAGATTATCTGCGAACAGTACTTGGTGAGCGGGCAAAAATTCGTGATGCTAAACCCATCACCCTCCCCAATAACTCAGAACCCGTTCCTGATATTGCCATTGTCAAACCTTTAGGTGAGGTCTACCTAGAACACCACCCTTACCCCGAAGACATCTTCTGGATTATCGAATTCTCCAAGGCTACCTTGAGCAAAGACTTAAGTGAGAAAAAAGATATTTACGCCCAAGCAGGTATTGCTGAATATTGGGTTGTCAACCTTAAGACTACTCAGTTGCATGTATTTCGAGACTTAAAAAATGGCCAATATGCAACTGAACTAATACTAACCACAGGCACTATTGCTCCCCTAGCCTTTCCTGATATATTTGTTCAAGTTCAACGCTTCATCGGTTTGCCAAGTAAATGATTAAGTTGAAGTTGCAGTTTTTCTCGTAGTTGTTGTGCCTGTCGATAAGCTGCTGTACGCCCTTTGCTTGAATTAATATCCTTTTGCAAAGGTTGAATAAAGTAACGTAGACGTGTTCTCATTGCCCAAACTCCCATTGAGGGAAACAAAATCAAGACAAGCATTAAGGGCGAGAATGGTAAGAATGGTAATTGAAATAATCTCTGCAACTTTTTGAGATTAACTGCCCAAGGATGTAAAGATTCACTACCGATGCAAAGAACTGGGAGAATGGGAACGTGATAGCGATCGCTCAGTTGAATAAAGCTGACATCAAACTTTTGCAGTTGATAACGTCTTCCCCAACCTTTAAGAGGGCCGCGTAAACCTTCGGGTGCGTATAAAAGAATTTTACCTTGGGTGTTCGTTGCGATCGCCTCTTCAAAATCACCTAACTCTGCTCGCACAGCACCTAAAACCTGTGCCCATTTGGGTGGTAGCCACCAAATCACCCAAGGATGCTCAAACAATGATACACCTGCTAAAGGTTGCACTACCCAGCCTCGTGTACCTAACAGATAACCCAAGGTCAAAAAGTCCCAAGGAAAACACATCCCTGCATGATTCATCGCCACAATCATCGAACCTGTTTGTGGCAAGTTGTCAATTTGTTGCAATTCTCCACGAAAATAATATTTAACTATAAAACCAAGAACTTCTTCACTAAAGGCTTGTTGATATTTTGGATTAAATTCTCCTACTTCCTGTCGTGGTGAACGACAACCAAGACGCAACCAACGCATCAGCAATGCTAGATAAAATCCACCAGGAATTAAAAATAATCCATATTCTAACCAATTCCAACCATCTGGATCGGCGTGATAGTGTTGCCAGTGGCGGTTGAATAAAATCAACCAGCCTGGAGGATACCAGATACAGAACCAATCAAACCAACTAAATTTATAGCCTTCACCTGAAGCTTTTTCTAGTTGAGTGTTTAGGAATTTTTCAGGGTGTTGATTAATCACAACATTTGTGCATAGGCAATAGTTAAAAACATATCCTAGCTTTATCACTTTGCCATTGCCATCCTGCCCTAGAAGTAAAATTAACTACATATCTGCAAAACTAGATAAATTGGAAAAATTAAAAAATCAGGTATTTTTTGCTAAAAGCGATAATATTTTGGTAAAAAATAGAAAAGCAAAGTGTCGGATAAAACTTAGATACACAGTAATGTCCTCAACAAGTCTTCGCAACACTACACAAATTCTTCCTCAAGCTGGAGACAAATGACGCGACACTTGTCCTATTATTCCTACTATGGAATTAAGAAAGCCGTTCAAAACCTCAGATTTAATCCGTGAACTTCGGCAGCAACTCGATCTGTCTCAAGAAAAGTTTGCAGCCAAGTTAGGCGTTTCGCTGCGAACAGTCAATCGCTGGGAAAACGGATATGCAATGCCATCACAGATGGCACTCAAGCTAATCGAAGAAATGTTACAGAAGATGGGTGAACCAGGCAATACACTACTGAGGCAGTATCTACCACAAGCGGAGCAGAGGGAGAACTTCTGAGATGACGCTAACAGCACCCGAAAAAATGTTGATGATCCGCTCTCAGTTACTAACCTATAGTGTAATGATTTTGGCAGTCACAGCGGCGCTACTACTGACACCACTGCTACAGCCAGCCTTTGAGCCGAGTGTATTTACATTATTTTATGCTGCTGTGGCAGTTAGTGCCTGGTATGGCGGCATACTTCCGGGAGTGTTAGCGATCGCCCTATCTGCTATAGTTGTCTTCTACTTTTTAATCGAGCCAGTCTACGCATTCAATATTGTTAGCCTGAGCGTCTTAGTACGATTAACTACGTTTTCATTAGTATCCTTCTTAATTACCGTACTTTTCTCAGAGTTGCGAACTGCCAGATGCAAGGCAGAGATCAGCTTGAAGTTGCTGCAAAACAGCAAAATGCGATTTAGCCGACTGCAAGAATCCAATATCATTGGGGTTATCGTCACCGATATCAACGGCTCGATCATTGAAGCAAATGATGCTTTTTTGAAGATGGTCGGTTACACGCAAGAAGATTTGTTCACTCACCGCATGAACTGGCGTGAGATGACCCCACCTGAACATCTTCATTTGAGTGAGAGTTCAGTACAAGAACTCAAAACCATCGGTATATGTCAGCCTTTTGAAAAGGAATATATTCGCAAAGATGGCTCTCGCGTTCCCGTTTTGCTCGGTTCAGCTTTTGTGGGAGACACTCAAGAAACGTTTATTGGCTTTGTGATTGATTTGAGCGAACGGCAAGCCGCGTTACACGATCGCAAATTAGCAGAACGAACCTTGCAAGAAAAAGAGGAGCGCTTGCGGTTAGCTAACGAGCGTTTTGAGTTAGCCGCAGCCGCAGTCAACTGTCTAATCTATGACTGGAATCTAGAGCAGGATAAGGTTGAAAGAACCGAGGGTTTAACCCGAATTTTGGGCTATTCCCTCGCCGAAGCCGAACCAACTGGCAGATGGTGGCGCGAGCTTATCCATCCAGAGGATTTACAGCAGATACAGGCCGATGCAGCTGTCGTCTTGCTAAATAGCGATCGCTATGTCAGTGAGTATCGAGTTCGCAACAAGGAGAATCAGTACATCTATGTGCTAGATCAAGGGATAGTGGTGCAGCGGGATGCTGATGGACAACCGATACGCACAGTTGGTAGCACTACAGATATCAGCGAACGCAAACACGTAGAGGCGGCGCTACAAGAACAGGAGAAAAAATACCGTTATATCTTTGAAGCTACAGGCGTGTCGATTTTTGAAGAAGATTTTTCTCTTGTTAAAGCAGCGCTTAATGATTTGAAAGCGCAAGGCGTCCAGAACTTTCGCACCTTTTTTGCTGAACATCCTGAGTTCATTCAACAAGCGGTTGGCATGGTAAAAATTGTCAACGCAAATAATGCAGCGATGCGAATGTTTGGCGCTCAAGCCAAAAACGACCTTCTGGCTTCGCTTCACCAAATATTTGTACCAGAAACCCTAGAAGTATTTGCTAAAGAACTCTTGGCAATTACTGATGGAGAAACATACTTTGAATCGGAAACAATTCTGCAAACTCTTCAGGGAGAGCGCCTCAACATCCTGTTTACAATTACGTTTGGGCCGCCAACTGCCAAATTTGACAGTGTATTGGTGAGCATGATGAATATCACCGCTCGCAAGCAAGCAGAAGCAGCGGTGCAAGCTAGTGAGGAGCAACTCAGGAGTTTTGTGGAAGCGAATGTAGTAGGAATTCTCTTTGGTGATGTAGATGGTGGCATCAGTCAAGCCAATGATGAGTTCTTGCGAATTGTCGGTTATACCCGTGAGGATCTCCAAGCAGGCAGACTACGCTGGATTGATATGACGCCCTCTGAGTACCTTTATTTAGATGAACTAGCGATCGCCGAAGCCAAAGCGAAGGGAGCTTGTACTCCTTATGAGAAGGAATATATTCGCCCGGATGGTTCTCATGTGCCGGTTGTAGTTGGTTACTCCCTATTAGGAGAAGCTCGTCACAAATCAGTCGCATTCATTCTTGATATTAGCGATCGCAAGCATATTGAAAAAGCGCTGCGCCAGAGTGAGGAGCGATTTCAAGCTTTTATGGACAATAGTCCAGCCGCCGCCTGGATTACAGATGTAGACGGGCGTGTACTCTACCTGAATCAAACTTATTTTCGGACATTAAATTTATCAACAAACAAGGCGATCGGCAAAAATATCTTTGAGCTATACCCTGCCCAAATCGCTCAGCCATTCCTCGATAATATTAAAACGGTTGTGGAGACAAATCAAGTTGTTGAGGCAATGGAGTCAGCTCCACGCACAGATGGCACGATTGGTGAATTTTTGGTATATCAGTTTCCAGTTGCCGAGACGTCTGGGCATCACTTGGTGGGAGGAGTTGCAGTTGACATCACCGAACGTGAACGCGCCCTTCGTGAACGTCAGCTTGCCGAGCAAGCCTTGCAAGAGCGTAGTGAACGACTCAAACTTCTTTCTGAAACAGCCAGTGATTTGCTATCAACAGAGCGTCCGTTAGATCTAATGAACAGCTTGTTTAGCAAACTCTCGGCGCAGATGGATTTGGATTTTTACTTTCATTATCTCATCGATACGCATGAAAATAGCCAAAAACTGCGGTTAGTAGCTTGCAGTGGCATTGATGATAAAGTATTTCAAGAAATTGAATACCTGGAATTTAATGAAGGAATGTGCGGAGTAGTGGCAGAGGAACAACGTCAAATTGTTGTCAACGATGTGCTACACTCCACCCATCCCAGAGCACACATCCTCTGCTCTTTAAACATCACAGCATACGCAGGTCAACCATTAATCGCTCAAGGAAAGTTGCTTGGCGTACTCTCCTTTGCCAGTCGCACCCGTACCTACTTCACCCCAGATGAAATTGCTCTGCTGCAAGCAACCTCAGATCAGGTTGCTGTTGCTCTGGAACGCGCTGAGCTAATGGCTTCGTTACAGCGAGAAAAAGAGCAGTCAGTCCAAGCTAATCGGATCAAAGATGAATTTTTGGCAGTTCTCTCCCACGAACTCCGCACGCCGCTAAACCCCATCTTGGGCTGGTCGAAGTTACTGCGAACTAAAAAGTATGATCAAGCAACCACTGATCGCGCTCTCGAAACAATTGAGCGTAACGCCCAGCTACAAACCCAACTAATCGAAGATTTGCTAGATGTCTCTCGCATTCTGCAAGGCAAACTTAGCCTGAATGTTAGTCCAGTGAATCTGACATCTGCGATCGCCGCAGCCATAGAAACCATGCGTCTAGCCGCTGAAGCCAAATCAATTAATCTGCAAACTGTGTTTGAACCGCACATAGGACACGTTGCGGGTGATTCAAATCGCTTACAGCAAGTCATCTGGAATCTGCTTTCCAACGCCATTAAGTTTACACCCCAAGGCGGACAGGTAGAAATCAGTTTAGCGGCTTCTGGTTCTCACGCTCAGCTACAAGTGCGTGATACAGGTAAGGGAATTAGTCCTGACTTTTTACCTTATGTATTTGACTACTTCCGCCAAGCTGACGGTGCAACTACTAGAAAATTCGGTGGACTAGGGTTAGGATTAGCGATTGTTCGTCACATTGTAGAGCTGCATGGCGGCACAGTTAAAGCAGAAAGTTTAGGTGATGAACAGGGTGCAACTTTCACAGTCATGCTACCGCTAATGAAGATTAATTCCAAAAGCCTTGAGATTGATATACAACCCGATGATTCTGTGCATCTAAATGGGGTGAAAGTTCTGCTTGTGGATGATGAGGATGATACACGAGATTTGATTGCTTTCATTTTAGAGCAGTCTGGTGCAGAGGTAATCCAGGTAGCATCGGCTATGGAAGCACTACAAGCCATACCTCAGTTCCAGCCAAATCTGCTGTTAAGCGATATTGGAATGCCTGACGTAGACGGCTATATGCTGATGCGTCAAATTAGAGCCATGCTACCAGAACTGGGAGGGATGCCGGCGATCGCCCTAACTGCTTACGCTGGTGAAGTTGATTACCAACAGGCGATCGCTGCGGGATTTCAGCAGCATATCACTAAGCCAGTGGAGCCAGCTAAATTAATTCGAGCGATCGCTAACCTAATTGATAGTCATAGCCACCCGCAAACTAGCTTACAACGAGTAAATGAAGTACATAAATAAAACCCGAAACCCTGTAGAGACGTTGCATTGCAACGTCTCTACGAAATAATCGGTTTTTATCGCCCCTATCTTGAATACTGAATCGATGTTCTAGGAACAAGATAATGTTAGGTACAAATTAAGTTAATACGTATGAGCTAACTAAGAGATTCAATTAACTTGACAACTCGTTCCTTTACTTCATCTCGAACCCGGCGAAAGGTTTCAATTGATTGCCCTTCTGGATCATCGAGTTGCCAATCTTCAAATACATCTCTTAACACCCACGCTTCGGGTAAATTTACCCCACAACCGCATAAAGAAATCACTGCATCGTAATCTTCGGGATTGAAATCACTTAAAGGTTTCGAGGCTTGATTGCTAATATCAATGCCAATTTCAGACATGATATCAACAGATTTGGGGTCTACATGACTTGATTCCAACCCGGAACTACTAACAGCAATTTTGCCTGCTCCTAAAGTACGAGCAAAACCCTCTGCCATTTGGGAACGTCTGGAATTTTTCTTGCAAACAAACATTACTTTTTTCATGATATTTTTGGTTGTTGATAATTTGGCAAAAGAAAACTTTTATGAACTTTTATTTGCATTAACTTCCAGCGCATTATTCGCTACCTTGATGGTTTATGATGCTGTTTTTTCCTTACGTTCGCTGTGGCGATCAGTTAGGTAATCAACCTTGTCACGCAACAGCAGCGTAAATTTGTAAAGTTCTTCCATCACATCGATAACGCGATCGCGGTAAGCTGAATCTTTCATAGTTCCATCTTCGTTAAACTCCTGATAAGCTTTCGCCACCGAAGATTGATTGGGAATCGTAAACATTCGCATCCAACGCCCCAAAATTCGCAGCGTATTCACAGCATTAAAAGACTGAGAACCACCACTTACTTGCATGATTGCTAAAGTTTTTCCTTGAGTTGGTCTAACTGCTCCTAAACTTAAAGGAATCCAATCAATTTGGTTTTTGAGGATGCCAGTAATATTGCCGTGCATTTCAGGAGAAGACCAGACTTGACCCTCAGACCATATACTCAATTCTCGTAATTCCTGTACCTTATGATGAGTCTCTGGCACACTGTTGTGAATCGGCAAATCACGAGGATCAAAAAATCGAACTTCTGCACCAAATTCCTCAATAATCCTAGCTGCTTCTTCTGCTAACAAGCGGCTATAGGAACGCTCTCGCAAAGAGCCATATAAAAACAATATTCTCGGTGGATGATCAAAAGAGGTCATGGAAATCATTAATAAGCTCTAAATCACGTAATTTCTTCTTTGCTGAAATCAGACTTATGTATTTATTCGTGCATAGTTACAGCAGCTATTCAAGTTTGCGTAAGCGTACCCCTACGAGACGCTGCGCGTTGGCGGAGCCTCTGTCTACGACACGCTCCGCGAACGCAGAGAAGGCGGTTCAATAGTTTTCATAATTCAAATAGTATTGACAAATAACAGCTTTCTTTATTCATTGAAATCTCGAAAACCATTAGAAAGTTGCCGATAAACTATCATTGCTAATTGCGCTCCTAAAATTGGTGCAACCCAATAAACCCAGTGATGCTGCCAAATTCCTCCCACAAAAGCAGGGCCCAAAGAACGCACCGGATTCATACTTGCACCAGTAATCGGCCCCATAAACGCCGCCTCCATTCCCACAGTTAAACCGATCGCCAACCCCGCAAAGCCGATGTGTGCGCGGCGATCAAGTCCAGAACCAAAAATTATAAACATCAAAATGAAGGTAAGTACAAACTCCAACAACAAAGATTGCAACCAATTACCATTGAGTGGTAAGGTAGCTCCCAAATTGGCAACTCGTCCTAAACTAATTAGCAGCAAAGTTGAAGCTGCGATCGCACCCACTGACTGCGCCAAAATATACGGCAAAACTCGCTTTTTTGGGAAAAAACCACTCGTCCAAAACGCTAGTGTCACCGCTGGATTGAAGTGTGCGCCGCTAATATGTCCGATTCCGTAAATCAACGCCGCAACTACCGCACCAAAAACAAAGCTAATACCAATATGGGTAACAGCACCTTGGCTTATGTCATTTACCATGACTGCGCCAGTACCCGCAAATACTAAAATAAAAGTGCCAATTCCTTCTGCTAAAACCTCCCGTTTACACTGGGAAACTTCCTTTAAAAATGATTTCATTATCTAAAACTTCGCTTGTTTTCGTAATAACTCCCCAAGCGTCAAGTTTAGCTGAGCCTCCCCTTCAAACACTGTTCCCACCTTGCCATTATAAAAGTGAACATTATCCAGGTAGTAGCCTTCACTTGGTAAAGGCACATAGCCTACAGAACTGACTATTTTTGGTGCTTTTTCAATGTAGAAATTTACGAATTCTTTGACTTGTCGTTTCTTTTGTGCAGAGTCAAAATTAGCGTAGATAAACAAAGGTCGAGATAGTGGCTGATACTGAGATTTTTCTACCGTTTGACGTGACGGTAGCACTGCACCTTTACCGCTATTAACTCCAATAGCTTTTAATTTACCTTGATTTTCTTCGTAATAGGCATAGCCAAAGTAACCTAAAGCATTCGGGTCTTGACTAATTCCTTTGACTAGGACATTATCGTCTTCCCTGGCTGTGTAGTCGTTGCGACTGGCTCTAACTTTGCCCACTACTGCCTCTGTGAAGTAATCAAAAGTACCAGATTTCTTACCTGCACCGTATAAAGAAATTGGACGATCTGGCCAAGACGCACGCACTTGGTTCCAACGGGTAATTTTCCCTTCAGCAGCAGGTTCCCAAATCTTTTTCAATTCTGCGATGGTGATGTCTTTCGCCCAGTCGTTTTGCGGATTAACCGCGACGGTAAGGGCATCAAAAGCAATGGGGAACTCGTAATACCTCACGCCATTTTTGTTACAAGCTTCCATCTCTGCCTTTAAAATTGGTCGAGAGGCGTTGCTAATATCTGTTTCTCCAGCACAGAATTTTTCAAATCCTGCAACGGTTCCAGAAAAGTTAACTTGAACTTGGGCGTTATTCTTGGAGTCGGCTTGAAACTCTTTAGCGATCGCCTGCGTTATCGGATAGACTGTGCTCGAACCATCTATCTTGATTGTCGTGACTTTCGCTGAATCAGTGACCTGTGTCACCTTTGACGATGGCTGAGTTTGAGTTGATGAATCGGATGTGGCTGTGCAACTGGTCGCAAAAGCCAAAATTCCAACTGCTAGAGCCAGTTTTTTTGGTATTGCCTTCATTGACCTCACCTGTATATCTGATATCAAAGGTATATTTATATCATTTCAAAAAAACTTGATATGTCAATAACTAAGGCACCAATATATACAAAAATTCATCAATAAAACTTGATGTTTCACTTTTACTGAGGTGATTAACCATGACTACGCCAGTATTTGCAAACACCGCAGAGGTTGCCCTGAATGAGAGTATCAACTCTCTAATCGCAGCGGGAAAGCGCAGGCGAAACTACGCGATTATGGTGAAAATTCGCCAAATATTCCTCTAAAACACTAAATTGGGAAAGATTCAAGCTGTAATAAATCCAGCGTCCTTCCTGACGGGTGTGAACTAAGCCAGCTTCCTTGAGGGTTTTTAGGTGAAAAGACAGTTTTGACTGACTTACCCCTAAAGCATCACACAAGTCACACACACATAGTTCTTGCTTTCGTAGCAGTTCTAGCACACTAATTCTAAGTGGATCGGAAAGAGCATGAAATCCCACAGCAATTAAATGAGGGATTGTAGCAACGGTAGTTTGCATGAATTAAATTTCGTCGATAAAAGGATGCTTTCTCTATTTTGAAGTAGAAAATATAACTTCAGAGATTGTAGCGTGGGCATTGCTATTTATGCTTCTATGGATTTACCAATTTTTGAGGGCAACGCTTACACTATAAAATTAGCGATTCACGCACTTAACATCAGGGGAAAATTCTTTTTACATCAGAATAAGCAAGTATTTTTTCATCTACACTCACCAAAGGAACATCATACATTCTTGCTGTTGAAACGATAATTTTATCGGCTGGATCTTTATGAAAATTACCTGGAAGTGAGTAAGAATCAATGGCAATTTGGGGAGTAATTGATAGAATAATTACTCCTTCTTGTGCCAAAGCAATATTAAACCATTCTTGAATCGAACAGGGAAAAATTAACTTATTTTAGGTAACAAGTCTGCTAATCTCTAACAAACTTATGAAGCAAACACCTAAACCATGAGGTCTTTCCCTATTTATTGCCTCACAGTGGGGAGGGGTCAACCTTGAATAATTGTGATTCCACCAAACCCAAATATGAGTATCAAGAATGATCACAAAACATTGACTTCAGAGTTCTGATTCATTTCCCAATCATCAGGAGAAATAGCGGGTTCATTAGGATCTGCTAAATAAGCATAGGGTTGCATTTTTAGAAGAGGATTAATGGCAAATTTGCCTTGATTCTCATAAGAATATCTAATTTGCCCAACCTTTTCTTGAATACTTTCCCTCACAATAGAAGAAGCTAGTTCTTCAACAGACATTTTTTTTAAAGCAGCAGCTTTAATTAGAGAGTCTTGAGTTTCTTGACTGATGTAAATATTCGTACCAATCATTTTTAACTCTTTCTACTTTTTTACATGATATCAAACATCATCAGCAAAAATTTTAGTCATGTATGTTGGGTTCTCTTCCTCTATTCAACTAACGAGATCAGCGATCGCTTCAGAATTAGAAAGTGGGGCTTCAGGCTGATAGCGGATACCAGCTTGCTGGAAGCGATGTAAAGCTTCACCTAAGCGATCGCAGTCTGCAATCAAACTGATCCGCACATACCCCTCACCTGCAACTCCAAAAGCATTTCCTGGGGTGACGACAACACCAGTTTGCTGCAATACATCGAGGGCAAAATCTGTGGAACCTATACCAACAGGACACTTCACCCAAAGATACATTGTCGCCTTGGTTTTAGGAATATCCCAACCCAATTGTCCTAATCCTTGAATCAGAAAATCGCGGCGAGTGCGGTAGCGTTGTTGTACTTCATGCAAATAAACATCTGGCAGTTGTAAGGCGGTTTCTGCTGCTGTTTGCAAAGCAGCAAAAATGCCATAATCCAAGTTGGTTTTTAAAGTTCGCAAACCTTGAATTACATGACGGTTCCCCACTACAAATCCCACACGCCAACCAGCCATATTATAGGTTTTAGATAAGGTGTGAAATTCCACACCAATTTCTTTCGCGCCGGGAATTTCTAGCAAGCTAGTTGGTTGATAACCATCAAAAGCTAACTCGGCATAACACAAATCATGCACCAGCAGAATTTCATACTTGCGGGCAAAGGCGACGATTTCTTCAAAAAATTCGCGGGGGGCGGTGGCAGCTGTCGGATTGCTGGGATAGTTGAAATAGAGAATTTTGGCTTGTTCAGCAACAGCATCAGGAATAGCAGCTAAATCAATTAACCAGTCGTTCTCTGGTTTGAGAATCAAGCTGTGGACTTTCCCACCAGCAATCACTGGCCCCCGGAAATGGGCAGGATAAGCGGGAGAAGGAACTAGAACCACATCACCAGGGTTAATGTAGGCGATCGCTAAATGAGTCAATCCTTCTTTAGAACCCAGTAGTGGCAAAGCTTCGCTATCGGGATCGAGAACCACACCATAGCGGCGATGATACCAATTAGTGATGGCACGACGAAAACTCGCAGTGCCTTCAAAAGGAGGATAACCGTGATTAGCCGGATCTTTCAAAGCCGCGATCGCGGCTTCTACCACTGGTTGTGGTGTTGCGCCATCGGGGTTTCCCATGCCCAAATCAATTAAATCTAGCCCTTGTTCTCGTGCCTTAGCCTTAAGTTCATCTAGACGGGCAAACACATAAGGTGGCAGTGTTTGTATACGTTCTGCTGGGACTATCCAATTCAAACTCATTCCTCAACCTCATCACTGATTCCTCTTATTGAGACTCGATTAATCGTCGTGTCTCTACTATCTATTGGTGCGGTGGTAGAAACCATCGCAGCCATCAACTGTTCCGGTGCGACTTTAAACGGTAGTCGATGGATGTCAGAATTAGGAGATAAGGCAATTTCAGCTGACCGTTGCAACTCGCCTAATGTGATATTGCCTAACCCCAAATCGCTTAATTTTTGTGGCAGTCCAATTTCTGCATAAAACTTTAACAACTGTTGCCGTGCCGCAGCAGCTAATTGATTGCCTTGTAGCATTTCTTCTAACCGCAGTTGTACCAAAATCCCAAAAGCAACTTTTTCACCGTGAATACTGCCATGTCCTGAAATATGAGTTAAACCATTATGCACGGCATGGGCAGCAACGGTGCGACACTGCGCCCCTCCTAGTCCCCCAACTACCCCAGCCAGTAAGACTGTAGCGTCTACGACTTCTCGCCATTCGTTACCAGGTTCTTTCAGGGCGGCGGCTGACTTTTGCAACAAGATATCTCGCAAAACTCGTGCTTGTTGGACTGCGGCAATAATTAAGGTATCTTGTGAGTGTCCGCTGCTGACTGAAGCTTCGTACCACTTAGCGATCGCATCACCAATTCCAGCTACCAGAGTACGTTGTGGTGCAGTTTGAATCAAGTCGTAGTCGAGTATTAATAAATCTGGACAGCGAGACAATGCGACATCGTAAAGAAACGCCCCTGCTTCCGAATAAACATTTGACAAGG
The DNA here is from genome assembly GCF_014904695.1 of Nostoc sp. MG11. Classification (GTDB taxonomy): domain Bacteria; phylum Cyanobacteriota; class Cyanobacteriia; order Cyanobacteriales; family Nostocaceae; genus Komarekiella. Next base: position 55,571 of record NZ_JACXXN010000016.1, on the reverse strand, counting down.
CACTCCACGCTGCACAGGTAGCAGCCGAGGTCGGGATTGTCACTACTGGTAACTGCAACTGCTGTGCGACTAATTTAGCTGTATCCAGTGCTTTACCGCCACCAACACCAATAATCACATCAGCTTGATGTGCCTTTGCAGCTTTCTGTAAAGATTTCAAGCTAGCTTCGCAACAATCCACGCCATAGGAGGCTTGAGCAGTATCTAACTGTTGTTCTGCCAGAATTTTTGGCAAACTCTTTTGACTATTGTCAAAAGTGCGTAAATGTGCGATCGCTTGTTGTGATGTATCACCTGTCACAATTAAAGGACGACTTCCCAAACAGGCAATCTCTTTTGCGGCTGTTTGTAACACATTAGAACCACGGATTACCTTGGCTGGGGCAACCGTGAGTGTAAATAACGAACTAGAAGTTTGAGTAGACACAGTTTGAGTAGAAGATTGATTAGGCATATAACTAGTTTGCCAAAAACTTGATATTTCTTAATCAAATTAGACTTGCGGCTAGAAATTCGGTGTTGCCACGCTGATTTCAGGATGACTATGAGTTTACACCTGACTCACTTAGGTTTCAGTCATCATGAAATACAACTCGGCTGTTGCTGACTGGTTGAGTCGTTTGACGAACGTGGTTGGATAAGATTGCCATTAGCCTTAAATTCCGAACTATCAAAGTTTTGAATAACCGTATAATTAGTTAACATTATCACTCTCAGATTTATAAAAAAAGTTATTGATAACTGCTAACTAGGCTTTAAGCATAAGCTCATTCATTACACCTGATTGCCTTTAGGAATCGGTGAGTATTCCCAATAACAATTGCCCATTATCAGCACACTGATTAACTTTTTACCAGAATCGTTAGATTCATATTTTAATATAAAAATAATAATTATTGTATTATATAGTACAAAAAAAATTAGATTAACCTGATATTAAATCAATTATTCAGGCTTTAGAGACTTCCAAGTAAAAAAATAACTAACCAATTATCTTAGGGTGTGTTAAGGCGACAGCTAATTCTTTCAAGGTGTAATGTATTTTTCTTGGTATCTTGGTGTCTTGGTGGTTAAAAAATTGACTTTGAACCACAAAGGAACCAAGACACGAAGGTGAAAAGCCCGTCAAAATCTGAAATATGGAGATGGGGAAAATATAGAAAAAACCCCACCCCAGCACGAAATTAAGCAGTAGGTTTTGGTAATTGGGCGAATTTGTCCGGGTAAATTTCGACTGTCATTTCCGAATTTTCACGAGAAACCAGCGATCGCTTTACCTCACCCAAGTAAACTGGTACAGAAATGCCTGGTTCTGGGTGAATAATGGTACGGGCGCGAACTGTCAGCTGATTATCTTCCCTTGTACCTAAGCGACCATAAGAATAGAGATTACTAGCTGCTTGACGTAAAGTTGCATCTAATTGTGTAGGAGAAATTTCGGGTGATATGGCAATCACTGCTTGTGTTGCCCCATTGTCATAAACTAAACTGAATCGAACCGCTCCCGGAATGACAGTACGACTCAAAGGGACTATTGAGAGGGCAAATAAACCACCCGTCAGCACCAGCATAAAGCCAGTCGTACCCACAAGCCGAAAGCGGATGCCCCATTTGAGAATAAAAGCCAAAACTGCTAAAGCAGCAAATACCAAGGTGGCGATACCCGACCACTGAGTGTACTGAAGAAAGTTAGCTGTTGTGAGCATAAGGTTGGTTAGTGAGGCGTCTTTTTTTCATTACCGACACACTCATTTTACCGATTGCTTACACCATAAGGGTTGCCGCAGTCACTACTTGATGCGAATGTGGTCGGCAACAAGTTTCAAAACTTTATTATTGGTCTGTCGTAAAAGTTCTAAGAAGTTCGTAGTAAGCACTTTAGTGCTTAAAAAAATCAAGGACTAAAATCCTTACTACAAACATGCATAACTATCAAAGTTAATGAGCTAAACTATTAGTCTGTATCATTATTTTTGAGGACTAGTAAATCTCTGACTATGAACTTATCAACATTAGTAGAGCTAATGAATAAGAGAAAAATGCAAAAGACTATAAGGATAATTTTTTACGATTTTTATTAATAAAAATTTTTGTAAAAATATGCTTAACTGAGAAAAAACAACAAATAAAAAAAGGGCATCTACGAGAGATGCCCTGGATGCAGGAAAACCCCAGAAGGGTTGTCCCTACACCTTCCCAACAATCAGCAACAGCGACTAATTCGGCATTAGCCACACTCACAGACGTGAATATAGTAATAGTATTAACTTAAAACTACGAATGTCCCCAGTGCATACACTGAAAAACAGCTGATGGCTATTCTAAATGGCATTGTTGTTCGCTATTATTTAACTGGCTAATTTTAATGATCTACAAGCCTGTTATTTTTATCATAGTGATAGACTACTCCACAAATAGCAGCTAAAAGCAACCACGAGAGCATATTTAAACGGAAATCAAATAGAGTTATGTCTACTGTGTTGAATAATAGCCACCCAACAAAGACCAAAAGATAACTGAAAAATATCAATCTATCTTGTTTATCTATATATTTTGACTTTCGCAGCAGTTGGAAACCTGCAATTAAAATCCAACCTAGTAAGCCGCAGAACAAAAAAGTACTTGGAAAACCAGTTTCAGCAGATAGCATCAAAAACAAATTGTGGGGATGACCCAAGCGAATCTGCATCTGCGTTTTGTAGAGTGTTGTAAAGCTGCGTAAGCCCCAGCCAGTCCAAGGATGTTGCTGAGTCAAAGACCAGGCAAATTCCCACTGAGTTTTTCGCATTAAAGCAACTGGTCTATCTGGATACATATCGTCGTTTAATCGCGCCCAAAAGAAAGTAGGAACGATCTGGCGAAAAAATTGAGCGACTGGTGAGGGGGCAAAAGCTGCCAAAAGAACGCTACTCACTATACCGACGACACTACCCACAAGAATGCGCCACCCTTGATAGAATGCATAAGCTAAACAGGCAAAAATAGCGATCGCCCACCCATTCCGCGAGTTAGTAAAAATCAAAGCGATGAAATTTACAATCTCCGCCACAGTTAGGAAAAGGAAGGGAAGAGGGAGAAAATTTTGACGCTTGAACGCCACTTGCTTCTCCTCGCGGAGACGCTGCGCGAACAAGTCGGCAGAGCCGCCCAACGCAGTGGCTACCCTTGACTCTTGAACGCCACTTGCTTTAAGCCGGGAAACCCGTCCAACGCAGTGGCTCCCCTTGACTCTTAATTGCTGATAGTTTTCCAGCCACAACCCTAATCCCAGAGTAAAAACTATTACCAGATAAGCCGCGAAGCTGTTAGCGTGCATGAAGATTGAGGCCATGCGACCTGGTGGTTCTCCTCCTAGTGCGATCGCCCACTCTAAGACGATCCATAAAAACTGTAACTTCAAAGTCCAGCCTAAAAACAACTGCCCCAAACCCATAATTGCTACCGGCAAGGAACCAATCACCAAAATCCAAGCCATTTGTCGCAATTGGGCAGGTGTTTGAATCAGCGCACTCAGACCAACGAAAACTAAAAAAAACGGTAAGAAATTAAATAAGCCGAGGAAAGCCTCTGTTTTGTTATGGGCAAATCCAGCGGTAATGATCAGCAATACACTGAGGAGAGCAAATCCCCAGTTGAGGGGGCGGCGGTTAATTATGCTAGATTGTTGCAGCCAAGTTAGTAATACTGCAAAACCTAAACCCACAGCCCCCAAAAATGGACTCAATGGAAAAACCAAAAGTCCCAATTGAGTTAAGTTCCAAGAGGTTTGTAAACTAGGGTCAGGATGGTAAAAAGCCTTGTTCAAGCTGGCTCCCAACATTCAGCACGAGTAAGACGAATTTGTGCAAGGGCGAAAATGGTAGGAATGATCCGACCGTAGTTAGTAGCGATCGCTCTCCATCCCAAATCTGCAAAAAACCAAGCCCACATCATCGGCCCGATCACGGCAAACATACTACGGACTGCACCGTAACGAGCTGCACTCAAAGTCATACCCCGCCGGGCCATTTGCATAGCTACGTAGTTTTGAAACTGCGTTTTAGCCGCTTGAGAGCCTGCGATTGCCGTTTGTTTGGCTACTTCATGGGTAGCAAAGTGTATGGCAAATTGCTGGGCGATTTGTTTGAGTACTAGTGGTTGAAGGAGGGAAGTCACAGCCAGCGCACTACCTCCTTTGAAAAGTAATCCCAAAGGGTCACGTTGTAATAAAAGTGGTAGCGGTTGTTTTAGTTCTGAATTGACAAGCTGACGCTGCACCCGTACAGTCAATTTTTGCTTTTCCTGTTCAGGCAATTTTTTCCACACCTGTCCAAGCAGATGCAAAAATACCTCTGCTTCTAAATCAACAGTTGCCAGCTGATTAGAATAAGAAATTTTCAAATATTTACATACTTGAATTAGCGCTTGTCGGTAAGTTACCTGCTCTGTGCGTCCCCGCAATACCGTCATCCCATCTGCCGCTAAAAAGCGGAAGCGATCTTCTAGTGCGTCCAGCCAAGCTTTGCGGTCTTGGCTTTGCACTTCAATGGGTTCGGGCGTGTGAACATAATCTAGGGGATTGAATTTACGACTAAATAGAATTGCCGTTAAATCTTGTAATTCTTCTTCGGTTGCTAACTCTAGCGCCATCCTCATCTCATCCAATTTCCCTTCCTCCCTTCCGTGCAGCCTTTCTGTACCCTATTCTACTATTAGGTATTTTGTCCTCTCTTGAAAAGTTTTGATCCGATAGCGCAGCGCTAGCGAGTCTTCTCCCTTCGCGTTTCCCAAAGTGGAGCAAGTGGCGTGAGACGCCAAAGTCGAACGAGCGTCGGAAGCCTCTCTAAGAGACGCTCCGCGTAGCTTGCTTCCCCGTAGGAGTACGGCTCAAACTTTTCGCTTTATCATTTGTCCTTTAACAAAAAATAACCAAGAACTATTTGACTTATGACTGATATTGCAGTGATTGGTGCCGGAATAGCTGGCTTAGCTTGTGCCCAGCAGTTGAGTCAAGCTGGATATTCAGTGCTGGTTGTAGAAAAGTCCCGTGGTTTAGGGGGAAGAGTTGCGACACGCCGTTTGCATGGAACTTGGGCAGATCATGGGGCTTGTTACTTGAAGCCAAAGGGTGAATTGTTGAGGCGCTTTGTGGAGTTGTTGGGCGATCGCGACATTCTCAAAGTCTGGACAGATAAAGTTTACGAACTCAAATCCAATGCTCCTATATATCAATCTACAAGCTCCTGTCCTTGCTATGTTGCGCCTGGGGGAATGAGTGCGATCGCTAAATTTTTTGGCCAAGGTTTAGAAATTTTGTTGAATCAGCGTGTCATCGCCATTACCCTAACTCCCGAAAATACTTGGCGTCTCACTCTCGAATCTGGCAACGAAGAATTCACTGCAACAGCCATAGTAGTCGCCGTTCCTGCACCCCAAGCTTTGATGCTGTTGACACCCTTGGGGGAAAGTCTATTAGATGCAATCTTTCTTGATAACCTCCGGTCTGTGAAGTTTGACCCATGCATAAGTACTATCGCTGGATATTTTCCCACATCCCAACCGCTCCCAGCGTGGAAAGCTCTAAGTTTTATGGATGACGCTGATTTGGCATGGATTGGTTTGGATAGTAGCAAACGTCCCAGTCCTCAGCAACCACATTTTGTGGTGCATAGTAGCGCTGATTTTGCCCAACGTCATCTGGAAACACAGGATTTACAACCTGCTGCACAGTATCTCTTGCAACGTGCAGCTGAATCTCTATCTCTTCCCTGGTTAAATACTCCCGACTGGATGCAAGTACATCGTTGGCGTTATGCCTTTCCTAGTCATCCTTGGCACGAAGCTGTTTTGTCTGCCGAAACCCCTCTACCTTTAGTCTGCTGTGGTGATTGGTGTGGCGGCAATCTTGTAGAAGGTGCGATGCTTTCTGGATTGGCTGCTGCTGAGCAAATTAACAATCAAATGCGCCATTTACCTTTAGATAATACAAATTTTTTAAATATTTTTAACTAATCTTATCATCTATCATGAGACTGATTTATCTACATAGTAAGTCATTGTTTTTGTAACCTATAAAATTAATGCTTGAAAAATCAATTCTCTAAACTCAATAAATAAATTTTAGTTCATGCTGCAACAGCAGATTGAGCAGCTAAAGTTATAAGTAATGTAAATTACCTAAGAAGTTAAACTTGATTAAAAATTTCATCCTAATTAAAGTTGCTTTGTCAGTATTAGACTTGATCCCCTAAATCATATACTGCGTTTTGTATAGTTTTCTGCCAAAAAGACATAACTTTGAAATAATTAGAGTTATAGATATAAAATATCGGTGGTTTACCAGTTTATTGAATGCTGTTTTAATAAGTAATACTGTAAAACAGTATAAACTTTAACTAAAATCAGCAGAGCCAAATGTCTCATATTCTACCAAGATAAAAAGTTAAGTCCGGGGTCTGTTGCATCTATCAGTTAAATCACTTCTAACTGATTGTTATGACGGCGTTGCTATCTAGAAACATTGTTTCCCTGACAAAGCATCGACTGGATTAAAAAAGAGGTTTAAAAATTATGAAAACCGTAGTCAATTTAACACAGCAATCAGTAATAGGAGAGATTGAAAGTGTTTTGGATACATATCCATACCATCCTTATCAACAAGCCTTTGCAATTCCTGACTTGCGCCAAGAGCTAATTGCCTTTGTCCTCAGCCGCATTCCCTGCTTTTATAGTGCAATGTCTGAAAGACAGATACCGCTAGTCGAGGCTGAAACAGAGAACTTGTTAAACTACAAGTTCTCCCGTAAACCCCTAGAACAACAACTACACCTCCAAAATTTGATTCACCAAGGCATTTGTTCAATCGTTCAAGAAAAGTCAGATTGGATTAGCCATCATCTTTGTGAAACAGTTCAACCAGGTTATGAACCCTCTCACTGGTTTGGTTAATACTTCTGACGAGAGTTGAGAATAAATGCGAAATTTGCCTCTTTGCTGAGATTTGATGGTATTTGCAAAGAAGTAATTTTTTGAGTTTGTAAGCTTATCCCGCGACTCAAGTTAGTCTAAACAGACGTGGGATAAGCTTTACTAGTTTTTTATGCTCATCGAAATTTTTGGGTAGCAGCAGTCAGGCAAAGAACAGTTGAGTAGACATTTTCATGCAAAGCACAACCGCCCCAGTGATTAGCTGGGGCGGTTTTGCGAGAGTTGTTATGCATCGGGAGTACATCAACAAGTGATGCTCCGTTTTCGATATAAAGAATTCAGTATGTATTCCTATTCAGCCACGTTATGGCGTATCAGGATATTTTACAAAATTGCGAACTGACAAGTCAGCGCTTGCGCTATCGCAAAATCTGCCCGATGGGGAATTATCCTCGATGCCATCGGTTTCTCAAGAACTAGCCAAGTTCGCATAATCAGCTAAAAAGAAACTCCAGATACGATAAAGGCGTTCTGGAGCAGTCACAGGTTTCAAACATAAATCAATTTTTACCTATGCCATTGTCGAATGTCGTTAGGGTATATACTCAAATATCGGGGTGATGTATAATGACGTGCTGCGCGTATACGCTTATGTCACCTTAGCAAAAACAAACTCGACAATTACCTGACTGTTTTCTAAAATAAAGATTTTTAATTAGCGTAATATCATATCCCCAAACTAAATCTAATTACACGTAATCAAGAACCGCTATATTTTTAGTAAAGACATATCCATAACAGTTGTGGGGATAAATCAAGAGTTTCTGGTGTGCGATCGCAACTAAATTAAGTTTATAAAAATAACGTTCTTAGAGTTATTATTTTTAAATTACTCAGATACTAAATATTTTATTAAGGTAAGTGCATGAAAGCCGAAAAACTGCAATGGTTACAAACAACCTTACAGCTTAAAGGTTCAGTTACAAGAGCCATTTACAAACATATTATCTGGTGTGGAACTTTTGGTTTTTTAATTTCTATATTACACCATTTTCGATTACCTGTATCTCAACCTATTTTAGGAAGTGTTATTCCCAGTATTGTTTTAGGTTTGTTGCTAGTATTTCGCACAAATACTGCTTATGAGCGGTTTTGGGAAGGTAGAAAATGTTGGGGTTCTATAGTAAATAACGTCCGAAATCTAGCACGGCAAATTTGGGTATCAGTTGATGAAATATCTCCAGATGATAGAAAAAATAAAATTACAGCATTAAATTTGTTGGTAGCTTTTGCTGTCACAACTAAATTACATTTGCGGGGAGAAACTGTAACTAGCGAGTTAGAAGAATTAATGCCATCTTCTATGTACGTCAAACTGAAGATTATGAATAATCCTCCCATAGAGGTTGCTTTTTGGATAGGAGATTTTTTACAGCAGCAGTATAAGCGCAATTGCCTCAATAGCTACCAATTAACATCTATGCAAGAATTATTAAATAATCTTGTGGATAACTTAGGTGCTTGTGAGCGGATTTTAAAAACACCCATGCCGCTCGCTTATGCCATTCATCTTAAGCAATTGTTAATACTATACTGCTTTCTCTTACCATTTCAAATAGTGAATAGTCTCGGTTGGTGGACAGCTATAATTTCTGCTTTAGTTGGTTTTACAGTGTTTGGCATTGAAGCGATCGGCTTAGAAATAGAAAATCCCTTCGGTTATGATGCCAACGACTTACCCCTAGATGCAATTTGCAACACAATGAAACGCAATATAGATGATTTAACTAGTTTGACTCCTAGTGTTAAATCATAACAAAGAAACTCTATAAGTTAGGTCATGAGTAATTATATATAGCTATTAACCCTAGCTCATAATCGCCGAATACTAAGTTCTAAACCTTCGCATATACCTGTGAGAAAATCTAAATCTAAAGTGGCAATGGTATCACTAGGTTTGTGATAGTTTGGATTCCGCAAGAATGCTGTATCTGTCACCATAATTGCCGGATAACCTGCATCCCAAAATGGTGCATGATCGCTTAGTCTTGTCTGACGAACTACTAAACCTCTGTTGGATACTGGTAGCCACTGACTAAGTATGCCAACTTTGCGAATACTGCGGCTAATCCCAATTAAGTCACGAATTGTCCGCAAATTGCCAATTAAACTAATAAAGTCGCCGCGATTTGGGTAAAAGCGTTCTAGAGGGGGCGGGTAATTTTGGGAGCCAGGATTAGAATCACGATAGCCCAGCATTTCTAGGGAGATCATTAAGCGTAGCGGTTGTTTTTGTTGGCGTAACAAGGCTGCATAGTCAGCGCTACCCAGTAAGCCGTATTCTTCCATATCGAAAGCAACCAGTCTCAAAGGATATTTTGCTGGTTCGACGGCAAACTTCCTTGCCAATTCCAGCAATACTGCTACACCTGTAGCATTATCATCAGCGCCAGGTGTTCCGGGTACAGCATCATAGTGAGCACCAATTAAAATTGGTGGCAAGTCTTGTTTTTGCTGTTCAGCCTGGGAAGGCAAATTTAAAATGAGATTTTTACAGGTTTTGCTCCCTACTAAAAAGGTGTGGATTTCCACACTTTCCCATCGTGCAAATTGTTGACGGATATATTCTTGAACAAAAAAATGTCCAGCTGTCGCCATGTAAGGATCGCGTTCTCGCGCAATCTCAATCAGATGAGTTCGTAATCGCTCTTTTAAATTCAAATGTTTAAAATAGTCCCAATATAATCTTTTTCAGACAGGAGGGAAAAACAGGGCATAGTGTTATTGGGCCGTATTTCCCAACTGTTTAGATATAGTGAATTAAATTCATTGGACTACAAGAGTTAATGCTGCTGAGGCACACTAACCATCGTCAATGTTATCCTAGTCTTGCAACTAGCTCCTCAAACTTAAATTCTTCTATTCTGGCCTTAATCATGTTTATCATACCATTGAGGCGTTTTCATTCTGTAGCACAAAGCTAAAGATAGTCCCGCCCAATCATAATAAATTTATAAGACACGCTAGGAGAAGAGTAACGCATGGGCAAGGTAGTCGGCATCGACTTGGGTACAACCAACTCAGTAGTCGCCGTAATGGAGGGTGGCAAGCCGGTGGTAATTGCCAATGCAGAAGGAATGCGAACAACCCCCTCCGTAGTTGGTTTCAGCAAAGAAGGTGAAAGAGTAGTTGGGCAAATGGCACGGCGACAAACCGTCCTCAACCCACAAAATACATTTTTCGCAGTTAAACGCTTCATTGGGCGGAAGTATGGCGAACTTAGTCCAGATTCAAAGCGTATACCTTACACCATTCGTAAGGACGAAGTAGGTAATATTAAAATTGCCTGTCCCCGTCTCAATAGAGAATTCGCGCCAGAAGAAATTTCGGCAATGGTGCTGAAGAAATTGGCAGACGATGCTAGTCGTTACTTGGGTGAACCAGTAACAGGGGTAGTGATTACAGTTCCAGCTTATTTTAATGATTCTCAGCGGCAGGCAACCCGCGATGCTGGTAGAATTGCCGGGTTAGAGGTGTTGCGGATTCTCAATGAGCCGACTGCTGCATCTTTAGCTTACGGATTGGATCGTGGTGATACGGAAACCATTTTAGTATTTGACTTAGGTGGTGGTACTTTTGACGTGTCGATTCTAGAAGTTGGCGATGGCATATTTGAAGTCAAAGCTACTAGTGGAGATACGCAACTTGGTGGTAATGACTTTGACAAAAAAATCGTAGATTGGTTGGCAGAGCAATTTCTGGAAACGGAAGGAATAGACTTAAGACGCGAAAGACAATCGTTACAACGCCTGATGGAAGCTGCTGAAAAGGCAAAAATCGAGCTTTCCTCTGTCAGCGTCACTGATATTAACTTACCTTTTATTGCTGCTGACCAGGAAGGCCCTAAACATTTAGAAACTCGTCTGACTCGTTCCCAGTTTGAAGGTTTGTGCGTTGACTTAGTGGGGAGATTGCGGACACCAGTTAAAAGGGCGTTGAAAGATGCTGGTATGTCACCCGCAGACATTGAAGAAGTCGTGCTAGTTGGCGGTTCCACACGGATGCCAATGGTAAAGCAGCTAGTGCGGGACTTGATTGGCACAGAACCCAATGAAAACGTCAACCCCGATGAAGTGGTGGGGGTGGGTGCAGCCATTCAAGCAGGCATTCTGGCGGGTGAACTCAAAGATGTGCTGCTTTTGGACGTCACGCCTCTGTCTTTGGGCTTAGAAACCATTGGCGGCGTGATGAAAAAACTTCTTCCTCGTAACACCACCATACCAGTACGCCGCTCTGACATTTTTTCCACGTCTGAAAATAACCAAAATACTGTGGAAATCCACGTAGTTCAGGGTGAGCGGGAAATGGCAGCAAATAATAAGTCTTTGGGACGTTTCAAGCTGTATGGCGTTCCGCCTGCTCCTAGAGGAGTCCCACAGATTCAGGTATCCTTTGATATCGATGCTAATGGCATTTTACAGGTAACAGCTCTGGATAGAACCACTGGTAGAGAACAGAGTATAACCATTCAAGGCGCTTCTACTTTGAACGAGTCGGAAGTGAATCGGATGATTCAAGATGCCCAAAAATATGCTGAAGTTGACCGAGAACGCAAAGAAAGAATAGAAAAGCGTACTCGTTCCGAGGGGTTAATTTTTCAAGCAGAACGGCAACTTAGAGAAGTGGCGCTGGAATTTGGGATGCAGTTTGCCCGCAACCGCCGCCAACGGATTGATAATATTTGCCAGGAACTACGAGAAAGTCTCAAGCAAAATGACGATCGCGGTATTGACCAAGCTTACGCCGACCTGCAAGATGCTCTGTATGAGCTAAATCGGGAAGTTCGTCAGTATTATGCTGAGGACGAAGAGGATGACCTGCTTGGTACTATCCGTGACATCTTTACTGGTGGAGATAAAGAACGGGAACGCGAATCTCCCAGAGATACGTACCGGGAACGCGATTCTTATGGGAGGGACTACAACAGCCGGGATTATAATAGCCGGGATTATAACAGCCGGGATTACAATAACCGGGACTATAACAACCGGGACTATGACAAAGATAGTCGTTCCTCCTCCTATGACAACCGTTCTTCTCGCAAATCTCGTCCAAGCTACCAGGACAACTGGGATGATGACGATGATTGGTAGCATTAGTCATGAATAGGCAGTAAATAAATCCCGCCCAGACCCCAACCCACAGGTTTGGTAATCCGAAAATAATCAAATTGATTCGGAATTAGGACTCGATAATTGGTAAAAGAGTTAATAATTAAGTCTTTTAAGTTATAGCTCATCATCAAAATCCCTGAATTTCTGTTCGTCATAAAGCCCTTTAGACACAGATTCGCCTAACACGTAGCGTCAACTACAGGAGAAGACAAGTCATTACCAAAAGTCAAATAAAAGACTTTCTTAAAATCTAAATTCTTAAAGTTAAATAACTGAACTATGCAAAATTTGCAGAATTTCCGCGATTATTACGAGATTTTGGGAGTATCTAAAGACGCCTCCAATGAGGAAATTAAAAAGGTTTATCGGCGGTTAGCACGACAGTATCATCCTGACCTAAATCCAGGAAACAAAGCAGCAGAGGAAAAATTTAAGGTTGTCGGTCAGGCTTATGAAGTTCTTTCTGACCCAGGACGGCGAGCACAATACGACCAGTTTAGCCGCTACTGGAAGCAACAAGGCTTTGCTGGCAAACAAACGACGCCACGAGGCAAAGGAGGCTGGGGGGTAGATAATCGCGCTAACGGTCGTACCAGCACTCAAGAGGTAGACCCTGGACAGTTTTCCAACTTTGAGGATTTTATTAATCAAGTCATTGGTGTGGGTGGTCGCAAAGCAAGTAAAAACGGGACAAATTCGGCTAGCAGCACCAAAGAAGATCCGTTTCGTTCCACCAATACAAAAGTTCAATATACAGTCAGCCCCCGCCCCAACCGTCGCGATATCGAAGCCAGATTGACCTTACCATTGGAAAAAGCTTATCTCGGTGGTAGCGAACGTATTCGCTTGGAAGATGGGCGATCGCTAGAAGTTAATATGCCTCCAGGTATGGTAACAGGTCAAAATATCCGTCTGCGAAACCAAGGTATTGGCGGCGGAGACCTGTACTTAAAAATTACCGTTGAGCCGCATCCATTGTTTAAGCTAGAAGGCTCTAATATATTTTGCCAAGTACCTGTTACTCCCACTGAGGCAGTCTTGGGAGGACAGGTAGAAGCACCAACTCTGGATGGCCCAGTGAAAATGACAATTCCCCCAGGAGTGAGGTCTGGTCAAAGACTCCGCTTGGCGAATAAGGGCTATCCCGCCGAAAACGGTAAACGTGGCGATCAATTGGTGGAGATTCAAGTACTAACGCCGAAGAATATTAGTACCCAAGAACGGGAATTGTACGAAAAATTGCGGCAAATTGAAACCTTTAAACCCCGCGCTGATTTATTGGCTTAAGGATTATATCAACTAAACACAAAAAATTACTATCCACTGCTGAAGAATTGGAATCAATTCGTGCCTATGACGCTGCTAAGGTTTCTGAAGATGAAGCTATTCCATTTCGAGTTAGACATAAGAGACTCGCCTTCTGTGGAGCTAGCAGGTTTACAATGATAGAAAAAGCGCGATCGCAAGGTGACTCAAACAGCCGTGAATCACAATGGGGCAATGCCAAAACGCAGTGAACCCACTTATTACTCCTTGCTAGGACTGCATCCCTCAGCATCGGTAATCGATATTCGTCGTGCTTATCGAGAACTGAGCAAACGCTATCATCCTGACACTACAGAGTTGTCTACTGTTGTTGCTACTGCTAAATTTCAGCAAATCAATGAAGCTTACGCCACCCTTAGCAGCCCAGAACGACGGTTAAGTTACGATTTAAAAATTGGCTATTCCCGCTTTGGGGTTATTCAACCACCTCCCGACTTGAACCATCCGGTTTCCCGTTCCCACGACTGGTCTAAATCAGCTTACCTCGATGCCAGCGATCGCCCCCTCTCATCTGGCGAAATTTTTGTTTTGTTTATTCTATTGTTGACTTTTTTGGGTTGTCTGCTGCTAGCGATCGCCATTGGTTTAACTCGCGGTGATGCTGCCTTTCAAACGCAACTGCTGCAACCACCTCCATTACAACAGCAGATTACTAACTTTTCGCCACCTACTACCCCAAGCCAAATTAAAGATTAAGATTAAAAAATATTTTTGTTAATTATTTCTAAGTAAAATTCTGTATTGCTTATGTCTTTTCTTCCCTCTGACACCCCCTTATATAATCATCCTCTGCCGCAAATTGAGCAATGGCTCAAAAATCAAGGCTGTCAACAAGATGAAACACAGCGGCATTGCTGGCATGTGCAGCGTCCCAGTTGGCAAGCCGAACTCTGGCTCGACATTGAGCAAATTATTGTGCGATACATTCAATCTGGAGAAAATGGACAAGATATCCAACGCTCCTTCAAATATTCCCTTAGTCGAGAAGACATAGAACAAGCCGTATTTTCTGGCCCGTAAATTATGAATTGGGCATTGGGTATTGGGAGTTGGGCATTGGAGAAAGGGAAAGGGGGAAAAGAAAAAACCATCCCTTTCCCCTCTCTTACAAAGTTCTGATGCCTTCTCTACGAGAGGCTGCGCCAACGGATAGATAGCGTAGCGTAAAGCCTGCGGCATGGCTACGCTTAGAGCGACGTAGGAGCGTCGGAAGCCTCTCTACGAGACGCTCCGCGTAGCTTGCTTCCCCGTAGGAGTACGGCTCAGACTTTGCGCTTTACCCTTTAACCTTTTCCCCTTTTTAAGAGTCCCCAGTCCCCAGTCCCTAAACTTTCCCAAACCGTCGCTCTCGTTGCTGGTAGGCACACAAAGCGCGGTGAAACTCAGCACGGTCGAAATCTGGCCAGAGAGTCTCTGTTATGTACATTTCTCCATAAGCCATTTGCCAGAGAAGGAAATTCGAGAGGCGCATTTCTCCACTAGTACGGATTAGCAAATCTGGGTCAGCTATTCCTGCTGTGTACAGATGACTCTCAAACACTTGTTCATTAATTTCATGAGGTTGTAACAAACCTTGTTGAACTTTTTCGGCGATCGCTCGACAAGCTTGGATAATCTCCTGGCGTCCGCCATAATTAGTTGCGACTGTAAAGCGGATACCAGGATTATTCCTAGTTTCTTCCATTGAACGAGAAATTTCACGTTGGAGCGATCGCGGTAGGGCCTGCAAATTTCCAACAAACTGAATTTGAACGTTTTCCTCTACCATTTCCCGCAGTTCTTGGCGCAAAACTCTTTGGAACAGAGTCATCAAAAAATCTACCTCTTCTTGAGGTCTTTTCCAGTTCTCTGTCGAAAAAGCATAAGCTGTCAGCGCTTGAATTCCCCAATCTTTACAACAACGGAGCAAATCCTTAAGAGCATCTACACCAGCTTTATGCCCCATAATTCGAGGTAGACCTTGACGTTTAGCCCATCGACCATTGCCATCCATAATTACCGCAACGTGCTTTGGTAAAAGCTCTCGTTTCAAGTCAATGGGCAAATCTTGCAATTTAGTTTCTTGTACTGTCATTTTTTATCTCGAGAAGCGGTCGATGGTAATCCGAGTAAACGTGAAACCAGTGCTAGTGCCTTGCCACCTATCTGACGAGCCAAACTTAACAGACCCGGAGCGACAGCTTCCCGATCCACCGTTGGAGACAATTGAGCATCTAATGACTCTTTGAGCTTCCTAATCGTCAGCGGTCTATTTAGGGTTCCTCGTTCCGCTAAGGAAATAGAACCCGTTTCTTCTGATACAACGACACAAATACAATTTTCGACCCGCTCAGTAATTCCCATCGCCGCCCGGTGGCGTGTTCCCAACTGGCGCGAGGCTGTGCGTCCCGAAAGTGGTAAAATTATACCCGATGACACAATCCGTGAACCACGGATCAATGTTGCTCCATCGTGTAACAAAGTTTTCGGTTGAAAGATTGTCTGTATCAGTTCCTTAGAAACTTCTGCATTTAGCTTTACTCCAGGCACAGAAAAATCTCGCTCATCAATTGGGCCTGTGGTTTCTAAAATTAGTAAAGCTCCAATGCGGTTTTTTGACAATTCTTTCACAGCCTCGACTATTTCATCAATTACACTATCAGACTTGGGGATTGCCAGACTTGAAGGTTGAAATAACTGGCGGAATTCACCACGTCCTAATTGTTCCAAAAATCTACGAAACTCTGACTGTAAAGCAACTGCCATCGCTACAGCACAACCAATTACCAACTTTTCCAATACAAAACTCAGCAGAGGTAGACCCAATCTGCCACTTAGTGCTGAGGCTAGCATCAAAACAATGAACCCCCGCACCATCCACAGTGTTCGACGCTCACTAATAATAACTAGTATCATGTACGTCAGCGCCAGAACTAACGTAATATCCAGAGTCCCAAGCAGCAAGGACTGTGACCATCCTAGGTTTGTCAGCCATTGCTTCCACCAATCTCTCATGACATCTGGATTACACTTTTGCCTCTAATTACAGTTAGTCATTGGTCATCAGTCATTAGTCATTTGTAATTAAACTGCGTCTACTGTGAAAACCGTAGTTTTTTGTAATGAGGCTAAAGCTCAAAACTCAAGCCATGACAGAATAATATACTCTCTTCAAAAACTCTAAATTTCAAAATAGACAGGGTTTAGCTCCTAGCTAATGACCAATGACCAAGAGAGAAGTCTGAGCGGAGGCTTCCTCCGATCAGAACTTCGGGGACTAATGACTATTTTTTAGTCTTTCTGGTAGGCAATCTTGTCGAATTAAGTCTTGATAAGTTTCGCGTTGCAAAATTAAATTTGCTTCGCCATTCGCCACTAAAACTGCTGCCGGTCGGGGTAAGCGGTTGTAGTTAGATGCCATACTGTAATTGTACGCACCAGTTCCCATAACTACGAGAATATCCTGTGGTTCTGTTTTTGGCAGTAGAGCATTGTGAATCAGAATATCTCCTGATTCACAATGTTTACCAGCAATTGTGACGGTTTCTGTCAGAGGAGAAGACATTTTATTGGCAACTACTGCTCGATAAACTGCTTGGTAAGTAATCGAGCGGGGATTGTCAGACATTCCTCCGTCAACTGCTACATAGGTACGAATTTTGGGAATAACTTTGGATGAACCAATAGTATAGGCAGTGACGCAAGCTGTGGCAATTAGCGATCGCCCCGGTTCACACAGCAACTTCGGTAAAGGCAGATTTTCGACTGCACAAGCTTGTTGAATTACTTCACAAATCGGTTTTACCCACTCTTCTATACTAGGGGGGTCGTCTGATTCTATATATTTAATCCCTAGACCACCACCAACGTTTAACTCTGTCAGTTTTAAACCATACTTTGCTGCTTGCCGCAACCACTGCACCATGAGAGCAGCTAAATCCCGATGCGGTTGACGCTCAAAAATTTGAGAACCGATATGAGCATGTAACCCTACGCAGTTCAGGGCAGATTGCTTGCTGATAAAACTAAACAATTCTTCTAGCTGGTTAGGATCAAAGCCAAATTTACTATCTAGTTGTCCCGTGCGGATATACTCATGTGTGTGACATTCAATACCTGGAGTCAACCGCAGCAATAAACGAGGAAATTGTAGAGACGTTGTATACAACGTCTCTACAATTTCTACCAAAGTGCGTAACTCGTGCCAGTTATCTACGACAATGGTGCAACCGGATTCTATGGCAAAAATTAATTCTTCACGAGACTTGTTATTGTTATGGAGATAGATTTTATCAGGACTGACACCCGCTTGCAGAGCGGTATAGAGTTCTCCCCCAGATGCTACATCTATTCCTAATTCTTCAGATGCCGCGATCGCACAAACTGCTAGACAATTCCAAGCTTTTGAGGCATACAGTACTTGAGATTCACCCTTGTAGTATTGCTTAAAAGCATCTCGATATTGCTGACAAGCCGAACGCAGGGTTTCTTCATCTAAAATATATAAAGGTGAACCAAATCTTTTAACTAGAGTTGTAACATCACACCCACCAATTTCCAGGAAGTCATGATTATGAACTCTGGCACTCAAGGGTAGAAGTTCTTGATTAGGTGAAAGATTTGCATTGACGCTGGTTTGAGGTAAATACTGACTTCCAGAATGTTTAACCCCAGTGGGGTGAGTCGATACCATAACTATAAGAGTTGTCCTTGTTCAAATTACGGGCGTAAGTTAAATCTCCCGATTCCCAGTTTACAAAGGGTTTGTAATCTTATTCAATAAATGTGATCTCATTAGACTTAGAACTTAAATTTTTAACCCCAGAGCATCTGAGTGCATTGCTAGAACTCGATCAAGCCTGTTTTGGTGGCTTGTGGACAATGGATGCCTACCAACGAGAGTTGGACAGTCCCAACAGCGATCTGCTGGGTTTATTTTCCCCGATCTCGAATTCAAGGCTGCTAGGAATGGGTTGCTTTTGGTCAATTTTGGAGGAAGCCCATATTACAATTTTGGCAGTTCATCCTCAATATCACCATCAAGGTTTAGGGCAGGTTTTACTATATTCAATCATAAATACAGCTTGCGATCGCGGCTTGGAGAGAGCGACCCTCGAAGTCCGAGCTTCAAACTTAGCAGCCATATCTTTATACCAAAAATTTGGCTTCAAAACAGCTGGGCGGCGTCGGCGTTACTACCAAGATAATGGTGAAGATGCGCTAATTCTTTGGATTTCCGACCTGCAAGAGCCGCAATTTCAAGCAACTTTGGCAAATTGGCATGCTTTAGTTAGCGATCGCCTCAGCAAATCCTCTTGGCAGTTAATTTTTAACTAAGTTGGGATAAATCCAATACTATAAATGTTTTTTCCTACAGTTGCAAAGTTAGCCAAAAATTCATTCGTGGTCATTACTCTTGTTTTGTGTCTAGTCAAATTTGCCACCTTAGTTGTTCTTTCCCTTGAATAACATCAGCGAAATAACAGCAACGCCTGGTAGCTTTTACTTAACATTTGGCCACCTTCAGCAAAAAACAGCCATCTTGACACATCTATTTTAATTTAAATAATTTATCTATTTTTTTTATTCCTATAAACAAATTTTATTTAGCTGAGCCTAAGATTGACATTAGGAAATATATTTGGTAACTGTTAACGTTTGGGATGGGCTGAACAAACACTCAAT
This sequence comes from Nostoc sp. MG11, assembly GCF_014904695.1. GTDB lineage: Bacteria > Cyanobacteriota > Cyanobacteriia > Cyanobacteriales > Nostocaceae > Komarekiella. The sequence goes on along the minus strand of NZ_JACXXN010000016.1, from coordinate 36,501 downwards.
ACAGCAGTCAGTTGTTTGCAATCAATGCTAAAACGCTGGTAAAATCAAGCTCCTCAGTACACTAGCTATATAAGAGTAATTAATAGTTAGCAATTACCGCATTAACCTGAGTGAGAAGCTTTTGGATGTCTATAATCTTTATACAGGCGTCCAAAAGCTTAGCCTGTGCTAAAATCAGCGTACCGGCACGACGCAGGTGATGGGAAAAATGCCATGTTTGAACGCTTCACAGAAAAAGCCATTAAGGTAATCATGCTGGCCCAAGAAGAGGCCCGCCGTTTAGGTCACAATTTTGTCGGCACCGAGCAGATCCTCCTGGGTCTGATTGGTGAAGGCACAGGTGTGGCCGCCAAGGTGCTGAAATCAATGGGTGTCAATCTAAAAGATGCTCGAATTGAAGTTGAAAAAATTATAGGACGAGGCTCAGGCTTTGTTGCCGTGGAAATTCCGTTTACGCCACGGGCAAAGAGAGTTTTAGAACTATCCTTGGAAGAAGCACGCCAATTGGGGCATAACTACATTGGCACCGAGCATCTGCTGTTGGGCCTAATCCGAGAAGGGGAAGGTGTAGCAGCCAGGGTGCTAGAAAACCTCGGTGTGGATCTATCTAAGGTAAGAACCCAAGTAATCCGCATGTTGGGAGAAACTGCTGAAGTTTCACCAGGCGGTTCATCCGGTCGCACAAAAACCCCGACTTTGGATGAATTTGGCTCGAACCTCACCCAAATGGCAACAGACAATAAGCTCGATCCAGTGGTGGGACGCGCCAAAGAAATTGAGCGCGTGATTCAGATATTGGGTCGCCGGACGAAAAATAACCCAGTGCTAATTGGGGAACCAGGGGTTGGTAAAACCGCGATCGCTGAAGGTTTAGCATCACGTATTGCCAACAAAGATGTCCCTGACATCCTGGAAGATAAGCGTGTGGTGACGCTAGATATCGGCTTGCTTGTAGCAGGAACCAAATATCGAGGTGAATTTGAAGAACGTCTGAAAAAAATCATGGATGAAATCCGCTCTGCGGGTAATGTCATTCTTGTAATTGACGAGGTTCACACCTTGATTGGTGCAGGCGCGGCAGAAGGTGCTATTGATGCGGCGAATATCCTCAAGCCAGCTTTGGCAAGAGGTGAGTTGCAGTGCATCGGCGCGACAACGCTAGATGAATATCGCAAACACATCGAGCGAGATGCAGCTCTTGAGCGTCGTTTCCAACCAGTAATGGTCGGTGAACCCACTGTAGACGAAACAATTGAAATTTTGTATGGTCTGCGCGAGCGCTATGAGCAACACCACAAACTGAAAATCTCCGATGAAGCATTGGTGGCGGCGGCTAAGTTGTCTGACCGTTACATCAGCGATCGCTACCTCCCGGATAAAGCAATCGACTTGATTGATGAAGCTGGTTCTAGGGTGCGCTTGATTAACTCCCAGCTGCCACCCGCAGCCAAAGAGTTAGACAAAGAACTGCGTCAGATCTTAAAAGAAAAAGACGATGCAGTCCGCTCTCAAGACTTTGACCGAGCTGGGGAACTGCGCGATCGCGAAATGGAAATCAAAGCCGAAATTCGGGCGATCGCTCAAAGCAAAACCAATGCAGCCGGCACAGAGAGCGAAGAACCCGTAGTTACAGAAGAAGACATTGCCCACATTGTCGCTTCTTGGACTGGGGTTCCGGTGAACAAGCTCACCGAATCTGAATCTGAAAAGCTGCTGCACATGGAAGACACCCTGCATCAGCGTCTCATTGGTCAAGACGAAGCTGTGAGGGCAGTTTCACGGGCAATTCGTCGCGCTCGTGTCGGCTTAAAAAATCCCAACCGACCCATTGCTAGCTTTGTCTTCTCTGGGCCTACTGGTGTAGGTAAAACCGAGTTGGCGAAATCATTGGCGTCTTACTTCTTCGGTTCCGAAGAAGCGATGATCCGCTTGGATATGTCGGAATACATGGAGCGTCACACCGTCAGCAAGCTGATCGGTTCACCTCCTGGTTATGTTGGTTATAACGAAGGCGGTCAGCTAACCGAAGCCGTGCGGCGGCGTCCTTACACTGTGGTGCTATTCGACGAAATCGAGAAAGCGCACCCCGATGTGTTTAACATGTTGCTGCAAATTTTGGAAGACGGTCGGTTAACCGATGCCAAGGGACGCACGGTGGACTTCAAGAACACCTTGCTGATTTTAACTTCCAATATTGGTTCTAAGGTAATTGAAAAAGGCGGTAGCGGTATCGGCTTTGAATTCTCCGAAGATGCCAGCGAGTCAACTTACAACCGGATTCGCTCTTTGGTGAACGAAGAACTCAAGCAGTACTTCCGTCCAGAATTCCTCAACCGACTTGATGAAATTATCGTCTTCCGTCAGTTGAGCAAGCCTGAAGTGACCCAAATCGCCGAGATTATGCTCAAAGAAGTGTTTGGTCGTCTGACCGAAAAGGGTATCACCCTAGAAGTCACCGATCGCTTCAAAGACCGTTTAATCGATGAAGGTTACAGCCCCAGTTACGGTGCAAGGCCTTTGCGTCGAGCGATTATGCGCTTGTTAGAAGATAGCCTGGCAGAAGAAATTCTGTCTGGTCGGATCAAGGATGGCGATACAGCGCTCGTTGATGTTGATGACACTGGCAAGGTTCAGGTAAGTTCTCAACAGCGCCGGGAATTGTTACCCCAAGTGGTTGAGTAAGATTTAGGGTTTGGGATTTAAGTCTCAAATAGAAAATTAGAAACGGTAGAGTATTTATTGCCCTACCGTTTTTTTGACTCTCTAAGGCGAAAAATTATTTAAATTAATTGTTAGATATTTTACAAACTCTTTTGGATATCTCTTCTACAAACCAAGATATTACTTTTTGGATAGTCTCAAAATTTTCGTTTGAATCGTATAATTTCTTTGCATAATGTCCCAATTGATTTAGTTGTGAATCTAAATCAGATTTACTGCCATGAGTCTTTAAAGCTCTTAATTTAGTATTCTAGCCTATTCGGATAAGGAGCAAGCAGCAATTTAGAAGGCTAAAAAGCTCGTAAAGCTGACCGTGAAATACACCGTCGCAGGATCAACAACGGAAATCAATACCTATTCCCGCAAGTGATTGAAGTGGCTTGTCTAAGGAATCATTGCTTACAACTGATTCAGACTCACCTTTAGGTAATTTTACAGGCAAATGGTCTCAAAGTATTGGGTGAAAATAACTAAATAAGTGGTATGTTGGGCTGAACAATAAAGAAATCCAACAAATTACATTCGTAGCGTTGAGTTTAGTACTTAGACTAACTTATATAAATTTTTGTTTTTATCGTAATTATGGAATTTAGCTGTTTTCAGTGTAAATCCTGGAAATACAAAACACTTAACCCTTAATCATGAGTGGAATTAGTCGTCAAATTACCCTTGACGTTAGACAAATTGCCAAGCACACAAGCAGGTACACCTCAAAGTCAAAGACTTCTCAAACGAGGACTTGCCGCTCATGTATTTAACGATGAACCTACAATGAATAGAGTTATTCAAGCCATAATAGAAAATGGGGCAGTTCACAGGAATGATTCGAGGATATGACCGTTACGGGATGTTTTTTAATGAACCAATAGGTTATAGAATCAGTCCAAATGGTAGCCGTATTCTACTTTACTATGGGGAAATAAAAATTAATGCAGATGACCAATACCACATCATCCCCCGCACAAGACCCAGTGAAGAATAACTGGGAATTTACAGAAGTATGGATAGATGCAATGTTATCCCCTCCGTACATTCTTTTATTGCTTTGTGACAGTGAGCAAAACTGTAAAATTTATGACCCAGCGCTGGGTTATAAAATTGTATTTTCTAGTAATGACTATAATGCAGCCAAGTTATGGTTACTAGAAGATGAGTATGAACCAATTGAAGGTAGGCTTTTAGCTGCGGGATTCGTCTAAGTTCCTAGAGAGGTGTGAGAGAAATGAAATTAAGTAAAACTCAACAAATACTTATCTTACTTTGTATTGGTTCGCTCTATAAAACCAACTTATAATTAGTACACACCATGAACTAAGGAGCAAGAGCGTGCAAAGCATAAAGCATACTTTTAAGCCGCACTGAATCCTTACCATTTCGTTCCAAATATTGAAATCCCTTAGAAGATTCCCTAACAGCAATCCACTGGGTGCTAAAGATGACTCTATCCGTATCCATTGGCTATATTCCGGTACTTGATTTATTCAGATGTCAACCTCACTATCTGATGGTGTTGGTAAATTACCCATTAAATTAGTTGCACCAATTACAGACTGGAAAGAATATTACGCTGGCAATATCTGGCATATCAAAATTGAACCAGATACTAAGAATAGTTTAACAAAGGCTTCTGTTGTAGATGTTTTACAATTGCGCGGTATGAATGTGCAAAGATTCATCCGTAAAATTGGAGAATGTTCAACTGAAATTATGGAAGAAATAGCTACAGCTATTGCTGCGGTAGTCGAGTATTTTTAATAAACCGTTTTTGTTTTTATTTAGCCATTCAATAGCCCATTTTCACTACCAGAAAAACCTGACTGGCTATATAGCTTTACTAGTCGGTGAGTAGCTTTTTCAAGAAGAGGAGGCAAAACTAAGAATCAGCTAGAACCTTGCTTTATAATTGCAGCAATAAAGATTAGGAAGTTTATTCACAATAGTTTTGCTTAATTTTAGTAGATGCGATAAGTGTATTACTAATATTTATATGGGTTGATGCAAAACCCAACTTGGTTATAATTATACCTTTAACGTCAAAATAATCAAGGTATTTGTCCCACTTTTTGAATTGGCTAAAAACCTCTATGACTCCTCACGAAAGTGATGTAAAAGAAAATACTGCGTCATCGAAAGCATGGCGTAGTTGGCAGGAAAATCTGACTCTGGTTGCGATCGCCTTATGTTTGGCACTCCTGATCCGAACTTTTATCGCCGAACCTCGTTATATACCCTCTGACTCAATGTTACCTACCTTACACACAGGCGATCGCCTAGTGGTAGAAAAAATTTCCTACCGTTTTCACCCTCCTATAACTGGCGATATTATTGTTTTTCAGCCACCCGCAGAACTACAACGTCGAGGATATCCCAAAGACCAAGCCTTCATCAAGCGGGTTATTGGTAAGCCTGGAGAGGTGATTGGTGTTGCTTCTGGCAAAGTTTATCTCAACGCTCAACCCTTATCAGAAGACTACATTGCTGAACCACCAAATCGACCTTTCTCAGCCGTGAAAGTCCCTGAAGACGAATTTTTTGTCATGGGTGATAACCGCAATGATAGTAATGACTCTCGCTACTGGGGCTTTTTACCTAGTAAAAATATCATTGGTCGAGCAACATTTCGCTTTTGGCCCCTTGACCGCATTGGGTTCATTTAATTAGTCATCGGTCAGTTGTTTGTTTTTAAGCTAATCGTCATTCATTTTTCCAGGATGATTCGTTTGTAGTAAGGGCTTTAGCCCTGGTTCTATGCAACTTGAATGCGCTCATTAACTTACAACTGACATACACAACAGGTAGAGACATTCTTCACCTCTGACATGGACTGAGCAAAGGTTAAGAGGAAAAGGGAAGGAGTGAATTTAAATAGAATTCCCTTTCCCTTTTGACCGATTTATCCAAAATTAAGAACCCTAACTTTTTGGCAAAAACTTTTTCCATGTCACTGATTCTCGGTGAAATCGAAAAAGTAAAACGACAGTCCTACAAACGTTTCAGCGTTAGTCATAGACGCATTTTAGCGGCTTGCCGCAGGCATCGCGTTCAGAGAAAATGGATAAAGTCGAGTTAAGAAGTCAGGAGCCAAATTGTATAGTTTTACTAACTCCTACCATGCAACTTGAATGCTAATTAGCTGTTAATAGTAATCAATTTTTCTATTTTTGTTGTAAAAGTTGTAAATAGGTAGGCATTAATAAACGAAATTTAATATTTGGTTTTAAGCCTATAAACACTAATTAAAAGCTACAAAACATCTTTTGTTTAATTATGCCCACTGACTGATTAATATATCCTTCCCGGTCAATGATTTGCAACTTTTTGCATCCCTTTCATTTGTTATAAATTAGGTGATTACGTATATTATAATAATTTGGCTTGTCCTTATTAACATCATACTCAGCTTACATATTATTTATAAAATAAGAGAGTTATATGAAGCAATATCTGCAATTTGTCAAGCGATTTTTATTAGTTGTTACTCCATTGCTAACTAGCTCTGTGGTTGCAGCTTCACCCACTCAGGCTGCTACTTTGGCATTATCTAAAGCAGAATTATCATTTACGAACTTTAGTCAAAGCCCTTTGAGTACTTTGACATTAACTGATACCAATGCCGAAGCCATTTTTCAAGGTGGAGATGTTGCAACTATTGCTGATGCTCAAGCAAGCTTTAAAGTTTCTCCACCAGAAGCGTTTAATTCATCTTTCAGTTTAGCTGAGGGGGTGAACACTGATTATTCAGGATTTGCAGAAAGTCAGGCTAGCCTGGTCGGCAGCTTCTCTGTAAAAGCAGATAAATCTTTCTTTTTTGACTTTACAGCTTTTTTAACTTTACAAACATCTATCGATACTGCACCAGAAGAAAATGCAAGAGCGATTGGAGATATGTCTTGGGTATTGTTCGACATTGATAATAATAAAGTTTTAGACTCTTTTAACATTACAGGAAAGTTATTTACAGAAGGTGATAACGATTTATTAGAAATTAATAATAGCGAAAAGATTACCATAGGTAATCAAAAAGTTGAGTCTAGTTTTGGAGACAAGGAAGAATTTGCAACAGTTCTTGTTCAGGGTTCCTTGCAACGTACTTTTGCAAACACAACCAATGTAGCTTTAGTAGAAGTTAAGAGGAATCAAGTTGCAGTTAAAGCACCTGAACCATCAGATAACGTAGCTTTACTTATTTCTAGTGGTGTAATTGGCATTGCGTTAAAACGTCGGCGCAAAGTAAATAATGCTTGTTCTTTAAAAGAATAGAATATCTGCGATCGCTATATACCAATCCTCAATCATTCATGAATAATCAGGTTCCCGACTTCTCTTAATTCTCTGCTAATTAGCAGAAGAATAACTAGACTTTGTGTAACTGCTAGAACTGTTATTAGATGAAATACTGACTGAAATACTTTGGCTAATCTCACTTTGATCATCACCAGAATCTATAGCTATGCTTTTTGCTTCTGCAATCATCTTGCCATCGGGTGATCTTATTTGTTTGATGATGACTTGACGGCGAATCACTTTCAAAAGGCTGTGATAATTCAGCAATAATTGGGTATAGCTTTAAGAAAAATTGTTAGAGAGTCAGTCTAGTATAATGATTTTCAACTAATACTTATCATTTCGGCACTTGTAAACCAAGAATTTATTGCCTTAAATGAAGAAATCTGGTTGTACGAGACTGACAATCTAGCCTGTATTTAACTTTTTTAAGCAAAGGTAATTTGTGATAAATTAAGGAATGGAGAATGCAGAGCTACAAAGGAAACTCTACGAATAAATTCAAGCTTTTTAAGCATAGTAGACAGACGATGCGAAAGCTTTTCTAGAGTTTCGACCAACTACTACACCAGCTTGAGATGTGCCGTCTCTGCTTGACACTACGTATCCCGATTTACCAGTGGTTTCAGTCTCTAATTTTTCAACAGTATATTCTGAACTAGAATAAAATTCTTCAGTGGTATATTGAACAGACACAGGATTAAAAAAGCCCGTTAATAACCAGCGTGAATACGCGTATGCCAAATTTTCAGCAGCAGTCAATCCACCTTTAACTTCAGCAACTTTATCTGCTGCTAACTCACAAAAACTCAGATTTGATATCTCTAATTTATTCATAACACGCCTCATGTCCCTAGCGATATTATCTAATTATTGGAACTCGTGAAAGTAAGCGAAGTAGAAGTACTAAAACTCGAAGATCGAGCAATTTTGCTTCCAGTGATTGCACTAGCCCTAGCTCTTGCATCAGCCGTACTTACGGTAAAGTTACCGTAATATCTAACTCTCGTCAGAGTTCGAGCATCAGTGGTAGTAAACTGACCTTCAGCAAGTGCTAGTGCATCAGCTACGGCATATCCAAATCCGGTTTTTGTTATAGTGTCAGTGCGAGCATAGATATTACCACCTACTACAGCACTGCTTTGAGTAACGTATTTTAGATAACTTAAGTTTCTAATCTCCAAATTCTTTACCTGACACTAATTTAAGGGGTTATTAAATACAGTTCTGTTTTTTCAACTCCAAACAAAAAACCTAGTACTGGTGCTTCAGAAACTAGGAAACCACTGGTAGCTCTTAGCTATTGAGCATTCAGCGGTTCCTGTACTAGTGGTCTTTTCATCAATCTTGATGGTTTAAAATATTTCTTGGTAAGCGCTTCAGCGCTAAAGCGCTCACCTTAATCAAAATTAATGAGATAGACCACTAAATTTAGTCAGTTAATTCAAATTCAAGCTTTACACTGCTTACCAAAATTCAATAGGAAACAACATTAGTAATCTTCAACAATTTCCCTTTAAATTTTGATATTGCAATAATGTCAAGAGCTTGAAGCTACTAAAATGCTCGGTTGATTACAGCAGCAGAAGTACTAGCAGAGAAGGACTCACCTAGATAATCGGTTACAGCTACCGTATCAGCTTTAGTAAAGGAGTAGGTAGGGATGAAGCCGAATCTGGTGTTTTGAGCATCACCCTTAGCGCCAGCAGCAGCACTGTTGTTGTTGGTACGGGGATCTAGGGTACGGGTTTGAAAGCTATTGAAGGAATTGAAATTAACAGAAATATTATCGTTTTGGAAGTAGTTGCGAGGAACTATACCACCTTGGATATTAGCAGTTTCTTCAGCAACTTCTAAGATGTTCAGATCAGAAATAATCATTAGGTTTCTCCTGAAAAACTTTGGATTTTTTTGTAATCAACTTCTTACTGATTACATCTTTAATATAGTCTATTTATCAAAAAAGTCAATGTTTTTTCGAGATTTTTTAATAAAAATAACTAATGTCATTCCTTCAGCTTTTGCAGTTTTTTATAACTTTAAAAACAGGGGAATGTTTACGTAAAAATCCTAAGCAACAACTAAATTTTTGTTGCTTGGCAAAGCTTTTGAACGCCAATTTTTGTTAGCTGAAAATCTTGATGGCTTTCAACAAAATTAAAATTAACAAGATAAATATTTGTTTTTTTTCATATATTAATCAGGCTTAAAGCATGTTTTAATAAAAATCATATCCTCTAGCAATAGCGTAGAAGCCTTATCAGCTAAAAAGATATTTAAAATTCAATTAGCTACTGTTTGCAAATTGGCATCTGAGTCTAGCGGAGTATCTACTTCCATAAACTCAATTTGTTGCTGTAACCAAGCAGCAAATAATTCTGCAATGATTTTTTGGCGTAATATATCATCTAATTGGGGTTGAATAATTTCATCAACTCCAATCAGATGAACTCCTTTGATAGTCTGAATAGGCTTGAGAATTTCTGGAGCAGAAGCAGCAAATACAGCCGCCGCAATCTCCGGGCGAAAATCTTTACGGCGTCGGAGTCCTTGGTATCCATAAGCACGACGTAGCTCTGGTTCTTGGATATATAAACGAGCGATTTCTGGAAAGCTGATTTCACCTTCCTCTAATGCGTAAAACAGTTCTAAAGCCAAGTCTCTATCATCAAAAATGACTTCATAGGTGACAGCCGCAATGTAATCTAGTTGATGTTCATAAAAGAACTTTTCGATTTGCGTCGAAAATAGATGATTCGCTAACTTTCTCGAAAGAACTTTGTTGGAGATTAATTCTTCAAACTCTTTGAAAGATAGATGATGTTTTTTCAGCCAAATCCAGGTGTCTTTAGCTTTTACAAGTTTCTGGGCTAATCGCAGTTGGTCACATTCCTGCTGTAGTTCTTCTTCATCAACTTGAATACCTGCATGTTGGGCTGCTTCGGTAATAATTTTTTGAGTAGCGATCGCCTCTATAACACCAGGAAATTGACAGGAGAGTTTGAGACTGTGAATGATATCGGAATCAGAAATTTTCAGAAGTTTGCCCATAATGCAATCCCTCCCACAATTTTGTTATTTGCTCGACTAAATCTCTATGCCGCCTTTTTGCAGTTTCTTAAATGGATCTAAAACAAAGTCAATCATCCGTCTTTGGCGAATAATGACTTCTGCGGTTGCTGTCTGACCGGCAGTTAATGGAATACGTTTATCGCCATTTTGAACATGTTGCTGCTCTAAGGCGATTTCTAACTCAAAGGTTTCGATGTTTCCTGGGGATGTTTGGCTAACTTTAGAGTCTGGAGAGATCCAAGTAAGTTTCCCTTGGACAATGCCATACTCTTGAAAAGGATAAGCATCAAACTTGATTTTGACTGGCATTCCTACCTTCAAAAAACCGCTATCCTGATTAGGCATATTAGCTCTGAGGACAATGCCAACATTTTTAGGCGCTATTTGGGCAATCCTCTGGCCAGGTTGTACTACCTCTCCCGCCTTTTTGGTGGGTAACTCAAAAATCACCCCATCAATAGGCGATCGCACTATTCGTTGTTGCATTTGAAGTTTTATGGACATGACCTGGCTTCTGGCCTGAGCCATTTCTGATTGCAATGCAGCAATTTTGGTTTGCAAGTCTTTTAATTGTTCCTGACTTTTGAGCACAGCCAGTTTTCCTGCTTGTACTACGCTTTGATAGCTGCTTTGTTCTTCTTGCAGTCGGAGTTTTGCTTGCTCAATATCAGACTCCAACTGCTTGATCGTTGCTTGATAACGATTTATCTCTTCAGTGAAGCGCAATTCTGCCTGCTTGATGTCAGATTGCGTTTTTTGATAGAGTCGTTTGCTTTCTTGTTCTTGTTTTTTGAGTTGATCAACTTGAGTTGCAGAAACCGCACCATTTTTTACGAGTTGGCTAAAGCGTTCAACTTGTCTTGAATCTATACTCAAAAGACTTTGAGCCGACTTCTGATCATCATGAGTAGTGTTAATTTGCTGCTGCGCCTGACTAACTAACGCCTGTTTCTCTAACTTTTGGAGGTTATAGCTACTCTGTTTTGCATCCAGGTTTTGTTTTGCCTGGTTCACTTGGGACATTTTTTCCAATGTTTGAGATTGGTTTTGTTGCTCCTGGACGCTAAGCGTTAACTGTAGTTGGTTTTGGAGTACATCCATTTGCGCCCATTGATTTTGCAGTCCAGAGAACTTTGTCTGCGCCTGTTGTAGTTCGGTTTGCAGGATATCAGACTCCAGTTCGAGCAGAACTTGTCCTGCTGTTACTGTCTCTCCTTCTTTTACCTTGACAGCTTTAACACTTCCGCCGACTTGAGCGTCTAATTTTTGTGTTGCGCCTTGAGGTTCTATACGTCCTCTAGCGCTTCCAGTTTCATCCACCTTTGAAAGCGTAGCCCAAGGTAAGACGATCACAGCAAAGCCGATCAGCACATACAAAACACCACGTGTCCAAGCTCTAGGTAGAGCATCTAGTAGTTCTTCAGTACCGTAATACCAATTAGGATTAGCTTCTGTGGTTTGCTGTTTAATCTCAGGATCGTCTATTTGTGTGGAACTTTGATACTCATCTGTTTCCTCGTTGGAAAGTTCAGATGAGAAATTGCCAGATGTGTATGGCATAGTTTTATTTCCCAAAAGGATAGATGGAGGATTTGAGGCTCCTATATAGAAAGAGCAAGGGATATAGTGGGGATGAGAAATTCCTCCTTTCTCTGCACCAGATTCAACTGACTTGAGTTAGTTGTTGTTGGTTTAAATAGTAGTAATGACCTTTTTTAGTAATTAATTCGTCGTGAGTACCGCTTTCCACTAATACGCCGTGGTCTAAAACTAAAATCAGATCAGCATTGCGGACAGTGGAAAGACGATGAGCAATAATCACACTGCTGCGCCCTTTAAGAATTGTTTTGAGATTGTTTTGAATGATCCGTTCTGATTCGGAATCTAAGTGACTGGTGGCTTCATCAAAAAGTAACAAACGGGGATCTCCGAGCAAAGCACGGGCAATAGCTAGGCGCTGACGTTGCCCACCAGAGAGCATTCCGCCGCCTTCACCAATTTGGGATTCGTAACCCATTGGCAATTGCTGAATAAATTCATCTGCTCCTGCTAATTGTGCTGCTTGGATAATTTCTTCTAAAGACACTTCAGGGTGAGCGATCGCAATATTTTCTCGAATGGTGCCACCAAACAAAAAAGTGTCTTGATCAACAACACCTATTTGAGAGCGGAGCGATCGCAGCGAAATACTTGTGACATCTTGCTCATCAATTAATACTTTGCCGTCTGTTGGCGGATATAAACCCAAAATTAACTTGCTGAGGGTTGTTTTCCCAGAACCACTACGTCCTACTACCGCCACCATTTGCTCAGGCTGGATTTCAAAGCTGATATTTTCCAGCACATTAGTCTCACTTTCTGGGTGATAGCGGAAGGTGACATTTTGAAAGCGAATGTTACCGCGTAATCTACCTAGGGACTTGCGAGGTTTATTTTGCAAGTCTTCTTCTGGTTCGGCCTCTAGGACATCATTAATTCGTTCGGTGGAAATAATGATTTCCTGCAATTCATTCCACAGCAGTGAAAACCGTTGAAAAGGACTCAAGACGTTCCCCACCAACATGTTGAAAGCAACTAATTGTCCAACAGTGAGTTCTCCTTGAATTACTTGCGTTGCTCCAAACCACAGTAATGCTGTGTTCACAAAGACTTCTATAACGCCACTGAGAATTTGCAGGCGGTTGCCAATCACTTGAGCATTAAAACCTGTTTTGACCAAATTATTCAGCAATTCTTCCCAACGCCAGCGTACTGTCTGTTCAATAGCCAATGAGCGCACAGTACGAATTCCGGTCAGAGATTCGATGAGATAGCTATTTTCTTTAGCTCCGGCATTAAAAATCTCTCTGGAGATCCGGCGCAAAATACTTGTGCTAGCCAGCGCCAAGATGAAAAATGGCGGCACAGTAAACAGCACAAATAATGCCATGCGCCAGCTATACCAGAACATCATGCCCAGATAAATTACCAATGTCAGCATATCCAGCATGATGGACAGTGTTTGTCCGGTTAGGAAGCGCTGAATCTTCTGATTTTCCTGGATGCGCGAGACGATATCTCCGACATAACGCGACTCAAAATAGGAAAGGGGCAAGCGGAAGGTGTGTTTGATAAAACCCACCAGTAGGGAAACGCTAATTCGGTTGGCTGTGTGATCCAGCAGATATTGCCGCACTCCGTTCATGGCGATGCGGAACAAACCAAAAATGATCATCCCTAAAGCAACAGCATTTAAGGTTGCAATGCTGCGTTGCACAAGTACTCGGTCTAGCAGCAGTTGGGTAAATACTGGCGTTACTAGTCCAAATATTTGAATCAGCACTGAAGCTATCAAGACTTCTAAAAGTACTGCATAGTGAGGTTTGACTAACTCAAAAAACTTCCAGAAGCTTGGACTCTCGTCTTTGGTATCCTTAAGTTGCATTGTTGGTTGCAGTAACAGTGCATAATCACTCCAACCTGCTTTAAATTCCTTGATAGTTAGGGTACGTTGTCCAATGCCGGGATCGCCTACAATTACTTGCTTTTTCGTGATTTCATAGACAACGATGAAGTGCTTACCTTCCCAGTGAGCGATCGCAGGTAGAGGTTGTTCTGCTAATTTATCAAGACTGGCTTTAACTGGACGGGTAGCAAAACCGAGGCTCTCGGCTGCCATTGCTAAGGCATGTAAAGATGCACCACTGCGGTTGACGTTGGTCATTTCCCGCAGGTGATTGATACTAAAGTGTTTACCCCAATAACTCCCAATCATTACTAGGCAAGCAGCGCCGCAGTCTGATGCACTTTGTTGGGCATAGAAAGGATAGCGCCGGGTGAGGCGTTTCCACCAATGCCCCATTTGCACTTTTGGGCTGGGAAAGTAAGGGCGTGGTTTTTTTGGCTGTTGTTGTGGTGTAATCTGCGTGGGAAAGGGAATAATTTTCCTCTGCTGACTCAGTTTTGATGGTTGCAACCGACTCTGACGGATTTCTTGGCGAGTAGTAGGAGTTGCATCCGAGTTGGTAAATAATGCTAATTCTGACCAATTTTGCAGTGCTGTTTGCCAATGCGAACTTTTCAATATGTACACAACTGAGGGTTGTGTGACTTGCCAACCTTTTTGTTGAGATATTTGCATCTGGGCGGTTATGAGCTTGCACCCATCTGCATTTGAGAGTTCGCCTCGATATAACAGCCACAACTGAGAATCTTGGTAAAATTCTGGCGGTAGTGAGCCAATTTCCAGATCACGCCGCTCAAATAAAGATAATGCTTGCAAAATACCTGGTACAGATGTCGGACGTTGGGGTGAACTGCAACAGTAAGTTAGCAATAAATCCCATAGTTCAGCGCGGTCAAAAAGGCGATCGCGAAGGCTAGGATACTTATTCATTAAAGCTTGCAGCATTTCCCTTGGAAGATAGCAAAGCTTCAACCCATTAGAAGCCCTAGCTGTGTAAGCTTGCCACTCCTGCTCTGCAAACAGCGTTCCTTCACCAAAAGAAGCCCCTATCGTCAGAGTGGTGATCAGATTATCAGCACAATCCAAGAGCCTGACTTTACCTGCCAAAACTACGTAAATTCCCGGACTGGCTTGTTGTAATTGCCAAAACTGTTTTGCTAATGGTGGTTCAACGATTTCTACCATCGTCAAACAATTTTCTAGGTCTTTGTCTGAAAGCTGTTCACCGAAAAACGAGGCAACTTCTTTACTTAGCTGATGTTTGGAAAATACAGATAGCACTCACTCACCTCCAAGGACGCGCTATAAAAAATCCTGATCTCGGCTTTCTCTGCACCCAACTAGCTTAGGAATGCAAACATCTCACCTTTGCTCCAGAGAAATCATCAATGCAGAACAAACACTACTCGCATCTGTCTATTTCGGAGGTGCATAGGTTATTGAGAATTTGCAGAATTCAGATTAGCTAGCTTGCATTAGCTATCAGGAGTCACAAGGTTTACCACGCCAATGCAAGCGGCTAATTCAGAAATTCCTCGTTATTAAGGAATCAGGTAGATTTTTGAGCCGAAATTTTGTACGTAGCGGCTGGAGTATAGTCAAGTCCTTCAAACAAGCTTTGTAGCTTACTAAAGCTTGCTTTCTTGCAGCTTGATTATCAGCAAGAGTAAGTGTCATAATTGTAACCAGTTTTGTTAATGGAAAAACGCAGAAGTATGAAGCTGTCGCATCTAAATCGTGAAGTCCTCATAGTCCGAGATTTCAGATATAGATGCACAGTAAGTTAGCCTACAAAGGTTAACTCTGTAGTCATCTAATACAAAACTAAAGCTGGGATTCTCCCTTTGGCATTTTGGGAGTCAAGGGGAGCGACTCCCGGTTTAATTCATAACTTAGTTTCTACTCTCTAGTATTTTGGGAATCTAGAGAATAGACATAAGTTTATTGAGATGGCATTAAGTTAATTTTTGAAACAAATCCTCTATTTTAAATAAACATCACAGTCATATCATCTAAAAGCAATACCATGTCACTCTTGAAAGAACGCAGACTTTGGGGGACTGAGGTCAGGGGCAAGTGTGACACCAGATAAATGAACCGACTAGCCGTAAAAGGGAGTCTTTGAAAAAGAAAACTGCAAAGTCAGTATTGTTTAAACACTGTTTTATGACCTGCTACAAGTATATTGTAAAATTAGAGACAGTTTGTCAAGGCTTTATTCTTTTATTATCAATAAATTATATTAACTTCACTAAAGCTTTAATTTTTGTCTTGTATTAAACACTTCTTCTATGCTTAAGATAGCGATCTATTCTTCCCTGACCCTTCACCGGGATATGCAAAAATAAACATTTGTCGAATAGAGGCGATCGCTAGCGAATTCTTACTACCGTTTCATCTTCAGTGTTGCTGATAATTAAGATAAAGTAACAGATCCAGCCAAGTATTTTGCTTCCTCTGAGTATTAAGACTTAAGAGTGATCAAAACTATCCGAAAGCCTATACCTATAGATAGATATATCATCTGTTTTCAATACCTCCTTGACAAGGTGCAATTTTCTTAAAATTGGCGTGAATGCATTCAGACAGAAGGTTTAGCTGGGTTGACTTTTCTGCTGTTGTTTAAGAAATAAGGTTTTTCAGTACCTAGTTAGTTTACTAAAATCTTAGCTTCAACTTCCTATTTTTCAAGACTCAAAATCTCATATAAATTTATGCGAATTGGAGATTGCTATAAAATAGCAAATATGCATCAGAAATTTTTAAGCCTTAAAATTTGATTTTTTTAGATAGAATACCAATTCGATACAGTTGCTTTGAATAGCCTTGTCTAGGATAGCGAGTTTAGCAAAGGTGAGAGTGGATTCCGTCAAGGGATTATTCCCTAGACTTACTACTAAGAAAAAGCTTTTGAACTTTTGCAAAAGTTCCAATGTTGATCTGCTTCAGTTTTGTGCATGTTTCCTAAATTTAGTCAACAGCGTTCATCTATTTATGGGAGTTTTTGTATTCCATACTTGCTCAAATTCTATTTTGGTAATTTCAAACTCTTGTATATCGTCTTCACCTATGCGTTGGTCACACAACATGCCGTAGTTATCAGAGAAATGGTTGCCATCATAAGATAATACGTTTCCGTTTTCGTAAACCTCTATTTGTCTGATTGCATGTAAATTCTGACCAATTTCCATAAAATAGGTGCTAGTACCCCAAGTATCAAACTCGCCTTCAAAAGATTCATCCCAGACCCATTTGCAATATTTCTTTGCCTTGAGTGATAAAGACATAATTTGTTTACTCCTTTAAGGAATTGTTGTTTTCAAGCCAATACTTATAGGATAAGCACTCTTAACCTTCCTTTGATTTAGAGAAAGGGTAAGGGGAAAAGGGTAAAAGGTAAATTCAAACATGTACTCCTTTGCCCTTTAACCGAGAAGTATGGGTTTTCAAGCTAGTTTGCAGGAATACGGATTTTGTAAGTCTAGACGAGTGTACTTTAAAAACCAAATATATAAAAATGCTTTTGCTAGGCAGCACACTACCAGAAGTTGAAGCCTACAAATATAATTTTAACGCGTTTAGATTTGCTTCCCAATACTATTCTGGGAAAGGGTAAGGATTAAAGGAGGAAAAGCAAACATTTTAGCTTTGACCAAACGGTATTGATTTGCCTCCCCTTTTTTAACGTTGAGTAAGCAAGGTTTAAGATTAAGCCTTCTTTTCGCTACCAGCTAATTCTCTGGGTTCATAGTGACGGCAGCCATTACACGGCCCATCGGGGTTGACAGCACAACGGATATAGCCAGACCGAGCATTAAATTTACAGCTGATGTCACCAATAAGATAACCCACCCCTTCCAGATAGTAGCGATCGCTTTCAACAGGTCTGTGCCGTACCTGTACCACTGGGAAATTCATGGCTGCTTGCCTCATGCGTGCGCGTGTCCGCAAACGGGTTTTACGAATTACCCATAAGGAGAACAGGGAAGGTAGAAAACCAACGGCAATTACCAAAAGTGTCCTAAACACCTTCTTTTTACCTCTTTTGTGCGCTGATTGATTGTCCTTGATGTTGCATAGTACTTTACAGGAGTGCAAATCTTAGGGCAATTCCACCTTTTTGCTACCACAGTAGTTGCAAATGGCAGCAGTGTAGCATATGGGAATTCTAAAGAAGAAATACCTTCTGCCACTTCAATCAGCATAACTGTTACAACCCAAGGGATGAGCTATTATCGAATATTGATAATTTTAAGATTTGTTGATTAGCGCCCTTTTGAGTCAGCGCTTTGTGTCAGCCTTAGCCCCACCTTGTTTTTTCTGTGTTGCTGTGATGCTAATCTTTTTTTTGTTTGCTGACGCAGTTGGTGTGCTAGCAGCCCTGCTTCCCTTTCTGCTCGGAATAAATCAACTTTTCGCATTGTGAGGATAAATGATTCGTCAGGCTTTTGTTTTACACAAGGGACACCAACCACGAAATACTGACAGATATTGTTGCATAGCTCCTCTTTCACTAATGGGTGTTGAGTCTTGAGTGTGCTAGCTATTGTCTTCAATTCCAATATTGCCCCTCCTAACTCCTTCGCCATTTGGTTGATACGTTCAGTTTGTGCTACTAAACGCTCCCAGTCACTAATAACCTTTTCTTGTTGAGGTTGTAGTGGCACTATAGCATTAGTCACAGTTGCAGGCTGTAACAGGGATTTAAGCGAAATGAGATTTTTGTAGTTATCTTGGATTTTTTTCATAGTTCCTCTTGCAAGGCTACTTAACTTGTAAGGCATTTTAGCAACAAAATAGTATTTTTGTACTACAAAAGAGGTTCTTGTCTGAAAAACCTGGCCTTGCTTGAGGTTCAAGATGATAATTATAGACACTGAGTGATTTAGCGATCGCCTGTTTACCTACGAAAACAGATAGTGGATAAATAAGTTTTCCTTATATTCAATATCTACTAGTGTAAAATAAAACTTTTATTTTTAATAACCTAAGTATTATTTTGGAGCTAAACAACAAGATTCCCGACTTCTTTGAAAAGTCAGGAATCTGATTATTAATTACAATTAGCGATTAGTTGGATTAATAAGTTTACTCATTTCATAAACTGGATCGCTTTTGTTGTAATTTTTGCGCCATTGTTCAAGATGATTTATCGATATTGATTTAGTTACGACATTGACACCATTTCCACGCCAAGCTATTTCTGAATCTGTTGTAAAAACCCCACATTCTAGTTGCTCAAGCCTCATATCCCAATATTGGCTAAATCGGCTTTTTAAAGTAATAACTTGTTCAAATACCTTGTTTCTGTGCTTATTTCTTCTTTTTCGTTCTGTTGCTCCTGTTGCTTCTGTATCAATAAATTTAGTTTCAATTAAAAACAGACTACCTTTAAATGTGAGGTACACAAAATCACATTTACCTAAATCTGTATAATCAGCAATTGGAGATTTTTCAAATAACAACAGTTCAGCGCATGAAGGAAACAAATCTTTCATGTTTAAAAATAAATAAGCTTGTAATAGAAGTTCCTTATCATAAGGAAACACGATCACCCCTTCAAAGAATTTTTTAATGTCTTCCTGAGTTTGGGGTTGAATTTTTCTACAATACGAAACAAATTTATTTAGCTCATTTGCGATCATCAAGTTTTAGCTCCTTCCCCAGTCGCCGCCCATACGGTCATTCTTAGCATAAAAATATACTGTAATCTAACGGAAACTATCATCCGCAGAAGTAACTAAAAAAACTTTTATCTTTCTAAGTACTAAGGTTATCTACTGTTGACAGTTAAGTAAAACTAATATCAAGCTAATTGTATTACTAGTACTTTTATTCCTTAGTCTCAACCACCAGTTAGCAGTTTTACATGAGCAGAAAATCTAGCATTTTGCAAAGCTTGGACGGTTATTCTGGAATCTTGTACACAAAATTGCCAACCCAAGCGGACAAGTTTACGGGAATTTTCAGTTTGTATAATCCCTATAATTGGCATTTTGGCCTTTTCTTTATCGCCTGACTGTTCTTGCAGAATAGTTTTCAAACGATGTAGTTCTTCGATATTACCTGCTTGTTGAGGATTGAGTTCTACCATCACCATTTGTACTGTTTCTACTGGTTCTGCATCTTCAACAATAAATTGAGTTTGATCATCTCGTCGGTCTACTTTACCCCAAATAATTAATCTAGTATCTACTTGGAGCAGTAAACTAATACGTTCATAAGTTTTAGGAAAGACTACAGCTTCCGATTGTGTAGTTAGATCTTCTATTTGCAAAATTGCCATTGAGTCACCTTTTTTGGTAACTACTTTTTTCACCCCATTCAACATCACAACTGCACAAAGCTTTGTTTCTTCTCTTTGTTCGCCAAGTTGTGAAAGGTTAATTGGAGTTAACAAAGGTGCTATTTGACTCAAGGCTTTTAATGGATGGTCTGATACATAAAATCCTAATAATTCTTTTTCTTTTCGCAACTTTTCCTGCGGGGGAAAATCTATTATAGGTTTCGCTTTAGGAGCAGTTTCAAAAGCATTATTGGCTTTCTTATTATGATTAGAAGAAAATCCGCCTAATAAATCAAAGAGATTTCCCTGACCGCTAGCTCTATCTTTAGCACGTGATTGTGCCCAGTCGTATACTAGTTCTAGGTCTTGGATTAACTGTTGGCGGTTCGATTCAATTTTGTCAAAGGCTCCACAGTAAATCAAAGACTCTAATGTACGGCGATTAACAGCACGTAAATCTACACGATCGCAAAAATCAGCCAGAGATTTAAACTCCCCTGTCTCATTCCTCGCTTCCAAAATACAGGCGATCGCATTTTGACCAACATTACGCACCGCTGAAAATCCAAATAAAATCTTTTTTGCCGTTGGCGTAAAATCTACGCCAGAGCGATTAATATCTGGCGGTTCTATCTGAATACCCATATTGGTACAATTAGTGATATATCTCTGCACCTTATCGGTATCACCACTGTTAGCTGTCAACAGTGCCGCCATATATTCCAACGGGTAATTAGCTTTTAAATAAGCTGTTTGATAAGTGACATATCCATAAGCAGTCGAATGGGATTTATTGAAACAATTAGCAGCTATTAAACCATTTTTGATGACAAAGTTATGATCATGTTCAACTCCAATATCATAGACATTTTGTTTACCAATATAGCTACGTGTGACTATTTTAACCATTTTTTCTACCTCCAAAACAAATTATATAAAGTTTATTAATTGATAAAATTATCAGGCTTGTAGACAGGGCAACGTCCATAATACAAAACTTTATGACAATCAAATATTGCTATACTCTTACACAAAAAGAGCCACATTTTCTCAAATTTTGGTAAATTAATGAATATGCAGTTAACAGACAGCTATTTGCTGACTTCAAAGCTTATTTAATATATATAAATTAGCTGACTTATCAACTTAATCAACATGTATAGCATAGCAACATAGACCATTTGGGCGACTAACCTCACTGAGCAGAAATCGTCAATATATATTAAAATCAAGGACTTGAGTCATAAAGAGAGCAATCATGGCATCCATCCGCGAGTTGCACGAACAGCTAGTAAAAAAAGAACGTTCTGCCGTCGAAATTACCCAAGAAGCTTTAGAGCGCATTCAAGCATTAGAGCCAAAATTGCACAGTTTCTTACATGTGACGGCGCAACAGGCGTTAGAGCAGGCTAGTGCTGTGGATGCCAAAATCGCCGCAGGAGAAGAAATTGGCATACTTGCAGGGATTCCGATTGGCATTAAGGACAACATGTGTACCAAGGGGATTCCCACCACCTGCGCTTCTCAGATTTTGAAAAACTTTGTGCCGCCTTATGAATCAACCGTGACCCAAAAACTGCTTGACTCTGGGGCTGTGATGGTGGGTAAAACCAATTTAGATGAGTTTGCAATGGGTGGTTCCACAGAAAACTCTGCTTACTACGCCACAGCTAATCCTTGGGATTTGTCGCGGGTTCCAGGTGGTTCTTCTGGTGGTTCAGCAGCAGCCGTAGCAGCAGATGAGTGCGTTGTTGCCATCGGTTCTGACACTGGCGGTTCGATTCGTCAACCTGCATCTTTCTGCGGTGTAGTTGGAATGAAACCAACCTACGGACTAGTTTCTCGCTACGGCTTGGTAGCGTTTGCTTCATCTTTGGATCAAATTGGCCCATTTGGACGCTCAGTAGAAGATACCGCAATATTATTGAGTGCGATCGCAGGTCACGATCCCAAAGACTCCACCAGCCTCAAAGTTCCAATTCCCGATTACGCTGCTGGCTTAAAACCAGACCTCAGAGCCAGAGGACGCCTCAGAATCGGTGTAATCAAAGAAACTTTTGGAGAAGGGCTAGACTCTGTTGTCGAACAAACTGTTACTAAAGCAATTGATCAATTACAAAGTTTAGGCGCGGAAATTCATATAATTTCCTGTCCCCGGTTTCGCTATGGCGTACCTAGCTACTACATCATTGCCCCATCTGAAGCGTCAGCAAACCTAGCTCGTTACGACGGTGTTAAATATGGTTATCGCGCTCCTGACGTGGACAATCTACTGTCAATGTACACTCGTACCCGTTCCACTGGTTTTGGTACAGAAGTCAAACGCCGAATTATGATTGGCACTTATGCCCTTTCTACTGGCTATTATGATGCCTACTACCTGAAAGCGCAAAAAGTCCGCACCTTGATTAAACAAGACTTTGAAAAAGCTTTTGAACAAGTTGATGTGCTAGCCTGTCCTACTGTTCCGACGACAGCTTTTAAAGCAGGGGAAAAAAATACCGATCCCTTGAGTATGTACTTGCTGGACTTGATGACCATTCCCGCGAATCTTGCTGGTTTACCTGGTTTAAGTGTGCCATGTGGTTTTGATAATAACGGATTACCAATTGGATTACAGCTAATTGGTAAAGTGCTGCGAGAAGACCAACTGTTTCAAGTGGCTTATGCTTATGAGCAATCCACTACTTGGCATCTACATCAGCCGCAGATATCTTAAGCTCGACTTGATCCATTTTTTAGCAGCGCTCAAGCTTAATGCTGAAAGCTTTGTGTAATGCTAGTTTGACTTTTTTGATTTTACCGATAATCAGTGAAATGGAAAAAGTTTTTGCCAAAAAGCCAGGGTTTTTGCCATATAAAGAGAACCAAGTTCTTAATTTTGGATCAAGTCGAGCTAAGAATGCTGAGTTAACTAATCATTATTTGCATTATTAAAATCAGCATTATAATACCTACAATTGCCACATTTACGGTGCTACTCAGTTCTCAAACCAATGTACAAGAATTTGTTTGAGGTTTGACTTACATATTATGGTGACATTAAACAAGTAAGAAAGAGGGAAGAAGGACGAATTTGGTGGGTAATTCAAACCCCCAACTTTCGAGATTCCGGTGAAATAAAAGATTTCACCGAGGGACTTAGACCCTTGCTCCCTTTGTTCACCAGAAGGATCGGCAAGAGTAAAGAAGGTAAACCTTCTTCCTCCTTCCTTCTGACTTCTGATTTTTGTTAAAATCACTTTTACCTCTACAAATTGTAAAAATATACATGGTTACATAAGTTTATGCATCTAGTTGTCAACCCTTCGAGAACAACTTAGTTAAACACTTTTATATAGTTTGCAACTGGGCGTGACTGGCACTCAAAAGCCCAAACTTAAAAAAAAACTTAATCTTTGACTCTTGATTTTTGAGATGATTAAGTCACAAGCTAGTAGAAACATAGATTTAGAATTTACTATATTAATAGTAACAGGAAGTTGAAATGATAACTAAGACAAACTATCAAGTTACAAACTTCTATGCACTACTAATTGGGATTGACTACTATCGAGAAAATCCCTCATACGAAAGCCTTAAAGGATGTGTGCGAGATATTAATCTCGTAGCAGACTATCTTAAAAAAACGCTCAAAGTCTCAGAAGAACGGATTTTTAAACTCACATCTTCTAATCCTGAAATCTCTAATGTTGTTGAATCTGAAGAGGCTTTGCCTATTTACGAGAATATTATCAGGAAGTTTGATGCCATAACACAAGCTGCTATTTCGGGTACTCAAGTCTATATTCATTACTCTGGACATGGTGGACGGGCAACAACTATTTACCCAGAACTGAAGCGCAATGGTCAACCAGATGAAGGAATTGTGCCAATGGATATTGGCGATCAACAAGGCCGCTACTTGCGAGATGTCGAACTGGCAACGCTCCTTAAACGAATGACAGACAAAGGTTTGATCGTCACAGTTATTCTGGATAGTTGCCACTCTGGAGGAGCAACTCGAGGGGATGATGTAGCAATTCGAGGAGGAAAAGGAGGAATAGACACTGCATCACGAAATGCTAAGAGTCTGGTGGCTCCGCGTGAAGATCTCATCAAAAACTGGCTGGCTCTAACAGAAGGAACTGCTTCAACTAGCTCAGCAGGGCGCTGGCTTCCTCAGACCAGAGACTATGTTTTGCTAGCTGCTTGCCGCCCCAGCGAGTTTGCTCATGAATTTGCGGTCAGCAGCAAGCAGCGGCATGGAGCACTCACGTATTGGATGATCGACACCTTGACCAGTAGCCCTTCAGGATTGACTTACAAGGTATTACACGATCGCATTAGTGCCAAAATTCAGAGCAAGATTCCGCAGCAGATGCCAATGCTGCTGGGAGAATATGATCGTCTTGTTTTCGGAGTAGAAAAAGGCTCTTTACAGTATGCGATAAATGTCCTAGAGGTAATTGAGGAAGACTTAGAGCCGAAGCGAGTCCTGTTGAGTGCAGGGATAGCAAATGGTCTGGGCGTGGGTGCTCGTTTCGCGATTTATCCGTTTGGACTCACAGACTTTACTCAAAAAAAAGAGCAGATCGCGATCGTTGAAATTATAGAAGTTAATGCTATTGATAGTTGGGCAGATGTCATTGAGATTCTGCGTCACAGCACAATTGATCAGGGTGCTCAAGCAGTGATGCTATCAGCCTCAGTAGATTTAGTTCGGAATGTTCGCTTTCTCAAGAAAAGCATCGGTAAGGCAGAGCAACTATCTCAAGCGGTTGCAGATCAGCAAGAAGCTACTTTAGAAGTTGTAGAGAAATTAATAGCTAGCAATGGCTGGTTACGGCTGGCTGATGGGAAACAGAAAGAAGATTATCAAGTGGCTGTTAACAACCAAGGAGAATACGAAATCTGTGTAGGAACGCCGCTCAAAAACTTGCTCCCAGCGCTAAAGATTGAAGATCCAGAGGCACCTCAGAAAATAGTACAACGCTTGGTACACTTAGTAAAATATCAGGTCATTCAAGAGTTGAGCAATCAGTTTTCTGATTTGACTAATCAAATTGAGGTTAACTTGCTGACTCAGCCGAACTGGAGAACAGGAATGCCCAAGAAGCCGCAACCATTCCCCGATCCCACAAACTTGATTGTGAAAACTGGTGAGGTTACATTCCTGCGAATTAAAAATACTTCTTCTCAAGTTCTGAACATTACCATACTGGATCTTGAACCAACCTGGGCAATCTCGCGCATCCAAATAGAGAGACAGGAGAGAGTCTTTTATCCGTTTAATCCTGGTCAGGAAATGTTGATTCCTATTAAATTTAATTTACCAAATACCACAAGATACGATCAAGCAAGAGAAACCCTTAAAGTATTTGTCACCATTGGGCAGAATGATTTTCGCTGGTTAGAGTTACCTGCTCTTGATCAAGAAATTGTGAAAAAGGCAGCAGGACTGACTCGCGCAAATAATCCGCTTGGCAAATTGCTGGCTGCTATTGGTACCGATGCAAACGAACAACCTCCGGTAGAGTTGACTCGTGCAGCGGTTACTGTCTTTGATCCAAGTCAAGAATGGACAACAAAGGAAATTCAGATCACGTTGATAAAATAAGTCTTTTGCGAACTGAACTATTTTGAGATTGGAGCAATTATTGCTTTTTTTGTTTGACTTGAATGCGGAATTTTTGAATGGCTTTTGTAATCATTAACGTCAGTGCCAATCGTACTCAAGAATTCTTGAAGTTTAGTAACTAACTTCTTTTTTAAAATGAGCGAGCATCAGCCTACTAGTCGACGTGCAGAAGTATTAGTTTCAGAAACGGAGTTGTACTCAAATTATCAGGAGTGCAATCGCTGGGCAATTATTGTTGGTATCTCTAAATACAAAGATCAGAGTTTAAATTTGCAATATGCTGATCGAGATGCAGAGCAGCTTTACGAATTGCTACTCACGCCTTATGGAGGGAGCTTTAATCCGAACCATGTTTGCAAGTTGATTAATGAAGAAGCGACAAGTAAAAATATCACGCAAGCACTTCGAGGTTTCCTAAAAAAACCAGCTCGCGAAGACCTTGTTCTTATATTCTTTGCCTGTCATGGCTCGCGTGATATTGAGCGCCCTGATGATGTTTACCTACTTACTCACGATACAAACCCGAATGATGTATCAAGTACTGCCTTGCCAATGGATGACATAGATCGATCGCTACGAAAAATTTTGCACTCAGAAAAAGTTATTATCTTAGCAGATACCTGCCACAGTGGGGCAATTGGTAGAGGAATTGGTCGTAGAAGTAGTGCTGGTGATGACTCTGCCTTAGTGAATTACTTTCTACAAGAAATAAGTAAAGCGAAAAGAGGAATTGCTCTTTTGACCTCTGCCGAGTCAAATGAAGTTTCGTTTGAGGATGCAAAGTGGGGAGGAGGCCATGGAGTATTTACTCACTATTTGCTAGAAGGAATGAAAGGTGCGGCTGATCGGGATGGAAATGGCATCGTTACGATTGGTGAGCTATTCGATTATATACAAGATAATGTGAAACTCGCGACTGAGCACAGACAACACCCTTCAACTGGAATGGATTCCTTTGATCGCAACTTGCCGATTGCGCTCACCCCAAAATTTCAACCGCAAGCTGCATTACCAAAAGAAAAAGTTTTTGTTAATCAAGACAAGCTAGAAGAAGAGATTGCCAAATATCGTCAGGCAATTGAGCGTGACTCTAAGGATGCATATGCTCACAATAACTTAGGGCGAGCTTTGTATGAGCAAGGCAAGTTAGAGGAGGCCATGGCAGAATATCGCCAGGCAATTCAAATTAGCCCTAAATATGCATGGGCTTACAACAATTTAGGGTTAGCTTTGTACGATCAAGGCAAGCTAGAGTCAGCCATTATAGAATTTCGCCAGGCGATTGAGCTTAACCCCAACTATGCAGTAGCTTGCAACAACTTAGGGCGAGCTTTATATGAGCAAGGCAAGCTAGAAGAGGCAATTACAGAATATCGCCAGGCTATTTGGCTTGACCCTAAAAGTGCATGGGCTCACAACAACTTAGGACTAGCTTTGTACGATCAAGGCAAGCTAGAGGAGGCGACCGCAGAATATCGCCAAGCAGTTGAGCTTGACCCGAATAATGTGACAGCTTACAATAACTTGAAGATCGCTTTGTACGATCAAGGCAAGCTAGAGGAGATGATCGCAGAATATCGCCAAGTAGTTGAGCTTGATCCTAATAATGCAATGGCTTATTACAACTTGGGGAGCGCTTTGTATGATCAAGGCAAACTAGAGGAGGCGATCGCAGAATATCGCCAAGCAGTTGAGCTTGATCCTAACAATGCAATGGCTTATTACAACTTGGGGATCGCCTTGAAAGCTCAAGGCAAGCTAGAGGATGCGATTGCAGAATTTCACCAGGCAATTGAGCAGAATCCTAAATATGCAATAGCTCACAACGAATTAGGGCAAGCTTTGTATGATCAAGGCAAGCTAGAATCAGCAATTGCAGAATTTCGCCAAGCAGTTCAGCTTAACCCTAAATATGCATGGGCTTACAACAACTTAGGGGTTGCTTTGTATGCTCAGGGCAAACTAGAATCAGCGATCGCAGAATACCGCCAAGCAGTTGAGCTTAATCCTAAATATGCAGTAGCTCATAACAATTTAGGGTTAGCTTTGTCTGATCAAGGCAAGCTAGAATCAGCCATTACGGAATATCGCCTAGCAATTGAGCTTAACCCTAATTATGTAGATGCTCACAACAATTTGGGGAACGTTTTGAAAGCTCAAGGCAAGCAAGAGTCAGCCATTACGGAATATCGCCTGGCAATTGAGCTTGACCCTAACTATGGATATGCTTATAACAACTTGAAGAACACTTTAAAAGCTCAAGGCAAGTTAGAGTTAGCATTTGCAGAAATTCGCCAGGCTATTGAGCAGAATCCTAACAATGCAGTAGCTTACTACAACTTGGGGCTAACTTTCTATGATGAAGGCAAGCTAGAATCAGCAATTGCAGAATTTCACAAAGCAATTAAGCTTGACCCTAATTATGAATATGCTCACAACGACTTGGGTAACGCTTTGAAAGCTCAAGGCAAGCTAGAATCAGCAATTGCGGAATATCGCCAAGCTATTACACTTAACCCTAAGTTTGCATATGCTCACAACAACTTAGGACTAGCTTTGTATGATCAAGGCAAACTAGAGGAGGCCATTGCAGAATTTCATCAGGCAATTAAGCTTAATCCTAACTATGCATATGCCCACAATAACTTAGGGCGAGCTTTGTATGATCAAGGCAAACTAGAGGAGGCCATTGCAGAATTTCACCAGGCAATTGAGCAGAATCCTAATTATGAATATGCTCACAACGAATTAGGGCGAGCTTTGTATGATCAAGGCAAGCTAGAGCAGGCCATTGCAGAATATCGCCTGGCAATTGAGCTTAACCCTAAATATGCATGGGCTTACAACAACTTAGGGGTTGCTTTGTATGCTCAAGGTAAGCTAAAAGAAGCGATCGCGGAATATCGCCAAGCAGTTGAGCTTGACTCTAAAAATGCAGTAGCTCACAACAACCTGGGTATAGCTTCGTATGATCAAGGCAAGCTAGAGGAGGCCATTGCAGAATATCGCCTGGCAATTGAGCTTAACCCTAATTATATAGATGCTCACAACAATTTGGGCAATGTTTTGAAAGCTCAAGGCAAGCTAGAATCAGCCATTACGGAATATCG
Organism: Nostoc sp. MG11; assembly: GCF_014904695.1. Lineage (GTDB taxonomy): Bacteria > Cyanobacteriota > Cyanobacteriia > Cyanobacteriales > Nostocaceae > Komarekiella. Next base: position 7,963 of record NZ_JACXXN010000016.1, on the reverse strand, counting down.
CCGGGCAATTGAGCTTGACCCTAACTATGGATATGCTTATAACAACTTGAAGAACACTTTAAAAGCTCAAGGCAAGCTAGAGGAGGCCATTGTGGAATTTCGCCAGGTAATTCAGCTTGACCCTAACAATGCAATAGCTTACTACAACTTGGGAAGCGCTTTGTATGATCAAGGCAAGATAAAATCAGCTATTGTGGAATATCGTCAGGCTCTTGAGCTTGACCCTAAAAATGCAGTAGCTCACAACGAATTAGGGCGAGCTTTGTATGATCAAGGCAAGATAGAATCAGCCATTGTGGAATTTCGCCAGGCTCTTGAGCTTGACCCTAAAAATGCATGGGCTCACAACAACTTGGGTATAGCTTTGTATGATCAAGGCAAGATAGAATCAGCCATTGTAGAATATCGCCAGGCTCTTGAGCTTGACCCTAGCTATGCATGGGCTTACTACAATTTAGCAAATGCTTTGAACAATCAAGGTAAACTAGAAGAAGCGATCGCAGAATATCGCCAAGCAACTCTGCTTGATCCCAACAATACACAGTTTCACGACAACTTTGGCAACGCTTTGTATGCTCAGGGCAAACTAGAAGAAGCCATTGCCGAATATCGTCAAATAATTCAACTTATCCCTAAAAGTGCATATGCTTACAACAACTTAGGACGAGCTTTGAAAGCCCAAGGCAAGCTAGAGGAGGCCATTACCGAATTTAGTCAAGCAGTTCAGCTTGACCCAGATAATGCCCTCTTTCGGAGAAACTTGGATGCTGCTACTCAGCAAAAACAGGGACTTTAGAATAAACAAGCTCTTAAGTAAAAATATTGATTGTTATCTCAATTTAGCAACTCGTTTAGAAGTTGATTTTTGTTCACAAAGTAGTGTCAATACTTGTTCTATGACACTAATTCAGGACTTACGCACTCAGATCCCCCAACCCCCTTAAAAAGGGGCTTTAGAAGTTCCCCCCTTTTTAAGGGGAGCCAGCGCGGTCTTCTCCCTTCGCATAGCGTCTCCAAGAGTTGGGGAGACGCAATCATGCGATGGGGTCTCCCCAAGTGGAGCGACTGGCGTGGGCTAGGGGGGATCTAGGTTTCAGGCTTCAGTGCGTAAGTCCTATAATTTTGTTACTTGTAATATCATGTCCGCTTAATTAGTTATAATTCTCGCATCTGTGCAAAAACCGGAAAATCCTCTTTCCCCCTGCTCCGGTTGCTGAGCGCAGTCGAAGCAATGTTCTCCTGTAGTCTTAATGATAAGTCTTTCGCCGGACACGATATAAGATATCTGGACAGTGATTAAAATCGCTTGCCTCTTCATCTCTATGTTTAAATAGTGGCTTTTGACACGAGGTGGTTCGGTGAAGTACGTCTTCTTTACGAGAGGCTCCGCCAACGCCAAGGCGGTTTCTGTCATTAGCGCAGTGTTAGCGACGCAGGAGCGTTTGAGGGACTGCCAAACTCAGAGGGGGACTTTTGCTTCTGAGCTAGGGATTCACTTATAAAGCGGGGATTAATTGTATAAAATAGTCCAGTAGTTGCAGCTAATAATAATAGGATATAGATAACAAAAAGAGGTATATAGATAACTGGTTTTTTGTCTATTTTTTTACTTGGATAATGAGACTCTTGACGGAAAACTTTGGTTACAAGAGTGTGTGTTAAAGCATTCCCATCTAGTCCTAAAGCATCACCGTAGCGGCGAATAAATCCTTGAACAAAAACAAGCTCAGGCAATTCTTCAAATCGTTCTTCTTCTAAAGCTAGCAAAAGCGCAGGGCGAATAAGTATTTGAGCCGCTATTTCTTCTATCTTTAGAGCTTTTTCTTGTCTTACTTGTCGTAATTGTCTACTTATTTCCTTTAGCTGCTCTAATTGAGTCTCATTTAAGAGCGTCACAATCTTCTCCTGGTATTGGCTAATCTTTACTATTAAAGAGTGAATTTACTTAAATATGCATACGTAAATTTACTAATTAATTGAATTTTGGCAAATTTTTTTTTAATAATCAGTTTAATACTGACTTGAAAATCTCAAAGCCACCCATGCAAGTGTAATTATTGTGTTTATACATACTTTTAAATGTAAAAAATTTAATGCATGAGAACCAACAAGCTGCTAATTCCAATACAAGCATTATTCCGGCTGCTACTTTGGTAGGGATAGTTGCAGCGTTCCTGCTTCAGGTTGCCGTAGGCATCGCCTACTGTGCTATCTGTCTATTTCTGTTTGTTCAGCAACCTCGCCTCATCTTCTTTCCCTATGCTGTCATTGAAAAGACACCAGAGTTGTTTAATCTCCCTTACACAGAGGTTTGGTTGCCTGTACCAGTTACAACTGGCAAGGTGGAACATATCCACGGTTGGTGGATTACAGCTAAACAACCCAATGCCAAGGTGCTATTATACTTGCACGGGAATGGTGTAAATATTGGCGCAAACATAGCTCATGCCAACCGATTTCATCAATTGGGGTTTTCGGTGTTGCTGATTGATTATCGGGGTTATGGCCGCAGTGAAGGAAGCTTTCCCAATGAAATGCAGGTTTATCAAGATGCAGTTACCGCTTGGAATTATTTAGTACAGCAGCAAAAGATTCCACCCAATCAAATTTTTATTTATGGACACTCGCTGGGTGGTGCAGTAGCTATTGATTTGGCAGTTAAACACCCAGAGGCCGCTGGGTTGATTGTGGAAAGCTCTTTTACCTCCATCCGCGACTTAGTAGCTTATCAAAACCTGTTTTGGATGTTTCCTGTCGATTTAATCCTGACACAGCGGTTTGAATCCATTAAAAAATTGCCAAAATTGAAAATGCCTGTTTTATTCATTCATGGCGCTGAAGATTTAACTGTACCTTCTTTCATGAGCCAAAAACTTTATGCTGCTGCTCCTGAACCGAAAAAATTATTTTTAGTTCCAGGCGCAGATCATAACGACACAGCAGTAGTCGCCGGCTGGCAATATTTGCAATGGATAGAGTCTTTCGTTGCCCAAGTGCAAGCTCACAGCTATTTCAAGCCTTGAGCGAACAATTCACAATTGCGAATTGAGTTGACACCATTCTCAAGTCACAAATCTTCATCAACTGCTATTCCGATATATCGCGATATATCGTATATTAGAGAAAGTTGATTTGAGATTCACTTATGTTTAGACACTTTCGCTCTCGCTTTCCTGCACCTGCATGGGCAGGAGTAAGTGAAGAGGATTCATTGCTCAGTTATTGGTTCCAGCATGGCAAGCATCATGACAGACATCATGGGAAACACTTTGGTGAGGAACTATTTGGTCGTGGTTGGAAAGATGAATCCCGGACTCGTCGAGGTGACATCAAGTTCATCCTGCTGGAATTATTATCTGAACACCCTAGCCATGGTTACGACCTAATTAAAGAGATGGAAACTCGTTATGGTGGTTTCCGTCGCCTCAGTCCTGGCTCAGTGTATCCAACGCTCCAGATGTTGGAGGAAGGCGGCTATTTGAGAAGCACACAGGAAGGCGGCAAGCGGATTTACGTAATTACAGATGAGGGCAGACAACTCTTGGCAGAGCGTACCCAAAGGGAAACTACAGACTCTTCTTGGGAAACCTTCAAAACTTTTATGACAGGTAAGCCCCAAGAGTTGATTGAGTTGCGAAAAGTGGCAACAGAATTAGCTGGTATTATGGTGCAGGTTGCTCGCAGTGGCAATGTAGACCGAATAAATCGGGTGCGTGGGCTTTTAGAGCAAGTTAAACGGGAAATTTACGCGATTCTTGCTGAGAAATAAGTGTGACCTTAAGAATTAGAAGCGATCGCATTCAAATCTTCCTCAATTAGAGAGTTCAACAATGTCCACAACTGCAAATCGGTAAAATCTGGAATTGCCATAAATGCGCCGACTTTTTGCAGAACTTGTGGATCGTGAGTAGAGGCGATGCCAATAGTGCGGATACCTGCACCAACCGCAGCACGGATTCCAGAGGGAGAGTCTTCTAAGGCGATCGCCTCCTCTGCTTCAATTCCCAACTTGCTTAAAGCAGCTTTATAAGGTGCAGGATCAGGTTTACCTGCTATGCAATCATCCGCTAAAACAACTGTATCGAAAGCTTCTTGTATTCCCAATACCTCGAGCATAAATTTTGCATTTAATCTAGGTGCATTCGTCACTAATGCACGTTTTAGCTGATGTGCATCTGTCCATGCTAGTAATTCAGAAAATCCACTCAATGGTTTTAGGTGTGGGGCGAGTTTGCGGAAAAGCGCCTCTTTTTCGTCTGCAAATATTTGTCCTTCTGCTGGTGACAATTGTGGCAAGATGTCCTTGACAATTTCTGGATTTAGCCGACCACTAATCCGGGATTTGTAGAATGTTTCATCAATTTCTAGGCTGTAACTCAACAGCATTTCCCGCCAAGCTTGATAATGTATAGGATCAGTATTGACAATAGTCCCGTCTAGGTCAAACAGAATTGCAGCCAGCATAGATTTTTCGGTTAAATATGAAAAAATGTAAACTTATCTTTATTTAGTTTCCTAACATTCCGCAAGTTTGTAAAGAAATTAGATAATATTTTTGACAAACGGCACTATTACAAGTCAATACGCTTGAGATCAGACAAATTGCGCGATCAATAACCTCTGTAGAGACGTTGCATTGCAACGTCTCTGCATTGCTGTGTTTAAAAGGGTTAGAGCCATTTCATTTTTACACAACCAATTTTGCTCCAGAACCCGTAATTTGTTTGACAATATCATTAATTTTTTGAGTCCACGGATGATCTGGATACCGTAAACAAAAAACGCCACTGCTCCCTAAATTAAACATCTCTTCACAAACAGGTAAGATTCCAGCTACAGGGGTTTGGTAGGTATTCTCCACTCTTTGCCGTAACTCCTTGAAATCTAAAGATGGCAGCGCTTTGTTGATAACTAGCAACATCTTAGGCACTTCTAACTTACGAGCAACATCCACCGCCACTGCTGTCCCTTGGTAATCTTGTTTATCTGGACGCAGAATCAGCACAAGCACATCAGAGAGAATAATGGATAGCAAAGTTTCTTCGTTAATACCAGGGTGAGTGTCGATCAACAGATAGTCTAGTTTTAAACGACGAACTAGATTACGCAAACCATCGTTAAGCAGGCGTGCATCATAGCCCTCGCGCAAGATTCGAGAAATATCACTCATCCTAATGCTGGAAGGAATTAGATGAATACTCCCCTGTCTACCAAAAAATGTTTGTTTTTGTTTCAAAATAGCGCTAACGTCATAAACTGCTTCTTCTATGGGACAACGACCCCATAGATAATCATTTAGGGTATAGCGGATTCGATCTTCTTCAAGACCAAACAAGACATGAATTCCTGGCGATTGGATATCTGTATCAACAACCCCAACTCGTCGTCCAGAGCGGGCAATGAGAGTAGCGAGATTACTTGTAACGTTTGATTTACCAGTTCCACCACGGAATGAGTGAATAGAAATAATTTCAGACATAATAATCCTCAATTGTGAATAGGAGATAGGAGACAGGAGTTATAAATTAATTACTCAGCACTTTATTGAAAGCTCATTTCGGACAAAAACATTATTCATTTGCAGCGTTTCGTTTGTTTCTCATTGCTTTCGCCTCCTCTTGCAATTTTTGGAACGTTGTTGATTCGGCAATTTCCGCAACTTGACGCGCACGTTTGGCATCGTCAACTTCGATACGCAATGTATGCAATTGTTGTCTGAGTTTTTGTTCACGGGCATAAATTTCATGCACCATGCCTTGAAAAACTCGTCCCAACTGTCCTAATTCATCATTGCGTTTCACAATCGAAGTTAGCTTTTGGCGATCAAATTCTTCTGCTTCTTCAGCGCTAATCTCATCCATACTGATTTTCTGAGCTAATTGCGCCATTGGTTTGAGCGGTTGTAGCACATTTCGTTTCAGTAAATAATTAATTAGCAAAATGACTAAAGCAAAGATGCTAATGAATAAGCCAATAAATGAAACAGATGCACGATTGGCATCATCAAACACTTTGCTAGCAGGAACGTAAATAATTTGAGTACCTATAATCTCATTGAGTTTCCATCCAAAACCATTTTCTGAGCCATAACTTACGATGTGGCTTTTTGGAGCAGCTTCAGGGGTACTATGGCAACGTAGACATGTCTGATTTTTAATAGAAAATGGACGAGCGCTGTAAAACAACTTCTCATCAAAAGAATCACGAAAACCGGATACATTTTTCAGATCTGGTTGATTGCGAAACTGTTCGATGAGCTGTGTTTCAAAGATATCTGCTTTATCTCGCAAATTAGTTGGATTGAGGTTGGCATCTTTATAGAAGAAGTCTTTGTATTCTTCATTTTTACGAAGATTCTCAAATACTTCTCTCACCGCATAGCTGGGAATACTTTCAGGGACAAACGTGGATTGAGTCTCCACCATAGGTATCAGGAGTGGGCTGATATGCGTGTTTGTGAAGTTTCTCACTGAGTTCATCATTTCTGCAAGAATTTGGCTGCGATAGCCAATTTCGGCTTCCGCTTTTTGCTCCAGTGCATGAGATAAAGCAAAACCACTAACTGCGATCGCACCGATGAACACTAGCGATAGAAGTAAGGTAAATTTGGTTGCTAATTTAAATCTATTTAACATTGCTGTTTCCGTTTGTGTTTACAACATTGCTAGGAATATATGGGTAATGATTCATTAAATTTAATTTTTTAATGATGAGCGTAGAATGCTGTTATTTATGACGACTAAATCTAATCTGCATTCACGCTTACAAATCTAGTCATACAGCGATATGCAATTGAATTCCAGATTTCAAGGCAAATTCATGACTTTTGTTGGAGCAAGATCCGTCAGCCTATAACGAAAGTCTTAGGCATTGCTCAATACAATGGAGCGAAAGTGATACGGCATCTACTTACTTAGCTTAGGCAAAATCTTAGACGTTTTTCAGATGCGAAGAACTGAGTTGAATTCGTATTCTTAAGACATGAAGCGAGGAAAGCGCTGAGCAACCAACTAGCAAATCGCGCTCTCTGCTTAATACATCACACATTACTAACTAAAGAGAAAACATCATGTCTGAAATCAACAAGTCCGAACAAGCTCAAGAACTATCTACTGAAGAACTCGACACTGTTGCTGGTGGTTTAATCGACGTTAGCCAAATTGCTGCTGTCAGAACTAATTTTGAGGTAGTTGGTTCCGATGCCGTTGCTGGTAAAGGTTTAGCTGGTACGAGTGGTCTCGCTATTAATGATGAGACCGATTCAATTGCTGCTAGACGCGACTTCGTTAATTAGTAGTTAATTTAACTCTAATCTATCATCACTTAACCACATTACTAACTAAAGAGAAAACATCATGTCTGAAATCAACAAGTCTGAACAAGCTCAAGAACTATCTACTGAAGAACTCGACACCGTTGCTGGTGGTTTAATCGACATTACTCAAATTGCTGCTGTCAGAACCAATTTTGAGGTAGTTGATTCCAATGCCGTTGCTGGTAAAGGTTTCGCTGCTACAGGCGGTTTCGCTATTAATGATGAAAGCGATTCACTTGCTGCTAGACGCGACTTCGTTAATTAATAGTTAATTCAACTCAAATCCATCATCACTTAACCACATTACAAATTAAGGAGAAAATATCATGTCTGAAATCAACAAATCTGAACAAGCTCAAGAACTATCTACTGAAGAACTCGACACCGTTGCTGGTGGTTTAATCGACATTACTCAAATTGCTGCTGTCAGAACCAATTTTGAGGTAGTTGATTCCAATGCCGTTGCTGGTAAAGGTTTCGCTGCTACAGGCGGTTTCGCTATTAATGATGAAAGCGATTCACTTGCTGCCAGACGCGACTTCGTTAAGTAGTAGTTAATTCAACTCAAATCCATCATCACTTAACCACATTACAAATTAAGGAGAAAATATCATGTCTGAAATCAACAAATCTGAACAAGCTCAAGAA
>NZ_JACXXN010000166.1 GCF_014904695.1 Nostoc sp. MG11 | reverse complement strand
TCAACAACAGCTATTTCTTCACCCTGGAAGTAGAGATTTGGTCGCTCATAGTTAAAAAAGTTTATTCCTCCTCTGACTCATCTTCATCCTCATCATATTCGTAATCCTCATCACCATGTTCTTCAAGCCACTTTCGTTGTTCTTCTAAAGCCATTTCTCTCTGTATTCTTTTTCTCTCTATCATTTCCTTCTCTAGGATTTCTTGTTCTAGCTTTTCTCTCTCCAACCGTTCTTTCTCAAGCCTTTCCCTTTCTCGCGTTTCTCTTTCGACCCTCTCCCTCTCAATAGAGATTAGCCGCTGCTCAATTCGCCCACAGTAGAAATCTAATGCCTTGCCTGTGGTTGCTCCGGTAACTGTACCACCGACTAAAAAGATGAGGGCAGTTTTCCAGCCGGCGATGGCCCCACCACTCAACTCCAAACTAGGCTCATTGAACCACACCAGCAAGGCGAAAATCACAATTCCAACTACTGTATTAATCAGAGCAAAAATCCTCGGTGTCAAATCAGTCTGCCGCAGTATCAGCCATTGTCCCAGAGTAAGAAACATACCAAAGAAGATAGCAGCAATCGCGCAAAGAATAACGTTGCCGGGAAAAGTGAATGGATCTACTTTCAAATTGATTATTAGTGGCACACAGACCAAACCAGACAGCAAAAAGCCGAAGAATAAGCTAGCAGCGCTGGCAAGAGCCCAATAGCGACCCAGATAACCCAGGTGGAATTGCAGTACCCACTCTTGTACTCCAAACATTACCAGCCAAAACGCAGTACTCGCCGTCCAATAATCAAGCATTAGCTGTTGTCTTACCTCTACTTATCGCCCGAATCACGAATTATTTTCAGGATAGGCTGAAATAGCCCAGGTATCTCACCAAGTCTGAGAATGTTTGTGGAATAGCACGTTCACAGGAGCAAACCGTCAAAAGTCTCAGGTTGCTAAACATTAAATGTACTTAGGTAAATTTCACTCCTTTTGGCTACTCAAATGCTTGTTGCCAACTTGATTTGAAATTCGGAAAAATCTACTTCAAGACAGATTTGAGAGGATGGAGCAGAGATTACGATCTGACTAAACTGTTAGTAAGCTGCTAGTAAGCATAAATAAGTAGCAAAAACTATTATGTAGAGAATTTCGCCTGACTTTTAGAAAGTTCTGATTTATGCAACTTTTAGATTGGGCTTTTTCCAATTTTCGCTTGTATCGTCGGCTACGAGGCGGGAGATGGTGGCAAGTAGAAATTCCCCTGTTTGATGGCAACCAAATTGCTTGGGTGCATCGGATGCCAGAATGCGAATGCTACATTCTACAAATAGAAGAATACTAGTGGAAATTATTTTCTCCTTCATGCTCTAGTCTTGTTAAAAATGATTGCTACTTTTTTTAGTTGCAGTCAAAATTTTAACACCTTCAAAAAATTTAACTTGAGAAATTAAGCCATTTGTAGGAGGCAATCAGCAAACCTCTAAATGTACTTTGCTTATAGTCAGACCAATACAAGATGGTTTGAATTAGCATTCTGTAACAAAGGCATCAATCATTTTGAAACCGACATTTACCAGCAACCTAAAAA
>NZ_JACXXN010000165.1 GCF_014904695.1 Nostoc sp. MG11 | reverse complement strand
ACATCATCTAAGCCTTGGTTTATTTGTTTGTACTCTGATGCTTGTGATGTGAATCGTAAACGTAGAGCATCGTGATGTTCTAACAATTTTTCTACAGCTGTCTCTAGGAATTCCGCTTTGATATTCTTGGAAATCTCTAATAAAACTGATTGGTTGAAATGGTGCGATTGTTGTGTTTTTTGTGCGAAGAACCAATGTTGAATCGGTGTTAGAGATGCAATTCCTGTAACTAGACTTTGTTTAGCACTGACATTAGCTGTTGTGTTGGCAACTTTAGCTAATTCGGCAATGGTTTGATTTTGGAATATCTGTTTAGGGGTGATTTGTATTCCTGAGTTTTTCGCACGAAAAACTACTTGAATGCTCAGGATGGAGTCGCCACCAATTTCAAAGAAGTTGTCGTGAATACTGACTTTTTCCAATAGCAGCAGTTCTTGCCAAATTTTAGTTAATATTTTTTCTATTTCCGTACGTGGTGCTATGTATTTATTTTCTCGTGAAATTCCATCTGGTGCGCTTAGTGCTTTTTTATCTACTTTACCATTTGCTGTTAATGGTAAACTCTCTAAAATTACAAACGCACCAGGTATCATGTAGTCTGGTAGATTTTGCTTGAGGAATTCACGTAGTTGATTAGTAGTGAGTGATTTATTATCAGTGACTACATAAGCAACTAAACGTTTGTTCTCATGAATATCTTCTGTGGCAACTACCACAGCTTGTTGCACTTGCGGGTAAGCTGTTAGAACTGATTCAATTTCCCCTGGTTCGATGCGAAAGCCCCGCACCTTCAATTGGTTATCGATACGGCTAAGAAATTCAATGTTACCATCAGCTAAATAACGTGCTAAATCTCCAGTTTTATACAACCGTGCAGAACTTTGATTACTGAAAGGATCAGGGATGAATTTTTCTAAAGTTAGTTTGGGACGGTTGAGATAACCTCGTGCTAAACATAGACCACCAATGTGCAATTCTCCAGGGACACCAATGGGCACTGGTTGTAAATAGTGATCAAGGATGTAAATTGAAGTATTAGCAATGGGGCGACCTATAGGAACTGACTTATCTGATTGAAAGTCAGTTGTAGGCTCATAGACTGTTGCTGTAATAGTGGTTTCCGTCGAACCATAAGCATTAAGCAAACTCACATTATCCCGCGTATGCTTGAACCACAGCCTAAGTTGTTTCGGAGCTACAACTTCACTACCGACAACAACCAAGCGAAGACTCAGGGGTAACTCAACATCTTTCAATTGAGATAATTCCCAAATCCATCCTTGCCAGTATGATACTGGCAAATTCAATACCGTTAGTTTTTGTTGTTCGATCAGTTGGGACAAATTTGCAAAGGAGGAGAAAATTTTCTCTTCTGCAATAATTAAGGTTGCACTCCGAAGAAATGTGGGGAATATTTCTTCGTAAGCAACATCAAAGCCAAAGTTGGCAAATTGCAAGATTCGGTCATTACAAGTTAAACCATATTTCTTTATGATGGCTTGACTGTGGTTAACCAAACTCTGCTGTTCAATCGCAACTCCCTTGGGTTGTCCAGTAGAACCAGAAGTGTAGATAACATAAGCCAAATTATCAAAAGCTACTTCAACAT
>NZ_JACXXN010000164.1 GCF_014904695.1 Nostoc sp. MG11 | reverse complement strand
GGAAGGAAATAAAGATGTCGGAGAATTTGAGAAGCCAAGTAGTGACGCAAGGAGTGCAGCGATCGCCCAATAGAGCAATGCTGCGTGCAGTTGGTTTTACAGATGCAGATTTCAACAAAGCTATTGTGGGTATAGCCAATGGTTACAGCACTATCACCCCCTGCAACATGGGGATCAATAAATTAGCCCAAACAGCAGAAGTTGCTGTTAAAAATGCCAAAGCGATGCCACAAATATTCGGCACAATTACCATCAGCGACGGGATTTCCATGGGAACTGAAGGGATGAAATATTCCCTAGTGTCGCGGGAAGTAATTGCCGACTCGATTGAAACCGCCTGTACAGGACAAAGTATGGATGGTGTACTAGCTATTGGCGGTTGTGATAAAAACATGCCAGGAGCAATGCTGGCGATCGCCCGGATGAACATCCCCGCGATCTTTGTTTATGGTGGCACAATTAAACCCGGACACTACAACGGACGTGATTTAACCGTTGTCAGTTCATTTGAAGCTGTGGGTCAATACAGCGCTGGTAAAATTGACGAGAAAGAATTATTAGAAGTAGAAAGCCGTGCTTGTCCTGGTGCAGGTTCCTGTGGTGGAATGTTCACAGCTAACACCATGTCTTCAGCATTTGAAGCACTGGGAATGAGTTTGCCTTATTCTTCAACAATGGCAGCCGAAGATGCTGAAAAAGCTGATAGTACTGAAAAATCAGCATTTGTTTTAGTCGAAGCCATTCGCAAACAAATCTTACCCCGGCAAATTATTACTCGCAAATCTATAGAGAATGCTATTTCGGTAATTATGGCGGTAGGTGGTTCGACAAATGCTGTATTGCATTTTCTGGCGATCGCTCGCGCCGCTAATGTAGAGTTAACCCTGGACGACTTTGAAACTATCCGCGCCCGTGTCCCCGTTTTGTGTGATTTAAAACCCAGTGGTAAGTATGTAGCTACCGATTTACACAAAGCTGGTGGGATTCCGCAAGTGATGAAAATGCTTCTAGTGCATGATTTACTACACGGTGATAGCCTCACTATCAGCGGTCAAACAGTTGCAGAAGTCTTAGCAGATATCCCAGCAGAACCATCCGCCAACCAAGATGTGATTCGGACTTGGAATAACCCGATGTATTCCCAAGGACACTTAGCTATCCTTAGAGGCAATTTGGCAACCGAAGGTGCTGTCGCCAAAATTACCGGGGTGAAAAAGCCTGTAATAACCGGGCCTGCACGCGTGTTTGAATCGGAAGAAGCCTCGTTAGCTGCTATTTTGGCGGGTAAAATTCAACCAGGTGATGTTCTGGTCATCCGCTATGAAGGGCCTAAGGGTGGCCCAGGGATGCGGGAAATGCTGGCTCCGACCTCAGCAATTATCGGTGCTGGGTTGGGTGATACGGTGGGATTAATTACCGACGGGCGCTTTTCTGGTGGTACTTATGGGATGGTAGTCGGTCATGTTGCCCCAGAAGCCGCAGTTGGGGGTGCGATCGCTCTTGTAGAAGAAGGCGATAGTATTACCATTGATGCACCTGCACGCCGATTGCAGTTGAACGTATCTGAAGAAGAATTAGCTCGTCGTCGTACCAACTGGCAAGCACCTGCACCGCGTTACACTAAAGGTGTA
>NZ_JACXXN010000163.1 GCF_014904695.1 Nostoc sp. MG11 | reverse complement strand
CCCACATTCCGCAGGTAAGAGAGGAGATCAATGGTATTTTTGGTGAATGACACCATCAGGATCACAAATAAGAGTACAAGATATTGACCACTGTGGGATAGTGGCAGGCATGATCGACCAAATGTGTTTGGTAGAGCAAATCAACCAAATACTAGGAACACATCACCAAGAAATAGTCAGCGCAGGTCAAGCAGTCAAAGCAATGATTATCAATGGCTTGGGTTTAGTGAGTGCGCCATTGTACCTGTTTGAAAAGTTTTTTGTCGGCAAAGCGACAGAACATCTATTAGGAGGGGGCATCAGCCCAGAACATCTCAATGATGACCGTTTGGGCAGAGTCTTGGACAAACTGTATGAGGCAGGGTTAACACAAGTATTTGTGAGTGTAGCATTGGCAGCAGCCAAGAAGTTTGGGGTGGAAAAGGACAGTTTACACTTGAACTCAAGTTCGTTTCATGTACACGGAGAATATGCCGACAACTCAACAGAAAGTGAAGTCGAAGCCGGACAGATAAAAATCACAAAAGGCTACTCTAGAGATCATCGACCTGCTCTCAAACAGTTTATTGTAGATTTGATGTGCAGTGGGGATGGGGATATTCCGCTATACCTAAGAGTGGCAGATGGTAACGAAGCAGACTGTGCGATGTTTGCTCAAATCTTCAAAGAATTTCGGCAACAATGGGAAATAGATGCGCTGTTTGTGGCGGATGCAGCACTTTACACCGAAGACAATCTCAAACAAATGGACTCTTTGCGTTGGTTGTCGAGAGTCCCAGCGACACTGACAACTGCCCAACTGCTATTGGAGAATATAAGTCAGGAAGCGTTCGTGGCTAGTGTAGTTGCAGGCTACCGAATAGCTGAGTGTTGCTGCGATTACGGTAGAGTGAAACAGCGTTGGCTAGTAGTAGAAAGTGAAGCTCGTACTGAATCGGATTTAAAGCAACTCGAACAAGCACAATCTCAACTGCGACAGTTATCACAACAAGAATTTGCTTGTGCGGCAGATGCGATACAAGCTTCCAAATACTTTGAAACTCAGCAACGCTTTCATCAACTGGCCCAGTTGGAAGTTATAGAACACAAACGCCACATCAGATCAGGCAGACCACGTAAAGACGCTCAACCACCACCGTGTTACTATCAAATTCGCGCCATTGTTGTACCTGACGAGGTAGCCATCGCTACCCAAAAACAACGAACTGGGCGGTTTATTTTGGCTACTAATGTCCTTGATGCTCACCAATTGAGCAATGATGATTTACTCAGAGAATACAAAGCCCAACAATCGACTGAGCGTGGTTTTCGTTTTCTCAAAGACCCTTTGTTTTTTACCAGTAGTGTTTTTCTTAACTCTCCAGAAAGAGTTGCAGCCTTAGCAATGGTTATGGGTCTGTGCTTGTTAGTTTACAGTTTGGGGCAAAGGGCTTTACGCCAAGCTCTTAATCAAGCAAAACAGACCATCCACAATCAGTTGGGTAAGCCTACTGCCTCTTTTACGATGCGGTGGGTGTTTCAATGTTTCATGTCAATTCATCTGGTAACGATCGCCGGCTTGAAGCACATTGCCAATCTTACTGATGAACGACTATGGATTCTACAGTTTCTTGGTGCGCCTTGCAGAAAATATTATCTTCTCAACTGATAGACCT
>NZ_JACXXN010000162.1 GCF_014904695.1 Nostoc sp. MG11 | reverse complement strand
TTTATTAACCCAGATTTTTGCCAAGCTTACTTCTTTAGGACGTATTCATCCCGTTTCCACAGGCGTTGAACCCTCTTAAATTGGCTAAGGTATTGGTAGTAAAAGCCGAATGGTTAGGTGAAAATTGGCGCGTGGAATGTAGTGATGGTAGTCAGCATGAGTGCGATTATATTTGGCTTTCGACTGGCACTAAATTCGATGTCACCACTGAACCTTTATTAAAAGACATTCTCGCCGCATACCCCACTCTCATCATTAAGGGTTTGCCAGTGCTAGATACTTGTCTGCGTTGGACTGGCTGTGAATTGTTCATTATGGGTGGTCTAGCCGCTTTACAAGTAGGGCCGACAGCACGAAATTTATCAGGTGCGAGAATGGCTTGCGAGAAAATTGTCCCAGCTATTGTCAAGCCGAGTGTAGCTCTTTCCCACACACTCCGCGGACTACAAGCCGGCTGACCAAAGAGGCTACCGCTACCTTACAAGAACCATTTCCTGTGTATAAGAAGACCAATCTGCATCACTAAATACCATGAGAATTAGATATTTCCCGTTTGAGCAATGCAAAAGTTTGGAGAGCCGCCAATAGCAGCGATCACCAATATTGACAGAGCCACTAAATCTCAGCTAATGTGAGGAGCAGCTTATTGAGATTAATTACTATTTATTCCATAACTTCCCAAAATTTATGACCAGTGAAACACCAGTATCCACAGTCAAACTTACAGGGGTTTTAGAAACTCTGATGATTACTTTGTATGCTCGTGCTATTGAAACACGGCGAGCATCTCCCATCCTCAAAGATTCAAAAGCTGTCGAAATTGCTGAACAGGTAGATTATGAATTTGAGAAGTACTCTCAAGGATGGACTAGTCAATTAGGCTGTAGTATTCGCGCAAAAGAATATGATTGCATTGTCCAAAACTTTATTCAAAACTATCCCAATTCCATAATTGTGAATCTAGGAGCAGGCTTATGCACTCGATTCACGCGAGTGGATAACGGTAAAGTTTACTGGTATGAAGTTGATTTTCCCGATGTGATTGAGTTACGTCACAAGTTCTTTGAGGAAAGCGAACGTTACAAGTTGATCGCGCAATCAATCTTGGACTTTACCTGGATAGATCAGATTCAGCGATCGTCAAATCAACCCCTGATGGTAATTCTAGAAGGTGTGACAATGTACCTAACTGAAGCAGATAACCGCGAGATTATCAAGCAGATCCACACTCGGTTAGCTCCAGCAGAAGTTGTGTTTGATGTGTTGAATCACAAATCTGCTAAGAGTGCAAAGCGTCATGATACTGTATCAAAAACTAGTGCCGAGTTTCAATGGGGCATTGATAATTCCACAGATTTGGAAACATGGGAAACTGGCATCACTCTTAAAGATGAAGTGTTTTATCTGACTCAGTTTGCAAATCACCGCGATCGCCTTCCATTATGGGCGCGACCTATTGCTTTTATTCTGACACCGATTTTCAAAAATACTGCTCGTATTGTTCGGTTACAAGTAAATGCTGCATAACTTTCATCCAAACCTATGCAGTCTCAAACGCTGCTCTGTCGGAGCAACTGGTAGGGGTGAGGGTTGTGTTGCAAAAAATATTTAAAGTGAGAAAATCCTCTAGAATTAAGATTGTTTATGCAACAAGTCCGAAGATATGTGCAATCAAATTGACTT
>NZ_JACXXN010000161.1 GCF_014904695.1 Nostoc sp. MG11 | reverse complement strand
CAAGTTAATTTTATTGCAGACATCTTCGGAGTTGTTGCATAAATAATCTTAGTTCTAGAGAATTTTATCACTTCAAACCTTTTTTGCAACACAACCGATTTTTGACCGTCTCCTCCAGTGAACTCGAATACACCCGATTAATGCGTAGGCGTAGCCCGCCGCAGGCATCGCTAATTAACTGCATCTGGTCACCTTCGGCAGGCAAGTAATTGAGTGGCTTGAGGTGGTCGATTCTCACAGTGTACTCCCCATCCCACATTCTCACTCACTGTGCAACTGTAGTCATTCACCTGGCTGACAATTCTCTTCTAACAGCCACCCTTGCCGATTAATTACTTATACAAAAAAGATAAGGGATTGCTCATATTTTCAGCAAAACCAAGAATCCCGCGATCGCGATGTTCGTAAATTAACTGACCTTGGGAATCAAATAGAAAAGTGCCTCCCCGTTGTGTCAAATAAGATGAATCTGGTACATAAATATTCCAGTTTCTCAAAACTTCAGTCATGTTTCGCAGGCGCAGGGTTGCTAATTCAAATGGGCGCTGAAAACCTTTTCCTCCAGCCGCTTTGAAAAACGAACCTTTTATTGGTGGTAAAGGTGTACCCTTGATAACTTCCTCATCAGCAATTAATTGAGGTGCTTTTTTATCACCTTTGTAACCCCGAAAAACTTCCTTGAGAGTTCCAGGGCTACGAATTCCTGCACACATTAAGATTAAATTAAGCCAAGCTGTTTGTGAACTTGATAGCAAAGGAAATTGTATAGATAAGCCGCGATAAAGACGTAAAAGCTCGTGAACTTCAGCCTTTGCATCCACAAATAACAATTCTTGAGGAAAGCCAGTATATTTGCAAAACTTGATCCCAGAATTGCGGTTTCCAATTCCAATAGCACGAATTGTGATTCCTCTGGCTTCAATCTCTTCAAATTCTCTTCGCAGCCACCAAGCGTATTCTAAATTATCAAAATCTCCCAACTGCGACCAAATAAGTACGAGCAACTTTGAAGTATTTGAGCAACCATCTAAAACGGGTTTAATCTCTCCATCACTAACTCGCAAGCGTTGAGTTTGACTCAAAATTGAGTAAATATCTAGAGAATTGGTGGGTGTTTCAGTATTCATGTACGTGAAGGCAACAGTCTTTAAATAAAATTTTAGATGGATTCGGACAGCAACCCTGACATATCTAATACTCGTCCTGACCAAATATTACATTGTTCTGACATTTGCCTCTGTTTACTATCATCAGACCAAATACTATTAAAAGTTAATCTCCATCGTGCCAGTTGAACTTGAATGTTAACCAGTTCTTCAGCATATTCAGGCTCAATTTCTGCTGCCGTCCATTCAATAAAACATATAGTTTCATCTGTCACACTTTCAACAGCTTCTTTATAAGCGCTGTTACAAAATGTTCTAATCCTTGCTAAATTGGAAGCTATGTGTCCTAAGCGAATTGATGTATTTTCACTTTGAAAATGCACTTGTTTTTTATCTAAATTCTGGTTCATATCCACCAATTAACTCCTGAGTTATTTTTTTAACACGTTCTTTAATCGCTGGGTCTTGAATTAACATTGAGCGATTATTTTGACTGGGACGAATGTTAATAATCGATTCATAAGCTATCGATTGGTCAAAGGGAGTCCAATCCGCACCCCAGATATCTCGCTGTCTACTACCGTCTTCAAGCAATGCTGCTT
>NZ_JACXXN010000160.1 GCF_014904695.1 Nostoc sp. MG11 | reverse complement strand
CCCACAGTGGTCAATATCTTGTACTCTTATTTGTGATCCTGATGGTGTCATTCACCAAAAATACCATTGATCTCCTCTCTTACCTGCGGAATGTGGGATCCAATTGAACTGGAGTGGCAGCACCTCAAAAAAAGTGAACTTGCCTCAAAAAGTTTTGAAGATGAGTTAGACCTTGCCTATGCAGTCATTGATGGAATTCAAACAAGAGCAGAGAAGGGAAACTCCAGTACACAACGCATAAGATTTAACACTCATTCTTCTGCTTAATTGTTTGTTACATACTTATAAATTTTCCCCATGACTTACTTAGTTGCTATTAATTTTAATGATTGATAAGTTACAATCAATAACCTAAAAAATGTGACTGAAGCCCTTGTTATTGCTAAATTTAAAGTTTTACTCTACTTACTTATATCCCTAGACATTAGGGTACAAAGGTGAAAATATCAACAGGAAATGATTCACCATCAGAAGTAGTGAGAGTACCACGCACGGTGAAATCAGGTTCTAAGATGTCATTAACATTTGAGCCATTAGTTCCAAAAAATCCACCACAGATAGACTGCTGTTCTTCTGTAGATAAATCTACAAGAAAATTAATTTCATTAGATTCAGCAACTTGACCATTTATGTACATTACTTACCTCACTTGCTAGTTATTTCATCAATCTCTTCTGAAGCCTTTTACTAAAGCAGGTCTAATTTGACCATTAGAAGTAGCGAGAATACCAAAAAGAGTAAAATCAGGTGACTGACTATTACTAATATTTGAGCTATTAGTTTCAAAAAATCCACCACAGATAGACTGCTGTTCTTCTATAGATAAATCTACAAATAAATTTACCTCATCAGAATCAGATTTAGTAATTTGATAATTTGTCACTATTCTCACCTCACTTTACGAACCTTTTAATTAGCTGAATAAGCATTTAAAGGATTTCAAAAAAGACTTTTTGAGATTCTTAATGTATAATGACAGCTAATTTAAAGAGAATACTAACATTAGTGTTTTGTTGCTTGCAACAGATATGCAACAAAATACTAATGTTGAATTTTAAGTAGATTCAAGTCAGCCAAGCTCTTTCGAGAGCGAGCGCGTTTCTGTAATGCGAAAAATGGGCGGAGTATATGCCACCCTCGTTACATCACATTATCAAGATTTATCCTTACTTTTCGACCTCCTAATAAAAGCAATAATCTCCTCTAAAGGAATTCCTTTACTTTGCATGGATTGAATCATCGTGATCGCACCTAATTGGCACACTTCCAATACTGCGCTCCTTCCATTCTTGATCGATTTTCTCTTCCCAATTAAAACCTCAACGCCAATGAGTAGGATTATTAGGATTGCGGTGTCCAATAACACGAGGGTAAGAAGCCATAGTTCCGTTTTTCAGCTTCTTATTTTCGATATATTTATACAAGCAGCCTTTACGCTGTCTTCGTTTGAGCTTTTGAGTAGAAGCTGCTACGCGTTCAGTTTCCTCTAAGAAATTTTCGGGTATCCATCCACACACCCCACACTCATCATCTAGCCTGAGCAATTCCTGTTGTCTTGAAAAGTTTGATGGCGGATACATCCGTCCATCAACTTTTCGCTGATACCATTTCACAAAAAAAATGATAAAGATAAGTAGAACAAGGTGAAAAAACCAAACTGTGTAAAGATAAATAAATATGTACAATCCATCTACCACGGTAAAAAGGATATGGGCAGCCGTTTAAGG
>NZ_JACXXN010000159.1 GCF_014904695.1 Nostoc sp. MG11 | reverse complement strand
AGAAGTTGCACCCACCGCTTTTTGTGGCATGGTGCAAGGGTAAGGATAAATCGGGTATGGGGTGGGAATTTCACGAAAATACGGGGTTATATCATCCTGTTAGTTAAAAAGTGGATCTTTTTGATAACGGCTGTTATTTTGATGAGCGGGCAAGTGTTTAATCTTTCCGATATCTCGTATAAAAAAGAACCAAGAAGTCAGATAAACTCCTTTAATTTACTCCTTTAGATATATAAAGAAACCAGTAGGCATAGTGGTACTGTTTTTAACAGCATGATTCAAACTCTAAGCACATCTGGTGTGTTTGAAAGCGGTTTGCCCTTGCTATTATTTCATCTCAAGCAATTCAACTTAAATTCATTAGTCCAGGGAATGTCACGAATTGAGCTATCCTTTTAAAGGATGAATTAATTTATGTCTACTAATTATCAGTTTTATTGTATAGATTTTTGGCTACCTATTAATTATGAATCAAATAAAGATGGCGAGAGCTTTATATTTGCTGATAATGCTGTAAATTTAAGTGTTGCAGCTTTTTCTGTGATTAACTATTGCTTGGAGTCGCAAGCAAATTTCAGAGTGAGTAAATATGAAAGCCTGATAAAAAATCTGGCTTTTCCATTAGAGTTGTATGGAGAAAAGTTTGACTTTTTATCTAAGGGTAATGCGATAGCACTATTAAATCAGATAGACAATAAGTATTCTTGTGAGCTTAGTGGCTGGTTGCAAAATTACATTTATCCTGAGTGGGAGCGCCAAAAATTAAGAGATAGACCTGATATTACCGATTCCTCTATTTTATTTCAACCAAGTTCCGAAGTCCTATCTGTTGAGTTTTTAAGTACTGAGGTTTTAGTTTAAGGATATTTGTTCCTTAAACTAAATCAAAAAAAAGTCTCGCAGCTAATGTCTAAATAGCGCCGATTATTTTGAGGTTGAACAACTTCCCAGAAAGGAGAAACAATTGTTCGTGTCAATATCCAGCAGTTGTTGTTGACCCTTCTGGTTTTTGTGCCGCAACAGTCGAGTATGTCCAACAGAATTTTCAAAACTCATGTTCCTGGTCTGGGAACGTGCGAAGTTTGCAGTCTGGTTTTCAATCAAGTTCCAGTCACAATAATATTGCCCAGAGGAACGAGAGTTGAGCAAAAAAAGTTTTTGAAGATTTGGATTCAAGAGTACACGCAAAATTTGGTATCTAAGGGAGCCTGGGATACTCCAGCGACAGAAGAGGAAGTAAATCAAATTCTCAACGAGGTGTTTGGCAAGCTGAAGGGTTTTGGCAAAGCTTGATAGTCAAGAAACAGAGATGGTCTTAAGCATTTGAGGAAAGGGATTCTGCTGAGGGAGCAAACCCCATAGATGAATCTAGGAGCTTCAAACAAGCATGTTTTGATTTTAACTATGCTCCACTTCATCGAGTGATTCCAATTCAGAAGCAAACATCTGAGCTTGCCTTAAAACTAGTCCGAATAAAAATAAATCTACACGCCATTGGGCCATGATTAATCCACCCCAGCATTTACTTAAAGTAACTTCAATTGCATCGGAACAGAAATTATCATCTTTAACCCATCTGAAGGCTAAACGATAATTTTCATATCCTGGGAGGAGGTAAAGTATGCGTCCTACTTCACTTGTAAAACTTCCCTTCGTAAACCCAAAGTGGTCAAGGATTTCAACTAATTTGGCGGAATTAGCATCAAACATTTTAAATAATCCTTTATTTGAATAGCTGGCTTTTGATGTAGGTTATATTTTCAAATTAA
>NZ_JACXXN010000158.1 GCF_014904695.1 Nostoc sp. MG11 | reverse complement strand
TCCCTTTGGCACAGTGAGCGCACCTCTTTCTCAAACACCTCGTTCATCTAATGGTACATCCAGATTATCTGAACCAAAGAAAAAGGTTAGCGCTTAAGACTCAGACATCGTACTTACTAGAAAAATGCGGAAACTTCGCTTACAAAAAGTTTCCGCAATCCAAACTGTAACCAAAGATGAAAGTAATTATCGCACATTGCATCGCTATGTTTCGGAGTAATGAGAATAAAGCTCAAAAATTAGGACAATTTAAATGAGTAAAATACAACAGCATCAACAAGCTTGGGATGCGCTGATGTCTCTCAACAAACGACATTATGTTTCGACTGGTTTTTATGCGTTGGGTGATGCCTATTTAATTAGCGGTAAAGACCCAAAACACAAAAATATCATTGTCCTCGTAGAACATCGGGAGAAATCCCAAATCAATCATTGGGACTGGACGATTAATAAATCCGAATGCCGTCAACAACCAACAATCACAACTAATGGTGACGATGGCAACGGTAATCTGAAACGAAAAGCAACATCGCTGAAAGTTTACAGCTAGTTCAATCAATAGCGATCGCTACGCTTTACATCTAGATGAAAGTATTTGTTTGTTTAGTTGAGGCTAACGAAGATGGAACTCAATTCTGTTTACGATCCCAAATTACTTAATCCAACAAAAGTGTACCAAATTGATGGAGCTTTCTATCAATATTTGCACTCTTCAGGTAGCAATACTCATCCAAAGTATGTGTTTGGTCATTTACCAATACCAGGGTAAAAACAGAAATCAAACTTGGTGCTCAATCGGGATAAATTAATAATTCGCTGTTCGGAAGTTGTAGGGATGACTTGTAAAACTAGTGCCACTAAATATTGCTCCGAACAACTTCAGTTATTTTGAGACAGAATCTTGGAGGAGCTACTGTTACCTTTGGCCAAGGTAGAAGCTAACAAAGAGGTGATTGACGAGGCTTGACAGGTTGATGTTTTATTTTCACTTTCCCCCCAAGCTCAAGCACCAAATATAGGACTGCTTTGCTAGCGAAAAGCCTTAACTTACCTGAATTCCTGTAAAATGCCATATTTGATATCTTTACCTTTGCCATTGCTAGCAGAAATTTATGCTTGACTTTGATAAATAGTGTGCTAAATTAAAAAATACATATGTTCGTCACCAAAAAATATTTAAGATTAATTTGTAGTGTATTGCTTGCCAAGGAAAGGGGAACTAAGCAGCAAAAGCACTAGTTTTGGTGAAAGTTAAAATGTAGTATTAGCTTAATTGTGAACGATTACAAGCACTATAGTGTGATAGCGCTTGTAAATAGGGCTAGTATAACCTTAATAAGCTCAACTGCATATATGAAGTTTGAGTAGCGCTAACGGAAATTATGCTTGATTTTGAAAAATAGTGCATTAAGGTGACTTAAAGTCACTCTTGCACTAAAAAAAAGTATCTAATAGAGATTTACAGTGTGCCGTCTGCGGGAAGAAAGGGGAACTGAGCGGCAAAAGACACTAGCTTTAATTAAAAGCAAAAATACAGTATTAGCATCAGATAAATAATTGTAGGCACTCTGGTATATCAGTGCAAGCAAGCAGGCTTAGTACAACCTTACATGTGCGATTGCTCATGTGAGATTTAATCGCCTCGGCAGAGATTGCGCTTGTATCTTGAGCAAAGCAAGTGATGCTGTAAATTTCTTTTGTCAGAACTTTACTCAACATTTACTCAATTAGTTAAATTACATGTCTCTCCATACTTCCGACTTAGTTCGCATTTACCTACAAGAAATCGGCCGCTTTCCGTTGCTGACTCCTGAGCAAGAAATTGCCTACGCAAGGCAGGTACAGCAGATGATGGTAATCGCGCAAGCAAGAACTATGCTTACCAAAC
>NZ_JACXXN010000015.1 GCF_014904695.1 Nostoc sp. MG11 | reverse complement strand
ATCTCTCCTGTTACTCTTACTTTATTCACTGTTCAACATGAAATCAATTGATCAACTGTTGAGCTATTTTTTGCTTGCTTTAGTCTAAACTCCAGTTTTTTAGGAATTTGGCTAATTGATATTTTTACTTTTGCTATAGCAATTAGCAGTTTATTATTAGTTAGTATTCCTCAACTAACACCAACGACAAAAAACGAAAATGCAATCCATCTTTGGCAAGATTTAGGCTTTGGTTGGCGTTATATTAGTACTCACATATGTGCGTGTGCTGCGGGATGTGGAAGATATTCTGCTTGACCATGATGCGGAGTATAGCCAGTTGAAGTAATGAATTCAATTCACGCTGCCTTTACCCGGATTTCTCACAAGAGACGTTACATGTAACGTCTCTACAGGGTTTCGGGTTTGATTGATGTACTTCATTTACCTGAAGTCTGCTGTAAAGACATAAGCAGCGAATTAAGAAAGCAAACAAAAGAAAGCAAGATTCTCAAAGTTAAAGCTGATTCATCTGAATTTATACCCATGTCTCTCAGCTTTTGTGCCAAACGTTTATGGAAACTTTCGCTCTCGCACTTCTACAGCATAATCTTGCACGGCTTTGGTAATTGTCTCCCGCAGATTTGTATAGACTTTAGCGAATGGTGGATGCTTCTCTGTAAGACCGAGAACATCAGAGGTAACTAAAACTTGTCCATCACAGTTTTGTCCTGCGCCGATACCAATTGTCGGAATGCTAAGTTTTTGTGTAATCTGCATTGCTAAATCTGCGGGTATATGCTCTAACACTATAGAAAATACACCAGCTTGTTCTAGAGCGATCGCTTCATTTAAAATTCTCTCACTCGTTTCTTGGGTCTTACCTTGTTGTCGCAAACCAAGTTGATGGACTGATTGGGGTGTTAAACCTACATGGCCCATGACGGGAATTCCCGCTTGTACCAACCGCGCAATAGTTTCTGCAATCGCTGGATACCCACCTTCTAATTTTACCGCTTGAGCGCCCGTCTCTTTCAATACCCGCCCAGCTGAGTGCATCGCTTGTTGCAGACTTTCTTGATAAGTCAAAAATGGTAAATCCACAACTACTAATGCACGTTTAACTCCACGGCGCACAGCTTTGGCATGATACAGCATTTCTTCTAGGGTGATTGGCAGTGTTGTTTCATAGCCAAGCACTACTGCCATTGAGTCTCCCACAAGGATTAAGTCTACACCAGCGGCGTCGAGGAGTTGAGCGATCGCGTAATCCCAAGCGGTCAACGCCACAATCGAACGTCCCTGTTGTTTCCATTGAATTAATTGCTGGGTAGTAATAGCCATTGCCAATTTTAGATTTTGGATTTTAGATTTTTTGTCCTCTGTCCTAAGTAAATGACAAATGACAAAGGACAAATGACTATTCACTTCACGGCGCGACTAAAAGCAATATGAGGTTTTGCACTGCCCATTTTGGGCATTAACCAAGCCAGACCTTCACTAGTGCCAATCCACAATTTGTTACCAACATCAGGCACAATAGCAAGAACCCGACTAGAAGGAAGTCCAGTGACTTCTTCGTCTAATACGGCGCCCGTATTTGGATTTAATCGTAACAAACCATTGTTAGTCCCGACCCAGATACTACCATCTTTAGCAAAGCGCAGCGAAGTTACGTCACGCCCGCGTAGACGTGTTACAGACCGCAGCACAGCCCCAGTTTTCGGGTTAATAACTAATAAATTATTGGGCATTCCCGCCCAAATTAAACCTTCTGGACTGATGGCTAAAGCTTGTACAGTTGTCCCTGGTAAATCACCAATCCGCTTCATTATCAAAGCATTGGCAGTATTAACCCGCACTAATCCATCAAGAGTACCAATCCACAAGTTACCTTCAGCATCTAAAGTTAGGGTGTTGGCACTGACACCAGGCAGATTTTTTAAAGTTGTCATAATCAAGCCTTGGTCGGGACTAATTAAAGCTAAGCCGCTATCAGTTCCAGCCCACAAATAACCCCGTTTGTCAAGCAACAATGACAATACTCGTTTGGAAGGCAAAAATAAATTCTGGGCTGTAATTTCATTAGTGCGGGGTTCTACTCTAATCAGCCCCTCATAACTCCCCACCCACAGACGACCTACTTTGTCTTGAGCTAAAGCACCAATGGCAACGTTTGGTAAACTGACACGAGCGATAATCTTGCCAGTATTCGGGTCAATCCGCGATAATCCCCGCCAAGAACCTACCCAAAGATTGCCTGTAAAATCTGACAGCAAGTTGCTAACACGATAATCGGTTTCTTGCTTATGCTCTTGTACTCCTCGCTGATTGGGTAAGGGTTCTACTCGTGGCGGCGGTGCGGAAGCCGGATAAGTAGGGGTTAACTCAGATGGCTTAATATCAGGGGTTTTTGGTGGCCGAACACTATTACTAATTTTTTGTGCGTAGGCGCGTGGCAACTTGTCATTAGACATTGCTGCCGGCAAAGCTATTAACCCCAGCAAGATAGAAGTAATCAATAGATTAGTACGCTTGCAAATTGATACCACGGTGACATTTCCTTTGGAGACAATACCCATAGCCATTACCTAAACTGGCTTTGGATTAACTTCAGTGTTCCCCTAGCTGAGATTTTTTAAACGTCACAGGTAATTTTTCTCCAACTCAAAGCCTCAAAAGCATCCTGACAATTTTCCTCCAGTCAGGGAAACTCTTGTCCATCAAGGCTCTATACATTTATTGATGAACCTTTGTAAATCATTCTTAACAAAATGTTTAAAACTTTATGTAATAACAAATTTATATAGTTAAGTTAAAAAGTTTCAAAGAATAACTTATCGAATTCTTGATATATTGTGAGACAAGCTACAAATTACGTGGTGTGCAATTTTTTATTTTTCGCTCACAACTTTGCTAAACCTTTGTCCTTGCTGTCAAGTAAATTCTCTTGTAGTCTTTTTCCTGTCAAGGGAGAAGGTAAAAGGAATGCAGAGGCGGGAATGTGTGCCAGCCAGCCCATTCCCCTGAATGCCCCGATTTTTAGGGAAATTATCTAAGTACTACCGCGTGCTGGTGGTTTTGGTGGAATTGAAAAGGTTTAGTGGAGTGCGAGGAAGAGATAAAAAAGAATTTTGATACTCATAGAAGAGGGGAAAGTAGAAGCGCTAGGTCGTGTGTCTCTAGAAGGGAATCACACTGGTGAGCAGAATTATTACCGCTACCAAAGTGTCCGCCGCATAAAGACTACTACTCTCTACTAAAGGCAAGCCCTAACAGAAAATTTTCCTGATCTTCTCCCCGCTGAAGGGGGGAAAGAGCGGGGCTGAGGGGAAATTGCACAGCACGTGATTTGATAAGTAAAAAGAGTGACTTCTGGGAAGGATAAAATATGTCTTACGCTCAAACTAAGACTCAGAGCAAAACTGGGTATCAAGCTGGTGTTAAAGATTACAGACTAACTTATTACACACCCGATTACACACCCAAAGATACAGATATTTTAGCGGCGTTCCGCGTTACACCCCAGCCTGGAGTTCCCTATGAAGAAGCAGCTGCGGCTGTAGCGGCTGAGTCTTCCACTGGTACTTGGACAACTGTCTGGACAGACTTGCTAACCGACCTAGATCGCTACAAAGGTCGTTGCTACGACATCGAACCAGTTCCCGGCGAAGATAACCAATTTATTGCTTACATTGCCTATCCTTTGGATTTATTTGAAGAAGGCTCTGTAACCAACATGTTGACCTCTATTGTAGGCAACGTATTTGGTTTTAAAGCTCTGCGGGCACTGCGTCTGGAAGACTTACGGATTCCTGTAGCTTACCTCAAGACCTTCCAAGGCCCTCCCCACGGTATCCAAGTTGAGCGTGACAAGTTAAACAAATACGGTCGTCCTTTGCTGGGTTGTACAATCAAGCCCAAATTGGGTCTTTCGGCTAAGAACTACGGACGCGCTGTATACGAGTGCTTGCGCGGTGGTTTGGACTTCACCAAAGACGACGAAAACATTAACTCTGCACCATTCCAAAGATGGCGCGATCGCTTTTTGTTCGTTGCTGAAGCTATCCACAAAGCTCAAGCTGAAACAGGTGAAATCAAAGGTCACTACCTAAACGTCACCGCTCCCACCTGTGAAGAAATGCTGAAACGGGCTGAGTACGCTAAAGAACTCAAAATGCCCATCATCATGCACGACTACCTCACCGCAGGTTTCACCGCCAACACCACATTGGCTCGTTGGTGTCGTGACAACGGTCTGTTGCTACACATCCACCGCGCTATGCACGCTGTTATCGACCGTCAAAAGAACCACGGTATCCACTTCCGCGTTTTGGCTAAAGCGCTGCGGATGTCCGGCGGCGACCACATCCACACCGGAACAGTGGTTGGTAAGCTGGAAGGTGAACGCGGTATCACAATGGGCTTCGTTGACCTACTACGTGAAAACTACGTTGAGCAAGACAAGTCTCGCGGTATCTACTTTACCCAAGACTGGGCTTCTCTACCTGGCGTAATGGCAGTTGCTTCTGGTGGTATCCACATCTGGCACATGCCTGCACTCGTAGAAATCTTTGGCGATGACTCCGTACTACAATTCGGTGGTGGTACTCTCGGACACCCCTGGGGTAATGCTCCTGGTGCTACAGCTAACCGCGTAGCTTTAGAAGCTTGTGTCCAAGCTCGTAACGAAGGTCGCAACTTGGCTCGTGAAGGTAATGACATTATCCGCGAAGCTGCTAAGTGGTCTCCTGAATTGGCCGTTGCTTGCGAACTGTGGAAAGAAATCAAGTTCGAGTTTGAAGCAATGGATACCGTCTGATAAAGGTTGAAGGTGAAAGGATAAAGGCTGAATGTTAAATTACTTTAATCACTTCATCCTACCCTTCTCCTAGCGGAGACGCTACGCGAACGGGAAGCCACCCAAAGGGTGTCTACATCCTTTACACTTCATACTTTTAAAGGCTGGGGTCAAGCATGAATCTCAAGCAAATTGCGAAAGACACAGCCAAGACTCTCC
The DNA here is from genome assembly GCF_014904695.1 of Nostoc sp. MG11. Lineage (GTDB taxonomy): Bacteria > Cyanobacteriota > Cyanobacteriia > Cyanobacteriales > Nostocaceae > Komarekiella. The sequence goes on along the minus strand of NZ_JACXXN010000015.1, from coordinate 145,205 downwards.
AAAGCTACCTGACTTATCAGGCTCTAAGGACAGTACTGGCGCAGCTAGGCGAGACTAATCCTCCATTGGAACTTTGGCTGCATAACTTTTCGTCCGGCAAAATTCAGGACGGAGAATCATACATTGAGCAACTGTTCCGAGAAAAGCCAGATTTGGCGTTGCGGATCATGACTGTCAGGGAACACATTGCGGAGGAAATCGCCGAATTTTTACCGGAAATGGTTTGTACTGGCATTCAGCAAGCCAATATGGAACAGCGTCGCCAGCATCTAGAACGGATCACGCAAATAGATACATCAAACCCCAGTCTGCAACCAGAACAGCAAGCAACCTCAGATCCGAACTTGGATAATTTATCCACTTAGTCGGTCAACTTAAGTAGTAAAAAATTGCCACCCATTATCAACAGCTATGCAAACTTTACCAAAAGAGCGTCGTTACGAAACCCTTTCTTATCTGCCTGCCCTGTCTGACGCTCAAATTGCCAAGCAGATCCAGTACATCCTGAATCAAGGTTTTATTCCCGCCATCGAGTTTAACGAAACTTCGGAGCCAACGGAATTATTCTGGACAATGTGGAAACTGCCTTTGTTTGGCGCTAAATCCACTCAAGAAGTACTGAGCGAAGTTCAAGGATGCCGTTCTCAATTTAGCAACTCCTATATCCGTGTTGTGGGTTTTGATAACATCAAGCAGTGCCAAGTTATGAGCTTTCTTGTTCACAAACCCAACACCAACAGATACTAAAGTTTACACGCTTTAAGTAATTAATAGGAGAGGTAGAATTATCTGCCTCTCTTGTTTAATTGATTTTAAACGCAAAGGTATTCTCTGCATACCTTTGCATCCTTCTGCGTGAAGTTCTGCATTTTGTTAATATCAGTAAATGCAATTAGAACATCTACGCCAAGTGAGAATTTGTTTTGTTGGTGACTCTTTTGTCAACGGGACTGGCGATCCAGAATGTCTTGGTTGGACAGGCAGAATATGCGTTAATGCTAATAAAAAAGGTTATGACATTACTTACTATAATTTAGGAATTAGGCGAGATACGAGTACTGATATAGCAAAGCGCTGGATACAAGAAGTATCAGCTCGATTGCCTCAAGAATATGATGGGAGAGTTGTGTTCTCTTTTGGGCTGAATGACACGACTCTCGAAAATGGTCAAACCCGCGTGGATTTTTCAGAGTCTATCAAAAATGCTAGCAAAATTTTAAGTGAAGCTAAACAGTTATATCCTGTGTTAATGGTTGGCCCTGCGCCTTATGTAGATGAGGAAAACCCTCAAAGAAAGCAGAGAACTACCAATTTATCCAAACAGTTTGCTTTGATTTGTCAAGAATTTAATATACCTTATTTAGACGTTTTTCCAATATTAGAAAATTCAAATATCTGGGTAAATGAAGCAAGAAATAATGACGGGGTTCATCCCAGAGCAGGAGGCTATACAGAATTTGCCCAAATAGTGGAAAATTGGGACGCTTGGTTAAATTGGTTTCCTCTAATTTAATAAGGCGATCGCTCAAAGCATACACTAAAAGCGATCGCCTGCCTTGATTTTCCTCAGAACAATCATCGGTATACTAGATGTAAAGACATTCCTTCCAGGAATCTGCTCATGACGGCATCAATCAAACATAACCTAGGCAAAAACCCACCTATTCCACCCTTAGAAAGTGGGGACAGACTCACTCGCCATGAATTTGAGCGTCGCTATACTGCAATGCCCCATATTAAGAAAGCAGAACTAATAGAAGGAGTCGTCTACGTGGCATCACCCTTACGTTTTAGAAGTCATGGACAACCTCATGGTAATCTTATCGGCTGGTTATGGACTTATAAAGTTTCCACTCCTGGTGTGGAGTTAGGTGATAATGCCACAGTCCGCTTAGACTTAGACAACGAACCTCAGCCTGATGTTGTGTTATTAATTGATGAGATATTGGGTGGACAAGCACGCATTAGTGAAGATGACTACATCGAAGGCCCACCAGAATTAGTTGCTGAAGTTGCAGCCAGCAGCGCTGCAAATGACTTATACGATAAGAAGAAAGCCTACCGTCGGAACGGTGTGAAAGAATATATTGTTTGGCAAATTTTAGAGAACAAACTCGATTGGTTCAGCTTGCAAAACGGGGAATATGTGTCATTAGAACCGAGTGCAGATGGAGTAATCAAAAGTCAAGTTTTTCCTGGTTTATGGTTGGATGTACAAGCGTTATGTGCTGGAAAAATGACACAAGTTTTAACTGTACTGCAACAAGGATTAAATAGCGAAGAACATAAAAATTTTGTACAACAGTTAGCTCAAAAGTCTCAGTTATAAATCTCTGGGTTAGCGTATTTTTGATGCTGTGTAGGTGTAGTCCGTAGTAGCGAAAAGTCGAGCCAGTGCTTTCCTATCGCACTCACTACCCAATCTGAAAAGCTATTTCTTCACTAACTCTCTTGCTGCTTTGCGCCGTGCTTCTGTCCAGCGACGATTCCGCCAAAGAATTACACCTGTAACAAATAAACCTAGCGGGCTCAAACCAATCAACGTGTAAATAATTTTTGTAACTATGCCACCATAATGACCAACGTGTAAAGTATACTGAGCGTTCATAATCCGGGTAGCCAAAGGTCTTTGTTTGGGATTGTCTAACCGTAAAAGTTCGCCTGTGTATTGGTCAAAATTGAGCCAAGGATCTTTATTGAATTCGTTTTCCTGGGGAAATCGCATCCAAACACCAAAGGCATCTGTCGGTTTTTTGGCAGGAAAGAATTTATAGATTTTAGCATCGGGTAAAGCTGCTTGTGCTTTCTTCAAAATCTCATCGATTTTCATTGGTGAAGCACCAGGAACAACTTTAGAAGCAACTTCGGCAGGTTTTTGAGTGTTAGTTAGCCAATAAACTGCATTTTCAAAAGGCGTCCAAAATACCATTGCTGTCCCAGTAAAAGCAACCAGGCTTAAAATCACGACAGAGAGAATACCCCCAACTTTGTGCAAGTCGTAGTTAAGTAAGTGTGGGGGTGCTGAAGTACGGATTTGTAAACCTTGGGTAATGCGTCCTTTTCGATACCACAGTATAATTCCGGTGATACCCATCCCTAGCAAAGCTACACCGCAGATACCAACTATTTGTCCACCAAGATCACCTGCAAATAAATTAACGTGTAATTCAATCAAAAAACCCACTACCGTTTGTTCCCAAGGACGCGAACCAAGAATGCTTCCAGTGTAAGGATTGACGTAGACATCAGTATATTTATCCTGGGGTGATATCATCATCACCGTATACACTTCGTCGGGATAACGAGGTGCGGTGATGCGGTGAGGTTTGAGATTGGAATAGAGTTTTTGAACAGTTTCAACTATTTTTTGATCAGATATTTGCTGCTGTTGTTGAGGGGTGACGTGGAGTAACTGGGGATGCAAAATACGGTCTATCTCTTCATCAAAAACCAGCAGGCTGCCGGTTAAGCCGATAATAATTAACAGGATACCTGCAATAATCCCTACGTAGCGATGTAGAATCAGGGCTGGTTTACGGAGCATAGTTAGAACTCAATAGATAATGTGCCAGAAACACTGAATGGCGCACCTGGTTGAACTTGTAAGCGTCCACCATCGGAACCTAAGAAATATTCTGTGTTAAAAAGGTTTCTCAAGTTGATAGCTGCTTTCCAGTTGTCGCGTTGATAAAATAAAGCGGCATCTGTGCGGACATAGCTTGGTAAGATGTAGCTATTATCTAAATCCCCAAAGCGATCGCCTACAAAATAAACTCCTAAACCTAAGCCAAATCCTTGGAGACTTCCTTTTTGGAATTCGTAGGTTGTCCATAAACTTGCAGTGTGTTTTGGTACATTGTCCCGCCGTCGCCCTTCTAAACCAGTAGTATCTTGACTGACAAAAGAATCTATATACCCGTAGGAACCTATCACCTTCCAACCAGGTAGGATTTCGCCAGCTAAATCAAACTCAATCCCGCGACTCGTTTGTTCTCCAGTTTGAATTTGGTCATTGGGGTCGGATGAATTAGGGTCGTCAGCGGCAACATTTTGTTTGCGGAGGTCGTAAAGTGCTAAGGTTGCACTCAAGTTACTGCTGATATCAGCTTTTACACCTACTTCAAATTGCCTACCTGTTTCTGGTTTAAAAGGTGAACCATCACCATTTCGACCTGTGGCGAAAGTAGGCTCAAATGAAGTTGTGTAAGATGCATACAGAGAAATATTTTGTGTTGGTTGATAGACAATTCCTAATCGAGGACTAAAATTACTGTCTGATTGCTCAAACTCCTGCTTTTCTTCACCTAAATTCCGCTCACTGCGAGTTTGTTCAAAAATGTCAAAGCGACCACCTGCTAATAGTTTTAGGTTGGTTAATAGGTCTATTTGGTCTTGGAAATAAAAGCCATATTTATCAAGATTATCATTGCGGAAAAAATCTATTATCCCTTGTCTGGGATACTCTAAACGGCTATAAATTGGATTAAAAATATTGATGGATGGGTAAGGTGTAAAATCGCCAAAAGTTCCATCTTCAGTTATTTTGGTGTATTCAAATCCGAATAACAGTTGATGTTTAATCGAACCTGTAGAAAATTTGCCGACTACATTTGTCTGAGTTGAATAAGCGTTATCTTTGCGTTCAGAAAAGTACCTCAATCGACTCAATTCACCTGTCTCTTCATCTAAGGAATCGCGCAGGGGATAGTAACGCGCCAAATTTACGAATTGAGCGCGAAACGAGTTGGTGATTGACCACTGATCGTTAAACTTATGGTTAAGTAGATAACTAAAATTAGTAACATCGATTTCCACATTTTGGAAGGGTTCACCTAAGAAGCGATCGCGTGGTAAATTAGCAGGACGATTACCAATTGCTACAAGACCATCATCCGCTGTTCGGGTTTCATCCAACCGAACACCATCAAGTGTTAGGGTTGTGTTAGGACTGAGAGCCAACTGGAGCTTAGGAGCAAAAAATAAGCGATCGCTATTAACAAAATCGCGGAAACTCCCGGCATTTTCATAAAAAGCATTAAATCGATAGAGCACCGTTTGCTGCTGATTAATTGGCCCCGATAAATCAATAGCACCGCGATAAGTGCTGAAACTCCCAACAGTTCCTTCAAAAGAATAAAACGGTTGGTTTAGGGGTTGCTTGGATACTAAGTTAACCAATCCTCCTGGTTGTGCATCTCCAAACAGCACTGATGCGGGCCCCTTCAAAACTTCAATTCGCTCAATATCAGCCGTTTCCAGAAATCCACCATAATTTTGATACGAACGAATACCATCCCGGTAAGTATCAGCGCCAAAACCTCGTAAAGAAAGATATTCGCTGAATCCTTGATAATAACCAGCATTATTAGCACCGCTGACATTTTGCAGCGCATCGTTAACACGAATTATCCCCTGGTCTTGCAGAACTTCGCGGGGAATTACCTGAATTGATTGAGGAATATCACGGATAGGTGTATCTGTTTTAGTTGCAGTTGATGCATCCGGTATACGATACCCATCTTGCTCACCGGTCACTACTAATTCAATGGGTTCTTGACTTTCAGCGGTGGGTTCTGGGGGAGTTTCACTTGTTGGTGGTGTCTGGGTAGTGGATGCAATTGGCGCAACTGTGAAAATCAAACCCTCATCACTATCAAATAACTCAACTTGTGGCGTACTAGCTTCACCTGTTACCATCACGCGGATAGTATTTGCATCGAAGTTGCTAACGGTAACAGATGTAATATCTTTGACTGGATTCTCTTGCCTAAATGTATCACCACTAGATAAACGCAATTGAGCATTAGGAATATCAACAATGTAGTTATTATCGTCACTCTTGTTTACAGGTTGTAGCTTGTCTCCTTGAGTTGTTTCTAAAATGACTTCTATTCCTTTATCAGTCGTTTCCAGGCGGACACCCGTTACTTGAATAAGGGTTTGGGAAGGATTTTGTGATAATGCAGTAGGCTTTTGCGGCGATGAAGTGAGTAATTCTTTCGTTTTCCTGTTTTCTGTGTCTTCCTCTTTCGGTTGTTGCGACCATGCAGGCGGTGCAATCAATAGTAAAGTGATTGTCATCAAAAATAGTCTTTGCAGCTGATTATCCATAACTCCACACACCAGAATCAGTAAATTAAGCCAATTTCTCAATAAAAACGAAGCTCGCACCCTGCATTGACTTCAGCAGAAAACTTCTTGCTACTGAAGAATAATTATCAAAAAGCTTACAGGAATGCTTTAGGCTGCGGGAGTTATTTATGGTCGCTAGAGGGAATCTTTTGAACGCTAGAGGGAATTTTTCCGATTAGTAAGATATTCTTTGGGATTGATGCCAAATTTTTTTCTAAAAGCAGCTGCAAAATAACTACGGCTAGCAAAACCTACTATCCGCGATACTTCTACAACATTCATATCTCCCACCGTCAATAGTTGACGTGCTTTGTCGAGGCGATAGTTATGTAAGTAGTGAAAAGCCGTCGTACCAAAGACGAGACGAAAACCTCGCTTGAGAGTGCATTCATTCAAACCGACTTGGCGTGATAACTCTACCAACGAAGGAGGATTGTCAAGGTTTCGCAATAAAATTTCTCTGGCGTGGTGAATTCGTTGTAAATCATCTGACTTGAGTGGATGAGTCTGATTTTTGCCTTTTTGTGCTTCTATCTCTTGTTCCACCAGTAATGCCATTAGTTCCAAAACTTTCGCTTCCAAATACATTTGTTTGGTGATGCCGTGGTAGGGACAGTGTAGAATTTGTTGCAAGATAATCTGCATTGCTGGCGTTGTTTTACCAGAATTGGTGTAATAAGTGCGATCGCTTCTAACTAAATGCTGCAATTCTGGTGGAAGTTGTCCAGATTTATCGCCGATAAATGAGCGAAAAATCTCCGGTTCTATATGAACATTAATCTCAAATAATTGCTCTGTTGCCAACCATTCACAACGTTCTTTTGGTGCTATTCCACTACCATAAAAACCGTATTCTCCAGTACCAATACTGAGAGGTTTAATTTGATCTGTGTAACCTCCAGATAGATAAAACGTATACTCTAAAGGATGTTCGCGTTCAGGAGCTTGAGTAATCAGATGATCGTGGAGATGGTATTTGCTAATTGCTAACTCCAACCCCTGTCTTAATTCGATGATGCGTGAATAACCTTGACCTAACTGTTGAGGATACTTCTGGATGATGTCTAAATCATCACCAGGGTCAATACTTAGATTATTGACATTTTCATCACATAGTTCCCAGTAAGCTTGCTGTGAGATTGTGACTGTCATTATCCGTATGCTAGAACTAAATGATAATTATATTTATTAAGCATACAAAAATAAGTGAGAATAATAACTGAAACAAAGGCGAGTTATAACTTAACTTGATAATAGAGAAGCTGGTATCTGCGGATTCATCTGGGGTTTGTGTTTCTACTTTTGGGCGATCGCCTCTGTGACAGAAGTACAATCTTAATTAAGACCATTTCTCACTTTGTGGTGCGATCGCCTAACTCATGAGCAAAGTAAGGATTCTCGACCTATCCGAGAGCTATACCTTTGGTAAGTATGCCGAATTAGCCTACGATAGCGCCGATATCTTGGCTGAATTCGATGTTACCCTCAACAATATGTTAGTGATTGAAGCTAAAAATGCCGATTTATCAAATGGTAATTATGCCGCAAATTACTCTTGCTGAAGCATCTCAACATTTGCCTGATTTAATTGAAGCAGCACTCAACGGCGAAGAAATTATCATCATCAAAGATAATCAACCTTTGGTGAAGTTAACTCCTGTTTCGCCAGTTAAACGCCGTCGTCAACCTGGAAGCGCCAAGGGTTTAATTACAATATCTGAAGACTTTGATGCACCTTTAGAAGATTTTCAGGATTATATGTAATGAACTTACTGCTGGATACACATACTTTTATTTGGTATGTGACGGGCAATTCAAGACTTAGTAATCAAGTAATAGAGTTAATCAATAATGAAAACAATCAAATATTACTAAGTATAGCGAGTCTTTGGGAAATAGCTATTAAGCAGAGTTTAGGAAAACTGAGTTTTAGTCAGCCATTTGAGATATTCATTACACAGCAACTTAACCTCAACGATTTTAGTTTAATTGATATCACAATTAGTCACATTACTGTTGTTGCAACGCTACCTCTGCATCACCGTGATCCATTTGACAGACTGTTAATTGCACAAGCGGTAACAGAAAATATACCTATACTCAGTGCTGATAAAATTTTCAATGCATATCCAATTCGGCGCTTGTGGTAATACTTATATTGTGCGATCGCATCTGCCAAATAAAAATACGAAAGAGCGATCGCTGTCCCCAGAAAAACTTAACATTATATTTAGAAGTGCTAACTATTTATAAGACAGGCTCATGGGTTACTACATTGCTCCCCGCTTTTTGGACAAACTTGCTGTTCACATCACCAAAAACTTCTTGAAACTTCCTGGTATTCGAGTACCCATAATTTTGGGGATTCATGGACGCAAAGGCGAAGGCAAGTCCTTTCAATGTGAGTTGGTCTTTGAGAAAATGGGTATCGAGGTGACTCACATCTCTGGCGGAGAGTTGGAAAGTCCTGATGCTGGAGACCCAGCACGCTTGATTCGTCTGCGTTACCGCGAAACAGCAGAACTGATCAAAGTGCGCGGAAAAATGTGTGTTTTGATGATTAACGATTTAGATGCGGGTGCTGGACGCTTTGACGAAGGCACTCAATATACTGTAAACACGCAGTTGGTGAATGCCACACTGATGAATATTGCCGATAATCCTACAGATGTGCAGTTACCTGGAAGCTACGATTCCACGCCTTTACATCGTGTACCGATTATTGTCACAGGGAATGATTTTTCCACCCTCTACGCGCCATTAATTCGGGATGGACGGATGGATAAATTTTACTGGGAACCTGATAGAGATGATAAAGTGGGCATTGTTGAAGGGATTTTTGAACCAGATGGACTTTCGCGCCGGGAAATTGAACAGTTAGTTGATACCTTTGTGAATCAATCAATTGACTTTTTTAGCGCTTTGCGATCGCGCATTTATGACGAACAAATCCGTAACTTTGTCCATAAAATAGGTTTTGAGCGCGTATCCTTGCGTGTGGTTAATAGCCTGGAAGGGCCACCAGAATTTAAAAAGCCAGATTTCAGTCTGTCTCACTTAATCGAGTCTGGTAACTTGCTGGTTGGTGAACAAAAACGAGTAGAAAATTCCCAGTTGGTTGATGAGTACAACCGACTAAATAGAGGCAGAAATTATCAAGCTGCGCCGCCAGCAGTGACACCAATTAGTCAGCCGTTAACCAATGGCGTAACCCAACCTACAACTACCAATGGATTTCAGAAAAAGGATGTATCGAATACTCATTTAAGCCTAGAAACTCAAGAACAGATTAGGCAACTTTTGGCTCAAGGTTATAAAATTAGCATTGAACACGTAGATGAACGACGTTTCCGCATGGGTTCTTGGCAAACTTGTGTCAACAGCCACATCGATGCAGAGTCGGATGCAATCTCAAATTTGGAATCATCTCTGGCAGAATATAGCGGTGAGTATGTGCGCCTAGTAGGTATTGATCCAAAAGCTAAGCGGCGGGTTTTGGAGACGATTATTCAACGACCGAATGGTAAAAACTAAAAGTGTAAATTTTCAATGTTTACGATATTTAGTTGAGCTTCAGCAATATATTTGCTACACTCTCGCCTAACTTCTCAATAGATTCCTGCTGTTTGGAATCCTTTAACGTGCCATCGGCATTGAAAGCTTCGTAAGCTTTGGGTACAGCAACCTGGTCAGGAAGTACCAAAACTTTGATGTTTCCTAAGATAGCCCGTAAGTGAACCAAGCCCCGTAGACCACCCAAACCGCCTGGTGAAGCGCTCATAATCGCAGCAACCTTGTCTACAAAAGCAGCTAACGGGGGTTCGTTAGGAGATGGACGAGATGCCCAGTCGATGGCATTCTTCAAAACTCCTGTCAGTGAACTATTATATTCAGGTGAAGCAATTAGCAACCCTTGATCAGAAATTAGCAAATCCTTAAACGTGCGAGCATTGGCAGGTAGTCCTTCTTGAGCTTCTAGATCCTCATCAAAAAGAGGTAAGGGTAAATCACGCAGATCTAGATAAGTTACTTCCGCACCAACTGCCTTAGCACCATCTGCCGCAATTTTTACCAGTTTTTTATTGTAGGAATCAGTGCGGGTGCTACCAGCGAAGGCTAAGATTTTGGGCGTATATGCCATAAAAATATCAGTTTAATGGATTAGCCAATTCAAGTGCATTATCCAGTCTTGTTGCGATCGCCTCTTGCTTTTTTTAGATTTTCTTTACAAGCACCAGCGTACCCGACACATCTACGTTTAGATTATCAAAAACAATTAGAATTAGATTGAGTTAACCTCACCTAACTTCTGTATTTGCTGTTTATCGTATCCTGCTGCTTGGAGTGGCTCGATTACATCTCGTTGCAAATCTGGCACGTAACAGGCTATTAGATTGGCTTGATGCTCTGGAACAATACGAACCTCTCCAATAGCTGCTGGCAAAATGCAAGATTCCCCTTGCTCAAGCCGCTCGATACCAGAGCTAAATTCTAGCTGCACAACATTGCCGACATTGGAAAGAATTAGACAACGCCAAGGATGAGATGGTTCTAAATAAGATTCATTTAAAATCCAATGTTCAAGGGCAAAGTAATGACTAGCACAGCCAAAAATCCGAGAATTAGCTCCCGACTGTAACTTTAGCCCACTGTTCGGACGAGGTTGATAATGGGTTTTTAGCTCATCAAGGGCAGCATTAATATTGGCGTACCACTCTTGTTGGCTGTACTCATTTCCATACAAATCCGTCGGCATCACAGATTGAGCCAAATTGGAGGTTTGTTGAATTTCAAAGACAAGTGTATCTGGGCCGAAAGAGTGAATTATACCTGCCGGCACGTAGATAGTATCTCCCGGTTGAATTGAGTGACGCACCAAGACAGAATCATAGTCACAGGCTACAAAAGCTTCAAATAGCTGCTCTCGTGTAAATTCTGACTTGAGTCCTGCCAATACTGTTGCTCCTGGTGCTGCCGAAAGAATGTGCCAAGCTTCAGTTTTACCATTTGGTTCGTTGTGCAATTTCCGAGCCGTTTCATCATCTGCGTGAAGATGTACGGGCAGCATATAAGAAGCATCAATAAACTTGGATAGTAAAGGGAAGTGTGGCCCCTGCCAGCCCTTACCAACGAGTTCGTGAGGATGAGCCAATGTGAGTTCATGTAAGCTACAACCAGCCAAAGAGCCATTAACCACAGTCCCTTTTTTGTCTTTGTAGTCGCTCACTTCCCAAGTTTCAGCTATCCTCCCAGCAGGTAAGCTGCGCTTTCCAAGACGTTCTGGAATAACTCGTTCTCCAAAAGTGTATTTTTGGATATTAGTAGTTAACTTTAGTGGATACCAATTCATTAAAACTTGACCCAATCATACATCTAGTTTCTATGTAGTAATAGGGCCATGCCTCTATCCATAGGCGAATACAGATAACTGATGGAGAAAGAGAGACACAATCATGCGATCGCGCAGCGTTAGTTAGTAAGTCTTGGTATTACACTGACACTATCCTGATATTATTTGGTTATGGTCGAGTCGATTCACACTTAAGAAGATGGCTCTAGAACTTCCATGAACCTCGAATCTGTTCTTAATATTGTTAACCGCAAGCTGGTTGAAATTCAACATCGCCCCCTCAATGCCACAGAAGTTCTGATTTTGCGGGGTACATGGCAGTATCATACCTATAGCCAAATTGCTCAAGAACAAGGCTATAGCCCTGGCTACTTTACTAATGTCGTCGCTCCAGAGTTATGCCGACGACTTACTGAAATTATCGGTGAGCGTGTCACCAAGAAAAATTGTCGGGCGCTACTGGAGTCTTATGCAGCTGCACAAATAAGCAGTGTAGGTAACATCCTTGATATCAAGCAGGATATATCATCGCCTCGCTTTCCTAGTGGTTCAGTGCCTCTTGACTCCCCTTTTTACATTGAAAACTCTCCAGTTGAGAGACAGGCTTATACAGAAATCAGTAAACCAGGAGCCTTAGTACGGATTAAAGCCCCTAAAGAAATGGGTAAAACCTCAATGTTGTTGAGGATTCTAGAACATGCCAATCGCCTGGGCTATCGCACAGTTAGCCTGAACCTGGAGCAAATTGACCAGAATATTTTGAGCGATCTAAATCGGTTTCTGCGCTGGCTATGTGCCAACGTCGCCCTGCAACTTCGACTCGAACCAAAACTAGACGATTATTGGGATGAAGATATTGGCAGTAAAGTCAGTTGCAGCCTCTACTTGAGAAGCTATGTGCTTGAACAAATTGATACTCCTCTTGTTTTAGCATTGGACGAGGTGAACCAATTGTTTGAGCATCCGCAAGTGGCAAAAGAAGTTTTACCCTTGTTGCGTTCATGGTATGAAGAAGCCAAAAGACTGCCCATTTGGCAAAAGCTGCGCCTCATTGTAGTTCACTCGACTGATATTTATGTTCCCCTGCAACTTCATCAGTCTCCTTTCAATGTGGGGCTACCAGTTCAGCTAACCTGGTTTAATCTAGACCAGGTGCAACAGTTAGCTCAGCGTTATGGACTTAACTGGACTGATGGTCAAGAAGCCAAACAATTAATAGATATGGTTGGAGGACATCCGGCACTAGTTAACATAGCACTCTACCACCTCAACCAGGGTGAGCTAACTTTCCCAGAGTTACTAGAAACTGCCCCCACATCTACTGGAATTTATCAGCATCACTTGCAACGTCACTGTGCAACTTTACAAGAACAGCCAGAATTAGCGATCGCCCTTGATGCTGTCATAAATGCTACTGAACCTGTTCGATTAGAACCAATTCTGGCTTACAAGTTAAGCAGTATGGGGCTAATTAAGTTAGATAACAACAAAGCTATGCTTAGTTGTCAGTTATACCGACAATATTTTCACCCGAAGTTTCTCCCTGAAGGCAGGCAAATATTAACTAACTTGAAATGAAAAAAGGCTTGGTGATACACCAAACCTGGTAAACAGAAGTGAAAGACTCAGATAAATTTAATCATCCTTATTTTTGGAGTTCATCTATCTTAAGAGCGTATGCAGATCATAATTTGCCTGCTATATCATATTTACTAGTTTTACAAGCTTCAGACTCAGCAAGTAGAAGTTCAGCTATTGCCTGAGAAATAGGTAAGCCAGGGCAACGTTCCAGCCAGAAAAACTCTCCCACTGGGTTAACTTCAAGGAATATATAGCGATCGCCTGGCGTCAAAATAATATCAATCGCCCCGTAGTTCAAGCCAAAGTTAGCCATTAATTTAAGTAACTTCTCCTCCACATCTTGAGGTAGGGTGTAGGCTTGCCAAGAGTTGAGTAAAGCAACTCCCTGACGCCGCCAGTCATAGTGAGCCTTCTGCAAAGCTTGGGAGTCAACCGCAGCGGTGAAAACACGCTTACCTACAATAATTGTCCGCAGTTCTAGCGCTTTCGGGATTTTCTCCTGAAAGGTCATCGGGCAGAAACGCAATCCATCGAGGTTGTCTAGATCTTCAGGTTTTACTGGATTCGTGAACACAACATTCTCTTGCCCTTCCTCATCGTAGATAGCAAAGGAAGAGAGCATTTTTGTAATCATGCCATGCTCGCACTCTTGAGCAAATCGCCTGACTGTAAGTGGATTGTTCGTCGTCAAGGTGCGCGGGGTATCTAAACCAACCTCCCGGGCCACTTGTAATTGTAGTTGTTTATTTTCTGCTCGGCGGATGTTTGGTTGATGGTCAAGATGAAACCCGTTGATGCTAGCAATCATCCCCTGAATTGTGACGCGAGATTCCTGAATTGAAGCTTGTCGAAGTTGTCGATCCATCGTTTTGGGAATTTTTGCCCCGATCGCAATCCGTCGATACCAAACTGCAAACACCTCATTCAAATCTAGCTTCTGGTCATCACAACTCAGAATCACTCGTTCAGATTCTTCACTATAGTAAACATCTAACTGCACTTCTGTAGGAAATCGGTCTGTGTCAAAACGAAACGCTTTCCCACCTTGATCTGCAATTGCCTGGAGAACTAGAGAAATACTTTCGTTATCTTCGCTGTGAGTAATAAGTAAAATAGTCATATCGAGTGCTAAGTTCTGATTTTTTAGTTTTATTTTGTGAGTTATAAAGTGTTAATTTTAGGACTTACGCACTGAAGCCTGAAACCTAGATCCCTCTAGCCCACGCCAGTCGCTCCACTTGGGGAGACTCCATCGCATGATTGCGTCTCCCCAACTCTTGGAGACGCTACGCGAAGGGAGAAGACCGCGCGCTGGCTCCCCTTAAAAAGGGGGCTTTAGAAGTTCCCCCCTTTTTAAGGGGGTTGGGGGATCTGAGTGCGTAAGTCCTGAATTTGTCAATTTATAATTATTACGGTTTATTAAGTAGGTAGACGTAATTAAATGTAAGATTTTTGTTCGTAGTGAGCGATTTATCGCTCTATATAAAGTTCTCAAAGGCTAGAGCCGCTTACTACTAGCTCTGATTTAATTAAGCACTTCTTGAAAGCAAGGCATCAGCGATCGCTTCCGAAATAGGGTAGCCTAAATCTCGTTCTAGCATTCCCCACTCGCCTGTAGGGTTAATTTCCAAAAAGACATATTCTCCTGATGGTGTTTGAATCAAGTCCAATGCGCCAAAAACCAACTCAAACCTAGTCATAAAAGCATTGAGACAATCAACTATATTTATAGGAAGTTCATGAGTTTGCCATACACAATCCTCAGATTTAGCGCGTCGCCAATCTTGAGTGAATGCTGCATAACGAGACGCATCTAACGCCCCTACAAATAATTTTCCATTCACAAACACTGCCCGTAGTTCCAGTTGTTTAGGGATTTGCTCTTGAAACACCATTGGACAATAACGCAGTGTTTGGGCATCCAGCAAATCTTCTTCTTTGACTAATCTGGTATATAAGAAGAAAGTGGAGCCTTTCATCCCAGAGGAAAGAGGCGTTAATAGCTTAGCAATCATCTTTCCTTTGACCTCAAAGAAAAACTCTCGTACTTCTTCAGGGTCATTAGTAACAAGAGTCCGAGGAATTACCAGACCAACTTCACGAGCAACTCTCAATTGACGTAGCTTGTTCTCTGCGGCATTAATCCGCTGCAAATCATCCACCCACATAGCTTCTTTAAGACTGTCCCAGAAGCCATCTAGAGTTGTGAGTGATTCTCTGATGCAGGCTTGTTGAAATTGTGGAGCCAATTCTTTGCCTAACTGAGGCTGCCAAATACGACGCATCCACACCCCTTGCACTTGCTCTGTGCTAATAGAGCGATCGCCATATTGCAGCCTGTGATGACTCCCAGAGTTATCAAGATGCGCTTGGAGTTGTACTGCGATCGGAAATTGATCGGTGTCAAAGCGAAATGGTTGTGCGCCCCGTTTTGATAGGGCATCTGCTACTCTATCTATTGTGAAGTAATCACCACTGTGGGTGATTAATAAAACCACATCACGCGAGGGGCGCATACAATATCAAATCAGTGTTGGTTTTTTTCTTTTGCAGCCTACTACCAACTAGAAATAAGTAGGCAGTTACTTTATAAAACTTATATGTAAAATGTAATCCTCACTATCAAATGAGTATTGATTCATGACAAACTCATCTTGTTTAGAATTTTTGCGATGGACTACGGCGGGGTGTAGGCGATCGCACAGATGCTTGTAACCTGATAGGGTGGGCATTACAATGCTCACCCTAGTTTATTCTTAATCTCCAATTCACAGTCCTTTTTACACTGCATCGTCACCATCTGAAGGGTACTTTTGAGTTACAGCATATTCATCGCTATCAGATGGGTATTTCTTAGTGACGACATCTTCATTATCAGAAGGAAACTTCAGAGTCGTAACTATTCCACCACACCCGCCTGCAACTGCTTCCATTTCCTCTTCAGACAACTCTTCAGGAGATTGTCCTTCTAGGAAGCGGGCAAAGAATGGTACTGCTTGCGAATCTAAATCTTCTACTTTGATGTTAGACATAACTTTAACTCCTTTGGTCAAGTGAATGTAAACTTATACTCAATTTGTGGCTTTAAAACAATAACTATAAATCATCATAATTAATGGACTTTTGCCTTCAGCAGTTTCTTATATAGTTTTTTGGGACATAATTAATACACTTCTGCTTGGGCTAAGTTTGTAAAAATTATTGTTAGCTGTAGTTTAAATAAGCATATAGTATCTACTTTTTCTTCTTGATACAATTCCATCGCACAGATAGTGCAGATAAAGCTAGGTTATGCGATCGCACAGACGCTAGACATCACTTGTATATAGCAAAGTGCTGAGTCACCGTTCGCTCTTAGCGTCTCCCCTTGGGAGAAGTTTGCTCAACGGAGGGAACCCCCGCACGCAACTTCTCGCTGAGTGCTGAAGCGCGGATAGCTATGGTTTAGCCCGTAGAAACCCAGTTGCTTCAGAGCTTTGAGCAATCAACACTGTCCTAACCTATGTGACGACAGCTATACATAAATTTCTGGCTCTATTCGTTGAAAAAGTGTAGGGACATAACTGTAATAGTTATGTCCCTAAATAATAGAAGCCTATGCTATCAATAAACTGAAAATTCCCATAATGGAAGTACAGTTGACTATCGACTTCGGACTATGGACTCTTGACCTGAGCTTGCAGAATCTAATTTCGCAGTCAACTTTCTTTCTGTTGCCCAAGCAAGACATAACTGGCGGAAATGATCACCTCGGATCTCAAAATTCGGGTACTGGTCGAAACTGGCGCAAGCTGGAGACAGCAATACTACAGATGCATGATACTGCTTGGCTAATTCTGCCGACCTGATAACTGCTCTTTCCATTGTTTTCACAATTTCGTAAGAATGATACCCCACCTCTTGAAGGCGTTGGGCAAACGCGGGTGCGGCAGAGCCAATTAATAATACAGCAGCAGTTGAGGAGCAAATTTTTGCTAGCCAACCAGTATCATCGCCTGCTTTGGCTTCTCCGCCAGCAATCAAAATCGCTGGACTTTTCACGGATGCTAAGCCAACTTCGGCAGCATCGTAGTTGGTGGCTTTGCTGTCGTTAATGAAATCAATGCCTTCCCAAGTGCAGATATGCTCCAAACGATGAGCAACGCCAGGGAATTCACGAATTGCACGCGCGATCGCATCACACCTAATCCCTGCTAACCGCGCTGCCGCTACAGCCATGAGTAGATTTTGCTGGTTGTGTTCTCCCACCATCCGTAAAGCAGACACTTCCACAACGGGTGCTGGTGCTGAAGATGCAGTCAACTTTTCAACAACCCAGCCATTTTCGATGTAAAAGCCTTGTTCACCAATCAGAGAATCTTTTCCTTTGACACTTGTCCAATAGGCATCAGGCCAATGACTTTGACCTAACTTGCTCAAATAGCCATCATCGCCATTGAAAATTTGAAACTCAGACTGATGTAACAGTTTGGCTTTAATGTTGTAGTAGTTCTCTAAAGTCTTATGGCGACTAAGGTGATCTGGTGTGAAAGTCGTCCAAATACCAATACGGGGAGCAAGAGTATTAGAAGATTCTATTTGATAGCTACTGACTTCCGCAATTACCCAATCAATCTGATTTTGGATTTTAGATTTTAGATTTTGGATTGGAGTTTCCCTCCCTCCCTCTGTTAGGGACAGAGCAACTTCGCAAGCAGCGTAGCCAATATTACCGCAGGCGGGTGCATTTAATCCTGCTGCTTGAAAAATGGCAGCAATTAAAGCTGTGGTAGTAGTTTTGCCGTTAGTACCTGTAATTCCTACCCAAGGTAGAGATTGCAGATGTCGCCAGGCGAGTTCCATTTCCCCAATGGTTTCTATGCCTAGTTCTTGTGCCTGAATTAACACAGGAATATCCCAAGGCACGCCAGGACTAACAACTATTAATTGGGGTAAATTAGCACCATTCAATTCCAGGGATTGGCCTAGTTTAACGGTTATTTGCTCGGCAGCGAGTTCTTGTTGTTGCTGAAGGAGGGTTTCGGAGATGGTGCGATCGCTTAGCTCCACCTCCCAACCTTCCCGTTGCAACAATCTCGCCGCAGCAACACCGGACTTTCCCAATCCAATCACATGAGCTTTGGACATAGATTGCAGCAGAGTCCCTGGTTAAGCACTCCCTATAGTAGCGCTTATTGGCAAAATTACACAACTTTTTGTTGGGCTGTGCTACAGATTTTTGACAATCGCCCCAAAATCAGCCAATACACGGGCATGATTACGAACTAATCCCAGCAAATGTAAGCGATTACGCTTGACTTCAAGATCAGTATCCATGACTAAAACGCTATCCGGCCCGTCAAAAAAGCTACTAACAGCCGGGGCAATGTTTGCTAATGCTGCTACTAACAGTTGATAATTCCGTGTCTGCTGTGCTGCTTGAGTTTGTGGCACTAAGTCAACTAAGGAATTATACAGAGCTACCTCAGAAGATTTTTGGAATAGTTCTTGACGAACTACGCTTGTTGGTTCTAGCTGTTTTGTATCCAAATCACCTTGCGCCGCTAATCGTGTGGAACGGTTAACAGTTTCGTAGATGTTATCTAAGGTGTTGTCGTTGCGGATTTGTTGTAAGTATAAGGCGCGATCGCGGACATCTAATAAATCCTGTAACGCCCGTTCTGTATACTCTGGGTCATTCTCTCCCAAAACTGCATTTACCAAGTCGTAATCAATCTGCTTTTCTTCTTGCAGTAGGGTGCGGATGCGTTGTAAGAAAAATTCTTGCAACGCTGTAATTAGTTGTGCCTGATTTTTGTTATTTACTGTAACAAAATCTGTTGCTATTTGCTCTACCAAATTTTCTAAATTTATCGGCAAATTAGCTGACCACGTAATATTAACTACAGCATTTGCAGCTCGACGTAAAGCAAAGGGATCAGAAGAACCTGTAGGTATCATTCCCAATCCAAAGATACTTACCAATGTATCTAGCCTATCTGCCAAACCAACTACTTGACCTGTTAGAGTTTCGGGTAAAATGTCATCGGCTCCTCGTGGTAAATAATGTTCAAAAATTGCTGTGGCAACTTCTGGTTCTTCTCCACTGGCTAAGGCATATTTTTGTCCCATAATGCCCTGTAATTCGGGAAATTCATATACCATTTGAGTAACCAAATCGGCTTTACAAAGCAAAGCTGCTCTTTGGATTTTGTAGCGTTCGCTTTCCCCTAATTGCAACTGTTCTGTAATTTGCTCGGCAATCTTGACTACTCTATCTACCTTGGCACGCAGAGAACCAATATCTTCTTGAAAAGTGACCTTTTCTAATTGAGGTAAAAAGCTTTCCAGAGGCTTGGCTAAATCTGCTTCGTAGAAAAATCGACCATCGGCTAAACGGGCGCGAATCACTCTTTCATTTCCAACTGCAATGATGTCTGATTTGGTTGAGTCACCGTTAGAAATAGTGATGAAATAGGGAAGTAATTCTTTGCTATTTGCAGCTTTAAATACAGGAAAATAACGTTGATGACTCACCATAACTGTGGTAATTACCTCAGTTGGTAAGTTTAAAAATTCTGGTTCAAATCTGCCGACAACCGCTGAAGGCCATTCTACGAGGTTAGTAACTTCTTCTAATAGATGGGGATAGATTTCTGCATACCCATCTAAGCTTTGTACAGATGATTGAACTTGCTCTGTGATCGTATTTGCCCGTTGATCACTGTCAACTGTGACGTAGGCATGATTTAGAGTTTTGACATAATCAGTCGCATGGGGAATTGTCACGGTTTCTGGATGTAAGACACGATGACCTTGGGAAATGCGATCGCTCTTTATCGTTTCCGAACCATTAACTAATTCAATCGGTAGCACCTCTGCATCTAACAAAGCTACCAGCCAGCGAATTGGTCGGGAAAACTTGGCATCCCCATCACCCCAACGCATCAACCGCTTACCTTCTAAACCCCAAATCCACTGGGGAACAAGTTCTGTCAAAATTTCCGCCACAGGACGACCGGGAATTCTTTTTTGCACAAAGACAAATTCCCCTTTGTCAGTGGGACGGATTTCTAAAGCGTCTATTTCCACGCCTTGCTTTTTGGCAAAGCCTACTGCTGCTGGTGTCGCCTTACCATCTTTAAAGGCTGCTTGTGCGGGTGGGCCTTTGATTTCCTCTTCGCGGTCTGGTTGTTGGGATGGTAGACCTTTGATTAGTACCGCCAAGCGCCGGGGAGTACCGTAAACTTCTACAGATGTGCTGAAGAAGCTATTTGCTTCTAGACTTTGAGGAATGCGTTCTTGCCACTGCGTTAAAGCATTACTGAGAAAGCTTGCAGGTAGTTCTTCTGTACCAACTTCTAATAAAAATGCTAAATTTCCTGATATATCAACACTCTTAACCTTTGTCATCAGAATACTACACAAAAGATATACAATAGTAGGCTAGTTAAGTAATAGCGTTGTTTTAAGTAATATTTATTACTCAAGTGCTACACAAACTTTTGTACCACCAAAATTATATATCTCCTGGATATTGTAAAGTTAATTAGACAAATACTTCAACGACACACATCAAGTTTTTTCTTTTCTTCGGGATTAGTTACAAGGTAATCTTTGAGGCGATCGCACCCTTCATGCAGCAATTCATCTAATCCTCTAACGCGCCATGCGATCGCCGTCTTATCCTCATTGGCTGTAGCTAGTAGTTTGCTATCCGGGCTAAAATCTGCGCTTCTCACACTGCCTTGATGACCTGTAAATTCTGCTACTTGTTGCCCTGATAAATTCCACAATCTAGTTGTATAGGTTGCTGAAGATGTAGTTAGCAGCTTGCCATCCCGACTGAAAGTTATTTGTGTGACTCTGCCTTCATAAGTCTTAAATTCTTTTAACTGTTTTCCTGAATAATCCCATAACCTAACCGTAGCATCATCTCCAGCAGTAGCCAATTTATTCTCCGTAGGGCTAAAACCGACAGTATTAACATAGCCCTTATGACCTGTTAATTGTTTAAACAGCTTGCCACTACTAATATCCCACAGTAATGCCGTCCCATTTTCTCCAACCGTAGCTAGCAGCTTGCCATCTGGGCTAAATCTGGTAGTCTCGACTTTACCTTGGTGTTTAAATTCTTGTAACTTGGTTCCTTTAAGATCCCACAGTTTCGCCATGCCATCATCTCCAGCAGTAACAAGTCTATCTCCTTCATTATTGAAATTGATGCTTCGTATTGCTTGAGAATGCCCCTCAAAAGGTTTTAAAGGCTTTAATGGTTTTCCAGTACGCGTCCAGAGCTTGATTGTGCCATCTTTTCCACCTGTAACAATTAGGTTTTCTGCTTTTTTTGGGCTAAAACGCACGCTGTTAACACCGCCTTGATGGGCTTGGAATTGTCTTATCAGTTTCCCCTGAAGGTTCCAAAGCCTAATAATATCATCATCTGAAGCTGTAACTAGTAACTTGCCATCTGGACTAAAACGCACACTACCAACAGCTTTTTCATGCCTCTTTAATTTAGTTAAGGGATTTTGGGGTTTAATTAATGATTTTCCTGGAACTGCCCAAAGCCTTACCGTACCATCATCTTTTCCAGCGGTGGCAAGCGTATCCCCCTGTTCATTAAACCGGATGCTCACAACACTACCCTGATGACCTAGAAATTCTGCTTGTAGTGTTGCCTTAAAATTATTCCATAGCCGAACTTTACCATTGCTACCTGATGTAGCAATCAAACCATCGTTGCGAATACGAACTGTCTCAACACCTTCTTGATGAGCCTCAAATTTTGCCAGTTCTTCTCCAGCAAGATTCCACAGCCGAGCTGTACCATCATCTCCAGCAGTAGCAACTTGCTTTTTATTGGGGTAAAACCAAACACTGTTGACACTACATTTTTTAGTATCTTTGACACTACATTCATGACCTTTAAATGTTGCTAGTTCTGTCCCTTTGATATCCCAAAGTTTTGCCAAGCCATCCTCTCCAGCCGTGGCAAATTGCTGAACATTATCAGGATT
The DNA here is from genome assembly GCF_014904695.1 of Nostoc sp. MG11. GTDB lineage: Bacteria > Cyanobacteriota > Cyanobacteriia > Cyanobacteriales > Nostocaceae > Komarekiella. The sequence goes on along the minus strand of NZ_JACXXN010000015.1, from coordinate 123,143 downwards.
AGGATTGAGACTTTTGATACTTTCCTGATGGGCATTTATTGTTAAAACAGGTTCTCCGTTAAAACGCCACAGTTTGACTTTGCCATCATCTCCAGTTGTTGCCAGCAGATTGCTCTTAGGAAGAAAACGAACATTGTTGACACTACATTTATCACCTTCTTTTGGTCGTTCGTATTCTCCTAATTGTTGGCCATTGACACATTTATGATGCATGGATGTTATTAAAAGAGGTGACTGCTGTGTTGAGACATTCCACAGTTTTACCCAACCGTTAGTTGCACCTGTAGCTAGTATTGTTTGATCTTCACTAAAATCGATACTTTTGATACTGCTATTGTGCAGTTTAGGCTTTTTCAATTCCTTTCCCTGGAAATTTCGCCAGGTAACTGTGCCATTTTCTCCACCAGCAACAATTATTTCCTCTTGTTTATCCTCCTTAAGAAAACGGATACTGTTTATACCTCTTTGATAAGTATTGATTTGATTTGTTTGATGAATATTATCTAAAATCTTCTGCAAAGCAAGCAGCGAACTTGTGGTTGGACAGTCTTGCAAACATTGACTATTCCAAAAAACCATCTTTTTAACTTCTTGCCCAGCTGCCATTGCTGACACCAAAGCTTCGATTTCTCCAGCGCCAGATTCAAAATTTCTTAACGCCGTGACTCCTGAGCCTTCAACTTCAGCTGTCCATCGGAGCCAAAAAGCGACCATAGCCAGAATTGAGACTACCACTAAACCGCTGGTCAGCCCAAATAAAGTCAGTTTGCGGCGGCTTTCTTTTTGCTGCCGATCGCGATCGCGCAATGCTAAACTCTGCTGAATAAAATCTTGCTCTGCTTGACTCAATTCCTCTCGCCGCAGCTTGAGCCAATTTTCCGCTTGTCCTAGGGGGACACCTCGCAGTAATGGCCCTTCATCTTTGCCAGCATTTTCCCACTGACGCATTCTTGAGCGTAGTAATTCTTGCCAAGTCCGAAAAGAGCGATCGCTTTCCATCCATCCGTGCAGTCGTCCCCATTTCCGAATCAAAGTCTCATGGACAATCTCTACTGTTTCTTTACCAGCAATTTCATCAAGTCCAGTTACCACTAGCCGCGCATCAGCCAGACGCTTAACCAAATCCCAATTATTGTCTCCTACCTCATTTCTAGTAGCTAGTCGGCGGGTGTCTTCTGTACCTTCCCCAGGACGCACCAGTTGAACAAATATTTGCTGTGCTTGTTGTTGCTCCTCTGGTTTAAGCTTGGCAAACTCGGCTTCTGCATGGTTCGCCAACGACTTTTCTACACCGCCGATTGCTTCGTAAGCAGCATGAGTCATCTGGCGATTTTGTTGCTTTGCCCATAGTTGCGTCAAAGTAAATTCTAGTAATGGCAAATTACCTGGTGAATCTGCCACCGCGTTAAGAATCCGCTCTGCAAGACCTTCTTCTAACCTTACCCCTTGCTTGTTTGCAGGTTGAGCGATCGCCTGTTGCAATTCTTCTCGGTTCATCGGAGCAAGTTTTAAATCAGCATTCTGCAAAGCATCAGCAAAGCGACGATCAGAAAGCGCATACCCCAAAAAATCAGCCCGCAAAGTTAGCAAAAGGGTAAAATTCTCTACCAGTTCAGCGGCTTCTAGTAATTGATTTAAAAATAATTGACGCTCTTTAACATCTGAGCAAGAAGCGTAAAGTTCCTCAAATTGATCAACCACCAGCAACAGGCGTTTATCTTCGTTCTCTGACAAAATTCGGGATAAAACAGTATGTGCTGCAACTTGTCGCGATCGCAACCCACGAGCTAATTTTCCTGCATCAATATCTTGTTGCGTCTTTCCCTTCTCTGGTTCACGCAGGCGCACAATTACTGCTGCGAGTTCATCTACAGGATGCGTTTTTGGGCGAAAGGATTCGATGAGCCAGTTACCTTGCTGGCGTAAATTAGGAATCAAACCGGCAAACACTACACTAGATTTCCCACTACCAGACGCCCCAATCACCGCTATCAATGATTGTTTTTGGACTGTATCTACAAGTTTCTGGGTAAAAATATCCCGCCCAAAGAAAAATTGTTTATCTTCTTCCCGGAAAGGAAATAAACCGCGATAGGGACAAGAAGCAATAACTTGCTCACGCAACACAGACCATGCATTTACCAACACCTGTGTGGGAATCATAAACCCAACTTTGGCTTCTGGTCGGTTGATGTCTACTGCTACTGCTATTCCTGCTATACCTTGAAGCTCACCATCCCATATTGGCGCACCACTGAAACCAGGCTCTAGTCGATAACCTGGTTGTTTGACATCCTCTAGCTGCACCCAACCTTTAGCTGTGCGTCCACGTAAAACGCCAGTAGCCCAAACACCATCTGGTTGTCCTGCTGGAAAACCCAATACTCGGAAATGATGTCCCGCCCAATCATCAGAGGTAATTAATGGTGCGAGTGGAGCTTGATTTGGGGGAGAATGTTTTAATTCCAATCCGGCAATATCTTCTACTTCCACATCAGGATTCACAGGTAGCCAGAAAACAACCTTAGCTTTGAAGAGTTGCTTAGCCGCCACTAGGGGAAAATCCAAGGTGATTTCTGCATCTGGCATTTGGGTAGTTTTTCTTGAAAGTCCCAAAGCATCAGCAATTACATGGGCGCAGGTGAGGATATACTTTTGGGATAAGAAGCCAGCACCTATTACTTTGCCACTGTTGGAATAAATTCTGACAACAGATAACTCAAGCGGTGCGGTCATCTGATGACTCCCGTTTCCACTTCAGAGTAATTTCATAGTTGACCTCGCCATTACCAGAAGCCACAACTGCACCTAGTTGAGCGCTGATTTTAATGCCAAACTTGACTTCCACTTCATCTGCTGGCTGGTGGAGGCTGCTCATCTTTGCAATGATTGCATTAGCTACAGGCTTGACGGTTGACAAAGCTGACTCGAAAGTCTGCGTAGCTTTTTCGATCACTTTATCTCCTAAGCTAATGCGATCGTCAATTTGTGCAGGTTCATCCACTTCTATAAGAATGGATTCGCCGCTTTCCAGAGGAAATTCTACTATATGTTTCACAATAAACTGATTTTAACTTTGCATAGCTCAGCTTTTTCCAACAGTGTACCTTGCCAAATAGGTTTGTAGTATGCGCTTTAGCGCTAAAAATCTTCACCCTCAACTTTAGGCAGGTCTATTAAAGCTCAAAACTCCAGTTTTCGTGCTCGGAACTCGGAACTTCGTGCTCAGAACTCGGAACTTCGTGCTCAGAACTCGGAACTTCGTGCTCAGAACTCGGAACTTCGTGCTCAGAACTCGGAACTTTGTGTTCAGAGCTACAAATCTGACAAGATCTATATCCAAAGCAGTAGCTTGACTTGAACGGACTGCCTGCCCAAAAACACTAAGTTTAATCGCACCGATAAAGCAGATTTTTCACCATTTTGATAGGGCTACACTTGTGACTTACTTCGTTAAAAACACTCTATGTGACAGTTTCAAGGGCGTAATGTCGGTTACATGCACAAGCTTGAATATAATGCTACAATCCCCCAAGTGTAAATTGAGGCATTAACCAAAATCAACTAGACTAAGTACCGTCATAAATTAGAAAAAAAGTAGCAGCCCCCACTGAAATTAGGAATAAATCCGCTCATCTCAGGCTGTCTTCACAAAATTCACAAATAGCTCATGCACATTCTGATTTATTCCTATAACTATCATCCAGAACCGATTGGCATTGCTCCCTTAATGACTGAACTAGCAGAAGGGCTGGTTGAGCGGGGTCATGAAGTGCGGGTGATTACAGGAATGCCCAACTATCCTCAGCGCGAAATTTACGATGGGTATCGGGGTAAGTGGTATCTTACTGAACAAAAAAATGGCGTTACTATCCAGCGGAGTTACTTACGGATTAAGTCTAAACCCAACCTTGTGGATCGGCTGCTCCTAGAGTTGAGCTTTGTTTTCGCAAGCTTGCCACAAGCTCTCAAAGGCAAACGACCTGATGTCATTATATTAACCGTTCCACCTCTACTAGTTACAATGCCAGCAACTCTACTTAGCTGGTTATATAACTGTCCAGTAGTGCTAAATGTGCAAGATATCTTACCAGAAGCAGCCGTGCGCGTCGGGCTGCTAAAAAATCAGAAAATGATCCAAGCGCTTGCAGCTCTAGAGAAATTTGCATATCGGACTGCACACACGATTAGTGTCATTACCGATGGGTTTAGTGAGAATTTAGTGAATAAGGGAGTACCTGTTAATAAAATTGTTTGTATTCCTAATTGGGTAAATGTAAATTTCATCCACCCCTTACCCAAAGAAAACAACTCCTGGAGAGCAGCCCATCAACTGGATGGGAAATTTGTGGTACTCTATTCAGGCAATATTGCTCTAACACAAGGTTTAGAGACAGTAATAGAAGCAGCAGTCCGCTTGCGTCAAATTAAAGAAATTGTCTTTGTAATCGTCGGTGAATCAAGAGCATTGCAAAGGTTGCAGAAATATTGTCTATTGAATGGGGCAGATAACGTTTTGCTGCTACCGTTGCAACCACGAGACAAACTACCCCAAATGCTCGCAGCAGCCGATGTGGGATTGATTGTGCAAAAGCGTAATGTGATCTCGTTCAATATGCCTTCCAAAATCCCACTGCTGCTAGCCAGTGGTCGCCCAATTGTGGGTTCAGTTCCCGATACTGGCACTGCTGCTAAAGCAATTCAACTTAGTGGTGGTGGTATAGTTGTTGAGCCAGAATCACCAGATGCTTTGGCAGATGCAGTGCAAGATTTATATACCAATCCGGCTCTAGGGAAGAAGTTAGGTAAAAAAGGAAGACAGTTTGCTGTAGAAAACTATTCCTTGGAGCAGGCACTTGATCGATACGAGGGATTATTCTTTCATGTTGTTGCCAACCAAGCATCAACTTTGGGTATCTTGCCCAAGTTGGATTCTCAAGGATCAGTTGTAGATATTTGAACTGGGGACTGGGGACTGAGAATTGGGGACTGGGAATTGGGGAATAATTACTGAACTCTTGACCCTTGACCCATCACTCATCATTCAGCACTTTCCTAACCTATGTGACTACGGCTATAAAAGAGCAGAAGTCCCAATGTGCTGTAAATAAAACTTTTTCAGATTAGAGTAGATTGCCAAAGTCGAAATCTAAAAAACGAGAAAAACAAGATGTCTAATTCTGAGTTCCCTGAATCCCCCGTTCCGATTGAAACAGAACAGCTGGCTATTATTGATTTCAGTCAGCCTCAACAACAAGAGCCACCGCCAGAGCCAGATAAACCGCCTAAGCCACCTGAAAAGCGGCGTTGGCCTTTAATATTGGGAATCGTCTTGTTGATTACAGGTTTAGGTTTTGGTTGGCGGTTGTGGCAAACTAGCCGTGCTAGTAACGCACCTCCAGGTGATGGGGCTACTGGTAGTAAACCTATGGGAATTCCTGTAAGATTAGCAACTGTGGAAGCTGGAACTATACAGGAAAGTTCGGTATTTGTTGGCACATTAGAGGCTCCACGCTCAGTGGGACTAAAGCCACAGATTGAAGGACGAATTACTCGAATTTTCTTTAAAGAGGGCGATCGCGTCAAGCAAGGACAAGTTGTCATAAGTCTGCAAAGTGATGACGCCGCAGCCCAGCTGCAACAAAGAAAAGCAGCACTAGAACAAGCTCGTGCAAATCTTGCTGAACTCAAAGCAGGTACACGTCCAGAAGAAATTGCTCAAGCAAAAGCTCAGCTAACTCAAGCTAAAGCTCGCCTAAAAGATGCTCAAGCCGGCTCACAACCAGCAGAAATTGCCCAGGCTGAAGCTCAAATTGAGTCAGCTAAATCAGATTTGGAATTAGCAAAATCACGAGCAAAGCGCTACGAACAACTAAGAAAAGAGGGTGCAGTTTCTCAAGATTCCTTAGAAGGATACACCAGAGAACAGCGCAGCGCTGAAGCTGCACTTGTCGCAGCTCAAAAACGCTTAGAACAACTGCGTCAAAGCAGAAGTTCTGATGTCAGCGCCCTCGGTGCGGCCCTTGAACAACAAAGACAAAATTTAAGACAACAAGTGAATGGCCCCCGTTCTGAAGAGATTGCTCAAGCGCGATCGCAAGTAAATCAGGCAGCGGCTCAAGTCCAGGCAGCACAAGTGCAACTACAATATACAAATGTCTTTGCTCCTTTTAGCGGTACTCTCGGTGACATTCCAGTAAAGGTGGGAGAGTATGTGGCCAAAGGAGATCAACTTACCACACTTACCAAAAATGATTCTTTGGAATTGAATATATCCATACCACTCAACGAATCTAAACGGTTACGCTTGGGATTACCAGTACAAATGCTGGATGCTCAAGGCAAACCCACAGCAACGGGTAAGGTGAGTTTCATTTCCCCAGATGCTACTTCCAATTCGCAAACAGTTTTGGCTAAAGCCAACTTTGGCAATTCCAGCAATCAACTGATTAATCGTCAGTCAATAGAAACGAAAGTAATCTGGGAGGAACGCCCTGGAATTTTAATTCCAGTTATAGCAATATCTCGCTTGGGTGGGGAGACTTTTGTGTTTGTGGCTCAAGCGCCAAAACAACCCAAACCTGGAGCGCCGTCCTTGGTGGCTCAGCAAAAACGCGTCCAGTTGGGAGCGATCGAAGGGAATAATTATCAAATTCTTGAAGGATTGAAAGCTGGAGAAAAAATTGTGGTTTCAGGTATTCTTAACCTCACTAATGGCGCTCCTATCACGCTTGCGTCTGAATAAACGAATAACCAATAGCCACAACCCTAACTTTTCTAAACTTCTATCGGCGTTGCACAAAACTGTGACAACACCTAAGCAAACCAAGACAGATAGACCATGTAGAGGCGTTTCAATGCAAAAGACCATGTAGAGACGTTACAATGCAACGTCTCTACAGTCAACGAGAATTGGTCATTTTACCGAAAAGAAATCGGGTTTTTGCGATTACTGAATCGATGCTCTAGGACTCTTGTCGGCAAGGATTAAAGGTGAAAGGGTAAAGAAAAAGTACAATTCCTTTAACCTTTACCCTTTCACCTTTTCCCATACTATTAAATAACGCCAGAATTAAATCTTGTCTAACTTCTTCTAAGTATTTTGACGTGAAGCTTCGGCGCGTCTATTGATTTCCGGCCAGTTGACTACATTCCACCAGTTATTTAAATAGTCAGCACGGCGATTTTGATATCTCAGGTAATAAGCGTGTTCCCATACATCATTACCCATAATTGGAAACAAGCCTTCTGTAATTGGGCTATCTTGATTTGGTGTACTGGTGATTTGCAACTGACCTTGAGGATTACGCACTAACCAAACCCAACCACTACCAAAGCGATCGCCTCCCGCTTGATTAAACTGTTTTTTAAATGCATCAAAACTGCCAAAGCTTTGGTTAATTTCTTGGGCAATGTCTCCTGTTGGTTGTCCACCACCTTGAGGACTCATAATTTGCCAAAAAATCGTATGATTAAGATGACCGCCACCATTGTTACGTACCGTTGTCCGAATATCTTCAGGAACGCTATTCAAATCGCGCAGCAAAGATTCCACGCTGCTATTTTGTAGTTGCGGATATTTTTTTAAGGCATTGTTGAGGTTATTGACATAAGCTGCATGATGTTTATCATGATGCAGTTTCATAGTTTCTGCATCAATGGCTTTCTCTAATGCGTTATAAGCATAAGGCAATGGCGGTAACTGAGCAGGATTTGCACTGAGTTGCCTATTAAGAACAGCTACGGAACGTGTGTTTGTTACAGGTGCAGTAGTTTGTACAGGAGTTGCTGGAGTGGTTGAAGGCGACTCTGTTACCTGTTGAGGTTGACAAGCAAATAGAGTAGATACTAGTAAAATTACTGTGAAAAACCAAACAACAGGTTGCCAGAAAAATGATTTCATCAACTATTCCTACTGAAAAGAGTGTTTTTTTATATTACATTTTCTTTAGGCAATTTGTGCCACAATCCTTAAAAGGATTGAGTTGATGATTGTCAGGCAAATTGAACCCAGCAAAGCACTCCAAAAGCCATAACGCAATCTAAAACCAGGTACTAAAGCTGCTGCTAAACCAAAGATTATGGCATTCAAAACAAAGAAAAATAACCCTAATGTAATAATAATAAATGGTAAGGTAAACAAGGTGAGAATTGGTAAAAGAATAGCATTCAAGATACCAAAAACTATAGCGGAAATTGCTGCTTTAGCAAAACTGTCTATTTCAATTCCTAAAAATGGCAGTCTAGAAATAATTAAGAAGCTAACAGCAGTAACTAACCAGGTAAGAATTAGACCTATCATAATTATTCCTCTCTTTTTGAAGCTATAATCACCTGTCTGATCACAAATTGCATCTATATATAGATATAGTATTAAAAGTAAATGTGATTAAAAAATGACTGTTATTCATCAGGAGTCAAAAAATAGGGAGTGGGAGTAATTTTTGATTTTTCACATCCCTGTGCTGATTCCCTTATTTTGACTGCGATCGCTAACTAGATAATGGTTTTGCAATGTGCTATTGCAGTTGGGGACTTTGTAGAAATTGGCGAGTTTATGGGAACAGTAGAGTGATTAAATGCTCGCAGTACTTATATCCGTACTTTAGATGACATAGTAGTAATTGTGCCTAATTCGCGTTTATTAAATACAGAAGTAGTGAATTGGAACCATCAGAGTTTAGCATCTCGTCTAGTATTACCTGTGCGTGTGGCTTATGATGTAAATATCAATATTATACGTTCTGCATTATTAAAAGTAGCACGTGAAAATCATGATGTATTAAAAAAACCAATACCTCTTGTTTGGTTTCAAGGGTATGGTGAGGATTTTTTAAATTTTCAGTCATTAGTTTGGATTTCCAAACCCCGGAAGCAGTTTCAAATTAAGAGCGATTTATATTTTCATATTGATAAAATCCTGCGACAAGAGAATATTTATATTCCCTTTCCCCAACGCTCTCTAAATTTGCGTTCTGGAAGCTTACCATTGGAACTTTCACCTAAACTAGAAAATTCCTTATTTCAACTTTCCGAAAGTATGATCGCTTTGTTAAAAAGTCAGTTGCAGACAAAAAACTCAAGTGGTGCTAATAATCAAGTTGCAAAATCTCAAGATGAAAAATATAATTTAGAGTAGTTTTAGAGTTTTTTCATTTGAAAATCCACATCACGAACCTCTTGATTTGACCGAAAAGTACTATAGCAATTTACTTTCTTGCACTAATTAATTAGGTTTATTATCAAAACTTTTGGAAACCCAAAAAAATTTCTATTTCTTAAAGGACTATAATCACAACAATTAATTGATGCTTTTGTAGAAACAGTGGAAGTATTTACTGCACACTGAAGATAATTGTCGTTAGAAAAAAAAACGGCAATTTCTACAGAGTGATTGATGTAAATTATTTAGCTTGTTATTCTGATGAAACAGACTACGCTTATGAAAAATAACTATCCCTGCCAAAAGATTTTTGATTAATGTTTGTATTGTCATCGTTAATCAGAGCAGCAAAAAGTGAGATGCTCCCAAAACAAAGATTATCAGGACTAAAGTCCCGACTACAAACTTTAATTTATTTACACACTTAGTTAAGAAAAGTTAGTAGAATTATGCCAAGGTTGCCAAGCTTGCTGTTTAACATTTACCTCACCACTAATAACAGAAGCATCCCAACGAGTAATATCGCCTTCACGCCAAAACTGCAAATCGACAAGTGCATTTTTAATTTCAACCTGACGCAGGGTAATATTAGGCAACCATTGTGGTAAATGTGGATCAACATAAAGCTGCCCATTGGGAGCATCTGCTTGTAAACCCAGTTTATTCTGGATGCTTTATTTGTATCAGATTTTTCGTGAGATGGTATAACTGCTTAACTTACGCAACAAAGTCGAAGGCATAACCTTTCCTGCTTTGATCGACAGCACCACCTGCATCATGTCGTACCAATGCGCCATCAGGAACAGAAAGGTTTTGTTGTGTTGCCCAAACTAGGAAAAGTTGAGAGAACTTTTGGTTGAATCATACCGTACTAGTAACTCCTGGGGGCTACTGGTATTTGTTTCTGATGAGATGATTGCACTTAAGCCAGGACTTAAAAAAAGCTCATTAATGGAGACTTTGCCGTCTTGATCACGATCTAAGGTATTAAATAGTTTGAAAAACAATCTCAATAAATCTCTAGTAAAAAATGCACTTTTCTGCATACGCTGTTGAGTTTTTCTCCGATAAGCTATTGAAGTAAATACGAATAGCTACCTTAACAAACCAGCGTTCGCCAGGGTAAGATTGGGCAAGAATCAGAAACATAAAATTTCTTGTATTATTTGCTGCACGCTCATCTAAAAGTGAAATTATTTAGTTACAAGATTTGCACAAATATCTTTATTTAACACAGGCTGTATTTACCTCATGGTCAGTAGTTAACCCGCAATTGATAACGTAGGAGCATCAAAATTATGGTTGAAGTTGGTCTAAATAAGTTAGCAAAGAACCAAATACAATTAGAGTCTCAAAACTTCAAACCCCAAAAAATATTGGTTGTTGATGACCACCAAATGGTTTTAACTGGAACCCTTGATGTACTGAAGCGAAAATATCCAGACACGGAATTTCTTCAGGTAAAAACAGCACGAGATGCTTTAGAAAAAATAGCTCAACTGCAAGCAATACAGGAAGATATGGAGCAGTCAAAAGCAGCTTTGAATTTGATTGTGGTGGATTTATCGATTCCTGCGAGTGAGGGAATTACTGCGACTACTGATACTGGAATTGAACTGATCAAGCAGCTACTCAAACAATATCCAGAGCAAAATTTTTTGGTACAAAGCAGTTATGTCAAAGCTTTGGTGCGGATCAAACATGAAATCGACAACCATCAGGGGGGATTTGCGATCGCAGATAAAAATTTGCCTGAATTAGAAATGTTAATCCGCACGAGTTTAGCACTCCAAGGTGGAACTCATACTAAAGATATTAAAACAGCAATTGAACTGAAACCAGAATGGCTGCAAGTTTTGCGTCTGGCATTTGACGAAGGATTGATGGATAAACCGATTGCCGACCGAATGTATAAATCGGAACGTGCTATTCGCAATTACTGGACGAAAATCCAGGATGTACTTGGTGTGTACCCGGAAGACTGTAAGGAAGGTGGAAAAAGTTTGAGAATTCAAACAGAAATCCGAGCGCGTGAAGCAGGATTAATTGATTAGGAGATGGGAGTAAATGCGTAGAGAGTGGGATAAAGTTACTACAGAATTAAAGATATGGCGCTATGCAGCACTACCAGGAATTATCGTGTTGATACTGGTTATCCTCGCTCGTGTATCTGGTTCGCTACAAGTTCTAGAATGGATGTTATTAGATACATTTTTACGTCTACGTCCGCCCGAACCTGTTGATGAACATGTAGTAATTGTTGGTATCGATGAATATGATATTGCTAAAGCCGGAGGATATCCTATACCCGATGGTAAAATTGCAGATTTACTAAACAAGCTAGAAACTTACAAACCTCGTGCGATCGGACTCGACCTTTTCAAAAATGTTCCTGTTGAACCAGGTCATAATCAACTCGTGAAAACTTTTCAAGATAATCCCAATATATTTGGTATTGAAAAAAATCAGAAACCTAAAATTCCAGCACCTAATTTTATGACTCAAGAAAGGACTGGAATAGTAGATATCCACAGCGATAATGATGGGAAAAATAGACGCTACATTTTATGGACGCCAAATTCCAACAATTTTCAAGAAGACCGTTTTTCTCTAGGATTTAAACTTGCTCAATTTTATCTAACATCAAAAGGAATTAATGATGAGGATGGTGAAAAAGACCAAGATACAATAAGGTTTGGTAATACTGAATTACCCCGTGTAATACCAAACTTTGGTGGATATGTTGATAAAGAAATTACAGGTGAGCTACAAATATTAATCAATTTTCGGCACAGAAATCAGCCATTTCGCGTCTTCTCACTTAATGATATTAAAACAGGTCAGACTCAAGAAGGTAAGATTGACCCTAATTGGTTACGTGACAAGATTATTATTGTTGGTAATTTATCTCCCAGTGTCGGAGATAATTTGTATACATTAGCAATTCCTGGAAGGAAAATAACTGGTCAAATATATGGAGTTGAGTACCACGCACACGCAACTAGCCAAATTGTTAATGCTGTTTTAAACAATCGCCCGATGTTGAAGTCTTGGTCAGAACTTTGGGAATATATATGGATAATAATTTTGGGAATTATTCCGATCGCAATTGGACGCTTTACCCAATCTATTACAAAAAATCTGTTGGGTGTGACAGTAGTGGGTTTAGGCGTTGCTGGTAGTGGTTATATCAGTTTGCTATTGTGGGGAGTTTGGGTTCCCGTAGTTCCTAACTTGCTAATTTTGGCAATGAATGGCGTGGGATTAAGTGCATTCGCATTTTTTCAGCATGATAAACTGTTGCGTGAAAAAAATGACCAACAAAAGCGCACAATTGAATATACATTTAATCTGATTCACAATGGGCCATTGCAAACCCTTGCCAACGGATTACAACAATTAAGAAAGCAGAATTTACCCAACGAACAATTAATTTACCAGTTTGAAAAGCTCAATTCTGAGATTCGTGAAATTGGCGAGTATTTAAGGGTAGAAGCACTGACAAATCATGACAGTTTAAGGCTAGGAAGTGGATTAAAAATAGATTTAAATCGTCAGATACACGATTTATTTTACGAAGTATATTCCAGCACTCTCGAACGCAACGATCTAGAATATTTAAAAACTCTTAAAATAAAAACACGCACATTTGAGCCAATTAATGATAAATACTTAAGTATGGAACTCAAGAGGGAACTATGCTTATTTTTAGAAGAAAGTTTGTGTAATGTGGGTAAACATGCACGAGGAGTAAAATGTATAGAAGCATCTGGGACTTGCGTAGACGGTGAATACTCGCTTTGTATCAAAGATGATGGCTCTGGGTTAACTGCACTCAGCGAAAACAAGGGTACAAAACAGTCTCAAAACCTTGCCAGAAAATTGAATGGCAGGTTTAAACGCGAGACTGTGAAACCACGAGGTACAGTGTGTGAATTGATCTGGAAATTAAATACAAACTTCCAGCAAATAAATTTTCAAAAACCTGATTTTAAATCTCGGCTTTTAAAAAGTTTTCATGTTCCTTAGCTCGATAATTAACCAATATTAGTAAACAAAAAACTAAGAAATACCTATGAAACTTCGTAATTTTTCGTTGTTTCAATCGTTGTCTGCAAAAACTAACCAACGCAGACTGGTAAGTATTTTTACTTTGAGCTTGTTTCTGTTTGTTATACCAGAAGCGATCGCCAAATTTAAACCTCGCACTCGCAAACCTCCTAAAGAATACTCCCTTGGTGGTGGTTCACGAGGATGTCCTGGTGATGTCGGAATTCCTCTGACTTTACTAGCACCGCAGACTTATGTGGGTGAAACTGCATCCAAGCGTCCTACATTTGCATGGTTTATGTCAACAGCACGTACCGTTGATTTCATGTTGTTTGAGGTGAAACCAAATCAAAATCCGCAGGTAGTAGTGAAAATGGAAGAATTAAATTCATCACCAGGAGTGAATAAATTTGTAGTTCCTTCCACGCAACCGGAACTTACGATGGGAAAAGCGTATTTCTGGCAAATTTCGATGCTTTGTCCCAATGGTTTAGCTTATGAACGTGCAGAGTTTGAAGTTATGAACATACCTTTAGCACTCAAAGAAAGCATTAAACCTGCTAATAATTCAACTAAAAAAGTTACCCATCTGGCAGAGCAGGGACTTTGGTATGATGCGTTTGCGGAAGCACTTAAATATTCCAGTCAAGGCAAATTAGGAGAATTAGGTTCTAATTTAATTCAGGAACTAATTGAGCATGAAAATACAGGAAATAAACCCAATGATAGCGAAAAAATTAATAGTCGTATCAAGAATTTGCAATTGATTTATCATCAAAAGAATTGATAGCAATCACATTATTTGTAGAGAGACGTTGCATTGCAACGTCTCTACATAATTAAACCCAATTACCAATCAAAATAAACGGCGACCAAAAAGCCGGACTTGCAAACTCCGATTGCTCTCCAGTTAACTTTATCATCTTAATTTGTGCTTGACGTAAAGCTTCAACTTTCGTCATCCCTGGCTTTTTCAAATTACGATAAAATTCCTCGACTAAAAGCGCTGTTGATTTATCTTGGACTGACCATAATGAAGCTACTGCACTTTTAACACCAACTTGTAATGCAACTCCAGCTAAACCCAATGTAGCGCGATCGTCTCCAAGTGCTGTTTGACAGGCTGTGAGTACTAACAACTCTAATGCATTTTCTTGACCACGAACGTTACTTAAAGCAGCTTCGAGTTCGTTAATTGTAAGTTTGCTGTTATTTCCAGTGACAATAAATGTATCTTCAGGAATTGTGCCAAATTGCGCGTGACTGACTATATGAACAATAGGGAAAATGTTTTTGTTACCTAGTTCTGTTCTCAAAGTTTCTGAAGCAAATTTTGTATCAATAAAAAATCTGCTATTGGGAAAAACTTGTTTAACAGCTTCGATTTCTTTATCAGCATAATCTAATGCTCCAAACTCTTGCTTATCTATAATTGCTGCTTTCGTTAAACCCAAGATTAGAGCTTTTTCTAGGTGGCGATCGCTCGATTTTGGTGCAGTCAAGCGGATACTAGGAGTCGTTCCAACTGCGTATTGTTGTATTAAATATTCTTGTGTTTTAGCATCGTAAAGTGCAGCCATTGGAATGCTACGGAGAAAGCCATCTTGAACAAAGACTAATGTTTTGATTTTTGCTGCTTTTAAATCTTTTACAAAAGGACGAATTATTAAATCGTAGAGTTGAATTGCTAAAGTGCGATCATAGCCATCAGGACGACCTTGACCCAAGATTAGCGACTTTTGAAATGCTTTAATCTGCTTTTGTAATTCTGATTTTTGGAGGATTTTATTATCTGCTTGCACCCAATAAATCAGCGTTTCTCCTGATTGATTTACCTTTGGCGGTAAGGTGAGCAACAGTGCTATCTTATCATCAAAAATAATTGAACTCAAAACTGCGGTGTTATTATCTACTATTTCATCTACTCTCTTCGGATTGAGTACATTAACAATACAATCACCACCAAAATAGTTTTGTAATTCTGCCAACTTTAGAGAATCAATTGTTTCTAAAGCATCCGATACGCCAGATTTTGAGCTATCTGACTTTACCGATGCTTGCAATATTTGCTGAAGCTGAAATTCTGCTAGTTCGCGGTACAAAGGTTGAACAACATCACGAAAGTCAAATTGAACATCGCGTGTACTTGTAACAATGTCACTGCGAATTGTTTCTAAAATTTTAAATGCTCTTTGGTATGCTTCTAGTGATTCTTTTTCTTGATTCTGTTTTTTCAATATTCTTCCTGCTTGCCATTCCCACAAATACAAGCCATCTTTTGCTGCTAATTTTTGGTCTGCTGCTATCAGTGCTTGCTGAGTATACTTGAGTGCTTGTAATTCATCACCTCGACATTCCCAGAAATGTCCTAATGCACCGTAAGTATATGATTCAACACGAGAATTTTGAATTTTTTTACTGACAATAATTGCTTTATTTAAAATATCAATAGCTTCTGTATTTGATAGTTTACCTAATTCACCTGTTTTCGAGCATTGGGTGATGGGAGAAGTAATTTTGAAATCACTTGGTAACATAGCTAAATCAATTGCTCCGTAGGCTTTTGTGGAAGAATCGGGAACTCGATCGATTAAACTTATAGCTTCTTGAATTTTACTATTTATTGCTGCATTGGGTATAATATTTAAATCATGGCTTTTATAACTAACTTGAATTGTGTTGAGTAAAGCTTGCAGTTGACTAAGAGAATTATTTTGTTTGCGTGCCAATTCCAGACTAATCTTAAAATATTTGATTGCTTGAGTAAAATTTACTATAGCATTTTGTTGAAATTCTTCTGCTTTGTTACCATTAGTTTGTTCTGCGGACTTTGCCCGAATATACCAAAGTTGTCCTAGATTTACATGGACATTTCCTAAACTGTTATTAATGAGAATTGCGTATCCTGAATCTTTAACTTTTGCTGCATCTTCTAAATATTGAATTGCTAAATCATAATTACCCACTAAACGCAGTGCTTCACCCAAAATACCTAATGCTGCAACTTCTGTACGACTATCTTTATTTGTCAAAGCAATTTGTAATGCACTATTGCTTTCACAGGGTTGTTTTGTATCTGACTTAATATCAAATTTATTACTGCACAATAAGGAAATTGCTTTTCTGGCTTGTCCTTGGTTGTTGTATGTCTGCGCTAGATCCGTCAGCATTCGTCCTACCTGACGCAAATCCTTTGCCTCACTATAGTAGGTTATGGCTTCATTAAAGAATGCGATCGCCTCTTTTGTATCACCCAATTGCTGATATGCTCTAGCAAGATTTTCACTGACAACTGCTGCATTCTTGGCATTGTTAGCTTTTTTATAAGCATCTAAAGCTTTCTGCCAAGTCTCTATAGCACCCCAGATATCTCCTGCTTCATAACTTTTAACACCTTGTTCCACTTGTTGGCTAATATCAGTATTTTGTGATGTTACGATATTTGCCATCAAAGGTGCATGGTTCAACCAGGTAAAAAATATCAAGCTGCACAAGAAGAGAAATCCGAGAAATCGGCGCTTGTTCAATTGGCGATCGCGATTTGACACAGCTTAACTCCTGCAAAATCCGGATGTAATCGGTGTTGTTATAAGTGAATGGAAAAATTACGAACCCCAAATTTATAACGTTGAGTAGTTATTGAGATTGTTACAGGAATTACTTTTATTTGTAAAATAGTCTTAATATTTCTGTAATACAAATAGCGATTCAAAAGTAAATCTCTTAATTTATTTGGTTGCTTGATTACCAATAATTGGTTGAGTCTTAAACAATTGTGCAGTATTGCTGAATTGAGGTATTAATTTGAATGTAGAGACATTAAATATAACGCCTCTATAAGGATTTTGGTATTAGGTAAAATCCTGCATCATACATGGAATCAGCAACGTAATCAAATCTGCTCTGCTGAGAATAAACTACTTAGTCATCCTGTACATCCAGCATCAGAACGCATTTGCATAATCTTATCACGTATTTTGATGTACTCACTATCTTGGGGCGAAAGTGAACCCTGATTGATTAGATCTTGTAAAGCAGCAAAATATACTGTTGCAGTAGTGCAAGCGTTACTTTTAGCTCCATTGCAAGAAATCTCATTGTCCAACTTTTCAAAACTAGGCAATAAATCACACATGGCAATCTTATTACTTCCAGCTAGTGCTAAATTTAGCTGAATGGTATACAAGTATTCTTGAACTCGTGGATCTAGTGCATAAGCATTACTGGATGCAAGGGTTAACGAACCGACGAATGTAGTAATGATTAATGCAATTTTGGTGAATTTTTTACGCATTGGTATGTCTTTGAAAAGTTGTACATTTATCAGTAACTTAGGGGTCTAGCTACTACGCATTTCAGACCTATCATAGTTGCGTAGATAAGAGTGATGCCTCTGGCAAGCATTTCAGATGCTAGGATTTACAGATATGATCGCTTTTGGATACATAAATGAATTATCGTTTTGGCAGCTAATAGCAAGTAAAATCAGCGTAGGTTTCTTGCAGAATTTCTCAACATAATTTAGTATCTCAAAATGTCTCATTGCTATTACGCAAATAGCTATCTGCAAGTAGCGTATCTCCATTTTCTTAATCTGCAACCTATGTTCGCATCACTGCCCAATCTGAGAACATTTTTGAGCTACTAAAAAGCTTATTGGAGAATAGGGCGGAGCTACACCGTAACCAATCCTAGAAGCCGCATTGGAAAGTTCCTCTGCAAATGAGTAAGCCATACGTGCAGAGCGACAGTATTGATATGGCTGACTTAAAGCAAATGAATCAATCTGTCCTATATAACCCTGCACTACTGAGTACTGGACTGAAGCAAAGGGGCTTTTCTGTTCCAAAATCTCTAGATAGTCTCGTCCCGCTTTATTCATACTCCGAAAAGTAGAAGTTAAGTCAACTACTACCTGTGCATTACTCGGCTTGATATAGAGACACAGAATAGTCATAGCAGTTGCTAAATTTACAAGCATTAGTAAAAAACGACGTAATGACATTTTTATTCTCCTTGAGGCTGTAAAATCTCGGTTGTAGCAGCTTGATTAACTGTTGATCTGCGATAAATTTAATTACAAGTTGGTTACAAGCTTGATTCAACAGATCAACTATATCTAGATGAGACTTGGCGAAGTATGCAGTTGACGTAGAGAAAAATATAGACGAATGCTGAAAAGCGCTAAAAACCGTATATTGCTTGCTGTTTCTTCTGGAGTTGTCAACTAAAACCTATATGCACTTCAGGGCGGTCATGCTTGCCTAGATAAAAGCGATGCCTCTAGCAAGCCGTAGAGCGTTTACGTATTTTTGATACCGCAGGTGCGATCATCTAGCTGCCTAAATCTGTAGAAGAACAACTTATCAAATCGGCATTGCTGAATTGAGGTATGAGTTTGAATAGACCTCTTGCAAAAGTCGTTCTTTTCATTCTCTTCTTTGCGTCTTTGCGCCTTTGCGTGAGGTAAAAAAATATTTATGCAAGAGGTCTAATGTAGAAACGTTACATTTAACACCTCTACAAGGATTTTGGTATTAGGTAAAATTCTACATCATACATGGAATCAGCAACGCCATCAAATCTGCTCTGCTCCCGAAGAAACTACCTAATCATCCTGCACATCCATATTTAGAACGCACTCCCATAATCTGCTTGTGTATTCTGGTGTAAGCGTTATCTTGGCGCAAAAGTAAACGCTGATTAATTAAATCTTGTAAGGCAGCAAGATATACTATTGTAATGGTGCAAGCGTTACCTCTAGCTCCTATACAAGAAATGCCATTGTCCAACTTTTCAAAAGCACGTGATAAATCACATATGCTGTCGGTATTACTTTCAGTCAATGCCAAATCTTGCTCAATGGTATTCAAGTATATTTGAACTTGTGGATTTTGTGCATAAGCATTACTGGATGCAAGGGTTAACGAACCGACGAATGTAGTAGCGATTAATGCTATTTCGGTAAATTTTTTACGCATTGGTATGTCTCCGACAAGTTGTACATTTATCAGTAACTTAGGGATCTAACTACTACTACGCACTTTAGACCTATCATAGTTGCGTAGATAAGAGCGATCGCATTTCAGATGCTAGGATTTACAGGTGCGATCGCTTGAAAGATTAGCAAGATTAGGGTTGTCGCCACCAAAAAATAGTTGCAGCAGTCTCCTAACTACAAAGTATCTCGAATTTGAACACCGTTTGTCTTAGTTGGAAACTGTCTATAGATGTGGAAACTTAATTGGCTCTTACGTATCGATGGACACTTGCTTCTTTTCCATTCCCAGTGTTGATTAATTTATAGAAATAGAGTGAAGAGCCAGATCCTTGATATGTGAGCGTAATCACCGAACCAACCTTTGCTTCAATCAAATTGTAGTACCATACAAAATATTGGTTACCGCTTCTAGATTGAATCAACATTTTGTATCCACCTTGGGAGGAGTCCCAGCCAAATGCTTGAATAATCGTAACGGGCATAGATTCTACAGCATGTGCAACCTCGGCAGTAAGCAATGCAGAAGATGTCAGCAGTAGGACAACAGGAATCGAAGCTTGCCAAGTTCCTGCTGCAAGAAGCAGTGCGAACAAATTGCGAGCCTTTTTGGAAAAGCTACCCATCAGTGTATTGGAACTTAAGTTCATCATTTTTGCTCTCCTTAAGTAAGTTAGAGAAGTTTTCAGTTTGTAAAATTTCGGTTCTGGCAGCTTGGTTGACTTATATTGCTCGCTGTTTCTTCTGATGTTGTCAACTAAAACTTATATGCACTTCAGGGCGATCGTGGTTGCGTAGATAAAAGTGATACCTCTGGCAAGCCGCAGAGCGTCTACACATTTCAAATATTCAGAATAAAAAGTGCGATCGCCTTCAACTTCTTGACGATTAAAAATCTTACTCACCACCTATCAACGTCGAGATCAAACCTGCACCCACAGCTAATATCCCTAGAGAACGAGTGGTTCCCATCGTCGAATCAGAGATAATATTTCCCTCTGTATCTACTACCATATGTTGCTGACCATTCGTTCCTTGATAGTAGACTATGAATCCATTCTCTCCTTCTGCATAACCCTGATACTCTGCGAAAGGATGGTATTCATCAATAATTTTGCTAAAGATATTGTGCATCACATATTCAGAGGCAGACATCTTCAAAACTCCTGATTTGTTGCTGGATATATTGGGAGTATCCGTTGACATTATTGACATTCAAGTATTGAATGAAATCACAATCAAAGGAAAAATCCAAATAAATAGAGTAATTTAGAAACGATGAAATTCATTAACAATCAATATTTGACTTGGTGTTTTTGTTTATTTATCGTTCCTGATAGTTCTTACATTAAACTGATTTTCAAAATAAATCCTTCAACTCGTTGCTCATGTAATTGCAGATTTCAGCCAAGCAGACTGCATAAAACTGCAAGCACCAATGTGCAGAACATTTCTGTCATGAATGCTTCCTCAGAAAAATCATAAGTTTATTATCTAAATAGCGATATACTACAAATTAATTATTATTTTCATCACAGCTTATGATTTTGCGATCGCCACAGCATCAAGCTATTATTGTGCAACTATCCTCAACAACACAATCTCTTAAGAAAACTGCTGCGATCAACAAAAAATTCTGCAATCTGTGTTTGAAAATAGCAAGTGTGTGGAGTTTATTTGGAATAGTCGCATTTGTTCAAACTCCTGTTTTTGCTCAAAGTGCGATCGCCCCCGACAACACATTAGGGGCTGAAAATTCCAATGTTGTAACTAATTTTAATGGTTTGCCCGTTGAAGTAATTACTGGTGGTGCAACTCGCGGAGTTAACCTGTTTCATAGCTTTCGAGAGTTTAACGTCAGCGAGGGACGGGGAGCTTATTTTTTGAGTCCTGGTGCAGATATTCAGAATATTTTGGCACGGGTGACAGGAAGTAATCGCTCTGAGATATTGGGTAGATTGGGTACTTCCCAGATTATTAACGGTAATATAGCTGGTTCTAATGCCAATTTATTCTTAATTAATCCCAATAGTATTATTTTTGGGCAGAATGCAAGTTTAGATGTGCAGGGTTCATTTGTGGGAACAACTGCAAATGGGGTGCAGTTTGGCAATCAGGGAAATTTTAGTGCCACAAATCCCCAAGCAGCAACTTTGTTAACGGTGAATCCTTCGGCGTTGCTGTTTAATCAGATTAATCAAAGCGGAATAATTAACCGTAGTCGTCAAATTGCAACACTAGGAAGTCTTTACTTAATAGGTGGAAATATTACATTTGATAGTGGTGTTGCAACTTCAGTAGGAAATCGTTTGGAATTAGGTGCAGTTGCAGGAACAGGAACTATTGAGTTAATTGGTAGCGGTAATCAAATGCAGTTAGCCTTCCCAGAAGGTATACCAAAAGCGGATATTGTCTTGCAAAATAACGCCTTTGCTGTGACAACTGGAGGGGGTGCAATATCAGTTAATACTGGAAACTTGAGCCTTTTTGGAAATAGTCTGATCACAGCAACTCTTGCTGCTGGAGAAGGTACACCGGGTATTTCTGCTGGAGATGTCGTAGTTAATGCAACTGATGATGTCACGCTGGATAGTCTTAGTGGTATTTCAAGCTTGGGTTTGGAAAACTCTCTAGGTGATACTGGAAATATTGCAATTAATGCCCGATCGCTTACGCTTACTAACGGTGGAAACATTGGTACACAATCGTTAGAACGTGGTAATAGTGGAAATTTATTAGTCAACGCTTCAGACTCCGTTACTTTAAGCGGCATAACAACGTTTATCAATCCACAAACTGGAGAAACAATTACTACAGTAAGTAGGCTATCTACCAGTACTTTCGGTACTGGAAAGAGTGGGGAATTAACTATTAATACACAACGATTGAGTGTTAACGATGGTGGAGATATTACTACTCGTACTGAGCTTGGTAGTGGAGAAAATTTGACAATAAATGCCAAAGACTTAGTGGAGGTGGTGGGTCGCTCACCCAATGCTTCTAGTAATATCTCTACAAGTACTTTTGGGTCTGGAGATGCTGGAAGTCTAAATATTAATGCAGGTCGTTTAAGTATTCGTGATGGTGGAATAGTCACAACTTTGACATCTAGTACAGGCAAAGCAGGAAATTTGACCATAGATGCTAAAGACTCAGTAGAGGTTGTGGGTCGCTCACCCAGTTCACCCAATAGTCTCAGTACTATCTTTACTAGTACTTTTGGGTCTGGAGATGCAGGGAGTATAAACATTAGTGCGGGTAGTTTAAGTATTCGTGATGGGGCACGAGTCAATACTTCTACCCTTGGTAAAGGTAAGGCAGGAAATTTGATTATTAATGCTGACCGTAGTGTGGAACTTATTGGTACATCTGCTGACGGTCGTTTTTTTACTGGGTTGCTTTCTTCTGCTGAATCAGGTTCAACTGGAGATGCAGGAGATTTAACGATTACCAGCCAAGATTTTCTTGTGCAAAATGGAGCACAGGTTAATACTGGTACATCTGGTGTAGGTAAGGGAGGTAATTTAACCATCAATACCTCTAACAAGGTGCAAATAATTGGCACATCTGCTGACGGTCGTTTTTTTAGTGGTTTGGGTACTTCTACTAACCAAGGCTCAACTGGTGATGCAGGAGATTTAACCATTACCACCCAAGATTTACTTGTGAGAGATGGGGCAACAGTTATCACTGGTACATCTAGTGCAGGTAAGGGAGGTAATTTGACTGTCAATGCAAGCAGTAGCGTGGAAGTGATTGGTGTGTCTGCTAATGGTTTTCTTAATAGCAGTTTGAGTACATCCGCGAACCAAGGCTTAACAGGAAACGCGGGAGATTTAACAATTAACGCCCAAAATTTACTTGTGCGCGATGGTGGACAGGTGGGTGCAGCCACATCTGGTCAGGGTAAAGGGGGAAATTTGACTGTTAATGCCACAGATAAAGTAGAACTGATTGGCACATCACTGAATGGTAATACTCTTAGTGTTTTCTCTACTTCTGCTCTAGCAGGTTCGACTGGGAATGCAGGAGATTTAACAATTAACGCTCAAGATTTATTTGTACGAAATGGAGCACAGATAACTGCTGCAACATCTGGTAGAGGTAAAGCAGGTAATTTAAATGTAAACGCCTCTAAAAAAGTGGAACTAATTGGTACGTCTGCGGATGGTCGTATTATCAGTGGCTTAGGTGCTTCTGTTCAACAAGGTTCAACAGGAGATGCAGGAAGTTTAACAATTACCACCCAAGATTTACTTGTGCAAGATGGAGCACGAGTATTTACTGGTACATTAGGAGCGGGTAGAGCAGGGAATTTGACTGTCAATGCCTCGAATAAAGTAGAACTAATTGGTACATCTGTTAACGGTTCTCCTGGTGGTTTAATTGCTTCTGCTGAACAAGGTTCGACTGGAGATGCAGGAGATTTAAAGATTACTACCCAAAATTTATTAGTGCGGGATGGAGCGCAGGTCTTAGCGAGTACGTTTAGTTCTGGTCGAGGGGGAAATTTAACTGTTAATGCTTCACAAAACGTTCAACTGATTGGTCAGTCAGTTAATAGTAGTTTTCTCAGTGGCTTGTTCGCTTCTTCTGAAAAAGGTGCAACTGGGGATGCGGGAAATATAGCTGTAAATACGCAAAATTTACTTGCACAAGATGGGGCACAAGTTATAGCTTCTACGTTTAACTCAGGTAAAGGAGGAAGTTTAACTGTAAATGCTTCAGAAAGCGTGCAACTTATTGGTAAGTCAGCTAATAACGAATTTTTCAGTGGTTTATTTGCTTCTGCTGAAAGTAACTCAACTGGGGATGCAGGAGATTTGAAGGTTAACACCCAAAATTTACTTGTAAGTAATGGTGCTGGGATATTTGTAAATAGTGAGGGTACAGGCAACGCAGGTATTATGACCATCAACACCGATCACATCCGTCTAAACAACAATGCTTCCATCAACGCTAATACCCGTAGCCCCAATAAAGACCCCAACCGCGAACAAGCAACCATCAACCTCAACACCCAAAATTTAACCCTCCGTCGCAACAGCAAGATTACCACCAACGCTACAGGCGAAAACGTCATCGGTGGTAACATTAACATCGACACTGATTTATTAATCGCACTCGAAAATAGCCGTATTAGTGCTAACTCAGATAACTCTCGCGGTGGTCAAGTTCAAATCAACGCCCAAGGTGTATTTGTCGGTACTCAACCTAGCGATGTGTCGAAATACATCACAGCCACTTCGGGAGTTGGTTTATCGGGAAATGTTAATGTTAACTCTCCCGACAACAGCACAATTCAAAATAGTCTCAGCGAACTTCCCACAAATGCGATTGACACCAACGCGCTCATTGCTAATAGCTGCATAGCCCGTGGAAATAAGAAACAAGAAAGTAGCTTCATCATTACAGGTGGAGGTGCTTTACCCAACCGTCCCGGTGATGTATCAATGTCCAACTATTCCACAGATAGAGTGCGTGGTGTCAATAATGAAAATACATCGCGTCCTTGGAAAAAAGGCGATCGCATTATTGAACCAACTGGTGTATATCGACTCTCCGACGGACGACTGGTAATGAGTCGTCCATGCGAATAATTGCGATCGCCAGTCAGAAAACTGTTTGGTGATTGGCTAAAATAAAGCGCAAGCCAAACAAACGAAAGCATTATGGCTGCTATTTCGAGCGACTTCTAATCAGGTGCTACATGACTCAAGCATTACCCAAACCCATAACCTACGAAGAATTTATTGAGTGGTATCCCAATGATGGAAAGCGCTACGAACTGTATAAAGGAATAATTATTGAAATGCCACCTCATACAGGAAAACACGAAAATGTTACCGGGTTTCTCACGGTACAAATCGGTTTTCAACTTTTGCAAATAGGACTACCTTATCGCATACCCAAAACTGCGTTTGTCAAAACAAGAGATTCTACCTATTCCCCTGATATTTTATTATTAAATCACGATAATTTTGTCAATGAACCTTTGTGGGAGAAACAATCAACTGTAATTCAACCCGAATCTATCCCTCTGGTAATTGAAGTTGTTAGTACTAATTGGCGTGATGACTATCATGATAAATTCGGGGATTATGAAGAGATGGGTATTCCCGAATACTGGATTTTGGATTACGCTGCATTGGGAGGTAAAAAGTTTATTGGTAATCCCAAACAACCTACTATTTTTGTATGTGAATTAATAGATGAGGAATATCAAATGACTGCATTTACTGGTAATAATTTAATTATCTCGCCGACCTTACCCCAACTCAATTTAACCGCACAGCAAGTTTTGATTCGGCTTTGTAAATTACTATTGCCTAATGAAAAGCGATCGCATTTAATTATGTCAAAAACCTGCGAATGACCCGTGCAGCGACTGAGTTACGCAAACTGTATATTTATGGTAATGGCAGACAACTTGAGCTTGCAGAAGTAAAAGAATTAGTGCCATGTCAGACTCAGAATAGCCTACAACTGGCATCTGCTATTCGTCAAGGAGAAAGTAATCAAGTTTTGCACCTGCTGGATGATTTACTGTCACGCTCGGAACCATTAATGGTAATTGTTGCTACTCTCCTAACGCAGTTTAGAACTTGGCTGTGGATTAAGTCTGCGATTGTTTCTGGGATTAAGAAAGATAGTGAATTAGCTCAAATGTGCAGTATCAGCAATCCTAATCGCATTTACTATTTGCGTCAGGAGGTAGCAAATACAAGCATCAATGCTTTAGCTAAGGCAGTAACTATGATGCTAGATTTGGAGATGTCTGTTAAGAGAGGTGCTGAAAGTAAGGATTTACTGCTAATAATTCTTAGTGTTAGCAGGTTATTTAAGTTAACTTAATCAACATAAAGTTGACTGAGAGTTTTGGATTTTGGATTGTATATTTGATTTAAATCTAAAATCCAAATTAACTAATAATGATATTAGTATATAACAAAACTTTCACATGTTATGTTTCTCATTTTAGGAATAGGACGTGCTGGCTCTCTTGAGAATATTGGTATCAAGTAAGTATTTCAAGCTCATAGTTCAATATCTCTGACCACACTGTGATGTCTGCCGACAAGCCGCTTTGTGTCTACTCGTAAGTCAGCGAAATCATCATCAGTAAAGATAATCCCCTCGCTTTGGATTACGCTTCTAAATTTTTGTAATCCCTCCCAAAAATTATCCCCTCTAGATTCCTCCTTTTTTTTACGGAGAAACTCAAACAAATAGTCCCGTTCTTCTGTGGGTAAACTTTCAATATAATTAATAGTTTCTTGTAAATTCATCATAGAACCTCCTCGAAAGTAAGCCCTAACTTTGCTGACTCATTTTCATCTCTACATCCAAAGCTTGAGCCTCTATTTTACCATTTAATAAACTTCATCATGGCTGCCAATATCAATCAACAAAATAACCATTTCTAACAACTTCTCATCCTCAGACAAATTAAAGATAATTCTACAATCATAAGCAACAGAACAAGACCACAGCCCCGCTAAATTTCCTGTTAACTTATGAGACTTCAAAGACGGTGTAAATGGATCATCTGCCAAAAGCCTTAATACATTAACGATTTGATTCTTTAATTGCGGGTTTTTCTTTGTAATCTTCCTAAAAGACCGCTTAAATCCACTACTCCAGACAACTTCCATCATCATCTCCTAGTAAATCAGCGATCAAATCATCAACGTTTCCCCTATGAGCTGTCCCATCCTTAAAAGCCTGCATCACTTCCTGAGCATTAGCCAAAATTTCAACCCGCCGATTCTCAATTCGTTGCTGGCGAAGAAACTCAAATAAATACTCTCGATCTTCTGTGGGCAAACTTTCAATAGAATTAATAATTTCTTGTAAAGTCATCATAGAACCTCCCAATCAAGTAAACTCTACCTTTACTAACTCTATTTTAATCTTTATTTCCATTGCCTCAGCCTCTTACATTTAGCCAATTTTCGCAAAAATATGATATGATATGCGGCGCAGTGGGGGCAAATGTTTCTGGAGGACAGAAACAGCGATTAGCGTAGGCGTAGCCCGCCGCAGGCATCGCTAGATGATTTACTGTCACGCTCGGAACCATTAATGGTGATTGCTGCTACTCTCCTAACGCAGTTTAGAACTTGCCTGTGGGTTAAGTCTGCGATGTCTGCGACGGGCTACGCCTACATTTTTGTGGTTCAGAAAGATAGTGAATTAGCTTAACTGTCCAGTATCAGTAATCCTAATCGCATTTACTACTTGCGTTAGGAGGTAGCAAATACAAGCATTAACGCTTTAGCTAAAGCAGTGATTATGGTGTTGGATTTAGAGATGTCTATCAAGAAAGGTGTTGATAGCGCAACCTCTTCAAGTAATAGAGCGTCAGGTAAAAATTTACTGCCAAGAATTCTCGGTATTAGTAGAATCTTTCAGTCTTGAGTATAATTTATGTTATGAAATGCTTCCGTCAAATTGGATGAAAGCGTATTAGCAAATTTCAAAGAATAAACTAGATACGAAAGGTAATCACTCATGTCTGACGATTCCCATCTTAATTCTGCTGTCAACGCTGCTGCTACAACCAACATTCACCACGCTAATTTACAGGATTTACCTTTAAGTGCGGCGCGTAGATTATATAAAGGTGGGATTCGACCTGGTGAACCGACAAGAAGCAGGGTGCAAGCCCAGGAAATGTTAGAGAAGATTCCCCCATCTCAACGCGCAGGTGTTGACGGCAAATCTGCGGTTAGTAATGCCGAACAATATCTATCTGATAAACACGCTAGTCATATCAAACCCCACAGCAAAGGAGGGTCTAATAACCCCAACAATATCAAATGGGAGAATGCCAAAGACAACATCACTCGTGGTGATAAAATCATGAGTTGGCAGGAACAAATGAGACTGAATGCCAAATTGCAGTTTGACAACTTGGCTGGTGCTGTCAAAGCGGGTCTTCAAGCTGCGCCTTTGGGGGCTGCTGTTGGTGCAGTGACAGCCGCACCTTTTTCGCTTCTAACTAATGCACTGCATGTAGTCCGAGGCGAAATTTCTGCACAGGAAGCGACTACAGCAACATTAAAAGATACCGTCATGGGTGGTGCAGTTGGGGGTGCAACGGCATTTGCAACTACAGCAGTAGTAGCAGCTTGTCCACCAATTGCGATCGCATTAACCACAGTAGCACCTGCATTAGCTGTTGTTGGTGCTGCGGGTATGGTTTACGAGTTTTTCAAAATCCTTGATGACCATAAACAGGATGTAAGAGTATATTACGAGTCTTTAACTCAGCTAGAACTAGCGAATTTGCAAGCAATTGAAGATGAACTGATTTATGAACATCAGAAAAATCTAGAATTTTTGTCCGAAGCAGAAGCAATTAATCAAGAAATTAGCAATCGTCCAATTGCACCGGGGATAGAAGGGGCTATGCAACGGTTACGTGAATCAGTGGCTATTGCTCAATCTTTAGGACTCACATCAGCAGATAGTAAGTTGTTGCCTAATTCTCAACTTCCTTGCCTTCCCCCTCATTTCTAGATAATTAGTCAAAAATTATATGATTTTTATAATTCCTCTTCTATTCGGTGCTTTAGGGGCGGCGGTTGGTGCTGTTGCAGGTGCTTTTACTGCTCATGCTACTGGCGAAAAGGACAGACAAGCAGCCAAGCATCACAGACAAGTTGCAAATGAATTAACGGACAAATACGCAAATTTAGAGAAAAAATATTATGAATTTGCTGATGAAAGCAAAAGGCAGATTAATGATTTAACTCGTCAACACGCATTAAATGAAGTTGAAAAAGACTGTTTGCGTTTGGCAGTGCGATTGCAACAAAATCTCATTTACTTAATGTGGGAGATTGATAGAGAATCAACAGCAGATGCTTTAAATATATTTCAAATAGCAGTGGAACAAACTAACCAAGTTTTCTACCAATTAAAAGAGGAGTTAATTATTGTTCCTGATGACTACTATGCACGTATTTTAAAAGCAATAGAAGCAAATACACCAATCAACAAGGTGAAACCAAATGATATTAGTAGTAAAATTATTCTCAGTGTTGATTTAGGTAGAACTTATACTAAAACCTGCATTAGCCGAGATCCTAATGGTGTAGTTTTCATTCCAGCCAATGTCAAGCACATCCCATTTGAACAAATTTTTACTGGTGCTATATACAAATATAGTAGTATACCTACTGATCCCTTGATGAATCTATGGTTGGAATATAAAGGTAATGGTTATGCTGTTGGTCAATTAGGGGCTAAATTTGGTGCAAATCTCGGTGTTGGTCAATCTAAAGTAGAAGATGCGCTAGTAAAAGTATTAGCTGCAATTGGCTACTTTAAACTCAAAGATGAAATATCCGTAGTGATAGGTTTACCTTTCTTATCCTCAGAACAATTTGAGATAGAGAAAAGACAGTTAATTAGTATGATTGCTAGCCCTCATATAATTAAATTCCGTGGCGAATCCGTATATTTGAATATTACTAAGGTATTGGTAATGCCAGAAGGTTATGGTAGTTTACTCTGGAAGGAAGCTCAACCTAAAAAAAGATGGGATGTTCCTGATTTTACCAAAAATACCGTGACTATTATTGATATTGGTTATGAAAACATTAATATGCTCATGCTAAATAATTTTCGCTTTGTTAGAGATGCTTCTAAGAGTGAATCCTTTGGTATGAACCGATTATATGAATTGATGGCTGCTGAAATTGAAGGTGCAGATAGTCAGTCGTTAGCATTAATTTCTGCTATCACCAAACCCAAGGGAGAACGCTTCTATCGTCCTAAAGGTGCTAGTAAAGCCACCAACCTAGATGATTTTCTCCCCAACCTCATAGAGCAGTTTTCTCGCGAAATTTGCTCTCGTATCCTTGCTTGGTTAGATGAGCAAGAAGATTGGATAATTAACAGGGTAACAAATGTAATCATTACAGGTGGGGGCGGAGATTTTTTTTGGGAAGATGTGCAACGTCTGCTAAAAGAAGCCAATATCAATGCCTATTTAGCTGCACCTTCTCGCCAAGCTAATGCTTTAGGGCAGTATATTTATGGAGAGGCGCAATTATCTACTGTTCGCGCCGCTAGGTCATAAAGATGATGAAAAATCAATGATTTTCAGTCAAGAGTTTTGTTCTCATACGGTTCTCGGCTTAATGCCCTTAGTGTCGTACAAAATTCCTATTTCGGAACAGTGACCCCTAAAACTTTAGAAAATACTAGAAAGGATAAGTAACTTATGAATAGAAAAATCAAAGAATATGAAGATAAAGATTTGAGCTTTCTTTTACGTATTTCAGAAGAAGAAATTCAAAAATCTCATACCTTTCTATCACAAAAAGAACTTAGAAAATTTAAGGATGATACTAAAAAAGAATTATGTGAACGTCAAAATACAGAATATACTATTAAAGTATGGGTTATTTATAAAGACGACAAGATAGTGGGTTTTACATCTGTCCGTGAATTTTCCACCGAAACGAAAATAGTTTCTATTTATGTTTTAGAAGCATATCAAAAGAAAGGCTACGGTACAGAATTATTCAACCAAGTATTTTCTGAATGTAAACCACCATACAGGCTAGCAGTTTTTAAGGAAAATCAAAATGCTTATAATTTCTATATAAATCTTGGTTTTAAATTACAGAAAGAAGATATCCAGGACAATCATAAATATTGCGTAATGATTAAATATGATGACAACGTTAAGAGGTAAGGTTTTGAAAAAACAGGTAAGCAAGAAAATAGTCCGGTAATGTCATATATATCATGACAGGAAAATCCACTTAAAAATACCTCGATATCAAGGGCATATCGGGGTATTTTTTTTACTAAGAATTAATTAACAGTATTGTGTCAACTTGCAGCCTGTTTCAGCACTGTTCATTTTCTTCTTCTTCTTTGAACTTTCCACAATAGTGGCAAGAATTCCCAAGCACTGGGTCAAAATCGTCACTATGTATTATCCTTTCACTGTCACTGCACTCTGCAAAACAATCATCACACACAGGTACGGTAGGATAGTTCTCACTCGATAAATCAGACGATAAATCTCCTAGAACAACGCAAGTTTTCATTTTTTATATTTTTAATCCTATAGATTGGGTTGCTAATATAACGAAGTTTTAATACTTAATTGCTGATAGATACCAGTGTAACTTAAATACCAGGGTCTTCCGTTTTAATAAGGGAATCAATAACTTCACGAGCATCTCTGATCAGTATATCTTGGTGATCTCGTCGGTAATTCATGTTTGTAAAACCGCTTATATAATGCTCGATAGTTTGACCTTTGGCGTTTATAAGTTCATATGTTAAACGCAAATTACTACCAATGGCCTCTTGGTATATTTCGATTCTTACGTTTTTGTAATTATTCGTATTCAAATGGATTTTATTCATATATTGCTATGTGTATTTTTGTTTTCTCCAGTCTAAATAATACATAATCAACTTGTGTACGGTTAGCCGCAATTTTTTTATCGAAAATTCCGTACCACCTATCCTAATTTAATATCACTCCCCCAATGGGGGATTTTTTAGGGCAATGAGCGAAAAACACCGCCATGAACACGCCCAATTATAGTGCCTTACTACAAAGCTTTTGGACACCACCTCGTACACCCATTACAGAAAATTCCAACTCAAATAACCATCCTACTGAACCAACAGATATTGCTGAATTTCTAGGTGAAGATTTACTATGGCAACAGACTATCTCTGCCAAAGAACCTAATCTGAAAAATATCCCTAATGACCTACCAAATAAATTAATTAAAGCACTTCACTCATTAGGAATCACCCAACTTTACTCTCACCAACTTCAAGCCTTACAAGCAATTAGACAAGGTAAAAGTTTAATCCTCACCTCTCCCACAGCCAGTGGCAAAACTCTCAGCACATACCCCGCCATTCTGGAAGGTTGTATCAATGAAGAACATCGAGCATTAGCATTTTATGGACTACGAGCATTAGCACTAGACCAGTTCCACAAAATCTCTGAACTACTCTCTACCATACCCACACAATCCAGACCTATACTGGCAATGATCACTGGAGATGTCAAATCAGAAAAACGAGAACAAATCCTCAAGAGTGAACCGCATATTTTAGGTGTCACACCAGAATTAATCCACTTTCAACTCAAGCAAGCCTGGAAATCCGCGCATTGGGCAAACTTTTATCAGCGATTACGCTATGTGCTGATTGACGAAGCTCACACCCTTTCAGGTAGCTATGGCGCAAATATGTTCTGGCTACAAAGAACTGCTACCTAAAGAACGTCGTTGTCCACTTTGTAGCAAACTCACACGCAAAGCTGTAATTGTGAAAACCCTGTCAGAAGAAAAGTTTGAGCAGCCTTTCCGTACTCAATTTTCAGCACCAATGGTCAAAGTAGCGATTAACTCAAGTGCGCGGGAATACCTCCAGCATAATACCTTGGAAACTAGAACCAATTTAACCCGCAGTGGAGAACCGATTCCACCAGGCTATCAACAGCTATGGGAATATTCCAGTACCTTGATTGCTATCCATAGCTTTGGGCATCAAATTATGAGAGCGTTACAGCTGGTGGCTAGAGTTGACCCAAAACAGGTAAATTTTACAGTAGTGAAGGAGTTAGGGGAAAATAACAATTACACAGGCTATTTCTATGATACCAGTGATGGTGGTAATGGTGCGGCTGAAGCTGTGTTTAAGCATTTGCCAAAACTTGCTAGTGCTGCTAGAGCGATGCCTGCGGCGGGCTACGCCTACGCACTAGATTGCAATTGCAATACTGGCTGTGCAAAGTGCCTAATTCAACATGGTTGCCCTGATGGTAACATTGCTTTATTGAAGCAAATGGGATTACTGTTGTTAGATGCGATCGCGTAGCCCATCGCTACACCTGATGTTTGACACGAGCATCGTCGTAGACATCGCTCAACTTCCAGATTTTATTGTCCCAGATACTCAATCACTGCCTCCAAGTCTGCGATCGCCCGATTAAATCGATTGAGCATTGCTTCTGCTACTTCTGGTTGGGCGTTGACAGTCGGTAGTTTTTCCCTTACTACACCTTTGAGCGCTTCTAGCCACAGTGACAAATTTGTATATCGAACTGCTGTCAACAATCCCATGTTGGTGAGAACAGACAAATGAAACCCAAGTTGGTCTTGTCCACCATAATCCAAATATCCGTTACTCAGTTCTAGTTTTTCTGGAGTAAATTCAAAATACTGGTCAGAGGTAATACCAGCTCCTTCGAGTTTGGGTTGTGGTAATGGAGGTTGGGATTGAGTCATTATCAGTTAGGATTGTTGTACAGCAGGTAATTTTGACATTTGCAAAACACTGTCTGACCAAATACCAAGTTCTTGAATAATCTGGTTTTTAGCTTCTATATTATTCCAGGCTTGTTCCCAGTTAAACAGCCAGCGTGTGAGAAACCTTCCTAAGTTTGCTAACTCAAAAGCATTGTCAATATCTATATCTGGGCCTATCCACTCAATAAAATACATAGTCTCTCTAATCAGGCTTTTGACCACATCATCATGCGTATAATCACTGAAAAGTTGACTTATCTGTGCTAAATTAGTTGCCAATTTTCCCAATCTAACAGGGATACTATCTTGCACAAAGGCTTCTTGCTCATAAGTTAAGCCACTATTCATCCCAAAAACTCCATAATAATTGCGGCAACCTGTTCTCTAATCTTAACGTCGATAATTTCCATTGAACGATTCTGTCGGGGACGCAGATTAACCATAGACTCATAGATTATCTGTTGTGTATCAGGTCTAAAACGATGCGACCTAATATTGCTCTGCTGACTGCCATCTTCTAGCAACGCCTGTTCACAGTAAAAGTGCATTTCACCTCCCCCAGCCAGAATCCGACGCAAGATTAAATGTACGCTGGAATAAAAAGGAGCAGATGCAGACTGAAAAATGGTTAATTAAACTACTGACTCAATCTCCAGATAACAAATCACAATCAAACATACTCATTCCTGAGTTATCGTCAATGGTCAATTTAGAAGCTATTCCAGAAGTCAAGATTTAAGAGGCTAATGCCTCTGCCATTGGCAAATGTTTATTAAAGATAACCCCAATGGTACTCAAATCAACTTTTGAACATGGATGGCTATTATCAAAACTACTGAAATTAGATGACAATAAATAGTCTGGCAATTTTTTGAAGACTTTAAACACTTAAAACGGCTGATATCGCAACGAAAAGTAAAGACCATTATCTTGCAGCGTGTTTCCAGGATTATCAACTCCGATCAAGGGAATACCATAATCTAAACGTAAGTTCAAATCACGACTCGGCTGCCAGAGCAAACCTAAACCTAAAGAAGCAATAGTTTGCGGATCTGGATTTGTTTGGCGGTTATTCCAAGCCGTACCAATATCAAAAAAAGGTGCTAGCTGTAAGGTATTAGAGTTAGATGTCAATGGAATCCGAACTTCAGCTGAAGCGGTGATGCCATTATCAGCAACAGACTGATTTTGGCGATATCCCCGCACCGTATCTACTCCCCCAAGACTAAATCTTTCCAGCGATAGCAACAAATCTGGGGTTAATTGTGCATTGACTCGCGTTAGCAGTAAAGTTCGTGGTGATAAGCGCTGCACCCATTGAAATTGTCCTAACCATGCAAAAAATCTACCGTCAGTACCTGAAGAGTTCACCGTAGCATCAAACGCACCAATACCCAGACTAAATTGCGATCGCGCTGCTAAAACTCTAGTGGCATTACGGTCTACCCAATCTTGAGAAAATCGAATTACTGTAACCTTTGATTCGCCATTTTCTGGGCCTTGGGAAAAAGAGAAGGGAATATCATCAAGTAGAAAAGTTTGACTGCGACGTAAATCTAAAGCTAAACCAACAGCGAATTCCGTTTGAGGCGACCTATATAAAGGCTGACGCAACGCTACTGAATAAGTTTGTGTTTCGCTTCTAATATCTAAGTCGCGGAATTCAGGTTCTATGATGCGACTGTCGCCATTATTGACTCTCAGGCTGACAGTTCCATTGAGACTATTCACGGGAACAGTGTAGTTAATATCATATAGATTGAGTCCAGAAGTAATACTATATTCAGCACTGAAGCGATCGCCAAAACCCAACAAGTTATCATGGGCAATAAATACTCCAGCTTCAGTAGAACCAATGCTGGGAGATTGATTATTATCTACAAACACTCCAGCATAAAAGGCGGGTGCTTGGGTAATTTTCACCTGTAAGATATTCTGTCCGGGACTGCTACCCGCAATTAACTCTGCGTTGACTCGTTGAATTAAAGGGTCGAGTTGTAATAGT
Source organism: Nostoc sp. MG11 (assembly GCF_014904695.1). Taxonomy (GTDB): domain Bacteria; phylum Cyanobacteriota; class Cyanobacteriia; order Cyanobacteriales; family Nostocaceae; genus Komarekiella. The sequence continues at coordinate 87,621 of NZ_JACXXN010000015.1, read as the reverse complement.
TGTAGCGCTTCTTCCAAACGTTTCTGGTTTAATGGTGTAGTGGCTGCTCTTTGTAGACGCGAGCGCACATATCCTGGTTGTAAACTAGTTAAACCGCTGATTACAATATCCTCTAGTTCTCCTTCGACTATCTGGATTTGCACCACAGCACCATTTTTGTCGATAATTTGATTACTTGGCAAAAATGCGCCGCTGTTGATGTAACCGTTTTTGATGTATAGTTCTGTGATTTGCGATCGCAGTTGAATCAAGTCTGCAAAAGTTACTTGTTTATTCTCCAGTGAGTGTTTTAATTTAGTAATTTCTTCAATTAAAACAGTATTTCCCAGAACTTCGATTTTTTTGACTAAAAAACTTTCACCCAATGGAAAAGTAGTATCAGGAGGATTTTGAGGAGGAGTCAGGATACGTGGAGGAGATGGTTTGATAGAGGGAGGAGTTGGTGATTGTGTTGGCTTGGGAGTGGTTTGGTCAACCGTGTCTGGTGTCTGAGGGGGAATTGTAACTCCTGCTGGTGGCGTAGACTGAGCTAATGCAGTAAAAGATAGACAAGGTAAAGTAAAAATACAAAAAGTGAAAACTGCAATGTATCTTAGTCCCAGAGACGCAACCATGAAATCTCCAACAATGTTACGATATAAAGTATTATTTATTCTGTGTAAAATTATTTATGCAAATACTATCACCATGAGTGTTGCTAACTAAAAACAATATATTCTTTATACACAATCTTCATCTTGGAAATACAGTCCGCATTCAGAGCATTTACCCTTTTGTTTCTTCAGAAGTATAGCTATTTCTGGTTTAACTTCTGGATGTCTGCCCATTCTCGTACTCCAGTAAACCAAATCTCCATCATAAGGACTGCGTTCTGCTTGCACCTTGATATGTCTCACTATCCGAGTTTTCTCGTGTTTGATGAGATGCTGGATATTGCCCGACTGTTTATTGGTAAAAACCCAATGGTCGTGGTGTTTTAGGTATGCGGGGATAGCCGGGGATTTTCGGAGGTGTTGCTGTAGGGCTAAGGCACTGTGGCAAAGTTCCCACAGGCAGAATCGTCAAAGATGTTGTGCAAAGGTAATGGAAAGGACGAAAGTACCAAACACTTGCCAATCCTTGCTAGATTATTATAAAGCCGTCCTCAACTTCGTGTGTATGACGGGGTTTCTAATCCAATTTTCTGATGACCAATAATATGTAACTATGAACAAAAATCAACATATTTTTTCATGATTTTGATGAATAAAGGTAGTAGCTGGAGATGATGAAACCCCCAAGAAGTTACTACGATGCTGAGTTTGGACAGATGAGGATCGAAGAGAACCGCTGGACTTTAGCACAATGTGCTGTTTTGGGCGATCGCTGTGTACCGATTTGCGTGGATTTTGAACAGGGGCAGATTGGGGAACTTTCATCGCTCCAGCGTGAAGCTATTCAGCAAGCTCTAGCCTTGTCACCCAATGTGTTACGCATCACGGCTCCTGTTGTGCTGCAAAATTATGATGTATATCGTGACATGATTGGAGATGAGTCAATGCCGCCGTTGGTTAATCCCATTCAGGTCTGGGATCAGGTCACTTTCTCATATATCTATGTGCCGCCTCACGTTGAGTATGACCTGCATATTCCTACCTTTGAGTTGATAGCTGAGTGTGACTGGGAGCCAGAACACGGATTAGAAGTGCGCTTTCGCAATGGAGTAGCAGACGATGCAGATCAAATAGGTGAAACAGGACGGTAAAAACTATCTCGTTTGCGATCTGATGCATTTATGATGGTAGCACATTGCAGAAATAACAAGGACGGCTTGATTGTCATGCATAGCATCGTTGTAACTTGCCTCCAAAAATTACCTTGAGCCGAAACATGGCAGTTTCAGACAAAGAACGTCGATGTTTCATTTTGAAGGTGCGCCTTACCTATGGACTGCTGGGAGTTGACCCCCAAAAGGCACGCGATCGCTTAACTCTAGAACGCAAGGTAGAACGAGCGTTTTTTGTGGCAGGGAAGGCGCTTATGGAATTGAGGGACAGACGTACCTGGGGGAGTTGAAGCAGCCGTATTTGACTGCGGTCGAGGAGATGAGGCTATACTTTGGCGATTAGGTGATGAGTAATTTTCGGATGAAGTAAAAAATTCAGTGAACTGTTTTCCAACTTTAGAAACACAACGACTGTTTTTGCGCCAAGAAATACCAGAAGATGCTGGGGCAGTTTTGGCAGTGTTTTGTGATCCAAAAGTAACTCGATTTCATAACCTTGATACCTTTACCAAAATTGAGGAAGCAGTTGTGCTAATTGAGCGCCAGATAAAACGATTTGAAACTGGGCAGGGAATACGATGGGGAATTGCACGTCAGCTTGACAACATCGTAATTGGTTCGTGTGGCTTGACATGGGATAAACAAGCACACTCTGCTGAAATAGGTTACGAACTCAAGAGCGCTTATTGGCGACAAGGGATCATGACAGAAGCATTGCAAGCAATTTTGCAATTTGGATTTTTTGAGTGTGACTTGCAGTTTGTGATTGCCCAAGTCATGTTGAATAATACCGCATCAAAAAAGCTACTGTGCAAATTAGGATTTCAAAGTCAGGGCGTACTTAAACAGCGTGGATTTTGGAAAGGGCAGTATCACGATTTGGAGCAGTTTATACTAACTCAGTATTGTCAGACAAGAGTAAGTGCGACCCCTCACTAGGATACAACGTCAACAACAGCAACAGGCAGTGCAGCAGGCGAGTGGTCAAACCGACTGGTAGAATCGTCAAAGATGTTGTGCAGCCCATAATGGAACGGACTCAAGTACCAAACACCTACCAGATACGAGAGAGAAGTATGCCAAATCTTAGCCAAGGACAATCCCGCACTCAGGGGCAAGGGTGGGTGTTGGGCGATTGTTAGCGTAGTAAATGATTTCAGTTGCACCGTAAAACTTTGGGATGGCGAGTACGCCGTTGGGATGCAGCACCTCAAATCTTACAATTACTTGCCTGCCGAATGTGAGCAGATGCAGTCCTTGAGCGATGGTGCAAGCGCCCACCGTAGGTGATCGCATCATTAGAATATATTCCGATTCGTTGCAAGAGACAGTCAAAAATCTGTTGCAGTCCTTGGGGAAGCTGAATCGACCTTATCTTACTGCTATGGAAGAGAAATTGTTGAATGTTGTGGAGTCCAAATATGGAGATGGAATAATCCCTTGAACACTTTTTCTGACAAAGAATTGAGTAATTGGCTGTGTAGTTGTACCTTTTAGGTAATCACTTTGAGGCGTTGTGAAACAGTGGAAGCGCTCATTGTCAAGTTAACTGGCTTGACAGTGCCACTTCAACAAATTATCCACCATCTATAAATCCAAGTGGGGCTTATGATTAGTCGAGCAAACTCGCAAGCAGTGAAAGTTTTGGAAGTCGCGGACGATCCGCGTCTTTCCAGGGAAGTGAAGGCGTTTTTGAAATTATTGAATTCAGGAAATGGTTCGCCTTTAGAGACATTACCTCCACTCGAAGTGCGTCAAGTGCTAGTGAATGCACAGGCTGCCGTTAAAGTGAATGTTTCAGGCATTGACGAATCTGAGAAGACGATTACCGTTGGCGGTAATCCGATCAAGCTAAACATTGTGCGACCTGAAGGTGTCAAAGGCACATTGCCTGTTTTCATGTTTATTCATGGCGGCGGTTGGGTGCTGGGCGATTATCCAACGCACAAGCGCATGGTTCGCGATCTCGTCGTACTTTCAGGGTTTGTGGCGGTCTTTGTCAACTACACGCGCACGCCAGATGCTCAGTATCCACAAGCGATCAATGAGATATATGCTGCTACCAAATGGGTTGCTGAACACGGTGAAGAGATTAATGTTGATGGCAAAAATCTAGCAGTCGTTGGCAACAGTGTTGGTGGCAACATGACGGCTGTTACCACCTTGATGGCGAAAGCGAAAGGAGGACCACACATTAAGCTGCAAATCATGATGTGGCCAATCGTAGACGCTGATTTTGAAACGGATTCCTACCATCAATTTGGCGAGAAGCGTTTTCTGACTACACCTTTGATGAAGTGGATGTATGATATGTACATCGCTGACCCAGAAAAGCGTAAAGATATTTATGCTTCTCCCCTACAGGCGACGGTTGAGCAATTGAAAGGATTGCCAAGAGCGTTAATTCAGGTTGCAGAAAGCGATATTTTGAGGGATGAAGGCGAAGCCTATGGACGTAAGCTAGATGAAGCAGGGGTAAAAGTAACAACTGTGCGTTACAACGGTATGATTCATGACTTCGGACTGCTGAATGGTTTAGCCGAGATTCCGGCAACCCGTTCTCTTTTTGTTCAGGCCGCCGCTGAACTGAAGAAATATCTACAATAGGAAACTCTCGTTTCTTTTACTGCCAGTTGCGTAAGTCCTGAAACCTACAAGTTTGTGGCAGTTTTGCCTTTCAATGGCTTGTTTTGTCGGGGATATCAATTATTCACTCCAGGTCGCCTGAATATTTCAACTCAGTTAATTTCTGAGATCGCTTGTGCTTAAGCACAAGATAAATTACAGATTTCGGCAATTTGGCATCCAATTATTTGCTGTTGCAGTTTCAATGGAGATATCAACAGCGCGGGATACAGTTAAAGCCCCTGTATAACTTGTTCCGCTCTATGCCAGTTGTAGAAAGAGTGCTGTAGAAACGCTCTACATAATTGATACAGCGCTCAATAGAGTTCAGTTAAGGCTCTACAACTGACTAGAAATGACGCAAAACCAAATAAAACTTCACAAGATGTAGATAGCTGGCACTTCTCTCGGAGTGATTGCTCGTCTGCGACCGCATCAGTCGAGTTTATTCGAGTGCGTTAGAGGAATCAGTGCAGAAGTTTTTGGAGTCGTTGGGGAAGCTGAAGCGGTCTTATTTGACTGCGTTGGAAGAGAAATTGCTGAAGGTTCTGGAGTCGGAAATTAGAGATTAATGTAACAAAGAAGCAATGCCACAATGCTGTAAGTGATTCTACAAAATAAAATTTTGACTAAAAAGCCTTGTTTGGTAACAAGAAATAAAGCATTAGTGAGACCCAAAATCCAGGTTTTTACAAACATCCTGTCTCAATACCTTTTACAGTTTCTTAAAGTACCTGGCAATTGGTAACAACCCGAAACCCAGCTTTTCATAGGTACAACGTGCTGGTGCATGGCCAGGGTCGCCTCCGGTCTCGACCATAGCAACGGACATACCAGCAGCTTTCATCCAATTAAGAGCGAACTCGACCAGAGCGGCTCCAATGCCTTGACGTTGATAATCTGGATCAACAGCAATCATGTAGATTTCTCCCATACTACTCTCTGAATGGAGTTTCACGGCTACAAAGCCCAGGGTTGAATCAGAGTCGATGGCAACCCACACCTTGATGTCTGCTGTAGTACAGACGGACTCGACAGCATTAAGCTGGCTTACATGCCAACCATCAGGATAGAATGAACGGTACACCTCAATATCCATCGCTTTTTGAATCGAATCAAAGACCGGACTCCATGCCCGAAGTGAAAAACTTTTGATGGTATCAAGTTGGCTATCTTCGTATGGTTCAATTCGCATAGAGATATTATGTGGTTATAGTATGTTACATAAACACTACCAGCAAATCTTTTATTTTTTTGGTATAGGGAGTACACTGTGAGAATCGACCACCTCAAGCCGCTCAATTACCTAGAATCGGAATGTTGGCAGATGCAGATGATTAGCGATGGCGCAAGCGCCCACCGTAGGTGATCGCATCAGTAGGCTGCGAGACAATGAAAACTTGGAAGAAGCTGCGCGTGCTGTGCTGAAGCACTTGGGGGAACTGAAGCGACCGTATTTGACGGCTGTGGAAGAGAAACTTTTGGGTTTAATAGGGAAAGAGTACGGTATTGAGAACTGAAACTAATAGATTACTCCTTATTAGTACGATTGCTGAGTCCAAATTTACTTACATACATAATAAAAGTTGTTTGAGCTACTAGGATTCCGAGCGCTGTACCTCCAAGTGCTACCCGACCTTGAAAACTTCCAAGCTCATCAAGCTTTCGGGTTTCAATACTTAGTGGCTTTTGTACATTGAATTGCCATCTTGCTGCTTCTGAGTTAACGATAAAACTCAGAGGTAGACTTAAAATATAGCCAAGAACCGTAAATACTAAAGCTGTAGGAATGGTCAGCTTCAAGTTTTGAAATAGTAATAAGCGCATGGAAAAAATTATCTAACTTTAAAATTTTTACAACTATTTTGATAGTTAGAAATACTACCTGAAGGTTGACATTCATACAGCTTGATTCGCCAAAGCAATACTAGCAATCAACAGATCGGCTCGTCCGATTTTTTACAGTTTGGAGACGGTACGCAATCGGTCAAACTGCTGTGATGCTCTTTGAGTAACTGGCACAATTAACAGTTGATTCAGCAGTTCTTCGGTACGAAATAAAAGCGACTGTGCTTTAAGTAAATCTGTACCTGTTTGAGCTTTTATGAGATAGTCAATACGTCCGCGTAAAACTTCACCTTTGGTAATGATAGTAACACCAACGTCTGAATCATCCACAGACCTCAACCGCTCAACTACAGTTGACTGTCCAGCATAAAGATGAGTCAGAGTGTCGGTATCAAGCAAATACATTAATCAATAGACTCCTCTTCCACTTCAGAGCGTTCCCTATTGTGGTAGATTGTTGCTCTCAATTGTGCCAGAGTATTATCATCTGCTAAAGCGCCTGCCTGTTGAAGAAGAATAGCTCGACCGCTTTTTGAACGTAGCCAATCGTCAATTGCCACTTTTAAAAATCTCCAGTCGGATTCAATTTTGCGACCTGGGATATTCCCAAGGAAAGCTTTGGAACTTTGGATGAGTTAAGACAATTTATCTGGAAGCGTTTGGAGAAATTAAACACATCAATCGTTGCTTCTATTACAGATTGGGATTTTATTCTTGATGCTTTATTTGAATCAGATTTTCGTGAATTGGTATTACAGCACTTTTTGTTTATTTAAACCATACTTTTAGGTTTTCCTTTATGCTTATGCACCTTTGTGTGAGGTAAAAACGTGGTTTATTTACTTAAAAATGGTTGTAAATCAAATTATTAAACAGGAGCATCTTTATCAGCTTATACATCAGAACTCTAAGTGAAACTTTGTTTGAATATAAGGAGTTAAGAATATGTCACAGTTGGACAACACATCGGAGATTAAACTCCCCTCATATCAAGGCGAACGCATCTTAATTGCTAATAAGAATGGGGAAGTAAATTCCAATATCTAAAATCAAGCCAGATCACTGAGATAAATAGTGAGGGCAAATCAAAGTATAAACTCAGATATTAAAAACTTATGATTTTTCATGAAGATGTAATTTTAAATCAACAATTAGCAGAAAGTGGGCAACATTAGTTAACTGACTACAATCCTAAATCTAAAAGTAGTTACAGCCTAATTAAATGCCCTGACTTGAGTTTACACTTCAGCGTCATCGCTTTTATTGCCTAAGTAATTTCATATTTTTTACTATAGCAAGTTGGCATTGAGCCGAGATATCTGCAAGTGCGATTCGTTCTGGAGAAACCCAATATTTGGGTGGATTCCAGTCTAGCTGAACCATGCAACATAACTTTTCACTGTCGAAAAAGGAGAAAGAAAAAATATTTCACACAGAACTAGTCAAATTTGGTGTGAAGTACGACAGAGCGGCAAAAGCAGCCTATATTTTAGCCTCTGGAAAATCGGATGAGCTTTTGACAGAACAAGAGAAGAGATTTGTTATAGAAGTTTGCGAAGAGTGGTCAAAAAATCACAAGCGCTATAAAGAGTTACAGCAGATTGCAGGTTCATAACGTACAGTCAAACGCTGTTTATGGATCTGGCACATACTTTTCACTCATGCGATCGCCTGATAATTTGACAGCCCGTCCGTTTCAATTGTGATTATTTGGATACATCCTGTGAACCAGATGACTCCTGACTTCGGCTTCTGTTGTACTGCCGCTGCTGTTCCTCTCTCAAGCATGGGTTGTAGGACAAGAAGTCGATTCGGCAGTAATCCTCATTAGATGGCCATTCGAGTGGCGACTTCCCTATTATTCTACCAAAATAGGTTTTTTGGTCTTCTCCTGCTCGTCGTCGGGTGTTTTGCGTCGGCACGGGTGTAGGCCATACTTCCTGTCTGTCTGTTGACAACTGCTGCTCCCTTTGTTTCGACTCTGCCCTTGCAGTAGTTGCAAAGATGCAAGAGGCAGTTAATAAGGAAACTGTAGCTAACAAAAAACGATTAAACATAATATTTAAGTCACCCTGCTCATGTCCATGAGAAAATAATTATGATATACCAGCTTCGCTAGCGATCACAAATTTCTGAACCTGATGCAAGCCGCGACCGAGCAATGATCTTGCGCGGTCGCACCCCACTAAACTCTTATAAATCAAGCTTTCTAAGCAATTAAGAAAATTTATTGCTTCCTTTTTTTCTTAACTTATATTCATTATCATCAGTAAATGCCTTATAAATTTACAAAATCATTGATTTACATATATATCTGCGTTTGACAAAAAATCAACCTATTGTAATACACCGTCGCTTCGCCATTTTAATCTTAAGCAATATTTCGCCAACGGTATCCTCGCTACTTTGAACCCGAACTGAAGTATACCTTAATATCTATCGAACTAACGGGACTTAGACAAAAATTAAGCCCAAATAAAGCCCAAACTGGCTTTGTAAGCAGCAAATACGTCACGGTTAAAGGTCAACCAATCGAAAAATCGAAAAGACATAGCTGTTCTAAAAGCATCTATTGCTTCAGTAAAAGTGTTCAAAGGTATATTTGCCCACCTACGTCTTAAACCGCCTGTCATCTGATGCCAAAGAATAAAAGTATAGGCACAGAACACCAAGATAAAATGCCGAATTAGGCTTCTTTTCTCTCGGACTTGATATTCCTTTAGCCCTAACCATCCCTTGGCTTCTCGATAGAAAACTTCCACCCAATTCCGTTGAGAATATGTGTCAACTATCCATTGCGGTGTGACAATTGATGAAGAGATATTCGTAATAAAATAGTCAATTTCAGTGGCATCTGTAAAAGTTGCAGCATTCATGACGATAGCAATATTTCGCTTTCCACTTAGACCAGATATCTCTACTTCTTTAGTTATCACCCATAATGTCTTCGGTTTATCTAAGTTAAGTTGAATTTCTGTAAAAGCCTCTTGGGGTAAACTCTGCGCTCATTCATCTAGTCTAATTGTTTGTTGAATATTATTTTGTTCACTAACAATAACTTTGCGATTTTTAGCTAATCCTCCTAAATACCTAAGTTGACGATTTTCTAACTTTAATAAGAAGGATGTGTTGTTACCATATCCAGAATCTACAATTACTATTCCTGGATGATAACCACGGCTTAAAGTCAAGTCTATTAACTTAATTGCTAATTCTGGTTTTTTCTCACAATTAGGGTCTTGTTTCCCTTGTGGTAGTGAATCAGCGTGCTGGTATAATTCGATATCTAATGGTAAGCTTTTTCGTCCATCATATAGATGTGTTGTTACCACCACTATTCCATTCTCTGTTTTGCCTATTTCTCCGATATACTGCCTCCCCACTCCAGCAGTAAAATTACCACTCTTTCTATGTCCAGAATCATCAATTATTAGGCTAAAGCCTCTACTAATTCTCGTCTGACTACACTTATTCATAATTTCTAACCGACGCTCATTCACCTGTAAACTAGACCAAGGTGCTTCGGTTAAAAAGTGGTGTAAACGGTGATAAGTAACCTCTACAGCGTTAGAAGCCATTTGAAATAGTTTTTTTCTCTCACTTTCACCTAGTAATCCCCCTAAATAGTGTCTAAACTCTCTTTTCTGAGCTTTATGAGTAAACACATCATTAAATCTTTGACACCATCTTTCAAAGCACGGGGGCATGGCTGCGGTAGTGGTTTCTTTCATGAGCTTCTTTCAATGTGAAACCTATGCTAATTAAGCATTATATCCTTTTTAGTCCTTCAGTTTTGTTTAAGTCCCGCTAAAGCGATCAAGGATTTACAGACACGACATTAAAATCTCGATAGAAAACTCGCCAGTTATCTTGAGCGCGTAGCTGTTCCTACACTTGTTCTAAATCCTTACCTTGCCATTTCAGAACAGGTTCTTCTGGGTAGGGATTCAGCCAAGGTAAATTTAATGGATTATCGATTACAATCCCGATATATTCTTCTTTACCCTCTCCATCAAATTCAATACCATCTTCATAGAGTATTGCATCCTGTTGAGGTATTAAGATAGTTTTCTCGTAGCCATTCAGGGGGGTTTTGTTAGCCAGGTTTTCAAGTATTTTTTGTACCGCTCTGTGCTGCACTCCGCAAAGTCGAGACAACCCCCGTTGACTCATTCCCGATTCCCCCGTGCTGGCAACGGTAAAGTATTCAATACCGTCTATTTCTTAACGTAGAATATCAGCAGACATGATTGGCTTGTTCTAAAAGTTTGTAATTGTGGTTAGTTCAAATTTTTAAGAGAGCGTCGAGCAGGTATAAAACCTGTCTAGTCTTGATTCAATGCGCTCTCTATGCGGTTTGAGTCCCCGGAAATTATTGGGGGCTATAGTTGATTAGTCGTCGCTATTTCTTAATAGCTTCCTCGTCTTGTCGCAATTCCTTTTCAAGTCGAGTGGTTGCAATATCTACTTGCTGCTTCCATTCCTGGTATTCTTTTTCTTCCCCGTTTTTTCTAAGTTTTTCTTGGATAGCAATCGACAACAAATTAGTACATCTGCGGGTAACTTCTCTGTATGTGCATAGCAATTCCCAATCGTTGCTATCTAGACAAGCCGTACCATCTTTATGAACATGAACTGTAAGGCTGTCATTTTGATGATTAGCGTAAGTCGCTTTGACGTAATCAACTACTTCTTGCAGAAAGCTGGGGGAGCTAGCCGCCTGATAGAAAAAACTTTATCTTCCTCTCAGGAATCACAGCTAGACTTTCAAGCAATCCGCGATCGCATCCTTACTAAACTCAAGCTAGGTAGGCAGTCCTCAGCAGCTAAAGCGATTGATGCTTTTATCAAAGACCTATGCGATAAATAAACTTTAATATTTAGTAGATGCAGTAATTTGAGCGAGCAGAAAAGATTAATCCGCCCATTGCTACGGTTGTTCAAAGGATATCGAATTCTTGTACTGGCAGACAGAGAATTTCATAGTATAAAACTGGCTCATTGGTTACACAGTAAGGGAATTGACTTTGTGCTGCGTCAAAAACAAGGCACCTATATTCGCCAAGAAAATGAATCATATCAAAGCTTACAATCTTTGGGATTAAATCCTGGTATCTCGTTCTTTCTAAACGGTATTTAATCTACCAAGCAGAAAGGTTTTGGAAAATTCAATTTAGCCGGATATTACAAGCGCAAATATCGTGGCAAGCTAGAGCCTGCGGGCTGGTTTTTACTCACTAACCTTGACAGCCTCAAAGATGCAATTAAAGCATTTAAGTCGCGAAGTGGTATTGAGGTGATGTTCGGTGATTGCAAGACTGGGGGCTATAATCTCGAATCTACTTATGCTGATGGCCAACGCTTGATAGCATTGATTTTATTAATTGCTATTGCCTATACTTGTGCTATTTTAGCTGGTCGTAATTCTCGCTCTTTGGGACTACAAAACTATGTTGGTCGTCTGAAAGAATTAAAGCGATTACACCGCCGACATAGCGCATTTTGGGTCGGTTTGTATGGTCAATTATGGGTAGGCGCAATGGAATTTTGGGCTGATTTAGCCCATGAATTCATGCGTTTAAAGCCTGGTAAACTACCTTATTTTCATCGAGGTTTACGTGCTATGGCTCTTATTCAGTCTGCTTTCTAGCTTCTTTGTCACCCTTTCAGTCTCCATTTTTACCGTCACCACAGCTGTATTACCGTAGAGTTGCACTCGCTGTTGTTGACCTTGGAGTAAAACAAGTTTTTGAATATTAGAGCGATGTGCTTCTAAGTCCGTCTGCTTATCAATTAATTCACCGATATGCGTCGTGAATACAACTTCATCGGCAATCAGTTCTTCTAAGGCTAAAACATCATTTTTAAGCATAGCCTGCCGGAGTCTTTCTTCTAATTGTTCAATCAAAGTGATTTTCATATTGCGGGGAGAATACTTTTAACTATTTTTTCTGCGAAACTTTTCTATATAAATGTTTGAAAACGGCAATTATATAGAACATTTATGCATTAATCCAAACAAAGCTAAGAACTTGATATTACTGTTACAAATCAAAATCAAGGTCGAATGTTTGGCTTTCCGTATTCTCTTAGGTTTCGTGTGTAGATGGTTGGGGAGTCGGCTCTGTAAGGTTGTTTTGCTCAGGAGTCATCGGGGTAAAAGCTGCTTGTTGCGTAAGTACTTGTTGCATAGGGAATGCACCCCTTTTGAAAGCAAAATAGCAATCAATGATAAAGTAAAGCGTCTCCAGGTAACTTTTACCTAGTTGTTGTGATTCTGCAAATATGCGTTCACGGTAGCTATCTTTGATCCGAACCTTTTCTGCGGGCAAGTCTTGTTTCTCAGTCATTGTGATTAATATAGAATTCAGTTCTCAATCATCATTAGCCAGAATTGGGCTGTAGTGCGAACAATGGTTAGTAGATTCAGAATTGCTCTTTGCATGAGTATTCTTCTGGCTCACTTACTTAGAGGCGGTTACTGGATTCTTACTAATAATGACTTTCGCCATTTGTAGGAGTCCATTGGCATTAGCTTCCACGGGATTGTCCCGTATTTTGAAACCATTCTTTTCCAAGAGCTTCTTAAACCCAGGTAACAAACAGCCTCCACCAATCGCCCAAATCTCATCTCCAGTGTGTTTGGCATCAAGTGTCATATTCACTGGTTTCTTTAAATATTTTTCATACCAATCTTTCAAAGCGGTGCTGTAGACATCTTTGATATCAATGTCACGGCTGTACTTGGTATGCCCCATTTCTAAACAAAATCGAATCTTCGATACATCGCCAACTTTACCCCCATTTATATGTTTCATTTTTTGGGCAATATCTTCGATGAGAACTTCAACACCTGCGGGGAAGGGTGTATGTACTTCTCGCTTACCCTGGTTGTAACGAGAATACAGAGTCGTACCATTGCCAAAATCTAAAACAGTTAATTTTGGCGGGAGTTGCTGCCCGAACAATGCACCCATTCCCTCTGGCACAACTTTAAGGACTTCTATCTTCACGTCTGATTGTTTGCCAGCAAGAATTGGCTGATATTCTCCGTTTAAAATTTGTTGCAACTGTGATGCCAGACCAACATCATGTAAGCTGACGACCAGCTTTAAATGCCAGGCCTTACGGTGTGGTAGATGTGCTAATGCACCTAATAATGTCAACAGCGCATTGTTGATTTTGTTTTCATTGCTATCTGTGTTACGGTCAAAATGATGACCTGTACGGAAAGCCGATTCTCCAACGGTGTAAGCATTGCCGTTAAAAACTACTCATCCGGGGACATCTTCCATATCTGCCGTAGAAATATAGCTGGGGACACGAACGACTTCAAAGCCATCGACTAAAAGTTTCAGGCTACCGTAACCGTTATCAAAGCCAGCAGCAAAAATTTTTTGCAAGGTGTGAATGTTCGACATAAGGCGAAAGGCAATACGATTTGATTTGTGAAAGTTATCTGTTTAGGTGAGATGAGAGAACAGGGTTAGAGGAAAATGACTTACGGAGCCGTGATGCGTAAAGCCCCCGTGCTTCTAGCCGGGGGATATAAGCGAATAGGACAAATTTATTTGTCCGTCAAGCTTCTGATGAATTCTCTAAAAACATCATTTAAGCTACGTTCTTTCTTGTGGCAATATTTCACAAGAACCTCATACTCTTCATCTGAACATCGCACAGTTAATTTTTTCATGCCGTCATAGTGCCGTCGTCATGGGACAATATTAGCATGAAGACACTAAAGTTTAAGTTGTACGAACACAAGCGGAATAGATACCTCAAGCGAATGATTAACGCGAGTGGGGTTATTTATAACCATTGTATTGCTCTCCATAAACGCTACTACCGAATGTGGGGCAAGCATTTAAGTTGTGCAAAACTTCAGTCTCATATTGCCAAACTGAGGAAACATAACCCATTTTGGCAATCAGTAGGTTCTCAAGCAGTGCAAGATATTTGTCAACGCATTGAGAAAGCCTACCAACTATTTTTTAAACACAATAAAAAGGGGGTTAGACCAGGGGGTTAGACCACCGGGGTTTAAAAAGGTCAAAAAATACAAGTCATTCACCTCAAAGCAAGCCGGATATAAATTCTTAGGTGGCAATCGAGTTAAAATTGGGAGTCGGATTTATCAATTTTGGAAATCTAGAGAGATTGCGGAAAGTCAGAGCGAAGGTTTCCTACGATCTGAACTTCCCAAGACAGAGGGAAAAATCAAGACTCTGACTATTAAGCGCACCCCATTGGGTGAATTGTTTATGGTCGTTGTCGTTGATAGCATTGATGAGCCAGAAATCAAACTCACGACTGGTAGAATAGCGGGCTTTGATTTTGGCTTAAAGACATTCCTAACCTGCTCGGACGGCTCTAAAATTGAGTCTCCCCAATTTTTTAAGCAATCACTCAACGCCATAAAGATTGCGAATCGGCATCACTCTAAGAAGTTAAAAGGTTCGTCTAACAGGGAACGGGCAAGAAAGAACTTGGTACGTGCTCATGAAGACATAACCAACCGCAGAAGTGATTGGTTTTGGAAACTAGCGCATAATTTGACCAATAGGTTTGATGTGCTATGTTTTGAGACGCTAAACATCAAGGGTATGAAGCGTTTATGGGGAAGAAAAGTTAGTGATTTAGCGCTTCGAGATTTTCTAGATATCTTGGAATGGGTAGCGCTGAAAAAGGGTAAACAAGTAGTCTATATTGACCAATGGTATCCAAGCAGTAAAACTTGTTCTTGCTGTGGCCATGTTTTAGAATCGCTGGATTTATCGGTTAGGCGTTGGCGTTGCCCTTCGTGTCAATCAGAAAATGACCGAGATGAAAACGCCAGTTTAAATATAAAAAAGGTTGGGAGTTCAACCTTGGGTGTAGGAGATGTTAGACAGTCTCAGACTGCAATCTCTGTCTGATGCCTGAATCCCCCGAATTGAATTCGGGGGAGTGGCTGAAAGCAAGTTTCTCTTCATTCCTTTATGTATATTGGGGGTCAAGTAGGGTACAAAGTGAAAGTCAACAAAAAAATACCCTAAGCATTACCTATATATACCCTATACAGGTGTTAAATTGTCACTAAATTTCTAAATAGTATTTGGGACGTACATAGCCCAGATGTATACTCCATAAAGATTTTTGAAGAACGAGACAAAAATAACTTATTACTTGCTTACAGGTTCAGCTTTCTCAACTGAATTATCATTCACACCCAAAGTCAATTGCAAAGGAGTTCGTGTTGGGTATGCTTTAACTACTTGTCGATAAACATCATAGTTAGTAGGTAGCGTCTTCTGTGCATTACCCACTCCATAGCTTATTTGGTACTCGACATCTTTCAACAATTCGGGTTTACCTGCTTCTTCTTGAGGCTTTTTGCGTTGTTCAACTTTATCAACACTTGGTTTCGGTGGTAAAGTAGGCCACCACAATCCCCTGTCGTCTGGCCCAATCACTTTTCCTAATGGTTGTGCTCCATTTCGATTCAATACTGAAGTCTTAGCAAAGGTTTCAATACGAGGTTGTGACTCACTAGTTAGGTTATTGGCATACTTAATCTGCCAGGTGTAACTAGTGAGTGCTGTAGCTTCATACTGTTCAGTAGTAGCAGTGCTGCAACTAGTAATTGTGAGCGCTGTTAGTGCAGTCATCAAAGATGGTGAAAATTTCAACTTTTGCATTATCCCTAAGTTAATCTCGCTCAGCAATCACTTTTGATATTGGCGTGTACAATCATTGCTGCCAAAGTGAAGGTATTGCTGTTACCGAAAGTATTTTTCCTGTAGTCAGCCTGATAGCCGTCTGCTCACAATTGGGGCATTGGATTTTCACCTGAATTGCTGAAGGACGACCTTTATATTCTCCCATTGCTGGAGAGCCAGTAAACTCACTCAGTATTCCTTGCTGGCAATGGTAGCATTCAAAGATAATTTGTACCACTGGTTTATCACAGTCCAAGAATTGAATATGCTGACAGTTCTTAAGCGGTAACTCTTCTTCATTGCGGGGTGTATATTGGTGTTGCTTAGATTGAAGCGTGGAATCTGATTTGCGATCGCCTACAGTAGGGAGTAGCCCATCGCGCGTATCGACTTTATCTTTCTCTAAATGTTGCTCTTTATCAACAGCTTTTCTTGACGTTGCTAAAGGCATCGGTTGCGGCTCATTACTGGGGATAGGCTGAGATGTTACTTGCTGTTGCTCTACAAGTTTATAAGCAACAAGTTCAAGCTTTGGCCTTGGGGTGCTGTTTTTTAGTTGCTGTTGGGTTGGATGGGCGCTGTGTAGATTTCATTTTTTACTCACTATAATAGTTCTCTCTTATCAAGAGATATGTCGTATTTTAAGATTCGACATCAAATGATGACAAATTGAACTGCATAATGTACATTTTTTCAAAGCTCTATGTCGGATTTTGAAATCCGACACGGAAAATCAATATGAAGCAGATAGTTCTCTCACTTATAGCTAACGCAGGTGGAGTAGGTAAAACGACACTTAGTGTACACCTTGCATATGAAATGGGTCAGCGTGGTTTTTCCGTGGCAATAATTGACTTAGATCCACAACGTTCTCTGGATGTATTTTGTGGATTGCCACCTGCTGAAGTCTCAAATACTCTAGTCAAAGTATTATCTAAAGATTTTAAGGGTGATTGGAAATTACTTTCGGTTTGGGAAGAATCAAAAATTCAAGTTTGCCAAGGGCATCCATTAATGGCTGAGATCGCTAATGAATTAGTAATTAGGAAACGGGGAGAGTACGCACTTAGCGATCGCTTAAAAAATTACCCTTTACCTCATAACTTGGTGATTTTAGATTGCCCTGCGACACTAGGAATGTTAAATGTTAATGCTTTAGCTGCTTCGACTCATGTACTAGTGCCGGTGCAATTGGAAATGAAGGCTATTTCTGGTTCAGCAGAATTGGTGGAATGGTGTATTTCAACAGGTGATGAGTTACAGTTAGAACCTCGTCCACCAATTTTGGGATTTGTACCAAGTATGTATGATGATACGGTGGCAATGCACAGGCAATATTTAGAGCAATTACCGGAGATCGCCAAGCATTTACATTTGAAGCTTTACCCCAAAATTCGTAACTCAAATGAATTCAAAAATGCTAGTGCCCACGGCTTACCTTTACAAAAATACCGACCAAAACATGCTGCTTGTAAGGATTTTAAACAAATTACGGATGATTTAGTCGCATTGATTAAGGAGAAAAAATAATTATGGCTTTGCCTAAAATTGCTAGTAAATTTAGCAGCGCAATTCAAAAAACTGAGCAAGAACAAAAAATTACTGAACTTCAAGTAGAGATAGAAAGACTTAGAGCCGCACAATCTCCTGAATTAGAGAGTGAACTGCAAAAGCTACGAGAACAACTTCAAAATCAATCAGGAGAAGTACAAATTGATTTAAATCTCATTGACCCAAATCCTAATCAGCCTCGGCAGACAATTACACCAGAATTAATACAGGCAAAAGCACGACTACTTAAAAAACATGGGCAGATTTCAGCAGTAATCTTAGTACGGCAGAGTAATAGTCGTTACATACTGTTAGATGGGCAACTACGTACTGAAGGCGCAAAATTACTTGGTTGGAAATCTATTCGGGCTGTAGTAGTTTCAATGCCTGATGACTTAGATCAATCTGCACTGTTAACATTTCTTGGTTTTGAAGATTTGAACCCTTTAGATAAAGCTGAAGCAGTCTTCAAAGAAGTAACGAAGTCTCTTGAGTTAGAAATTGATGAAGTTTCTACAATATTGAGAACAGTAATTAAAAGAATAGAGAGAGATAACAACAGTAAAGAATTAGCAAAGTTAGTAAATTATAGTGCTGAGGAACAGGAACAAAGACTAGAACTACTCAAGGTTACAGATATAGAAAAGAAGTTATTGTTAGTACTGTTAGAGCTAGGTTTAAATCCCAGTTCTGTAAAAGCTAATCTTATACCAATGCTGTACTTGCCTCTAGATTTGAAACAGGCTATTCGGCAACAGGGGCTTAAGGGCGCTCATGCTCTAGCCTTAGCAACACTTTCAGTTAAGGCATTAGATATATCAGAAAATCAAGCTACTGATGAACGAGTTACAGCAACTAATGAAGTTTTAAAGAAAAATCTTACTGTTCCAGAAACTCGTGAATTAATTAGACAAATTAAAACTAAATACTTGAAGTCTCAAAAACCAGATTTGAAGCAGCTAAAAGGCATACTTGAGAAAGTAAATGAAATATCATCAGATTTGCTATCAAAAAGTAGTAGTGAACAACTTCACCAGATGCGCTCTCTTTTACAACAAAAATTAGTAGAAATTGACAAAGTTATTGCTAGTACAAAATAACTAAATATCTTAGCTATGTTAGGAAACTTGTTTTAGATCTGATTCGTAAACAAAAGCTTAAGATGCTATTCGCTTTACCGTATAGCTTGAGGATGCCCTTAACAGCCTCAACCCCATGCTTAATGCCATCCCCAAGTATTTGGGCATAGTTTGTGATGAGAGAGCTTTCCCTGTTAAAGTCTTCGCCATCGCTACTTGAGAATTCATTAACCGCCGCCACAGTCTTATAGAGATCGCCACAATTCACGCCATCCATTCCACACAATCGGGAGTAAATGCAATCAACTAGCCAAATTTCTCCGATTCAACCTCCTCAAACTCTACCATCACCTCTCAACGCTCGTCACTTGTGAGGGTGATGAGTATTACTTGTACCATCTCCATCCCGCACTCTACTCTTTGGGCTACTAACTGAGCATAATATTTAACTCGTTATCACCACGTATTACTGAGTTGTTCATCTGTGTCCATACCCCCCAATTATTACTCTCATCTTCATTATTGGGGAGGTAGACGAAAGATTAGATGAGGGCCTAATCATCTCTAGTCTTTGCTGAGTCTGCATCCTAGCTGCATAAGCCTCTTGATGCTCCCGCTTTTATTGGCGCTGCCGTTGTCGATACTCCAGTCCCTTCTGTGCAAACAATATATCCTCAGTATTCAACCGATAGTACTGAACCCATTGGCCATTCTCAACGGGACGACGAAACTCGGTAGATAATCCAAGTTGCTCTAAATACTGCCCCAAGATTCACCATTAATGAATCTTTCTAAAGAAATTAGCTAACACAACTAAACTAAGATTTGATTAAACATATTCTGTTTATAAATTTATTAAACCTATGAACACAGGCAAAAATCGACAGTTTCGCTTGGCATCACGTCCGGTTGGTGATATTACAGCTAGTAATTTTGAGTACCGAGAAGAACCGATTCCTCAGCCTAGCGATGGTGAAGTTTTGGTACGTACTATCTATCTTTCCCTAGATCCTACCAATCGCATTTGGATGAGCGATCGCCCACAATATATGCCGCCAGTTGAAATTGGGCAAGTCATGCGCGGTGTTGTAATTGGCGTAGTGGAAGAGTCAAAAAATCCCGATTTTCAGAAAGGGGATTTAGTTTCTGGGGTACTTGGTTGGCAAGATTATGCTCTGGCTTTGGGTAACACTGGTTTAGGTATTACTAAACTACCTCATCCTTTACCCTGCCCACTCTCTGCATTTGTCGGGTCTTTAGGTGCTACAGGTTTTACAGCATATTTTGGACTTTTAGATATCGGACAACCCAAATCTGGTGAGACTATAGTTGTATCAGCCGCAGCCGGAGCCGTTGGTTCTGTCGTGGGACAAATTGCCAAAATTAAGGGTTGTCGTGTAGTTGGGATAACTGGCAGTAATGAAAAATGCCGTTGGCTTGTAGAAGAACTCGGCTTTGATGACGCTATCAACTATAAAACAGCAGATTTAGAAACAGCATTAGCTAAATCATGTCCTAATGGCATTGATGTCTATTTTGATAATGTCGGCGGTGCAATTTTGGATGCTGTGCTAACCAAAATTAATTTGCACGCACGTATTCCTCTGTGTGGTTTGATTTCAACTTATAATGCCACTGAGCCTGTACCTGGGCCTTACAACTATAGCCAAATTCTCATGCAGCGAGCGCGAGTACAAGGGTTTATTATTCTGGATTATTCTTCAAGATTTGGCGAAGCAATCAAGGATATTGGGCAATGGGTTAACGAAGGAAAAATTAAATATGCATTAGAGATTGTTGAAGGTTTAGAAAATGCACCATCGGCTATTCTTAAACTATTTAACGGTAACAAAATAGGAAAACTAGCTGTTAAAGTTTCAGAAGAACCTGTTTAAGTGATTGATAAATTCTCCTATATTTTTATACCGTTTCTTTGCACGGCAGTCACTACCCTACCCTACGGGTTCTGCCAAGGAGTACGGAAAGCTACACAGAGCGGGTATGTCTTAGCTCGACTTTATGCCATTAAGCGGCATAAACAGCAATAAGTAGAACGGCGTGAATATTTGTAGTTAAGATGAGGCAGAATACAGGAGAGGAAGAGGGTTTTAGCTTTGTTTATCTTTCTTAACATGATTGTGTTTTTTCCCACCAACTAACTTAGCGTAAGTGCGTTAATCCCAGCGTCGCCCAAGGCACTCGACCCAATCGCACACCACAGACCTACACCCGCTTCCAAAGTTAACCCAAACCTGCCACCGCCCCACGCAGGCATTCCAGTAAGGCTCACCATCAGCGATCCCAACAGCCTCACCGACTTTGGCAACAAGTTCTTGTTAGAACCGACCTGCGCTTTCCAGTCCTTGCTGCAATCTCAGCTTTAGCCCCTTCCAGCCCTGAACAGCCTCATCTAATGTTTGGGGAATATCGTGTGTGTCAGTAACTGATCCGGTGATCGTGCCATTGTTGTGGATGATATCGATCAGGAATATGCGCGAAGTCAATCAGAAGGTGTGAAGATTACAACCGCGATCAAGACTGAACCTTGGGGTGAAAGATTCTTTTAAGTCACAGACCCCAACGGTGTCGTGATTCAACTCGTCCAGTGGGTTACTGAAAAAATAGGAGAAACAGCATGAACTATACCGTACCACCTCCGATGAGGATAAACCTCCGCCCTGCTACCTTGGCTGATTTGGATCTGCTGCGACATTGGGATGAGCAACCTCACGTGGTTAACTCTGATCCTAACGATGACTGGGGCTGGGAGGTAGAACTTGACCGCTCCCCCGAATGGAGGGAGCAATTGATTGCTGAAATTGATGGTCGTCCCATCGGATTTATCCAGATCATCGATCCGGCACGTGAGGATAGTCACTACTGGGGTGATGTTCCGGCGAATCTTCGCGCTATTGATATCTGGATTGGGGAAGAGACTGATTTGGGCAAAGGTTATGGAACCCAAATGATGCAGCTTGCACTTGCTCGATGTTTTGCTGACCCGCTTGTGACGGCTGTACTCGTAGATCCACTTGCCAGCAATACCCGCGTTCACCGCTTCTATGAACGTTTTGGTTTCCAATTTGTTGAGTCTCGACGATTTGGTAACGATGACTGCTTAGTTTATAGCGTGAACCGAGGAGATTGGCATCATGAAAGTGTGATCGCATCGCGGTAGGGCAGAGCCAGCAGAAGCAGAACGTTTTCGTCAATCTGCCAGTCAAAAACCTCAATTAGCCAATCTATGATAGTATTTATGTACTATTAAATCTTGAGTTTCCATCATTTTACGACGTTTCTAGCCACTTGGGGCGGCTTTGCTTACGGTGTTGCAATTCGCGCTAATCGCATTCCTCAATTTCTCAATAATTCATCAAAAGGAGCTAAAGCAATGGAGACAACCAAAACACAACAGGAGCCAACAATGAATACTGGGCCACAAAAGGAACATCAGTGGTTACAGAAACTCGTCGGTGAGTGGACTTATGAAACAGAGGCAATGATGAGTCCAGATCAGCCGTCTGAAAGAGCAACAGGAACGGAAAGTGTGCGATCAATTGGTGGACTCTGGGTTATAGCTGAAGGACAGGGCGAAATACCCTGTGGTGGTGCGGCAACAATGATAATAACGCTCGGATATGACCCGCAGAAGCAACGCTATGTAGGCACTTGGGTTGGGTCAATGATGACTTATCTGTGGTTGTACGACGGCGAATTGGACGCGGCTAAAAACATGCTAACGCTTAATTCTGACGGGCCCTCGATGACGGGCGATGAGAAGATGGCAAGTTACAGAGATGTAATCGAGTTCAAGAATGATAATCATCGGGCGATGACATCTCATGTGCTGGGCGATGACGGGCAATGGCATCAGTTTATGACTGTAAACTATCGACGCAAGTATTAGTAAAATGCCAAGTCGGAACGGAGGCAATAGCCAATGACTAGTAAACTTGCTCAATTTACCATCGGTTCTACCTATCTTGTTCTTGGAGAAGACGGTGATACCATTCCAATCCCAGTAAGCGATCGCTTTTTTGCAGAGATGGAAAACAAATTTGGTGACTTTAAGGGAAAGCGGCTCGTTTCACAGTTTACGTTCGATCAAGACTGGGATACCTGGGAAATGCACCCTGCCGGAGAAGAGTTTGTTTGTCTGTTTTCAGGTCAGGTCGATTTAATCCTGGAGCAAGACGGAGCGGAAAATAGGGTATGCTTGAGTACTCCAGGTGCTTAGTGCTTATGTTCTTGTCCCTCGTGGGATATGGCATACAGCTAAAGTTCATACACCAAGTTCGATGTTATTCATCACTCCTGGTGAAGGAACGCAGAATCGACCGAGAAGACAGTAGGTGCGCGAAATTCAAACGAACGCTAATTTCAATGTGAAGTTTGTCAACGAATACGAAGTTCTGTGACTCGAACATTACCTGTATCCGGTCGCATCAGCAGGTTTACCCACTTCCTGCACTTCACGAATATAGCGCCACGCATCTGGCTGAGAGCCATCGAGATCGGTAAAGCCATAAACCTGCGCCAGTTGCCCACTGGAAAGCGATTGTCCATTCCAGCACACCACTTGTGGATCACCAGCCAGATAGGCAACTGCACGCCCAACATAATGCGGCGTTTCAGAAATGATGAAGTGCGGTTCCTTTGCCGTTGCGCCCTGCCAGTTGGCTTCACTCACTCCAAAATGATCGAGCATGAGTTCCGAGTTTGTTGTGCCATCGTAAGCAACACAACTCACCCCATCCACTCCACCCAATCGGGCGCAGATGCCATCAGTTGACCAAACTTTTCCACGTTAGCTTCCTCAAACTCGACCATCACTCCCCACCTTTCATCGCTCGTCAGCGTACTGAGTAGTTCTTGTACCATGCCGACTCCTGATTCTACCTTTTGGACAACTAACTGAGCATAATATTTAACTCTCTCCCTCCACTTATTACTGAGGCTTTCATCTGTGTCCATACCCCCCCATTTATTATTCTCATCTCCATTATTAGGGGGTGTGGACGGAAGATTAGATGAAGGTCTAATCGCATTAACTCCATATTGTGTCTGTATTCTAGCTGCGTAAGTCGCGTTTCTTTCCTGTTCCTCCTGTCGTCTTCGTTCCTTTTCTTCACGCTGCTGTTGCCGATAATCCAGCACCTTTCGAGCAAATGCAACATCATCAGTATTAAGACTGTAATACCGAACCCGTTTCCCATCCTCTAACGGTCGCCGCGATTCTGTAGACAATCCAAGTTGAGCAAGATACTGCCCCAAAATCCACGAGGGGGATTCGTCAGGAGGAATAGTGAGATTGAGTATCCCCTTGACGTGAGGTGCATTGCGCTTGGAAAAATCCGCTAGAGCTTCAACCATAGCCTCATTCCCAGTAACCTCAGCCCCTGCTATCAAATCCATCAGTACTGCCCTTAGTCCTAATCGATGACGCATAAGCCACGCGGTAGAATGATTACTCCAGTCAGTACAAACAAATAGCCAAGCGAGCGCGTTCTGACTTATCCCGTTCCACCACAACAGCAGGCGGTGTTACAAACTCCCGTCCCTGGTCATCAGCGATCGCCTCCCCTGGCTTGGCCAAGATTGCCTCTAATGCCACAATCTTTTTAATCAACTTCCCGCCGTCGTCCTTCTCCACAAGTTCCGGCGTTACGCTCATCCCGTAGGTATCCTGAATGCGGAACTTCTCACACTCCAAAACCTCCTCCGGCTTTAAATAATCCTGATGCTGTCTGCTGGTGTAAGTCCTACTGTCAATATCTTTGGCATCGGCTACCTTACGATAATGCTCCTCATCGATGGCAATATCCGCTGCCTTCATCTACCGAGCAGCTCCAACATCTGCCCCGTCACCCATTGGAATAATTGCGTTGCCCATTTCCTCCAGGAGCGATCGCAAATCAGAGCGAAGATTTGTCCCATCATTCAAAGCGCGTTCCAACTTTTTGATAAAGCGCTTGCTGTCACTGACCATCATCAGTTTCTTACCCAACATCAGTTGAGCATGAAATTCGGCAACGAGCGCGCTGCTGTTTTTACCCTCGTACCAATGAACCTGACGGCCACCAGAACGATACTCGTTTTTGATGATGAATGGTTTTTCGCCAGCCGGACGCATTCTCAAAAAAACTCGATAGTAAGATCATCCAAGTGAGCATCAGCCAAAACAACCAGTTTGGCGTTGTAAACCAGATACTCCAACACCTCCAGAATATCCCCCCGGTGTGACTTGCAGGTTTTGGATTTTAGTAGGTGAGCAAGATATTGGCAGGCCTCATCAATAAATAGAACATCGTAAACCTGCAAATCACTCGCCATTTTATACAGTGAGTCAACAGTAATGCTGAGGGCTTTAGCTTTAGCCCAGTCACCGCAAGAAATCGCAGAGTACATGGCAGTTGGCAGGCGTTCGCTAAGATTCTTCAGTAAGTTGACACAATGCCCATTGTTCAAAAAGCTCAAGCCTGGGTTATCTCTTCTGATTATCGCCAAGATTTCAGTTTTACCGGTTCCCATATCGGACGCTAAACCAACCAAGCCAGATTGGGGTAAAGAGTAAATTGCTTGGGAAAGATAACGGGTATTGACTGTCACATTAGGCTTGAACTTACGCAGTCCTCTAACGCGATTGATGAAAAATCTTTGTTGGTACTCGTTTAAAGTAAGAGCATCAGCAATCATCGTGGTGACAGCTTTATCTGCTTTCTTGCCCAGTGCAAGAACCCAATCGTCAATCCCTTTTTCCGGCCCAGGCAATAACGCTACTTCACAAACACAGCCTTGTTGTAGGATAGCTTGACAAGTACGGTGAGTGGCTTGGAAAACCTGCCATTTGGTTTTGGGCTTGGTTTCGTAGTCGAATAATACAATGTATTTCCGCCCTGGTTGGGCCATTGGGACTAAATCAGGGTGCAGGCGTTCTAAATCTTCCTTGCCAATCCGACCATTCCAAATGCCGGGAAGTGCGCTCGCTGCAAATCCCAACGACAACAAACAACCTGCCTTCTTCTCGCCTTCGGTAAGGATTACAGAGATTTCGGGGTGTGCCATCACCCAAACCCAAAACCCTAACGCTTCCCCTGATTCGGTAACGGTAATCAGTTCTGGCATCGGCAAATCATACCGCAGAGCTACCAGCTTCCAGATATGCAGCGGTACTCGCAGATAGGTGAGGCGGTTCGGGGTTTTGGGTGGTGACTCGTACTTGATAGGCTTTTCGGTGTACTGTTGGGCTTCGTTGTCCCATTCCAAGCGCGGGGAATCTGGTTTCATCCTTTCCCAGCGCATTGGTAGCCAGTTGTTCAAGGGGTCAAGTCCGCTTACCCACCATGCACTCTCTGTGGCGTGGGCATATCTTCTTAAGTATCCGTCTCGTAATCGTAGATCGTTGCGTCGGGCGGTTTGAGGTAGGGCGTACAACAAATACTCGTATACTTCATTCCTACTTAGGGAACGGACATTTATTGCAGTGAGTACAGGGTCAACGGCGGAACCCTTCACCCATTGCTGGTAATGGTTTTGTGCTAAATCGTTGTTATTATTATTTGCAATTGCAGGCATATCCCCTCCAATATTTTTACGCATGAAAATGGGGCGGCACTATGGGGAATGCCGCTTTGAAAGCTTTTTAGGCTGGGGAAAAGTTAAAGGGAAAGGGTTAAAATTCTTCCTCCTTTCCCCTTACCCTCTTATTTCCCTCCGGTGTGTGGTCGGAAAGTGAGATTAATACGTGTTTTAACTACTTTGTTGGTTTTGGGAACTTGATGAAGGTGCGTTGATTGGCAACCAGGATGCATCACAAGCAAGCTGCCGTGTTCTAACCACAAATCAGTAGATTTGCCATTCCTGGGTTTGATTTGAAACTTGCGAACACTACCAAGACTCACAGATGCGATGGCTGGGTTAAGCCCCATTGATTCCTCGTTATCTGCGTGCCACCCAATCGAATCTTGCCCTGTGCGATACTGGTTGCCGATGACGATACGGAAGTTATAACCAGTCAATGCGGTGATGCGATGCCTGCGGCAACGTCAAGGACGAACGCGTAACCTAGACAGGGCTTCTGTCCAATTCAGGGGTTTCAAAAACACGCTGTTGGAGTACAGGTAATCACAGCCTGCATCACCGTAGATGCATTCCAGGCGAGGCACAGGGATAATTTTCCCCACCATTTTGATTTGGTTTTGCCGCCATTCCAGTTGTAGGCAGTGTTGGTAGAGTTCGTTTGCTTGTTCAGGAGTCAAGAAGTCGGGGTAGTAGGTGACGGGTAAAATTGGTGAGGATTCTTGAAATAGATTAAGTTGTTGCATGATATTTTCTCCATTCGTTAATTTTGGTTGGCACAGAAAACTTCGATCAGCACACTTTCGGGGTACAGCCCAACTCGTCCAAAGCGTGGGTCATGTATGCGCTCGATTTCGATATTTTGTTTGCGACACAAAGCACTTGCTTTGCGTCCCTTCGTACTCGCTTCCTTCACTGATATTTCTAATCCTTGTAGAGTAGTAAAACCGACAATGCTATACTTATGACCGCATGGAGTATTGAAACGATCTTGTTCAATTTCTAGTGCTTTCAGCCTTGCAAGTACTTCAGTTTGTTGCTGTTGTTGCTCTAATAAGCGCTGTTCTTGTTCTGCCAAATGTTTAGCGATCGCAGCGAGTAACTGTATTTGGGTCATTGCTGTCTCGGCAGGTGCGGCAGGTTTAGTCCAGCCCGTGATATCTTGCATCCAAGCGCGAACACCAATGGTGTTGAATGAACGGCATACCAGTCTGGCTTGTTTAGTGCAGTATCTCCCAGCATCGTAGGCGTAGTATTCTAAGATGATTGCGATTCCTTTGTCGGGGATACCATTAGTGCGCCACTGATTTTGGTTTGTGGCATCAAACCCTTGTTCCATCAGGATTTTAGACAATTTAGATGGTTCCAGCTTTGCACTATCTAACGCTTTGATAATAGCCATATCACTTACCCCAGCTAGTCTTGCTGTTGCTCTAATACTGGCCTTACCCCGACCGTCTGGGTCAACCTCTATCTCTTGTTTTATTTGTTCAATGATTTGGGCAATTTCGATTTGCGATATAGTACTCGCTCTGGCTTTTTCAAAAAATGGATCAGTGTAGTAATAATAAATAAAGGTAAAACTGCACTTAGTGAGCTTGTGCAATGAAGCTATTGCCAAGTAACCTGAATATTGAATTGGTCACAATGAAGCTGAATAAGTTGCTTTATGTTAGGGCTACATTTTCCAAATAAATGAATCCTTTTTTGGTGATTTGGATAGTAATGGCCATAGATTAATATTTGCCCCACAGCACTTTTCCATCCAGAGACTCTTTTAACTTCTATAATCTCCTTATCAGTCAAAATGTCTATTTTTTCAACAGGAGTATTTACTTCAACGACAGGATGAGACATTTTATTAATCTTTGTAAGAAGAGAAACTTTAACTCTCTTTTCTGGAGAATGCTGTCCTGATTGAAAATCTGAATAAACTAAACCATCAAAACTTTTGTATTGGCTAAAATGCTTAATAGCTTGCCTTGCCCTTTGAGTACAGCGTTTACCAGCTTCAAACGCATAATATTCAAGTATTAAGTAAACACCCTCATCTGGTATTTCATTAGTACGCCAAGAATCAACGTTTATCCCTTGCAATCGTATTTTTATTGCCAGTTTTGATGGTTCAGAATTAATTGTGTTTAAAGTTTTAAAGACTGTCCCATTACTTACTCCAGCTATTCTTTCTATGGCTCTAATACTAATTTTATTTCGACGGTTATAATCAACTGAAATTTCTTCTCTAATCTGTTTGATGATTTAGATAATTTCGATTTGATACATAATTTTTACTTGTGTGATTGGAGAGTACTTGCAGGGAGTAATTGGAAAATGTAAGGAGAGATGTTGCGCGCTTTCTCTCTGATGTGTGCGGTCGTTTTTACTTTTTGACTATTAGCCGTGGCTTCTTTGTGACAAACTCGCTTGCATATTGTCGATTATGTTCAGCTAAGAGATTAGCGGCACAGTCGAGAAAATGCTGTTCGAGGTCAGGGTTGAGCCTACCACCTGTAAGTTCAGCCAAAGTCTTCATTGCCTCGACCAAAGTTTGCAGTCGCTCCTCGACAGGAGAGAAAGCTGGGGCAATGGAATGATCTTTGGTGATTAAGACATTTTGGTTGAATGAGAAACTCATATAGCAGTCCTAATAAAACGTCAGACAGAGAGCGATTGCTAAAAAAGCACCCGCACCAAATTCTTTTGGGGTACAAAAGCTAATCGGTCATTCAAACTGGTGGTTTCTTTGAGTGCAGGGGGCATTGATTCGACGTAATAAAACCAAGACTTGTTAAGTAAGTAAATCCCCAGAACTATACGTTGTTTTGTCCATTGGTCATCGGAACGGAGCATGACGCGATCACCCAATACAAAAGCAGGTAATTCTTGGGTAGCGAGTTGCATTTCACCAGTGCCAATGATTTGATGTTCTGTGGTGTAGATAATATCCTCGTTGCAAATAACCGCATAAATCCATCGGTCTTGTTCCCAGCGAATACCGCAGCAATAACCGAATGTTCTCGTGGTGCAGATATAGACTTTCTCTAGTAAATTGACTTCAACAAGTGGGATTTCTTGACACCAGGGAGGAGAAAGATACCAGCACAGATAAAGTGTGTGATGAAAGTCAATCATGCTCGTCCCCCCAACAAGTAGTTAATGGCTTCTTTATCAAGAGAGGCAATGCGTTTTTTGAGATGTTGTGGTGGATTAGAGAGAAATTGTTTGAGATGCCAAGTTCTAACTTGATAATGTTTAGCAGAACGCTTTGTTGCTTTAAGCCAACCTCGTCTTACCCAAAAACAAACGGTTGACAAACTCAAACAAAGAACTTTAGCTATTTCTTTGCAAGAGTAGTTATCGAGAGTAGGGCGAACTGAGTAACCTAAACTGTTTAATTTCAAAGCGATGGCATTAGTTGACCGATGATATCCTCGTCTTTTTAAACTAGAGGCGATTTGTTTGACGGTATAAACTTCAGCCTTAGCCTCGATAATTGCTAGTTCTTCCGGTGTCTATTTGATAGTCATATTTGGCTCTCCAATTATTATACAGATATAGAATTGATGTCAGATTGATTTGGGAGAATCCGGGCGCTGATAGATTCAAAATCCACTTGAAATATATTCAAATTAGTCAGCATTTCCCCACTGTTATATAAGTCAGTGATGTGTTGTCTGATGGCAGATTCATCAAGCCCATCAGTAATATCTAAGTAGGCTTCACTGGTAATTTTTTCAATAACTGTAATGATGACTCTCATATTGGTAGTTCCTGTGTAATTATTAGAATGTTATAGAAGTCAGAAGTGATAGTTTTACTGACTCCTATATTCAGAAACGCGTTACATTGCCCCAGCTTTTGATGTTTGCAAGTGTTGCGTCCATGTCTTGATTGCTGTTAGCTCATCAGTACTATTGGCTACTGCATCAACTACTTGCTTTTGATACGAAGATTCAGCATGATTAGGATGCTCACACTTATCAGATGCCCAAGCTAAACACATAGTTTTGATAAGTTCATCAATCTTTTCTTCAAGTAATGAGCTAGGAAGTTCAACGTCTTGAAATCGCAACCACTCTTTGACCAAATCAAGTGGATAATCAAGTAGAGTGCGAATGTTTTTTACTCGCAAATCTTGTGGGTGGATTGGTTGAAGAACTACACTAAGTTTTGGTGTTGGTGGAATAGTTGAGGATGTGCCACCTAAAAGACATTGGATATCATGAATAATGCCTCCCCAGTCTGCATCTTTATTCCATTCCCTCTAATCTTGGTTTTTGTTGCAGCATCATAAAGATTGCAGAATACCGTGTTTTCTTCTCCACCAGTAGCAGCAATAATTAGTGGTTTATCAAAGTCTTGGAATAATGATGCAGCTAACAAAAAGCTTTTAGCAAAGTTGGTTTATAGACCAGTTTTGATAATATAAAGCTCATCGGCACTGACAACAATATCAAGTTTCAGGTTGTCTTTCCCCTTGAATTCTTTTGTCGTCAATCGCAGTGATGACAAATACCCAGTTAATGCACGTTGAGAAACTGGGATTTTCTTATCCTGTTCAATATTGAACTTATACCAGACAAAAGACTCCCCATTTATTTCACCCTGATTGACATATAAGTAAACAGGTTCAGGAGGATTGCAAAGACCGAGTTTAATTTCAGTGTTCATATTTCCTAAAGTGTGCGACAATAAAAGGCTCATAGTATGTAAGTAACTTTCAATACTTTGCAATCGTCTGAATAAACGGCACATATCCAGGCGATTGCTTTCTCATTGACGCTAGTTAAAAACGCTCCATAACAGCCAGTAAAAAGCCGTATCCAGTGTTCTGCACTTGGACTAGTTTTTTATCAAGCAGATATTGAACAATGGTTTGGGAAAACTGAATGCGATGTAAAGGAATAGAACCACCACTCCGACGTCGAGAACGCAACAATCTAGCTGAAGTTCGTTCCACATAGTTATCAACAACATTAGCCATTGGTAAAGCCTCCGGTTAATATTGATAACTGTTGTTGCAGTATTGCTATTTGACGTTGGTAGAAGTCAATTTCTGCGGTGATTTGTGTGAATAATTCCTGTGGAGATAGGGGTTGAATTTGATTCTCTTGCAAGTACAATATTTCGTCGGAGTTTTTGTCAGGCATCAGCGCATAACGCCAACCATCACCGAACTGTTCAGCCAGTTCTGTACCATTTGGGCAGTATTCAAGCCCCAGAATGATGCCCTATTGTGTGCGCTGTTCCAAGGTAAAACGAGGGTAGTCCCAATCAGATGGGATAGATATTGTCGGTTGCATAGATGAATTGGTGGTTAGTGAGGATGTGGTGAGAGGCGATCGCCCTGGATGTGAATAGAAGTGCGATCGCGCTTCGTATGTGTGAGAATTACGCCGCTACCAAATCCAAATTCGGCTCATATTCCCTCAGAAGTTGCCATTGGTCAGAATTGAGCATCTCAAACGGTCGATCTAACAATTCTTCGCAGTCAACTTCTGCATGGGGTAATGCTGGCATCGATAACCACCCTACTGCATCCAATGCAGAGTTACACGGTACTCTCTGTAAGACTCTCTTGTACGTATCACCCACCAACAACTATCAGTACAGCCAACCTCGCCCAGTTTCACGTCATTCTGGTAAATCCCATCGTCCAGTATTTCAAACCCGTACTTTTCGCACTCGTTGAAAACCTGCGCCATGATTTCGTTCCCAGTGGTGCAAACTTCTTCTGGTAACTGTTCCTGTACTGGTAGCGTACCTTGCTGATACTGTTGTTTGATGTAGCTGTGGCATCTGGCGGCTGAGAGGTCGCGGAAAATCTTAACGTTGTTTACCAGTACGCGCCAGTAAAGGTTTTGGTAGTTGCCGTGGTCGTAGCTAATGCTGGCTACGAGTTTGTCCCCTACAAACGCTTCCTGGTCATAAAACGAGATTTCCACAATGGTGGGAGCTTCTGCGATTTCAATTGGTGTTGGTAGTGTTTCTCTAAGAGTTCCATCCTTGTGATGCCAAGAAATGAAGCGCTGGCATCGGGCAACTGTGGTATCGCGGAATTTCTCTTTACCATTGACCATCACTAGCCAAGGCTGGGTTGCGAATTCGTCGTGGTCATACGCGATGTAGGCGATGAGTTGTTTACCACAGTAAACCTCGTAGTGGTTGGAGTTGATTTCTATAGTTGTCAGTGGTTCAGGAGCTACAGCTTGGGCTTGGTCAGCGATGTAGTTGTCGAGTTCGGCTTGGGCGAGGGCTTGATTGTCAACCTTCTGAAGCTGGTTGGATTGGTGAGTGATGATTGCGTTTATCCAGGTTTCAGCCGCTCTTTTGTCCCCGGTGGGTGTTACGCCTAGTTCTGCGGCAATTTTTTTAAGGCGCGGGAGGGTGTAGCGAGAAAGGGATTGCTGTGTGTAGATGAGATAAGTCATAATTGAAATCTCCATGTATTTGGAAAAAAAGGTGATCGCACAGTTTCTCAGGCTAGGGCGGTCGCCTTTTGTTTTTGAGACTTTAGTTTTAGCCGTTAGCCCCATGCACACTATCTTATGACATCAATATATTGATATCAATATGTACATATCAATATATTGGTGATAGTCTAGAGTTGTTAATCTATTGAGGTAAACAGATGCATATATTCGTTTCAATGGCGAGAGCTAAAAAAGCTGTGCCGTCAGCACATGGTGAAAAGAAAACACAGTATCAATTCATGTTGACTCCATCTGCATCGGAGATGCTTGATCAATTAGCAGAGGCGGCAGGTATTACTCGCTCCGAATGTATGGAGAGATTGATCCGTACAGCAGATTTCTTAAAAATAAAGGACTTTGATATTAAAGAAATCGATGCTAGTTAATGAGTGCATTTTTATTGACCCGACGGAATTTTCATTGCGCCTCATTGATTGACAGAAAGTTTTTGTATCTTTACTTTGTATCTGTATTTTGGCTATGACCTAAGACAGTTCAAGCAGACTAGACCAGATTAAAGCAACATTAGAGCGTGTATTGCAACAACTTGACAATCAGACGGTGGTAATGGCGCAATCAGTTAACTAGTCTGCAATCAAGCAATTAACTTAAAACCTAGAGCAAATACCACTGAACCAAAAGAGGTGGAATCATGAACAAACCACCCCGCAAGCGCAACAAAACCACCTCTGCCGCATCTACCGATTCAACTTCAGCAACTAGCTCTGCAAATGAGGATATCTCCCTTCAGGACAACCTAGCCTTAGTAACAATTAACGTTACTGCTGTTGAAGTTCCAGAATTAACTGAGCAAGAGCAAAGCGATAAGCCTAACGGCATGGCTACGCTTACCGCTTGCACTTGGAGAGGAAAGTAGAAAGAGCAGTTTTTGAAGCAGGTAAAGCGTTAATGGAATTGAGGAACAGAAGGCTTTACCGTTCCACGCACAGCACTTTTGAGGAGTATTGCAAGGATAGGTTTGGATTTCAACGCCGTCATCCTTACAGATTAATCGAAGCTTCGGCTGTATTTGATAACCTGATGAAAATGTGTCCAAATTGGACACAAAATGAAATTGAAGATGATCCTGCTACAGTCCACTCCGATCAGCTACAAATCTTACCTACCAGCGAAGGACAAATTCGTCCAATGACTAAACTTGAACCTCAGCAACAGCGACAGGTCTGGCAACAGGCAGTAGAACAAGCTGGTAATAAAATTCCATCCGCTAGGATTGTCAGCGATGTAGTACAGCGTATTATAGAACGGACAAAAGTACCAAACACCTACCAAATTGACGAAGTTTGCCAGATCTTAGTCAAAGATAATCCTGAACTAAGGGGCAAGGGTGGTTGCTGGGCGATTGTCACCACAGCAAATGAGTTCAGTTGCACCGTGAAACTTTGGGATGGAGAACTGACAGTTGGGCTGAAGCACCTCAAGTCATTTGACTATTTGCCGCAGGAGTGTCAGCAGGTTCAGGAGCTTAGCGATCGCCTTGCGCGAATATATTCCGATTCTCTGGAGGAGACAGTCAAAAATCTGTTGCAGTCGTTGGGGAAGCTGAATCGGCCTTATCTTACTGCTATGGAAGAGAAATTATTGACGCTTCTGGAGTCGGAGTATGGGAAAATACCCTGAACAATTTTGGCAATTTGGCATCCAATGTCTTTGGCTTACAGTTTCAATGGAGTTAGTAACACAACGGGACAGCCAAGAAGTTGTACGAAGGATAAGATACAACTTTCCGCTTCTAGTGTCCCGTGCTACGCCAGTTGTAAGCGTGAGTGCTGTAGAATAGCTCTACATAATTGATACAGCGCTCGTAAGTGAACGCCATCACTCTGCAACTGGCTAGAAATGAACAAAACCAAATAGGATTTCAGAAGATGAAAAATCTAGATAGCTGGATTGCTGTATAGTTTGAGGTGTACCAGATTATCCTCTCAAGAGTTGCTCTATGATCGCTCTACCTGGTATTGTTATCCAAAACAAAATATACGAAAGTTCCAATTCTCTAGTGTACCGGGGCATCAGAGACGATGGAGTAGGGATCATCGTAAAAATGCTAAAGCTTGATTATCCCTCTCCCCAAGAACTAACCCGCTACAGACAGGAATATAAAATTACCCGCTCCCTAAATCTGGAAGGAGTTATCAAGGCATACAGCCAGCAGGACTATCAACGCACTCTGGTGATTATCTTAGAAGATTTTGGGGGAGAGTCCCTAGAGCAATGGATGCACAAGCGTCCAGATATCTTTTGCCCCATACCTTTATCCACTTTTCTAGGTCTTGCGATCGCTCTGAGCGACATTCTTGGCAGAATCCATGCAGCCAATATCATTCATAAAGATATCAACCCTGGAAACATAGTCTTTAATCTGGATACTGGCGTTGTCAAAATTATTGATTTTGGGATTGCGACCCAATTTAACCGCACCAATCCGACGTTCAAAAGTCCCCATGTGTTAGAAGGCACGCTTGCCTATCTGTCGCCAGAGCAAACCGGGCGGATGAACCGGATGCTCGACTATCGCACCGATTTCTACTCGCTAGGCGTAACCTTCTACGAACTGTTAACTGGACAGCTACCGTTCCCCACTCAAGACATCCTGGAGCTAGTTCATTGCCATATTGCCAAACCGCCGATTCCTGTGCATAAATTGAACGCCACGATTCCCAAACCCATTTCAGGCATAATTTTGAAGTTGATGGCGAAAAATGCGGAGGATCGCTATCAAAGTGCCTGGGGCATCAAAGCGGATCTAGAACGCTGCGCTCAACAACTGGCAGAAATGGGTCAGATCAACGCCATGTCGTTGGGACTACAAGATGTTTCAGAACAGTTTTGCATTCCTCAGAAACTGTATGGACGAGAAGCGGAGACTAAAGCATTATTGGCGGCGTTTGACAGAGTGGCTAGAAAAGAGACGTTTGGCGAAATTTGTCAACTAGAGTCAGGCATAGAAAATGCTCAATTCAATGTCGAACTCATGCTCGTTGCTGGTTACGCTGGCGTTGGCAAAACAGCATTGGTGCAAGAACTCTATAAACCCATCACAGCAAAACACGGCTATTTCATATCGGGTAAATTTGACCAATTCAGGCGCAATATTCCCTACAGCGCCATTGTGGATGCCCTGCAAAAGTTGGTGCAGCAACTTCTGGGGGAACCGGATGAGCAAGTGCAACAGTGGCGATCGCGTCTGCTCTCAGCTTTAGGAAGCAATGGGCAAATCATCATTGATGTCATTCCTGAAGTTGAATTAATTATTGGCAAACAGCCACCCGTACCCGAAGTTGGAGCAACGGAAGCTCAAAATCGCTTCAATCGAATCTTTCAAAATTTTGTGCGGGTGTTTTGTTCAAAAGAACATCCCCTGGTCATCTTCTTAGACGATTTACAATGGTTCGACTCCGCGACGCTGAAGTTAATCGAGTTAATATTACTCGACGAGCAAACCCAATATCTATTTTTGATTGGAGCCTACCGAGACTCGGAAGTGCATCCAACGCATCCACTAGTATTAACGCTCTCAGAACTACGAAACCAAGGGGCAGTACTTCAGGAGATTACCTTAGCACCCTTAACGCTCGAACCCTTGAGTCAACTGATTGCCGAGACGCTAGGTCGCAATATTGACACCGTTCGTTCTTTAGCCCAATTAGTGTTACGTAAAACCGAAGGCAACCCTTTCTTTGTCGGTGAATTTTTGCGAATGCTGTATAGCGAAAATCTGTTAATCTTTAATGCGAAACAGTTAAGCTGGCAGTGGGATATTGCTCAAATTCAAGCCCAAAATATTACCGATAATGTGGTGGAGTTGCTGCTGATCCAGTTGAATAAATTGCCAAATGAAACACGGCGAATTCTTCGCTTAGCCGCTTGTGTTGGAGCTGAATTTGATTTAGAAACGTTAGCGATCGCTTGTGAAAAATCGCCGAAAGTAATTTCTCTAGATTTACTAGCAGCCATCCAAGCTGGATTAATTCAACCTCTATCTGAATTAGACGAAAACTTGTTAGTTCAAGACTACAAGTTTTTGCACGATCGCGTCCAGCAAGCTGCTTATGCCTTAATTGATGAGCCGCAAAAACAAGTTGTTCATCTCCAAATTGGTCGCAATTTACTCGAAAAAACTTCACTAGAGCAGCGATCGGAGCGACTGTTTGAAATCGTCGATCATCTAGATCGGGGAATTGAGTTTGTCACCGCTCGAGTAGAACGAAATGAAATTGCCAAATTGAATTTAATGGCAGGTCAGAAAGCAAAAGGTGCAACGGCTTATGAAGCAGCTCTTCAGTATTTCAATATAGGACTGAAACTCCTAGATACAGACAGTTGGGTCAGTGAGTATGACCTTACCTTAGCACTGTACTCAGAAGCAGCAGCGGCAGCGTATCTTCACGGCCGCTTTGATGAGATGGAACAATTGGTAGAAGTGGTACTCAATCGCGCCAAAACAGCGCTCGACAAAGTGCAGGTTTACGATAGCAAAATTCAAGGATATTTATCACAGGGCAACCTGAAATCAGCACTCAAAATTGGCTTGGAAGTGTTGAAGCTCCTGGGAGTAATCTTACCAGAAAATCCAAGTGAGTTAGATGTTCGAGGCGGATTGGAGTCAACGGCTGCACGATTAGCTGAACAAGAAATTGAAGACTTGGTTAATTTACCAGAGATGACTGCACCAGAACCGCTAGCAGCAATGTCAATCCTAGCGAATATAGGGGCTGCTGCATTCATAGTATCACCAGCACTGGTGATACTGATTACTTGCAAAACGGTAAATTTATCAATCAACTACGGTAATGCTATCTGGTCACCACTGTATTATGCTGCCTACGGATTTGTTCTATGTGGAGTTGTTCAAGACATTGAACTCGGCTATAAATTTGGTCAATTGGCTCTTAGCTTGGCAGAACGATTGAATACCAAAAAAGGCAAGGCTAAAGCATTACAGTTATTTAGTGACCATGTTATGCAATGGAAAGTACATCTTAAGGAGACGATACCACTGCTGGTTGAGGCTTATCAGGAAGGAGTGGAAACCGGAGACTTTGAAACCGCTGGTTATGCTGCATATGACGTGTGCTACAACTCGTTTTTCGTCGGTGAGGAACTCACCCAACTGGAACAGAAAACGGCAACATACAGCAAAGCAGTTGATCGAATCAGACGGGAAAGCCCCTCGACTTGGATCGCAATAGTGTGGCAGACCATTCTTAATTTGTTAGATAGGTCTCTTAATCCCAGTCGCTTAGTTGGTCGGGTGTGTAATGAAGAGGAGGCGTTATCACACGCCCTTGCAGTTAAAGATGGAACTGCAATTCAAATGCTATATCTGCACAAAGTTATACTGTGTTATCTATTTGAAGAATATCATCAAGCTGTACAGACTGCTATTTTGGCAAGGAAACATTTTGAAGAAGCGACGGCAATAAAGGTTTTACCTGTATTCTGTTTCTATCATTCTCTGGCGCTTTTGAGCCTATTGCTCGATGCTTCAAACTCTGAAAAATTAGCTTTGCTAAACTGTGTTAACACCAACCAAGAAAAGATGCAGAAATGGGCAGAACATGCTCCAATGAATTATCTACATGAATTTTATCTAGTCGAGGCAGAGAAAGCACGAGTCTTAGGGCAATTTCTTGAGGCTGAAGAGTTTTATGAACGGGCGATCGCAGGTGCTGCTGAAAATGAGTATATCCAGGAAGAAGCATTAGCTTATGAATTAGCGGCTAAACATTATCTAGCGCGAGGTCGGTCAAAAATTGCTCAAACCTACATGAAAGAGGCGTACTATTGCTACGATCGCTGGGGCGCAACTGCTAAAGTTAAAGACTTAGAAACTCGCTATCCACAGTTCTTTCCTCAGTCGTCTAGAGCCGCTTCCACATCAATTCCTATTACTGCTGAAACTATCACTAATCCCTTCCATACCGCTTTCGATTTAGCAGCAGTGATGAAAGCTTCACAGGCGATTTCTCGTGAAATTGAACTGAAGCAATTGCTGCGATCACTGATGCAAACTTTAATTGAGAATGCTGGCGCACAAACCGGATATCTGATTTTAGAAAACTCAGGAGAATGGTCGATTGAAGCGGCTTGTGAACTCAATACCGATGAGAATGCTTGTGCGACTCAGGTGTTACAGTCTATTCCAATTGCCGATCAATTGCCAGAATCAATCATTCAATATGTGATTCGGACTCTGAAGCCTGTCACCTTAAATGATGCGACTCGTGAAGGTGCTTTTATTAATGAGCCATACATTCAACAGAACCAGCCTCAATCTATTTTCTGTTTGCCGCTGCTGAATCAAGCCAAGCTGGTCGGTGTATTGTATTTAGAAAATCGGTTAGCAGCTGGAGTATTTACACCAGAGCGATCGCAGGTCTTGCAGCTATTATCGACTCAAGCAGCGATCGCCATCGAAAATGCCAACCTTTACTCAGAACTGCGGGCTAAGGAAAGCAAGATCACCCAGTTCCTCGAAGCGATTCCGGTGGGAATTGCGATCATGGATGCGACGGGTTGCCCTTACTATACCAACCAATGCGGCAATCAACTCATGGGCAAAGAAACTGATACTTCCATAGCACCGGAGCAGATCTCAGAGGCTTATCAGCTTTATGTAGCGGGAACGGATCAAATCTATCCAGCGGAGAGCTTGCCTGCTGTGCGGGCATTAAGGGGCGAACGCATCAGGACTGAAGATATAGAAATTCGTCGAGATCATGTCACAATTCTAGTTGAGGCACGGGGAACACCAGTTTTTGATCAACAGGGCAATATCACTTATGCGATCGCTACCTTTCAGGACATTACAGAGCGCAAACAGGCCGAGAAACTCCTAGCCGACTACAACTGCACTTTAGAGCAACAGGTCGCAGAACGAACTGCTGCGTTACGACAAAGTGAAGCCAATTACCGCAACCTGCTACAAACCGCGAATTCCGTCATCATTTGCTATGACACGCAAGGACGAATTCGATACATCAACGATTATGGGGTGAAACTCCTGGGCTATGAAGAACATCAGATTGTAGGGCGAACCTTATTTGAAACCATCATTCCAGACATCGAAACCTCTGGGCGGGATGTCAAACCCTTTGTCCGTGATTTACTTCGTAATCCTCAATCGTACCCGCAAGGTGAGGGTGAAAACCTGTGTCGAGATGGTCGGCGAGTTTGGATGGTCTGGTCGAATCAAGCCATCTTCAATGACCAGGGAGAGGTCGTTGAAATCTTATCGGTGGGCAACGACACCACCCAGCGTAGGCAAGCAGAAGAGGCATTACAACGCAGTGAAGCCAAGTTCCGAACTATCTTTGAAAACTCGCAGGTCGGCATCTTCCGAACCCGCCTCTCGGATGGATTACTTCTCGATGCCAATCAACGCCATGCCAATCTGTTTGGCTTTGATTCACCAGAGGAGAGCATTGGGCTTGAACACGCCACAGACTACTATGTAAATCCCAGCGATCGCCAACAATTCCTTGAGTTGCTGAAGCGTGATGGGGAAGTGCGAAGCTATGAAGCACAGATGCGAAAACGAGATGGGACAGTGTTTTGGGTACTTTTTTCTTCTTATCTGAATGCAGCCGATGGATACATCGAAGGCGTGATTGCGGATATTAGCGATCGCAAACAAGCAGAAGCCGCTCTACAAACGAGTGAAGAACGACTACGCTTAGCATTAACCGCTTCAAATCAAGGACTCTACGATCTTGATTTAAAAACTGAAGAAAGAATTGTTAACCCAGAATACGCTTTAATGCTGGGCTACAATCCAGCAACATTCCACGAAACCATTTCTGAATGGATTGCTCGTTTGCATCCTGATGACAGAGAATCAGTTGTCGCAACCTACCGTGCTTACATTGCTGGAGAAATCCCCAGCTATCAAGCAGAGTATCGCCAGCGTACCCAGGATGGTCAGTGGAAATGGACTCTTTCTGTTGGCAAAATTGTTGCCTGGGACGAATCAGGTCAACCCATGCGGATGTTGGGAACCCACGTTGACATTAACGATCGCAAGCAAGCAGAAGAAGCCCTACAAGCCTCAGAGTCAAAGCTACGGACTCTAATTGAGGCAATTCCCGATCCATTATTTGTACTGACTGCTGAAGGGCGATTCCTTGAAATAATCGTACTGGAACAAAATCTGCTATGGCAACCCTTTGAGGAGATGATTGGTAAAACCATGCATCAACTCGGAGAGGAACAAGCCGATGAATTTCTAGGTTATATTCAGCAGGTGCTGAGAACCCAACAAATCCTCACGGTCGAGTACAGTGCGTTTCTAAGTGGACGAGAAGCCTGGTTTTCGGCTCGCATTGCACCAATCGACCACGATCAGGTGATTTGGCTAACGCGAGATATTACGGCGCTGAAGCAAGCAGAAGAAGCCTCAATTTTAGAGGAGCGCAACCGCATGGCACGCGAAATTCATGACACACTCGCTCAGGCGTTTACAGGGATTCTAGCTCAGGTGGGAGCGGCAAAACAGGTGCTAACGGATGATGTAGAAGCAACTGGGGCACACCTAGACCTGATTAAAGAATTGGCACGAACTGGACTGACTGAAGCGCGGCGATCAGTTGTCGCGCTCCGTCCTCAGCTTTTGGAGGAGGGCAGTTTACAGAGCGCTCTACATCGTCTCGTCGCTCAAATCAGGGCTGCCGCAATGGATGTCACT
The DNA here is from genome assembly GCF_014904695.1 of Nostoc sp. MG11. GTDB lineage: Bacteria > Cyanobacteriota > Cyanobacteriia > Cyanobacteriales > Nostocaceae > Komarekiella. Next base: position 46,297 of record NZ_JACXXN010000015.1, on the reverse strand, counting down.
CTATATTATGGGATTGAGGGTGCAGTGTATGCTTTACCGACTGAAGTCGAGAGTAACCTACTGCGGATTGGGCAGGAATCATTAACTAATGCAATTAGACACGCCAATGCTGATGAAATCCGAGTGCAGCTAGTCTACGATCGCGATCAGTTTTGCTTGCGCGTGAAAGACAATGGACAGGGCTTTGGAGTTGGGAGTATTCCATCCTCTGAGGGTTTTGGCTTACTCGGCATGAGCGAACGGGCAGAGCGCATCGGCGCACAACTAACGATTAGGAGTCAACCTGGACAAGGAACAGAAATTATTGTCACCGTCAACCCTTGAGTGAGCATCACGATGAGCCAAGCCACGACCATTCGGGTTCTAATTGCGGACGATCACGCCATTTTTCGGCAAGGATTAGCCACGATTATTAACCGTGACCCAGAGATGCAGGTGATTGCACAAGCCGAAAATGGGGAACAAGCGATCGCCGCCTTTCGGGAACACCAACCAGATGTAACGCTAATGGATCTGCGAATGCCTGAAGTGGAAGGAGTTGCCGCCATTGGTGCAATTTGTGCGATCGTTAAATCTGCTCGGATTATTGTACTGACCACGTATGATAGTGACGAAGATATTTACCGGGGATTGCAGGCAGGCGCAAAAGGATACCTGTTGAAAGAAACTGAACCGGACAAGCTTCTGAATGCCATTCGTACCGTTCATCGGGGTCAGAAGTACATTCCGCCCGATGTGGGAGCAAAGTTGGTACAGCGGCTCAGCAATCCAGAACTGAGTGAACGAGAACTGGCGGTACTCCGTTCACTGGCACAGGGGATGAGTAATGCTGATATTGCGGCTGCTTTGAGCATCGGTGAAGGCACGGTTAAATCTCATGTTAATCGGATTTTGAATAAGCTAGATGTCAGCGATCGTACTCAAGCGGTGATTGTTGCCGTTAAACGCGGCATTGTCAGTTTGTAGGGTGTACTTTCGATCAGATTCGGATTCTAACTTAAGTTATAGCTAGCCTTCTACTTTGCGATGGCACGGTTACTCTATCAATTTGTACTGTAAAAATTTTAACTTGCTATAGACGACAGCTTGAAGACGATCTCCTATATTGAACTTATTCCGAAAGAAGCTGAGTACTAGAACTGGACACGCCCCAGATAGCTAGGAAAAAATGACATTGATTGAATTTGAATGAAACAGGAGACAAACCCATGAGCAACACCATTGACACAATGATCGATCCCAATGACAGCGTGCTGCTGCTGATTGATCATCAAAGCGGACTCTTCCAACTTGTGCGTGACATCGAACTCTCAGTCCTCCGCTCCAATGTCACGGCGCTCGCCAAGATTTCCCAACTCGCCAAGATTCCGACCTTCACGACTGCTTCGGTGCCCGATGGTCCCAATGGTCCCCTGATTCCCGAAATCCACCAGCACAATCCTGACGCGGTTTACATTCCGCGCACAGGACAGATTAACGCCTGGGATAACCCAGCTTGGGTCGATGCTATCGAGAAGACCGGGCGAAAGACTCTCCTCATCGCCGGAACTCTCACCAGTGTGTGCATGGCGTTTCCGACTCTGAGCGCACTGGCCGCTGGTTACAAGGTCTTCACAATCATTGACGCTTCCGGCAACTGGAGCCAGATGGCGACCGACCTCACTCTGGCCCGCGTCGTCCAAGCGGGAGCCATGCCCATCGACACTTACGCAGTAATCAGCGAACTCATGAACACGTGGAACCGTCCGGACTTAATGGAGTTTGCCACTGTCATAGTTGACCACATCGTGCCATCTTACCGTGCCCTGATGGAGAGCTATGACAAAGCTCAATCTGTGCAACGAGATGGACGGGAGACCAAGCTCGATCAGCAAATGGCACATGTGTAAAAGCACCTGATTACAACGCACACGCACAAAATAAAAAAAGTGAAGGCGAGGAGTTGGTTATCAGTTCCTCGCCCCGCATTTCCGATAAGAGTGTCCGTAACGCCCCAACAAGCAGGCTAATCGGGTCGAGGCAGGTGTTTCTCCTGCCCACACCCACCCATCGTGCGGGTTGCAATGGGCGGTTTATGAAGACGTGCAAACAACCTTGATCAACTAACGGATTTTGGATAAGTTGGATGTGAGCGATCGCACCCAAGCTGTAATTGTTGCCGTTAAACGCGGCATTGTCAGTCTGTAGGGTGTACTTTCGATCAAATTTGGATTCTAACTTAAGTTAAAACCAGCTTTCTACTCCACGATGGTGTGGTTGTTCTATCAATTTGTACGGTAAAAATTTTAACTCGCTATAGACGACGGCTTGAAGGCGATCGCCTATATTGAACTTATGCAAACAGTCATGCAGTCAATGGATTGAGCAAGTAAATTGCAAGGTTCCATGCTGTGATGCAGATGTAAAAAGATGAACGATGATCGTAGTCACAGTTCCTTACTTGTACCCCCTTCAACCCAGGATTGGATTCAAGGTGTGCTGAGTGCAAAGGTCGTGCTGGTGATGTATGGAGACTATCAATGCCCTAGAAGTGCAGACGTTTACAAGCTGATTAAAGTGATTCGGCGACAGCTTACTGTTTCTTGTGGAGAGAATTATTTGTGCTTTATCTTCCGTCATTTTCCGCAAACACAGATTCATTCTCAGGCTCAACGGGCCGCCCAAGCTGCCCAAGCTGCTGCCGCCCAAGGTCAATTTTGGCAAATGCATAACATTTTATTCACCCATCAGCAGGAGTTGGGGAACGGTTATCTTGTCGAGTATGCCAATGATTTAGGGCTTGATATTCCTCAGTTTCTTAAAGAGTTGTCTAAGCAGGTGCATATCGATCATATCAATGAAGACATCGAAGGCGGAATACAGAGTGGAGTGACGACTACCCCAGCCCTGTTTATCAATGGAATTCGGTATACCGGGCACTGGAACACGACGGAGTTGATGGCAGCCATGATTGCTGCAAGTCATTAAGTTCCCCGCCCAATTCATATCTGACTTGTCTGTAAGTGCTGTAAGCCATCTAATTTTGATGGCTAGATTTTGCCTGTTTCACTGAACAAAATTGCCGCTTTTTGAACCATGACAACAGTTACCATGCCAACAATTGAATTCCTGCGTATTGATTTAGTCGATTACAAATCAGTATTTCATTGAGATAGTTCTATGACGCATTCACTAGTACAAGGCAAGAATAATTCTTGGCATGAAGGTACACCTCAGACTGATTCTCTTCGCGACTCCTCAGTTAATCATGCTCTGATTGCGATCGCGCAAGAAGTCACTAATTTACTGAGACAAACTTACCCGATACAAACTGATGAAATTAAAACAGGAGAACAGAATGATACTGCAAGATAAAGTGGCGTTAGTCACTGGAGGCACATCGGGAATCGGTAGAGCAACGGCGATCGCTTATGCCCAACAACAAGCAAAGGTAGTGGTAGTGGGTCGTCGAATTGATAAAGGTGAAAAAACGGTTCGATTGATTAAGGAAGCTGGCGGAGAGGCTATTTTTGTGCAATCAGATGTCACCAAAGAAGCCGATGTTAAAGCAATGGTTGATAAAGCGGTTGACGTTTTTGGTCGGTTAGATATTGCCTTTAATAATGCAGGAACAGTCGGCGAAAATCCCTCATTGATTGAGCAAACAGAAGCTGAATATGACCGCACTATGAACGTCAATGTCAAAGGCGTTTGGTTGTCGATGAGATATGAAGTTGCTCAGATGTTGAAACAGGGAAGGGGTTCGATCGTCAATACGGCATCTGCGCTTGGAGTCGTTGCACTTCCTAACTTACCCCTCTACACCGCGAGTAAACATGCAGTCGTAGGCTTAACAAAAGCCGCTGCGCTCCAATATGCCAAAGCGGGTATTCGCATCAATGTCGTTGCACCAGGATCAATCGCGACAGAGATGTTTGAAGCATCTACAGATGAAGTCAAAGCTTACTTGGCAGGACTTCACCCAATCGGACGAGCTGGCACACCTCTTGAAGTTGCAAATGCAGTCCTGTTTTTATCATCTGACATGGCATCGTTCGTAACAGGTGAAACATTGATGATAGATGGTGGGTATCTAGCGCAGTAGGCGATCGACAGTGCAAAATGTTGCGACCAAGTAGCGATCGTCGGGTATGCGAAAGGTGTTCAGCCAGGAACACACTAGGTTTCTTTGAAAGAAGAGAGGATTGTACGATGAAAATACGCTACGGGTTTCGACAGGTCGGCGGTGTTGAAGTGTTCTACCGCGAGGCGGGGGCAAGCGATGCGCCAGTGATACTGCTGTTGCATGGCTTTCCGACCGCTAGCCACATGTTCCGCGACCTGATCCCTCTCCTTGCCGATCGCTTTCGGCTCGTCGCGCCGGATCTGCCCGGTTTCGGACAGACCAAGGCACCGCCACGCGGGACGTTCGACTACACCTTCGATCGCCTTGCCAACGTGATCGAGGGCTTCACCGATGCTTTGTCGCTCGATCAATACGTGCTCTACATCTTCGACTACGGTGCGCCAGTAGGTCTGCGTCTGGCGATGCGCCATCCTGAACGGATATCTGCGATCGTCTCGCAGAACGGCAACGCCTACCTTGAGGGGTTCAGTGACGAATGGGGATCGTGGGAAACCTATTGGCGCGAACCGAGCGCAGCGAACCGGGAAGCCTGCCGACTCTCGATCACGCCAGACACAATCCGGAACTGGCAGTATGGTACCGGAGCCGATCCAACCCTTTTGTCACCCGACGGCTACGAACTCGACATCGCCTACATGGCGTGGCCAGACGCGGAGGAGATCCAACTTGATCTGATCCTCGACTACCGCAGCAACGTCGCGCTCTATCCGGCCTTCCAGTCCTACTTTCGCGAGCACCGTCCGCCGCTTCTCGCCGTCTGGGGTCGTCATGATCCGGCATTTCTGCCCGCTGGTGCCGCTGCTTATCAGCGCGATCTCCCGGATGCAAAGATTCATCTGCTTGATGCTGGCCATTTCGCGCTGGAGACCCATGCGGAGGAGGTAGCAACGTTGATCCGCGCGTTCCTCGACAGCACGATCGGTTCCACGCTGCGTCTTGAAGGTGATTGCACAAAAATCTGACAAAACACCCTAAGAATCTGAAAGAAACCGAGCATTAGGAGTCATTACACCCAAACTATGAAAATAGCAGGTAGGAAGCAAAAACACATTCTTCGCGATCAGGGACATTCCATGAAACTCTATCATATGCCCGGTGCTTGTTCGCTGGCTGATCTCATCGTTCTCGAATGGATTGGTGTGCCGCACGAAATCGTCAGGATGAGCCTTGAAAGCATTAAGTCACCAGACTACCTCAACATCAACGCGGATGGCACGGTACCGTTGCTGGAGCACGGCGACTTTTCACTCACCGAAAACGTCGCTATCCTCGGTTATCTCGCCGACCTATATCCGGAGGCGCGGCTGCTTGGCGACGGCACACCGCATGATCGGGCTGAGGTAATGCGCTGGCTCGGCTTCCTCAATTCCGACGTGCACATGACGTTCAAGCCGATCTTCACGCCAACCCGTTTTCTGCAAGACCAAGCTTTCGCAGGCGCGATCGCAGATACCGCACGCATCCGCGTGCGTACATACCTTGAACGGCTCGATGCCCGACTCGACGGACGAAACTGGCTCACTGGCGAACGATCGATTGCCGATCCTTACCTGTTCGTTATTCTGCGCTGGGCGATCAACACTCAGGTCGGACTACAAGGCTTTGAGAACCTGTCACGATTTGTAAACCGCATGAATCTCGATGCTGGTGTGCGTACCGCGCTGGCTACCGAAGCAGAATTAAAGCCATCTTAGAGGCGGCAAACGCGGCGATCGCTGCATGACAATTGTGATGCAACAGACAAAAACACATCAATTTACAACGGAGAAACCTCTCATGCCTTACATTACCGTTGGTCAAGAAAATTCTGCAACGATTGATCTCTACTACGAAGATCTGGGGACAGGTCAACCGATTGTTCTGATTCATGGATTTCCATTGAACGGACATTCCTGGGAGAAGCAGGTTTTAGTTTTACTGAACGCAGGATATCGAGTAATTACCTACGATCGCAGAGGATTCGGCGCTTCTAGCCAACCCTCGTTTGGCTACGACTACGATACCTTCGCCGCCGATTTGAATACACTCATGACCAAGCTTGACTTGCAAAATACCGTGTTGGTTGGCTTCTCAATGGGAACAGGCGAAGTCACGCGCTATCTTGGCAAATACGGCTCAGAACGAGTACAAAAAGCGGTGCTGATGGCTCCCGTTCCACCCTTTCTGTTAAAGACGGACGACAATCCAGAAGGGGTTGATCAAAGTGTCTTCGATGGCATTATGAAAGCAATTGTGGACGATCGCCCAGCCTATTTCTCTACGTTCTTCAAAGAGTTTTTCAATGTAGATGTGTTGCTGGGCGATTCTCGTTCCGAGAGGCTACGCCAACGCATCAGCAACGATGCCATTCAAGCTAGTTGGAATGTTGCCGTAGGTGCGTCTGCCAAGGGAACGTTGGACTGTGTACCGTCCTGGCTGACTGATTTCCGCGATGATCTGCCTCGCATTGATGTACCGACTCTGATCATTCATGGAGATAGCGATCGCATTTTGCCACTTGAGTCCACCGCAGCAAGACTTCCAAAGCTGATTAAAAACAGTCAACTTGTTGTCATTCCCGGCGGACCTCACGCCATCAACTGGACTCATGCCGATCAAGTGAATCCTGTCTTGCTTGACTTCCTCAAGAAAAACTAATCCAAAACTGGTTCAGATCCAGAGGTGGGAGGAAAAACCTTTTCCCTAAACGGTAACTACCTTACCAAATCGTGCTGACTTGCGAAGTTGGGGAGAACTTGCCGACGCTGAGTGGTATCGAAATCCTGTCACTGTTTATTCTAAATCAAGGAGAGTTGGCATATATGGAATCTATGAAAGCAGCCGTATTAACTGCGTTTGGTGATGCTGAGAAGTTTGAGATTCAAACTGTTCCCATACCAACACTGAAGGCGAATCAGGTGTTAGTCAGAGTTTGTGCAACCTCGATTAACCCGGTCGATTACCAAACTCGTCGTGGTGATTACAAGGAACTGGTTCGATTACCCGCCATCCTTGGAGTCGATGTTTCAGGGGTGATTGAGGCAATTGGCGAAGCTGTGACTGATTTCAAGGTGGGAGACAACGTATATTACTCGCCGCAAATTTTTGGAGAATTCGGTAGCTACGCTCAGTATCATGTGGCTGATGCAGCGATTGTTGCATTGAAGCCTGCAAATCTATCGCACATTGAAGCAGCTTCTTTTCCGCTTGCAGGCGGAACTGCTTGGGATTGTCTAGTGACTAGGGGCAATCTACAAGTTGGTGAAACAGTTCTCATCCATGCGGGTGCGGGTGGAGTTGGTTCAATCGCAGTTCAACTCGCCAAAGCGATAGGGGCATACGTTTTTGCGACGTGTAGTTCTAGAAACCGAGATTTCGTGACAGAACTGGGCGCAGATCGGGTGATTGATTACAAAAATGAAGATTACGTAGAAGTCATTCGTCAAGAAACAAATGGACTGGGTGTGGATTTAGTTCTAGATACGATCGGCAAAGAAACAATTCAGCGTAGTCTAGAAATCATTCGTCCCTTTGGTAGGCTTATAAGCATTGTAGACATTGCAATACCGCAATCGCTTCTTGAAGCATGGGGTAAGAATCTGACGATTCATTTTGTTTTTTCACCCCAGTACCGAGCAAAATTAGAGGCTTTGACAAAACTCATCGAGCGTCATCAGCTTCGCCCAGTGATTGATTCAGTATTTTCTTGGGATCAGGTCGTTCTGGCACATCAGCGTCTAGAGCAGGGAGGAACACGGGGCAAAATTGTGCTGAAGTTTACAGAAAATTAGACCAGCTTTACGGCGTTGGTAATTGCTAAACGGATCGGAGTTTGATTGTGTGCTGAAGGTCAATTTTGATTGAAACAGGAGAAAACCGACCTAATCCTTGGGGCATTCTCACAATCTTGCACAGACACATCAGCCAGTAGGGTGCATTAGCGACAGCGTAATGCACCGAACACAAGACCTGCCGCATTTCTAACTTGTGAAACAACTCTGTGATTCACCTCGTTGAATCAGGCTCAAATGATCCATGTATTTGTCTAGTTCTGAAGAGGCAATTCTATGACTGTCCCCACCCAAATATCTCGAACCGTTGCCGGAGTAATCAACAGCGTTGAAACACTCGAAGGGGCCGGATTTCTTGTCCGTCGGCCCTTTCCCAAAAGTAGCTTCTCTGAATTTGACCCGTTTCTCCTCCTCGACGAGTTGGGTCCGATTAATCTAAAGCCAGGTCAGGCAAAAGGTGCACCCGATCATCCGCACCGGGGCTTTGAAATCGTCAGCTATGTCTTGGATGGACGGTTAGAATACAAAGATTCTGCGGGACACACCGGGCTACTAAATCCGGGTGATGTCCAGTGGATGACAGCAGGTGCCGGGGTCGTGCATTCCGAGATGCCGGAGTCAATGTTTACCCAAACTGGTGGACGGCTCCACGGCATTCAACTATGGGTCAATCTGCCACAACGAGACAAAATGATGCCACCCCGCTATCAGGAAATTCCAGCGGCTCATATTCCGGTAGCTCAAACTGAAGATAGGTCTGTGACGGTGCGGGTGATTACGGGAGAAGCGTTAGGGGCAAAAGCCGTCATTCAGACGCGCACGCCGATCACTTACCTCCACTTCACACTGCAACCAGGGGCAACGATGATCCAGCCTGTACCCAAAGAGTACAACGCCTTTGTCTATGTACTGGAGGGGTCTGGGTTATTTGGGACAGAGCTAGCGCCTGGTGATGATGGGCAGATGGTGCTCTTTTCTCAAGATGGAGAAGATGTGGTGATCTCTAACCCTGCTGATGCTCAGCGTCCTCTAGATCTTCTGCTGATTGCAGGTGTGCCCCTTAACGAACCAGTCGTGCGCTACGGTCCGTTTGTAATGAACACTGAAGCTGAAATTACCCAGGCGATCGACGACTACCAAGCAGGAAGGATGGGACGGATTTATGCTTAACACACTTCAATATCAGATGAGTCAACATCAACGCTTGAGTGAGTTACGAATCAAACTACTGCGTCTGCACAAGCTTTTACTAGAGACTGAGCGTTTTACCTATGAGCAAGTTCGAGGGCAAGTTTCTAGAGGTGAATTGCTACAACTGGTGATTAATCATGAGCAGTTTGCCTGGTTGCATCGACTCTCAGCATTGATTCTCCAAATCGATGAGTTGCTTCATGACGGTGAACCTGTTACGCAAGAGGCAATGGAAGCGATCGACGGTGACATTCGTACACTGCTCAGCCCCGACGAATTGGGCGATGAGTTTGCCATGAAGTATAATACGGCGTTTCAACGCCACCCCGATGTCGTGTTAGCTCATGCAGATGTCGTGATGTTGCTGACCTCTGACAGTATTTAACCCGCCTAACCACACTCTGGAATTGCTCCGATTGTGTAATTGCAAGCCTAAACTTATGCTGATCCAAAAACTAAACGACTGTGAAGAAATTATCGCTGGAGATGGAACTGTTCTGCGCGAACTGCTTCATCCTGACAAACAAGACATCAACTTGCGTTACAGTTTGGCGTATGCGATCTTGCCGGTTGGCAAAACTTCGATTCCCCATTCCCTAAAGACTTCTGAGGTTTATTACATCATTAGCGGTGTTGGGGAAATGGCGATCGACAGTGAAGTTCGTCGCATTGAATCAGGTGATGCGGTTTACATTCCTCCAAATGCAATCCAGTTCCTTCACAACTACGGCAACAAACCCATTATTTTCGTTTGTCTAGTTGATCCAGCTTGGCGCAAAGAAGACGAAACGATTTATGCACCAGTCTGATTCATGCAAATCTCACTGCTAGGGATGATTGATCACGATCTTAGGAAACCTAGCCATCGTTCTAGATACAGATCAAAAGAAACATTGGTTGAAATTGAGGCAACCGCATCGCTCTAATTTAGTCGCCCAAAACTATGAATTCACAAACAGATCTTGTGCATGAAATATGAAATCCAACAAATGCTGAATCAAGGAGTGGGTGCGATTGTCAATACTTCGTCAATCGCTGGTTTGTTTGGAGTTCCGGGGGCAATCTGCCCACACTGCCAGCAAACATGCAGTCATGGGGTTGACGCGCGCTGCTGCCCTCGATTATGCCAAACAGGGGATTCGGATTAATGCCGTCAATCCTGCTTCTATTGCGACTGAGGCATTGTATCGTCTCTTTGACCAAATGGGGATCACGGCTGATAATTTAGCGTCTATGGTTCCCATGGGGTGCACGGGTCAGGTAGAAGAAGTTGCTCAAGTGGTCGTTTTTCCGTGTTCTGATGCTGCCAGCTACATCACAGGACAACCTTTGGTGATCGATGGTGGATACACAGTAAAGTAATCTGCGATCGGTTGCTGTACTTCTGAAAAAACAAGGAAACAACTCATGATACAACACCATCAACTCACCATCATTGCCGATCACACCATGACCGGAGGGCAGTACGATCTAATCGAGGGATAATTTCCCCCTGGCGCACAGACTCCTCTCCATCGCCACACCCGCTATTCCGAGCAGCTATACGTGCTGGAAGGAGAGTTCACCGTCTGGGCAGGCAAACAAAAGTTGGTACTCAGCACAGGTAAAAGCTTCCTGATTCCCGTTGGCACACCCCACGTCATTGCTGCACTCAGTGATCAGCCAGCGCGTGGATTGGTGACTGCTGCGCCCAGTGGCTTTGCCCGGTTAATTGAAGCAATAGGTACGTTGGACAAGACAGAAACATCAGACATAGCGCTGGTTGATCGGATTTCTGCCGAGATTGGCGACGAAATTTTAGGGCCACCTGGAACTTTACCTTCCGCTGCTACAGAAACGTAATGAATTCGTTGCAGACAGCAAAGGAGAAACTTTCAATGTCATTAGAACAGAATATTCATCCCGCATTGCAAGGAGTCATCCAATGTCAACCTTTGTCTTAGTTCACGGCTCATGGCATGATGGTTCTGCTTGGAACGCGGTCATCCAACATCTAGAAGCGAAAGGTCATCAGGCTTTTGCTCCCACCATTGCCGGACATGGAAAAGGCGTAAATAAAAACGTCAACCATGCTCAATGTGTGCAATCGATCGTCGATTACATTGTCGATAAAGACTTAACCGATATCGTCCTACTTGGACATAGCTTTGGTGGCAGCATTATTGCGAAAGTTGCTGAAGCAATTAGCGATGGCTTCGCCGGCCAAAGGCAACGGATTCGACGGCTAATCTTCTTCAATGCCTTTGTCCTCAATGATGGTGAGAGCCTCAGAGACAACATCCCACCTGACACTCAAGCGTTATTCGACAAGCTAGCGAGAGAATCGGACGATAATACGATAACGATGCCTTTTGAGATTTGGCGAGAAGCGTTTCTCAACGATGCTGACCTCGACCTGGCGAAATCGAGCTACGCGCAATTATCGCCTGAACCGTATCAACCGTTTATTGACAAATTAGACCTGAAGCAGTTTTACTCGCTGCCCATTCCCAAAAGCTACCTCTACTGTACAGAAGACAATGTCTTACCTCAAGGGGAGGAGGGTTGGCATCCCAGGATGTCTAGCCGCTTGGGGCTATTTCGGCTCGTGCAAATGCCGGGTAGTCATGAGGTGATGTTTTCTAATCCTATCGGTCTAGTAGAAAAGATTATTGTCGCAGGGCGCGACTAGCCGCGAAAGCTCATCACAGGCATCTGAACAAATCATCGTCCAAGGACTTAGACACCATGAGAAAGCAACTGATCAATCCGCCACAACGTTATGATGGCAGACCGCACGGACTGTCCCACGCTGTTGTCGATACCGCATCGGGTACTGTTTACGTTTCTGGTCAAGTGGATTGGGATATGAACTATCAAGTTTCATCCCATACCGTCGAGGGGCAGCTCAAGAATGCGCTGACTAACCTAACCATCGTCCTGGATGCAGCGGGAAGCTCCCTAGAGAATTTGCTTCACCTTCGCATCTATGTCCGGGGCGAACTTGGAGAACATATGGAGGCGATCGCACCGATTCTCGCACAATTTCTGGAAGATTCTCGCCCCGCTATAACTGGTATCAGTGTTGCCTCACTTGCTTCTCCAGAAACATTGGTTGAAATTGAGGCAACCGCATCACTCTAATCCGATCGCTCAAAACTATGAATTCACAAACAGCTCAAACCACCACTACTGCTGACGAGTCCGCAATCCGTACTTTCCATCACCATCGCATAGCGTCTTGGACTCACCGCATCCAGCGGACAGGCACCCTGGGTGTGATGTGTCGGATAGACGCGCAACTCGTAAGAATCTGACGAATCATTGTAAGAATCTGAAAGAAGTCAAGCATTGGAATCAATACAGTTTAGATAGAACTTAGGAGAATTCAACATGGTCAAAGAGCAAACAGCAAACAAACAGGCAGTACAGGCAACTCCAAGCCTGACACCCGCTCAGGAAGCCTTGCAAGCGGTCTGGGAAGAGCATATCGGGCACGAGTTTGGTACTCACAGCCCTGAAGATGCTCTCGCTACGATGGTTGAGGACGCTTATGTGAATCACATTCCAGTGATGACTGGGGGAGTCGGAAAAGCAGCATTGGGTGAGTTTTATTCCAAAGACTTCATTCCCCAGATTCCGCCAGATCTCGAGCTAGTTCCGATTTCGCGCACGATCGGGACGGATCGACTCGTCGATGAAATGCTGGCTAAGTTCACTCATACCATCCAGATGGAGTGGATGCTACCTGGTATTGCTCCGACCGGGAAACGGGTTGAAGTGGCAGTGGTAGCGATTGTCCAGTTCCGTGATGGCAAGCTAGCCCACGAACACCTCTATTGGGATCAGGCGAGTGTATTGGTTCAACTCGGCATGCTCGATCCGAGCACGCTGCCCGTTGTAGGGGCTGACAGTGCGCGCAAGGTACTCAATCCGAGCTTGCCCTCAAACGCACTGATCGAACGTGCTAGTCATAGCAACTAAATGTTAGAGCAAGCTTTTCATCAATAGGAACACCATGAAAAAGCCAGAGTTTTTTGTCACCCCTGGTTATGGGGAAAACATGCTGAGTAGATTGCACTACTCGCAAGCGGTAAAAATTGACAATCGAGTGGAGATATCCGGACAAGGTGGCATTGATGACAATCTGCAAATTCCCGAAGCGATCGCGGACGAGATTGCTCAGGCATTTCGGAACGTAGAGCGAACCTTAGCAACGGCTGGTGCAAGTTGGGAGGATGTTATCCACGTCAATTCTTACCATGTTGGCGGGTTCCCCCCGGAGGTTAACGATGCGATGGTCAAGCTATTTCGTCATTACATGCCCAACCATGCCCCCATTTGGACAGAGGTAGGAGTTGCAGCTCTTGCACTTCCAAAAATGCGTGTTGAAATTCGCGTTACTGCAATTGTTCCGTGAATTTTGCACAAGCGGCAACGGGGTGATTCGGCGACTACACTGAGGAGAAGGACACGCCCTAATTTCGGATTTCACATCAGCCTCAATCATTCTGTTCACTGTTATTTTCTACCAGGGATACCAAAAAACTATGACCTGCGAACATCTCAACAATCTAACTGCGGAAAACCTGATTTCTAAAGCAGCCTATCCCGTATTTCGTTGTGAAGAGTGCATTAAAATAAATAGCCGCTGGGTACACCTCCGGATTTGCCAAACCTGTGGCAAAATGCTGTGCTGTGATTCTTCTAAGCATCAACATGCTCGTCGTCATTATGAAGCAACCAGTCATACAGTGGTTAGTTCGGCTGAATTGGGGGAGCAGTGGTTATGGTGTTTTGCAGATGAACAGGGAAAAGACTATTGATAGCGATTCTGATTTCATCTAGATTTCCTTCTCATTGCTTCAACATGTTCTCCTCATGTGGGTGATTTTCATGGCTGTTTCTAATCAAAGTACTCCCATTGACATCGTTTGGCCCAGTTTGCCCTTAGCAGCTTGGCAGGATACCTGTGCAACTCTCCATCTATGGACGCAAGTCATCGGTAAAATCCGGTTGGCACTGGCACCTAAACTCAATCACTGGTGGCAATCTACTCTTTATGTCACACCGCGTGGACTAACAACCGCTTCAATCCCTTGCGGAACTCGTAACTTTCAAATTAGCTTTGATTTTCTCGACCATCAACTACAAATCGACACTAGCGACGGCATTGCTAAAAGAATTGCACTGGCTCCTCGCTCTGTTGCAGATTTTTACCAAACGGTGCTGACCACCTTGAGCGACATCGGCATCGAAGTCCGAATCTGGACAATGCCGCAAGAAGTGTCAGAACCAATCCCGTTCGATCAGGACTATCAACACGCAGCTTATGATCCAGAATATGCACAACGATTCTGGCGAATTCTTGTGCAAGTCGATCGCATCATGACCGTCTTCCGTTCACAGTTTACTGGTAAATCCAGCCCTGTGCATTTCTTTTGGGGCAGCTTTGACTTGGCTGTGACCCGTTTCTCTGGTCGTCGTGCGCCAGAACATCCCGGTGGGGTTCCGAATATGGCAGATTGGGTCACGCGCGAAGCCTATTCACACGAAGTTAGTAGTTGCGGCTTTTGGCCAGGGGGTGGGTCAATTGTGGAGCCTGTTTTTTACGCTTACGCTTACCCTACGCCGGAAGGTTTCCGTGATTACCCGATCCAACCCAGAGAAGCTTTTTACAGCTCAGAGATGCAAGAGTTTATCCTACCCTATGAAGCAGTGAGACAAGCTGACGATCCAGATGCAATGCTCCTTGCTTTTCTCCAAAGCACCTATGAAGCAGCAGCCAACTTAGGACATTGGGATCGAGTAGCCTTGGAGCGTTCCCCAACTGTGTAAGGCTAACAAATTGCAAATTGCTGAAGCAGACAAGGAGCATACCCAAAAATGGTTAAAGGTAGGTTAGAAGCATTCAGTGATGGGGTAATTGCTATTATCATCACCATTATGGTACTGGAGTTGAAAATACCTCATGAGTCAGATTTAGCTGCGCTACGTCTGCTGATTCCAACCTTTCTAAGCTATGTGTTGAGTTTCGTGCATATTGGTATCTACTGGAACAATCACCATCACCTGTTTCAAGCAGTCCGACAAGTGAATGGTTCAACTTTGTGGGCAAACCTACATTTGTTGTTCTGGTTATCATTATTTCCCTTTGTCACCGCATGGATGGGTGAAAATCACTTTGCTGCGTTGCCTGTGGCGCTTTATGGTGTGGTTCTATTGCTGGCTGCGATCCGAAGGAATCCCGTCAGGGTTATCGCCTACTTCACTCTGACCCGCACACTTATTTTTCACCACGGTCAAGGTTCCACACTTGCGAACGCTCTGGGTCGGGATTTTAAAGGCAAGTTATCGGTATTGATTTATGCAGTTACAATTCCACTTGCTTTTGCAACCCCTTGGCTTGCATGTGCATTATACGTTCTGGTTGCAGTCCTGTGGCTCATTCCCGATCGCCGTATTGAAAAGACGTTGAACTCATAAATGGTATTTGCTGGCACGGGCTGAAAATTCAGCACAAGGATGAAAGGAATTGATCGCTATGAAAATTTTTTCTGATCACCCGCAAGAACGAAATCTGGACGAAGTGTTCGAGTCCGATCAATCGCGGTCAGACCTTCCTCGTAGGCGATGGCGATCGCTCTGGATCACCTCTAGTATCCTCGTCACAGGTGCGATCGCCATCGGCATCGTCACTGCGGCTTTCCAGTTTGGGCTGCCCTGGTGGATGCAGGCAGGAGACCACAATCATGTGTACGAAAGCGATATCGGTTCTCTGCGTTACCAGGTTCACCTTCCGCCTCAGTTTGATGGCGCAATCAAACTGCCAGTGATCATGGCGATTCACGGCTGCGGAATGACGGGTTACGGATGGAACTCAATGAAGTCCACAACGCAGTTCAACCGCTTGGCTGACAGCGAAGGCTTCATCGTTGTCTACCCGACACAACGGATGTTTCGCAACATGATCAATTGCTGGAACTCGACTGACCCACGAGAGCAGCACCGCTACAGCGGAGAACCGGCGCTTCTCGCTGGCGTTGCCCAACAGGTGGTCGAGGCGTACAACGCAGATCCAGCACAAGTGCATGTCGCCGGTGCCTCGTCGGGTGCGGGTGCTGCCGTTATTCTCGCCGTGACCTACCCCGATGTCTTCGCAACGGTGACATCGGTTGCAGGGGGCGAGTACGGACTGAACCAGGTGAACCCGGACAACCCTAATTCCACGCCACCAGACTACACTGCACGTCAGGCGTGGTCGCAGATGGGCGATCGGGCGCGGCAGGTGCCACTACTCGTCATCCAAGGTGAGGAGGATGCCGTCGTTCCGCCCCTCGTTGCCACTCGGCTGGTTGCACACTGGACTGCGGTAAGTGATTTTGTTGATGACGATCTGCTCAACGACAGCCTGAACCTACTCGAAAAGACGACAACGGTGCCTTCAGAACAGGGCAAGCATTCGTACACCCACACTACCATCACTGCGCCGGACGGTTCATCTCTCATTGAGTCGTACCTCGTCCAGGATATGGGACACGTCTGGCCGGGACCTGCTGGAAACGGCATTTATATCGATCATGCTGGTCCCGATGCCAGTGCCATTATCTGGAATTTCGCTAAGCGCCATCCGAAGTCGTAGTCAGTCGGGGCAACGTTTTGAAAGAAGTTCATCATTCTAACCACCCGCCGGACTTAGGAAAGACTGCCGCATCCTCGTCTCAACCTAACAAGGTTCCCCGTCCAGGTTTGCCCGAATGCATTGTTGGCCTTGTCGTCCTTTTCGTTGGGTTTGTGGGCGGCTCGCAACTCTCGCGGCTCGGACTCGATCCTGTGGTTTACGGACTGGTCTTCAGCGCTCTGTCTGGTATCGCTGGCATTGCAGGGTTTGCAGCCGCTGTGCTGCTACGCATTCGTTCCCTCAGACCCTTCGGCGTTCGTCGAACCTCCCGGCGGTGGCTCCTCATTGGAGTCGGAGTCGGACTGGTTGCTTTCGTCCTCAAAGGACTGGCGATTCTGGTCTGGATTCAGATTACTGGGAACACCGAAAATATTCAGGGGGTGTACGCTCAGGGTGGCAGTGGCGGGGTGCTATCTCTGGTTCTGGCTACGGTGTTTTTTGGTTTTCTCACCCCCCTTGGCGAGGAGTTGCTCTTCCGGGGTGTGATCACTACTGTTCTGCTCCGCTACAGTTGTCCGATTATCGCAGTCGTGGGCAGCACCTTGATCTTCGCGATCACTCACGGCATCAATATTGTCTTTCCTGCGGCTGTGGTAGCGGGTCTTGCCACTGCCGAAATCTACCGCCGTAGTGGATCAGTCTGGACTGCTGTTGTCGTTCACGTCGTTTTCAACTTGCCCACAATTCAGGTGATGATAGCTGCTGGCATGGGCTGATAGGACGGATCATCTGGAGATTAAGCCAATGGCAATTTTGAAACAATTCGGCATTTTATTTGTATTGGGTAGTGTGGGAATTGTGATGTCTACGATCGCGTCTATTCCTTTAGTCGAGCAACAGTTAGCGAAACTGTCTCCAGAAACACTGGAAAAAGTGCCTCCATTGTGGATTTTAATGCTTCTGCAAGGACTACAGTATTCAATTCTACTGGCAATCAGCATTCTAATCGGAATTGGTTGTGCCTATCGTGTTGGATTACGTTCCCATTTGATTGATCATTGGGTGTTTCACATCGCTAAGTCTCCATCTTTTGCCGTTGAGATGCAATGGAGCTTGGGTGTAGGTGTAGCGGCGACGATCGTTCTCTTGTTGCTCGATCGGTTGATGCAACCTGTCCTACCTGAAGCGCTACAGGCATCCAATAACACAGAACCAAATTGGCTGAGTTCACTTACAGCAATGCTTTATGGCGGCATCACTGAGGAAATTTTGATGCGCTGGGGTTTAATGTCGCTGCTTGTTTGGATTGCGTGGAAAGGTCTAAAACAAGGCGTTACGTTGCCAGGTCAAGGGATTTACCAGGGTGCGATCGTTCTAGCCGCGTTGGTATTTGGACTACTACACCTGCCCGCAACTGCCGCGATCGTTTCCCTCACTCCAGTTGTGATTATTCGGGCGTTGTTACTGAATGGAATTGTGGGGATTGCGTTTGGCTGGCTCTTTTGGAAATATTCGCTAGAAGCTGCAATGTTAGCCCATATCAGCTTTCATGCCTTTTCCTTTGCTCTTAGTCTTTTGCTGGCAAGATTTGTCTAAGTTTTTTTCTAAAGTGATTTCACGATTGCTTCACCCTAAACCGATCCACTAGCTATATCACGGGACAACCCTTAGCGATCAATGGTGGATATACAGCGAGTTGATTGAAACAGTTCTATCTAGAACATGAAACCATAGCCCTCTACACACAAGGATATTGCGATGCGTAGACTCGTGAGTTCACCAGATGCCGTTGGCAACCTCACCTTTCAAGACACTGAAGTTCCTACTCCGAAGGCTAACGAGTGCTTGATTCGCGTCAAGGCATTTTCGATGAATCGGGGCGAACTTAAGCGATCGCAAAATGACCCACTTGGCACTCCAATTGGCTGGGATGTCGTTGGCGTTGTTGAACAAACAGCACAGGACGGCAGCGGTCCACCCACAGGGACAAACATTGTCGCCCTCTCCATCCGCTCGGAGGGCTGGGCAGAATATGTAGCAATTTCGACTCGCTTTCTGGCTATTATTCCCCAGAGCATATCACATACCGATGCCGCCACACTGCCCGTCGCGGGGTTAACAGCACTGTATGCAGTGGAAAAGGGATCTCGTTTACTAGGAAGTCGGGTGCTGATCACAGGGGCAACAGGGGGAGTGGGACTCTTCGCCATGCAGCTTGCTCGGATGATGGGAGCCAGCGTCGTTGCCCAAATTCGTCAGCCAGCGCAAGAAGCATTTGTCGGAGATTACGGCGCGGATGAAGTGGTGGTGACCGAGACCGGGCAAGAAGCCGAGCAGTTCGCGCCTTATCGACTGATTGTCGATGGAGTAGGAGGTGAATTGGTCAGGAAGCTAACTGCGTTTTTGGCTTAAGGAGGCACCTGCGTTTGTTATGGCAGTAGCAGCGGCAACGAGATGAAGCTGTCCCTGGCAGACTTCTATTCCGAGAATGGAGGACAGCGCACGCTTTACGGGTTCACGCTGTACACCGAAGTAGAGATGGAAAGTGCTAGTTCTGGGCTGGCTCGTCTGCTGAGGTTAGTTGAGCAGGGGCGGCTCAAAACGCATATTGATCGAGCAGTTTCGTGGCGTGAAGCAGACGTAACGTCGGCTGATTTGATCGGGCGCAGATTTTCAGGTAAGGCTGTGCTGCATGTGGACTAATTGTTGTTCATCGGCTGAGTCATGTCAGCCACATAGGAATAGATTATCGTTGAGCTTTATTTGCAAAGAATGAAACAATTTACCTTGTTTACTTTCCTGTATCTCGCGCTGGGAGTTTGTCTGACAGCGATCGCGCTTGGATACCCAAACCTGCCTTCGAGTCTTCAAACAAGCTTTTTCATTAGTGCAGGAGCGTCCTACATCGCTTGTATTCTCAGTACCTTTCCATTTTGGCGTGAGACAGCGATTCGCTTCTATCGCAGGCGGAATTCAGCGGTAATTCTACCCTGGTTGGTGATTGGATTCAATATTGTTTGGATGCTCTGGGAAGTTCAGAGTCAGAACTGGGCAATGGAAGCCATTTTACAAGCGTTTTCGCGGCTAATAGTTGTCTTACTGTTTGCAGAAATCATTGTGATTACATGGCAAGTGAATTCTGAACATTAGGGTCTAAATCGGATGATGCCGAAACAAACTCGTTTCAGCAACGCGAGATAGAGTCAAACGTACTACATGAGGAACACCATGAATAAGCCCAAGTTTTTTGTTACCCCTGGTTATGGGGAATATCTGTTAAATCAATTGCATTACTCGCAAGCGGTAAAAATTGACAATCGAGTGGAGATATCAGGGCAAGGCGGCTGGGATGACAATCTGCAAATTACCGAATCGCTTGCAGACGAGATTGCTCAGGCGTTCCGGAACGTCGAGCGAATCTTGGCGACGGCTGGTGCGGGTTGGGAGCATGTGGTTCACGTTAATTCTTACCATGTTGGCGGGTTCCCCCCGGAGGTTAACGAAGTGATGTCCAAGCTATTTCGTCATTATATGCCCAAGCACGCTCCAATCTGGACACAGGTAGGAGTCGCGGCGCTTGGACTACCCACGATGCGGATTGAAATTCGCGTGACTGCAATTGTTCCGTGAGTTTTGCAAGCGTTAATAACACAATTTATGCTGCTCGAAAACTGGTCTATCACTTAAAAGGAGAACTCAAGACTGTGAATTCACAAACAGCTCAAACCACCACTAATGCTGACGAGTCGGCAATCCGTGCTTTCCTTCACCAGATGATTGATGCTTGGAATCGAGGTAGCGGGGAAGGCTTTGCTGCCCCGTTCAGCAAAACTGCCGATTTCCTCACGTTCGAGGGCACACATCTCAAGGGTCGAAAAGAAATCGCTGCATTTCATCAGCAAGCGTTCGACACGGTTATCAAAGGAACATGCCTGGAGGGTGAGGTGAATTTTGTCCGCTTCGTGAACTCGCAACTCGCGCTCATGCACGTAATTATCAGGGTAATACTGCCCGGACAAACTGAAACTTCACCGTCACGAGATTCGCTGCCGCTATACGTCGTAACGAAATGCGACGAAGGTTGGCAGATCGAAGGGTTGCTCAATACCCGGAAGTTAACGCTAGAACGTCAATTCTTCTTAGACGACTTTGACTCCCTGAGTGCAGAGGCTCAACGTCAAGTGACCGACCTCGTTGCAGGTCTCAAAGCGAGTGGAGTAATCACTCCGACGCAAATTGATGCGAAATAAAACCAATCTCCATCAGGAGGACAATCATGAAACCTCAACTCATTTTCGGAGTACTAACGATCGCAACAGGATTGCTCGGAGGTTCATTCACTCATCCCGCGATCGCGACGAAGCGCTGCTGCGTTTGCGAAGCATTAGCGAGTCTTGTCTACGACACGCTACGCGAACGAGCGTCAGCGCAGATCGCACACAGCATTCCACCACAACAAACCTCCCCCATTCTGATCGCCACTGCCTACACTGATTTAACCTTACCTACCTTACGCCAAGGCGATCGCGGCAGAAACGTGCAATTGTTACAGCGCATCCTTCAAGACAATGGCTTTTTAGGAGCCGCAGGTGTGAGGTTAGGCAATCCAAAAGGGGCGCTCGTCGATGGCATCTTTGGTGCGGTCACAGCGTCTGCGGTACGCGATCTCCAGAGACGATACAGAATCCCAGTTACAGGGCGAGTCAATCCAACCACCTGGGAAGTCCTGGATATGCACGAAAACCCCTATCGATCCCCGCTTCCCTGGAAACAACAGAACATTACACAACCATAAGCTACAGAAGATTTCTAATGAACCGAAAGATTCTTTCAACCAAAATCACAACTACAACTACAATCACAATCGCAATCACAATTCTGTTCGGCGTACTCCTACTGTTCAATTTTCCATCCCTGGCTCAAGTCAGTTCACAAGTGATTCCCAGAATCGAAGTGATCGAAAGTTCTGAAGGGATTCCACCCAGCTACCGTTTAGTCATTAGCCGATCTCAGGACAATGTTTATGTCTTCTGTCCGACTGACTTCGAGCCACAGTTGGACTATCTGCGAAATGTGAAGGCGATTCAATGTAAGCCGTTTACCAGTCCCTAGAAGTAAACCAGTGAGGGGCAACAGCATAACAACTCACACCACTTTGTTGCTTTGAACAGAGGAGAGATTCAGATGTCAGAGAACAATAAAGCAATTTTAGAAGCGGCAAACGCGGCGATCGCCCAAGGCAACTATGAAGGATTCTTGTCGTTCTGCGCCGACGACACGGAATGGACATTTGTCGGCGACAAGCCCTGAACGGAAAAGAAGCCGTTCGTCAATGGATGGTAACAGAGTATGTGGAACCGCCTTTAAATATCGTTGCGAACTTAATCGCTGAGGGGGATTTCGTCACGGCACTGGGCGACCTCACCCTGAAGGACAAAGACGGGAGGGCGACTCATTACTCGTACTGCGATGTCTGGCGCTTTCGCGGCGGCAAGATGGTCGAATTAAAAGCATTCACCGAAGTCAAGGATGAAACCAGCAATGCAGCGTAAAAGGAATCGATTACTGTGAAATTTTTTTCTGATCACCTACGAGAACAAAACCTGAACAAGGTAATCGAATCCGATCGGTTGCGGTCAGACCTTCCTTTTAGGCGATGGCGATCGCCAACATTCGCGGCGGCTCCGAATATGGCAAGGCATGGCACGAAGCAGGTCGTCGTCAGAACAAGCAGAATGTCTTCGACGATTTCATCGCAGCAGGCGAGTACCTGAAGGCGCAGGGAATCACGCCCCAAGACGGCTTGGCGATTCAGGGTGGATCGAATGGCGGACTCCTGATCGGCGCTGTGGTCAATCAGCGACCGGATTTGTTCGCCGCCTCGCTGCCCCAGGTCGGTGTCATGGACATGCTCGGCTTCGATCAATTCACGAGCGGGAAAACATGGGTAGACGAGTTTGGGCCTCCGGCACACGAAGCGGATTTCCGTAATTTCTTGAAATATTCGCCTTATCACAACATCCAATCTGGCAAGGCATATCCCGCAATCCTCGCCACCACTGCCGACACGGACGATCGCGTGGTGCCGGGTCATAGCTTCAAATATGTCGCCGCGCTCCAGGCAGCGGGTATCGGACTCAAGCCGCACTTTGTCCGCATCGAGACACGCGCGGGACATGGAGCGGGCAAGCCCACGGACAAGATCATTGAGGAAACGGCGGATATGTGGGCTTTTGCCGCTCATTGGACGGGGCTGGATGTGAAGCCAGTGAAGTGATCGCGTCAAACAAATCAACATACGTCGAACTAATCGAGGAAGCGTAACGCCTCACACCACTCTATTTCCGTCAAGGCGTAAGTCCTAACAAATTAATTTACAGTCCGCGCTTTGGTGGGGTCATCGATGACCCCGTTGATATGTGAACCCATCAAAAACTAGCTCGAAGGAGTTTATCCCCATGTCTCACATTTCTTCTAACCACAAGCGAGATCGTGGTCTACCCACGCACGGCTCAGAGCCAACGGTTCCCGCTAAGAGGAGAACCATGCTTACTCACAAGCCCCACGTCCGAAGCTCGCTAATGATTGGGGCGGTGATATTGGTTCTTAGTGCCTGCGGCCAGCCCACATTCGGGCACCCGTCAGAGCCAGGAGGAAAGATCCCTGCAAAGTTGAAACGCTTCTACGACCAGAAGCTGACCTTCGGCTCGTGCGAGGGCTATGCCACCACGGATGACGACGCTAAGGCCTTCGCCAACGACACCTTCAAATGCGCCCGGCTTGAGGTGCCGTTCGACTAGATGGTCGGGCAATTACATTAGTAATAGATGAAACAGGAGATAGGAAAAAAGGTAAAAAAACTGATTATGTAGCTAGACAATATTTAGGAAGCGTGGGGAAAGTAGATAATGGAATAGTTTCAGTCAATGCTTATGGAGTTTATGCTAATATAACTTTTCCATTAATCGTCAAAATATTTAAACCAAAAGGAACATTAAAAGAGTCAGATAAATATAAAACTAAAATAGAGTTAGCATCAGAGATAATTACAGAATTAATGGAGTCAGGGTTCAATATTGAATTAGTGCTGGCTGATAGTTTGTATGGTGAGCAGCGCGTTGGGCAGCTTTGCCGACTTGAAGCGACTGCGAACCCGGAGGGTGAAAGTAGTCAATTTATTAGAAAAGTAGCTGAATATAAATTAAGTTATGTAGTATCAATTAGAAGTAATCATGGAGTCTGGTTACCAGCAGGGCAAAGCGTTAGGGCAAATAAGTGGTGTAAATTTGAGAGAACATTTAGTAATCAAAAATCAGAAACAAGATATATTAGGGAAATAATTTATGGTAAAAAAAGAGCCATAACTTACTGGGAAATAACTACTGACCCAGAAACCATGCCAGAAAATTCTACCTCCTTTGTGATGACGAATCTGCAAGGTAATCTCAAGAAAATCTTAGGTGACTTATATGGATTAAGAACCTGGGTCGAATATGGATTTCGACAGTGTAAACAGGAACTAGGTTGGACAGATTACCGTTTTACTAATTTCCAACATATTGAGAGGTGATGAGCCAGCGCGTTGCGGGGGTTCCCCCCGTTGTAGCGACTGGCGAACCCGAAGGGTGGGAGATTATTTTTTGTGTTTACACGTTGATCACTTTAAATTCTCCAGTCTTCTTAAGCTTAAATAAATCTCATCAACTTGAGACTGAGGTACAAGAAAATAGTGAGGTGGATTTTTCTAACCATCCGCAATGGAACCATGAATCTGGATGGAAGAACACTTTAAACAATCTGCGTCTCATTATCCAACCACTTTTACTATTTTGGTTAATTTATCCCTGGTTAAGTATTTTCCCTAATTCACATTTATTGCTGGGATTCAATCATTTAATTGCCGCAATGAATCAATATAAACCCTGTTATGCTTCTGGATGATTTAGCTCCTAAACTACTTGCTTATTCCGGAGAGTGACAGAAGAGGGATATGCTATCATGGATGGAATTCAAACAAGAGGAGAAAAGGAAAAATACAGTACACAACGTGTAAAATTTAGTTCTGATCCTTCTCCTTAATTATTCATTACATACTTATAAATTTTTTCCACGATTTACTTATGTCTAAATATTTAAATATCTAAACTTGAATTTTCAATTTTATTTAGGCAAAATAAATTCATCTGGCAGCCATTGAAAATTAGTTGTCAATAATTTTTGATGCCTACATAGAAGATATGTCTAAATCCTTACAGGAGGTATAATGAATATTTTTTTAATATCAAAATCAACTTTTATTAACTTATTTAATAATTCATTTTTGCAGAATCAAGACAAATGTAAATCAATAAAATATAAAAATAAATATTTATTGAACATATTGTTAACTACTTTAACAGGACTCAGTTTAGATACTATTTTTAATTCTCAGGTATTAGGTAGTAACGGGAGAGATTTTCTTTGGGAAAAAGTTCAAAAATGTGTAGCAAACCAGCAAGGCAATCCTCCTAAGCCAGACCCATGCTTATATGTGGATCTTAACAATAGATATGTTGTGGCAAATGGAAGTCATTCAGTTGAATATTTATTACTCCCAACTGATAAAATCACAGGTATAGAAAATCTTAGTATATCCACGCTAAACAAACCATATTATTGGCAATATGCATGGGAAGCTGCTAAAACTTACATACCACAAGTAAAACCTAAGATAAAAAACCCAGATCAATATGGATTGGCTATTAATTCCAAACAAGCGCGTGGTCAGGATCAATTACACATTCATATTTCTTGCATTAATAAAAAAGTGAGTAAAAAACTTGAGCAAAATGATAATAATATTCCTAGTGGAAGTTTTAAAAATTTCATTTTAACTTTAGATAATAATAAATATAATATAATGAAGTTAACTAATAATTCTCTCGAAGCGAGTAATAATCCTTTTTATCTGGTAAAAAAATCCTTGCATTCATCACAAAATATGGCTGATCAAAGTATTGCTGTAGCCAAAAGAAGCAAGGGAGGATTTTATATTATGAACACAGAAAGTAGTGGTGGTTATCAAGCGGCTGCTGAGAAGTTACTTGACGAAGATTGTAAGTAAGTCGTGGATAAAATTTATAAGTATGTAACAAACAATTAAGCAGAAGAATTAGAGTTAAATTTTACACGTTGTGTACTATGTGGATGCCTAAGCCAGAAAGTCACCTCTCTGACTTAGGCATCCACATAACTGTTGAAGAATTAATTGGTGGCAATGAGTATTTTGAGAGAAACGGCTTCAAAAACGAAATTTCGGTAGATAAAAATGCTGTAATAGAAACTTTATCTAAAGGGTTTTTCACACGCTACTCTAATGATTCTGCTGACATTAGCGTGAGCGTGTCAGTCTTTGAGGAACGACAGCAGGTCGGCGTTGAGTTGATCTTTGTGCGTGTTTGTCAGTCCGTGGGGTGCGCCGGGATAGATTTTTAAAGTGGCATTCTTCACAAGTTTCGAGGAGGCGATCGCAGCAGCACCGATCGGCACGATCTGGTCATCATCACCGTGGATCATCAACGTTGGTACGTCAAACTTTTTGAGATCCTGGGTGAAGTCCGTTTCAGAGAATGCCTTGATGCAGTCGAAGGCGTTTTTGTGACCCGCCTGCATCCCCTGGAACCAAAACCAGTCGATCATACCTTGGGAGACTTTAGCACCCGGACGGTTGAAGCCGAAGAATGGGCCGCTAGCGAGATCCTTGTAGAGTTGCGATCGGTCAGCTATGGAATCAGTGCGAAGCCCGTCAAACACTTCGATGGGTAGCCCATTGGGATTATTCTCTGTCTTCAGCATCAGTGGCGGAACGGCAGAGATTAAGGCAGCTTTGGCGACTCGTGCTGTACCGTGGCGACCGATATAACGAGCAACTTCACCGCCACCCGTCGAGAAGCCGATCAGAGCAGCCCCATTTAGGTCTAGCGTTTCCATCAGCGTGGCGAGGTCGTCGGCATAGGTATCCCTCATTCCCTTCCCAGGGTTGGCTTGAGCGCCCATGACCCCGACGATCATGAGCAATGCAGCGAAATCCGTGGTCTGCGAGAAAAAGCATCTGAGCTTCCCAACTATCAGCGTTCAACGGCCAGCCATGACTGAAAACAACAGGCTGTCCTGCACCCCAGTCTTTGTAATAAATATTTGTACCGTCTTGGATTGTGATTGTACTCATAAGACTCCTATGGATCTTGGGTTGAACAGAGAGATTTCTTGGCATTCAAGCCGTTGTTCTCATTTTTCAACTTGTATCCAATTCAGACCACTCAACTTCTTTGAGTTAAGCTGCAAGTTAGCAATTTTCACTATGGCTCAAATTCAACATTTTCATAGATATCCGCTAAACGCATTTCAAAGCGAATAAAAGCTTTAAGTTGCTGCTTCATCAGTTTCAATCGCCCTTTCTACTCCTGTTTTAGCCATTCAACTCAAACATGGGAAAAGTCGATATTTTCGTAAAGTTCTGCAATTTGAATTTACAACTCAAAGGTACTCAAAGAAATGGTTTAGCGTCATTGTGGTAACTGCCTGATAAATTTTTTTATTCCTTAATCGCGATCGCTTCTTCTATACCTAAAGACATATTTTTGTCCAGAGTTACAGTGAGATCCAGGCTACATTCCATAAAAATGGTATATTCCTGGTGAATATATCACCAATCACAGTTCCCTAGAATACTTACACCACCGTTTTCTACTGCTCACTTGCCAATGGATGCTAACGCAACCAAACCCAAGCGTGATCGCTCCACTCATGGACGGGTGAGAGGAATTGTTCTTTCCCCCCACGGATGGCAGAGGTTTCAGACAGCAAAGCAGCAAGCAGAATCTGAGGAAACTTGGGATAAACGGTTTACGCAGGAAGATTTAAGCGATCGCACTGGACTCTCTCTTAATACCCTCGCCCGTATTTTTAAGCGCGAACTGGGAGTAGATCGGCAGTCATTAGAGCTTCTGTTCCGGGCGTTTGGGCTGGAATTAACGAAAACTGATTATGTATCCCCAATTACATCAGAGGAAACGTCGGCTTTCCCAAAGGCAAATCCGCAGCATGACTGGGATAACGCAGTTGATGCCTCGGTTTTTTATGGTCGTGAGGCGGAGTTAGCACAACTGTGGCAGTGGGTTGTGACTGAACGCTGCCGCATGGTTGGGATACTGGGGATCGGGGGGATTGGCAAAAGTACGATCGCCGTCAAAGCAGCACTGCAAATGCAGCCAGAGTTTGAGATCGTAGTCTGGAGATCGCTTGCCAATGCACCTTCATTAGACGAACTCCTGACCAGCCTGCTAAAATTTCTCATGCCAATTCAGGGAGACGATCCCATCATCCCTAGCACGCTCGACGAAAAGCTGATTTTATTAATGCAGTATTGGAGATCGCAGCGATGTCTGTTGATTTTGGATAATGCGGAAACGATTTTGCACAGTGAGCAAGCCGGTCAATGGCGATCGGGTTATGAAGCTTATGGGCAGTGGCTCAGAACGATTGGCGAAACGCACCACCAAAGCTGTTGCTTGCTGACCAGTCGCGAGAAACCACAGGAAATCGCGTTCATGGAAGGCACACAAAGCAGAGTGCGATCGCTACCTCTAAGTGGACTCACGCTCGATGATGGCCGCGCCATCTTTCGAGAAAAGGGAGTATTTACAGCTTCAGAAGCCCAGTGGCAAAACCTGATCAATCACTATGGTGGTAATCCCCTGGCACTGAAGATGGTGGCCGCCGCTACCCAAGATGTATTCAACGGCAGCATTGCTGAGTTTATAGCCTACATCAGTCAGGGGACTTTCATTTTTGAGGATATCCGCGATTTGCTGGCTCGTCAGTTCAATCGCCTATCGGCAGGAGAACAGAAAATCCTGTACTGGTTTGCCATTCATCGGGAGCCAGTGGCGATCGCAGAGATTCGCCAAAATGTGATTGGTTCAGTCGATCAACAAAGCGTCCCCCAACAGGTAAACTCGCTGATCCGGCGATCTCTACTCGAAAAAATAGATGGGTTATTTTTCTTGCAGCCCGTTGTCATGGAATATGTCACAGAACGATTGATTCAACAGGTCTGCACAGAATTTGCAACTCGGCAGCTTGATGTATTGCAAAGCCACTCGTTGATTCGGGTACAGGCAAAAGATTATATCCGAGAGATTCAACTGCGATTAATCGTGCAACCTGTGATGGAATGGCTGTTATCTTGTTACACAAATGTATCAGAGGTTGAGTACAGAGCAAGGCAACTACTGGCACAGCAGCGACAGTCATCAAAATATGGGGCAGGATATGCCGCAGGTAATCTGATCAATCTTCTGGTGCAGCTCAAAGTAGATTTGCGCGGTTCCGATTTTTCTGAACTCGTGGTTCAGCAAGCTGACCTCCGGCAGGTAAACTTAGCAGGAGTCAATTTTCAAAATGCAGATTTAAGCAAGTCCATTTTTTCAGAGAGCTTAAATAGTGCGATGTCTATCGATATTAGCCCAGACGGTGAGATTGTTGCTGTTGGTGATTCAAGTGGACTGGTATATCTCTGGCAGATCGTTACAACTAAACTATTAGCTACCTTTGAAGGTCATACAAGCTGGGTATGGTGCGTTGCCTTTAGTCCCGATGGTCACAGGTTAGCCAGTAGCGGTAGTGATACTTCGGTGCGGTTGTGGGATGTACAGAGCGGCCAGTGCTTACAGGTTTTAACGGAGCATACAGGCTGTGTTTGGTCAGTGAACTTTAGTCCCGATGGTCAACGGTTGGCGAGTGGTAGTGACGATCAAACGGTGAGAGTGTGGAATTTACAAGGAGACTGTCTCCAAGTTTTGAAGGGACATACGAAAAACGTTTACTCAGTTCATTTCTCGCCTGACAATCAAACCTTAGCGAGTGGCAGTAAAGACGAGTCCGTTCGGATTTGGGATGTGATGAATGGTAAATGTCTCAATGTGTTGCAGGGACATACTGAGGGAGTTCATTGTGTCCGTTACAGCCCCGATGGTCAACTGCTAGCTAGTGGAAGTTTTGCTGGGTCGGTTCGACTCTGGAGTGGGCAACTCCACGCCAACGCCTATCAATCAAAGGTGCTGCACGGACACACCAATTGGGTCTGGAGCATGGCATTTAGCCCAGATGGTAGCATTTTGGCGAGTGGAAGTGATGATGGGACTCTCCGCCTGTGGAATGTCCAAGATGCTCAGTGCATCAATGTTTTGGAAGGTCACACCGATGATGTTCTGGCAATAGCCATTCGGGGACAGCTAATGGTGAGTGCCAGTCAAGATCAAACGGTGCGGCTGTGGAATCTGCATGGGCAAAGCCTGAAAACATTGCGCGGGTATACCAGTGGAATTCGTTCTCTCAGCCTCAGTCCCAATGGTAAAACCCTTGCTAGTAGGGGTCAGGATGAAACAATTCACTTGTGGCATTTGCCGTTCGATGACAACTTGTCACCCCTTCGCCCTTACAAAACTTTGCACAGAGAGACTGATGCGATTTCTTGTTTAACCAGTTGGACTTCATATTTAAGCGTTAGCTCTGATAGCCAAACAGTTGCAACTAATGGACAGGATGGCTCGATTTTGATGTGGAATCTGGAAACGGGGTCTCTGAGTGAGTGGTCAGGACATGATGCGCCCGTGTGGACAGTAATGTTCAATCCTTGCGGGAAAATTTTGGCAAGCGGTAGCCACGATCAAACTGTGCGGCTATGGAATGTAGACACTCATCAGTGTTTGCGGGTGCTGCGCGGTCATCAGGATGGTGTGAGAGCGATCGCATTTAATACCGATGGTCAACATCTGGCAAGTGGCAGTTCCGATCAAACTATTCGGCTTTGGGACGTGCAAACCGGGGCATGTCTGCACGTGTTGCAGGGTCACACTGGCGGAGTGTTTACGCTGGCATTTGCTGCCAATGCTCAACAGTTAATTAGCGGTAGTTTTGACCAAACTATTCGGCTGTGGGATCTCCAGACGGGCGAAAGTATAAAAGTTTTGCGGGGGCATACAGGTGGAGTCTGGACTGTTGCCATCAGTCCCGACGGTAAAACGTTAGCAAGTGGCAGTGGCGATCAAACCGTTCGGCTGTGGAATCTGCAAACAGGGTATTGTTTGCAAGTGTTGCATGAGGATACGAGTTGGGTAACTTCGGTGAGTTTTAGCTTCAATGGTCAATTTTTACTGAGTGGTAGTGACGATCGCACAATTAAACTGTGGGATATAGCAACCGGACGCTGTATTAAAACGTTGATGAGCGATCGGCTGTATGAGGGCATGAATATTCAAGGGACAAGGGGATTGACGAACGCTCAAAAAGCGACATTGAAAGCGTTAGGGGCGATTGTGTAGTCTGTGTGTAGCGTAGGGAAAGATGTTAATTGCTCTGAAAATCTTGATCAACACTTTTGAGGTCACTCTATGGAGCCAAATGATACATCTGCCCGCTACGACCAAATTGCCCAATGGTGGCAAACTCAGCATCAAGATTCAACCTACGGGATTGCCCAATTAGAACGGGCGATCAAATTTACTTTTAAGCAGCACGCAGCACTTGATGTTGGGTGTGGAAGTAGTGGGCGTTTTATTAACAGCTTATCCCAGCATGGATTTCAGCCTGAAGGACTGGATATTTCTAGGGAAATGATCAATTTAGCCCAGCGCCTACATCCAGAAATCACGTTTTACCGGGAAGATATTTGTGATTGGCAGCCGCCGAAACTTTATAGCCTGATTGCCGCGTGGGACAGCACTTTTCATCTGCCACTCAACAGGCAAGCGCCTACAATAAAAAAGCTATGCGATGCGCTTGAACCCGATGGAGTGCTTCTATTTACCTGTGGCGGTGGATATACAAGCAGCGAGATTTCGGGGGCGTTTCAAGGTCAGGAATTTGAGTACAGCACTTTGGGCGTAGATACTTTCCTGCAAATTCTGGCGGAGCATCATTGCACCTGTCGCCATCTCGAATATGACCAATATCCTGAAAATCATGTTTATATCATTGCCCAAAAGACCTAACTTATCATTCGCACGGTTAAGCCGTGGGATGTTGCAACCGGATGCTGTATTCGGTCATTGATGGGCGATCGCCTTAACTTGGTGCTTAACTAGCGGATCTTGAGTGGTGCAATTTGGTGAGATGCGAGCAAACTGAGTTCGTGTCACAACAGCTTACGTCATCAGCCATTTAGAGGAAATAGACGTTTCGCTTTTAAGGTAAAGCACATTTAATTTTCTTGACTGATTCTGCAATTCCTCATTCCCAATAACTCAAATAGGAGAAATACCTCATGTCTACATTTAAGTACAACCGTCTAGACAAAAATAATGCTGCGGTTCTGCTGGTCGATCACCAAACTGGACTGTTCTCACTTGTGGGTGATTTTGGTGCCGCTGACTTCAAAAATAATGTGTTAGCGCTAGCAAGTGCAGCCAAGTTTTTCAATCTACCTACAGTTTTGACAACTAGCTTTGAGCAAGGCCCCAATGGCGTTATCATGCCTGAACTGAAGGAGAAGTTTCCCGATGCTCCCTTTATTCCCCGCCCCGGACAGATCAATGCTTGGGACAACGAGGACTTTGTGAAAGCAGTAGAAGCCACAGGCAAAAAGCAATTAATCATTGCCGGGATTGTCACCGATGTATGTGTTACTTTTTGTGCGCTTTCGGCATTGGAGGCAGGTTATGACGTTTTTGTTGTCACCGATGCCTCTGGAACCTTTGATGAAGCCTGTCGCTATGCAGCTTGGGATCGAATGTCTCGTGCTGGAGTTCAATTGGTCAATTGGTTTAGCGTTGTGGGTGAATTGCACCGTGACTGGCGTAACGATATTGAAGGGCTAGGTAGTCTTTTAGCAGGGTTTATTCCTGACTACAAAAACCTGATGACCAGCTATGCAGCAAACTCAAGTGCTGGATCTCCCAGTAAATAATGAATGAGAAAGCGTCTATTTTAGCTCGTGTGTAACTGAGTTGGTATTGTCATCGCTAGGTTATCAACTTTACTTGAAACATAGCGGTGACAACTACTTCTTGGTAAAAAATTGCCGAACAATCTGGTGTCTCTAAGGTGGTTGTTCTCAATGAAACTTTTTTCTCAATTAATTCTCTTGTCATCTCTGATCTTTGGAGTATGCCTTACTCAGCAATGCTTTTCTAGGTCTGCTACTGCCGAAGATACGTTGCCCGAGCAAGTCACATCTGTGAATCAGCTTACTGATGTGCAGCCTACAGATTGGGCATTTCAAGCATTACAAGCATTAGTCGATCGCTACGACTGCATTGTTGGTTATCCCGATCAAAAATTTCAAGGCAATCGCTCAATCACTCGCTATGAATTTGCTGTCGGGTTGAATGCTTGTCTCGCTCGGCTCAATCAGCTACTAGA
Source organism: Nostoc sp. MG11 (assembly GCF_014904695.1). Lineage (GTDB taxonomy): Bacteria > Cyanobacteriota > Cyanobacteriia > Cyanobacteriales > Nostocaceae > Komarekiella. The sequence goes on along the minus strand of NZ_JACXXN010000015.1, from coordinate 13,209 downwards.
AAGTACGACAGCAGATGTGATTAAGAGAGAAGATTTACAAACTTTGCAAAGACTTCAAAAGGAATTTGCAGCAGAACTCTCAATATTGCGTGGACGGGTAGATTCCTTAGCAACACGCACAGATCAACTCGAGTCTCAGCAATTCTCGACGACGACAAAATTTACTGGAGAAGTAGTTTTTGCGGTGAGTGGTGCATTTGGCGATGATAAAGCTGTACCAGCAGGAGAAACACCTGGCTCCAGGGGTAAGGTCGGTGATAATATCATTTTTAGCGATCGCGTGCGGTTGATATTTAACACCAGTTTTACGGGGCAAGATTTACTGAGAATTCGATTTCAGGCTGGCAATATTCCCAACTTTAGGGAAGCCACAGGCACAAATATGGCTCGCCTCAGTTTTGATAGTGATACAGGCAATCAGTTAATTTTAAATCAACTCTATTATCAATTTCCCATCGGGTCTGCTGCTAAGGTGACTGCGATCGCTCAGGGTACATTGTTTGATGTGGTTGATACCATTAACCCTCTATTAGGAAGTGATGGCAGAGGTTCGATCTCTGCATTTGGGATTCGCAGCCCCATCTACCGTGAAGAAACAGGTGGGACAGGCATTGGTATCAGTTATAACTTCAACTCAGCCATCAATTTGGCACTGGTTTATCTTGCTAGTGAAGCCAACAACCCGACTGCGGGATCTGGATTATTTGATGGTTCCTACTCTGCCCTAGCACAACTGACATTAAAACCTACGAAATCCTTAAGTTTTGGCTTAACCTATGCTCGTTCTTTGAATGCGATCAATATCAGTACAAGTAGTATCATTTCATTACCAATGACCCCTTCAATGGAGCCAGTAAAAACATTGTTGGGAATAGCTATAGTCTTGCAGCTTCCTGGCTCGTCAACCCTGCCTTCAGATTAGGGGGCTGGGTAGGATATCTCCAAGCATCGGCACAAGATATCCCCAATGATCCCAGCGCTGAGATTTTTTACTATGCTGTTAATTTTGGATTCCCAGATTTGGGCAAAAAAGGCAATCTATTGGGCTTTGTCTTTGGACAACCCCCCAAAGTAATCAGCAATGAGTTTGGGGTAATAGATCGCAACACCTCATTGCATTTTGAAGCCTTATATCGATTGCAAGTGAACGATAATGTCTCAATTACTCCTGGTGCGATCGCCATTATCAACCCCGATCACAACAGCAATAATGACACGATTTTTGTTGGCACCATTCGGACGACGTTTCAGTTTTAGGATCTGTACAGGCACGGTAAGAGCCGTTTTTCTTTTTTAAACATCAAATTACCCATAACGTTAAATTCTATGTTGGATGAACCGTTGGCGAGCAATATCAGTGAAGAAAACTATCCAGTCACAGCTGTGATCTGTCATGTAGTGAGACCGGGGCGCGAGGAAGGTTACAAAGCATGGTTTCATAGCATCGCGGCAGATGCACGAAAATTCAAGGGACATCTGGGTGTCAGCACTATTCGACCCCAGGATCACGCCCATCCTGAGTACGTGGTCATTCTCAAATTCGATTGCTACGACAATCTCAAGACCTGGCTAGAATCTGATGTTCGGCGAGAGTGGATTGAGCGATTGCAGCCCTTAATTGAAAAGCCGGAAGCAGTTCAAACCCTGACCGGATTGGAAACCTGGTTTACTCTCTCACAAAAGCCGATGAAGTCTCCACCACCCCGCTACAAAATGATGTTAATGACGTGGTTGGGAGTGTTCTTTACTCTTCCTCAGCTCAATCGTTTGCTAGTACCGTTGTTGTCTGGGTTGCCTGTATTGCTTAGTCAACTGATTATTACAGGACTCGGTGTCGCCCTGCTCACCTACTTAATCATGCCGCGCTTAACACAATTATTTCGCAAATGGCTGTATCCCATTCCATAAAACTATATCATTTGAAAAGTTTCTACTTTCAAAAGGCTTTGTTGCTCCATTTATTTTGATTATTAATATCAATTAGTCCATTAGGATACAGTTGATAAATTGATATTTCAAGGACAGTTAAGACAGTTAAGACAAGTCAGAAAAATATGTAATTATTACTTGACTAATTTATTGTTCAGTTCGCTTTAAAACCATTGTTGTTGATTTGCCCCCTCATTTACAACTGCATTGAAAAGCTTGCATCATCTCCAGTAACTCCACAGTTCCCCCAAAGGGCGTATACATAATTCCCTGCGACCAAAACAATTGTCAATTCGCAAGCAAAATCTTCTGTTTCTTCGTTTACTTACCACACTTCAACCAACACCCCATCCACACACGCAACCCCCCACTGCGGAAACCTCATCAGCAGCTTCCTGATCACAATCTGCAAAGCGGGATCATCGTTCCAACATTCCTGCAAAAACTCAACCCCTGGATTTTCCCCCAGTATCCCTGCCAACTTCAGCTTCTCCATACGCAGAGGTCGCGCTTTTGACCGTGCTGCGATGCCTTCAGCGGTAAACAACGCTTCATTTGACCATTTTTCATCATTTGGGGCAGGCACGGCGGAACTTTGGTCAACGTTATCTGCCTTGATTCCTACACGAGAAACCAATACGGTTCAGTTAAGCCCAGAAAGCTGATTAGTGATGTGAAATTTCGGAGCTTCTACTCGTTGTCCAGTACCTCTGTGTTGCAGTTTTTTAGAGCGAAACTTTGATACAGGTTTTTTCACGACTCTGGGATTAATACGGTGAACACGTTCAGGTAACAACGTATCTAAAATCTCGACAATTAACCAATCGAAAAAAAAGGTAAGTCTTGGGTCTCTCCGTCTTGAAATTTAGGAATAGCACGACGAATGACTCGTAATGTACCTGTAAAACTCAAGCGTAATGGTGGAACCCCAGCAGCAGTTGCAGCTTTAAACATTAACATTCGTACTGACCAGTGACCTAACAACCAACCATAAATTTCTTGCACAACTTCTCGTGGTTTTTGAGAACGAACGTGAGTTTTACGCCCCAAAAGATGTATTTTAAATTCATCAATGATATTTTCTACTTCCCATCGTTGATGATATTCTTTCGCTAATAATTCTGCTGGAAATTTATTAATATCTAATAAACTCGTAATTAAGCGATAAGTAAGTTGTTCAGCCGGATGGGGATGCTCAATTGTGTACTCAATAACTCTCACCATGATTGTCTGACAGCCTTTTGAGCGTAATTTTCCTGAAGGATTGAGCCACGATAAATAGGAGCCGTCTTCTAACGGTTTTTCTGCTAAGAATTTCACATTAGCAGGGATTCTTCCTAAATAATCACAGCCCTTGGATACTGTTTTCTGTACCATTTCATAGGAATGTAATCCTCTATCCCACATCAACAACATTCCTGATTGTACACAGCGTAATAATTTTAAAGCTCGAACCCGTTCTCCCATACGATAAGGACACATTAAGGCATCAAATATAATATGCGTTCCTGCTTCTACCAAAATGACTAATCTCACTTTTGGCAATGCTGCAATTGTTCCTGGACGACTACTTGGGCGACCAAAAACTCTGGCATTTTCTTCGCTATCTGGAACATCAAAACAGCTCCCATCAATTACTACTATTCGTAGCCCATTTAAAAATGCTCCCAATGTTTCACCCGTTGCCATTGGTTTTACTAGCTGATGAAACAATTGGCTCATCACCCTAGATCCTAATCTTTGCCGAGCTTGCGTAATTGCTGATTTACAGGGTACTCGCCAATATTTCCCAACTTTTACCCATGCCTGCGATAATCCATCAACTAAGTTTTTGAGTACATCTCGCATCGAATCTCTTGACCACAGGCTCATTGCTATTACTAGGCAGACCACCAAATGTGCGGGTAAAGAACGATTTCTTTCTTCATTGGCTTTGGTCGTTGAGATCGCTTGCTCTACAGCAGTTGCAGGTATTGCTGCCTCTATTGCTTTTAGCAATTCCCCGCTTTGTGTCATTGGAGACAACAGGGAGAAATCTTTGAGATGCACTGCAGTTGACTTTCAGTGTTGATTACAACCCTTAATTTACACCACCTTGAGCCTTAACTGAACCGTATTGGCTTCTACACCACCCAAAGCATAAATATCCTCGGTAGTTTCTTGCTCCATAACACCCAAAGCATAAATATCTCGGTAGTTTCTTGCTCCATAACATCAAGCACGTCATCAACGGTGACAATGCCAACTAGACGCTGTTCTGTATCCACCACAGGCACAGCTACTAAATCGTAGTGTTGAATGATTCGTGCTACTTCTTCTTGGTCTGTATCTGTGTGAACAAACACTACATCGCGGGTCATAATTTCACCCAGCATTTGTTCTGGCTGAGCAATCACCAAATCTTTAAAAGAAACAGTTCCTTTAAGACGGCGCTTTCCATCAGTCACATAAAGATAATAGATGATTTCGGCGGCACTAGCTAAAACGCGAACCCGCTCGATGGCTTGGCTAATCGTTAAACCCTCTTTCACAGAAAGATATTCTGTAGTCATGATCCGCCCAGCAGTACCCTCTTTGTAGCCTAGAAGTAGGGCGGTGACTTCGCGCTCAGCTGGACTGAGTTGTTACAGTAGTCGGCGGACGATTTTAGCAGGTAATTCGTCAAATAGTCGCGCTCGGTCATCAGGCGACATCTGCTCGACAATATCGAGAACCTTTTGATGCCTCAATTCTGCAATCAAAGACTGCTGGACACTAGAGTCGAGATATCCATAGACTTCGATGGCTTCTTGTTTTGAAAGTAAGCGGAAAGCTATAGCTTGCATAGCTTTTGGCAAACCCTCAATAGCTTGAGCAATATCTACAGGTTGTACAGGTACTAACAGAGCTTTTGCTCCCTGGAAGTTTTCTTGTTGTAGCAATGCTTCGAGTTGCGATCGCCCTAACTCCACAAGTTCTTGCCGAGACGCATTCTGTTGCCGTGAAGAGGAAGGTGGATTCTCAGTCAAAGACACCTCCTTGATGAAGATTTATACTGAACAATGTTAAGTTACATTTTTGACTAAAAGCCTTAGCACTAAATGGCACGCTCGTTTTCGGCAAATCCATAAGTCACAAGGCTTTTGGGTGTAAGGGTATAAGGAGGGTAGGGTTTGCACGGTCAAGAATTAGATTTAAAATCAAGAAGTGAGCCAGTCAGTAGGGAAAAGATTTTCTCCTACACCCAGCCTTAGCGAGGGTTCCACCCTTTCTTAGTGCCATTCGGTTCTGGGTCGAAGTCTGGCGAGAAAGCGGACTTGATACCTAGTTGAGCGGATCGAAGCGTTGCAAGATGAGAGTTAGAAGTACCATTGGCAAACCTACACTTATACAAATGAGTGCTTGAGCAAACGTCAAAGGTGTTGTATTAAACAATTGATTCATGATACTCCACTGACTAAACAAACATTGTAAAATTACTACACTCACAATTCCGATCACAGGAGCGTAAGCCACAGAGGTGCTTTTACCTTGAATCCTGGCAAACAGGGAGGGTAAAAACTGGGTGATACTTAGGAGGTAAAAGACTTCTGCTGCTACCAGTGCATTAATCGCCATCGTTCGCGCCAATGCTTCATTACCTGTAGTTTGAAGTGTCCATTGAAACATTCCAAAAATCACCACCCAATTAAAAACGGAAATCGCCAAGATGCGCTGAAGTAGACTACCCGATAAAAGTTTTTCGTTGGGGTTACGTGGTGGTTGCTGCATCACCTGTCCAGATTTTGGCTCAAAAGCGAGGGGAGCAATCAACGCTACTGAACTGACCATGTTGAGCCAGAGAATTTGTATCGGCAAGATGGGAAGAACAGTTGCTAGTAAAATGGCAATCAAAATTGTCATAGATTCTCCAACATTGATCGGCAGCATGAAAGCGATCGCCTTCCTCAAGTTTCGGTAAACGGCACGTCCTTCTTCCACAGCAGCCTCAATTGAGGCAAAATTGTCATCAGTTAGCAGCATGTCAGCCGATTCTTTAGCAACGTCTGATCCTGCTATGCCCATAGCTACACCAATATCTGCTTGCTTGAGAGCCGGAGCATCGTTTACTCCATCTCCAGTCATGGCGACGATTTCACCCTTTGACTGCAAGGCTTTCACCAAACGCAACTTTTGTTCTGGAGCAACTCGCGCAAATACCATGTTTTGCTCAGCCGCTTGTGCTAGTTCCTGCTCATCCATCTGAGCTAATTGCTGTCCAGTGAATACCTGTTCTTGTGCCGAGCAAATTCCGATCTGGCGGGCGATCGCAAATGCTGTTAATGCATGGTCGCCAGTGATCATCTTCACCTGAATTCCTGCGGATTGGCAAGCACGGATGGCGGCGATCGCTTCTTGGCGTGGTGGATCAATCATCCCTTGGAGTCCCAGAAACACCAGCGAATCCTCAATATCAGTGTGAGCCAAAGATTGTCGATTTCCTGCCACCTCAATTCTTGCAAATGCCAATACCCGTAACCCTTGCTCTGCCATGTGTTCAACTTCTTGTTCTACTGCCGCAGGATTGAGAGGAGTAAGCTGTCCTTGGGTATCGAGCATTTGATCTGCGCGCTTGAGAACCGCCTCCACAGAACCTTTGATATAAATAACATTCAGCCTTCGTTTTGCATCCAATTCATGCAAAGTCGCCATGTACTGATATTGCGACTCAAACGGAATGGTGTCTATTCTGGGCATCTCCTGCTCAAGGGTAGCTTGCGTTAACCTTGCTTTTTGGGCGACTGCAATCAACGCTCCCTCGGTTGGGGTTCCTACCACGCTCCATTGTCCGTCTCGCCATTCTATGTGAGAATCATTGCAGAGTAGTCCTGCTTCTAGGCATTCTCGTAGAGCAACATGTCCATCTGCATTGGGATCAACGAGCTGTTGATCCATTAAGATTTCACCATCTGGAGCATAACCAATACCGTTGACACTGTATTTTTGCTCACCCGCATAAATCGCCTGAACCGTCATTTGATTCTCGGTTAAAGTTCCAGTTTTGTCAGAACAGATAACAGTTGTACTTCCCAAGGCTTCAACAGCAGGCAGCTTGCGAATAATCGCGTGACGCCGCGCCATCCGGGAAACTCCAATTGCCAAAGTAACTGTAACGATCGCAGGCAATCCTTCTGGAATCGCGCTGACAACCAGAGCTACAGCCGCTTTAAAAACATTAATCCAAGAGCCACCCTGTCCTAATCCGACTGCAAATGTCAGGGCTGCCAAACCTAAGATGACGTAAAGTAAGGTTTTGCTGAACTTGTCAATTTTTCGCGTCAGCGGTGTTTTCAGACCTGTGCTGCCTTCAAGTAATTGCGAGATGCGACCGGTTTCAGTGGCATTTGCGATCGCCACTACCATACCTTCTCCCTGTCCAAACGTGACGAGACTTCCTGCATACGCCATATTGGTTCGTTCAGCTAACGGTGTCTCCATATCCAGCAATCCTGTTGCTTTCTCGACCGCAACAGATTCTCCTGTTAACGCAGACTCGTCAACTTGCAACTCACGCAAACTTAACAGCCGTAGATCCGCAGGCACTTTATCTCCAGATGCTAGCTGCACCAAATCACCGGGAACTAGCCCAATCGAAGCCAGACGAGTTTTTTCACCCCCACGAATCACAGTTGCTTCGGTAGTGACAACTTCAGACAGAGCAGCGATCGCGTCTTCTGCTTTAGATTCTTGAATATAGCCAATGATGACGTTAATTAGGATGACAGCAAAAATTACTCCCGCATCTATCCAATCTTGAAGCAGCAGCGTCACTACTCCCGCCGCTAGCAAAATATACAGCAGTGGTTCATTAAATTGCTCTAGAAATCGTAGCCAAGGACTTTTACCACCTTTACTAGTCAGTTGATTTGGGCCCATCTGCTGGTGTCGCTTGGCAGCTTCTTCATGAGTCAAACCTGCTTCAGAATGGCTGGCTAAGGTTTGCACAACTTGTTGTTCAGCGAGAGTATGCCATTGATAATTCTGTAAATCTTTTGTTGACTCAGGAAAAGTATTTTTAGCGATCGCATTTGCTGTCATCTCTGGCTCCAAATTAAAATAACCGTTTTCCTGAAAGCGTTATTATGAAAATCTTTTTTTAAGTTCACAAACATGCCACTCTCGCACACCCCGGTAACGTAGAATGTATTTTGCTTGCCGGATTTCATCCGCTGTTCCCTCTAGCGTTACTAAAAATTCTTCTTGAGATGTGGATGGGTGATTGAGTCTAACTAGCCTTTCTGGAGCAAACCAACCTAGAAATGCACCATAAAGACCACCAAATGTTGCACTTGCCCCACCTGCTAGCAGGGTAGCCAGTACAGATTCAACCGCTAATACAGGCCCAACACCAGGAATCACTAATGCACCAAGTCCGGCTGTTAGTGCAAGGACGCCTCCGGCTGTTCCTCCTGTAACTGCGCCTGTTTTAGCACCCTCGATAGGAGTAATAGTATGATTACTCGCATCAGCATACTTGCGTGACTTTTCGTGTTCAGAGTTCATATTGAACACAGAAATTTTCTTTATGGGAAAGTCAATTTCTCTAAGTTCATCAAGCACCTGTGTTACAGCCTGACGGGTAGAAATGATGCCGAGCGCATGTTTAACTGGACTGGAATTCATAACAACGTCTCCTATAAAAATGAGTAAGTTTAAAAGGAAGGATTAATAATCTCGAAGTAGTAAGAAACTATAGTTTCGTAGTGTGAGCCTGAACCGTGCATTTAGAATGACTGCCATAAATAACAGCAATAAGATCTGTCGAACTTCTTGCTACAGGTAAAGGGTAATGGCACGCCAGTTTTGCTTTGTCGTTTCAGTGAACATCCTTCTATTCCAGGATTGCTCATGAATGTGAATGAAAAGTGAATAATTTTTTTACTAGGAATTCACTCCTATTGCTTATCTCCTTGTGAGCGGGAAACTTCAATCTACTCACATTTCACTTTTAAATCACATTTATCCTTCAAGCTCAAAGACAACGTATGGGAATGAAGTAATTAATTATTGGAGGTGTGTATGAGCTTTAAAAAGATTTTGGTGGCGCTTGATGATTCGCCTGCTACTGCAACAGTGTTTGCAAAAGCACTTGAGTTAGCCCAAAAAGACGCTGCTCATTTGATGATTGGTCACAGCATTAACCTGACAGCTTCTAGTCAAGCCACTTTGAACTTAGCAGAACTAGAAGAAATACAAACACAACAGGCACAAGGTTTACTCCAGTTTTACTGTCAGAAGGCGAAAAACCAGGGTGTTACCGCAGAATTCAGCTATCACACAGGTGATCCTGGAACTAACATCTGTAATTTAGCTCGGACTTGGGGAGCGGATTTGATTGTGCTTGGTCGCAGAGGGCTTAAAGGATTTGCTGAACTTATAGTTGGAAGTGTGAGCAATCACGTTGTTCATCATGCTCCATGTTCTGTCCTGGTGGTTCAAGGTCAGTAGTTTTTTTACAGGGGCTTTATACATCAGCTTCTTATTGGCAGGAATAGCCGTTTTATTCTGGTTTTCCTATTAAGCCACACCCATGAAAATTTACACTGAAATTGAAATTCAAGCACCGGATAGTCGGGTTTGGAACTTACTCACTGACTTTGCCAGTTTTCCAAAATGGAATTTGTTTATTCGTCAAATTAGTGGCTCACTGAGTGAGGGGGCGAAGCTTACCGTTCACTTTCAGCCTCCGGGTACAGATGGCATAACCTTTCGACCTACAATTCTTACGGTAGAACCAAATCGCAAATTACGCTGGTTAGGGCATTTCTTGATACCAGGGCTATTTGACGGAGAACACAGCTTTATCATTGAGCCGTTAGCAAGCGATCGCGTTCGCTTCATTCAGCAAGAATCTTTCAAGGGCTTACTTGTACCTCTGCTGGCTCGCCGATTAAATACCGATGTTCGCCAAGGGTTTGAAGCCATGAACCAAACATTGAAAACCAAGGCTGAACACATTGAAGATAGGAGGTAAGAAAGTTTATATAGTCAGCTTTTATAACTTTTTTCAACTATAGTCAATCTCCGCTGTACTGTACTAGCCTGAAATCGGCTCAATGTTATTCCACAATTTCATATCGCACTAACTTCCTCACATCCTGACTGGGTAGCCCTAGTTCTTGGGCAATTGTCGCTTCTATCTGGCTGAATTCTATCGTTGGTAGTTCTAATTCCAATCGCTTCAGAATGGGGTCTGCTGTTTCCACTTCAACCTGAGTAATCTTCTTAGTTCGGTTGACGACGGCGTTAATAAGCAACACGTTAACTGATAGACGTGCTTCAAGTTGGGTATCTGACTGAAGTTTTTTTTCGGTAGAGTAAGATTGGCTTAACTCTTGAGCAGCCAAGAAACTACAGCCAAGCCAAAACACAACCGCTACCAATGGTAGAGGCAACCAAAACTCTAATCCCAGCCCTTGCAGCCAACGTTTGCTAAGACGCCACACACTACACCCACCTCTGTTTTTGTGTTTGTCATGCTTTATCTATATCGTAAAAGGTAGACAATTCTCTAAAATCTCACTGATGAAAGACGTTCAAATTGCTTCAATGCATTATTCTTAATAAGCTCAAGTGCATAAAGGTAATGAAAATCTTACTAGCGGAGGATGATCCAAAGCAATTAATGCCACTGCAAACGCTTCTCTCCCAGGCAGGACATAACGTCGATGGCGTCAAGGATGGAGAAACTGCTCAATGGCTTTTGGCTGAAAAAGAATATGACCTGTTGATCTTGGATTGGATGTTACCTCGGATTAGTGGGGTAAGTCTGTGTCAACAGTATCGGGCTGCGGGGAAAACCGCTCCAGTATTAATGATCACCGCAAAAGATACTACACCCGATAAGGTAACGGGATTAGATGCAGGAGCAGATGACTATCTAGTTAAACCGATTGATATTGTGGAGTTCATGGCACGAGTACGAGCATTGAGGAGGCGATCGCCCCTCTGGCAAGGAGACACCCTATGCTTGGCAGACCTGCAACTTCATCTCGATACACTACTTTTGGAGCGACAAGGGGCGATTGTCTCCCTTTCCACCCAGGAATTTCAGTTGCTAGAGTACTTCATGCGTCATCCCCGACAAGTCCTGACTCGTAACCAAATTGAGCAAGCCGTATGGGAGTGGGGTACTGAACCAGAGAGTAATGCGATCACTGTTCTAGTTCGTAAACTTCGCCAACGTTTGCAGACAGTAGCAGCAGCCGATTGGATTGAAACCATGTATGGTATGGGCTATCGCCTCAACCCTCCAGAATCATCTTGAAATTTAAGTTGTGTTTAACAGCAGTCGTCGTAACTTAGCTCGTTGGTTTACCCTTTCGATGGGGTGCATTCTCGTTCTCTTTGCTGGGGTGATTTATAACCTTGAGGTTAAAGACAAATTCAAAGCATTAGACCAACTGCTTTATAAAAGAGCAGAGATAATGGCAGCAAGTTCCCAGTATCGGCTCTACCAAAGACGCAAACAAGTCGATCTGAGCAATATACCGCTATTGGGTAGTGGTTCTCACCCCGCTGATGTCGAACTGGTCTATGCTCGCTGGTATGACCCAAATGGCAAACTCAAGCGGTTTTTTGGTACTCCACCTTCAGAGCAGTTACAAACATCATCTGAGTTTCTTACAATTAAGTCCGTTGACCCCTTTACAAACCAAACGCTTTGGCTTCGTCAAGTCACGCTGCCTGTTCAAGGAGGAAATTCGGTAATCGGCTATCTTCAGGTGGCTATTCCACTTACAGAAACTCAAAACGATCTCAGAGAATTTCGGTTAATGTTGACGCTGGCTGTGCCTGTAGCACTGGGGTTTATTGGACTTACAGGTTGGGTACTTGGTGGCATAGCGATGCAGCCAGTTCAGGAAGCTTATAACCAGCTGCAACGCTTTACATCAGATGCCTCCCATGAATTGCGATCGCCTCTTTCTGCGATTTTGACTAATGCTCAAGTCGGGCGACTAATGGCGGCAGATCGTCCCCAAATCCATCCCTCACTAGAAAATATCATTGATAGTGCCAAGTCGATGAGTACCTTAGTCAATAACCTACTGCTGTTGGCTCGGCATCAGGGAAAATTAACTCCCGAATCTCTCAAAAAGGTTAATCTTAATAGCTTGCTAGAGAATTTAGCTGTTTATTACAATACTCAAGCTGCAAAAGTCTCGCTCCAATTGATCAGCCATTTACCAGAACAACCCATTGAGTTGTGGGCTGACCCCGATTTGCTGCGGCAAGCTGTTGAAAACTTGCTCAACAACGCCTGCAAATACACTCCGTCTGGTGGAACTGTCTGGTTACGCTTAGAACCTCACCCAGATCGGGTAATAATTCAGGTCATCGATACTGGAATTGGAATTCCAGAGGCAGATTTACCTTACATTTTCAATCGCTTCTACCGAGTTGATACAGAACGGGCAATAGAAAGCGGCGGATTTGGGTTGGGATTAGCGATCGCTCAACAAATTGTCCAAGCTCATGGCGGTCACATTCATGTGATGAGCAATGAGGATAAAGGCTCGACGTTCCAGATTAAATTACCGCTTATGAGCCATTCCTAAATCACCTTGGAGGTGTAACCTCCGCGTTTAACGTAAGTTTATGTATTTTCCTCGAAATGAATCGTGTGCTTACCCGAATGGCACTCAGCTATTCAATCTTTTGCTAACCTGTAAACTGAAGTAGCAAGTCAAAGAGCATTAAGAATAGCCATGTACGTACTCATAGGTGGAGCAGGTTTAGTGGGCTTAAGTTTAGCGCAAAAACTGATAGAACTAGGGCATACTGTTACCGTAATTGATATCGATCCTACCGCTTGCCGCTATGCCCGTGAACAAGTGGGGGCAATGGCTTTTGAAGGCAGTGCTGTGAGTACAGAAGTATTGTTAGAAGCTGGGATTCGCAAAGCAGGCTCTTTGGCAGCTGTCCTGAGAAGTGATGCTTTAAACTTGGCAATGGTAACTCTTGCTAAGCACTACGGCGTTCCCCATCTTCTGACTCGGATGCGCCACCCCGATTTTGCTGAACCGCTGCGTATAGCTGGAGCTAACCATATCATCAGTACCGTTGAACTAGCAGTTTCAACAATGGTAAATGCCATTGAGTATCCTCAAGTAGAATCAATGATGCATTTTGAGCAGGGACAGATTGAGGTACTAAAACTTGCTATCCCAAACAATTGCTATGTTGCTGGTCGTAGCGTTGCCGAAATCGCTCAGGATTATCGATTTCCGACTGGTTCTTTAATTATTGGCTATCAACCCC
>NZ_JACXXN010000157.1 GCF_014904695.1 Nostoc sp. MG11 | reverse complement strand
TTGGCTCAACATCTCGATTATCAATCTGTGCAACACAAGCCGCTTCGGCATTGTTAATCCTGTTGAGACTACGGGAATCAAGATAATCTCTCGATTCGTGACGAGTGCAGCCCAATAATTCCTCCATCTGTTTTGCTGACGCATTTGGCGAAGAGAAAAAAGGGCAGACTTTTTCGTTTAATCTGTTTAGCAACACGGATAGTCGTACTGTTATTAAGTCTGCCCTTTTTTCTAAGCCGTTCCCCCGTGTCATACCAAAAACTGCTCTGTACATCGCATCAGTTGCATTAACGTAGATGAATATGCGGCAGTTATCCGAGCATTCTTCGTGGCGGTCTAAGTAAGATTTAATGGCATCGGTTAAATCTGTTCTAATAATTTTCCCGTCGTGCCGTGCAGATAACCACTGGTTTCGTTGTTCGCTTGAAATAGCAATACCAAAATGCGAGTAAGCAAGTGAGCGCAGTGAATCACCCAAACCTGCTACCACCAAATTGATGGCCACAGGATTCTGCTGAATGACTTCAAAATTGACCAGTTGCAGAAATCCTTCGTAGGTGATCGCTGCAACTTGCCCATTTTTGGGAACTGAAAAGCCTTCCGACTTATTGACAATACGTACAGAAAATCGCTCTACTTCAGATGTTCTCTGTACAATGCTTTCAGCTTTTTGGCTGCTAATTTAGTCCTGGCTAAATTTTCGTCGTAATTGAGAATAGCCTCAATCGCTGGATAAGTCATGTACAAATTTCTTTGTGGATCAAGTCCCATCCACAAGCAGTAGCTACCGTATTCAACAGATTCCAGTCGGATGTTAATGATATTGCTCATTAGCTTAATTCTTGGTAAATGTAGGTTTAAACCTGTTAAGGCGAATGTCACTAAGTTTAGTTATTTGTTGAGGCAAGGTGGGGGAGCGGAGGGAGCCGGGGGTGCTGGGGGAGACAAATAAATACATGTATTCATCTAGACTATAGTAGTAAGAGCTACTAGTAATTGCTCTTTACTCCCCCAGCCTCCCCAGCTTTACAAGCGTGCCATTCCCTGTTAAGGCAACGACATCTTTTGAGAAAACAAACAATTCCATACCTGGTTAGTCTGTTGACAATCAGTAAACTCTCGCTTCAGTTGGGATGCCGTGATGGAAACAAAAGCGACTGCAAAAACTAAAATTAAGGGATTAGCTTTGGCTAAATTAAACCACCAGCGCCAATCCTTAAAATTGGGTAGTTGAGGCAGTCGTAAATGCCAAAAGCTGAAATTCCCAAAACCAATTCGCACGTTACTACCAGGCAACCACTCTTCATCAATATTGACGAAAACCACTTGTACGCGGGGATTCTGCTCAACCATTGAAGCCGTCTTGAGTGCCGATGGTTGCGCTCTCGCATCAGGTGTGAGAAAACCCATCACAACGAGTTTGTGCGTATTGTTTAACCCGTAAAGATTGAGTTGCCCAACCGCTTGGTAAATGGTATCGCGGTCAAGGTATTTCTTCACCTCTGCGATCGCTCCACCTTGCCAACTGGTAACTATATCGGCCCGTCCACCATTAGCTTGAACTTCCAGATGAGTTTGGAATCCACGTTCAGTTAGGCGATTGCCCAGGTATTGTTGTAAGTCTCGTTCCTGCCAACGATCTGGGAATCCGGCAGATTCAGCAAATTTCGATGGCAACATCTTTCTGCTCCAAAAATATTAATCCAATAACTGAACTATTATCCGCACTGGTCTAACAAAAACATCTACAGCTTTATTGTTATTGTGAAAACTTGATAGGTGTTTTTGAGCATCAGCAAAGGTGGGATAACGTGATGCTTCCTCAACTTTTGTTGTTGCTGGTGTTTCACCTTCTATGTAAAAATGTTCGTTGCCGTTTTGTAGAACAAATTGA
>NZ_JACXXN010000156.1 GCF_014904695.1 Nostoc sp. MG11 | reverse complement strand
CCATTTAAATGGTTGTTTTGGGTTCATCTCTGTAGCATTTCAGTCTCTTGAAAGAATATAACACTTGCTTAGGCACCTATTTTTGCAACACAGCCAGGATTTGTACTCGTAATGTCACAGTAGTAGTTATCGTATCTGCTTGCTCGTTTCAAAGAAAGTATTCCATGAACGAGTAAGCTTTTTCTACCTCCAAAATTTTTGGGCAACCTTACATCATCTCTCCTTCAGCGAGCGCAACTACATAGTCCATGACTCCACTCTTTGGCATTAAAAGCTGTAATCCTTATCCTGAAGACCTTACAGCTTTTCTTAGTGCCATTCAGCCTTAGCCCTAGCGTGAGGAGTGGCTCTAACTCTATCGGTATGTCTAAAAAGCAGTCTAACTCCAAGCTCCAGTCATCAAATGCCGCCTCCATCTTTTCTGATGCTGCTGCTAACTCTTGATTAAGTTGCACCAGCAAGTTGAATTGGTCTACTGAAGTATTTCTAATTTGCTGCTCAAGGGTTTGGTAATCCACTTCAGCTTCTATATAAGCCAGCCGGAAAGAAAAGACAGAAGCTTGGTTGGTAGACTTTGAGTATTGAGTTGATGCTAATGTTGTAGTAATCATCATTTCCTTTTTCGGTTTTGGTGAAGGAGCGATCGCGTACTTTCTCAGGGTTGGCGATCGCTCTTTTAATTTGTCTTATCACTCGGTTTGGAGTTTGTTGCATTTTTCTCCAATCTTTATGTAATTATTATAGGTAACTTGTAGGTAACTTGCAATAGGTAATCTATAGATATTAGGTTGAAAAGCCCGGTTCTTCTAAGCAATAACTCTATGTAACTTAGTTTTGTTACCTGTAGAATGAATGAAAGTGTAGGTAACAATGGGTAACTTAATATGGCAGCAGAAGCATTGGTGGTAAAGGCGGGTAAATTGGAAGCAATTGATATTGAGGTGGGTTCCTTTGAGTGGTTGGAATGGTTAGAGGTAAATTCTAGCTTTAGGTATCAGTCCATGACCGAAGGAGTCATTTACACAGCTAGAAAGGAGAAGGCTAAAACAGGTAAAGCTGAATATTGGTCAGCATATCGTCGGGTGGAAGGTAAGTTACATAAAAGATATATAGGCAAAGATGCTGATTTAACTATTGAGAAACTCGATGAAATTGCTCAATCTTTAGTCATAGCTCAAAGTGATGTAACTCTTGCTAAATCCAAAAAAACGCTAGCAGATTACAAAGCAGAAGTAGCCCGTTTAGAGATAGAAAATCAACGCTTATATGAAGAGTTGCAGACAGTAAAGGGGGAGTGCTACGCCTGAGAGAGCAAGCTGAATCTCCCAGGCTTCAATCACAGCCAGATTACGAAGCAATCCGCTCACGCACCCTTACCAAACTCAAGCTAGGTAGGCAATCCGCAGCAGCTAAAGCGATTGATGCTTTCATCAGGGAATTAGACGATAAGTAAACCTTAATATTCAGTTGGGGATTCAGTTTTATGCAACAGCAAGAATCGCTTAAAACTTACCAGCAAGCGATGTCTACGATGGGCTACGCCTACGCAATGTATCAAGTATTCTCAGATTTGGTGAGATACCGAGGCTATTTCAGCCTATCCTAAAAATGATTCGTGATCCAAGCGATAAATAGAGGTAAGACAACAGCTAATGCTTGATTATTGGACGGCGAGTGCTGCGTTTTGGCTGACAATGTTCGGAATCCAGGAGTGGGTGCTGCAATTTCACCTGGGTTATCTCGGTCGCTACTGGACTCTCGCCAGTGCTGCTAGCTTATTCTTCGGCTTTTTGCTCTCTGGGTTGGTCTGTGTGCCACTGATAATTACCTCAAAAGTAGATCCGTTCACTTTCCCAGGCAATGTTATTCTTTGTGCCATCGCTGCCATCTTCTTTGGTGTGTTTCTCAGCCTGGGACAATGGCT
>NZ_JACXXN010000155.1 GCF_014904695.1 Nostoc sp. MG11 | reverse complement strand
CACACAAGTCTTTTAGAGTTGCCCCACAGGCTTTTGATCCCCCCAACCCCCCTTCAAAAGGGGGGCAAAAACCTCTCAAAGTCCCCCTTTTAAGGGGAATTTAGGAAGATTTACAACGATTTTGGTTTTGTACAGAGATGTGTGTACACCGTAGCTTCAAAAGGGGGGAAACGGAATCAAAGTCCCCCTTTTTAAGGGGGATTTAGGGGGATCTAAAAGTATTTGATACATCACCAAGGACTTTTCAAACATCCTTTTAGAAGACTTTAGCTGTAAGCCTTAGAATTTATTCTGAGGCGGTTGTTACCACTCAACTATGTATGCCTGAAGACTCTGGTAAGTTTGCCGATAAAATAGGTGCTTTTGCTGCCTCTGGCGCTCAAGTTAACATTGCCACTCAAATTATTGAAGGGCAAAAACAGCTAATTCCCACAAAATATATTCCTTATCGCGGTTCTGTT
Organism: Nostoc sp. MG11; assembly: GCF_014904695.1. GTDB lineage: Bacteria > Cyanobacteriota > Cyanobacteriia > Cyanobacteriales > Nostocaceae > Komarekiella. The sequence continues at coordinate 1,481 of NZ_JACXXN010000155.1, read as the reverse complement.
CATTTCGTCGGGCGAGAAATAGAACTGACAATGTTGCATGAAGACTTGCAACGCGGAGACTATGTAGCAATAGCGGGAATGGGTGGCGTGGGCAAAACTGAATTAGCCACCCAATACGCGAGACGATATCAACAAGATTATGACGGAATTGCCTGGTTTAACGATAGAGAAACCAATCTCGCCGCCGAAGTTTTAGAGTTTTTTCAGTTGCAGTTTGGTTTTGAGATTCCCCAAGAATTAGGAGGAAGACTTTTAAGCCTTAAAGAACAAGTCGCCTGGTGTTGGTCTAAATATCCTAACTCCGCCTTGCCTATTTTAATCGTCTTTGATGACGTGACCGACCTAGTCAACCTCGGCGAAGTCGTACCCAATGACCACCGCTTCCGAGTTTTAGTTACTACTCGACTGCGGCATTTAGACCCAAATTTTATTCAAGAGATTCCCTTAGATGTTCTCTCGCCCCAAAAAGAACCAGGTAAAGCCTTAGAACTGTTAAAACGATTATTGGGGGACGAAGATAGGCGAGTTGAAAACCAACCACAAGCCGCAACAAAAATATGTGAATGTCTGGAATATTTGCCCTTGGGGATAGATTTAGTTGGGGGTTATTTGGTACGCGACCCACAAATATCTTTAGATATTATGTTTGGGCAATTGCAACAACGTAAATTAGCAGAAGCAGCTTTACAAAACCGGGAAACTCTCAACTCAACTCAACTGGGAGTCAAAGCCGCCTTTACCTTAACTTGGGAAGAACTCAACCCACTGGCGCAACAACTAGGAAAATTGTTGAGTTTATTTTCTCCTGCACTGATTTTTTGGGAATTGGTTGTTTGGGTGGCGGTAGGTGGAGAGGAAGCAGAAAATCAGGAACAAAGACAGCTAACGTGGTCAAAAAATGAATTAAACGCAGCTAAACAGCAACTCTACGGGCGAAACTTGCTGCAACAGGTGGAAGAAAGAGAAGGGTGTTATAAAATTCATGCCTTAGTGCGGTGGTTTTTGCAAGAGCAGTTAACGGTCTCTGGCGAAACCAAATCAGTTTTAGAAACAACTTTTACCACTGCCATAATAACTGTTGCCCAAAGCATTCCCCAATCACCAACTTCTGAGCAGATTAAAAGCATCAAAGATGTCGTTCCCCATCTCGAAGACCTGGGAAACCGTTTAATTTTAGAGATACAAGCAAAAGAGACACAGATAATTTCCATAGCATCAGTCCCCAACGATCAAGTAATTTGGGTATTTGTGGGGATAGGAAGATTTTACGAAGGACAAGGATTATATAAATTAGCAGAATCTTGGAATGAACAATGCTTAAATGTTTGCCAAGCTCTGTTTGATGGCGACCATCCTGATGTCGCTACTAGCTTGAACAATTTAGCAGGACTCTACGATAGCCAAGGGCGGTACAGCGAAGCCGAACCCCTCTACACCCAAGCCTTGGAGATGAGAAAGCGGCTGTTTAATGGCGACCATCC
>NZ_JACXXN010000154.1 GCF_014904695.1 Nostoc sp. MG11 | reverse complement strand
CAAGTTAATTTTATTGCAGACATCTTCGGAGTTGTTGCATAAATAATCTTAGTTCTAGAGAATTTTATCACTTCAAACCTTTTTTGCAACACAACCATAATAAATCCTGCCATTACCCGCAAGCCCGATCTTGTGATCGTATTTACTGCCTCAGTCAAGGAATTCCTTGTGTTTTGATGTTTTTGGGTGAGAGTCAAACTAGCTTCATCTGGTGTTTCAATTCCCAAAAAGACAGCGCCAAAATTGCATTGCACCATCGAATTCATTAATTCTTGGTCGTTCGCTAAATCTACCGAGGCTTCTGTGGCAAAAGAAAAAGGATACTGATGTTTCACCATCCAAGGTTTTAGTTCTTTAAGGAACAGTTTGACATTGCGTTTATTGCCAATGAAATTGTCATCCACCATAAAAATGCTGCGCCGCCAACCCAACTCGTAGAGGCGATCAAGTTCCTTAAGTAATTGCTCTGGTGTTTTTGTGCGCGGCTTGCGACCGTAAAGCACAATAATGTCGCAAAACTCGCACTGGAAGGGACATCCGCGCGAAAACTGTACTGACATTTCTGCATAGGCATCGAATTCCAACAGATCAAACCGCGGAATAGGCGTATGGCTTATGGCTTACATCTGGTCTTTCGCCATTTGCACGGAAGATTCCAGATTGATCGCCCCGTGCGATCGCACGGGTAAACAGGGGCAAAGTTGTCTCTCCTTCATCCAAAATCAAATAGTCTGCCCCTACCTCCATCACTTCATGAGGTAATGCAGTTGCGTAAGGCCCACCTACTGCTACCCGTTTTCCTCTGCGTTTTGCCTCGTGGATTTGCTCTAATAAATCTTCTTTTTGCACGATCATAGCGGACAGAATCACCAAATCTGCCCAATCCCATTCTGCTTGGTTAACTTCGCGCACATTGCGATCGACTAGCTTAAATTCCCATTCCTGCGGTAAAATAGCGGCAACCGTAACTAACCCAAGCGGCGGCAACATCGCTTTGCGATTGAGCAATGCCAAGGTCTTCTCAAACGACCAAAAGCTTTTGGGAAAAAGGGGATACAGGAGCAAAATATTCATCAAAAACCTCCAATAAACTGTATCCCCCGCTGAGACTGAATGGTGTATTCAACATACCACTCGCTGGAGAGTAAGATACACGCCGATTAACTTAGATTGCTAGAATTGCTGTGTATTTAAATAAATAGATTTTGCTCGGTTAACAGGCGAGCTTTTACAGTTTATACCTGTATTATAATTATAAGCTCTCACAAAGCGTCTATGTCTAAGAATTGTCTCTAAATTTGCTAATTATCCTACGCAGCAGTCAGATGGTCGCAATTCTTGGCCCCACGCTCGTAGCTCAGGAATGCTCAAGTATTCGGCAGTAAATATTACTGAAGCAAGGGTACTGTCATCGGCAGTACCCAATGATTAAATTGGGATCGCACTCGTGGCGGGCGGTTACGCCATCGCACTAACTCAACTTCCTCACCCCACAATTCTGGTAGCGATCGCAATTTTAGTCTAAGGATAAAAAGCGCTCGCTCCTCGAAGGCAGTTCAGCGTCTACTTGCTACGGTTGCGTAGACGCTTTGCGGCTTATCGCTAGATATCGCTTCCACATTTTCCCAGTCGGGAGGAAGACAGTCTTGTGACTGCCCCGAAAAGCAATAGCACTAACCTAACTTCCCATCCTGCAAGAAAACTAACTAGAAAGCAAAGTTAACCGATTTATTTAATGCAGAGGTAGACACCTTGTCAACGGTAACTAACCTTGCAGCTCGACCTTTCCCAGAAGTTCCATCTGGGTCAATCAAGACCGCAGTATTACTACCTTGAGGGGCAAATTGTAGATAGCCGCCAGCGATCGCATTCTTGTAGTTTAGAGAACTCAAACCGAGACGCTCAAAAGGGTTGTGTTGCAAAAAAGGTTTGAAGTGATAAAATTCTCTAGAACTAAGATTATTTATGCAACAACTCCGAAGATGTCTGCAATAAAATTAACTT
>NZ_JACXXN010000153.1 GCF_014904695.1 Nostoc sp. MG11 | reverse complement strand
TGTCTTCCAACCTACTCTAACCATTCCCTCTGCTTTGCCGGAGGGCTTTTTGTTGCTGTTTATTTAATTACTAAAACACCATAGAAGCCGCCGCTTTTGTAACAGCTAAAGCCTGTTTACTTATTTCTCGCCAGTTCGTCTGTTCACCGTAGTTAGCTATGATGAATTCAGACCCAACCCAAACACGACAGAACAAAACGCTATCATCTGTCCCTGGCTGCGGTTGTAGTGTCACAGGTGAGTAAAGTTGTTGTGGTGTAAGACTGGCAATGGCTGCTAATAACCCTTTGGCAAACTGAGTATCATGCCCGGATTCTAGGATGTATGTTCGGTCAGCCTGAATTGTAGCTAACAGTTTGTGTACTTCCTTGCCACGTCGCTCGCACTTCTCGAATCGTAGTTCTCGCAGATATCCTGTTAAGGCAGTGGCATCAACAGCACTTGGTTCACCATTATTGAGCGTATACCACAGATAACCGTTGTGACGGTTGCAGTAGATTTTGCAACTGCTAGCATCATTGTGGAGCCCCAGTTTCGGCTTATTGATTGAAGCGACCAGCTGCTTGAGCAATTCTTCCTGGCGCATTAAAGCAGCAAGTAATTCTGATGTTTCTTGAGGGATCATTTATTTAATACCAATGTATTTCACCGACGCTAGGCGCAGTCTCAGCAATCAGGGTTATTGTTCTTAGATTTGGTGATCTACGCTGCCTTTGATAATTTATAATTCCGCTGGATAGTTGTATTATTTGCTACTACTTAAAGCTCTATTCTGCTATTTCTTCTATCCAGCGGAATATTTATTAAACTGTTAGTTGCTTTATACTAACAGTCTAGTATAAATTGCACTAAGCCTCATCTCTTGGAGGGGATGAGGCTTTTACTTCTGTTTAGAACGAACTGCTCCAAGAATTAACTGGTTTTGTCTCAAGAAATATTTGAGCAGTTGTTAAGTTTGTTTACTATCCAATGAAAGTATAACTTGTAACCTTATAACAGGTTAAACTACGATTTCTCTGCCTAATATACATCAAATATGCTGTTATATGCAGTATATTAAACTTGCAAGGATTGTTTTAGTTATTAACCTCGTCATCAAAGTGAGACGAGGTTTTTATTTTTGGAGTGGAATAAAGCGAGTTAAGGTAAAAGTTTTTTTGTGCGACCGCTTTACAGTTATCAAAGCTGACAAGCAATCGCTTTTGTTTTCTGAACCAGCGACCATCTGAAGAATTAGTTCTAGCTAGCGTATTACCAAAGAACCCTAATTCTGATATTTCTTGAGTCATGATTTTGATTTAGGTAGCACATTCATAGCGTGTTGGCGTAGCCTCAGTAACCAGGATTATTGTTATTAAGTTGGGTGATCTATCCTGCTTTGGTAATTTCTGATGGCGAGGGGTGATTGTATTATTCGCTACTATCTAAAGTGTTGTACTGCCGTTTATTCTATCTAACAGAACATTTATTATACTGTTAGTGGCTTTATACTAACAGTTTAGTATGATCAATTTATAACAAGCCTCGTCCTGCTTTGGAGATGGGGCTTTTATTTTTGTGGGACTTAGACAAAAAGTAGTCAGAAAAAAGTCTCAAATGTATATACAAAGAGACTTTAACATCTACTTGCTTAGTTTCTTGATATGTCTGGGTTTCAAGCATTTTTGAGCCTTTGGTGTATTTCCTTTGCCTTGTATGGGTTCTAGGCTTGTTTATGCTCTAAAAATGTTTAAGTCCCGCTAGAAAAAAATGTCCCAAGAATTAACTGGTTTTGTCTCAAGAAATATTTGAGCAATTGTTAAACTTGTTTGCTCAGCAAACGAAGTATAACTTGTAACCTTGCAATCGGTTAACCCGTCATTCCTTTTGCCCAAGGAAGCATTAGTTAGAATGCTATGTGCTATGCTTTAGCTTGATAGTAGATGTTTAACTTATTAGCCTTGTCTCACCTTGATGACGAGGTTTTTGTTTTTGAAGCGAAATAAATCGCCTCGTAAATCATCTCATTCGGTTTCGGGTGAATAGTTGAATTCATGAAATGCCGTTGCATACATGATGCAAATGAGTATCATTGGAGATATTCGTTTGATATTATTCAAGAAGCTAAACAGTCAAGGTAATTATTGGTTTGGGCATTCGGTGATCGCAATTAGATTAGAATCTATGCGATCACCTTTGCTTTTTATTTCATTCTCAATACTCACTC
>NZ_JACXXN010000152.1 GCF_014904695.1 Nostoc sp. MG11 | reverse complement strand
ACGGTTCTTTGGGGTTCATTGATGGGCTAACTTTGATACAAGACTATTGGTACAACTACACTTCTACCAGACCAGCCCTAGTTTTTGCAACACAACCGTGTGGTCTACCAAAAGTCCTCGTTCCTGCATCATTTCTTCCAAGTTTCTGTAGCTAAACGGATATCGTAGATACCACCGCACATATAGCAGGATGAGCTCAGATTGGAAATGACGCCACTTAAACGGTTCTTTGGGGTTCATTAACAGGCTAACTTTGATACAAGACTATTGGCACAACTACTTTTCTACCAGACTAGCCCTAGTTTTTGCAACACAACCTGTTTTTGGGCTTCTAGAAATGCTAAAAACCATTATGAGTAAGAATCCAACAACCACATCTGGGAAGTTATAACAATGGTAGACAAACAAGACTTGACACCGGAAAAAGTTCGGATCAAAGATAGCTGCCGGGAGCGGATATTTGCAGAATCACAGCAACTAGGTAAAAGTTACCTGGAGACGCTTTACTTTATCATTGATTGTTATTTTGCTTTCAGAAAGGGTACATTTCCCACTCAACAAGTAGCTTTCACCCCGATTAATACTGAGTCTAACCAACTTATTCAGCCGACTCCCCAGCCATCTACTATTGAAAAACAAGAGGATTCTGATGGCCAAACTTTTAGCCTTGACTTTGATTTGTAAGGGAAATATAGGACTCCCGTGAGGTTGGTCAGCCCGTGCTGTACTCGTATAGTCAGCGTGGAAGGATATTACTGGTGGCAGTTGGAGAGCTTTTTATCCAGACATTTTGGTTGTGATAAAAATCTCCACGCTGCTCTAATGTAAACCCACCCAGCAATAATCCCAACCATACTTCTACCATTGGTATTTCCAACACACGTTGCAGTTTAACTAAAGAAATCTCATCTTTGACATTTATTAGGTAGTTAGTGATCGCACGCTGCCAGGTTTCTACATTTTCATCTCCAGCCAGCTTGTGAACATCTTCCAAACTCGTCACCTCATTAAGTAGTGCCAAAACATTCGCTTTTTCAACAGATGTTATTATAGAATAATTCGGCTCACTAGGATGTGAAAATTGGTGTGAACCATGCGGTTTAAAAGCCTGTGGTATTGCTGGTTCAATTAAATCGTCCAAATCAAGCTGCATTGTGGTTCGCACCAACCCAGCAGAGATATCGCTGCTAACAATTGGCCCCAAAGAACTACTGCGATCGCGAGTATCTTGCAACAGCACTTCGGCACGAGACTTGAGAATATCCGCAATTTGACTGAAGGCAAGAGCTGCGGTTGATAACTGTGCCTCCAAGGGTAAATTCTCTAGCTCGGCATCTAAACACTCCCACACTGGTGTAAGTGAAGATGTCGCTGGAGCTTCTGACATTTCATCAAGCACATCCCAGATTGTTAATTGGCAGTATGCGGTCATGATTATCATTTAGGGTGCAGGGGACAAGGACGCACTGGACAATGTGTTGGTGCAATCTCGAACAGCTCCTTATCTTTTATCCGATATAAACTCCGATTAATACCTCTTCTCTTTACAGCAGGCTGGAATCTCGCTATGTTCTAGCTAATATAATAAAAATTATCAGCTAGAACTAAAGAAGATAAAGAACCATGCCCACCAAAATATGTGGACTCGGCTTTGATTGCGCTAGTATGATGCTGCAACCAGGAATGCTAGATTCTGGAGAATGCCTGAATTACAAAACCTGTGGGTCAGCTATCAAGTTGAGTCCAGATGAACAAATCGAACTAATTCGCGTCCGGGAAATAGAGCTTGAGCGCATTCAAGAGACTGTTAGAACTACAGGTTGTGTTGCAAAAACTAGGGCTGGTCTGGTAGAAGTGTAGTTGTACCAATAGTCTTGTATCAAAGTTAGCCCATCAATGAACCCCAAAGAACCGTTTAAATGGCGTCATTTCCAATCCGAGCTCATCCTTCTATGTGTGCGGTGGTATCTACGATATCCATTGAGCTATAGGGTTCTGGAAGAAATGATGCAGGAACGAGGACTTTTGGTAGATCACACAACAGTGTATCGTTGGGTACAAGCTTATGCTCTAGAAATTGAATCTCGATGCAGACCATACTTGAGTCAAACCAATGATTCAGTGCGAGTGGATGAGACATATATATATATAAAAGTAAAAGGTGAGTGGAAATATTTGTATCGTGCTGTTGATTCAAATGGCAATACTGAATGGCACTAAGAAAAGCTGTAAGGTCTTCAGGATAAGGATTACAGCTTTTAATGCCAAAGAGTGGAGTCATGGACTATGTAGTTGCGCTCGCT